>CAWBBV010000001.1:0-759762 GCA_963787125.1 uncultured delta proteobacterium
CATGATGACCACCATGGCGGCGCTGATGGGGACTCTGCCGATTGCCATCGGTCTGGGCGCCGGTGGCGAATCGCGCCAGCCACTGGGATTGGCGGTTGTGGGGGGGCTCCTGACGTCGCAGTTGTTGACGCTCTACATTACGCCGGTTGTCTATTACTATATGGACCGGCTGCTGCACAAGGTGAGGCCGCGCAAAGCTGTCAGCCTCCCGTCAGGATAAGCCCGGGCGATAGCAGGCAGCTTTTGCCATTCATAGTTCTAATTTGACACAGGTATGACACGACCGTATATTTTGTTGCACAAAATCAGAGGAGTCGCCATGAAAACAGTGAACTGCCTTGCAATGACTGCCGTTACAACCCTGATTCTTGCCGGGTGCGTAACAACTCGCGGCACATCACCCAAAGGCCTGGAAGTACCGATCGAAAAGGCCGCCATCAAGTTTTCCGCGGATATCAAGCAGGGTGGTTACAAGGTGGTTGGCAGCGAAGAGTTCAAAAAGTGGTTTGACGACGGCAGGAAAATGGTCATTATCAGTACCCTGCCATGGGATGAAGACAGGGTTATAGGGGCTATTCCAGGCGCTCTGAGCGTCCCGATGCCGGGCAGCGAAAAAGAGCTTACCCCGGAGGACAAAGAGCATATCCTGAGGGCGGCCGGGAATGACAAGGAAAATGCCGTGGTAGTATACTGCGGCTTTGTCGCCTGTCGGCGCAGTCATATCGGGGCCAGGTTGCTGGTGGAGAACGGCTACAAGAACGTTTATCGCTATCCGGCCGGAATTGCCGGCTGGATTGAATCGGGCTACCCGGTGAAGAACTAGTGTTTAGTTGCAATAGTTAATATAAGTATTATACTGTCTCCATCCCACTAGAGATGGAGGTGTCATATGCCCAGGGTTGCAATAGCGCTAACTTGTGAGCCCAAGGTCGTGCAAGAGCTAGAGCGCATAAGCAGAAGCCGGACCGAAGAAATACGCATTGTGGAGCGAGTTAAAATCATACTTTACTGTCTGTCCGGTAAGCGCAATGATGAGGTCGCAGCCGAGCTTGATACGCAAGCGCTGACTGTGGGCATCTGGCGTAAACGCTTTGCGGCTCATGGTCTTTCGGGTTTATACGACAAACCCCGTTCCGGCAAGCCAGCTAAATATCCAGCATTAGAGTTAAGGCAGCGCATACTCGCCAAGCTGGAAGAGTCTCCGCCAGCAGGTCTGGCGGCATGGGATGGCGGTGCACTGGCTAAAGCATTGGCGGTCTCAGATGATGTTGTCTGGCGCATACTGCGTAAAAACGGCATTCAGTTGCGGCGACACCGTTCGTGGTGTGTCAGCACTGATCCTGAATTCTCGGTAAAGTCAGCCGACATAATCGGCTTATACCTGGCACCGCCACAGAAAGCATTGGTACTCTGTATTGACGAGAAACCATCTATACAGGCCTTGGAGCGGTCAACCGGTTATGTGCAGACAAGCAGCGGTAAAATTGTTCGCGGCCTGAAGAGCACCTATAAGCGGCATGGCGTCATCAATCTATTTGCAGCACTAGATGTTGCCGCCGGAACTATCCAGTCGAAAACAACTGTAACTAAAAAACGACCGGACTTTCAGGCGTTTCTCGATGATATAGTGTCAACGGTTCCAGATGGTGAAGATATTCATGTAATTCTCGACAACTACTGTACACACAAGAAAAATGAAGATTGGCTGGCCTTACATCCCAATGTCCACTTCCACTTTACGCCGACCTCGGCCAGTTGGCTCAATCAGGTAGAAATATGGTTTGGGATACTTAGCCGTAAAACCTTATCTGGAGCCAGTTTCTCAAGCACGGAACAGTTGACGAATTCAATCGAAGCATTTATTGCCAGCTACAACGAAACCGCTTCTCCTTTTGTTTGGCGCAAACGAGAAGTCAGAGGCGCTCAGCTTAGAAATACAATAGCTAACTTATGCAATTAAACACTAGAGTCTGTTTTACGAATATTTTTCTATTGCTACCTTTGAGCCGCCCGGATTGGGGGGCTCATTTTTTTGGTGCGGCGGGGGGATTCTGGCAACGGGCGCCCTGTGGATATTGAGAGTTTATGGGAGGACCGGTCGCTGATGGGCAAGCCAGGATCCTCAGCTTTTTAAAGTAATCCACGCATAAACTTCATGAGAAAACAAAGCCACCCATCCTTCAGAAGGATAGGTGGCTTTGTTTTCGTCAGGTCCCCTCCCAGGGGGGACGCCCAGGGGGGGGACGTTGTTGATTAGTTGATTAACTTGACACTTAGCTGACTAATCAACAACGTTATATATGACTGAGAGCTACAGATTTTTCCCCGGAAATTATAGATAAAATAATAAGTTACCAGTCTTGTAGTTCTATTGTCAGCCTGTTATTGAATAGCCATTTATTCAACATACCAGGAGGACAGAATGGAAGCTGTAACGGATAGTCTGGCGTTGTTCAGACAGATGAAGGCATCAGTCAGGGGCTCGGAAAAACATCTGCTAGTCGGCATCGATGTTGCCAAGAACAAGCACCATGCTTTCTTTGGAACACCCAATGGCAGAACGCTACGCAAGAACATGATCTTTGACAACAGCTTACAAGGATTCGAGAATCTGCGCAGTTTAGCCGGAGATCTCAAGAATCAACATGGCCTGGTCGAGGTTGTGTATGGACTTGAGCCTACAGCCTCCTACCACAAGCCCTTAGCCGAATATCTGCTGCGACAGAAGGAGCAGGTTGTCTATGTATCCAATGTGGCCGTGGCAAAGAATCGAGCGCTACTGGATGGCCGTTGGGACAAGAACGACAAGAAGGATGCCGCCAATGTTGCCGATCTGGTGGGCCAGAGCCGCTGCCTCTTCTATGAGCTACCGCAAGAGAACCTGCGTGAATTACGCAGCCTGATTGGTTTCAGGATCAGGCTGAAGAAGGAAGAGCACGCACTGAAAATGCGGCTGAGAAATAATGTTCTTGCCCAGTTCTTTCCCGAACTGGACCAGCTCTACATCAAAGCAGGGCAACCGGACGACCTGATTCTTTCAATTGCCGAACATTGTCTGGACCCGAGGGAAATTGCCGGGATGGAGTTCGACGCCTTCCTGAAGCTCATTACAAAACGCAAGATCAGGATAGAACAGGAAAGACGTCTGCGCGAGCTTTGGGAGACTGCCGGAGAGTCCGTTGGTTGCCTTGTTCATGACGCCGCCAGATGGGAGGCCAAGAGTCTCGTCTGCCAGCTGAAGTCGATTCGTGAAACGGTCAAGGGTAATGAGCAGTTGATGGCAAAAGCAGCAAAGCAGTTTTCTGAATATGAGTGCCTTCTGTCTATTCCCGGATTCGGTCCGATTATTTCGGCCATGGTTCTTGCCGCCATCGGCAATCCTGTCCGGTTTCAGAATCAGGGACAGGTAGTGCGTCTGGCCGGACTGGACTTAAGTGCCGAGCGGAGCGGCAAGAACAGCAACAGTGCCAAGCCGGTGATCTCCAAGCAAGGGAAAGCGGCACTGCGTTACGCCCTGGTGCAAGCGGCAATGGTTGCCTCCACAGCGAATCCGGTTATCAGGACTTACTTTAGCAAATTAATCAGAGGTCGCGAGCTTGAGCGCGGCATCAACCTGAAGATGAAAGTCAAGCTGGCGGCAAAGCTTTTGGTTGTGGCCTGGACACTTATGAAGAAGAGAGAACCATTTAATCCTTCCTGCTTCACGGGATAACCACCCTAGAGGCAGGCAGTAGGCGAGATAAGCCCGTTTAACAACGTAGAGGCAGCAATGACCTCGGGAGGGACAATACCGGGCATCTCACTAAAATCTTGGAGCTTTGATAAGGAATGATAGACAACCCAGTTCCCGATGCGGGCGGGGGATGTCGGATACAAGTAACGATTAAGCTCAAGGTTTGCCGTAAGTGAGAGACTCGCCATTTCACCAAAGCAAGGGATAGCTGCGCCCGCAATCCGCAAGGATGACTAACTATTTGATTTTAAAAGAGCGATATTTTCAGTTGACAGGTGGACTATAGAATGTCCCCGCAGGCTACACAGGTGGAGGCCGGCAGCGGTGGCCGCAGCCGGTTGAGCGGGCCGGGTTGCCGGGCGGTGGGTTGATGGACAACGCTCGCCGGTGGCCTGGCTGTTGGCGCGCCCTGGAGTAGAGGGGAGTTGGATGGCGTCAAATTGGGCGTTTCAGGAAGATTCCACAGAATTCGGGAATGTTTAAACCTTGAACAGTTTTTAATTGGCGGAATGTGATAAAAAGCACCCTGGCAGATAATGTCAGGGTGCTTTTTTTGTGGGAATCCAAACTGGTGAAACTGAGCAGTGCCGTATGCCAGAAAATGAAGCTGTTCAAGGGGTGAGACAAGCTGGGTGTTTATTTTAAAAAATGCTCCAGTGAACTGGAAAAATCCGGTAGCGAGAAGGAATAAAATGAAAAACAAATTTATCTTTAGCCTCTGTCTCCTCTGGATGCTATCGGGATGCATACACATGCCACCGAGCGTTCAAATAAGTTCAAGTCAAATCCTCAAGAACGACATCCACGCTATCAAGAATCTAATCATAAATGAATCATATTCCAAATTTGATGATGTTGATGATGTGCCACACTGCGTTGACTACGTCTCCTTCAAAGACTGTTATTTTATGACTAGATACATAAAGCAGTTCAATCAAACAGAACCTAAAGATAGAATTTTTATTATGCTTAGTTACAAAAAATATGATTCTCCCAGCAATTATTATAGATGCGTATTCCGGTGAATCCGACCAAGGAAACTGACGTGATGGCGACCGGTGTTCCGCTGTGAATCCGACCAGCGTTCCGGCGAAAGCGACCAAGTGGAGTTATAGTCGCAAGGTATGGGGTGTCACAGTCTGTAGCTTAATGCCGAATCGTCACCATGAGTATCTGATAACTGCGGCGTTGAAAAATATTTTATTTGCATATTCGTCTGCTTTATTTGGGTCATACCCGCCAAAAAACAATCGAATGCCTGCATCTACTGAGTTACCTGACTTAAGATGTGTTTTTACCCCAATAAAGACATCAAAGAGACCGTCCAAAAATACATTGCCAGAAGGCGATGGTAAAAAGTCAGCCCGAGTGAAGAAACTATGATTTGACGTAATTGCAGCTTCCCCTTCAATATTGAACAATGGGAATACAATAAAGTTTGTGTCATGAAATGAATCCGACGTAGTTTTAAAGTTTAAATCAGCATAACGTGCGATGACTGACCCTCCAAGCCGAAGGTAGTTGCCGGTAATATCTGATGAAAGCACGGGATAGTTTGCTGTTGCCCGAGCTGAATGAAATTGATAGTCAAGGGTTCCATGCTGTCCTGCATGATATACTGTGCCTTTAAAATTGAGGTCATTAGTAAGCGTATCAGAGTAATGAGCATATAGAGGTTGTAAGACGCCTCCAAAATTCCACCCATCCTTTTTGACCGACCAGAATTCAAAACGTGCGGTTGGCTCAATTGCGTCCCAGTCCGAAGTCGCATTTTCTTGCTTGTATCCATGAATTTCCATGTTTTTGGTTCCAAGGACACCGGCTTCTACTTCGAATCGATTAATCCTTTCATTCCCAGCAAAAGCATAACAAGGGGAAGTAAGTAATATGGTGAAAATAACCAGAAAAAATTTATTCATAGTCATCTTGCTCCGTTAGTCAGGTTTATTATGGTTTGTAATAGCAATTATAGCATTCATGTTAAATTGTCACATATCTACTGTTTCGGTCAAGTAATTGTCCGTCGCTTCCGCATAGATTCACCCTTCAGCTCGACCTTGTAGGCATTATGCACCAGCCTATCCAGAATAGCGTCAGCCAGCGTTGGGTCTTGCATGGCATCGTGCCAAGCCTTAATGGGTAACTGACTGGTAACAATAGTCGCTTTCCGGTCGTAACGTTCCTCGACGATTTCCAGCAGTTCCCGCTGGTCATCCTGCGAGAGCGGCGAAATGAGCAGGTCATCAAGCACCAGCACCTCGCACTTGGTCACCTGAGCCATAAGTTTCTGATAGCGACCATCGTGGCGGGCAATGGAGATGTCCTGAAGCAATCGTGGCAGTCTCTGGTAGAGAGTTGTGTGTCCATCCCGGCACGCCTTCTGTGCCAGTGCACAGGCGAGATAACTCTTGCCAGCTCCGGTTGGTCCGGTGATGAGGATATTCTGATGGCTTCGCACCCACTGATTCTGGGCAAGGGACATTACCTGTGACCGGTTCATACCTCGTGCATCTCTGAAGTCCAAGTCTTCGATTGATGCCGACAGGCGTAGCTTGGCAGTTCTCAGTCGATTCTGCATCCTACGGTTCTCCAGTTCTGTCATCTGGTGGTCTACAAGCAGACCAAAGCGTTCCTCAAAGGTGAGGGACGCCATGTCGGGACGTTGCATCTGCTCAGTGAATGCCTGAGCCATAGCGGTGAGCTTCATTACTTTGAGTTTCTCGATGGTCGGTTGTGTCAGCATGGGGTTCCTTTGTTCATCCGTAATAATCCGTACCACGAATGTTATCGTGGGTAACGGTCAGCAGTTCCTGTTGTTTGGGGAGAGGTTTCTGGTCAAGGTTATTATTCAGAATCGACTTGATGCTGGCGTAACTAATCCCTTTTATGAACAGGGCACGTTCACAGGCTGCTTCCAGTCGTTCCTTGCCGAACTTTTTACCAAGGGAGATGATTCCCATACAGGAACGAAAGCCATGTTCCGCATAGGCTCTTCTGGAGAGAATGGATTCTACAACCGCCGCCGTTGCCTTGCCGGTCTGGGATGCCCAGGTGACGAGGCGTTCCGGAGTCCACTCAGCATACTCCCGGTGGGCTGTTGGCATATGCTCGGGGTCAGTGGTGTGTTTCCCTTTTACAAACGAGCGAGGATGCGAGGCGATACGATTTCCCTTATGGAAACACTCCACAGTAGCAGACGTGTAGCGAACATCGACCTGTTCCCGTACCAGTCTGTACGGCACACTGTAGAAATGCCCTTCCACATCGACATGGTAATCAATGTGCACTCTGGCAATCTTCCATTGGGCATACTGGTAAGGGAGTTCCGGCAGTGGCAGCATTGCCGGACGGTCAAGTTCCTCGAACCGACTCTTGCGGGTACCGGGAAGTTTCCTGAAGGGACGGTTGTTCAGAAGTTCCAGCCGTTCTTTGATGGCAGCATTCGCTTCTGCCAGACTGAAGAAGGTGTGATGTCGTAAACCGGCAAGGATGAACCGCTGCACGAACTGGACACCGGCTTCTACCTTGGGCTTGTCTCGTGGTTTGCGGACACGGGCGGGAACAACAGCGGTGCCGTAATGAGTCGCCATTTCCTGATAGGTGACATTGATGCCAGGTTCATATCGGCAGGTCTTGGTGACACCAGACAGTAAATTATCTGGAACGAGACAATGAGGAACGGCACCGAAGTAGGAGAATGTTCTGACATGTGAACCAGTCCAATCAGCAAGGGACTGGCTCCATGTGGTTTCGGCATAGGTGTAGTTGCTGGCTCCCATGACCGCAACAAACACCTGAGCGTCACGTATCTCTCCGGTGCTCGAGTCAACAATCGGAATAGTCTGACCACAGTAGTCCACGAACATCTTCTCGCCGGCACGATGTTCCTGACGCATGGACAGGTCGAGTTTGCCACGCCAGAACCGGAACAGGTCACAGAACTGACTGTACTGGTAACCGGATGGCTCCCGTTCCTTATACTCTTGCCATAGAAGCATCAGCGTCAGGTTCTTGTGGGAGAGTAGTTCGTTATGCAGGGATGCCCAGTCGGGAGGTGTCCGCCTACTGGTTATGGCACGAGGATGTTGAGGATAGAGAAGGCGTTCCAGCCGTTCATCATCGAGGTCGGCTGGCAAGGGATAGGACAGACCGGCAGCAGAAGCCCGGTATAGAGTATCGGTGACGGTTGTCTTGCCGATACCGCAACTGTCGGAAATGGATTGTCTGGTCTGATTGCAAGACCAGGCAAGACGGAGTATCTCTCGGATTTTACGCATAGTAACTCGATTCTGCGGCATTGTGACCTCCTCAAATAAATGAGGGGTACAATACGCTGTTGAGTTACCTTGCGACTACAAACTGTTGGTCGGATTCATTCCGGAACGCTGGTCGGATTGCCAGCGGAATGTTGGTCGGTTTCAAATCGGAATAGCGGTCGGTTTCACGCCGGAATCATGGTCGGATTCCTCCGGAATATGCAATAGAAACATTGCAATTAACATATCTGAAAACAAAAGCGATGATCCTAAGTTAAACGCTGAATTTGAAAAAGTAAGCGAATTGATTTTTAAAGAGGTTACCAACGTTTCAGACGGCAAAGTTGAAAGAAGGCAGGACTGAATGAACTAACGAAAAGCGCTCAACAGGCCCTTGGACACCGACCGGGACTGAGAGGCGCCCCGGCGCGGGTCAAGGGCGCGAACCGTTGTAAGCAGCGGCAAACCCAGCGGGGACAGCCACTGACACGAGACAAAAGTAAAAAAAGGGCATATTTGACGCCCTTCATATATTCACATTTGACTACAGTTTTTGCACGGCACCAGTAAATATGAGTAAGGATGTGATACTCTGGTAATCCAGGTGCAGATATTGTCTGAATTTGACACATTTGACAGGCACATAGTATGTTGATATTGTGTGTATAATGGAGGCACATGATGAGAGCGACTATTGCGATAGATGACGCGCTGTTTGCGGAAGCCTTTTCACTGGCCAAGGTGAAAACAAAGAAAGAACTGATTACTCTCTCCCTGCAGGAACTTATCAGAAAAAAGCGGTTGGAGCACCTTGCCGGGATGTACTCCTCTGGCGCAGTTACCCTGACCTGTGAAGAGCTGGAGGAGTACCGCGCCGATGACAAATGAAATAATTCTGGTCGACACATCGGTCTGGATACACTTTCTGCGCGGCTCCGGCACCCAGTTTCAGGAGCGACTGGTGCCACTCATCATGGCTGACAGGATCGCGACGACACCGGTTATCGTCATGGAGATACTGCGCGGCGCCAAAACAACGAGAGAGTATGATAAGTTAAGCAAGGATCTGGCGGCACTCCGCTCTTTTGATCTTTCGGCCAGGGTGTGGGAGCGGGCCTGCAAGCTCGCACATATACTCAGGCAGAAAGGGGTCAATACTCCGTTGACAGATACCCTGATTGCAGCCGTTGCGCTGGAATACAATGCTCTTCTTTTGCACGACGACCGGCATTACGAAATGATAGCCGCGGCAACTCATCTCAAGCACGAAGCGATTAAAGCCTACTAAACCAACCATGAAGATTCTCCCCACCGACACTTCGTACCGCACCTTCTGCCAGCTGACCAGCGGCTACCGCATGTTCAGTGTCATGACTGAGGCGATCCGCTGTGGGATCGTCGACAAGTTGGAAGACGACGCAATCACGACCCTTGAGCTGCTGGCCGCGACCTCTCTGCAGCCTGAAGAAGGCAGCCGCTTCATCGCCCTTTTGGTGAATGTCGGCCTACTGGAACAGGCAGCCGGGCAGCTCAGGCTCTCTGCTTTTGCCAGGGCGTACCTCAGCTCGTCGAGCGCCACCTGTCAGCGCCATGTACTGGAATTCGAACCGCTCTTGATGGACAACTGGCGCAATCTGGGGACTGTTCTTCAGGAGGGTCAGGGGGTTTTAATCCGTGAGCAGGCGCCGGATGAATACCAGGAGCGGCTGCAACTTTTCCAAAAGGCTATGACCGAGACGGCGCAGGTTCGCTCCGGTGAATTGTGGGCTGCACTCGGCCCGTTGCCGGAACGTGGCATCATCATCGACATCGGCGCCGGTGATGGCACGTATCTGCGCCGGTTTCTGGCGCGGCACCCGGAGTGGCAAGGGATTGCCTGT
Organism: uncultured delta proteobacterium; assembly: GCA_963787125.1. GTDB lineage: Bacteria > Desulfobacterota > Desulfuromonadia > Geobacterales > DSM-12255 > VEOV01. The sequence continues at coordinate 9,870 of CAWBBV010000001.1, forward strand.
GATCTGGCGGATGTCTGTGCTCAGATCGCACCCGGTTCTACCCCGCTTAACCTGAGCTTTCATCCCTGTAATATCCTCGATAAGGAGGAGCTGTCGGGGCTTATTGCAAGTTATGAAGGCGCTGCTGATCTGCTGCTCTTCTCCAATATCTGTCACTGTTACAGCCCGGCTGAAAATGAGGCGCTGCTGGAGCAGGCTGGTAAGCTCCTCAATGAGGAAGGTCAGCTGATTGTTCACGATTTTTACCGGGACGCCAACAGCTTCGGCGCCCTTTATGATCTGCACATGCTGGTCAACACCTATAACGGCCGCAGCTACACGCTCGCCGAAACCGCGACCATGCTGAAGACTGCCGGTTTCAGCCAGAAGAGAGTCCTCGAACTCCCCTCTTGTTCACTGGCTCTGGTTGCCACACGCGCCTTTAAATCCGGTTTGCACGGGTGAATCCTTTATGACCATTCCTTCCAATACCGTCTGGCGCTTTATCGATACCGGCCTGCTGTCCGGAGTTGAAAATATGGCTATAGATGAGGCACTGCTTGCCTGCTTCGAACCGGGCAAATCCTTGCCGATTCTGCGCACCTACGGCTGGAACCCGCCGGCATTCTCCTGCGGACGTTTCCAGAAACCGGCAGAGATCATCGCTCTTGATCGCTGTCGTGCCGACGGGACGCAGGTAGTGAAGCGGATCACCGGCGGTGGTGTTATTTATCATGGCAGTGAGCTTACCTACTCACTGGTCTGCCCGACTGATTTCATCCCCGATGCCCGCAGCGTTAAAGATGCGTTCTTCCGGCTCACAGAATTCCTGATAACATTCTATCGCAAACTGGGGTTGCCGGCCTGTTACGCAGTTGAACACTATCCGCTGACAAAAAAATTAGGCGAGCGGACGCCGCTCTGCTTCGCCGGCATCGAGAGTTGTGACATCTTGATAAATGGCCTTAAAATCGGCGGCAATGCCCAGAAAAGGCTCAAAAATGTGATTTTCCAGCACGGCTCGATTCCGCTACAGCCGATAACCGCCAGAGGGAATACTTATCTGCTGGAACCGGACACTGACATTGCCGCAACGACAACATCCCTTGAGGAACAAGGGGTGGAACATGAGCGCGGTTTTCTGACAAATCTCCTGAAAGACTCATTTGCGGAGAGTTTCGGGGTAGTTCTCAGTCCGGCCGGTGTGACGCCGGTTGAAGCAGCAGCTGTGGCCGGATATATGCAAAAATTTGAATGACATTTATTTTGGCATAATGTAGTATCCCGGGATCAGCAGATAAGGAGATTATGTAATGAAAAAACTTTATGCGGCAATAACAGTTCTGGTTCTCAGCCTTGCGGTAGGTGTAACCGCCATGGCTCAAGGGAAGGCGGCAGGTAAAGAGTCGAAGAAGGCCGGTTGTTCGTCCTGCCAGAAGGCTGGCGCAACTCCGGAGCAGATAAAAAAGTTCAAGATTGACTCCATCGATCTCCGTCAGGAGATGATGACCAAGCGGTTCGATCTCCAGCGGGAAAACCTGAAAGAAAATCCGGACAGCGCCAGGGTTGCAGCGATAAAAGCTGAAATGGATGCAATCAAGGTGAAGATCGATGCGCTCAAGACCGCAGCCAAAATGCCTGCATCAGCTTCCTGCTGCATGGATGATTGTCCGCTCATGGATGGCGGTTGTGACAAATGCAGCAGCAAGCACAGCTGTAACAAGCCAGCCAAGGGAGCCAAGAGCTGCGACAAGTGCGGCAAAACTGCGGATTGTGGCAGCATGAACTGCAATAAAAAGGGTGGCTGCGACAAAACAGGAAAAGCTGCCGACTGTGGCTGTAATAAAAAAGGTAAGGGCGCAGGGAAGTAAATCGCGTTTGTATTGCCGGCTACAAAGCCTCTGACTTGCTTAGTCAGAGGCTTTTTTACTATCTCTTGCTATGGAGCCTGTCGGACTTAGGAAATCGAAGCGAAAATTCGACTGGACGAGGACAGATTTAGTCGATTTTGAAGGGCAATAGTCGTTCTATTGACCAAGAAAGCGTATAAATATGGACCGTTCAGACGAATTTGCAGCAGATTTATTCTAAGTCCGACAGACTCCTATGAGGCATCCCATGAAAGATCACTATATACGCGCTATTTCCACTTCCGGAGGAGTTCGGGTGCTAATCTGCTCTACTACCGAACTTGCCGGCCAGATCTGTGCAATGTTACAGACATCGGCAACCGTCAGCATTGCCCTTGGGCGGGGGCTCGCAGCAGGAGCTCTCATGGGGGGGCTGTTGAAGGGTAATCAGCGGGTCGCCCTCAAGTTTGAAGGTAACGGCCCGATGCAGAAGATGATCATCGAAGCCGAAGGTGACGGGTCTGTGCGTGGCACAGTCGGGGATCCTTCGGCCGAAGCCGAACCGCTGGAGGGGCGCTGGAATGTTCCCGGAATTCTTGGCAAGGCCGGCTTTCTGACGGTCACAAAAGATCTCGGTTCAGGTGGAGAGCCGTATCGCAGCATGGTGCAGCTTTACAGCAGCGAGATCGGTGATGATCTTGCCGCTTATCTTACCGAGTCCGAGCAGACCCCTTCTGCTGTCGGCGTCGGGGTTTCGCTTGATTCTGCCGGGCAGATCGCCCTCTGTGGCGGGTTTCTGGTTCAGGTCCTGCCACGGGCTGATGATGCTGAGATAAATGCGATTATGGAGCGGATCGAAAAGCTGGAACCGATCTCGGAACTTCTTGCCGAAGGCGGCACTGAGGGGCTTCTCACCATACTGATGGGAGATATCCCTTATCACCGGCTGGAGACGCGGGAGCTTTTTTTCCGGTGCGGCTGCAGCAGAAGCAAAGTTGAGCAGGCGCTCTGTTCACTGGGGGTCAAAGGGCTGCAGGAGTTGCTCGCAAGTGAAGGTTTTGCGGCGGTGACGTGCGAATTCTGTCGCCAGAGTTACCGCTTTGAGGCAGATGAATTGCAGCGACTGGCAACGCTCTCGACTCTGCCGCTTGAGCCAGGGCATTAAAAATGACTTGGAGATTAAGATGAATGCTCTGGTAACCGGTGGTGGCGGATTCCTTGGTGGAGCGATTGTCCGAATGCTGTGCGAGAGGGGCGATGAAGTTGTCAGCTTTTCCCGTAGCAAGTACCAGGCGCTTGACACTCTCGGTGTCCGGCAGATCAGCGGTGATGTTGCCGATTCGGAGGCACTGTGCACAGCGGCCAAAGGGTGCGACATAATCTTCCATGTGGCTGCCAAGGCAGGTATCTGGGGAGCTTATCAGGAGTATCATCGTGCCAATGTCACCGGAACAGAAGCGGTGATTGCCGCCTGCCGGGCTAATGGCATCAAACGCCTGGTGGCAACCGGTTCACCCAGTGTGGTCTTTGCCGGCCAGGATATCGAAGGGGGCGATGAAACCCTCCCCTATCCGGACCATTATGAAGCCCACTACCCCCGGACCAAGATGCTGGCCGAACGCGCCGTATTGCAGGCAAATTCAGCCGCGCTGGCAACAGTCTCACTGAGGCCGCATCTCATCTGGGGGCCGGGCGACAACCATCTTGTCCCGCGGATCATTCAGAAGGCAAAGGCCGGCAGACTGAAACGGATCGGCGACCGTCCCTGCCTGGCAGACACGGTTTACATCGATAATGCGGCTGCCGCCCATCTGCTGGCGGCAGACAGGCTGCAACCGGGCGCGCCAATTGCGGGCAAGGCCTATTTCATAACCAATGACCAGCCGGTACCGCTCTGGGAGATGGTGGACAGGATTCTTGCCGCCGCTGACCTCCCCCCGGTGAAAGGCCAGATTTCTCCCGGACTGGCACGTTTTATCGGCATAAGCTGCGAGAAGGTCTGGGGCCTGCTTGGTTTGTCAGGCGAACCGCCCATGACCCGCTTTGTCGCCAATGAACTCTCCACTGCCCACTGGTTTGACATCTCCGCGGCCAAGCGCGACCTGGAGTACCTTCCCGCAGTATCTATCGAAGAAGGGTTGCTAAGACTGCGCAACTGGCTTGTGAACTGATCGCCCGTAACATCATGTCTTTGCAGCTCATTTAGCCACTTTTCAGCCTGCGTCACAACTCTTCCCCCATACTTGACAAACACAAGCCCGGACAATACTGATTAAATCCGGCAAATGGACATTCCGGACATCTCTGATAATCTTGTTTCAGTAGCAATGATTTGCCGTCACTGGAGGGATCACAGATGAAAGCCGTGATAATGGCAGGTGGGTTCGGAACCCGGATACAACCGCTTACCAGTAGTCTCCCGAAGCCGATGATACCGCTCATGAACCGCCCCATCATGCTGCATATAGTTGAGCTTTTGAAGAGTTACGGGATAACCGATCTGGTGATGCTCCTGTATCATCAGCCTCTGGTGGTCAAGAACTTTTTCCGGGACGGTTCTGAGTTCGGCGTCAAGATCACCTATGTTACCCCCCTCGAAGATCTGGGTACTGCCGGCGCCGTCAAAGCTGCCGAAAAGTTCCTGAATGAGCGATTTATTGTTATCAGCGGTGATCTGTTGACCGACTTCAATCTGGAAAAGGTGCTCAAATTCCATGAAGAGCGGGGCGCCAAGGCCACCATCACCCTTACGCCGGTAAAAGACCCGCTCCAGTTCGGCGTAGTCATAACAGACAAGGAGAAAAGGATCATTCAGTTTCTGGAAAAGCCGGGCTGGGGCGAAGTCATCTCCGATACTATCAATACCGGCATCTACGTTTTTGAACCGGAAATACTGCAGTACATTCCTCCCGGCGAAAATTTCGACTTCTCCCAGAATCTCTTTCCGCTGCTGCTTGAAAAAAAGGAGCCGCTCTTCGGAGTTGCGGTAAAGGGCTACTGGCGCGACATCGGCAATACCGATTCTTACCGGGAGGCTCATCACGACATTTTCAAAGGGCGCGTCAGCATCAGGATTGACGGCGTCAGACAGGATTTAGCCGACAAGGATATCAGGCTTGGCGCAGATGTCAGGCTGGATGACCCGGTTAATCTGTCCGGGATGGTTGTTGTCGGTGACAACTCGCAGATAATCGGCACCCCCCATATAAAAGACTGTGTGATCGGCCGCAACTGTACGATTGAAGAGGGGGTGAGGCTGTCACGTTGTGTTATCTGGGACAATGTCTACCTCAAGAAAGGGACTAAAATCACAGAGAGCGTCATCTGCAACAATGTGCGGGCGGCCCAGGGGGTCATAATTGAAGAGGGGGTGATTGTTGCCGAAAACACCTCTATCGGTGAAGATGCCTTTATCAAGCATGATGTCAAAATCTGGCCGCGAAAAGTTATCGAGGCTGGAGCGACCGTAACTGCTAACCTTATCTGGGGGGAAAAATGGAAGAAACTGCTCTTTGAAGGGGCTATAGTAAAGGGGCTTACCAATGTTGAACTTACCCCGGAGTTTGTTGCCAAACTTGGCTGCGCCTACGGTACGTCTCTGGGCAAAGGGAGTTTTGTCCTCGCCGGTCGTGATGCGGCGCTCTCTTCCCGCATGCTTAAAAGAAGCTTTCTTGGCGGGATTCTCTCTGCCGGCGTGAATGTCCGTGACCTCAAGATGATTCCCATCCCGGTAATGCGTTACAAGCTGAATACCTACGGCGAGGTCGGCGGCATTTACTTCCGCCAGTCGACCGATGATCCGGCGGTTACGGAAATTGTTTTTCTCGATGGCGACGGCCTAAATTTCTCCGGTTCAATGGGGAAAAATGTCGAGCGGATATTTTTCAAGGAAAACTTCCGCCGCGCCCATCACCGTGAACCTGGCGGCATAACTGAACTGCCGCAAGTGATGGATTTTTATCGGGAAGGGTTTTTAAGATCCATCGACAGAAATCTGCTCCGCAAGCGGGATCTTAAGATTGTTATCGACTTTAACTACTCTCCGGCCGGCCAGGTGCTGCCGATGTTCATGAATGAGCTGGGGTGCGAAGTAATCAGTCTCAATGCCTATGTTGATGAAGAGCGTGGCGCCAGAATCACTGAAGAGAAACCGGCCGGTCTGCAGCAACTCGCCAAGATTGTAACGACTCTCGAAGCTGCTGCCGGTTTCTGGCTTGATCCTGATGCAGAGCAGCTCACCCTTGTGGACGATGCCGGCAAAATATACGAACCCGCCGAACTGCTGCCGCTCGTCGTTTCACTGCTGTTGAAATCAGCGGATCGCGGCACCATTGTAGTACCGGTATCCGCCCCCTCTGTTGTCGAACAGATGGCCCAGGAGAAGCGCTGTCAGGTTTTAAGGACCAAGAGCAGCGAACGGGCAATGATAGAGGCGTTACTTTCTCCTGAGGCGATTATCGCCTGTTCCATGGACGGGCAGATCTCCTTTCCGGGTTTCCAGCCTGCATTTGACGGCATGTTTGCCGTAGCCCGGATTATGGAGCTTGTTGCCGTCGTCGAGGTTCCTCTCTCTAAAATAGCTGCAGGATTGCCGCGGCGCGCCTTTCTCCAGGTTAAAATTCCCTGTGCCTGGGAGATGAAAGGCGGGATAATGCGAAAGATGAGTGAAGACAGCCTTGACAAGGAGGCGACATTCATTGATGGTATCAAGGTTTCTTTCGGCGACGACTGGCTGCTGCTGCTGCCTGATCAGTATCGCTCGTTCATCCATCTCGTTGCTGAGGCAAGAGAACCGAAAACTGCCCAGAAACTGATCGACGAATACCGTGGCAAAGTTGAAAGCTGGAAAAAGGAACTGCAGTAAGAATAAATCAGGAGTCTGAACCCGGATAAAATGAAAAAACCTCTTTCAGTCATACTTATGTGGCATATGCATCAGCCGCTTTACAAAGATCCGGTCAGTGGTGAGTACATCCTCCCCTGGACATATCTCCATGGGATCAAGGATTATTACGATATGGCTGCCATCGTCGATGAGGTCGATGGTGCCCGGGCGATCTTCAATTTTGTCCCGTCGCTGCTGGAGCAGCTCGAGGATTATGCCGGCGGAACAGCGATTGATCCCTTTCTGATCCATGGGAAGATGGATCCGGCAGAGATGGGGGACAAGGAGAAGCTCTTTGTCATCGGCAACTTCTTTGCCGCCAACCGGCAGAGGCTGATCGAGCCGAATCGCCGCTACGCGGAGCTTTTTCGGCTTGCCGGAGACAACCCGGCAGACGATTCTGCCAGACTTCTGCGGCAGTTCAGGGCGCAGGAGATCATGGACCTTCAGGTATGCTTCTTCCTTGCCTGGACGGGTGAGGCTGCCAGACGAAGATATCCGCAGCTGCAGGCGCTTGTTGCCAAAGGACGCGGCTACACCGCCGAAGACAAAACGCTTCTTTTTGATCTCCATCGGCAGATTCTGAACGAAATCATTCCGCTTTATAGAAAACTCCACCTTGAAGGGAAGATCGAGCTAACGGTCACCCCCTACTTTCACCCTATTCTGCCGCTCCTTTGCGACACCAAAGCAGCAGCGACAGCCATGCCGCGAGTGCATCTCCCGGAACTCCACTTGCGCTGTCCGGAAGATGCCAAAAGTCAGATCCTTTCGGGTATCGCCTGTTTTGAGCGGATTTTCGGATTTCGGCCAGCGGGATGCTGGCCGTCGGAAGGCTCGGTCAGCGACCAGGTGCTCGCCATTATGGCCGAGGCCGGGATTGCCTGGGCGGCAACCGATGAGGGGATTCTTTCGGCTTCGATCGGCGGGCTCGGTATCGGGCGCGAAGCCCTTTATCACCCGTATGTTTTCAATAAAGGCGGCAAGGATATCGCGCTTTTTTTCAGGGATCATACCCTGTCAGACCTGCTCGGGTTCACCTACTCCCAATGGGAAGAGCAGAAAGCGATTGCGGATTTTGTCGAAAGGCTCAGACACATCGCCACCAGCCAGCCAGATGCAACTGCAGTCTCCGTCATTCTTGACGGCGAAAATGCCTGGGAATACTACCCTGATAACGGTTATCACTTTCTCAAGGGCCTGTACGAAGCACTGTCAGCCTCCCATGAAATCCATTCCGCGACTAGCGGCGAAATACTGGCAAACTATGAAGCACGGCAGCTGCAGCATATCCACCCCGGTTCCTGGATCAATTCAAACTTTGGGATCTGGATCGGCCATCCGGAAGAGAACCGGGCCTGGGAGCTTATCGCCAAAGCCCGAGATGCGGCGGTCAGAAAGAGCCCTGAGGTTGCCAGGCTGCTTACCGCCGGCATAAGTGATCTGGCCGCGATCAAAGATCCGCTGGCGGCCGGTGTCTGCCGTGATCTTTTTGCCGCCCAGGGGAGCGACTGGTTCTGGTGGTATGGCGACGATCATTTTACCTCCCACGGCGAGCAGTTCGACCTGCTGTTCCGCCGCCACCTCATGAGCATTTATCGTTCGCTCGGGCTTGACATTCCTGCCGAGCTGTACGAGCCGATCAAGAAGAAGAGCCCGGCAGGCTTTATCCGCCCGCCGGCAGGCTTCATAACTCCTGAAATAAGCGGTCACGTCGGTGATTATTTCGAGTGGCTGGCAGCAGGGCTCTATGATCTGTCAAGGCAGTCATCGGCAATGCATTCGGCAGAAGCTTCCCTGCGGCTGTTCTATTACGGCTTCGACCAAAAGAGTCTCTACTTCAGGATTGACTGTGAAGGTCCCGTGGCAAGAATTATTCAGAGCAAAGACAATCTGGAGCTTTATCTGACTTTGAAGGACGAGTATCGGCTCATAATTGCTGCTGACAGCTCCACTGCCCCTCTGCAGGTCAAAGTTGACGGCCAGTGGCGCGGCATGAACATCACTTGCAGCTACGCACTGGCAAAGATTTGCGAAATCGCCGTACCGCTGGAGCAGTTAAATCTTTCTGCCGGCGATTGCCTGTTTGTCAGCCTTGTCCACCGGCGTGGCAGTAACGATATCGGCAGATGGCCGACAGATGCCCCGATGAAGCTTCATTATGCGGGCGAAGAAATTGAACTTGATACCTGGTTGATATAGTAACGGAGATAATATGTCAGAACTGCGGTGGGATCCGCTTAAAGAGCACTGGGTAATTATAGCCACGGACCGGGGTCGCAGGCCGCGGGACTTCGATATGGAGCGTATACACCCGCAAAACGATGTCTGTCCTTTCTGCTACGGCTTCGAGGGGAAAACACCCCCGGAAATATTCTCGATCAGAAGCTACGGTGAGCCGAATAATCCGGGCTGGCAGGTGCGGGTGATCCCCAATAAATATCCGGCGCTGCGGGTTGAGGGCGAAGTGAAAAGCCGGGGCTACGGTCTCTACGATGTCCGTGACGGCGTTGGCGCCCATGAAGTTATTGTTGAAACTCCGGATCACCGCAAAGGGATGGCTGATTTTACCGCAGCGGAGATTGCCAATGTGCTCATTGCCTACCGGGCCAGACTGCTCGATCTACGCAATGACTTCAGACTCCGGCATCTGGTGATTTTTAAAAACCATGGCGCCCAGGCAGGGGCGACCTTGAGCCATTCCCACAGCCAGCTGATTGCCGTGCCGCTGACTCCGCCGGTGGCTGCCAAAGAGCTGCATGTCTGCCGGAAGTTTTATGAGACCCATGAACGCTGTATTTTCTGTGATCTGATCGAGTTCGAACTGAAAGAGGGGGCCCGCATCGTCATTGAAACCGCCGAATTTGTGGTGATGACCCCGTATGCCGCCTGCTTCCCGTTCGAACTGCGCCTCTATCCGAAACATCACGCCCATGACTTTGCCCTGATGAATGACCGGCAGCTGGCCGAACTGGGGACCGTCATGAAGGACATGCTCCAAAGGATCAGAAGTGTCCTCAAAGATCCAGCCTACAATTTTATCCTCCACACCTCCCCGCCCCAGCAGTCACGTCCCGGCAGACCTGAATACTGGGACTCCCTGGCATATGATTATCACTGGCATATCGAGCTGGTCCCCAGACTGACCCAGATCGCCGGTTTTGAGTGGGGCACAGGGTTTTTCATCAACCCGACCTCTCCGGAAGATGCTGCTACTTTTTTGAGGGAAGCGGAGGTCTGAATCTGTCACCGATTATTTTAATCGACCCCCTTTAGAACCGGCGTTGCGACTTTCCCGTACTCCGGTTTTTTTCGAACGGAGCCAGCGATGACAACAAAAAAACCGAAATCACCCCAGCTACTCCGCCAGCGTGCCGAAGAATTATTCCAGGCGAGCGAAGCCTTAATCCCGGAATCGACCTCACCAGAAGAAATAAAACGAATCTTCAAGGAACTGCGGGTGCATCAGATTCAACTGGAGCTGCAGAACGAAGCGTTGCGCTGCGCTCAAGCTGACCTGGACGCCTCGCAAGCCCGTTACTTTGAGCTTTATGATCTGGCGCCGGTCGGTTATCTGACGCTCGGTGAAGCCGGGTTGATTCTGGAAGCTAATCTTGCTGCTGCCCAGATGTTTGGTGTTGCCAGGGACAGACTGATACACCAGCCGCTTGAACGGTTTCTCTGTATGGACGATCAGGATTGCTTCTATCTGGCTCGACAAGGTGCGCCGCAGGTAACTGAAATAAACCTGCAGCGACCTGACGGTTCTTCCTTCTGGGCACTGCTGCAGGCGACCCCTGCAGCTGCCGGCGAGCACTGGATCACCTTGAGTGATATATCCGAGCGTAAACAGGCCGAGCTGGCCCTTCGAGACAGTAAAAACCAGTACGACATTCTTGTCTCCGAGATAGCCATCGGTATTTACATCTTGCATAGTAAACCGGAAGGCACATTCGTCTTAGATTATGTCAGCTCAGTGATGGCAACAATACTTAACGTCACCGTTGATAGCCTTCTGGCAAATGGTCAGATTTTTTTCCAGCATATTCACCCGGAAGATCTGGATTCCTTTGTCAGCTTGAATCAGGAAGGGATTCAGAGTCTTAAACCATTCAATTGGGAAGGCAGGTACCTTGTCGATTCAGCCGTCAAGTGGCTGCATTTCAAGTCATCACCATATCCTCTGGGGAACGGAGACGTTTTGTGGCATGGCATCGTCACTGACATCACCGAACGTAAACGGGCGGAAGATGCTCTGGCCAGCAGCGAGCGTTTCTTGCAGGCAGTCATAGACACAGAACCCGAGTGCATCAAGATGCTTGATAGCAACGGCAATCTGTTGATGATGAACCGGGCCGGATTGAAGCTGATAGGTGCTGACTCACTCGAAGAGGTAAAAGGGGAGTGCATATACCCTTTGATCACCGAATCATACCGGGAAGCCTTTATAGATCTTACGAAACAGGTCTTTCAGGGAGTTCCTGGAACACTTGTATTTGAAAGTGTCGGCCTTAAAGGGAGGCATGTCTGGCTTGAAACCCACGCCGTTCCGTTTCGTGATGAACGAGGAGAAGTCAGTACACTCCTTGGGATAACCCGTAATGTTACCGACAGGAAACAGGCAGAAGATGCTCTAAGGGAGAGCCGGGAAAAGTATAAGGCTAATGTAGATAACTCGTTCGATGTGATTTTTACACTTGACGCAGCTGGTACCTTTCTGTTTGTCTCCCGCGCCTGGGAGCGGCATTTCGGTTACACCATCAAGGAAGTCCTCGGCAGGAATTTTGCCGAGTTCGTCCATCCGGACGATATTGCCCCCTGTGCCACATATCTCGAAGGCATATTTCGTACCGGAAAAAGCAAGACAAGCCCGCCGTTTCGGGTTAAACGCAGTGATAGCAGCTGGCGCAGCTTTATTGCCAACGGCTCTCGCTATGCAGATACCCATAACGAGTCGCAGTTTATTGGTGTTGCCCATGATATTACCGAGCAGCTTGAGGCAGAGCAAGCCCTGCTCCAGGCCAAAGCTGTCGCCGAATCCGCCAACAGCGCCAAGAGCCAGTTTCTGTCGACCATGAGTCACGAAATCCGTACTCCGATTAACGGCGTTCTCGGCATGATTCAACTGCTGCATCAAACCGAACTTACTTCAGAACAGCGCGAGTTCACCACACTAGCCTTACAGTCAGGCAAAAGGCTTGTACATCTGATTAACGATATCCTCGACCTTGCCAAAATAGAAGCTGGCGGGATAGAGCTGGAGATAGCCGACTTTGATCTGCCGGCGATGATTGCCGATACCATCAACTTGCTGTCATTTCAGGCCCGTGAAAAAGGGTTGCACCTGGCCTCATCAATAGCTACCGGAGTGCCGGCGGCATTGAAAGGTGATGCCGGACGACTACGGCAGATCATCATCAACCTGGTCGGCAACGCCATCAAATTCACCCCAAAAGGCACAGTAACGCTGCACATCCAAAAAAATAGCGAAGCTGACATCTCCGTTTCCCTCTGTTTTCTTATTCATGACAGCGGTATCGGCATCGCGGCCGACAAACTGGAGCATATCTTTGACCCGTTCATTCAGGCCGACGGCTCTACAACTCGTACCTATGGCGGTACCGGTCTGGGGCTGTCTATTTGCAAACGCCTGGTCGAGCTGATGGGCGGTACTATCACTGTCGAGAGTGTAGAAGGGGAAGGGTCAGTATTCGGATTTACTGTGGTGCTGGAAAAACAGGTTGAAGCACCGGTCGCACTGCCGCCTGCCGCGGCAGAAACTCGCAAGGAGGCATTTCGCAGCGCCGGAATCCGCATACTGTTGACTGAGGATGACCCGATTGCCCAGAAAGTTGTCTCCAGGCTGCTGAAGAATTGTGGCTATCTGGTCGATGTGGCCAGTAATGGCAGGGAGGCCTTAACGGCTCTTGAAAAAACCGATTATGCGCTGGTCCTGATGGACTGCATGATGCCGGAAATGAACGGTTACAACGTCACCGCCGTCATCCGCGATCCGACTTCAGCAGTGCGTTGCCATGACATCCCGGTAATTGCTCTCACCGGCAACGCCATGATGCATGATCGTGACCACTGTATTGCCGCCGGAATGGACGATCATCTATCCAAGCCGCTCCTGTTGCCTGATTTGCTTGCCATGCTGGAGAAGTGGTTGAAAGAGGGGGGAAAGAGACACAAACGAGGTAAATCTTGCCACAGCTAACTTGTTTGGTGAATTACCAAACCCCTTACCTCATAGCCGTCAACAAAATCCCGTCTGACATCAAGACAGCCCTGCAGCCTGAAAAGCCGCATGATTTCAGTCTGGAGAGCAGAAAGGGCGCCGCCGGGAAGAGCGCGCCGTCAAAATGGAGCTCCAGGGTGCCGTCAGGGCGCAGCAGACTGTGGATCTCTGCAAGCGCCGCTGAAAATGCTTCGGGCGCTATGACAGTCCTGCTGCCGTTTTTCGGAGATTCGAAGCGGATATCCTGCCGCTTTACCGGAAAGAGTGAGTACTTTACCAGCAGTAATGTTGCGCGAAGATTGTTGATGTTTACCATTCTCTCAGCTTATCATGCCTTTCATCATGAACCAACACCTTGATGCGCAGATTTTTTCATTAACTCCGGATTCAAGACCATCTGCTCTGGAGGCAACTCTGGCAGATCTGCTCGTACCCGGAAATATTCAGGACGGCAGGCTAAACGCCTACTGTAAAAGCCTTCAGGATCGCTTCAACCTATTCTGCTCGACCTGTCCCCCCCCCCAGTGGCACAAAGGCCTCATAATCACGGCAGAGATACGTAGTCAGACCGAAAACTACCTCCCTCTTGCGGAGATACAGGCGGCGTTCCGCTATCTGCTCCAGCGTTCCTGCCGACATCTCCCCTTTCTGCCGGCTGTGCCGATTTTCTCAGCACTTTCCTGGGCAGACGCTCTTGAGCGGCTCAGCTCATCTGTCTTCGGTTTAAATCCAGCCCTGACAATAGCCGCGGTCGCAGCAGATCAAACGCTGCGGACAAAGGTGCTGGCAGCGCTCTTCATTCCCAACAGATATGGTGGCAGTCGGGAGCGTTATCCGCTGCAGAGCAGATTCCTCCAAAAATGGCTACATACGTGTGGCCGACAGCCAATCGCCGCTCTTGATGCCGCCTGTGGTTCAGGAGAAGGTGTTTATGAGCTGGCGGCAGTAGTGGCTAACGCGGGGTGCGAGCCCCACGCAACGACTGTTCACGGCTGCACGGTCGAACCGCTGGAGCTGGTTGCTGCCGCCCGCGGTTGGTTTCCCCACGATACTGACCGGGCTGCAGCTGTTAAAAGTTTGATGGCACGACCAGGCTGTCGGGGGTCAATTCGCTTTTTCAGGGAGGATATCTGCTGGCCGATAGAGAGTTCGGTACGGTATGACGTGGTGGTCTGTAATGGGCTGCTGGGCGGGCCGTTGTTGCACGAGATAACCGCCCTTGAAGCTGCAGTCAAAGGGCTGGCGCAACGACTGAAAAAAGGGGGGATAATTCTTGCGGCTGACCGTTTTCATTCCGGCTGGCGCAGAGTTATCCCCCTTAGTAAACTTGAGCTTTTATTTGTAGAGCACGGGATCAGGCTTATGGAATTGCCCGAAGGGATTGGCGGCATCAGAACTTGAAAAGAAGGCCACCCCAGGAAAGGCCACCGCCAAAACCGAGCACCAGCACGAGGTTGCCTGGCTTGATGGTGCCGTTTCTCCGGTTTTCATCCATGACCAGTCCGACCGAGGCGGCAGCTGTATTGCCAAACCGGTCGAGGTTCAGGAGGAATTTCTCCCGGCCAATGCCTGTTTTCTTGGTGATATGGTCGATTATCCGCAGGTTTGCCTGATGCGGGATAATATAGTCGAGATCGGCAGGCGCTATCCCGGCCTTGGCTGTTACCTCTTCGATGATTTTGGGGATGATGTCCGTAGCGAAAATAAAGACTTTCTTCCCTTCCATGAAAAAGTAGTTTTCCTTATTGGCAATGGTCTCAGCCGTTACCGGTTTGCGGGAACCGGATGATGGCACTTGGATAAGCTCCCAGCCATTGCCGTCGCTTTTGATCATCGAGTGCAAGAGTCCAACCCGTGCTTCGGTTCCCCGGAGAATCACCGCGGCAGCACCGTCACCAAAGAGCGGACATGAACCTTTGTCGCTAAAGTCGAGGATCTTGGAGTAGGTATCGGCGCCGATAACCATAACTGTGCGGCATTTTCCGGCCTTAATGAAGCTGTCGGCGGTATCAATGGCATAAACAAGGCTGCTGCAGACTGCGTTCATGTCAAAGGCAAAGGCATTGCTCGCCCCGATGTTTTTTTGAACCATACAGGCAGTAGCAGGGAGCGACATGTCAGGAGTCGAGGTCGCCACAATAACGCAGTCCAGCTCGGCAGGATCCATGCCGATTGCCGCCAGCGCGTTCTTAGCTGCGGCCGTAGCCAGGTCTGATGTTGACTGGTTGTCATTAACAAAACGTCGCTCGCGAATCCCGGTTCGCGACTGAATCCAGTTGTCGGCGTCCTCTATCAGATAGCTGAAAAAATCGTTAGGAATAATTCTTTCCGCAAGACCTGAACCTGTTGCAATTATTTCCGAGTAGAGCATTTACCCTCCAGCTAGCCGTAATAAAACAGTGGTTTTATCAATCTAATTTTATTACACATAAAAAGATGTAAGTCAAATTAAACATTTTCAATCAGCAGGGGATCCTTTCCGCTTTGCCGGTTTTGCTGCATCGACAACAGCCATCCCCCAAAGCAGGATAAATCCGGTTAGCAGCCAGCCAATTTCAGGCGAACTGCCGGTTATGCTCTCCAGCAGCTTCACTGCTTCCTGGGGGCCGGAGACTCTTGCAGTGACAAGAAAACTGCCCATCTTTTTCATGACAATAAACAGCGCTGCCAGAAGAAAGATATTTACCAAGACCAGAAAAACCGCCCCTTTCAGCTTTTCACCTTTGTAAAGTTGGCCGATTCCAGGGAGCACAAATGCTGACAGTAGTAGAGCTTTAATATTTAATCGCATGCCATTCCTCTTGAATTGAGTAGTTGTAAAACCTGCTGTTTTTGATAATAATGCCTTTACTATGGAGCAGAGTCAGATGTCAAAAAGAAAAGAGCTGCTGATCCGGATGCTGAAGGACCCCGAAAGCGAAGTCAGTGCGGCTGCAGCAACTGCCCTGGAACGTCTTGAAGGTGCGCAGCGGTTCGAAGATGTTCTGGAGCAGCTTAAAAAAGGTGGTCTGGCGGAAAAGGTCAGAGCAATTTATGCATTAGGCGGCATAGGCGGGGAAAAAGTCCTCAAGCCACTTGTTTACTGTGCATCAAGACCGGAGGATGATCTCAAGGCTGCAGCCATAGATGTGCTTGGAGCCCTGGCAGAGCGCTCAACAATTCCGATCCTTTTGGAAAAACTCAAAGACGACAATTCGGGGATACAGGCTAAAGCTATCGCGGCTCTGGGAAACTTTGCGGATAAAACCATTACCCCTCAGCTGTTGCCGTTTTTTGACTCAGGGGACGGTCTTACCGATGTTGAAGCCGTACTGGCAATTGCAAAGGCAGGAGATATCTCACAGGAATACCGTATCATGCAACTTGCTGTTTCACCAATCGCTGCGACAAGAGCAGCGGCGGCAACTGCACTCGGAATACTCAAGCCTGCTTGAAGTATTCACCCACATCGATCCCTTTTGAGATCGGATTAATAACGGCAACGATTGCCGGCACCCCGCCTTTCCTCTCCGCAAGTTTTTCTGTTACAGGTTTTTCTATTCTATTGCCGGCTCGATCAAAGATAACTCTCACCTGAGGCGTTTCCGGGCTCCCCAGACTCCCCATCCACACAAGAGCAATTTCATTTGTATCGAGCCGGATAACGGTACCTGGAGGATATTTCCCCATCATCGTGGCAAAGCCGGCTACCATCTCCGGGTTGAGAAACTCACCGGCCAACTCCTTCATCCGGCTGATTGCCGCTGAGGGGGGCATCGGCTGCTGATAGACACGCAGCGTTGTGCAGGCGTCGAAGCAGTCTGCAATTGCGACTACCTGACACAAGCTGTTTAATTCATGATTTCGCGCCCACTCCGGATACCCTTTCCTGTTGTAGCGAAGGTGGTGCCCAAGCACAGCCTCTGAAATATTGTTGGAGAGGCCTGCCATTTTTTTGATGATCTTAACACCGTCTTCAGGATGTTTTTTGATTGCGTCAAACTCTACAGTCGACAGTTTACCCGGTTTATTAATAATCGATTTGGAGACCATAGTCTTGCCAATGTCGTGCAGAAAGCCCGCCATACCCGCTTCTTCGATACTTTGACGGTCAAGCTTGAGATGCGCAGCCAGTGCCAGGGAGATAACCCCGACATTGACACTATGGTTGAACGTGTAATTGTCATAGTCCTTTATCATTGACAGACAGGCTACTACCTGTGGATCCTGGGCAGCAATATCCGAAAACTGCCTGGTTGCAGCCAACAGCCGTTCGCTTGAAGGTATCCGGTGTGCTTCGATATCGGTGAAGGCCGATCTGATCGATTCCAGGGCATGCTGATAGGCATAGCCGGCTTCATGGAGCAACCGCTCTTCCGTATCCTCCTCAGACATGACCATAATATGGGTTATGCGGCTCTCTTCCAGCCGGCTTATAAGGTCGGTTGTTGCCAGAGACTTGTCGGCCAACAACCGAGCCAGTTCAAATAACTCGTCAGGCTGAACATCCTGCATGATGATAATTGCATCAATCTTGCGCGATGCAAAAAGATTGGCAAGCTCTTCAACCGGCGCAGTGGAGGCAACAAAAAGATGATCCTCCACAAAAAGCATTTCATCAGCTATGCCGAGCCGCAGAGAATTAACGCCTTGGAGATGCTCAATCAGCAGAGCATGCAGGTCATTCAGCGGCCTGACAAGAGCCGGATTTCCCGGGGGATAGAGCGAACTGCTCCGGATGAGCCCAGAAAAGATGGAGGCAAGCCGTTGAGCATTGGGGAACGTAATTTTTTGAATATTCTGTGGAGTGATCATTTTGCAAGCCTTTCCAGGTTATCAGCGGCATCTCCGCAGGCATCGCCCAAAGGTGTATTCCGTCTGGCCAGTTTTTTCAGCAAAGGAATAGCGGTCTCATCACCCAGTTGACCCAGTGCAGCGGCGGCAGCAATTTTAAGTTCCTGCCAACGGATGGGAGCAAGCCACCCCTTGCTACCGAGGATGTCCAGCAGTGTGGCGGTAGCCTGATGGTCGCCGATTCTGCCTAAAGCAGCCAAGGCCTTTTTTTTCAGGCTGAGTTCCTTCAAAAACATGTCCGGAGCTGAGACTATATCAATAAACAGCCTGGCTGCAGCTTTGGAACGAATAACTCCCAGCGAGTAGATCGTCTGGCGGACCACATCCTCATCTTCGTCAGCAATGAGTGATATCAGAGTATGTTCAGCGGCCTGAGGAGCGATTTTTAAAAACGACTTGATTACCTCTTTCCGTACCTTTGCTTCGGGATGGCGGGCCGTCACCTGCAGGGCGTTGATCGCTTCTGCTGAGCCGATCTCGCCAAGAATGGTCACCATGTTCCTGACAACATGCCAACGTTCATCCTTAAGCATCGGAATGATCGCCGGGATGGCAGCTTCTCCGGCACGGGTAAGCGCTATGGCAATTGTTTTCTTCGCATGCAGGGATTCGGCAACGCAGAGCCTCTGAATGAGCGGGTATGCCAGAGCCTGACCGATGGCAGCACAGAGTCTGTCGAGCAGCGCAGCGTTTTCTGCAGAACGCTCCTCAATCCGGTCTAGCAGATAGGTTGTCATGGGACCGTTGATTATCTGCTCCATGGCGTAGCGGATAAACTCCTTTTGGGTGGCCGACCTGCCTTCTCTGGCATGCACCTCAAGAAGCGCCTCAAGTACCGACAATAGTTCCTCAAAAGCTTCCTGGCGTTTAAGCTCTTCGGCTGAATCGATTACTTCCCTGGCCAGCTGCAGAAACTGAGTCTCCTTTTGCTCCTCCTTCAGCATGCCGAGAACAATATCCATGCCAAGGAGTGAAAACCGGATGTCCATGGGGGGGGCAGCGGACTCCTCCTCAAGATTCTCCTCGCCTTCCTCATTCGGCTCACCCTGAACAGCTTCGCCTGTGCCGGCTGGTGTAGCGGCAACGCCTTCTGCTTCACCTGCTTCTGCCTCTTGATGCACACTTTTAAGGAGTGATAAATCCACTTCATTGGCACCGATAGAAGTGATGCCCGCCCGCAACATCTCTGCCTCTATACCACCGCCGTCATAAATGCTTGCAGCGTCGGCAGTAACAATAGCAAGAAACGCTTTAAGGTCCGTTATTGAAAGCTCGGGAAGGATGATGAGCCGTTGCAGCTTTCTTGTAAGCATTTCGCGGGCAAGCGCTTTGGCAGTCAGAGATGTACTTCTTAACTGGTTCCTGTCAGCCACACTGCAGGCATCCCTCCCCCAGAGGAGGATGAGCTCTTTCCCCTTAATTAGCGGCGTTAGCTGTAGCACTGCAGCAGTGATACTTTCTTCTCGTAACGGATGGTCAGGCGGATATAAATTTATAGCTTTCAAAGCTTTTGCCAGAGCGCTCAAGGCGGCTTCAAGCAAAACCTCTTCGCCATGATCCTTTATTCCCGGTAATGACTGGTCTGACTGCAATGTGATTGCTCCTGCGAGACTAACCCCAAGAAATCAGGATAAGTGCGTTAACGAAATCATCCCCTGCCGGAAAAGCGGGGGTATAATTTCTAAATGACTAAAAAAACTATTTCCGTATCGTAACGGAATCAACCAAATTTGCAAGCATTAACGGGTGTTTTGGTGTATATTGGCACCCCTTTGGATGGCGGCTGGAATTTGCCGGGAAGATGGGGGGATAATGGCTAAAAACAAGACACTGTTCGCCTGCCAGAAGTGCGGCTGTCAAGCGCCAAAATGGCTGGGAAAATGCCCGGACTGCGGAGCCTGGAACTCCATGGTCGAAGAACCTGAGATTAAAAGCACAACTGCTTTTTCGGGTGAGGCTGCCAAACCGATAAAACTTTCCCTCGTGACACGCAACGCAGAACAACGACTTTCATGCGGCATTTCCGAATTTGACCGTGTTCTTGGCGGCGGGCTTGTCTCCGGATCCATGGTGCTTATTGGTGGTGACCCCGGCATCGGCAAATCTACTCTCCTCCTCCAGGCGTCGGCCCATCTTTCCAGAAGTGCCGGAGCGGTACTGTATGTTTCTGCAGAAGAGTCGACTGAGCAGATAAAGCTGCGCTCACTGCGAATGAAAGTGGTCGCGGATGAGCTCTACCTGCTTGCCGAAACCAATATCGAACGGATATCAGCCCACATCATCGCACTTAAACCGCGGGCAGTAATAATTGATTCCATTCAGACAGTATTTACCTCCGCACTCGAGTCGGCTCCCGGAAGTGTCAGCCAGGTAAGAGAATCTGCCGGACGCCTTATGATCCTTGCCAAAGGGAGCGGCGTGCCGATTTTTCTAGTCGGGCACGTAACCAAGGACGGTGCCCTTGCCGGGCCGAGAGTTCTTGAGCATCTGGTCGACACGGTGCTCTATTTCGAGGGGGATTCCGGTCACGCCCACAGGATCCTCCGTGCAGTCAAGAACCGCTTTGGGTCTACCAACGAAATCGGTGTATTTGAAATGAAAGAGTGCGGCCTGTGTGAAGTACGCAATCCGTCGGAACTGTTCCTTTCAGAAAGGCCGACAGGAGTTCCCGGGTCAGTCGTCGTTGCAGCGCTTGAAGGGACCAGGCCGCTGTTGGTAGAGCTCCAGGCACTGGTTTCTTCAACCTCCTTCGGCAACCCACGGAGAACGACAATCGGTGTTGATCATAACCGTCTCGCTCTTCTGGTGGCAGTGCTGGAAAAAAAAGTCGGGCTTCATCTCAGTGGCCAGGATATCTTTCTTAATGCCGCCGGTGGCGTCAGACTGAACGAACCGGCAGCAGACCTTGGAATAATTGCTGTGGTTGCTTCAAGCCATCTTGACAGGATTGTAGATCCGCAGACTATATTCCTTGGAGAAGTTGGCCTTTCAGGTGAAGTAAGAGCAGTCAGTCAGCCTGAGATAAGAGTCAAAGAGGCTTTGAAGCTGGGGTTCACTCGCTGTATTCTGCCGGCGGGAAACTTAAAGCAGGTCAAAGTTAAGGGCATAGAGCTTATCGGTGTAAAGAGTGTTGAAGAGGCACTCGATAAGGGGTTATGAAGCAGAGCCGTAAAATGTCTTTACTTACTGCCAAAAATATTTTCTAATATGGGCTTACATTCAGGAGGCACGTTGTTATGAATCAGGATAAAATTGAGTACTTCAGGCAGGTTCTTCACGACGAGATGCGAACGCTGCTGGGCGAGGCGGGAAAGACTGTCTCGGAGATGACGGCCGAGAACGTCAACTTTCCCGACCCAACGGATCGCGCTACTCAAGAATCAGACAGAAACTTCGAGCTTAGAATCCGTGATCGCGAACGCAAACTGATCAATAAGATCAAGGAGGCTCTTGAGCGTATCGACGCCGGAGAGTTTGGCGTTTGTGAACTCTGCGGTGAAGGTATCAGTGAAGGTCGCCTTAAGGCCAGGCCGGTAACAACGCTCTGTATTGACTGTAAAATTGAGGAAGAGCGAAAGGAAAAAATTCCCTGAGTCACGCCATGACACTACCTCTGCCCAAAGGAGTAGGATCGCGTAACCATCATCGATCACAGAGGCAGAATCCTCTGCCTCTGTTTTACCCCACCAGCATAACGGCACACTCACTCTTCCCTCTTCAGGTTAAATCAACGTTCGCCATTACTCACACTACAGGAGCTGTTAGCCCATGAGCGTACTTGCTGAACTGATTCGTTGCGGTGAAACCGCTTTAGTCAGCAGGATTCTTCACTACGCAGAAAAGATGGGCTATTCAAAATTTACTCCGACAGACGAAACGGTCTGGAGACTGGCGGTACGCGGTTTCTCAGATGGCCTGCTCGCCGTGCTGGCCAAGTCTGTGGATATCCCTGAAATCTCCATGGATCTTGATCTCGTTAATGACAAAATTACCGCTTTTGGTGTTACTCAGGCAAAGAAGCATCGCTCCAGGGGAGTCACTCTTGTGATGTTTCTTGGACTGATGAAATATGTCCGGCAGAGTTATCATGATCTCATTGACGACTCTGCTTTCGCCAGAATGGAAGCCAGATGGGCGCATACTTTTGTTGAACGGTATTTTGACCGAATCGAACTTGGTTTCATAGCAGAATGGGAGCGGAGTGCAGCTGATCTGAAGACACATCATGAAAAATTGTTGTTGAACAGAAATACCGCCCTTTCAGAAGCAAATGCTCAGCTTAAAATGGAAATAGTCGAGAAGAAGCGTGCGGAACAGCAGATAAAAAAGTTAAACGACGAACTTGAAAGAAGGGTGACAACCAGAACTCTTCAACTGCAGAGCATTAATGAACAGGACAATTACAAGCTCAAAGAGCTGCTCATTCTTAATCGAATAAGTAGTCTCAACCTCTCAAACATCAGGCTTAATCGCCTTACCTGCATCATCCTGACTGCTCTGACCTCAAACGCACCGTTATTTTTCGATAGAGCAATGCTCTTCCTTCTGAATGAAAGAACCCAGATACTCCAGGGGATGCTGGGAGTCATGCGCAAAGATACTCTCTCCGGATCTAGCAACTACGCATCAGATCGAAATTTTCACAGCCTGGGTGAAGAGGTCATTGCTGAAACGGATTCTCCGCTTAACATGCAACTCCGGACCTGCAGAATTGAGCTAACGAAGGGTCGAGGCATCTTTTACCGTGTTGTTAACGAGAAGAAAGTCTTCATCTGTAAATCCCTGCAAGGCAACCAGCAGCAACCGCCGGAGATATTTCAGCAGCTGGATATCGGCTTGGCTGCCGTTATGCCGCTGATGGGGAAGAATGGTATCTTTGGTGTCGTAGTTGTTGACAACCCCCTTTCTTTAAAAAATATCAGTAAAAATGACCTTAAATTCCTGCAACTCTTTTCGAATCATGCCAGTATTGTGATTGAAAATCTCATGTTATACACCTCGCTCGAAGAGGCTCACAGGGAGTTGCAGGAAGCACAGGAACAGCTTGTACATGGTGAGCGCCTTGCCACAATTGGCGAGATGGCTGCAAGTATCGCCCACGAACTCAAAGGCCCCATGGTCGCTATAGGTGGTTTTGCCAGAAGGCTTGCCAAAAAAATTCCACCAGACTCAGCCGAAGCCGGGTATGTCGCAACTATTATTGAGGAAGAACTGCGCCTGGAAGGGATGATTGATGAAGTGCTTTCTTTCTCTAAAAAGACAACTATTTGCTATGAAAAAAGCTCCATTACCGAAATTGTTGAAGGTTCCCTGGCAATTTTAAGCCATATTTTCGAAAAGAATTGTGTCACTCTTTTAAAATCGTTCCCCCGGAACGAGATTATGCTTTACGCAGACTGCCAGCAACTGAAACAGGTTTTCATCAATCTTGTCCATAATGCCCTTGATGTCATGCGGGCCGGTGGAGTGTTACGTGTGGCGATAACCCCGGCCAAAATCGGCAAAGAGCGGGCCGTTGCCGTACGAATTTCCGACACGGGGGGCGGTATTCCGGAATCTCTCCGCAACAACATCTTTACGCCGTTTTTCACCACTAAAAGCAGCGGCACCGGCCTCGGCCTACCGATTGCGAACAGAATCGTCGTAAATCATAACGGCAAGTTAAAAGTCAAAAACAATTCGGCAGGAGGGGCGGAGTTTACGGTTTTACTCCCATGCCAGGATTAGCCCGCGAATGAATTGAGGATATTTTGATCCCGCTCACACCCCGCCGCTATGCAGATCCCGCTTATGATACCGCCAGCCAAAGGCCGCCGCACGGACCCACCAGTCGATAACAAACACTCCCCAGACTGCATACAATGACATCTGGAGCAGGTCCGCGACCATCCACGCCAGCAGCACTCTCACCCCCCACATAGTCAAAAGAGTAGTGAGAAAAACGTAGAAAGTATCGCCGGTGCCACGCAGGCTCCCGGCGTAGACAAAAGAGAGCGCCAGGGGTATCTGGGCCAGGGCGACCAGTCGTAGGAAAACAGTCCCTTCCCTGATAACGTCGAGGTCAGGGGTAAAAAGGGCCAGCAGCGGTGCCGGAATGAGCACGAAAACAGCTGCCATCCCCCCCATAACGAGCAGCGCCAGCCGCATCGCTTCACTATGCCCCGCCCTTGCCTGCCGGTATTTGCGGGCGCCTAGTGACTGCCCCATGAGGGTTGCCGCCGCTATTCCCATCCCGGCGCCCGGCATGAAAGAGAGCGATTCAATGGAGAGGCCGACCTGATGAGCGGCGTAAGCAACTGTGCCGTAACCGAGAATTATTTTTGAATAGATAATCTGGCCGGATTGCTGCGCCACTCTTTCAAGGGCAACCGGATAACCGACTCGCCAGATTCGCCGCCAGAGAAGATAATCAGGTTTGCCGAATTTTATTGTCCGAAGCTGCAGTGTGCGCAAAAGCAGATAGAAAAACCCGATTGCTTCTGAGATGTTGATTGCATAAGCAGCACCGATAACGCCAAGACGGGGAAAGCCGAGTTTGCCGTAGATCAGCGGCCAGGCAATGACTATATGGAGGATATTGACGAGGATGATTGCGGTCATCGGGGCTTTCGTTTCGCCTCTGCCGTGCATGATCGCTGAGAGAATATTCAGGCCGGCGGTAAAGCCGAAATAGAGAAAAACGAGCCTGATGTACTGGTCGGCGTAAGTCATCACATCGCCGCCGGCGCCGAGGTAGTGGACGACACTGCTGCCAAAGCCTGTGCCGCAGAGGGTTGCGAAATAAATCATGCCTGCACAGGCAATGACCGCCACAAAAGCTGCCTTGCGGGTGTCCTCTACCCTGCCTGCCCCCCATAAATGGGCGATAACAACGGTTGTACCGGTTGCCAGCCCCCAGAATACGGTCATTGCCACGAAGATGAGGAACTGACCCAGACCGACCGCGGCAATGGCCGCGGCGCCCAGACCGCCAACCATAAAAATATCAACTATGGAGACCAGCCGCTGGAACAGAGCTGATAATAGCACCGGCAGGGAGAGGTTGACCACCCGGCGACGGATGGAAACCCGCTTCGCCGGATTATCAAGGAGGGCATGCTGTAGGGTTGTAAATATATTTTTCAAGGGGTACGGCTACTTTCTTACGTGGCAGTTAAATTCCAAGCTCTTCCGACATGCCCAATACAAAGTTTTTCGCCCGGCCTGATGGGGCGATAATCCCATAGGCAAGCGCCTCTTTCAGCTCTGCTTCAGTTGCACCGGCCTCCTTCGCGCCCGCGAAGTGCTTCTTCAGTCAGGCAGGGCAGCCGACTGCCACCGCGCAGCCGACCCTGATAAGCTCTCTCGTCCGGGCGTCCAGAACCTCTTCGTACTCGAAATCAAGAATCTTCTTGCGGATTTTCATGACTCCCCCTTTTAAGCGTGAAAAGTTGACAGCTTTTGTGCAATCTACTACAGGCGTGTGTGAAATGGAATGTTTTAGGCTCATGACAAACGGCAGGGGTGCATGCTATATATAATCCCGGAGAGCTACCATGAAAGATGACAACTATTGGATGGGGCGAGCCCTGCGCCTGGCTCGCAGGGCAGAAGCGCTTGGTGAGGTACCGATAGGGGCGCTGCTTGTTAAAGATAACACGGTCATCGGCAAAGGCTTCAATCAGCGAGAGGGTAAAAATGACCCCTCTGCCCATGCAGAAATGATCGCCATCCGCCAGGCGTCACGCAAGCTTAAAGCCTGGCGGCTCACCGGCACGACTCTCTATGTAACCCTTGAGCCCTGTCCCATGTGCATGGGCGCACTGCTTCTTGCCAGAGTTGAGCGGGTGGTCTTCGGCTGCCTTGACCCCAAAGGTGGCGCTGCCGGCTCGCTGTACAATCTGGCCGCGGACAACCGTTTCAACCATCGGGTTGAGCTCACAACCGGGGTCAGAGAGGCCGAGTGCTCCGCAATACTGACCCTGTTTTTCCGGAATTTACGCCGGGAGAAAAAACTGTTGCGTGAGTCAACTCCAGGCTAAAACAACATTTATCTTATCCTCCGCTCCTACCCCCGCCGGTAAGCGGCCATCGGCCAGAAGGGGATGCCGCCGCGGGGGGTGAATTCACCCTTGACAGTCATGCTGACAGGCTTGAGAAGCCTGACCAGATCGTTACAGATCCGGTTCACTCCGGCCTCGTGAAACTCACCGAACATCCGGAACGATCCCAGGTAAAGTTTGAGACTCTTGCTTTCGACACAGAGTTCATCAGGTTGATAATCGATGATGATTGTGCCGAAATCCGGCTGTCCAGTCATCGGGCAGAGGCAGGTGAATTCAGGGCATTCGATATGGATTGTGCCGACAGCCCCGCAGGGGTTGCGCTCCGGCATGGCAAACGGGCTGGGGAATGCTTCCAGGAGCGCGGCATCCGGCTTGTCGTATGAGTAGCAGGTCTTTTTCTCACCCAAAGACTTAAGGTTTTCGTGCAATTCCATCTCCTCTCCTTTTCCAGCAGTAAATCAATGGCTGTTGAGCCGTTCAAGCATACTCTCGTAATCTGCCAGCTTTTGCGCCAGTTTACCTAGTTCTGCCGGTGTATAAACAGGCGCACCTTTTGCCAGTTCGCATTTGAGCTCAGTAATAATATCGTGAATATCGGGTTGCCAGGCAGCAGAGCGCTCCTGACCAAGCAGGCGCAGGTTTTTACCGGTCATCTGCTGCGTTTCCCAGAATTCGCTCATAGACCCCGCGGATCCCTTCGGTAATCTCTTCATACTCCTTCATCAGAGTTTCACCAGGGTGGCGGAGCTTTGGGTCGTAGCCGAGGCGCCTCGCCAGCATATCAAGGAGCTCTTTAGCACCACCAAGATCGTTGATTGAATTGTCATGAACAATCCTGAGCCTGTTTTCCAGCCTGCGGAGGAACTTGTAGCCGGTCAGAAGAGTATCGCAGTCGTTTTCGCCCATTATTCCGGCAGTCTGGATCGATTTGAGTGCTGTCAGGGTATTTTTGCTCCTGATCTCCGGCATGGAATGGCCATGCTTCAGCAGCAGATACTGGACAATGAATTCGACATCCACCATCCCGCCGCGACCGGTTTTTATATTGTAACTGCCGGCGCTTTCCCGGGCAATCTCGTTCTCCATTCTCATTCTGAGACGATGGATTTCTGATTTGACGGCGTCATCAGCACTGAAACCGTAGACCGTGTGGCGGATAATCTCCTCAATGCCTTCTTTCAGAGTGTCTCCCCCCAGCACGACTCTTGACTTTGTCAGCGCCTGCCTTTCCCAGACCTGGGCTTCGTCCCGGTGATAAGCTTTGAAAGAATCAAGGGAGGTCACCAGCGGACCGGCATTGCCCGATGGCCGCAGCCGGGTGTCGAGCTTGTAGACGTAACCTTCACGGGTCTGGGTGGTCAGTATCATGATAATCTTCTGCCCTAGCTTGGCAAAGTATTCATGATTGCTTATCTGTTTAACGCCATCGGTAAATCCCTTGTGGTCGTAGATGTAGATGATGTCCAGGTCAGAATGATAATTGAGCTCCATCCCCCCCATTTTTCCCATGCCGATAACAGCAAAATCAGCTTCGTGCTCATTTCCGGCGGAATCCACGTAAAGCGGCCGACCGAATCTGGACAGCTCCTGCCTGGCAATCGCACAGGCAGCATTCAGACAGGCAGTTGCCAGAGTCGTCAGCTGTGTGGCAATTTCTGTCTGGCCGAGCTTGCCATAAATATCATTCATCCCGATGCGGAGGAACTCTTCATGGCGATAGCGGCGCAGCACATCAAGCCGCTCCTCGAAATTGCCGGCCAGGTGCAGCATCAGGCCAAGCTCCTCCGCCATCACCTTATACTCTTTGTAGGAAGAGGCGAGGGTTCTGGCTACCATGCTGTCAAGCAGCTCCGGATGGCCGATGAAGATTTTTGAGAGGAATTCCGACATGCCGAATAGCGAAACGATCAGCTTCAACACTTCGCGATTTTCGGCCAGAAGAGCATAAAAGGTTGAGCGGGAACCAACCGCGCAGAGAAACCGTTCCAGGTTGGTCATGGCCATGTCAGGATCCGGAGAAGCGAAAATCTCCTGCAACAGAGGCGGGCCGATCTTTTCGAGGATTCTGTAGGCGCGTTCGGTAAGGTGAGCCCGCGGCGGCCCGTCACGCAGCAGTAGCAGATGCTCGTAAGCGCTGTCAACATTGCAGAAACGCCGCTCCGCCAGCATATCCTTGAGGATGTCCGGGTCGGCATTGCGGTCAAAGAAGTGATAGATTTCAGGGAGGACATCTTCCTTGAGCTTCTTATCCCTGGAGAGAAACAGGTTGCCATAAATAGAGGAAACATTAACCCTGTGCTGTTCAAGCTCGGTCCTGAAACGCTCGGCGCCGTCCGGTGAGAGGTAGCCGCACCTTCTGGCCAACGCAAGATACTCTTCGTCTTTTTTCGGCAGATTGTGGGTCTGGCGCTCCTGAACTACCTGAATCCGGTGTTCGACCGTGCGGAGAAACCGGTAGGCATTTGATAGCAGCTGACAATCTTCTGCACTTATGAGCTGAGCCTCCTGCAGTATCCGGAGCGATTTGAGTGAGTTTTTTTCACGCAGCTTCGGATTTTTGCCGGCATAAACCAGTTGCAGCGCCTGGATGAAAAATTCTATCTCGCGGATGCCGCCCCGGCCAAGCTTGATATTGTACTCGCCCTCAAGCTCCCGGGCCAGCGACGCATCAATCTTCTTTTTCATGGCCATCATGTCTTCGATCAGATTGTAGTCGAGATATTTGCGGTGAATAAACGGGTCGAGCCTTTTCAGCAGATCTTCTCCCAAAGAGATCGAGCCCGCAACAGCCCTGGCTTTGAGCATGGCTGATCTTTCCCAGGACTGCCCCCAAAGTTCGTAATAGACCTCTGCAGAGCGCAGGGACAGAGCTACATCACCACCCTTGCCTTCCGGTCTTAACCCCAGGTCAACCCGAAAGACAAAGCCATCCTCGGTAACCTGTGACATCGCCTTGGTGATCATCTCGGCCTGTTTAACAAAAAAAGTGTGCAGCGAGATTTTCCCTTTAACACCATTCTCGCCATCAGAAACTCCGCTCGTCTCCCCCAGATCGCCGGTGTAGAAATAAATGAGGTCAATGTCGGAAGAGAAGTTCAGCTCGCGGCCACCAAATTTGCCCATAGCGAAGATAGTCAAGTCAGCTTCGCTACCGCACTCCGTCAGGCGTGGAATACCGTGCTCAAGAATTAGTGTCTTGCGGGTGATTTCGCAGGCGACCTGCAGCGCAGCTGCCGCCAGAGCGGATAGTTCGGCGGTAACCTCTTCAAGGGGAGCAAGCCCGCCCAGATCTCGGGCTGCAATCCGGAGCATTTCGCGGTATTTAAAGCAGCGCAGCTGTTGAAAAAGTTCGGTGAAGCCGATATCAGACGGCAGTTGCGCCCGCAGAGCAGTTATCATCCCTGCTTCGCTACGGACAAGATCTATTTCGTTCCCAATAAAAAGATTGGTAAAGGCAGCCGGATCTCGGCAGATAATGTTTGTGAGGAAGGGGGATGAGCCAAGCAGATTGAGGAGCTGCGCCAACCTCAGCGGTTGATTATAGATCGTATGCAGCTGCTCTGCGGGAACAACGGAAGAGATTCTCTCCAGATTGTTTAAGGCCATATCCGGCATGGCTGCATCCATAGCCGCTCTGGTGATTACCGCAACAGTCTCGACGGCAAACTGCTCAGCCAGCAGGCGGATGTTGGTTGCGGAGCGGGGAGGGTAGGCAAATCCAAGCCCACTCAGGAATTCAATCAAAACCCTTTCATTGTCCCCTTCAAGATCAGGGGTGAGCGCTGCCTGCAAGGCAGCCTGAATATCCAGCATCGGGTTCATTCCCCGGTCAGGGCTTTAAGCCCTGCCTGGTAATCGCCGCGGACGACGCCTCTTTCGGTAATAATTCCGGTAATGTAGCGTGCCGGGGTCACATCAAAAGCTGGGTTGCGGACAACCACCCCTTCAGGGGCTATCCGAACCCCGCGCAGGTGAGTCACCTCGGAGGAGTGGCGCTCCTCAATTGGTATCTCATCACCACTCTGCAGGGTCAGATCGAGGGTCGAGAGCGGCGCTGCCACATAGAACGGGATCCGGTTCTCTTTGGCCAGCACCGCCACGCTGTAAGTGCCGATTTTGTTGGCTGTGTCGCCATTGGCAGCAATTCTGTCCGCACCGACAACAACACAGCTTATCTCACCTTTCTGCATGAAATAGCCGGCCATGTTGTCAGCAATGAGTGTTACCGGGATATTGTCTTTCATCAGTTCCCAGGCGGTCAGCCGGGCCCCCTGCAGCCACGGGCGGGTCTCATCGGCAAAGACCCTGATATTCTTCCCGGCTTCATGGGCGGCGCGAATGACACCGAGTGCCGTACCGTACCCGGCAGTGGCCAGCCCACCGGCATTACAGTGGGTTAAAATTGTTGTCCCCTCCCGGATCAGCGTCGCGCCATGCCTGCCGATAGCCCGGCAGATCTGCAGATCCTCCTGTTCAATGCTGACAGCCTCGGCTTTTAAAAGCACGCGAATTGAGTTGATATCTTTATCTTTGTTGGCCGCGGCGACCCGTTTCATCCTTTCAATCCCCCAGAAAAGGTTAACCGCAGTAGGTCTGGTTTTGGCCAGAACGTCGCAGACATTATCAAGTTGGCGGAAAAATGATTCATGGGTGTCGGCAATGATGTCGCGTGCCCCGAGTGCAACCCCCATTGCCGCTGCAACGCCTATCGCCGGCGCTCCGCGGATTATCATCCCCTTTATTGCTTCCGCAACACCCTGGAAATCATCATACTCGTTATAGATCTCTTCAGTCGGCAGCCTGGTCTGATCAATCATGATTACTTTGTCGTTACGCCACTCGATTGTTCTGAAAGACATGTTGGAGTCCTTTAGTAAGTTAGAAGTATTTTCTCCGGTTTCAGGCAAAAAAATTACTACGTTAAGGCACTTATCCTGTTTATCAGGCTACCGTAAAGTTGATGTCTGCTCCGCAGGTGCAAAGTAGTGAATAGTAGCAAAAAGAGGCGGGTTAGTGAAACCTGTTTTTTTAAAGCAGATTTTAAGGGCTGAAAACGAATGGCGTTCAGGGAGATAGATTCAATGCAGAGCAGACAGATCAGGCAGTCAATTTCTCACAGCAATTTCTGTTGTCGGCAGTCACACCATGGTTCATGTTGCTACTGAAGGCAAAAGCCCCGACCAGACAGACAATGCCGGCCAAAAACAGGGTTTGCGGTGTTCCGAGTCCGGTGGAAAGCGCCCCGGCCAGATAGCTCCCCAGCGGTGCAGCACCAGTAAAAATCATGGAATAACAACTCATCATTCTCCCCCGTTTGCTATCTTCGCTGACGGACTGCACATATGAAACAGAGGCCGCCATCAGAACCATCATACAGGTGCCAATGACAGAGACTCCAACCATTGCCTGGAGCAGATTTTCTGAAAATGACAGCACGATAATGCTTAGTCCCAGCAAGGCAGTTGCCGCTGCAAGCAGTTTATGCAGCCCTTCATTGCTTCTCCTTGACCCGAAATAAAAAGTTCCGCCCAGAGCACCAGCTCCCGATGCAGTCAGCAACAGTGCATAGGTGCCGGCCCCCCCCTGCAGTAAATCCCTGGCGATCACCGGCATCAGGATCGTACAGGGCCAACCGGCCAAACAGATCAAACCATAAAGTAAAAGAACGTTTTTAAGAGGTTTATAGCTCAGAGCGTATTTTAGCCCCTCCTTCATTTCCAGGAAAAACCCGTTGTTTTCGGGTTTATTGGTCACAGGCAAGTTTTTCATCATTAGCAATGCCAGGATGACGGCAAGATAACTCGCACCGTTGCACAGAAAGCAGAGCCCTTCTCCACTGCGGGTCATGATAATCCCTGCAAGGGAAGGGCCGATCAATCTTGCGCCGTTGACAATTGTGGAGTTAACCGCCACAGCACTGCAATAGTCATTTTTGTCATCGATAAGTTCAATCAGGAAAGCCTGCCGAGCGGGCACCTCGAATGCGTTGATCAAGCCGAGAGCACTGTTGAGGAGGATGATTATCCCTACCGTAAGGACCCCTGAATAGTTGCAACAGGCAAGCAGGAGCGCCTGCAAAAGGCAGAGGAACTGTGCGGCCAGCACGGTGTGATAGCGATTCCAGCGATCAATAAGCACGCCTGCCACAGGAGCAAGCAGCAGCGATGGGGCAAAACCGGAAAGCGCCACCAGTCCGAGCATTAAGGCTGAACCACTCTGCTGATAAACGATCCAGGGGAGGGCAATCCTCTGCATCCAGGTACCGATGAGAGAAATCCCCTGGCCGATAAAAAACAGCCTGAAGTTCTTGCCGCCGAGAGTACGAAAAATTCCCATGATCTTTACATCCTTGACAAAACCTTGATCCAGTTCCACGGATTATGGAGTCCGGTATAGTTGGGAGTGACCTCCTTGTCAACGTTAAGCAGCTTATAAACGCCTATCTGTGCCGACTTGCATGAATAGGAAACCATAAACACCGACTCATCCGGAATTTCGGTGTACTCACCCAAAAATGCAAGATTTGTGGAACCTTCAGGGACAACCGGGGGTCTGTCCCCCGTGTTCCGGGGAAGGAACATGCTGGTGACGTAGGGGAGCATGTAGGGAACGCTGGTAGTTGTTTTCAATATTTCCGGCAATTCTTTCATGAAGCCGAATTGGTAACTCATTTCAGTCAATAACTCTTCGCCGTTGCATTCACTCATTTTCTTCTTTACATAATCCCCTTCCCTGTCCACGTAGAGGCCATAGGCCATAAATATGGTCGTGTCTTCATCCTGATTTTTCACGAACGGCTGCCAGGGGAGATGAATAATCAGATTCCAGGGCGATTCGGTAAATATCACCATATGTTGTTCGCCGAATTTCTTGTTCTTGGTGAACTTCATGATTAAATTCTCCAGCAGTTTTCCTCTGCTGGTCAGGTTGAATACCACGAATTTAGACTGGTCAATTTTGCTGGTGAAGTTCCCCGGATTACCAAGATCCGGCTGTTTTTTCAGGATGTTCTCCCACAGTGTCCAGGCACCATCAACCTTGGTTCTTACAGTCTCCGGAGCCTTTTCCATGGTCCCTTCCCTTGAATCGGCTGTCTTTGAGCCGATGGTGACAAAGGCAAAATCACCTTGCTTAACCGTAATCTCTTCATTTTTCCCATTCCGGATAAAATGGATCTTCTCAACCGTCTTTTCCTTGCCACCAGGCTTGAAATCGATATCCGTCACTTTGCAACCCATGTGAAAATTGACCCCCTGGTTGCCAAGCCATTTCAAGGTCGGAACTACTACCGATTCATAGGTGTTATAGGTTGTATTCCAGCCGGACTTTTCAAGGTCGGCAATGGTATCCAGATCAAAAAAATAGTTACGGAGATAGCGCCGCATTTCACTGAGGCTGTGCCAGGTATCAAAGCCGAAGATGGAAGCGAACATATGCCAGAATTTGGTTTTGAAAAATGAGGGCTGAAAGTATTCATCAATCCTTTTTCCCTGAAAATTCTCCTCGGAGGTCAATACCAGCTTGAGAAAATCGTAGCGGTCCGCAAAGCTCAAGCGGAAGTCAGTGTGATCGATAATCAGTTGCTCTTTGCCGACCAGTCTTGTTATGGAATTAAGCTTATGGGCCGCACTAAATTCGGACATTTCATCATAAAGGTTCTTTTTGGGCTTAAAGTTATTGTACTCCTCACTGGTTTTTACCAGTTTTTCCAGTTCGACCTGATCGTCAAGGGAGGGGATCCTGGCGAGAAAATCAAAGTAAGCCTGATGGGCAATATGATTGACAAGCCGGGCGCCACGGGCCGCATAAGGCTTTTTCTGAGTGCCGCCCTTGGAATCCAGCGCTCCCCCCGCGACGCTCAGTTCTTCAAGGATATGGATATTTTTACCCGCAACCTTGCCGTCCTGGATTGCGTAGACTGCGGCAGAGAGTCCGGCCAGGCCGCCACCGACAATATAGATCTTGCTGTCCGGGGTTACCGGAGGGATTGTGACAGCATTGCCACGGCTTACTGGAAGCAGAAAGATGCTCGTCAGTATAAGCGTCAGTGGAAACGTCCTTAATTTAAAGTTATTCATACAAAACCCCTCTGTTAGTGTTCAATTGCGGTATATTTTTGTAGCTTCGAGCGGCGATAATCCAATCTCAAGCCGTTACGGCATCAAAGGTATCAGCGGTCACGCCGGTAGATTTCAATTCCGCCTTTTTGATCCTGAAAGTCTCAGTTCTGGGAAAATCGTCCACCAGCCGCAGATACCGCGGGATACAAAACCTGGCGAGCTTGCCCTGGAGAAAATCCCATAGCTCCTTACCAGTAAGGCTGTTGCCATCCACAAGCTTGAATGAGGCCATGATATTGTCTTCGGTCAACTCCGAGGGGACAGCATATACCGCTGCTTCCAGTACGTCAGGATGCTTGAGAATGGCCTGTTCCACCTCATAGGCAGACACATTCTCCCCCCTGCACCTCATGGAATCCGTACTGCGGCCAACGAAGTAGACATATCCCTGATCGTCCTGATACATCAGGTCACCGGTATATTCCCATTCACCCCTGGTTTTTTCTCCCGATGCATCCGGATTTTTATAATACTCGACAGAACTTTTCCTGGTCGTGTCTATCTTGAACAGTAGCTCTCCGGTTGAGCCGGCCGACACATCATCCCCCTGGTCATCAACAAGCTTGATAATGGCGTTCATCGGCTTGCCGATGGAGCCCTTTGGTCCGTCACCGAAATTGGCAATGGATCCTGAGCCGTCAACTGCTGCATAGGCCTCCCATATTTTCACCTTGAACCTTTCCTCGAACGGTTCCCACATGTCCGCTGGACACCCTGCTGACAATACCTTCTCCACCTGATGGCTCTTTTCAAAAAGGCTCCGGGGCTGTTTCATCAGGATCGGAATGAGGGCGCCGATGGTATTGAATATGGTGGCCTTTGACCTGGTCACCTCTTCCCAGAAACTGCTGGCGGAAAACTGTTTGGACAGCGCCACCCTGCAGCCCACTATCAACGCGGAGGTGACGGTAACATAGAGCGCATTACCGTGGAACAGTTGCAGTGAGGTGTAATATACGGAATCCGGGGTGAGAATTATGGCGGCAAGCATCTTGAGGCGATTAATGACATTTTTGTTGTAACGCATGACCACCCCCTTTGGCAGGCCGGTTGTGCCGGAGGTGTACATGAGCATCAGGATGTTATTCTCGTCAAAGTCCACGACCGGTTTAGTTGTGGAGATATCCTTACTGAACTGGTCCTTGAGGTCGATCATCCCGGCGGGAACCTGAAAACCGGCTGGCGCCTCCATGGTATTAACGATTACCCTCTCCAGCTTTGGAGTTTTGTCGACAACGCTCGTGAAGATATCGATCAGGTCGTAATCAACGACCAGAAATCTCGTGTCACTGTTGTCGATGGTGTAGGCAAGCTGGTCGCTGCGCAATGAAGTGTTGACCGTGTTGACGTACATGCCAATCTTCTGGACACCGAAAAAGATGTCGAGGAACTGTGACGAGTTGTTCATCAGGGTTGCGATGCCATCGCCCGGGGCTCCTCCGAGCTTCAGGAGAAAGTTGGCGGTCCTGTTGGCGTTCAGGTCCATCTCGGCGTAACTGATATAGCGGTCCTGATGGACAATATGGAGAAATGGTTTATCTTTCAGTCTTGCCGACTGTTCTTCCAAAAGGGCAGCCCAATTGTTAGCAGTTGTAATCATAGTGTCTCCTTCTATTTAAGGTAGTTTGATAAGTGCGGCGGCTATTTCAATTTAGGCAGGCTCAAGCCGCCATGGTCAATGGTCTTGAAGAACTTTGAAAAGCCATAACCTGATTCAAGACGAATCGCTTTTGACGGACAGATAGCCACGCAATCTCCACAGGCCATACAATCAGACCCGGCTTTCATGGCAGGCTTATTCTCCTTCATCACTATGGAACAAGCCGGACAGATCCGTTCACAGGTTCCACACCCGTTACAGTTGCCATAATCAAAGCGCAGCTCTCCCCAGCTGGTCTGGGCAGGATCCGTGTAGTCCGGGATGGTGAACCTTTCGGCAAGACTGATTTCAGCAGCAGTGCCGCTGCAGTCGGTAACCGTTTTCTCACCATTTTCGTACCAGTCTACCCGATGGGTTGACCGCTCCACAAAGCCATCGGGGTTCCCCGCAGGCCAGCCGATGGCCAGGCTGGAAATGAATTTGTAAGGGTATTTGATGCCAAAGCGCTTGTTCCATTTGAAGCCCGGATAATCGAAAGCCACCCTGGAAAAACTTACCCAGCAGGTTCCAAGCCCCATGCTGTGTGCTGCCAGAGCCATGTTCTGGCCGGCTATACCGCAATCAAGGTCAGGATTGGAGACACCGCGGCGGTCCTTGAAGATCATGATGACTGTCGGTGCTCCATGGTAGAGGGATAGCCTGCCATCAGCAATGAGGGGGATAGCGCCGAAGGGGACAGGGTGGAGTTTCGCCGGCATCAGCAAGGTGAAGAGCTTTGCCAGCGGCAGTTTCCAGGAGTTGCCGGGGGTGCGGTACTCCAGGAATGCCTTGAAAAATCTGCAGATCTTGACAACCGATGCTGTGAGTTCACTGATTATCCGTGGTTCCCTGATCACAACAAATTTCCAGGGTTGGCAGTTCCCGGCAGAAGGGGCAAATCTGCCGGCTTCCAGAATCCGCTTCACCAGCTGTTCGGGAACCTGCTCCTGCTTATACCAGCGGACGCTTCTTCTCTTCAGGATGGTCAACTCCGTAGCGGTGAAGTTCTCCTGAACATGTTTCAGGGATTGGCCGGCACCCTGGGTCTCCCCCATATTGTCAACTAGCATATTTTTCACCTTTATCCCTGCGCATGGCTGCCAGAAACAAGACTGTCCAGACAAGATCAACAAGCGCGGAGAAAAAGCCGATGAGCGTAATTTCTTTAAGCAGGTAGAGGCTGCCCAGGGTGAAAAAGATGATCAGCTTGGCGAGGCATCCAGTCCATATTACCGCTTCGTTTCTGTCAGGATCACGGGATACCAGATAGTAACCGATGGCGAAAACTGCCACTGCTACCCAGAAGAAGGCAAAGAAGGTCAGGGGCACGACTCCTGATATGGCGGTTTTTGAGCCGAACAGCAGCCAGAGGGTGGTCTGCGGCATTATCAGGCCGGTCAGGGCAAACGCCATGTTCCAGAGCGCTCCCAGAAAATAGATTGTCTTACGGGTTTTTATCTTCATGCGCGCAGCCCCCCTAAAGGCCCAATATTTTATCCAGAATCCCCCGGGCATGGAGGAAAGCGTTAAGCCTGAAATAGGTGTTTGGCGCCATCCTCTTCAGAAACCACAAGATTTTGGCATCAGGTTGAGGATGAACGTACAGCCTGTTCTTTCTGATCGCCCTGCAGGTCGCCCGGCAAACGCTTTCCACCGAACCGAACGCGAACTTGCTGAAAAATGAGTCCGCCATCCTGAAATGACGGTTATCGGTACAACGCGCCCGGCTCATAAGATTTGACTTAAAGAAGGTCGGGCAGACAACTGTCACGCCGATATTGCTGCCGCTTAACTCAACCCGGAGTGTCTCTGACAGGGAGATGACGCCGGCTTTCGTAACATTATAAGGGGCCATCTCCGGCAAGGAACAGATCCCGGCAGCAGATGCCGTGTTAACGATATGTCCCCACCCCTGTTTTTTGAAGATTGGAATGAACGTTTGACAACCGTAGATGGCACTCATGAGCATGACATCAATCTCGAACCGCCAATCCTCCAGGGACACCTTCTCCATGAACCCTAATACCGGCACACCGGCATTGTTGATGACGATATCAACCGTGCCCCATCTGGCAAGCACGGTTTCGGCAAGGGCTTGCACCTCTGCCGGGTTTGTAACATCACAACAGACGGGAAAACCCTGGCCACTGCCGTTCATGAGCTGGACCGTCTCGACGGCACTGGCGAGATTGATGTCGCTAACCGCAACTCTCCAGCCCAGGCGGGCAAATTCCAATGCGAGGCCCCGGCCCAGGCCACTGCCAGCGCCGGTGATAACCACCGTCCTTGTTTTGAAACGGTCCATAAACCACCCCTTATCTTGACTGATTAACCTTGCTGCACCCTTTCCAGAATATGGATAGTCATGGCCGCCTCTTCAAAGGCGAGACTCCCCCCGCCATTTTGCCCGAGTCCCAACCGGCACCCTTCAACCTGACGCGGTCCGGCCTCATGGCGGAGCTGGGTGACAAGCTCGTGGATCATGGCCAGCCCGGACGCGCCCACCGGATGGCCGCGCGACTCCAGCCCCCCGGAGGTATTCAGCGGAATTTTACCGCCAAGCTTTGTTGCGCCGCTTTCGGCAAAGAGGCCACCTTCACCCGCCTTGCAAAAGCCCAATGACTCACATTGATGCAGCTCACCGAAGGCAGTGGCATCGTGGACCTCGGCAAGATTGATATCTTCAGGACCGACTCCCGCCGCATTGTAGGCCTGCAGGGAGAGCCTCGCCCCTATGTCCAGCTCAAGCCGGTCGTGCTTCCGGTTGGTGCCGGAACCGAGGATTGATGCCCGGATCCTGACCGGACGCGGATTCTTGAGTTTCTTCAAAAAATCTTCAGAGCAGACAATGGCAGCAGCGGCTCCATCACCGACAGGAGCACACATCGGCACGGTCAGAGGCCAGACCACCGACTTGCCGGCAAGAACTTCTGCAACGGACATGTCTTTCTGAAACTGGGCATTGGGATTCATGGAGCCATGGTAATGGTTTTTGGCTGCGATGACGGCCAGCTGCCGCTGAGTGGTGCCGAAAGTGGCCATGTGCCATCTGACCGCGCAAGCGTAGACATCCATGAAGGCACTTCGGGACAAACCGGCTCCCGAGCCGGCGTCATCAGGGGGAATGTCGAGCTTCACTCCCGCCATGATCCCATGCAGGGCCAGCATCTGTGCCTGCATGTTGGCGACATCTATCCCCGAATTAAAAGCCATAAAGGTTTTTGCCTTATCCTCGCTATATATTTTTTCCATGCCGATGGCCAGGGAGCATTCGAACATGCCGCTGGCCACATCCTTGTAGGCAGAATGGAGTGCCGTGGAAGCAGAGGCGCAGGCGTTCTCCACATTGGTGACGGGAATCCCCTCGATCCCCAGGGGACGCAGCGCCACCTGACCTTTTATGGAATGCTGCCTGTTAAAGAATCCCCAGGCGGTATTGGCAAAAAATGCCGATTGGATGTCACCGACCTTGATTTCCCCTGCATCTTCCATGGTTCGGTAAAAGGCGTCTGCCACAAGCTCCTTTTCGGTGCGCTCCAAATGCTTGCCAAAACGGGTGGTACCGGCTGCAACTATATAAACATCCCGCATCTGATAACTCCTTTTATATTTGCCTGGTTTCGCCTGCCCTTTATAGAGCAAGGAGCATGCCGCCTCGCAACTGACTGATATAACTAGGTATATGCAAGCGGGTCAAAGGGTATTGTTTTTATTGAGACACTTTGCGACTTTATTAAGACATTCGAGCTTTGCAATAATAGCGGAGTTTGCTATTTTAACCCCCGGCTATCGTGAGGTGATAAATGACTGTCATATTTTTTGATCTGGGCCCGGAGCAATGGCGATTTCTCGCTGTACTGGAAGCTTTGGGGGGCACCCTTCATATTGACATTCTCGACAGCCTCGCGCCTTTGTCCGCCGGCCAACTGGTAGACATCCTGAAGAAGACTGCTGCCACAGGTACACTCATTCAGGAACAGAGCGGGCTGTTTTCTCTTGCCAATCCTCTTGCCACACCTTTGGCGAGAAAACTTGACCTGGTGAACAGGGGCGCAAGCCTCTCAGCTTTGGTGGACGTAATATATTCAGGAAAGATTGAGAACCGGCTCGACCCTCGCAGGCTCATCGCCCTTCTGGACAGGTCAGGCAGGGATCTTGAGGCGGGCATGCTTGAATTTAGCCTTGTGGATCTGGAAAAAGAGCGCGGTTCTGATCTTGAGGTCATTCACACGCTCCTCCTGAGGGGAGTCAACCGGCTGAAGAACCTTGCCCTGGATCCTGATACAAGC
The DNA here is from genome assembly GCA_963787125.1 of uncultured delta proteobacterium. Classification (GTDB taxonomy): domain Bacteria; phylum Desulfobacterota; class Desulfuromonadia; order Geobacterales; family DSM-12255; genus VEOV01. The sequence continues at coordinate 49,751 of CAWBBV010000001.1, forward strand.
TCAATTTATATTGCCCGGGCCTTGAAGCTATCCAATCTTTGCTTTGTATTGGGGCGGGGAATCGGTGAACTGGACGAAATCCTTGACACCGCCCAGCTGTTGGCAACCAGGCTGGGCGACAAACGTTCCCAGGCCCTGATCAATCTCAATGTGGGGATGCTTTACTATTTTACCGGCCGGAGGGGGGAAGCCTTTTTAGTGTTGTCAGTTGGACTGGAAAAAGTCAACGAGCTGGGGGATGAGGATATCCTCTCCCAGTCCGCCGAATATATTGCCATTTTTTATTTTATGAAAGGTCAGTTCCGGGAGGTTATGAAGCACCTGGAGCATCTGGAAAATCTCATCGACTTTAATGTTGAGACTATTCAGACCATGACCTATATAGTTTTCAGCTACAGCGCTCTCTATCTGGGCCAGTTCCATCGCGCCTTCGGCTTCCTTGATTCAAATCTCCGCATTGCCGAAGAGAACTCCAATAAGGCTCTGGCTTCTGTCTTGAGGAGCGTCCTCGGTACGACGCTGATACTGGTAAAAAGATACAGTGAAGCAGAACTCCATCTCAACCGGGCCAGACAAGAGTCACTCGATTGCGACAATGCCTTCGGCTACCACTATTCCGGCGGCGGCCTTGCCTTTCTCTATTTCACAACTGGAGATTTAAGTAAAAGTTACGCGATCTACAAGGACACCGTGGAAAAGGTGATGCAGGCCGGACTGCTGCAGCAGTATTCATCCCCCTGGATTCTGGAAATCTTTCACGAATTTCATCGCCGGGGATTCGAGCCCCTTCCGTACTGGAATTACCTCGACAACATGGAAATGACATTGAACGGAGTCAATGTTCAACTGAGGGGTGTGGCGTTACGGCTTAAGGTTCAGGACCGGATTGATCAGGGATTCAGGGAAAAGGGGCCGTTACTCGCCGACCTTGAGGCCAGCAGGACCTGTCTTGAAATCTCAGGGAACAATATGCAACTGGCTAAGACAGTCCTGGAGATTGCCCATCTGGAACTACTCCATAACAATAAGGACGCAGCACGGGGGTATGCCCAGGAAGCATGGCGTCTGTTCGGTGGCCATGCAGATGACTTTTTCCCTGATCAGTACAAGTTGCTGCTGGAGAAAAAACAGTTTTCTCCCGATCAACAATCAGCCAGAAACGATTATCTCAGTCGCTACTTTGAGGAGATGGCAGCGATCAAAACCAGCCAGGGGCAGGAAGAGACGTTGAGCAAAGCGATTATCTCAACGAACCGGTTTTTTGGCGCCGAACGTGGCGGCATCTTCTGGTTTGCCGACGGCAATTTCACCAGAAGCCCTGAACTCCGGGCGGTAAGCAATCTGACCAAAGAGGAGGTTGAGTCACCCCGCTTTAAACCATGCCTGGAACACGTATTCAAAGCCTTCCGTACCAAAAAGCCTCTGGTCGTCAGGAATGATCCAGTGGAGACAGCAATGAAGGGCGAGAAGACCCGCTCCGTCCTCTGTTTGCCTTTTGAGGTTCAGGGAATGACTCGTGGCGTCATCTACCACGATAATTCGTACATGCAGGATGCTTTCGATTTCCTCGATCCGGCGATGATGGCATTTCTGGCCCGTCACACATCTGACATAATAGATTCCCTGCTGAACACCATGAAGATCAAGGATGAAAAGGAGAAACTCTCACGGGAGCGGGTCACCTGTCAGCAGGCGTATAATAAACTGCAGCTTATCGCCGGGTCACAGGTCATGCGGGATCAGCTTGCCATGGCCGGGCAGGTCGCTGCGACCGGTTCGAACGTGCTTCTTCTCGGGGAGACCGGAACAGGTAAAGGGGTGTTTGCCCGCTGGGTTCATGAAAACAGCCCGCGAACTAATGGTCCATTTATTGAGGTGGACTGTACGACAATTCCGGAGAATCTGGTGGAGAGCGAACTGTTCGGCTATGAGAAGGGAGCCTTTACCGGAGCGGTCAATCAGAAGCTCGGCAGGGTCGAGCTGGCGCATAACGGGACACTTTTTCTTGACGAAATCGGCGAGCTGCCGCTACATCTCCAGACCAAACTCTTAAAGACATTGGAGGAAAAAACCTTTGTCAGGATCGGGGGTGGACGGGTCATCAAGTCGGACTTCCGTCTGATTGCAGCCACCAACCGCAACCTGAAGAATGAGGTCAGTATTGGTCGTTTCCGGGAGGATCTCTACTATCGACTTAATGTTTTCCCGCTGTCCATTCCCCCATTGAGAGAGCGAGCTGAGGATATTATTGAGCTGGCGAGGTATTTTGTTGAGTTCTACGCCAGAAAAAACGGCAGGACCGGCCTGGAACTTTCACGCGAAGACCTGAAGATCCTGCTGAATTATTCCTGGCCGGGCAATGTCAGGGAACTGCAAAATGTAATCGAAAGAGCAATTATTCTGGCAAAAGGCGACAAGCTGCTGATTCCCCTGTTTCCCACAGGCGCAGAGTCGGATTCCAGGGGAATCTTCGCTGACTTGCCAACGCTGGATGAGCTGCAACGATGCTACATCCTGCACGTATTCGAGCATACCAAAGGGAAGGTGAGTGGCCCTGGTGGAGCTGCTGACATCCTTGGCATGAAGCGGACAAGCCTTTACTCCCGAATGAGATCGCTGGATATGGATTTCAAGGGAAAAGGGAGCATAAATGGAGAGTAGCCAGGGCCATGAATTTATTTCGTTGCATGAATGGAAAATATTATCCGCTCGGCGGAGATCAGTGCAGCCGGGTTTTTTAACTGCCTGAAATCGGGAAAATAGATTGAATTCAGTTATACTTATAAGGCTAATTTGGGTCAGTTGTTTTAATTAGAAATTAAGGCCATCCTTGCGGCGGTCAGCAGCAGAGGCAACAGCGTGGGCAGATTAGCCATAATCCTGACATATTGCATCTTTTTTCTCTCCGGAGCAGCAGCCCTGATCTATGAAATAGTCTGGAGCCGTTACTTGAGCCTTGTTTTCGGCGGCTCGCACCTGGCTGTTACCACCGTGCTTACGGTGTTTATGGGGGGTCTGGCTCTGGGCAGTTACTTAATCGGCAGACGCGTCGATCGCTCTCACCAACTACTGCGGCTTTATGGTTGTCTGGAACTGGGGGTCGCAGCTGCAGCCCTGCTGTTTGTCGGCCTTTTGCAAATCTATCCGCCGATCTATATCAAGCTTGCCCAACTGGTTCCTGAATCCACCCTCTACCTCTCCGCTATTCGCATCACCTTTGCCGTCATTGCCCTGATCATCCCCACAACCCTTATGGGCGGTACTCTTCCGGTTCTAACGGCATTCACAGCCCGCCTTTTGAGCGGTCCGGGGGTGCGCCTCTCCTTCCTCTACGGCTGCAATACCCTCGGCGCTGTCTGCGGTGCCGCGGCAACCGGTTTTGTCATGCTGCGCAGCTTTTCCATGGGTATAACCCTGGCTACCGCGGTGGGAATAAATATCTGCGTCGGTTTGGCCGCTTTTGCCCTGCAACGACTGGTAACAACGGCACCGGCTGCAGAGGCAGCAGCGGAAACGGCCATGGCAAGAGACGATCTCGATTCGGTTTCAACGGGGCCTTTGCCTTTCAGGCTGGTACTCTGGGGTATCGGTGTGAGCGGTTTTTGTGCCATGGGGTATGAGGTTCTCTGGAACAGAATTCTGAGCATTGCCGTTGGCGCCAGCGCCTACGGCTTCACCCTGCTGCTCATGGCCTTTCTTTCTGGCATCGGCCTTGGGAGTGCCGCTTATGGCTTCCTGGGCAGGATCTCCACCAGACTGCGCCGCCGGCCTCTCTCCTTGCGCACTGCTGTTACCGCCTTCGGCGCGGTCCAGCTGACAATAGGTCTGACAGCTTTTTTGGCAACGGTGCAGTTTCGCTATCTCCCTACCTATGTGGCGTTTCTGCATGATTACTTTCTTGCCCTCTTCCCCAAAGTTGATCAGTTCCAGGTAATACAGCTGGCCAATTTTGTGCTCGCCTTTGCCATCATGTTTATCCCGGCTTTTTTCATGGGGGTGGCCTTTCCCCTTGCCGGAGAGATCCACAGCCGCTGCCGCAGACAGGTCGGCGCTGCTGTTGGTGAGCTGCTCTCCTTCAACACAGTGGGAGCCATTCTCGGCGCCGGGGTCAGCGGATTTCTCCTTATCTACCTGCTCGGCATCCAGCGCTCGCTGCAGATCCTTATCCTGATCAACAGCGGCTACGGCCTGCTGCTGATAGTTGCTGCCAAAGGCGACAAAACCCGGCTGCGGCTGGCAATGCTGCTTGCTTTGGCCGCACTCATGGTGCCGATTGCCGCCCCTGCCGGGTGGCAGCTCTGGGATCCGAAGCTTTATGCCGTCTACCAGTCCAATAAACCCGAAGCCTACGGAACTCCTGAAGAGGTCAGCGAGATGCTGGCCAATCTTGACGTCCGTTATTACAGTGAAGGGTCACAGGCCATTGTCAGCGCCGTCCAGTCGGCAGATACGCTCTTTTTTATCACCAACGGCAGGGTGGAGGCTTCCAACACCCACCAGGACATGCAGTGCCAGTATGTCCTCGGTCATCTGCCCATGCTGCTCCACAAAAAGCCGCGGCAGGTCTTTGTTCTTGGTACCGGCAGCGGCATGACCCTGGGGGCGGTTTCGGTGCATCCAGGCGTGGAGAAGATAACCCTGGCTGAAATTGAGCCGGGGGTGCTGGGTGTGGCCAGGGTCTTCGGCATAGACAATCACTACATCCTCAACAAACCCGACCCGCGGCTGAAAGTTGTTTTCAACGATGGCCGTAACCACCTGCTGACGACCAAAGACCGCTTCGACGTCATTACCGCCGATCCGGTCCACCCCTGGTTTAGTGGCGCCGGTTATCTTTATTCAACCGAATATTTCCGCCTTGCCAGCCAGCGGCTCAATCCCGGCGGCATTATCTGTCAATGGCTCCCCCTATATGAGCTGACTGCCGAGAATCTGCAATCGGTGGTCAGAACAATCCGTGAAAACTTCGCCTATACCATGATCTGGGTAACCCACTACGATGCCGAGATTATTGCCAGCAACTCACCTATAATCATCGACGAAGAAGAGCTGGGGCGGCGTTTTGCAGTTGCAGGCATTGCCGAAGACCTGCGCCAGATCAGGATGGGGAGCCCGGAAGACTTCCTCAGTTATTTTGTTATGGGGAGTGAAGGCGCCAAAGCTTACAGCCGGGAAGGGCGGATTAATACCGACGATAATCTCTATCTGGAGTTCTCCGCTCCCCGCAGCATCGGCCTGGAGTATCTGCGGGGTGCCAACCTGGCAGGTCTTCTCCGGCACCGGGAGAAGCTGCTCCCTTACCTGCGCCGCCCGGTGAGCTCCCCGGCCGGCAACCTTCAGACGGCCCGCTGGGAGGCTAATCATCAGGCAGCGCTGCTGGAAGACAAAGTCCATCTGCTTGATGTCGCCGGCAAGCAGATGACTTACCAGTATACGGACATTGCCACCGAACTTGACAATCGCTACCCCCGTTATGCGCCGTGGCGTTTCACCAAAGAGGAGTCGGGTGATGAAAGAGGCGGGGGCACAACTGTTTTGCAGGAATTGGAAATTCCCTTGCTGGATGAGCATGAAGCGCCGCTGAAAGGGGCATTAATGGCGGTTCTCGTCCGCAAGAACAGTCGCCAGGCGCGGATTTTTTTCGTTGACGATAACACCCGGACAGTCTTCGGCAAGCTGCGGGTAAAGGGATCGGGAAAAGACGCCTACATAGAGAAATTCGTTGCGACTGTTATGCAGGATGCCAAGAAAATCTACGCTGCCGAGGCGGCACAGGCGACAGCCACCGGGAAGATTGCCCCCTCAATGCTGACCGTATTTCCGAAGATTAAAACGCTGGTGGAGGCCAGGATAGATCGGGAGTAAGTGCTGGCGGTCGGGAGTTTATGGGCGGCAGACGGGAGTCAAAGCAGGAATGAGTTCACGTCAACGCCCGACGCTGCCTTTTCAGATATCCGGCAAATCTCCCAATGCTGCCGTATCTGTGCAGAAGCAGGACGATCAGCTTCAAGCGGAGCTGCCATGGCGGGCTGCTCTGTTCAAGGGGAAAGCGGAGTTTCACCCCGTCAGCCGAGAACGCATCCAGTGTATGAGCAAGCAGGCGCTTTCCTCCTTCAAGACGGCTTTTTCTTCCGGACACGTCGAACGAGACAAGCTTTGCAAAATGTCTGCTCACCTCAGCGTCATCTTTTGGCGTCAGCGGCGTATCAACACCAAACAGCTCACCTGTTGCAAAGAGAAAAGCATTCACCGGCAGCAAAATCCCGTTATCCCTGCAGAACTTTTCGATCTCACGCCAATCGGCTGAAGTCCCGTAACGTCTGCAGAGCCAGGCGAAATGGAGCATCTGCTTCAGATCCAGCATACGCAGCTTGTAGTTTTCGTGGGATATTTCCGAGTGGAGGATGCAGTGGAGCAGTTGATGGCTTGGCGACATGGCAGCAAAGGAGAGCCCGTCACTCTCCCCCATGGCGCATGTTTGCCAGACATCACGGCTCGCCAGCAGCTGGAGATCACGTACCTCAAAGAGATCCCGGTGAAGCTCCAGGTGCACCGGCATCCCCTCCCTGACAAGGGGGGCATAATGCTTTGCCTTCCCGTTTTTCCAGAGCGCCACCATTTCCACATAGCTATCCGGGACGATATAACCTTCTGTTAAAAGCAGGGCGACAGCTTCGTCAGCCCGGCTCTCCGGAACGAGCAGGTCGATATCCATCATGAACCTGTCACCCAGATTCCCGTAAAGCCCGGTCAAAAGGGCTGCGCCACCCTTGAGGGGCATGGCAGGAATTCCGGCGCTGGCAAGGGTAGCGATAATTTCTTTCAGCTGACCAAGAATTGCTGCGTTGCGCTCCAGGTTCAGTTGATGCATTGCCTCCAGATACTCAAGAAACTGCTCTGGAAGGAGATTCTGCACCCCCTTGGCAAACACTGCGCTGTAAAGGGCTGGAGCAAGATTGGCGCAGTTGGCGAGAAAAGCTACCGCTTCCCAGTCGATCCGGTGGCTGTCATGCCCGGTGCAGAGCGGTTTAACAGCCGCTTCGTCCGTAAAGGGGGATAGTAGCTGGCATAGCAGAAGAAGAGACTGCGGAACCTTAATGCGTGCGGCAACGCTCACTTCATCACCCCAGTCCCCTCCAGCAGCGTCAACCCCTCGGCGGTCGATGCGTAGGTCAGGGCGTAGCGGTCAAGAGCCGCCAGCCAGTCGATGATGGCACTGACCCGCGTCTCATCAAGATCCGGGAGCTGATAACCGGCGTCAAGGATTCTGCTCAGGCTCTGAACGATGCTCAGCCGCTGCGTTGTCCCACTGGTTCCTGCAATGAACTCGGGGAAGATGAGCGCATTGGCGTGGCAGCTGCTGCCGTTTTGGGCAAAGCGGATTGAGTCCGGCAGGAGGTACCTGATCCTCTGGCCGTCAAAGCGGATATGATCCTGACTGGTCGCCAGTAGTGGAAAGTCGGGGAGGATTACCGGCCAGCTCCCCTCCTTGATCCCCGGGGCAAGGGGCATGGCAAAAATAGAGCCGTCAGTAGCATCAATCACCAGCGGCTCATCGCTGACAAGCCCGTAACCTCTTGCAAGGAGCGCCATGGCAAAGGTGCTCTTACCCGCCCCGGATCTACCGGCAAGGAGCAGGCTCCTGCCGTCAGAACCGCAGACAGCGCTGCCGTGGATGGTGAGCAGATGGGGCTGCTTTTGGTAGGCAAAAACCCGCAGCTGCCCGTAAATGTTTGGCAGAAGCCGCTTCGCAGCCAGAGGCTCACCGCTCTCCTTACCATTCATCAGAATCTGCCAGACATCCCCTGCCGCCTCAATCGTGACGACAAGCTTCACTGTGTCAGCGGTTGCTCCAAGAAAGGGGGCGATAAACGGCGTGATCCAGCGCTGCAACAGCTCTTCGTCACCAACAATGGTAAAAACCGTATTAAGCAGAGAGTAGCAGGGGAACTCATCAGAAAGGGGAAACTCGCACTGCGGTGAGTTCAGGTAATCGGGGTATTCGCCATCCAGCGGCTCGCTCCCTGCCAGAATGGCGGCCAGTTCCATAACCCCCGGCAGCGACTCTTCTGGCAGTTGTAGATCCATGGCAAGATCATGGACGCTCTCCCCCTGCTCAAGGCGCAGCAGCACCACGGTAGCTGTCCGGTCAAGGCCGTAAAGCTTTTTGCTTTGCTTTGAAAAAAGCACTGACTCTTCCCCCAGAAGGAAAAGAGTCAGGCTATTGTTAAGTGATAATTTTTCACAGACGGGCAGAGAAATTTTACAGCCCCCCTGAATCAGACGGAGTTGATGCACACGCCCTCTTTGCCGTAGTTGGCGACATCAACAGATAAACCCCAACCGCACTCCCGACGGCATATTTGCCAAAGCGCTTGATGAACTCCCGCCGCACCATTTCAGGGGATTTCTCAGCATCAGCCCCTTCTGTTTTACTGTTTTCATTCGCTTCAATCATCACAGATCCTCCTATTTTGCCACATCACTTCGGATAGCAGGTTTTTTGACAGCTTGCTTCATGGTTACAGTCACAGGTGTGGACAATCCCCCTACGAAACCATCCCTTTTAGCGGCAACCGCAAAGGTGAGCTGCTCTGCGCTGCCAGTTTCAGTAAAAAGGTAATCAGTCTGCGACCCGTGGAGGTCAATCCAGCGGGAATCAGGAAGCAGCCTGTCCCCGCTCTCAAAATATACCCGGTAACTCGCACCTAGTCTTACCGGCCTCCAGGAAAGCATAACCCCGTCACCCGTTTGTACCCCTTTGAGCGCAGTAACTTTCTCAGATCCGTGCCTGTGCCCAAACGGAGACGCAAACAGACTGGTTGCCGTGAAGATCATCAATATTGTTAAAATCAATTTTTTCATCTACCCCTCCGGTAAAGCTAGTTGTTGATTACAGTTTTGAGTCTTCTGCCTTCCTGATCGTAATAGGTGAGGCCGGGATTGCCGGGGATAAGCAGTGAAACCCCTGAACTGCCACGGGCAGCGTCAACATCGGTTTTGATATAGAACCTGACCACCAGTTCGGCAACAGCACTGTTTGGGGTGTAATCCCAGCTGAAGTAGAACTTTTTGGTACGGCTGCCGTTGAATGCCCAGTCTCCGGCTACTGAGGAGAGCGGAAGCAGACTGCCTGATGTGGCAAGCTTTTCACCATAGCTGTTGCCGCAACTGCCAGCAGCTTTGCCGCTGCAATCAAAGATGGCAACCTCGGAGAGGTAGCTGGCATCATACCCCTCCAGAGTCCAGGAAATGGTGGCCTGGTTATTTCTCGTCATGACAGGAACCGTTGCTGCGGCAAGCACAGCCGGCATCCGCTGCTGCGCCTCTGCAAGCGGGGCGGCACTGTTGGTCAGCCAAGCGGTAAGCACCGGCGTATTTGTGGAGCTGGATGACACCTGCAACAGCGCACTCTTTGTCCCCTGGCTGGCAGGTTTGAAACTGACTGAAACCGTGCAGCTAGCGTGGGCCGCCAGAGTGCCGGTGCAACTGTGCGGATGAAGGTCAAACTCTGCCGGATTTATCCCGGCAAGGGCAATACCGCTTACGTTCATGGCTGTCCCGGTAAGATTTGTAATGGTAAAATCCACCGGTGTTGAATCATTTCCAAGGGCTGTCACCGGAAACTGCCTCACCGCCGGATAGATGGCGATCTGGCTGTCCTGAACAACATCGGCTGCCGATGCCGGAGTGACAGATGCGTTGCAACTGAATATCAGAAATGCTGCAAGAATATACTTTTTCATAGTTCTCTCCTTTACGGTGCAACCGCATGCTTCAGCCGTCTGCCGCTGAGGTCGTAGTATTCAGTGCCTGATTGCAGCAGGTTCCCAGGGATCAGGAGCGAAAGGCTCCCTTTTCCGGCGGCATCGTCTGCTGCGGTTTTACGGTAGAAGCGGATGACCATGTCAGTTGCCGATGCCGGAGCCGTGAAGGTGTAACTGTAGTTGAACTGATTTGAGGTAACACCGTTATAACTCCAGCTGCTTGCGTTTGTGCTGACGGCCGGGAGATTTCCCGAGTCGGAAAAATTGCTGGCAAAGCTGTCACCGCAGGTTCCGGCTGGAACCCCTGCACAGTTGAACAGCGCAATCCGTGAGAGGTAATCGTCGTCATAGCCAAGCAGCGACCAGGTGATGGTGTACTGCTGACCGGGTTGGATCGTGGTTGGAATATTCAGTGCTGAAAGCACCGACGGAATCCGTCTGGCGGCCTCCTCCTGAAGCGTCTCATGGTTATAAAGGAATGCTGTGACTGTCATGCCGTCATGGGGGATCTCAAGCTGGGCTGATTTTGACCCCTGGGTAGCAGCACCCGGACAGAACTTGACGCCAACTGTACAGCTTGCGCCAGCGGCAACTGCCTGGCTTGAGCAGTTATCCCCCGAAATTGTGTACTCGGCAGCATCATTCCCCCCTTTGCCCACAGTGCCAAAGGTAACGGAAGCAGCCGATCTGTTGGTGACAGTGAACGGAATCTCCCCGCTACAGCTACCTTGCGCCACCACACCAAACAGATGGCGATCAGGCGAAACTGCAATGGCGGTATCAAGGGCTGAGAGGCTGCTGATGTTGGCAGCGGCGGCAACCGTCATGGTAAAGCTCTGGTTGGCATTCCCCTGGCTGTTTGTGGCAATGATGAAAATGGCAAAACTTCCACTTACATTGGGTGTACCGGAGATGGTGGCCGTGCCGTTGCCATTGTCATGGAAGCTGACACCGGCTGGCAGAGCGCCTGTACGTTTAAGCGCAGCCGTGGGGTTGCCGGTGGCGTTTACGGTGAAGCTGCTGCCGACGCCGTAGTTCCAGCTGGCGCTGTTGGCGGATGTGATGGCAGGAGCCGCCAACGCAGCAGCAGTGGTAAAGGTCTGGTCAGCGCCATTGGTTGTGCCGGAGAGGCTGCTGGCAACGGCACGGAAATGGTACGTGGTTAAAGCTGTCAGGCCGGAGACAGCAAGGGAGACCGGAGTATTGGTCACGCCGGAGACTGTTGCTGGCGAAGCCGCAATACAGCCGCTGCCGTAGGAGGCGGTCGCTCCATACTCGAAACAGACCGTACTGTCGGCATTATTGGCATTCACCGTCCCGTTCATGGTGGCGGCGGAGGTGGTAACGCCACTGACTGCATCGGTGGTGACGGTCGGCACAGGAATGTAAGTAAACATGATCATCTCGCTACTTATGCCGCCTGGTGAAGTGACGACCACGCTATTGTTTGGCCCCGTGCCAGCCGGTGTGGTGAGTGTAATCTGAGAGTCACTGACAACTACAACATTCGAAGCTGCTGCTCCGCCAATGGTGACTCCGGTCGTTCCGGTGAAGCTCGTGCCGGTGATGGTTACGCTGGTTCCCCCGGCAGCAGTCCCGCTTGACGGCGAGATACCGGTAATGACCGGAACCTCAGTTAGATCATTGATGGTAATGGTGAAGGCCTTCTCGAAGTACAGCCCACCCTGGTCAGTGCTGCGAACCCGGACAGAGTAACTGCTCTTGACCTCATAGTTCGGGCTGTTGGTTATCCGCAGATTATCGACGCTGATATTGAAGGAGGCGTTGTCGGTGCTGCCGGTGCCGCTGACGAGGGTGTAGGTGAAGGTGTTACCTGCATCCGGGTCGGTGGTGCTCAGGGTGCCTACGGTGGAGTTGGCCGCCACGTTCTCGTCGATTGAGCTGGCAGAAAAGCTGATGTCGGTCGGGGTAGAGTTATAGGTAAACAGGCCGGCGCCAGTACCAGTGCCGCCGGGTGTGGTGACCGCCACATCTCTGACTCCGAGCGTGCCGACTGGCGTGGTGGCCGTTATAGTGGTGGCGTTGACTACCGTTATCCCGGCGGCGGCACTGCCGCCAATGGTGACGCTCGTCGCCCCGGTGAAGTCGGTGCCGCTAATGGTGACAGTGGTTCCGCCAAGAGGAGATCCGCTGGCAGGTAGAATGCTGCTGACAGTCGGCGCAGGAATGTAGGTGAACAGGGTAGTCCCGCTACTGAAACCGCCCGGTGATTTAACGACCACACTGTTGTTTGAGCCTGTGCCAGCCGGTGTAGATAGGGTAATCTGAGTGTCACTGACAACTATTACGTTAGTTGCTGCTGCTCCGCCAAAGGTGACTCCGGTCGTTCCGGTGAAGCTCGTGCCAGTGAGGGTTACGCTGGTTCCCCCGGCAGCGGGTCCACTTGGCTGCGAGATACTGAAAATGACCGGAGTCTCCAGCAGATCATTGATGGCGATGGCGAAGGGCTTTTCGAAGTATAATCCGCTCTGATCGGTGCTGCGGATACGGACGGAATAGCTGTTTTTCACCTCGTAGTTGGGACTGCTCGTGATCCGCAGGCTGCTGCCGCTGATGTTGAAGGAGGCGTTGTCCGTAGATCCGGCTCCGGACACAAGGGTGTAGCTGAAGGTTCCTCCATCCGGGTCGGTGGTGCTCAGGGTGCCCACGGTGGTGTTGGCAATGACGTTTTCGTCGATTGAGCTGGCAGACAGGGCGATGTCGGTTGGGGCTGCGTTGCATGCTCCGGTCGTGAAGGTGGCATCCGAGCCGTTGCTGGTGCCACCGGTGCTGATCCCTTTAGCCCGGAAGTGGTAGGTGGTGTTGCAGGTTAGTCCCGACACAGCTGCCGAGACCGCTGTATTCGAAGCGCCGCTAACCGGGCTCTGGCTGGCGGTTATTGAACTGCCATAACCGGTGGTCAACCCGTAGTCGAAGGTAACGGTGCTACTGTAGCCGTTGGCGTTAACCGTGCCGTTCAGGGTCGTGCCGGTGGATGTGATGCTTGTTGCCGTGCCGGTAGTGGCAGTAGGAGGATTCGTGGTAGTCACTGATACGGTGTTGGTGTAGTACGTATGATGCAAGCCGCTGTACCCGCGAACCCGGTAATAATAAGTCGTTCCTGCGCTGAGCCCTGTCACGGAGTAGGTAAGCAGATTCCCCACATCCAGACCCCGATACCCGGTAACCATGGCTGTAAACGCTGTATCAGTGGCCACATCCAGCAAGTACCCGGTTGCGCCGGTCACTGTGTTCCAGTTGGCACTGAACCCGCTTCCGGTTATGCCCGAGGCGGCTGTGGCCACCGGCAATGTCCCCAGGTATTCGGTGGCGCCTTTTTCGGACGTCGCACCGGCGCGTAGATAGCCGCGCCCATCCACAAACACACTGCCGTTGCTACTAACCGGGTTAATCGCCAGGCTGCCTGCATTGGGCAAATGAGATGAGACATACCCGCCGTTTCCGACCAGGTTGGCCAGGCTGGCGTTTTGCGGGAACCCTTCGGTTCCCCGTACGTCGCCGGTGCCCCAGGTATAATAGGCGTCATTACTTCCTACGGAACCGATCAGATTGTAGCCGCCGGATATAAACGTAAAAGTGATTCCTCCTGAATAGAGACCGGTTGGGTCAAAATAAATATCCGAATCTCCTCCGCCCGTGGTTGCAACGTTCCCGGCCACCACCGTATTTTTCAGCGTAAAAGTGCCGCCCGGCGTCGGAATGCCTGAATTATTATACACCGAGAGCCCTGCTTCCCAGGAATTGCTGCCATTAGTGGAATAATTCTTGGTAATGGTGCAATTGATCACGTTGAAGCTGCTGTTGCCAAAATGGGCAACCACGCCCTGATTGTCCGAAGTGTTACCCGAAAAGGTACAGCCTTCCAGGGTTACGACTTTCCCAACGGAACGTTCATGCAATGCACCTCCCTGGTAAGCCGAATTACCTTCAAACGTACTGTCCACTACGGTCAGGGTGCCCAGGTTATCAATGGCCCCGCCGTACCCCTGTCCAGGAGGGAGATTAGGACCCATAGGTACTGAATTCTGGTAAAAATAGGAACGCAGAACTGTGAGGGTGGCTGTTGCTGCCACACTAATGCCTCCTCCGTAGGTACTACTCATTGAGTGATTGAGCGAACAATTGTTGATCTTGCAGCGGTCCAGGGTCAAATTGGCTAATCCGCCCAGGCGAATTCCTGCTCCGGTCTCCGAAGCCACGGCGCTCCGTCCGTTGCTGATGGTAAGGTCAGAAATGGTGATTGTCCCGGCAGTAATGTCAAACACGCGCACCGCATTGTTACCGTTAATAGTAAGGCTGGCAACGCCCGGACCTTTGATGGAAAGGTTTTTAGCGATGGATAACGTTGAGGAGAGGGTAATGGTTGCCGGATAGGTGAGGTTGAACACAACCGTATCACCCGCCGTAGCATTGGTGATGGCTAGACGCAGACTGCCCGCACCGGAATCTGCCGTAGAGGAGACCGTTTGGGTTGCCGAAAAAGCAGGAAGAGCGAGCCCTCCCAAGAGCATACTGACCATTAGACTCAATTTAACCCATTTCAGCAGATTCATTTTCCCCTCCGGATTTTCCGAATACGTCTGGTCACCGATATCTTCCTGACTGACCGTGTAATGCCTTGAATTAGTTAGGTTTAATTTCATGAGACAGAGGCGTCTGAAGGGGGTAGAGAAGAGATCTCTCCCTCCAGACAGAAATCACCTACGACCTTGTTGGATATATTCCCATAACCGCAATACAGAGCAGCACCGGCAGATAGGGCTGCATGTTGTCATGTGGAACCGGTCCGGTTGCTGTTCCCGCCTGCTGCACAGCATCGGCGGCCAGTTGAGTACTGTTCGGTTGTGCCTGATAGCTGCTCGTCGGGGTGAACACCCTTCCTGACTGATTTCCCCCTTTGGAAAAATAGCTGTTCGCCACCGTCGCCAGACTGGCATTGGCAGTTGAAACCGCATTCAAGCCATGACTATGGGGTGGGAAATTGCTTCCCGTCAAAGAAACCGAGGCGGTGCCGACAACATTGCCCCAGTTTCGCGGGGTCAGCCCCGGCCCTGTGCCGACGTCCATGGGTGCTCGCCCCGACAGGTTCGGCAGGCAGAAGTTAATCTTGCCGTCACCGCCAAAGGCGACCCCCAAAAGGGAATAGAGCGCCGAGTTCTGCTGGATCTGCATAATCTGGCCGTCGCAGGTCGCCCAACCTAATGGGGCATAGTTAAAGGCAAAAGCCCGTATTTCTCCGATAAATGGATCAGCCATGTCAAATTCTCCTTGTGATCAAGATCTTGAGGGCCAGAGGCCGGTCAGGGCAATGCAGAAGTTGATGGTTAATGATGGCTGCATGTTGTTGTGCCCGGCAGAGCCCCCCGCTGGCGAGAGAGCCCCGGCTGCCATGGTTGCTGCCGGTGACGCCTTTGCTGTTGCGTAGGTGGTTTTGCCCGTATCTGCCACAGCTGCCAGAACAGCCCCCTGGGGCATATTGTTGCCACCGGCAAGGGAGTTGGCCATCAGGGCATGGGTATGGGTCGGCAGTTGGGAGGTTGCCGACAGGGCAACGGCCTCGGCTCCGCCCGGTTTCCCTTCAAGGTAGGTAGCGTTGGCATGGAGCAGAGTCCGCCCGCGGAAGTCGGGGAGCTTGAAATTTGCTATGCCGTCGCCGCCGTAGGTGGTGCCGATCAGGGAGAAGAGTGCATTGTTCTGACTGATCGATAAGGTCTGCCCGTCACAGGTTGACCAGTACTGGGGGGCAAAGTTGAAACTGAACAGCCTGATTTCACCGATAAATGGTTCTGCCATAAAGTTCTCCTTTTTATCCCTAGGATCTTGTGGGGAAATAGCCGTTTGTGGCAATGATGAAGCTTATACACTGGGCCGGCATCAGATTGGAGTGGGGCTGGGCCGGAGTAGGTGGTGAAGATCCCACCGATGCCTGATTCATGAGGCTGTCCGGAGCTGCTGCCGAATAGAGATTGAAACCGCTGCTGTCTCCAGGGTAGTTCCCCCCGGGAGCCGCGACTGTCCCCGGGCCGCCAGCGCTGATTGCGTGGCTGTGGGCAGGAGTATGGACAACTTGCAGGGTTTCGTTCTCCGTGCCGAATGAGTTGCCGATGGTTCTTGGTGTCAGCCCGGTTCCAGTCCCCATGTGCACCGGAACGCGCCCCCTCAGATCCGGCAGATTGAAGTTGGTTGTCCCGTTTCCACCGTAGGTTGTGCCGATTGCTGCAAATAGCACATCGTACTGACTGATCTGCAAGAGGCTGCCATCGCAGAAAGCCCAGTCCATGGGGGCGAAATTCCCCCCGAACATCCGTATTTCACCTACAAATTGATCACTCATCGTTTTCCTCCTTTTTGTTGGAAAATCAAATTCGCTTCACCGGCTGTTCACTGCTCCTTCCCTGCCATTTACGATGATTACCCCCGAGGCGCGCTGAATACCGCCTGGTAATAGACCGCATCACTTCTGCCGGTATGGACCGGGCCGATAAACAGCTCCATCTCCCCCATGACAGGGTGCTTTACAAGGTGCGTGTCGTGCCAGAATACGGGGTTTTCGCAACTCCTGAAGAGCAGTGAAAAGGCGCTGAGCGAGCTAGAGCTCATATCCTTTACTTCGGCCAGTTCCATTGTTACCGGCTCCATACCTGCCGCTGCCACCTGAAATGCTGTCGTGATATGTGGCTCGAAATCTTCTATTTTGAAACCTGCCATGCTTTTATCCTCTCCTTGAAAATTGATCGGTGTCAGGCTGCATCCAGATTTGCAGCTGGCGGCCGCACCATGAAATAATAGACTTCCTTGTCTTCGCTGATCCGGAAACCGAGTCGCTGGTAGTAATCGAGCACCGGGTTGTTCTTCTCCACATGGAGGCTGACCGGTATGCCGACACTGTCTGCCTCCTTCAGCAGGGCTTTCAGGAGCGCACTGGCAATGCCACGGCGCCGGAATTCAGGGAGCAGGGCGACGTCAATCAGCCGGTAATCGTCAATATTGCGATTAACATAGAATCGCCCGGCCGGAACTCCATTCTCCATGATCATGTCAAAGCTGGGGTTTTGGTAATTGACCATGTACTGGTTGTGCTGGAGGTTGAACTGCATCCGCAGAAACTGCTGCCACTGCTCTTCCGGCCAGTTGACCAGCTCCTTCTCTTCGGTACGGGTGGAAGCATAGAGCCTGAAGAGGAACTCCAGATCTCCATCGGTAATTAGACGTAGGCTGATAATGGCATTCCCGGATTCAGAAGATGATCTCTTTGCCTGTTGTATTGTCGTGTCCATACGTTCAGTCATTAGCGTTAAGTCACAAATCAGCTTTTAGGTAGTATGAAAGAAGGAAGGACGAGTTGACTGAACGACCCGTTTCCGCTCAGTTCAGCCTGCCCCAGCCAGTTGATGTTGACATTGATCTGGCCGCCACCCTCATATCGGAAAACCACCTCTTCACCATGGAAGCTGATCAGTACCCCCCACGTTGCCTTACTGAACCCGCCGATCTGTTTATCCCCGATATCCTGGAAATTAATTTCAGTAAGGCCGGGAATGCTGATGATTCCGTTGCCAAGAGCCTCCGGCCAGGTTATGGATTGTCCGGGATCCAGAATCTCTTCCAGCACGGTGATCCTTTTGTAGTAACTGTTCTTGACGGTCAGATTCCACATAGCTTTCTCCTTGGTTACTTTTGTATTTACGTTGCCGTTTGACGGTTTTAAATATCAGAATACTTTTCCGGGAACCGCTCTCGCCGCAGCCGCGCAACCATGGCTATCATCTGCGGGTAGTCGAACTCATCAGGCATCAGCAGCGGCAGGGCAATGTTTTCGCTAACTGTCTTATGTACGGCAACCTCCCATGCAAGGCTTGAATAGTCCGTTTCCATAGACATGGCATGGATTGTCAGCTCCTGACCCCAGTAGTAGATCCGGTCGGCCTGCACATTGGCCTGCATGCGGCGCACCTCATCAAGGGTCTGGGGCTCCTCCAGGCAGCGCCAGATGTCGGCATAGAGGAAATTCACCGGTAGATCCGGCTGCCATTCAAGGGCATCGGCACGGATTATCCTGATCTTGCTGTTGATCTCTTCAGGCAGGCCGTCCCGCGCCCCGGAGAGCCCGAACAGTTCTATCACCTCCGGATCCCGCTCGATGATGGTCACCATAATCACCTTCGGATTGAGGGCCATGTTGATTGCCACCCACCCCATGCCGAGACCCATGACCACCGTATGCCCCGATGCATGGCGGCACCCCAGCTCCTGGCTCTCGATCTCATGGGGGGAAAGTGACATCCAGGTTTCCCACTCTGCACCATTGCTGCCGCAGTCACGCATCAGCACCGGCATCCCTTGCACCATCCAGAGACCGCTGCAATAGCCGCGATCAAGGCAGAAGCCTGTTCTGGACAGACGCCATTTGCCGATGCTTCCTTCAATGTATGCGGGCATATAGTGGTCGGAGGTAAAGAGGGGGACGCCAAGCAATCCGGTCAGTTGATTCTGGTCAAAATCTGTTTTATCTCTAAGCATTAGTTTTCATTTTCTACCAGGTAAGTCATTGTAATTGCGAAGCTGATACTTACCAAACTTTGGTTTGAAGTCAAGTATTTTTAATTGAGACTTGTTATTATTACATCTTCTGACATCTTATTTACCTGTATTTGCATAGATAAAAAATTTTGGGCCACTAAAATACGAATTTCAAAGCCTTAAACCATCCATTCGCGCTGCTCATAAAATCAAGAGCTGTCTCAATTTACCTATTGGGTAATTAATTAGCCAGCCCGCTGCTCACAAGGTGACATGTGCTACACCCGTCAGAACTGGCAAAAACCCCGCTTTCCGTCCCGGCGTAGAGGGTGCCGTAGCCGTCGATCAGCAGTGACAAGATTTTTGTGTCTGCCAGACTGCCGCAGGCGCTCCAGCGACCGCCGCTGTCGCTGCCCTTGAAAACCCCGCTGCTGTAAACGGCAGCATAGAGATTTGCCGCACTCTTAACAATCGCTTTTACCCGGCTGTTCAGAGGCAGATTTGAACTTGCAGCTGTCCAGGCGCTGCTGTCGTCTTTCTTCCAGACCACATCGCCGTCAAAACCTGCATAAATACTGCTGACATCAATGAAAATCACCAGCGGCGGTTTTGTAGCATTTACTGTCAGCCCGGCATTGACTGGGCTCCATGAGTTACAGTCCCGAGTTGAGTAAATCCCCCCTTCGCTTCCAGCATAGAGATTGCCAACCGGAGCTATCTCCACGAAAATTAAAACGCTGTGGAGGCCAGGATAGATCTGGAGTAGCTGTTCAGTATCTATTTTAAAAATCTTTAGCCACGGATGTCACGGATGGACACGGATAAAACCTTACAACTTTCTTAGTTTAAAAACTTTCTGGTTAGCCGTTATCCGTGGCCATCCGTGTAATCCGTGGCTAACTGTTTGTCTTGATTAGCTTAGTAGATGAAAGGTATCAGGCGGCGGACACGGCGGGCGTAATCCTGGTAGCCGGGGAAAAGTTGCCCCAATAACTCCTCTTCTTTGCGGGATTTCAGGGTGAATAGCAGCAAGAGCAGCAGGGTATAGCCGAGGATCAGCCAACTGTGATTCAGTAATCCCCATCCGAATGCCATTTGGAGAATGCCGCTGTAGATCGGGTGGCGGACCAGGCGGTAGGCGCCATGCCCCAGAAGAACGCTCCCGGCTTTGGGGCAGATGAAAGGGGTGAGGTTGCGACCGAGATTAAAGCTGCCAGCTGCGGCCAGCAGGGTTCCGGTAATCATCAGGCTTATACCGGCGTATCTGCCGATAATCCGCCAGCCGCTGCTCCAGGGGGGAAGAAAAGGGAGTGTCTGCGGCCCCAGGATTATCAGGGTAAAGAGGGCGAACTGACAAAGCACGAACAGCTCACCGCGGCTATTTTGCCACCAGGGGGGGCGGATAATTACCCCTTCAGCTTTGCCAGCAGCAGCTCGTTGACCACCGCCGGGTTGGCCTTCCCTTTGGAGGCGCGCATGACTTGCCCGACAAAAAAGACCAGAACCTTTTCCTTGCCGCCGCGGTACTCTTCCACCTGCCCCATGTTGGCGGCCATGATCTCATCAATTATCGCTTCAATCGCTCCCGTATCCGAGACCTGGACCAGACCTTTTTCGGCAACAATCACCTCTGCTCTTTTGCCGCTCTGCCACATCTCATCGAAGACCGTTTTTGCCATCTTGACGGAGACCGTCCCTTTCTCTACCAGAGCAAGGAGTTCGGCCAGCAGCGCCGGTGCTACCGGGCAGGCGGTTATCTCCTGGCTGTTGTCGTTCAGTCCGCGGGTCACCTCGCCCATAACCCAGTTGGCAGCGGCTTTCGGCTGGGAACCGGCGGCAAGGAGCGCTTCATAGTATTCCGCCAGCTCTCTGGTGGCGGTCAAAACCTCAGCGTCGTACAGGGAGAGGCCAAGCTCAGCCTGGTAGCGGCTGAATTTTGCTTCCGGCAGCTCCGGCAAGGAGAGTCTGGTGTCTTCTACCCAATCGTTGGAAATTACCAGCGGTACCAGATCGGGATCGGGGAAGTAACGGTAGTCGTGGGCATCTTCTTTGCCGCGCATGGAGCGGGTTTTGCCGCTGTTGGGATCAAAGAGACGGGTCTCCTGGACAATTTTGCCGCCATCTTCAATCACCTCGATCTGGCGCTCAATCTCGTACTCAATCGCCTGTTTGACAAAGCGGAACGAGTTGACGTTCTTGGTTTCAGTTCTGGTGCCGAACTTGTCTGCGCCTGCGAGCATGACCGAGACGTTGGCGTCACAGCGAAAGCTCCCCTCCTCCATGTTGCCGTCGCAGATGCCCAGGTAGACGACAATCTGGTGAAGTTTCTTTAAGTAGGCAACCGCTTCATCGGCAGTTCTGATGTCCGGCTCGGAGACAATCTCCAGCAGCGGGGTACAGGCGCGGTTCAGGTCGACGCCGGAACCGTTCCCCAGTCCCGACACATCGCTATGGACGAGTTTGCCGGCGTCCTCTTCCATATGAATCCGGGTGATGCCGATCCGCTTGCCGATTCCGTTCACCTCGATATCCAGGTGGCCATGCTCACAGATGGGGAGCTCGAACTGGCTGATCTGGTAACCTTTCGGCAGATCGGGATAGAAGTAGTTCTTCCGGGCAAAGACCGAGCGGGGGGCGATGGCGCAATTGGTTGCCAGTCCGGCCTTGATGGCGTACTCCACGACTTTCTTGTTCAGCACCGGCAGTGCCCCGGGCAGACCAAGGCAGACCGGACAGGTCTGTGAGTTGGGGCTGGCGCCGAACTCTGTTGAGCAGCCACAGAAAATCTTGGTGTTGGTTTTCAGCTGGACATGGACTTCAAGACCGATAACGGGTTGGTATTTCATATGTTAACTCCGGATTTAGATCGTTGCTTTCAGTTTATGCCACCCTGTCGCCTGTTCAAAGGCAAAGGCCGCGCGGATGATCGTCTCTTCGCCGAACGGCTTGCCGATCAGCTGCAGGCCGATGGGGAGCCCTTTGCTACTTAGCCCGGCAGGGACTGAAATTCCGCAGGTACCGGCCAGGTTGACCGGTATAGTGAAGATATCTGACAGATACATCTGCAAGGGATCGCTGCTCTTTTCGCCGATTTTAAAGGCCGGCGTTGGCGCCACCGGGGTGAGGATGACATCAACCTTCTCGAACGCCTTGAGAAAATCCTGCATGATGAGCGTCCGCACCTTCTGGGCCTTGATATAGTAGGCGTCGTAGTAACCGGAGGAGAGCGCGTAGGTGCCGAGCATAATCCGCCGCTTGACCTCGGTGCCGAACCCCTCTGCCCGGCTTTTCATGTACATCTCTTTCAGCCCGGAGCAGTCCACAGCCCTGTGGCCGAACCTGACGCCGTCATAGCGGGCAAGGTTTGAGCTGGCTTCAGCCGTGGCAATCAGGTAGTAGCAGGCAACAGCATAGTCGGTGTGAGGGAGAGAGATATCGATGAATTCGGCGCCAAGACCCCGATAGGTCTCAATGGCAAGCTCCATGGTTTTTTTAACGTCAGAATCAAGGCCGCCCTGGTAATACTCTTTCGGCAGGCCGATCTTCAGCCCCTTGACGTCCGGTCGCAACGCTGCCAGGTAATCCGGCACGGGCCGGTCAACACTGGTGGAGTCCAATGGATCATGACCGGCGATTGCGCCGAGCATGATGGCAGCGTCGCGCACATCGCGGGTCATGGGGCCGACCTGGTCAAGCGACGAAGCATAGGCTATGACACCGTAGCGGGAAACACGGCCGTAGGTCGGCTTCAGGCCGACGCAGCCGCAGTGCGACGCCGGTTGGCGGATCGAACCGCCGGTATCGGTGCCGAGAGTGGCAATTGCCTGCTGAGCCGCAATGGCAGCGGCAGAGCCACCGGATGATCCGCCGGGAATGCAGTCGGTATCCCATGGATTACGGGTGACGCCGAAGGCACTCCCTTCACAGGACGAGCCCATGGCAAATTCATCCTGGTTAAGCTTGCCAAGGAGAACTGCGCCGCTACCTTTGAGCTTCTGCCAGGCGGTCGAATCGTAAGGGGCAATGAAGTCGCCCAGGATCTTCGAGGCACAGGTGGTGCGAATCCCTTTGGTCAGGAAAATATCTTTGAGGGCAAGCGGAATCCCGGTGAGAAGATTCATCTCCCCCTGGGCGATCTTTTTGTCGGCCTCGGCGGCGCTCGCCAGCGCCTCTTTCTCCGCAACAGTTATAAAGGCGTTTATTTTTGCATCGGTTGCCGCTATCCGGGCAAGCATCGCTGTTGTAACCTCAACTGAGGAGAGCTCTTTCTTCTCCAGCTTGTCATGCAGCTCATGGATGGTGAGTTCAAATAGTTCCATTTGTGTAAATCTCCTCTTAAAAGCAGGTAAAGATAATCAGGTAAAGGTAAAGGTAGAGGTAAAGAATTTCTTTACCTCTACCTTTACCTCTATCTGGTCTTTACTATTCTATGACCTGCGGCACCTTGAAGAATCCCTCGGTACTTTCCGGGGCGTTTGCCAAGGCGTTTTCTGTGCCGATTGACGGGCGGACTTCGTCAGCGCGGAAAGCATTCTCCATCGGGACAGCATGAGAGGTCGGGATAATATTGTCAGTGTTAAGCTCTGAAAGCTTGTCCACATAGGCAAGAATTGCATCCATCTGACCGGTGAACAGTGAAATCTCGTTATCATCAAGCTTGAGGCGGGCAAGAGTGGCAACATGTTCTACCTCTTGTCTGGTTATCTTCATAACGGCTCCTGATCTTGCGTAAAGTCTGGAAAGAAGGGTCTTTTCTAGCACGTATGCCGGTAAAAGGCAAGCCGGCAGGGTGGATGTTTTTGCAATATTGTTTCAGAAATATTGCAAAGATCTAGATACCTGTTATAAAGAGAGCACCATCACTTTACGGAGGTAAACTATGAAAAAGAGTCTTGCAGTTATTTCTGCGGTTTCGCTGCTGGGATTTGCAGCTGCAGCAGGTGCAGCACCGGTGATCGACGGGGCCAAGCTGCTTGATGAGCGCTGTTCGGTATGTCACAAGTCAGATCGTCCGAAAGCTGCCAAAAAGAGCAAGGCTGAATGGGAGAAGACTGTTTCCAGAATGATCGGTAAAGGGGCAAAGTTGACTGCGGAGGAGAAGAAGGCTTTGGTGGAGCATCTGGCAAAGACTTACAAGCCATAAGCAATTTTGGATAAAGTAGTCCAGTTACAATCAAAGGGGGGGTGCTTGTAAAGTGCCTCCCCTTTACCTTGGACTTAAGCTAATTGCAGTAATGCTATTTTTCCACAAATAAAAACTTGACAAACATTAATCTAATGTCTAAATTGCAATTACGCTATTATTGCAAATGTGGAGATTTATGAAAGCCAAGTTGGAAAACATAGCGACTGTTCAGGCTGGGTATTCATTCCGTTCGCGGCTTGAATCGCTGGACACCGGTGCTGTTGCCGTCATTCAGATGAAAGATCTGACCAGCGCCAACCGTGTCGACTGTAGTGAGTTGGTAAGGGTGGATATGGATCTGCTCAAAGAGCACCATCTTGTCAGGCTGGGCGATTTAATCTTTCGTTCGCGCGGCTTGACCAGTAATTCTGCTCTTCTTGCGGATGACCCGGGGGATGCAGTGCTGGCAGCGCCGCTCCTGCGCATCAGGATCAAAAGTAGGAAGGTGTTGCCCGAATATCTGAACTGGTACATCAGTCAGCAACCTGCTCAGGCATATCTGACCAGTTGTGCTGCCGGCACTGCACTCAAGATGATCAGTAAACAGTCGCTGGAAAGCCTTGAAGTAGATATCCCTTCCCTGGCACGGCAGCATCTCATTGTCAAGATGACAGCCTTGGAAGAGGAAGAGCAGCGCATCATGAAAAAACTGGCAGAGAAACGCACTCAATATATTTCGAAAACTTTACTGCAAATAGCTCAAGGAGACTGAACGTCATGGCAGACAAGATAGATCAGAAAGACATCAACAACGCGGCCTGGGCTGCCTGCGACACCTTTCGGGGAGTTGTCGACCCGGCGCAGTACAAGGACTACATTCTCGTCATGCTGTTCGTGAAATACATCTCCGACGTCTGGAAGGATCACTACGAAGAGTACCGCCAGCAGTACGGCGACGACGATGCCCGTATCCGCCGCAAGCTTGAGCGGGAGCGTTTCGTGCTCCCATTTGCCGAGCTGAAGAATCATGACACCGGTGAAGTTGAAGACATCTTTCTGGCTGACTATTACAGCCTCTACGAACGGCGCGGCGTAGCCAACATCGGCGATCTGATCAACATCGTGCTGGATACCATCGAGGAAGCAAACAAGGCAAAGCTAGAAGGGGTTTTCCGTAACATCGACTTTAACAGCGAATCAAATCTCGGCAGGACCAAGGACCGTAACCGCCGCCTGAAGACTCTGCTGGAGGATTTCAACAAGCCGCAGCTGGACATGAGTCCCGGTAATGTTTCCGAGGATGTCATTGGCAACACCTATATCTACCTGATTGAGCGCTTCGGTGCAGATGCGGGAAAGAAGGCCGGAGAGTTCTACACTCCTCACAAGATTTCAACTCTGGTCGCCAAGCTGGGCAGACCCAAGCCTGGAGACCGCATCTGCGACCCGGCCTCCGGCTCCGGTGGCCTGCTCATCGAGGCGGCGCGGGAGGTTGGCGACCGGAACTTCGCTCTTTTCGGCATGGAGTCTAACGGCAGCACCTGGGCACTGGCCAGGATGAACATGTTCCTCCACGGTTTCGACAGCGCCCGCATCGAGTGGTGCGATACGCTCAACAGCCCGGCGCTGGTGGAAAACGACCGCCTGATGAAGTTCAATGTACTGGCTGCAAATCCGCCGTTTTCCCTCGACAAATGGGGCGCAGAGGAGGCGGAAAGTGACCGCTATAACCGCTTCTGGCGCGGTGTGCCGCCAAAATCCAAGGCCGACTGGGCCTTCATCAGCCATATGGTGGAAGCTGCCCTGGAAAAGGAGGGGCGGGTCTCCGTCGTCGTTCCCCACGGGGTGCTCTTCCGCGGCGCTGCCGAGGGGCGCATCCGCCAGAAGATGATTGAGGAGAATCTGTTGGATGCCGTTGTCGGCCTGCCGGGCAATCTATTTACCACCACCTCCATTCCGGTGGCGATCCTCGTTTTTGACCGCAGCCGGGAGAAGGGGGGCGCCAATCAGGAGCGCAAGGACGTCCTCTTTGTCGATGCCAGCCGCGACTACCTGCCGGGTAAAAACCAGAACTCCCTCTCCGACGAGCATATCCGCAAGATTGTCGAGACTGTTGCTGCCCGGCAGGAGGTGGAGAAATACGCCCATGTCGCCGGCTTCGAGGAAATTCAGGAGAACGACTTCAACCTCAATATTCCCCGCTATGTGGACACCTTCGAGGAGGAGGCGGAGATCGATATCGATGCCGTGCAGGTGGAGATCGAGCAGCTGGAGAGTGAGCTGGTGGCGGTGCGGGCGAGGATGGCGGCGATGTTGAAGGAGATTGAGAGATGAGTGTCGGGAAGAAAATGCAGATTCGCAACAGCACTGCAGAGTTTCTCATCTTTGCCACACGATCTGGTGAGAACGGCATCGAAGTGCGAGTTGAGGATGAAACAGTTTGGCTGTCACAAAAGCTTATTGCCGAGCTGTTTCAGGTTACGGTGCCGACCATCAACGAACACCTCGACAACATCTACAAACAGAAAGAGCTGACGCGCGAAGCAACAGTTCGGAAATTCCGAATAGTTCAGACAGAAGGTAGTCGGCAGGTGGGGCGAAATACCGATTTCTACAATCTTGACGCCATCATCTCCGTCGGCTATCGCGTCAACTCGCTGCGGGCTACCCAGTTCAGGCAGTGGGCAACCGGAATCCTGCGGGATTATTCCATTCGCGGTTATGTGCTCGACAAGGAACGCCTGAAAAACGGTTCATTCTTCAGCAAGGAATATTACGAAAATCTGCTGGCTGAAATCCGGGAGATCCGGGCGAGCGAACGAAAGTTCTACCAGAAGATAACCGACATTTACGCTACGGCAATGGATTACCGGGCGGATGCCGAGATTACCGAGAAATTCTTTGCCGCCGTCCAGAACAAGCTCCATTTCGCCATTCATGGCCACACGGCGGCAGAGCTGATCGTGAAGCGGGCGGATAGCAGCAAGGAGAACATGGGGATGACGTCCTGGAAGAATTCACCGGACGGGAAGATTCTCAAGCCGGATGTCTCCATTGCCAAGAACTATCTGTCGGCAAGGGAAATAAAGTCTTTGGATCGATTCGTGACCATGTACCTCGACTACGCCGAAGATCAGGCAGAGCGCAACATTCCCATGACCATGGAAGACTGGGCCAGCAAGCTGAACGCCTTTCTACAGTTCAATGAACGCGACATTCTTAAAAATCAGGGTACAGTCAGCCAGGCTATTGCCAAATCCTTTGCCGAAAGCGAGTTCGAGAAATACCGGGTCGTACAGGATCGCTTGTTTGAATCGGATTTTGACAGAGTGGTTAAGAAGCTGGAGGGCGGGGAATGATTTATGGTGTGGATCCATATCGAGGTAATGCTCGCAATGGTAATGAGAGACTGACCATTCCGTGGAGATGCACGAGATGGTTTAGATGATGGAGGATTGCAATGAATAAAGAATTGATGGTTCGGCTGCATACACAATTTGATGGAATTGCCAACATCTGGCCCGACTCAGAGGTTGAATTCTGGTATGCCCGCGACTTGCAGGGAGTTCTGGGGTATGACCGTTGGGAGAACTTCAAGAAGGTCATAGACAAAGCTATAATCTCCTGCGAATCAACAGGAGTCACTGTGTCCGATCATTTTCGTGACGTCACGAAAATGATCGAGCTTGGCAAGGGGGGTAAGCGTGAAGTCGAAGATTATATGCTGACTCGTTACGCTTGCTACCTGATCGCCCAGAATGGCGACCCGCGAAAGGATCAGATCGCCTTCGCCCAAAGCTACTTTGCCATCCAGACCCGCAAGCAGGAGATCATTGAAGAGCGAATTCACCTGCAAGAACGGCTGCAGGCCCGTCAGAAACTGCGTGAATCCGAAACTGAACTCTCAAAAAACATCTTTGAGCGCGGCGTTGATGAGCAAGGGTTCGGACGCATTCGATCCAAAGGTGATCATGCTTTATTTGGCGGTAATAACACCCTGTCAATGAAGGGGCAGCTTGGTGTTCCGGACAATCGTCCACTTGCCGACTTCCTGCCGACCGTTACCATTGCCGCAAAAAATCTCGCCACGGAAATCACCAACCACAATGTGCGTCAGCATGACATGCAAGGAGAAGGGCCTATTACCGACGAGCATGTGCAGAATAACCGCAGTCTCCGCAACATGCTGGTGGAGCGTGGTATCAAGCCAGAGGAGTTGCCTGCGGAAGAGGATTTGAAGAAGCTTGAGCGGCGGGTGAAGTCGGAAGAAAAGCGGCTGATCAAGGGGACTGAGCTGCCGAAGATTGTGGAGGGTAACGCTGATGAAGAGTAAAAAAATCTCTGACATCTGCGATGTTGTTGGTGGCTTTGCATTTCAAAGTGGCGCTATGAAAAGTGAAAAGGGCAGATATCAAGTTATAAAGATGAGCAATCTTTATAAGGGCACCCTTGATCTTGACAGAAACCCCTCATTCATAGATGAGATCGAGCCCCGTCATAAACAATATCTCCTTCAAGAAGGGGATGTTCTGATGACTCTCACAGGAACTATAGGAAAAAAGGATTACGGGTATTCTGTTCAAATTGAAAAACAGAAAAACCTCTTATTAAACCAGCGGGTTTGCCTGCTAAGGCCTAAAAGTGGAAAAATAAATGGTTACTACCTGCTTCAATTATTACGATCAAATGCGTTTTTGGATCAGTTTTTTGAATCTTCTATTGGAGGCACTGGAAATCAATCAAACGTCAGCATAACCATATTGAAAGACATGATAGTTGGCCTTCCTGAAATTGAAGGTCAAACCGCCGCCGCATCTCTGCTCTCTGCTTGGGATCTCGCCATCGAAAAGGCAGAGCGGCTGATTGCGGCCAAGGAGAAGCGGTTTACTTTACTTACGCAAGAATTGATTCACAACTGTACTGAAGATTTGCGGCACTTCCATCTCAGGGATATCTGTGAGCCGGTAACCCGGAAAAACGACGGCAACGAACTAAATGTCCTAACAACCTCGGCGCAGCATGGCCTTATCAGCCAACTGGATTACTATAAGAAGAGCGTTTCAGCAGAAGATGTTAGAGGCTATTATCTGCTGAAAAACGGCGAATTCGCCTACAATCGGAGTTCCTCCAACGGCTACCCCTACGGCGCAATCAAGCGACTTGAAGATTATCCACAAGGCGTACTCTCCACGCTTTATCTCTGCTTCTCATTGAAAAACGATGCTCCATGTGATTCCGATTTTATGGCCCATGCCTTTGAAGCTGGCTTGCTGAACAAGCAACTTGTGGGCGTTTGCCAGGAAGGCGCGCGGAGCCATGGGCTGCTGAATATTACGAAAACGGATTTTTTCGGGATGAAGATTTCTTTGCCGGCAATCGCTGCGCAAAAGCAAATCTCGGCTATTCTCAACACCGCCCGCCAGGAAATTGATCTGCTGAAAAAGCAGGCCGAAGCCTTTCGCCGGCAGAAGCGCGGGTTGATGCAAAAGCTGTTGACCGGGGAGTGGCGGGTGCAGGTGGGGTAGGTTTGGGTTTTGTGGACTTGGTGGACGACGTGGACTTTGTGGACGTGATGGACTGGATTGACGTGGGAGGGTCTGTTTATGGCTGATGGGGAAGGGTTGATTCCGAAGCATGGCGGGTATCGCAGGCTGAAAAGTTTTCAGATTGCCCAGCTTGTTTTTGATGTGACGGTGCGCTTCTGTGAACGCTACATTGACCGGTTCAGCCGCACCAGCGACCAGATGGTGCAGGCGGCGCGGAGCGGCGTGCAGAACATTGCCGAGGGGAGCCAGGCTTCCGGTACCTCGAAGAAGACCGAGCTGAAGCTGACCAATGTGGCCCGGGCGAGCCTGGAAGAGCTGAAGCTGGACTATGAAGATTTTTTACGGCAGCGGGGGCTGCCACTCTGGGAGCGGGA
This sequence comes from uncultured delta proteobacterium, assembly GCA_963787125.1. Taxonomy (GTDB): domain Bacteria; phylum Desulfobacterota; class Desulfuromonadia; order Geobacterales; family DSM-12255; genus VEOV01. Next base: position 79,104 of record CAWBBV010000001.1, read on the forward strand.
GGACCCGCGCCGGAAGGCGCTGGTGGCGCGGCGCTGTTGCACGGCGGATGAGGTGGCGGGATGGGTGAAGGAAATCTATGGACTTGGTGGACCAAGTGGATGTAATGGACTTGATGGACTGTCCACATCGTCCATGTCGTCCACTCCGTCCATAAAGTCCACAAAAACCAACCCCACCAACCTGAAGTTCCCCCGGTTCAGTGGACAGGGTGTTAAGCTGCAAATTTGAGTTGATCCGCCTCGTATGGAGTCCGATACCCCAGCGAAGAATGAATTCTTTTACGGTTATAGAAACGTTCTATGTAACTGAAGATGCTCTGGCGTGCATCGGCTCGGGTTGAATACTGGCAGTGAAATACAAGCTCTCTCTTAAGTGTCCCAAAGAAGCTTTCTGCCGGTGCGTTGTCCCAACAATTACCTTTGCGACTCATGCTGCAAGTTGTGCCATTTTTCACTAACAGGGCCTGGAATTCAATGCTTGCATACTGCGACCCTCTATCGGAATGATGAATCAGTCCACGCGGCGGGTTTCGTCGCTTAACTGCGAGAATGAAAGCATCGATGACAATATTCCGGGTCATTCGCTCCGACATGGACCACCCAACGATGGCACGTGAAAACAAGTCCATAACTATTGCCAGGTAGAGCCACCCCTCGCCGGTCCAGATGTAAGTGATGTCTGCGGCCCATGCCTGGTTAGGCCGCTTTGGCGTGAACTCCCGATTGAGAAGGTTGGCCGCCACGGGCAACTTATGCTTAGAGTTGGTCGTTGCCTTGAACTTGCGCTTCGTCTTCGCTCTAAGGCCATCTTTTCTCATCAGGCGGGCAATCTTGTTACGACCGTAATGCTTGCCGCGCCTCTGTAGTTCCCGGTGCACCCTGGGACTTCCGTAGGTGCGATTGCTCTCTTGGTGAATCTCTTTGATCACCTCTGATAGCGCTTGATCTTCTTGACTTTTTTTGCCTTCTGGCTGTTTTAACCAGGCGTAATATCCGCTCCGTGAAACGTCGAAAACGCTACACATGATGGAGATCCGAAACTCAGTCTGATTCTCACGGATGAAGCTAAAGGTCAAGTCGGGTCTTTTGAAAAGATGGCCATTGCTTTTTTTAAGATTTCACGCTCCATCTTTAAACGCTCATTTTCACGCTTAAGTTGACGGATTATCTCCGCGTCAGAGGTCATATGCCCTTTGCCGGGAAACGCTTCTTCAGGTTTAACCGATAACTGCCTGATCCAGTTGTAAAGCGTGTTGGGGTGAATCCCCATATCGCTCGCTATCTGGTTTACATCGGCACCTCCATCGGTAACCAGTTTGATCGTTTCGATCTTGAACTCGCGGGTGAACGACTTTCTCTTCGATACCATGACTGTCCTCCGTCTGCTTTTGTAGCAGCTTTTCGGACTGTCCACAATCTCGGGGGAAGTTCAACCCCGAAATCTCCGCCAACGCTGCCCTCACCCTCCTTGCCGTCGCCTGCTCCCTGCTGGACCGCCAGTTGGCGGCCCAGGCCGAAGCTTTTGAAAAGGAAGGTGGCTTCACCGAGCGGCTCTACCGCACCCGCAGCCAGGCCAGGAGAAAACCATGACCGGTTTCCGCTTCAACGAAAAATACCTCTCACAGATCCCCGCCCTGCAACTCCTCATCAAGCTGGGATACGAATACCTTCCTCCGGAAAAGGCCCTTGCCCAGCGCCAGAGGAAGACCGGCAACGTGCTGCTGGAAGGCATTCTGCGCGACCAGCTGAAGCGCCTCAACCGGATCAACTACAAGGGGCGCGAGTTCCTGTTCAGCGAGGAGAACATCCAGACCGCTATCCAGAAGCTGAAGAGCGTCAAGTACGACGGGCTGCTCAAGACCAACGAGGCGATCTACGACCTGATCACCCTCGGGACGGCGCTGGAGCAGAGCATCGAGGGGGATTCCAAGAGCTTCAACCTGAACTATATCGACTGGCGCAACTGGGAGCGCAATGTCTTTCATGTCACCGCCGAATTCAGCGTGGACCGCTTCCGCAGCTCCGAATCGGCTCGGCCTGATATCGTCCTCTTTGTCAACGGCATCCCGCTAGGGGTGATCGAATGCAAATCGCCCAATGTGGAGGTGGAACAGGCGATCTCCCAGTCGATCCGTAACCAGAACGACGACTACATCCCCCGCCTGTTCGTCTTTGCTCAGCTGGTGATTGGGGTCAACAAGAATGCCGCCCAGTATGCCACTGCCGGCACGGCGGCCAAATTCTGGGGGATCTGGAAAGAGCTGCGCGACAAGGAAGCCGATGTTGCCGGTTGCGTTAATACCGCTCTTTCGCCGGAGAAGAAGGACCTGCTTTTCAGCGGCGAATTTACCGTTGCCCGATCATTTTTTGATGCCCACGAAGCCGAGGGAGAGCGACTGGTAACGGAGCAGGACCGGACGCTTTACAGCCTCTGCCGACCGGAGCGGCTGCTGGAGCTGGCCTTCAAGTTCACCCTCTTCGATGGCGGCATCAAGAAGATCGCCCGCTATCAGCAGTATTTCGTCGTCAAGTCCACCCTGGAGCGGATCAGGCAGCTGGACGCCGACGGCCGGCGGCGGGGGGGCATCATCTGGCACACCCAGGGGTCGGGCAAGTCGCTGACCATGGTCATGTTGGGGCGGGGGCTGGCCCTTGATCCGGGGGTGACCAACCCGCGCATCGTGCTGGTGACGGACCGGGATGATCTGGACAAACAGCTGGGGAATACCTTTGCCGCCTGCGGTCTGGACCCTAACCGGGCCACTTCTGGACGGCATCTGATGGAGCTGGTTTCGGAACACAAGGCCAGTATTGTCACCACTCTGATTCACAAGTTCGACAAGGCGCTGAATCTGAGGAAGTTCCAGGACGATTCCCCCGATATTTTCATGCTGATCGACGAGAGCCACCGGACCAACTTCGGCAATTTCTCGGCGCGGATGCGGCAGATGTTCCCCAATGCCTGCTACATCGGTTTTACCGGCACGCCGCTTCTGAAGAAGGAGAAGAACAATTTCGTCAAGTTCGGCGGGCTGATCGAACCGCACTACTCCATCAATCAGGCGGTGGAGGACGGGGCGGTGGTGCCGCTGCTTTACGAGGGGCGGCTGGTGGAGATGGAACAGAACAAGGCTGCCATTGATCTCTGGTTCGAGCGCCATACGCAAGGTTTGACCAAGGAGCAGAAGGCAGACCTGAAGCGGAAGTTCGCCAAGGCATCCATGCTGAACAAGGCCGATCAGGTCGTCTACATGCGCGCCTTTGACATCAGCGAGCATTTCCGCGCCAACTGGCAGGGGACCGGTTTCAAGGCCCAGCTGGTCGCGCCGAGCAAGGCCGTTGCCCTGAAGTATCAGCAGCATCTGGAGACTATCGGTTTTATCTCATCCGAGGTGGTCATTTCCGCGCCGGATAGCCGTGAAGGCTATGAAGAGACCGACGACGAGCCGACGGACGAGGTGGTCAAATTTTGGCTGAAGATGATGAAGCGCTACGGCAGCGAGGAGGAATACACCAAGCAGATCATCAACCAGTTCAAGTTCGGCTCGGAGCCGGAAATCCTCATCGTTGTGAGCAAGCTCCTGACCGGTTTCGATGCCCCGCGCAACCGGGTTATCTACATCTGCAAGGAGTTGAAGGAACATACCCTGCTCCAGGCCATTGCCCGCGTCAACCGGCTGTCTGAGGACAAGGACGAGGGGTTTGTCGTTGACTACGTTGGCCTGCTGGGAGAGCTGGACAAGGCGCTCACCATGTACAGCGCTTTCGAAGGCTATGACGAGGACGACCTGAAAGGGACGATGACCTCCATCAATGCCGAGATTGAGAAGCTGCCCCAGCGCTACTCCGACCTCTGGGATCTCTTCAAGACAGTGAAGAACAGTTACGACGAGGAAGCCTATGAAGTCCTGCTGGCCGATGATGCCGTGCGGGAGGACTTTTACCAGCGTCTGGCCGAGTATAGCAAGTCGCTCGGCATTACCCTCTCCGCCGAAGCCTTCATCATGAACGTCGACGACGCCAAGCTGCAACGCTACAAAGGCGACCTGAAGCGCTTCCACAACCTGAAGGCTGCCGTAAAACTTCGCTATGCCGAGGCCATCGACTACCGGGATTACGAGCCGAAGATCAAGAAACTCCTCGACACCCATATCCAGGCCAGCGAGGTGATCCAGCTGAACGAACCTGTAAACATCTTCGATGACAAGATGTTCACTGCTGTCAAGGAGGAACAGGGAGTGTATGGCAGGACGACGGCTGCCAAGGCCGATGCCATTGCTCATGCCACGAAAAAGGTTATTTCCGAGAAGATGGCGGAAGATCCGGCCTTTTACGAAAAGTTCTCCAAGCTGATCCAGCAGGCCATCGAGGATTTCCGGGCGAAACGGATTTCCGATCTTGAGTTCCTGAACCGGGCAATGGAGTACCGCGGCAAGGTTGTTACCCGCCAGCATGACGATATGCCGCAGCAGCTCGCAGGGAGCGAAGAGGCGATGGCCTATTACGGTGTTCTGAAGCCGCTCTTTGCCCAGTGCGAGCTGGGAGAGACCGAGTGTGAGGCCGTTGCCGCCGATGTTGCCCTGGCAATCCAGGCCATACTGGAGCGGCACTGGAAGGTGCAGTTCTGGGATGACAGCGATGCCCAGAATAAGGTGGTCAACGATATTGACGACTATCTGTATGACGAGGTGAGGGGCAAAAACGGTATCGAACTCAGTCTGGAGCAGATGGATGAAATAATCAGGAAGGCGCTGGGTGTGACGGAAAGCAGGAGAAGGAAATAGTCATGCTGCACAGCTCAGTCACTTATGGCAAGGAAAAGATCAGCTTTCGGGTTCTTCACGGGGCACGGAAAACATTGGGAATTGAAGTTTACCCTGATGGCAGCGTGGTGGTCAAAGCCCCTGTCGGAGCTGATTCAGGAGCGATCGACAAGAGGATTTTCAAGCGCGCTCGCTGGATAATCCGCCAGCAGGGTTATTTCCGCCAGTTTGAACCGCGGACCCCGGCGCGGCAGTTCATCGGCGGCGAGACTCATTTTTATCTCGGCAGGCAGTACCGATTGAAGATCAGTGAGGGAGAGAAAGATACGGTTAAATTGAGCCGGGGACATTTTCTGCTTGAGGTCAAAACTTTGCTTGATTCAGGCAGGGTCAGGCAGCTGATGGAGAGGTGGTACGCAGAGAAGGCAGCGATCAGATTTCAGGAGAGTTTTGAGCGTTGCTGGTCCGGTTTTCCCGGGCAGGGCGCTGATAAACCCCGCCTGCAGATCAGGCGGATGAAAAAGCGATGGGGAAGCCTGTCGCGTAGCGGCCTGCTTACTCTCAACACAGATTTGATCCGTGCCCCGCAGGAGTGCATTGATTACGTCATCACCCATGAACTTTGCCATACCCTGCACCATGACCATGGTGCGATATTTTACGCTCTTCTTGGGGAGGTTATGCCCGATTGGGAGAGGCGGAAACACAAGCTAGAGTTGGCGCTGGTCTGATCTTGGGGGTACCCGCTATGGAAAAGAGAAGAAGCCGCGATTCATTTACGAAGTCGTTGAAGCGAATCTGTCAACGGATCGATGAACAAAGAGTATTTGAAATGGATTGTAACTATGCTTTTTTGCCAGGAGTTCAGCACTCTCGATTACGAGTGAAGGCTCTATGGGTGGTCGGTTCATATGCCCGTGGTGCCTTATTTTGCGGGGATCTCGATCTGGTTGCCGATATTATTAAAGAAGAGGGAGTGATGCCTCTGACAGCGACCGTCTCACGCTCAATCATCGGTCGCGCTCCAGATGTCCGTTTATACATCGGCACCCCGGAAGAAAATACTTCTGGAGTCACCTTTCCTGAGGAGAAACTGCTCTGGTCGTCTGATGCGTCCGATTGGAGCGCAACCATCAATGCGATTCCCGTTGACCCAAAAGCTGCTCGTTTCGAGCGACTGCATGACATACTGCCGCTTCGCAAGGAGCAGATCACAGACTATGGCGACAAAGATACCTTTGAGAAGATCGTTGATTTGTTGAACCAGCAAGTTCTTTCATCCCAGTGGGTTGCAGTCTCTGACATCAGTGTACAGCCTGAAGAATGGTCGTTTGCGGCAAAAAAGCTTTTCGAATACATTCAACGATGGTGCGGTAAGAAGACGCAAGAAGTCATGCCGTTTGCCATCGAATGGTTCAAGGACAACAACAGGTGCGACCTCTGGCACCACAAATATAACGAAAAAACGCGTTTCAAAATTGGTGGAGCGGAGGTGTTGGTCGGACGGCCTTGCATCGACTTGTCCCAGCTGGATTCTCTTTCCTGTGCCGCCATTGTCATTGTCCCCCATATGTCGCGACGAGGTCCGAATGGCCTGTGGCTTCTCTCGCGTGGGGTCAATCACCCAATCGAACAGCAATTTATCGCCTGTAGTGCTTTCTACTTGGCCCAAGGAAAGTGTTCCAGTATTGCTGAAGAATCAGACGGCTGGAAACGTATTCACTCCCTCGAACTTTTCCAACAGAAAGTGCAGGCCAAGATTCGTAAACAGGAGTTCAAAGGTGACGATGAAGATATTCACTACGACATTGTCAACGCGACAGGCAGTGAACTACTTTCATTGATCGCCGCGGTTGATATCGTTGAGATGGATTCAGCCCGTTACCCGATAACACGTAATGGACAGCTCTTTGATGAGGCTGAAAAGCCTGCCCACGTGGAAGAGATGGTGGCTGCTTTTTCCTGAGAGGACAGGACCTTCAGTTGTTGCGCTAGATACGCGCGAGCCTTTTGCGCCGCCTTACGCCCGCTCCAAACCCGCAAACCTGACCAGCAGCTTCTTCGGCCCTGCCGAGGTGAACCAGACAATCACCTTCTGACTGTCGCCCTCCCCTTCAATTTTGCGGATCGTGCCGACGCCGAACTTGGCGTGGCGAACTTTCATGCCGATCTGAACGCCATCTTCAGAATCATCGGGCACCGTTTCGACTTCGTTCGGCTCAACTTCGCCGGCGGCAAATACCGCTGCCAGGTTATGACCGGCGTATTCTGCCACCGGTATTCGGTTTATACTCCCCCAGCTGCTGACGGCTGACTCCACGGTTTCACTTTCCAGGTGCTCTCGCGGGATATCGGCGAGAAACCGTGACGGCTGATTGTACTGATCCTGGCCGAAGATCCTCCGACGGCGGGCGTTAGTCATGTAAAGCCGCTCTCTGGCCCGCGTCATCCCCACATAACAGAGGCGCCGCTCCTCCTCCATCTGCTCAGGATCTTCCAGTGAGCGCACATGGGGGAAAAGTTTTTCTTCCATGCCGACCATGAATACCAGCGGGAATTCCAACCCTTTGGCGGCATGGATTGTCATGAGTGTGGCAGAATCCCGGCTCGCGTCGCTGCGCTCCAGGTCTGAAACCAGCGCTACCTGTTCCAGGAACTGGGAAAGATCCGAGTCACTGCCCCCTTTGGCAAACTGCTCCATTGCCACCAGCAGCTCTTCCAGATTGGCAAGGCGGTCAGCCGCTTCACTTGTCCGCTCTTCTTTCAGCTTTGCCGTATAGCCGGTTTCATTCATGACCATGGCAGCCAGTTCTGCCAAAGGCAGTTCGGCAGCGCTCGTGCGCATTTTTACCATGAAGGCGGCAAAAGCGGCCACCTTCGCCCGTGGCCCGCTCGTGAGGAGATTGCCGCTGGCGGCTTCCTGGAGAGCATCGTAAAAGACCAGACCTTTGGCGGCAGCAAGCTCGCTGATTCGGTCGGTTGTAGCATGACCGATGCCACGGGGAGGCACGTTGATGATCCTTTTTATGGAGATTTCATCAGCCGGATTGTTGAGGACCTTGAGGTAAGCGAGGATATCCTTGACCTCCATCCGCTCATAAAAGCGCATGCCGCCGACCATATGGTAAGGAATCCCGTCGGCCACAAGGGCATCTTCTACCGAGCGCGACTGGGCATTGGTCCGGTAGAAGACGGCGATATCCTTGAGCGTCCCCCCTTTTCTGACCCAGCGTGACGCTTCCTGACAGACGAATCTGGCTTCAGCCCGTTCATCTTCAACTCGCTTGTAGACGATCTTCTCACCGACCGGATTCTCTGTCCAGAGGGTCTTGGCCTTGCGGCCGCGGTTGCGGGCAACCACCGCGCCGGCAGCAGTGAGGATATTGCTGGTGGAGCGATAGTTCTGCTCCAGTTTGACAACCGTGACTCCGGGAAAATCCCGCTCAAAATCGAGAATATTTCTGATATCTGCGCCACGCCAACGGTAGATCGACTGATCATCGTCACCGACTACACAAAGGTTGCGCCGCTCGCCTGCCAGGAGTTTGACCAGACGGTACTGCACGGGATTGGTGTCCTGATACTCATCAACCAGGAGCCAATGCCACTTCTCCCGGTAATGGTGAAGAACTTCAGGGAATTCCTCAAAAAGCCTGACGGTATAAAGGAGCAGATCGCCGAAATCAAGGGCATTGCACTTGGCCAGTCTTTTCTGGTAAGCGCTGTAGACTCTGACAAGCCGCTCCGCCATCTGGTCGCCGGTGGCAAGATCTTCCGGTGAGTTCCCCGCATTTTTGCATTCATCAATTGCTGCCGCAAAGGCTTTGGCCGGATACTTCTTTTCATCAATATTCTGCTCAATGATGACCTCTTTCAGCAGCCGTTCGCTCTCCTTGTCATCATAAATCGCAAAGTTGCTGCCAAAGCCGAGCCGGCCGATCTCACGGCGCAGAATCCGCACACAGGTGGCGTGAAATGTTGCAATGAGCGGGGTCTCCAGGCCGCCAAGAAGCTTTTCGACCCGCTCCCTCATCTCCCCTGCCGCTTTGTTGGTAAAGGTGACGGCCAGGATCTGCCAGGGACGAACGCCATGCTCTTGAATCAACCAGGCGATCCGGTGGACGATTACCCGTGTCTTGCCGGAACCGGCGCCGGCTAGAACGAGCAGCGGCCCTGTACCATGGCTGACAGCCTGTTGCTGCGGAGTGTTAAGATGCCTGAGCAGTTTCATCTGTTTCCTTGAATTTCGTGTTCTCTCACCCGGAAATTATTAGCAGATTACACCCTCTTTTGCCATTGGAAAGAGAGTTTAACCTTGCCTCTACGGCGTATGATGGTAAAATTTCATCAGGTATCAAGAGCAAAAAGGGGGGGATTATGAAAATGGCGACAATAAAAAGGTTACTGCTGTCAGGCAGCTTGCTGCTGATGTTGGCAGGCTGCGCTACGCTTGACGTTACACCGAAAAAGGCGCTCTCTCCGGCAACTGACAAACAGAGTGTGACAATCGGGATTCAGGCTTCTGGTGACCGGCTTGTGGAAACGCTCAACGCAGCAGACGGAGCACTGGTAAAATCTGCTTCAGGGACGCTCTTTGACAGGGTAATCATATTGCCAAAAGAGTCGAAATACCAGCTGCCCCAGGAGGTAAAAGCGGCCCACGCGGTTGACTATATCCTCTCGATCGGCATCGGCGATATCAGTGTCAGCGGCGACCTTAACCCGCTCTGGTTTGCTTCGCTGCCACTCCTCTTTTTTAAAGTCTATGCGCCGATAATCACCTTTCAGCCGGGGATCTCACTTGATATGACCCTGCGTGACGCTACCAGCGGCGCGGTACTTATGCAGAAGCAGGTGATGGAGGTAAGTTCAGACCACTACGCACCTTCAGACCCCGGGGCAAAAGTGCGGCAGCTGATTTCCCTGACGATCAACAATGCCCTGGTGGCGATAATGCGTGATGCCCAGCAAAGTATTGCAGCGGCAAGAAAGGGTAAATAGGTAAAGCGCTCCGGTGCTTCTTAAACCTGCCAAATCGGGCTCTCTCGAGCTGATCAGCCGTTTTCTGAAAGAGCTGTTTCCACGCCAATGCTGGCCGTTGCTCTGGCTTGCCGGCGGGACTGTCCGGGATATTCTTCTCGACAAGGAGATCAAAGATATTGATCTGGTTGCCGCACTGCCGCCCGGAGTGCTTGCAACGCTCGGCTTCAATCATGTTCAAGCGCTCACAACCACTCCCATCTGGTTCCGTCACTTTCATAAACAGGGCAATGTGGAGATAACCTTAGTGGCCGGCATTGAGTCGCTCCCGGAGGACTTAAGCCGGCGTGATTTCACCTTGAATGCCATGTTGATGTCGCTTGACGGCGAGCTGATCGATCCGCTTGATGGTCAAGAGGATTTAAAGAAACTGCGACTGAAGCCGTGCAGTGACAAGATTTTCATGCGCGACCCCATTCGTATTTTCAGAGCCTTCAGGTTTGCGGCAGCCGGATATTATCTTTCGGGAGAAACTGCTGCCCTTATCAAGCAACAGAGCTGGGATGAAGAGCTGGAGCGGCTGCCGGTTGAACGGTTCAGCCGGGAAATGCGGCAAGCCCTGCAGTATGCCAACCCCGGCCGGTTCTTTCAGCTTATGATCGAAACCGGTGTCGGCAGGGGCCTGGTGCCGGAGCTTTTCAGGATGCCGCAAATCGCGGCTGGACCGCTGCAGTATCATCCTGAAGGAGATCTCTTCAGCCACTCCCTCCAGGTTCTGGAGCGGCTCGCTGCTGTTAGCGACTCAGCTCTGGCAAGGTTTTGCGCTTTTTTCCACGATATCGGCAAGTTTTCTACCAACCCTGCATACTATCCCAAGCATCATGGTCACGACGAAGCCGGTTTCAAGCCTGCAGAGGCTTTCTGCAGGCGGCTGGCACTCCCCGCTGAGTACGGGCGGGCACTGGCATGGACAAGCCGACTGCACGGCAATGCCAACCGGCTCCCCGAGTTGAGACCGGCAACGCGGCTACGAATGGCAGAGCAGGCAACACGCGGTGGGATAGCTGAGTTGCTCCCCCTGATTGCGGCTGCTGACAAACCTGGCAATGATATAGCCGGTGAGTGGCAAGGAGTTCTTGCTATTGCCGGGATGAATATGGGTGAACTCGGGATTGATGTCGAAGAACTCAATTTACTGAAGCCACAAAACCGCTCTGCATTTATTCTCCAGAGGCGAATAGAGCTCCTTAAACGGTCGGCAGGCGCCGCTACTTCCGCTTGAGAGCCGGCACTTTCCTTATCACTTTATGGTAACTTTTCACCGAATTGCCAAGGTCCTCCAGCTCCATCATGAAACCGACGATCTCGAAGTATGCTATCGCATCCTGTAAAACTCTGGTGCACTCCATGGCGTCAGCCGGTTGCTGCTCAGGGGTGCAGATAACTATCTGCTGGCTCTCAGTCAGATGCCAGGCAACAAAGGCTCTGTAGTGTCCACCGGATTTTGTCGCAATTATATACCCTTTACATCTCTGGGTGTTATTCCCCGCCAGTACGGCCTGAACAGTGTTGCTGGAGGAGAGGATTGCAATTATTTCAGCCGGAGCGGAATATTCAATGACGCTCAGCCCCGGGTCGATGCTGAACTCTGTTGTCGAGAGCCCACTGCTGCCGCAAAAACTGCCAAATTCATTTAAGAGACCGTTAGTGATCTCAGGCTCACCGCTAACAGGTGCATCGGCAATATCATCCTCCGTTGCAACCGGCACTTGCAGCGGCATGGCAACCGGAATGGAGGGCTGAGTGACTGCCTCAACCGCTTCTGGACGTAACAGTTGAGGCGCAAGTGCTGCTGCGACAATAGCGGGGTTAGCGGCCGTAATTACCGGCGTTGGCGGCTGTTGTGCCGGGGTCGCCGCCGGTTCGGGCGACGACGCAACTGGAACATTGATAATGGCAACAGTGGCGGCCGCTTTCTCTGCTTGAATGCCTGCTGTAAGGGCACCGGTCGGTGGTGGACCGGCGACAAGCAACAGCTTTAATTCGGACAACAGAGCTGTTTTTTCCATTTCAGCAGCTTGACTCCTGACTTCAATCTCCCGGGATAATCTCAGGATCTCAGCGTCAGCAATGTAGAGCGCATCAAGCAGTTCAGCCTCTTTGTTGATTTTTTCCGTTGCCATCCTTATGTATTCAGCTTCGACTGCAGTCAAATCAGCCTGAACAGCCTCCCGATCAACAGTCGTTCTGATCAGTCGTTCGATTTCGGTTTTAGCTGCGGCAAGCTCATCTTCCAGTGTTGCCAGCTTCACTGTCGCAACAGATTCATTGACCAGATTGTCTTGAGCGGTTTCCAGCTCAGCTTTTAACTGGTCAATCTGCTCATTCAGAATATCAATGTTGCGGCAAAGATCTTCTTCCCGATGTTGTCCGTCTCTCCAGGAGGTTTCAAAAAGAGACAGAGCGGCAATCTTGTCTTCTGCTGCCGTCTTCTCAGCGAAGAGAAGGGCGCTTAACGAATCTTTTTCAGCGATCAACTGCGAGATCTTCTCGGCAGCTGAATCCTTTTCTGCTGCAAGCTCATGCATAAGCTGAAAATTCTGGATTTTAAAGCCATCAATTGACCCCTGCAGTGCTGTGATCCGGGCGTTAAGAGACTCTTCACACAGCGCCGCCTTTCTTGAAGCTACTTCAAGATTGCTTTTCAGTGTTGCTGCCAGTGCCTCTTGTTTACGGATTTCAGGAATGAAAATATCCCTTTTGACAGTGTCAATTTCGTTAGCAAGTTTCTCATCACTAAGCTGTTTCAATTCGGCCGCTTTATCAAGTGACGCTTTGAGTGCCGCAATCTCACGGACGGCACTCACCTCAAAAGCAAGTTTTTCGCTGGTCATCTTCTCCAGGGCAGCGCGGGTAGATAAAAGCTCGGCCTGAAGAGTGCTAAGCTCTAATGAAGCGGTCGCGAATTGGCTCGTAGAAATTGCTGCGATATCGTGGGCGGTTGCCAGTGCCAGCACAGATAAAGCCTTTTCAGGGGCAGGAAAACTGGCTTGGGTGCGTAACACCGGTTTTTTCTGCGGCGGCCGCATGACACTAATTCCTTTAATGATGACCTCGCGCATCGCCAGGCTGAACTCCAGGTTCACTCTCTCCATGGAAAAACCCATTGCCTGGACAAATTCTTCTGCCTCTGCTAGAACTTTAGGATAGTCTTCGCTGGTATCAGCAGAGAAGTCCGACGTATAAACAAAGACGCTCTTTATCCCCATCTCAAGGAGTGCAACATGCGCCTGCATAGTCTTTTCGACTCTGGAGACACAGATGTATGCTTCGCAAGGATGCCCCCGAAATCTGGCGTCAGAAAGCTGCACCTCACCTTTGGAACGGTAGATTTCAATGATGTGCTGAGCGGGAATATTGATATAATTCAACGAAGGGTTGATGGCAAAGCTCATGGTTCACCCCATTTTCAGCCAGATTTCAGTTATTGTTTTTTAGCGGAATAGACAAACTATACTCTTCACAAGTAGTCGGGATTATAAAGGATAAACATGAAAATAAATAGTGATTACATCAAACTGGATAGTTTCCTCAAGGCAGTCAACGAGGTAGCTTCCGGCGGAGAAGCAAAGGTTATTATCGGCGAAGGGTTGGTAGAAGTTAACAGCGAAACTGAATTCAGACGTGGCAGGAAACTGCGGCCAGGAGACCGCGTTGAGCTGAACGGCAAAGCCTATCGTGTCGAAGGTGAAGACGAATGAGCGCGATCAAAACGCTGGTGAAACTTTATCAGGCTAAGATCGGCTGTGAAGTTCACGTCGGCGACTGGCTGACCGTTGAGCAGCAAAGAATTGATGCTTTTGCTGCTGCAACCGGCGATCTCCAATGGATTCATACCGATCCTGCAAGGGCAGCCATAGAGTCACCGTATCAGGCGACCATTGCTCATGGCTTCCTGACGCTGTCACTGCTGCCGCTTCTCACTGAAAGCAATGCTGTCGGGACGTTTGAGAAAAACTATCCCGGCATGAAACTGAGGGTCAACTACGGTCTGGAAAAAGTACGCTTTCCGGCGCCCGTCATAACCGGGGCGAGAGTCAGGGCGAGAAGTCTGGTAACAGCGGTGGAAGAGGTCTCCGGTGGGGTGCAGATCGCCTACAGAATCACTGTGGAGATAGAGAGTGGAGCAAAGCCTGCTTGTGTGGTGGAGCAGCTTTTCAGGCTTTATCCGTAGATAATATTGTTTTCGCCGACAAAAAAAGCGCCGACCTTGCGGTCAGCGCTTTTTTTGTCTTGGTGTTGAACCGACTACATATATCTGGCCAAAAGCGGTACCAGCATCAGCGAAACGATATTAATGATCTTGATCATCGGGTTGATAGCCGGTCCGGCAGTATCTTTGTACGGATCACCGACTGTATCGCCGGTAACTGCTGCCTTATGGGCTTCGCCACCTTTGCCGCCATGATGACCATCTTCGATATACTTCTTGGCATTATCCCAGGCGCCGCCACCAGTGGTCATGGAGATGGCAACGAAGATGCCGGTGACGATTGTGCCGACGATTACCCCGCCCAGCGCCTTGGGGCCGAGGGTGAAGCCGATAACAACCGGTGCGAGAATCGGGATCAGGCCTGGAATGACCATCTCTTTCAGTGCGGTCTTGGTAACGATATCAACACAGGCAGCATAATCCGGCTTGCCGGTGCCTTCCATGATCCCTTTGATTTCACGGAACTGGCGACGGACTTCAACAACAACTGCTCCACCGGCCTTACCGACAGCATCCATGCACTGAGCAGCAAAGTAGTAAGGGAGCATGCCGCCAAGAAAGAGGCCGACAATTATGTAGGGGTCGGAAAGGTCAAACTTGATAATCTCTTTACCGGCAAGATGCAGCGCGTGATTGAGTTCATCAACATATGAGGTGAAAAGGATGACGGCAGCAAGACCGGCGGAGCCGATGGCATACCCCTTGGTAACAGCCTTGGTGGTATTGCCGACTGCGTCGAGCGGATCTGTGACTGCGCGTACTGAGTCGTCAAGCTCCGCCATTTCAGCAATGCCGCCGGCATTATCGGTTATCGGGCCGTAAGCGTCCATGGCGACAACGATGCCGGTGAGGGAGAGCATTGATACTGCAGCGATGGCAATGCCGTAAACGCCGGCGCATTTGTAGGCGACAACAATCCCGGCTGCAATAACGATTACCGGCAGAGCGGTGGATTTCATGGAGATGCCCAGGCCGGCGATGATGTTGGTACCGTGACCGGTGGTGGATGCCTGGGCAATATGTTGCACAGGGCCATACTCAGTAGCGGTGTAATACTCTGTGATCCAGAAAATGGCGCCGGTTACGACCAGGCCGACTATGGCCGAGATGAAGATGTTCATGGCGCTGAAGTTCTGTCCGGCTGCGTTGGTAAGCCCGCCAGGGAACATCTGCACTGTGACGAAATAAAAGGCGATGCAGGCGAGGACGCCGGAAACAATCAGACCTTTATAGAGAGCCGTCATGATTTTCTTGCTGCCGCCAAGTTTAACGAAGAAAGTGCCGATGATGGAGGTTATGATGGAAATGCCGCCAAGGATAAGCGGATAGCTGACCGAAGCAGGACTGGTTGTGAAGGTGATCGCGCCAAGCAGCATCGCAGCGATCAGGGTCACGGCATAGGTTTCAAACAGGTCTGCTGCCATACCGGCGCAGTCACCGACGTTGTCGCCAACGTTGTCGGCGATAACCGCCGGGTTACGTGGATCGTCTTCGGGGATTCCGGCTTCTACCTTGCCGACCAGGTCGGCGCCGACGTCAGCACCCTTGGTGAAGATACCACCACCAAGACGGGCGAAAATGGAGATCAGTGAACCACCAAAACCAAGACCAACCAGCTGATTGACAATTTCATTTGTCGGTGCACCCGGCATCAGCTTGATCAAAACCAGGTAGTAACCGGCAACGCCTAAAAGACCGAGACCAACCACCAGCATACCGGTGATGGCGCCACCCTTGAAAGCAACATTGAGGGCTTTTTCAATGCCACCTTTGGCCGCTTCCGTAGTACGGACATTGGCTCGCACTGAGACGAACATGCCGATAAAACCGGTCAGACCGGAAAAAAGAGCCCCGACAGCGAAACCGACAGCGGTTTTGGCGCCGAGAGTGGCAAAGAGGGCTACAAACATTATTGCACCCACAACAGCGATAATAGTGTACTGACGCTTCATGTAGGCGCCAGCCCCTTCCTGAATCGCAGCGGCAATCTGGCGCATCCGGTCATTCCCCTGCGGGAGAGCCAAAATCCAGTTTGCTGATAAAAGACCGTAGACAACCGCTGCAGCAGCGCATGCCAATGCAAAATAGATGGCGTACTGTTCCATTTCCTAATTTCCTCCTTTATTTAACGCCTTGCGAAAGCGCTTATAAGCAAAAACGGATCATAATTAAAGGAATCCGGCAACTTTGTCAATATGTATTAGCTCTTACAAAGTGTATACATTTTTTCAATCAATTAATCTTGTGTCAAAACTTATCTCTGCTATACTGTCAAGATAGACAAAGTTGGCAGTAGCAACGTGTCAAAGCATGTGAAAACAGGTCGATTTTATTGCTTTATTCCGATTTAAACGCTTCCATTTTACTTTTATATATCTTGACAGAATCGCCGTTTTTGCAATAAGGTGTCATTTATGAAAGAGTCACTGCCAAATCACAAAGATGAGTTTGTTTCGCTAAAGCTGAAGCTGATGGAAGAGCGTTGCCGGAAAAATGGCCTTTCCCTGACAATTCAGCGCCGCGCAATTCTGGAAAACCTCTCTTCCCGCAAGGATCACCCGACAGCTGATCAGATCTTTGCAGCGATACAGAACAGGGTTGCCGGGGTTTCACGCACTACCGTCTACCGGGTTCTGGAGACTTTTGTCCAGCTCGGCTTGGCCCAAAAGATCAGTAATCCTGAGGCTAAGGCGCGCTTTGACGCCGATACTACCAGACATCATCATGCTTCCTGCATAGAGTGCGAAAAAATCATTGATATTGACAGTTCCGTTTTACCCGATATTGACCTGAGCAAGGCCGACCTGAAAGGTTTTGAAGTGTTCGACTGCTCCGTGGTTGCTGTTGGGCTCTGTAGCGACTGCAGCAGTAAAGCCGGGGTTACCCGCGCATTTAAATTCAACTGATAAGGGGTACAGTATGAAAAAATGGAGATGTGTTGTTTGCGATTATATCCACGAAGGCGATGAGCCACCCGAGACCTGCCCTGTTTGTGGTGTCGGTAGTGATCAATTCGAAGAAATTTAGTCTTTTTGCGTTGAAAATCTGATTAAATTAAGAGGACTTACTTGAAATGAAGGCAGTTGAGCTTACAAAAGACGTTTACTGGGTGGGAGCGCTTGACTGGGCAGTGCGTGACTTCCATGGCTACGAAACACCACGCGGCACATCGTACAATAACTATCTGGTTCTCGATGACGAAATCACCCTGATTGATACGGTTAAATATGATTTTGCCGAAATAACCATCAAAAATATCATGGGAGTAGTTGATCCTGCCCGGATAAAAAACATCATCATAAACCACATCGAAAACGATCACGCCACAAGCCTCGACCGGATAATGGCAATTGCTCCTGACGCAACCATTTACATTTCGGAAAAGGGGCGCCGTGGACTTGAACGTTTCTTTGACCTTGGGCAGTGGAAAATCAAGGTAGTAAAAACCGGAGACACTCTTTGTACCGGCAAGAAAACCTTCCGCTTCATTGAGACGCCGATGCTTCACTGGCCTGACTCTATGGTTACTTATCTGAATGAGGACAAAATCCTCTTCACTCAGGACGCATTCGGTCAACATATCGCTTCTTCAGGCCGCTTTGATGATGAATTTGTCGCCGAATACTCTGACGCCGATCTTGAAGATGCTGTCATTGATTACTATGCCAACATCCTGATGCCCTTTGGCCAGATGATAAAAATCAAGATTGCCGAGATTGAGAAGGCCGGACTGGATGTTCAGATTGTCGCTCCTGATCACGGCATTATCTGGCGCAAAGACCCGGCAAAAGTTTTCAGAATGTATCTTGAAATGGCCAACAGCAAGGCTAATCTTTCCATTGCAATTATTTACGACACCATGTGGCAAAGCACGGAAAAGATGATTGTGCCGATAAGTGAAGGGATCCGTGATGAAGGGGTCGGCGTTAAAATCATCAAGCTGCGCGCAACCCCGACCAGCGTCGCTATCAAGGAGTTCTGGAAGGCCAGGGGTGCGCTGATCGGGTCACCGACTCTCAATAATATTACGTATCCTTCCGTTGCCGAATATCTGACCCATCTGCGCGGCCTTCGTCCTAAAAACCGCCTTGTCGGCGCTTTCGGCAGCTACGGCTGGGGGGGCGGCGCCGTCAAGGAGATTTACGATGATTTCAAACGAATGGGGCTTGATACTGTAGAGCCCGGTTTACAGGTGCTCTACAGACCATCTCTTCAAGATGAGGAGACCTGTTTCCAGTTCGGTAAAGAGTTCGCGCAACAGGTAAGAGAGTACCACAAAAAATTCTGACCTTAAACAAAGGGGGAAAAAATGGCAAAAGTTCTTGAAGTTTACAAATGTGGCGTTTGTGGCAACATTGTCGAAATTTTCATATGCGGCGGCGGGCCTCTGGCATGCTGCGGCAGCCCTATGCAGCTTCTTAGTGAGAACAGCGTCGATGCTTCGCAGGAGAAGCATGTGCCTGTCATCGAGAAAGGTGACGGTTGCGTGACCGTTAAGGTCGGCTCGGTAACTCACCCTATGGATGAAAACCACTATATCCAGTGGATTGAAGTGATCGACGGCGACAAGATTTCAAGAAAAATGCTGAAGCCGGGTGAAGCGCCGGAAGCAACTTTCTGCGTCAAATCTGATAAGGTTGTGGCACGAGAGTATTGCAACCTCCATGGACAATGGAAAGCCGAAGCCTAGGGCATTGCCCGGATTCAATTCTGTTTACCCGCTGGGGGAGCTTTTTGCTCCCCCAGTTTTTTACATGGACGGTTAAATGTTACTGAAGTACGGCGAAACATCCTGCGACCTTACCATTGCGGACAAGAACCTGGTTGGTCTGATAAAGGCGACCCCCGTCAAAGGTCAATCTTCCCCCGAAGAGCTGATCTCTGCGGCGCTTGATGATTGTCAACAGTTCATGGCAGCTATCAGACCCGCAGCAAATGTTGTCATCGTAACCTCGGACATAACCCGCTATACCGGCAGCGAGATTTACCTGCCGCAGCTGGTGGAGCGTCTCAACTCTGTCGGAGTAACTGATGATCGGATCACAATCGTAGTTGCCCTTGGCATCCACCGCAAACAGACTAAAAACGAACATCAGCGGATAGTCGGCTCACTTTACGGCAGAATCACGGTTTTAGACCATGACTGTGATGACCCTGACCAACTACTGACCGTCGGCGTTACCAGCGGGGGGGTTGAAGTTACCCTGAACCGGACTGTTGCCAGCGCTGACCATCTCATCCTGACAGGGACGATCGCTTTCCACTACTTTGCAGGCTTTGGTGGTGGCCGTAAAAGTATTCTCCCCGGGGTCGCAAGCCGCTCGGCCTGCATGGCAAGTCATTTCAATGTCCTGAATCAGGGCGAGGGGAGCGGCAAGAACCGTTATGCCGTTACCGGCAATCTGGAGAACAACCCGGTGCATAAGGCAATGGTTGAAGCTTGCGCCATGGTCAAGCCTGACTTTATTCTCAATACGGTGCTCTCTCCCCGCAAAGAGATAATCGCAGTTTTTGCCGGTCACTGGCAAGCTGCCCATGAAGCAGGGTGCCGCTTTTATGCTGCGAATTTTGCCTGTCACCTCAAGGAGTTGGCAGACCTGGTGATAGTTTCCTGCGGCGGCTATCCCAAGGATATAAATGTTATTCAGGCGCACAAATCAATGGAGTATGGCAGCCAAGCCTTGAAAGATGGCGGAGTCATGATCCTTCTGGCTGAGTGCCGTGATGGTTATGGTAATGCCACTTTTCTCAACTGGTTCGACTGCAGGGACCTCCAGACGTTTGAGAAAAGACTGCGCGGCCACTATGAAATCAATGGACAGACGGCATATTCACTGTTGCAGAAGGCGCTACGCTTCCGTATCATTCTGGTCTCCACCTTACCACCGGCAGAGGTTCGGGCAATGCAGCTGATTCCCGCAGGCACTCTCGATGAGGCGCTGCTGCTTGCCAAGCAGCTGCTGCCGGAAGATTTCCGGGCCTATATTGTTCCTGAAGGTGGCACGGTTTTACCGCTTAAAGTTTGAATTGAAAAAGGATTGAAATCGTTATGATAGAAAAGCGGATTATCGAAGGGTTAAGAAAAATAGTCGGGGATGAATATATTGCAACCGATCGCCAGGATCTGATCTGCTACGGTTATGACGCTACCCAGATGGAATTTATCCCTGATGCAGTTGTGCATCCGGGCTCGCCGGAAGAGATTGCTGCTGTCCTGAAACTGGCAAATGCTGAAAACTTCCCGGTCTTTCCCCGTGGTGCAGGGAGTGGGTTTACTGGCGGCGCACTGGCAAAAGGTGGCGGTGTCGTGCTTGTTGTGACGAGGCTTGACAGGATTCTGCGGATTGACACGGAAAATCTGGTCGCCGAAGTAGAGCCGGGCGTCGTTACGGAACAGTTCCAGCTTGCAGTTGAGAAACTCGGCCTCTTTTATCCGCCTGATCCGGCTTCGCTCAAGTTTTCGACTCTGGGGGGAAATGTGGCTGAAAATGCCGGCGGACCTCGCTGTGTCAAGTACGGAGTCACCAGAGACTTTGTCATGGGGCTGGAAGTTGTGCTCCCGACAGGTGAAATCATCCGGACCGGTGGCGAGACCTACAAGGGGGTGGTCGGCTACGACATGACCCGCCTGCTCTGCGGTTCTGAAGGGACTTTGGGGGTAATCACAAAAATCATCTTCAAACTGTTGCCGCTGCCGGAAGCAAAAAAAACCATGCTGACGATCTTCGATTCGATAGATGGCGCTGCCAAGGCGGTCTCGTCGATTATCGGCAACAAGATCATTCCGACCACCCTTGAATTTATGGATTACGCAACGCTTCAGTGCGTCAACAATCGTTTTAACCTGGGAATCCCGGAGAATGGCCGTGCAGTGCTTATTATTGAAGTTGATGGTGATAAGGAGCTGATTGAGAAACAGGCGGCCAGAATTCAGGAGATAATCGCCCCGCTCGGACTGGTAGAGTGTAAGGTTGCCAAGGATGCGGCAGAGTCTGAAGCACTCTGGAAAGTGCGCCGGCTGGTTTCTCCATCGCTGCGTGATGTGAACCCGGACAAGTTCAACGAAGATATCGTTGTGCCCCGCTCCAAGGTGCCTGAAGTGATCCGGGTGATTGAGAAAATTCAAGCGAAATACGATATCCCGATTGTCAATTTTGGGCATGCCGGAGACGGTAACATCCATGTGAATGTGATGATCGACAAGAATGTTCCCGGCATGGAAGAGAAAGCCCATGCGGCTATCGCCGAGGTCTTTCAGGCAGCGCTGGACCTGAACGGCACAATGTCGGGTGAGCATGGTGTCGGTCTGGCGAAACAGCCCTTTATTCATCTGGAGCTCAAACCGGCACAGGTGGCGGCAATGCAGGCGATAAAGAGCGCGCTGGACCCGAACAATATTCTTAATCCGGGCAAGATGTTTCCGGTCAGGTAAAAAGGTGGCACATGGATCCATTGCAGCGAGTTGAACAGGAACTGAAGAAATGTGTCAAGTGCGGCGCCTGCCGGGCTAACTGCCCGGCATTTGCTGCCTTCGGCAAGGAGCCGGCTGTTGCCAGGGGCAAACTGGCTTTATGTCAGCATCTCTTGAAAGGCGATATCGAGCTGGATGATGCGACTTACGCGGCAATGTCAAAGTGCCTGCTCTGCGGCAACTGTGTTGATAAATGCCCGAACAGCGTGCCGACAGATGAAATCGTCATGGTCGCCCGGGAGGCACTTGCCAAAAAACGCGGGCTGACAACTTTTCACACCGCGGTCGGACAGGTGATTCAGAATCGTACCATGATGAAGTTTGGTGCTGCTGCCGGAAGAATACTCGGCCCGCTCTTTTTCAAGAAAGTTCCCGAAACATCTGGACTGCGCCTCCGCTTTCCATTGCCTTTTCTTGGTAACAAGCGCCATATCCCGAATCTTGCAAAAACACCTTTTCTGGAGCGTCATCCTGAAGTCATCCAGGGCGAACCCGGCAAACCCCGTATTGTCTTCTTTGTCGGCTGTATGACTAATTTTTGTTATCCGCAGATCGGCGAAGCGGCGCTGGCGCTCTTCAGACATTTGGGCTGTACGGTTATCATCCCGAAGGGGCAGCAGTGCTGCGGTCTTCCCGGGATGTCAGGCGGCGATCTTGATACTGTCCGTTCACTTGCAGAGAAAAACCTGCTCGAACTGGAGCGGTATGAGGCTGACTATATCATGAGCGCCTGCGCTACCTGCGGCGGCGCTCTGCACAAGTTCTATCCGAATCTGATCGGCAAACGTCATCCGGAACTTGCCGCCAGATTGAAGGCGATTGCTGACAAGACGGTTGACGCTTCCCAGCTGCTTCACAACCTGGGGTTGAAACCTGAAGAGACCGGCACGGGGCGGGCTGTCAAGATAACCTATCACGATCCGTGTCATCTGAAGACACGAGGGATCATCAAGCAGCCGCGCGACCTGCTGCTGGCAACGCCAGGGGTTGAACTTGCCGAAATGGAAGGAGCTGACAAGTGTTGTGGCCTTGGCGGCACCTTCAATGTTTATCACTATGAGGCATCCATGAAAATAAATGCCGGCAAAAGCTCCGCCATTATCAAAACCGGCGCAGAAGCTGTTGCCACTGGCTGTCCCGGCTGCATGATGCAACTTTCTGACGGGCTTAAGCAGGCAGGGAGTGCCGTCAAGGTGATCCATACCCTTGAAGTACTGGCCAGAAGGCTTCGCAAATAAAAACAATCTCCATATAATCACGAATAATCAAGGGGAAGGCTGCCATTTCAGAGCGAAATGGAGAAAGGCCGGCTAAGTCAACCTTTGGACTATACGCCTGGAAAAATATTTTAAACAGACTGTTTTTTTAAAAATTGAGTGTTATGCTTTAACCAGAAGCAAGGCAGTAAAAAATGCACAAAAGGAGGCTGTTTTCACTATGGAGGACACTCCACCACAAATGCTGTGCAGGTTTACTACATAGGAATAGCGCAATTCTCCGGAGGTTGTAAGAGCCGGGAAAGACCTTGAAAAGGGTATGGTTAAGAAGACAATAAAAGAAGCCCACCGAAACATTTGGTGGGCTTTTCATTATTCGCATCGTACGCTTAAAGTTATCCGGCTGCTAATCCAGGGGCACTCACTTCTGCTTGACGAAATCATCCATTAACTGTTTTTTATCCCGCTGAAATTCCTCTGCGCTGATTGCGCCACGATCAAGCTTCTTCTTCAAGACCTTCAGTTGGCCTTCCACGCCCCCGTTGTTTGAAGGAGCAGCCAGCGCCGAGGCTCCAGAACCACTCTTTTTAAGTCGGCTCGCCTCCGCTTTTATATCGATCAGATCCATTTTCAATTCGGCATTGCCGTACCAATGAGTATAGGCAGGATTCTGGTGATACGCCCCTTTGATGGTGCGGGCATAATCGAACTTTTTCATTTTGAAGAGCAGGCGTTCAATGTGAGAGGTATCTTCGTAGAGAAGCTGACTGTCCAGCACCAGCATATTGCCGCTTAAGGGGTGTGGCGGACGATCTTCAGGCATCGGGTCGAGCAGGCTCCGGTCGCCAAGATCGAGAATAATCTTCTCGGCTTCCTTGACAATCGCCAGGCTCTGTTTCTGAATGGCATCATCTCTGCCAAGCTCCCTTGCAGCAAAAGAGGGTGCATGGCACTGACTGCAGATCTTCATCATTTTGTCCCGTTCAGGCTTTGCCTTAGCCGCCGAAGCCGGGATGCCTCCTGAGCTCATGGTGATGCCGCCGGAGACATCATGGGTGCCCTCAGGCATATGGCACCGCTGGCAGGTCGGCCCGGTAGTTTCGCCCAATGAACCATGCAGCGTGCCGTGCAGTGAGGTCTGCCACATCTCCCACTGGGGGTGATCCGGCCCCATGTGGCATTTGGCGCAGACAGCCGGGTCGCGGACAATCTTCAAGTCAGTATTATGGCTGGTATGGCAGGAAGCGCAGGAGTTTTCGACACTATGGCAGTAGTTACAACCAACCTCGCCCATTTCCGCGCTCTGCTTGAGGAACCTGGCGCACTGCACCTGGGAGAGGGGCTCGGCGCTGTTCTTGTCATGACAGAAAGCACATTCGCGCTGATTGCGGCCGGTAAGATTGCGGGTGCACCCCCAGCCTGAGTGGAGCCCCATGCCGTGCCGACTCTGGCGGTGGGTATCAAAAGCTTTCTTGTGGCAGGGGGCGCAGACTTTCATATCCACCCGTGCTTCCCCTTTCAGCATCTTTTCGTGATCGCTGCCATGGCATTTCTCGCAGCCAATGCCGGCCCGCCCATGAGCACTCGCCTCCCATTGCCGCACTGCCGCAGGGGTCTTTTCCCGGTGACAAGGCACGCACTCTGCCGCGGAAACAGTTGCCGAAAACAGGGCAAGAATAGCACTTACAACCGTCAGGATAAGCAGTAGCCCCCTCATTGGGCTATGATCCTGAGCAGGTTATCTTTGTACTCTTGCGGCGTGACCAACCCCTGCAGTCGCAGCAAGCGGAGCTGGTTGATTTTAGCTGCAACCGCCGGAATAAACATGGAGCCGGTCGCAGGCTTCAAGCCTGAAAGCAGATAAAGATCGTTGCCGCCACGTATCACCGCCCGACTGCCCTCAACGCTGAACTGAGCGACAGCCCCCTCTGCAAGCGACAGGGCAGCTGTGCCGTTGCGAAAAAGCGCGCCGTCGGCAATCCAGGTTTCACCTTCCGGAGAGAGTGCCAGGCTCCTGCCGGCAGTCGATACGGTTCGCCCCGGCTCGTTACTCCAGGGGTTAAAAAGCGTTGTCGTCCCGTTGCCATCACCAAAAAGAACCTTTTCGCCATCGGCGGAAAATCTGCCGCCGGCAGACTCGAAACCGACTGAAGCGATCTCCAGCTCTTTGCCACTGGCAAGATCTCTCATGATCAATTTGTAGTACGGGGCGAATACGGGTGGATCTACCGGGTGCAGATAAAGGATAGTTCCGGACTGGACGGAGAGGTCAAGCATCGGCCCGCGTTCGAGCAAAACTTTCCACTTGGCTAAAGTTGGCGGTTTAAGGGTGGTGTCTCTAAGTCCTGTTTCCAGCGGCACGCCCCGGCCCGGTTTCCAGCGGACATAGAGACTATTGTAGTTGCTGCCGAACTTGTAACTCTTGACTCTGACACCACCGGCCACCAGTTCATCTTCCGAAAGCCAGCCAAGGTCTGTCAAGCTGGTGTTGACAGGTGTCTCGGCAATCTTGATGCCGTGCTGGTCGTAGACAACAATGCTGCTCCCTTCTTCTTTAGCAAACAGAGCCGCCAGCGAGTTGCCAAAGGGTGACCAGGCAAGCTTCAGGGGCTTACCCTCACCGAGAGGCAGTTGCTCTTTGGAGGGGATGTGCAGCAGCTTAAACCCTGAGCTGACAAGAGCTATCACATTGCCGTCAGGCGACAGGGCAAACGGCGCCCCTGTGTCAATCGAACTGATCTTTTCTGCCACGAGGCCATCAGGTAGTGCCCCGCTTAGCGGCACTGTCCGGCAAGCGGTAAAAAACAGCATCATAACTGCTGTGAGCAGAAGCAATATTAGTCTTTGCATTGTGTTCCATCCTTCGGCGCAATATTTTCTGAAGAGACTATGGCAATTCTGCCTGCATTGCAATAGTAACTGGCAAAAATTAAGCTACAATTGCAGGATACAAGTTAACCGGGGGGGGGCGAATCTAATGAAGATATGTATCAGTGGCGCAACCGGCTTTGTCGGCAAACATCTTGTCAAGGAGCTGCTTGCACGTGGGCACACTCTCAGGCTGCTAACGCACAGCTCCAAGGCGGTGCTTGCAGACAATACCGAATTTGTGTCAGGTGATGTGACGTCAGCGGCAAGCTGCCAAAAAGGTGCCGCCGGCTGCGACGCCGTCATCAATCTGGTCGGCATAATCAGGGAGTTCCCGCAAAAACAGATAACGTTCGAACGTCTCCATGTTGAGGCGACGCGGAATATGGTCGATGCTGCCAGGCAGAACGGCGTAACCCGCTACCTGCAGATGTCAGCCCTCGGAAGCAGACCGGGGGCTGTTTCCGGCTATCACCGCAGTAAATATGCAGCCGAAGAGCTGGTGGTCGCCTCAGGGCTTGATTACACGATCTTCAGACCGTCGCTGATTTTCGGCCCTGAAGATGCTTTTGTGAACATGATCGCCGGTTTTATCAGAACCATCTCAGCCGTGCCGGTCATAGGCGATGGCAAGTACCGTCTGCAGCCGATCTCTGCGGATGATGTGGCGCGCTGCTTTGCCCTGGCGCTGGCAAAGCCTGAGACATGCGGCAAAAGCTATAACCTCTGCGGTCCGGATCGTTTGAACTATCTTGAAATTGTCGATGCAGTGGCAAAAGCGCTGGGCAGATATTTTGTCCTCAAGATAAAAAATCCCCTCCTGATAATGCAGCTGCTCACGCCCATTTTAGAAAAATTCTCATTTTATCCGGTGACTTCCGATCAGATAACCATGCTGTTGGAAGAGAGCATCTGCGACGGCAGCTGGCAGGGTACTTTCGGTTTCGAGCCGACCAGGTTTGAAGCGGGGATCAGCGCTTACCTGCAGAAGGTCATTTAACCCTCTCATGGCCTACCCTGACAGCATTCAGCGCCCGCAAGGAGATTTTATGGCTGGCAAAAAAACATGGTCTCGCTTTCCTCAACCAAAATGGACAAGCTTTTGCCTTTGGGCTCTCTTCACACTGGGGATCTGCGCACTCTTCATGACCGGCTGCCAGCCGGCGCAGCAACAGACCGGCCCGCGAGAAAAGCTGACCATCGCCTATTCAACCGCGTCAAATGCAGTGCTGGTTTATATCGCCTTTGCCAAGGGGTACTTTGCGGAGGAGGGCCTTGATGCGATTCCACAATCATATCCGTTTGGAAAACCTGCGCTGGCTGCGGTCATAGAAGGTAAAGCGGACGTTGCCACCGTGGGAGACACGCCGATTGTATTCGCCGTCATGAACGGCGAAAAGATCACCACGCTGGCGGCGATTCAGACTTCAAACCGAAACGAAGCCATTGTGGCGCGTCGTGATCGAGGCATTGCCCGTCCGGGGGATCTGAAAGGTAAAAAAATCGGCGTCCCGCTCGGCACTACGGCGCATTTTTTTCTCGATTCCTTTCTGCTTGCCAACAACATCGATATGCAACAGGTGACGCTTATCGATATAAAACCCGCAGAGATGGCCGCTGCTCTCGACAATGGCAAGCTCGACGCAGTCTCAACCTTCAACCCGACGCTCAAACAGCTGGAGAATACTCTTGGAAATACCGGGACGGTTTTCTACGGTGAGGCGCTCTACACCGAAACTTTCTGCGTTGCAGCAAAGCAGGAGTTTACGAAGAAGAACCCGGAAGCAGTTAAAAAATTCCTCCGGGCACTTATAAAGGCGGAAACTTTTGTCAAAGAGCATGAAAAGGCAGCTCAAAGCCTGGCCGCCGAATTTATTAAAATGGACAAGGCAGTTCTTGCCGAACTATGGAGTATTCTGGTTTTCAGAGTGACGTTGAATCAGTCGCTGCTGGTGGATTTTGAGGATCAAACCCGCTGGGTACTGAAGAGCAGGTTGTCCAAAGGGACATCGATGCCGAATTATCTCGAGCATATCAGCCTTGATGGACTAACTGCCGTTAAACCGGAAGCTGTCAGGATTGTTCGCTAAGGACTAAACGC
Source organism: uncultured delta proteobacterium (assembly GCA_963787125.1). Lineage (GTDB taxonomy): Bacteria > Desulfobacterota > Desulfuromonadia > Geobacterales > DSM-12255 > VEOV01. The sequence continues at coordinate 106,777 of CAWBBV010000001.1, forward strand.
TATGAAGATAAATACGAGACTCAAGTTAACTGCAGGCATCTCCCTGGGCACGGTCATACTCATCCTCTTGGCGCTTGTCTGGTCCTGGCGTGAGATTTCCAGCGCTGACCGGAATATGGATCTTGTTGATGCAATGCGCAAGGTTGCACTTGAGCGAATTATGCTGCGGGACGAATACCTGTTGTATCAGGAGGCTCGCGCAGCAACCCAGTGGCGCACCAAAACCGATGAGCTCCGGGCCCTTTTTGCTGTAGCCGAGTCACGCTTTCCCGATGAAAACAACAGAGTATTTCTGCACGATGCGCGGCAGGATTTTGATGCCACTGTCTCCGGATTTTCGAGAGTCATAGCAAGCCGTACGGATCACTACCCCGGTCAGACTAACATGGGTGGTTTCAGCGATGCAGAGCTGCGACAGATAAGCCAGGTACTGTTGAAGGCGTATTCTCTGGCAGACAACATCAACCGCCTGCATGAAACAACTCAGGCCAAGACGAAAGGCACCCGGGACAACGGAATTTTACTGGTGGTATTTTTCTTTCTCGGTGGAGTTATTGTGATCGTCATCAATTCAAGCGTGATCAGAAGAACTCTGGCTAAACGGATTACGACACTCGTCGCCGGCGTTGAAGTCCTCGGGTCAGGCAATCTTGATTATCGAATTATCCTGGAGGGTGATGATGAGCTTACTGACCTTGCCAAGGCAAACAATGAAATGGCCGCCAGACTCAAGAGCTCTTTCACCTCTCTGAACGATCTGCAGAGAGAGATTGACGAACGCAAGAAAGCCGAGAAGGAGCTGCAACGTTCGAACAGCGAACTGGAGCAGTTTGCCTATGTAGCATCCCACGATCTGCAGGAACCGCTGCGGATGATTTCCAGCTATACCCAGCTGCTTGCCGACCGCTATAAAGATAAGCTTGATGACAAAGCCAACCTTTTCATCCACTATGCGGTTGATGGCGCCATTCGGATGCAGGCACTGATCAATGATCTGTTGGCATACTCCCGTATCGGCACCAAGGGGAAGACTCTGGAGCCGGTCGATACCCATGTCGTACTGGGAGAAGCTGTTAATGTCCTGAGAATGAGCATCAATGAGGCAAAAGCGATCATCACCAATGAAGAGCTACCTGAAGTGCGCGCCGACGCATCCCAACTGGTTCTACTGTTTCAGAACCTGATCGGTAATGCCTTGAAGTTCCGGGGCAAGGGATATCCGCATGTGCAAATATCCGCCAAAGACAATGGCGCGGAGTGGCAGTTCTCGGTAAAGGACAACGACATCGGCATCGATCCGCAGTTTGCCGACAAGATTTTTGTCATTTTTCAACGTCTGCACACCAAAGAGGAATATCCCGGCAGCGGCATGGGGCTGGCCATCTGCAAGAAGATCGTCGAGCGCCACGGCGGGCGGATCTGGTTTGAATCCGAGCTTGATAAAGGGGCAACTTTTTATTTTACAATTCCCAAACAATAAAGGAGGTAACACCTTATGCAGAGCACTTCATCACTACGGCCGATCGATATTCTGCTGGTTGAAGACAATCCGGGTGATGTAGACCTGGCACGGGAAGCACTGGGAATGGGCAAACTGCACAACTCTCTGCATGTTGCCAGGGACGGCATGGAGGCCATGGATTTTCTTCGCCAGGCAGGTAAATTCCTGAACTCGCCGCGGCCGGATCTCATCATCCTTGATCTGAATCTGCCGAAAAAAGACGGCCGGCAGGTGCTGGCGGAAATCAAGGCAGATGAGGATCTCAAGCGAATTCCGGTGGTTATTCTGACTACTTCCAGTGCGGAGGAAGATGTTCTGAAAAGCTACAACCTGCACGCAAACTGTTTCATCACCAAACCTATCGACTTGTCGCAGTTTATGCATGTGGTGCAGTCTATTGAGAGTTTCTGGCTGAGCATCGTGGTGCTGCCGAACGGAGCAAACAAATGAACACCGTGCTGAAAATCCTTTTGATAGAAGACAACCCGGGTGATGCAATCCTCATCGAGGAGCTGCTGAGCACTGGCGGCATTCGCTTTGAACTGCAATGCGTTGAGCGCCTGTCTTTAGGGATCAAACAGCTTGAAACAGCCAGTTTTGATGTAATCCTTCTGGATCTCGGCCTTCCCGATAGTTTCGGAATTGAAACTCTGCGAAAATTGAATGAAACCAAACCAAAAGCACCTATTATCGTGCTCACCGGCCTTGCTGATGAAGCTGTCGGCTCGGAGGCAGTAAAGTCCGGCGCGCAGGATTATCTTCTCAAAGGGCAGATAGACAAGAATCTGCTTACCCGTTCAATCAGCCATGCCATCGAACGTAAGCAGTCTTTAGATACGATTCAGGCTGCCAGCCGCGAGTGGTCGGCATCATTCGATGCCATGGCGGACGGGGTATCAATTCATAGCGTCGACAACACAATCCTTAAGGCAAATCGATCACTGCTTGAGTTGCTGGGCAAGAGTGCAGACGAAGTGATCGGGAGGAAGTGTTACCAGGTTTTTCACGCAAAAGAGTGCCCGATAACCGGCTGTCAAATCGGCACGGCAAGAGACACAGAGCAGAGAGGATACTCGGAGATGTTTGAGCCGACCCTTGATAAATGGCTCGCGGTGTCAACATCTCCTGTTTTCGATGATTCCGGCCGTTTAACAAAGATCGTGCATACGGTTCGGGACATAACCGGGCACCGCAAGACTGAAGAGCAGCTCCGCCAGAGCCAGAAGATGGAGTCAATCGGCACCCTGGCGGGCGGCATTGCCCATGATTTTAATAATATTCTGACTGCCATTATCGGCTATGGCAGCCTTGCTCTTATGAAGATGCCGGCGGCTGATCCACAGCGGCTCAATATTCAAAATATGCTTGATGCTGCTGACCGGGCTGCCAATCTCACGAAACAGCTGCTGCTTTTCAGCAGAAAGCAGGCAATAGAGCGAAAACCGGTGGATCTGAATCTGATTGTAACCAGTGTGGCCAAGTTTCTGCAAAGGGTCATTGGCGAGGACATAAATTTCAAAACGACTGTCCATGAAGCGTCGCTACCGGTTCTGGCAGATGCTCATCAGCTTGAGCAGGTGCTGATGAACCTGGCCACCAATGCCCGCGATAGCATGCCACAATCAGGAGCATTGACTGTGTCGACGTCACTGGTAACTCTGAAAGAAGAATTCCCAACTGCCCATAGCCCTGGCAAGCCGGGAGCATATGCGCTCCTGACCGTTACTGACAACGGCGCCGGAATGGATGACCCGACACAGCAGCGGATCTTCGACCCGTTCTTCACGACCAAAGAGGTCGGCAAAGGTACCGGCCTCGGTTTGGCGGTCGTGTATGGCATCATCACGCAGCATGACGGTTACATCAACGTTTCCAGCGAACCTGGTGTGGGCACTACCTTCAGCATCTATCTGCCGGTCGTGCCGGCGGAAACGCTGCAAGCGCTCCGACCGGAAAGGGAGACCGCGGTGCGCGGCGGGGAGGAGACAATCCTTTTGGCCGAGGATGATGACGCCGTCAGGAGTCTGACCACGAGCGTGCTGACCGAGTTTGGCTATACGGTTATTGAGGCGGTGGATGGCGCAGATGCGGTGGACAAATTTAAAGCTAACGGTGCCGCAGTTGATCTGTTGCTGCTGGACATCATCATGCCGAATATGAATGGCAAAGAAGCTTTCGACGCAATCCGGAAAATCCGCCCCGGGATTAATGCTGTTTTCACCAGCGGCTATGCGTCTGAAACTGTTCGCCAAAAAGTGAGCCTGACCGAAGGTGTACTCCTCTTGACCAAGCCGGTCTCACCACTTGAACTGCTAATTAAAGTAAGGGGTGCTCTTGATGGGGTCAAGTAGCCTTCAATGTTTAAGTAATAACCTCTTGAGACGGCATTCCAGGAGAGTCATAAAGTTGAGCGCAACTTCATAAACAGTCTGAGGGAGATACCCTGGGATGGAAATTGAGAGCAGTCGTAAGCTTCTTATTGTCGATGATGATCCAGCTGTTCTGGAAATGGTTACAGCGATGCTCAGGTTTTGGGGCTATGAAGCGCTTGGCTGCCCTAGTGCTGTAAATGCGCTGGCAGAGTGCCGCAAAGGCGGCATCTGTCTGGTTGTATCCGATATCAGGATGCCCGATATTTCCGGCACTGAACTCCTCGACATGATCCATGAGCTGGATCCCGACATCCCGGTGATCCTGATGACTGCCTACGCTGAACTCGAAACAGCCATTGATGCAGTTCGCAAAGGGGCCTTCGATTTCATCATCAAACCGTTCAAACCCGATTTTTTGCAGCATGCCGTTGAAAAGGGGGTCAGATTTCGGCATCTCATTGAAATGGAAAAGAATTACACGCTCATGATGGAAGAAAAAATTCGGGAATCCGAAGTGAATCTACGCGCGGCTGCGGTGATTCAACAAAGCCTGCTCCCGGTTGCCGCACCCCATGGTACCTCTTTTAATTTTGCCTGGCAGTTCCAGCCCTGTGAACAGGTCGGCGGCGATCTGTTCAATCTGTTCTGGCTGGATGAGCACCGCCTGGGAGTCTATGTGCTGGATGTAGGCGGGCATGGCGTTCCCGCGGCCATGGTGGCAACCTCGGTGGCCCAAACTCTGGATCATTGTCGCGGCTGGTTTCAAAAGCGTACCAGTGGCGCATCTACCCTGCATGAACATTTTACGCCCGCCGACGTCCTTGCCAAACTGAACCGGAAGTACCCGGTCGAGCGGTTCGGCAAACTCCTGACAATCTGCTACCTGATCCTCGACATGGAAAGCGGCAAAATACGCTATAGCAACGCCGCCTTGCCACTGCCTTTTATCATCAGGGCCAGCGGGCGGATCGAGTCCCTCAGCGAAGGAGGGATAATTATCGGCGCCGATGAAGGGGCGGTCTATGAGGAAAGCACTATTCACCTGGAGAGTGGCGACCGGCTTTTTATTTATACCGACGGGATTATAGAATATTGCGACAAGAAAGGAGAGGCCTACGGAGAAGAACGGCTGGTCAGGGAGCTTAAAAGGTCAAGCGGGGAAACGCTGCAAACTGCCTGTGCACGGGCCATAACAGACCTTTTGGAATTCGGCGATGAGCAGCTGCCGGAAGACGACATAACTTTACTGGGGATCGAATTCCGACCGCCGGCATAAGAAAGACTGATAATCTCTGCGCTTGCTGCTGTAGGTTCAATAAATGCTGGATGACAAAGGTATCGAGAAACTATGAGCAACAGAAGTTTACCGAAAACTGATCTCAGCAACCAGAAGCGCCTTGAAGTCGAGCTATTAGCGGCAACACCGCTCCTTACCTCCTTTCTTGCCGAATCGAGAAGCATTCATCTCGCGCACTTAAGTCACGCCGGCACTGTTTTGTCAGCCAATAACACTCTGGCCGAGAGCCTTAAAATCACTACCACTGAAATGATCGGTCAGAATTTTTCAAACTTTCTTACCTCCCCCGATGTCAAGATTCTTGCCAAACATCTGCTGGCTAAAACCATCCAGACCGCTAAAGAGTTGCTGTTAAATTTCGTCGGCTCTGACCACATTCCATACACGCTACGCTGCCGTCTTTTGCCCCTGGAGAGCGGTCTACTCCTGCTCGGAGAACAACCACAGGACGATAATAACGGGCTTCAGGAGGAGCTGCTCCAGCTCAATAATCAGCTGACTGTACTTTCCCGCGAAAACGTCCGCAAAGGACGAGAGCTTGCCAAGGCGCTGGCTGAATTGAAGAACGCGCAGACGATGCTGGTGCATCAGGAGAAGATGGCATCACTGGGACAGATGACCGCCGGCATTGCCCATGAGATCAACAATCCTTTAGCCTTTGTGCTCGGCAACGAGCATGTGCTCCAGCGTGATTTTGACGACCTCATGGCGTTCATCAATACACTGAGAGCTGCCCTGCCGGAGATAGCGTCGCTGTCGCCCCGGATTCACGGGGAGATTATAGCCAGGGCCGATGAAGCGGGATTGGAATATCTTGCTGAAGCGCTGCCCCGGAAGATTGCCGCCAACATCGACGGCCTTGAGCGGGTCAAGAAAATCGTTCTTGATCTCCGCAATTTTTCCCGGCTTGACGAAGCGGAGTTCAAGCTCTGCGACCTTACAGAAGGGATAGAGTCTACGCTCAGGTTTCTGGGGCCGCTTCTGCACGAGCATGGCGTAACGATTGAAACCAGGCTGGCCAGACTGCCGCAGCTGCTCTGCTCGCCAGGCCCCTTGAATCAGGCGATCAGCAATATTGTAGCCAATGCCATCCAGGCCAGCCAGCCGGGCCAAACCGTTCTTGTGGCAACCAGTGAGAGCCGAGAGTGGTTCTCCATCGAGGTGACGGATCAGGGGGCAGGTATCCCGCCTGAGAATCTGACCAAGGTGTTCGATCCGTTTTTCACCACAAAACCGGTCGGTTCGGGCACAGGGCTGGGGCTCAGCATCACGCACCAGATTGTGGCAGCACATAAGGGGAAGATAGAAGTTGAGAGCGTACCCGGAGCAGGCACAACTTTCAGAGTTCTGCTTCCGGCCAAACTTGATTCATAGAAAACATTTGGACTATTATCTGGGAGGTACGACATGACAAAAGAAGAGCTCCTTGCATCTGCTACTCTGCTGATGCAACCGTCAAAGCAGGCGGCAAAAGAGTACAGCAGCACAAGCGATAATCTCGCCGCCGAAATGAACCGCATCATGGGTGAACGTTCTGATATCGATTACATGGTCGGGGGCAACCGGGCCATGATGGAGGATAATCACCGCAACCACGCCAGGTTCATCGCGTCGCTGTTTTGCACCTATAGTCCGGCAGTGCTCGTCGATACTGTCCTCTGGGTCTTCAGAGCCTATCGTTCTCACGGCTTTCAGCTCACCTACTGGCCTGCACAACTGGATACCTGGGTGGAGGTTCTGCGAAGAGAGTTGACCGCGGATACCATGGCAGAGGTCTATCCCTTCTACCACTGGATGATAGTCAATCAGCCGTCGTTCGCTCTGCTCAGCGACAGCTTTCTATCGGCTGATGCGATTGTGCCGAAACATTGAATGACAGCTGTTGCAGCCGTCGCCGTGAATGAAGCAGGCAAGGGAGATACTCGTGATTGAAATAGGCAGCCCGGAAAAACCGAAAATTCTGATCGTGGATGATGAAGCTGAAGTTCTGCAGAGTCTGGCCGACCTGCTGCGCAAGGATTTTCATGTCTTTGCCACCGCTGATGTCGCTGAAGCAGAGCGCCTGCTGGTGGCGCACAACATGTTTTCACTGGTCATATCCGACCAGCGGATGCCGGTGCTGACCGGTGCCGAACTCCTTGCCAGAGCTTCTCAAACAAGCCCCGACACGGCCCGGATTCTTCTCACCGGCTACGCCGATATTGACGCAGTTATAAAGGCGGTCAACCAGGGGCAGATTACGCAATATGTAACCAAACCATGGGAAGGGGACAAACTGCTGGCAATGCTGAAAACGATTGCCGAGCGGCATCAGTTGCTGTTTGAGAACCGTCTGCTCATCAAGCAGCTGGCCGGTCTGCAGGAATCGGCAACAGATAGTGCAGCGCAGATTGAGACATTGGCAGTGGCACAATCAATTGTTCAGATTGAGAACCAGACCCTGAAAGCAGCCTATGAGCAGCTGGACAAATCCTTCTGGCATCTCAAAAAAATTCAGGAAGTGCTCCCCATCTGCATGGAGTGCGGCAAAGTCAAAACAGCCGATTCTTCCTGGGAGGATGTGGTCAGTTTTCTGAGAAAGAACTCCCTCTTTCTCAGTCACGGCTATTGCCCGGCATGTGCTGAGAAGTTACTGAGTCAGTTAAACATGACCCGTGGGGGGGATACTCCTTGACAACAGCCGTTGACAGCGTTGCTGCCGCAGCTGATCAGGCGGCAGCTCTGAAACTGTCCCGCCCAGGAATCGTGGCTAATAAATGCAGTGAGGTTCTCCCCTCAATGGATCGAGGCAGTGTCAAAAACTCTGGCGCAGGCGTGTGAGAATGTTACGGGGGGAAATTAGATTCAGATGAAATCTTCTGCCAAATGTAGACATGCTGCCGGATTGTTCGTGATCTGCCTTCTGCTGACACTTCTTCCGGTCACTCCCGGCTATTCTGCGCTCGGGAGTGACCAGCCGGGTCAGGAAGCAGCAATTTCACTGACTCCTGCCGAGAAGGAGTATCTGGCAGCACATCCGCGCATTCAGGTGGGGGTCATGAGTGACTGGCCGCCGCTGAACTATCTGGATCAGAACAAAAAGCCGCATGGGATAGGGGCAGAGTATCTGGAGGCTCTCAACAAACGGTTGGGAGGAGTTCTCGTCACGGTTTCCGGGCCGTTCAAGGAAAATTATGACCGGGTGCTGACTGGACAGCTTGACGCAATCATGGACATCACCAGCAGGCCTGACCGGGAAGCGCTCTTCAATTTCACCCGCCCCTATATTGTCATTCCCCATGCCATCGTTGGCCGGAAAGGGGGAGCGTATTTCAAGAATGAAAAAGAGCTGGCTGATAAAACGATAGCCCTCGAACAGGGGTTCTACAATGTAACCTATTTTAAAATGAACTATCCGGGCATTACCATCAAAGAATACGCATCGACTTCAGCAGCTCTGGATGCGGTTGCGCGCGGGGAAGCTGACGCCTATGCCGGTAACCGGGCGGTGATCATTCACCTTATGGAAAAGGAGTTGTTTAACAACCTGCAGTTGATGGGCAAGCTAACTGAATCAACATCGACACTGCAGATCGGGGTGAGAAAGGACAACCCGGTTCTGGTGGCAATCCTTGATAAAGCACTGCTGGCAATATCGGAAGCGGAAAAAAACGCAATCTATAGCAAATGGGTTTCCCTTGAGTATAAGCACAATGTTGATTACGCAGTTATCTGGAAAATCGTCGCCGTTTCAGCGGCATTGGTGGCGCTGGTTATTTTCTGGAACCGGCGGCTTGGCCGGGAGATTGCCCGGCGCAAAGAGGTTGAAGCGGAATTACAGGCAAATCAGGTACGTCTGGAAGAGCTGCTGCAGGAACGTACCGCCCAGGGAGCTGAACTACAAGAGGCCAAGGAGCGCGCCGAGGCGGCTGACCAGGTCAAATCAGCATTTCTGGCTACCATGTCCCATGAACTGCGGACGCCGCTCAACTCAATCATCGGTTTTACCGGAATCCTCCTGCAGGGGCTGGGTGGGCCGATCAATGACGAGCAGGTCAAACAGTTGACCATGGTCAAGAACAGTGCCAATCATCTGCTCTCCCTGATCAGCGATGTGCTGGACATATCCAAGATTGAGGCCGGCCAGCTGAAGGTTTCTGCCGAACCGTTCAATCTGCCGGAGTCTATTGTGAAGGTAGTCCAGACTGTGCGTCCTCTTGCCGAGAATAAGGGCCTCTACCTGAACCTCGACATAGCGGAAGGGGTAGTCAGTGTCAATGCTGATGAACGTCGGGCAGAACAGATTCTGCTCAACCTGCTCAGTAATGCGATCAAGTTTACGGAGCAAGGGGGGATTTCCGTCAGCTGCTATTGTGAAGCCGGGTACTATGTGACCAGTGTCAGCGACTCCGGTATCGGTATCAAGGCTGATGATCTGGAACCTTTGTTCAAGCCGTTTCATCAGATTGACTCAGGGCTAAGTCGCAAATATGGCGGGACCGGTCTGGGCCTCTCCATCTGCCAGCGGCTGGCCGAGTTGATGGGCGGCACCGTCGGGGTCAGGAGCGAATACGGGGCGGGCAGTACCTTCTGGTTCACCCTGCCGGTCAAGACTGATAGTGAATAGTGCATCAGGGAATTTTTTATGGGTCTGATGAAAATTATCGCCGTTGCTTGTGTCTATCTCCTGACAGCAGAACTCGGGTTTCTGCTGGCGCTTGATCAGACCAATGCCAGTGCCGTCTGGCCCCCCGCAGGAATTGCCCTGGCAGCCTGCCTGGTATTCGGGATCCGCATCTGGCCCGGTATTTTTCTGGGCGCCTTTCTTGCCAACAGCATCATGCTGGCAGGCACCCCTTTTTCAACGCTGCCAGCCCTGATGGTTTCATTGAGCACGGCGGGCGGCAATACCCTCGAAGCGCTGCTGGGCGCCTGGCTCGTGCGCCGATTCATCCCCGGTCGGCTTCCGTTCGAGCGCACTCAGGACGCCTTCCGCTTCATTCTGCTGGGTGCTCTGGCAAGTCCGTGTGTCAGCGCAACCATCGGCGGTATCAGTTTTTGTCTTTACAGCAGCGACTGGTCCCGTTGGGGGCAGATCCTGCTGACCTGGTGGTTGGGCGATGCTGTCGGCGTCATCGTCTTTGCCCCATTGCTGCTTACCTGGAAAAATCGTAGCTTGCTTCGCTGGGACAAGAGTAAGGCGGCTGAAACTGTGGCTCTATTAGCCCTGCTGCTGTTTACGGAACTGATCATCTTTCCGCTGAATGCTCCTGTTGAGTATCTGCTCATTCCGCTGCTTTTCTGGACTGCTTTCCGTTTCGGTCAGTTCGAGTCTGCTGTTACCGTTACCCTGGCCATGGTGACTTTTCTGCTCTGGACCGTTAACGGTTTCGGCCCTTTTGCCGGTCAGCCGATTAATACAACGCTCCTGTTTCTCCAGTCATATATTGGCGTGGCATCAGCTGCTACTCTCATTCTTTCGACACTTATAGCTGCCCGCAACCGGGCTGAGAGTCAGTTGCTGGACTACCAGACCAATTTGGAAAAACTGGTCACGGCGCGGACTGCTGAACTGCAGCAAGCCAATGTGCGTCTCGCGGAAGAGGTTGAAGAGCGTGTCCGGGCCGAACAGACGCTCATTGAACGCGAGTCGCAGTATCGCGACCTGGTGGAGAGCGCCAACTGTGTTATCCTTCGTTGGTTGCCGGATGGCAGGATCACATTTTTCAATCGATTTGCCCTTAATTTTTTCGGGTATAGTGAAGAGGAGATAGTGAACCGTAACATCCTTGACACGGTTGTTCCCAACGAGGATTCCAACGGCCACGAGCTCAAATATCTGGCTGCGGACATTGTTGCCAATCCGCAAGCCTATGAGAGAAACGAAAATGAGAATGTTCGCAAGAATGGGGAACGGGTCTGGGTTGCCTGGACCAACAAGCCGATTCTCCAAACTGATGGAACTGTCACGGAAATTCTCTCCATCGGTGTTGACATCACCCGATTGGTAAATACTGAGCGGGAACTGCGGCAGACTCTGGATGAGCTTGCCGTTGCCAAGGAGCATGCCGAGGCTGCTGACCGGATGAAATCGGCCTTCCTTGCCACCATGTCCCATGAGCTCCGCACGCCGCTCAACTCCATTATCGGTTTTACCGGTATTCTGCTGCAGCGCCTGGGCGGGCCGCTCAACGAGGAGCAGGAAAAGCAGCTGACCATGGTAAAAACGAGCGCCAATCATCTTTTGTCGCTGATCAGTGACGTGTTGGACCTTTCCAAGATCGAAGCCGGTCAGTTGACCGTGGCGTGCGTGCCACTGGACCTGAAGGCCACAATAGGCAAGGTTGTTCAGAGTGTGCGTCCACTGGTGGAAAAGAAAGGCCTTGAATTACACGTCGATCTGGCAGACAACGTCGACAGTGTCAATGCCGATGAGCGCAGAGTGGAACAAATTCTGCTCAACCTGCTCAGTAACGCCGTCAAATTTACCGAACAGGGTGCAATCTCGATCCGCTGCGTCCGCGCAGCGCGAGAGTATGTGCTTGCCGTGACTGACACCGGCATCGGCATCACGGAGAATGACTTGAAGCGGCTGTTTGAGCCGTTCTACCAGATTGATACCGGCTTGAGCCGCAAATATGAAGGCACCGGTCTGGGGCTTTCTATTTCTAAAAAAATGGTAGAATTGATGGGTGGCACTATCCGGGTTGAAAGCTGTCCGGGGACAGGGAGCAGCTTCATATTTACACTTCCGTTGGAAAGGAGTCCGGCATGAAAAAAAAGATTCTCTATATTGAGGATAATGAGCAAAATCTGTATCTGGTGACCTTTATCCTGGAAAAGCATGGCTATGAGGTTCATGCCGCAATGGACGGTCAGGCGGGTATCGATAGCGCTGCCAGGCTGTTGCCGGATCTGATCCTTCTGGATATTCAGCTGCCGCAGATGGATGGCTATGCCGTTGCCCGGCAGTTACGGGCCAATGCCGTTCTTGCCGGGGTACCGATTGTGGCGGTTACTTCCTACGCAATGGCCGGTGACCGTGAAAAAGCGCTTGCTGCCGGCTGCAACGGTTACATTGAAAAACCGATCAACCCGGATACGTTCATGGCTCAGGTAGAGATGCATCTGTCGTCAGCCGGTGAGCAGGGGGTATTGTAATCATGGAAAGCATACTGATTGTCGATGATCTCCCCGAAAATCTCTATTTCCTGGAAGTGTTGCTGAAAGGGAACGGGTTTGCGGTGCAATCCGCCAGTAATGGCGCAGAAGCGCTTGTTATAGCCCGTAACAATCCGCCTGACCTGGTAGTGGCCGATATCCTGATGCCGGTGATGGACGGTTATCTCCTCTGCCGGGAGTGGCGCGCTGACAAGCGGCTCAAGCAGATACCATTCATATTCTACACGGCCACTTTTACCGAAAAAAATGATGAGAAACTGGCGCTTGGTCTCGGCGCCGACCGCTTTATCGTCAAACCCCAGGAACCGGATACCTTGCTGGCAATTATTCGCGAGGTACTCGCAGCTCCCCGGAGCAGTGTTGCGTTAACGGATGGCCCATCTCCGAATGAAAGCGAGCTTGTTACGGCTTACAATGAAGCCCTGATCCGCAAGCTGGAAAAGAAAATGTCCGACCTGGAAAGCGTTAACAAGGCGCTTGAACAGCAGATAGAAGCCCAGAAGCGTCTTGAAGAGCAGCTGCGCCATGCGCAGAAGATGGAGGCAATCGGTCGCTTCTCTGCCGGCATTGCTCACGATTTGAACAATATCCTCTCAGTTGTTCTCGGCTACAGTACGTTACTGCAGATGCAGATGTCCTCTGCTGATCCGCAACGAAAAATGATCGATCAGATTCTTACCGCCGTAGACAGAGCGGCGAATCTGACTCGAAGTCTCCTGGTTTTCAGCCGAAAGCAGGAAATCAAACTGCAACCGCTCGACCTGAATAAATGTATCAGGAATGTGGAAACTTTTCTGCACAGGATTATTGGTGAAGACATCAAGCTGGTTACGTCGCTTGCGGAGGAAGCTATCCTGATCCATGCTGATGGCGGCAATATTGAACAGGTTTTGATGAATCTGGCGACCAATGCACGTGACGCCATGGCTGCTGGCGGTATTCTGTCAATCAATACAGGAATTGTTGTGATAGACGAGGAATTTATCCGGATGCATGGCTATGGAACACCCGGACGTTATGCTTTTGTCACCTTTGCTGACACGGGCTGCGGCATGGACGAAGCGACCCGGCAAAAGATATTCGAACCCTTTTTTACTACCAAGGAGAGTGGCAAGGGGACGGGATTGGGACTGGCAATCATCTACAGTATTATCGAACAGCATCATGGACATGTCAGTGTCTATAGCGATCCGGGGGAAGGGACCACGTTCAGAATCATCCTGCCGCTCTTGCCGGACGAAAGTTCCTTGCCGGAGAGAGAAGCATGCTGCCAACCGTTGCGGGGGGGGGATGAAACCATACTGATCGTTGATGACGAACTTGCAATCAGGGAGTACCTGCAGATATTTTTGACGACCCTCGGGTATAGAGTGCTGCTTGCTCAGGATGGCCGGGAAGCAATTCAGGTTTATTGTGACCCGGGAGCTGCCGTCGATCTTGTGCTGATGGATGTTATCATGCCGAATATGAATGGCAGTGAGGCTGCCCTTGAGATCAGGAGAATTAACAACGCAGCAAAAATTATTTTTACCAGCGGCTATCCGTACGACCTTATTCATGAACGAAAACTGCTGGAAGATGATGCTGAGCTTCTAATGAAGCCACTGACGCCGACTGATCTTGCCGAAAAATTGCGGGCTGTTCTCGATAAAAGGAATATATAAAGGTTAAGTTGGACAAATCCTTCTGGCACCTCAAAAAAAATTCAGGAAGTGCTCCCCATCTGCATGGAGTGCGGCAAGGTCAAAACAGCCGATTCATCCTGGGAGGATGTGGTCGGCTTTCTAAAAAAACATTCCTTGTTTCTCAGCCATGGCTACTGTCCGGATTGCGCCGACAAGATAATCAGCAGTTTACAAATAAACCCAACTAAGCGTGGAGATGCTCAATGATAACGGTAAATGACGGCTTTGCAGCCACACTTAGAGAGGATTTTCTTAACGAAATTCTTGCTGGTAAACGCAAGCCCGCGCTGGAAATTATTATGAATGCCTACCATGGAGGCTATCCGATACCAGGTATCTATATGGATGTTTTTCAGGAAGCTCTTTACGAGATTGGCCGCCTCTGGGAAACAAATCAGATTACTGTGGCTGACGAACATATGGGGACCGCCATAACCCAGTATGTCATGTCGAATCTGTACCAGTATCTCGAAGTTGCAGACAGCCGGAGGGGCAAGCTCGTTATGACCGGCGTTCAGGGGGAACTGCACCAGGTAGGAGCCAATATGGTTGCGGATGTTATGGAAGCTGACGGCTGGGATGTCATGTTTCTGGGCACCAATGTACCTGCCGAGGGCGTTATAGAGTCAATCAGGCAGCACAAGGCCGATCTTTTCGGGATTTCATCAACCATGTATTTCAATATTCCCAAGGTGATCGAGCTAGTTGAAGCAACGCGTAAGGAGTTCGGTGATTCAATCAGAATAATGCTGGGAGGCGGGGCATTCAGGTCGCTCCCGAAACTGCCGCCGGAACTGGAAGGCTGCATTGTTGCCCTCAGTCTACGCGAAGCACTGGACACGACACGGACGCTAGAGAATAACGCGTAGCTACAAAAGCCCCTGCTCCACAAAACTGAAGTAACTGCCGGCGCCGATGATCGTATGAGCGGAAATGCAGCGCAGGACTATTTTACATAATATCAGGCAGTCACGCCTGAATTGGGCAAGCCGAAGTAACTGAAATTTTAATCTTACGTTCAATTCTAGTGCGGACCGATGCGGAGATTGGCGGTGAACAGGTCATACCGTGGCATCACGTCCCCACAAAGTTGAGATGGGGACTGCGCAAAGTCGATCTCCCAGCGGCATGATTTCCTCGCCATCATATAACACCACACCCATTTTGAAGCAGTCGCCCGTAGTTGAGGCCAATCGCTTGAGCCCCTTAAGATCGCTTGACTTTATTGAGGCGGTAGCCTTGACCTCCACCCCTATCAACTGACCACCGGCATCTTCAATAACGATATCAACCTCATATTGATCATGATCCCGATAGTAAAGCAGCTGGTAATCACCATCAGCAGTTGCCGCATGCTTGCGAAGCTCACCATATACGAAGGTTTCCAGTAAACTGCCGAACCCGCTGCGATTCTGCCCTGCCCCAGCCGATGAAACATCAAGCAGAGTAGCAAGCAGCCCCGAATCAATAAACTGAAGTTTTGGGGTTTTAACTACCCGGCTCAGACGATTGGCCGCATAGACGTCAATGCGCCTGAGCAGAAACATCTGTTCAAACAGGCCGACATAGCGAGCTGCTGTTTTGTGATCAAGCCGCAACTGACCGCCCAGCTGGCTATAGTTGCAGAGTTGCCCGGAAACCTGCGCCAACGCCCGCAGAAAACGAGGGAGTAAATCGAGGCGATCTACGCCGGCCAGGTCACGCACATCACGCTGGATAAGCGCATCAATATACTGCCTGGACCACGCCGTGCGACGCCGCGCTGTTGCGCGGGAAGCAGCTTCCGGATAACCGCCGCGCAGTACCGCTTCAACAAGTTCATTACCTGTCAGCACTATATGAGGTTCCGGAAAACGCCCGCTGAAGACTGAATCAAGCCAGTTGGTCGTGCCGCCATGCATCTCGCTTTGCGACAGGGGGAGCAATGACAGAGTCTCCATTCTACCCGCCAGCGAGTCTGCTACAGCCGGCAGCGTCATTAGATTCGCCGAACCGGTTAACAGAAAGCGCCCGGGGCGCCGGTCTTCATCTATTGTTTTCTTAATGGCCAGCAGCAACTGCGGCGCGCGCTGGATTTCATCAATGACAACTCTGCCCTGGACACGAATCATCCCCACAGGATCTTCCACTGCAGCTAATCGGGTCATTTCGTCATCAAGTGTGAGGTAGCGCATTCCGCGAGTGGCTGCTACCCGGCGCACCAAAGTCGTTTTTCCAGCCTGACGTGGTCCGGAAATCATGACAACGGGTGTATCTGTCAATGCTTCAATAACTCTCGGTTCAACATGTCGGGGATATACAGTCAAGGGAGTGCTCATAGTGAGGATATACTACCGTGTAGTTGGGAATATAACAATATATAATTGGGAATCTGTAGTCGTGTTATTGGGAATGATACTGATCATGGCAGCACCATCTGCTGGAATACTGCCATCTGGAGACACTGACGAAGGTGCGATTCATTTCAATTCAACAGTCCTAAAGCAGCCCCTGCTCCACAAAACTGAAGTAACTGCCGTCGCCGATGATGATGTGGTCGAGCACCCGTATCCCGAGAACATCCCCCGCCTCTTTCAGACGCCTGGTGATCTCCCGGTCTTCGCGGCTTGGCGCTGGATCGCCTGAGGGGTGATTGTGGACAAGAATGACGGCGGCGGCAGACTCTTTCACCGCCCGGCAAAAAACCTCCCGCGGGTGAACGATGCTCTGATTGAGAGAGCCTTCAGAGACCTGCTCTTCCAGAATTATTCTGTTTTTCCCATCCAGCAGCAGCACGATAAAGTACTCCCGGCGGCGGTCTCTGAAACGATAGTGAAAGTGATTGAATATCTGGGCTGGGGCGGTGAATCTTTCGAGGTTTTCAAGCTTGTCGGTGTTAATCCGCTTGCCAAGAGCCAGGGCAGCCAGAACGGAGGACGCTTTGGCAGGACCGGCCCCTTTGACGCTGCATATTTCAGTGAATGTTGCCGAGGCGAGTTTGCGGAGATCGCCGAAGGTCTGGAGCATGTTGCGCCCCAGGTCTATGGCGCTCTGATGAGATGCGTGGTCGCCGGAACGAAGGATAAGTGCCAGGAGCTCAGCATCGCTTAAGGAATCGGCGCCGGCCTGTTGCAGCTTCTCCCTGGGGCGCTCAGCTTCCGGCCAGTCTTTTATCCCACCCTTCATAGCTCCTCCTAAACCAGCAGCAGAAAGATCACCCCTGCTGCCAAGCGATACCAGACAAACGGATAAAGTGAATAGCGCTGCACGAGCTTAAGCAGAAAGACAACACTCAAATAACCGAAAAAGGCCGAGCTTGCCACACCGATAAGAAGCGGTGTTGTCTCCCCGGCGGGAATGCCGGTTTTCAGGAGATGCCCGACTTTGAGAATCGCCGCACCGCAGACTATCGGCAAGGAGAGGAGGAAAGAGAAGCGGGCGGAACTTTCGCGGTTATAGCCGAGCAACAGAGCCGCTGTAATCGTTATTCCGGAGCGGGAAACTCCCGGCACAAGCGCCAGACACTGGGCAAGCCCGATCAGAAGCGCAGCTTTAAGGGTTATCTTGTCGAGTTTCCATCTTTTTGCCCCGGTCGTATCGGCAAACGCCAGCAGTAGTCCAAAGCTGATAAGAAATAAGCAGATAAGAGTTGGACTGTGGCGGAAAATATTCTCAATCGGCTCTTCCAGAGTCTTGCCGACAATAGCTGCCGGCACTGTGCCGATGATGATGTACCAGGGTAGGCGGTTTCCTGAAGTCTGCAGGCCTTTCCCGCTGATACTGCTGAAAAAATTGTAGGTCATATCAAAGATGTCGCGCCAGAAATAGAGCGCCAGCGCAATAAATGAGCCGACATGAAGAGCAACGTCGAAGGTCAGGCCCGATTCAGGCCAGCCTAACAGTTTCGGGATAATGATTAAATGTGCTGAACTGCTGATAGGCAGAACTTCGGTGAGGCCTTGAACCGCCCCGAGGACTAATGCGTGCAGATTATTCATTTAAATTTGCTCCTTTGAGGACTACTCGTCCAGAGATTCACCGGTCGTCTCCATCTCTCTGGTAAGCTCATCAAGAGCTTCATCCTTTTTCCTGAATCTTACAATCAGCCAGTAACAGAGGAAGTAGGCGACTACCGCAAGCACAAAGCCGATGATTGAAGAGCCGAGAATGAGTGAACTGGCATTTTTTTTCAGCATCGCCCACTCGAGACCTCTGATTTTAAGTTCACCAGGAGGTCGTCCCAGCAAAATCCTGCCCAGCTTGTAGCTGAGCCCAAGAATCGGGACGACCGTTAACGGTGTGTTTATCCAGGCGCCGGTAATACAGGTCAGCTTGTTGAGCCGGAACAGAAAGGCTGCGGCTATCGCCATGGGGGTATGGATACCAAAGAAAGGGGTGAAACTGATAAAAACGCCGACTGCAAAGCCGAGGGAAATATGCCGGGGATGACTGTCCAGTGAGAGAATTTTCCTGAAGCGTTCTTTCCAGACCTCTTTATTAAGCAATAAAATTCTCCAGGAGATTAATTAAGGTGGAAGTCTAGTGCCGTGGGCTGTTTTTGTCAATTGAAGCCTGCACCAAAGCTGATAAAATTAAGATGCGGCTTGACATTCGTGAAGTTACATATATAATTTTACATATATTTATCAGAGGGTAAAAATAAAGAAAATCATCTTGATAGCTATGCTGCTTGCTCTGTACCTGCTGGCAGCATGTGGTAAAAAAGAGCAGGCCCCCACTGCATGAAAGAGTGACATCACATCAATGAAACTGAGGAGCTATAGTGTTCTGGTCGAAAAAAACAAAACCGTCCGCCACGGGAGTTGAGGTTGCGACGCAGTGCCGCAACGAGGCAGAGTCACTTTACAGGTCCGGCAAGTATCATTGTGCTGAAGCTGTTCTGGAAAGCATCCGACGCCAGTTTTCACCAGATACGCCGGAAGCTGTTGTCAGCACCGTTTCCGGCTTTGGTGGCGGCTCAGGATCCGGCTGCATCTGCGGGGCGGTATCAGGCGCAACGGTTGCGCTGGGCTTGGTTCTCAATGATAAGAAGCAGACAACTCACCTGACCCGGGAACTGCATACCTGGTTCAAAGGAAAATACGGCATCACCTGCTGCAAGATAATCAGAAAAGAGAATGATAAAGGCGTCTGTCCGATCCTTACCGGCGAAGTGGCAGGGAAGATTGCAGAAATGCTGGAGAGGAGATGATTACATCAGAGTAGGACAAGATTGTCCCGGTGAATAAGCTCGTCACCATAACGGTAGCCGAGAATTTCTTCTATTTCCAGGCTTTTGTGTCCCATTATCAGCAGCATTTCACTACTTGAATAGGAAACTATCCCCCGGGCAAACTCGTTGCCATCCAGGTCAGCTACCCTGATACAGGCACCACGCTCAAAAGTCCCGTCAATCCTGACCACCCCTGAAGGGAGCAGACTGCGGCCATCCTGGCGCAATACTTTCACCGCACCGGCATCCAGATAGGCTCTCCCCTGAGGCCGGATCGTAAAAGCAATCCAGTGCTTCCTGCTGGTCAGGCTTTGATCAGCCGGCAGAAACAGGGTGCCGCACTCTTCTCCGCTAAACAGACGGCTGATGATACCCGGATCCGTACCGTTGACTATCAGGGCTGCAGCTCCGGATCTGCCGGCCTTTTTTGCCGCAGCAAGTTTTGTGGCCATTCCACCTGTGCCGACTGCAGAACCGCTCCCGCCGGCTGCCCGTTCCATCTCCTTCGTTACAGTCCGCACCAGCGGAATAAGAATGGCATCGGAGTTATGGCGAGGGTCTGCATCATAGAGACCGTCAATATCGGTCAATATCATCAGTAATCCCGCATCGACCAGATTAGTGACCAAGGCTGAGAGGTTATCGTTATCGCCGAACTTTATCTCTTCAACCGCGACAGTGTCATTTTCATTGATGACCGGCACAATACCGAGTTCCAGTAGCGTTTCAAGGGTCGTGCGCGCGTTAAGAAAGCGCTGGCGGTCAGCAAGATCTTCTCTTGTAAGAAGGATCTGTGCAACCAGGCAGTCATTGGCAGAAAACGCACCTTCATACTCTCGTAGCAATCGTGGCTGGCCTACCGCTGCAGCTGCCTGCTTTTGGGGTATGGTCACGGGTCGATCGGTAAAGCCGAGGACTGCCCGTCCGGCAGCAATAGCCCCGGAAGAGACGATGATCACCTCGCGCCCTTCCCGGCGCAAGCCCGCCACCTGTGACGCAAGCTGTGAAATCCAGTTCCGGTTCAGCTGACTCTCATCGTCCGTCAGGATCCGGCTGCCGATTTTAATAACAATCCGTTTAATATTTTTGAGAAGTTCAGAGCGCATAAGCTAATATCTCTCGTCTAAAGAACTGTGTTACTCCAGAGGTAACGGGCGATCTCATCAAGCAGCGGCGGAATTCCGGCGCCAGTCGCTGCCGATACCGGGAATACTTTCAAACCGAGTTTTTCAAAATAGGGGATGATTTCCGGAAGGAGCGCCTGGACGTCCGGCAAATCGATCTTGTTAATAACGATGATCTGCGGTTTTTCGGCCAGTTCGGGATTGAACAGCGCGAGTTCCCTGTTAAGGGTCGTGTAATCGTCAAGCGGGTTCGAATCGTGAGTTCTGCATGGATCGAGCAGGTGAAGGAGGATGCGGGTTCGTTCCACATGTTTGAGGAAGCGATGGCCGAGACCGGCGCCGTCATGGGCTCCTTCAATGATTCCAGGGATGTCTGCCATCACGAAAGTCCGGTAGTTCTTGTAGTCGACCACTCCAAGATGTGGTCTGAGGGTTGTAAACGGGTAGTCGGCAATCTTCGGTCTGGCTGCCGAAACTTTAGTAATAAAAGATGATTTGCCTACGCTTGGAAAGCCGAGTAGACCGACATCTGCCATTAGTTTCAGTTCAAGCCTGATGGTAAGTTCCTCGCCCGGTTCACCTGGCTGGGCAAACCGTGGCGCCTTGTTGGTAGAGGTCATGAACCGGGCATTCCCCTGGCCGCCACGCCCGCCCTTGAGAAGCACCAACCGTTGTTCAGATTCAGCCATGTCAACAATAATATCGCCGGTCTCCGCATCCTTTACAATGGTGCCTGGCGGCACCAGGATAACCAGATCTTCGCCACCGGCGCCGTGACGATCGCTCCCCATGCCGTTCTTGCCGCGCTGCGCCCGCTGGTGCGGATGGAGGCGCAAGTCGTACAGTGTTCCTATTTGCGGTGACACCTGCAGGATGAGGTCGCCACCCTTGCCGCCATCACCACCGTTCGGCCCGCCAAGAGGGATAAATTTCTCTCTGCGGAACGAGACGCAGCCTGATCCGCCGTCACCGGCACTTGCAATAATTTTTACTTCATCTATAAAGCTCATAATCCCTTGCCCGGCAAAATCTGCCTCAATACTGATCCGTAATCCTTGCAAACAGGACGGTACATCAACGAAGTTACAAATAACGACAAAAGCCCGGAGTTAACGCCCCGGGCCCTGTAGTTGATAGTCAGATGCTGCTACCCTTAGTTGGCTGGGTAGACTGACACCTTTTTCCGGTCGCGACCCATCCGCTCAAACTTTACGACGCCGTCAATCAGGGAGAAAAGAGTATAGTCTTTTCCGCAGCCGACATTGTTGCCAGGGTGAATGGATGTACCGTGCTGACGGTAGAGGATGTTTCCGGCGCGAACTGTTTCACCGCCGAATTTTTTGCAGCCAAGTCTCTGACCGGATGAATCGCGGCCGTTTCTTGTACTTCCACCCGCCTTTTTGTGTGCCATTAGTGATACCCTCCAAGCTTTTGCCGGCTATCGGCAATTGCTTTATGCGTTGATCGTCTCTATCTTCAGGACAGTTTTAAGTTGGCGGTGCCCGTTAAGTTTTCGGGAGTTTTTCCGGCGCTTGGATTTGAAGACTAGAATCTTCTTGTCCTTCCCCTGTTCGACAATTGTGCCGACTACAGAAGCGCTGGGCACTACCGGTGTTCCGATTTTAACCGTATCGCCGCCAACCATCAGGATTTCTTCGAGCGTAATGGTTTCACCCACTGCGCCTTCGATTTTCTCGACTTTCAAAAAGTCGCCTACGGAAACTTTATACTGCTTCCCTCCGGTTTTAACTACTGCGTACATCAATATACTCACCACCTTTACCATATTTTTGACTGAGCTTGGAAAAATACCTTGAAATGCGAGGTGATGTCAAGGAGTTTTATCAATCAAGCTTTATCAGCCTATCTCGACATGAATCTCATCGCCTTGAAGCTGTACCGGGAAGATTTTCAGGGTATAAGCCGGATTGTCAATACAGCTGCCGCTTTTCAGGTCAAAGCGAAAGCCGTGACGCGGACATGACAGGTGACCATCCTTGACAATCCCTGCCTGCATTGGCGAACCCTGATGCGGACATTCGTTTTCACAGGCAAAAATCTCACCCTTGATATTGGTAAGAAGAATTTCCTGCCCATTAACTGTAACAACTTTTTTCCCGAAATTTGGGACTTCACTGATTTTTGCGGCAAAGAACATGATTGATCCTCCTTGCATGTTTCAGCTTATGGCGATTTCGAACTGCTCCTGATGGAACCCGGGCTTCGCCCGCACCGTGATTCTCTTCTTGAATTTCTTTTCCAACTCCTCCAGACCGCGACGCTCTTCATCGTAAAGCAGATCGGCAACCTGGGGATGAACAGTCAAGGTCGCTTTCGTGCCGCGAATATCGAGCATCTCCCGGCGCAGTTCCCTGAAGATTTCGTAACAGACGGTGGTTTTAGATTTCACATAACCGCGTCCCTCACAGTACGGGCAGGGCTCACACATCATCCGCCCCATGCTTTCACGCACACGCTTTCTGGTCATCTCTACCAGTCCGAGTTCAGAGATTTTCAGGATATTGGTTTTTGATTTATCTGCTTTGAGTGCCTCTTCAAGAGCGCCATAAACCTTTTCCCGGTTCACCTCTTTTTCCATATCGATGAAATCTATGATTATTATTCCGCCCAGATTCCGAAGCCTTAGTTGGTACGCAATCTCTTTGACCGCCTCAAGGTTGGTCTTAAGGATGGTATCCTCAAGGTTATGCTTGCCCACATACCTGCCGGTGTTAACATCTATAGCTGTCAGAGCCTCTGTCTGCTCGATGATGATATAACCGCCGCTCTTAAGCCAGACTTTCCGGCCAAGAGCACGGCTTATCTCCACCTCAAGACCATAGTTGTCAAACATCGGTTCTTCGTCATCGTAAATCTCGATGGAATACTTCATTTTCGGCATAAAGGTGGTTATAAACTGGACGATCCGGTCATATTCAGGCTTTGAATCAACTACAATCCGGTCGACTGACTCAGTTAATATGTCCCGCACCACTTTCTGGGTCATATCCAGGTCAGAATGGATCAGAAGCGGGGGGCAACCCTTGTCCTTTCGCTTGTCAATCTCTTCCCAGAGCTTGACAAGATATTTCATATCCGCCTGAAGGTCTTCTTCGCTCTTGGCTTCGGAAACAGTCCTGACTATAAAGCCGCTACCGGCCGGCTTGATCCGCTCCACAATCTCCTTCAGCCGCTCACGCTCGGTTTCATCTTCTATCCGCCGCGAAATCCCCACGTGGTCGACCGTCGGCATATAGACAAGATGGCGACCGGGCAGTGATATATGGGCAGTGATTCGGGCGCCTTTTGTGCCGATCGGCTCCTTTGATATCTGCACAAGGAGTTCCTGCCCTTCCTGAAGAAGCTCTTCGATCGGGTGCATGGGCTGCATGTCCGGGGCTTCACCCTCTCCGGGCTCATCACCATTACCGCTGCGTTCCATAAAAGACTCAAACTCTTCCAACGGATCATAGACGTCTGCGACATAAAGAAACGCTGCCTTTTCAAGGCCGATATCCACAAAGGCGGCCTGCATTCCCGGAAGAACCCTGACGACCCTCCCCTTGTAGATATTGCCGACAATTCCCTTCACTTTTGCCCGTTCTATGTAGAGTTCGGCGATGGTACCGTTTTCTATCAGGGCGACGCGAGTCTCGTGGGAGGTGGTGTTGATAACCAGCTCATTTGCCATACTGCTCCTCTGTAAACTGTATTAAATTTATATAAATAAAGATGAATCCTTAAAAATTACGTCCAATTTCTCTATCCGGCATTCTTCCAGCTCTTTGAGTGAAGCGCCGGTAATTGCCGAGACGAACTCAAGTGGTTTGCCGCGCCCGATCTCCATGGTAAGACTGTTTTCAGCTGCAGTGAGACTGTGTAGTTCATGGCGCAGGTCATACTCTTGCGGACCGTTTTTCTTGACCCTTCTATAGGGACAGCTTTCACTGGCCATGAAGTTTGCCGCGGCTCGTTCAAGATCTGCTGGCGGTTTATCCGGGAAGGTTACCCTGTAGCGCACCCGCTCCATAATCGTCGAAAGCGACGGGCTCTTCAGCGGCACGATCCAGGCGGACAGCACAGAAATCCCGAACGGAAGTGAGGCGTTAAGCGCCACTTTCAGCATGTCGGCATCAAACTCAGGTGACACCTCGATATCCAGATATTCGGCGGAAGATTCTACACCTACAGAGAGCGCAGTTGCAAACGAGAATTTCGGGTGCGGGTGGAACCCCAGTGAATATTTGACCGGAATCGACGCTCTTTTCACTGCTCTGGTCAAGAGAGTTATCATCTCAAGATGACTTAAAAAAATCATCGCCCCGCTTTTTGAGTATCTGACCCGGATTCGCCTGGCCCCGTCAGACAATGGTGCCTGAGCTGAGCTTGCTGCCGGTGCATAACCGGCAACCTCAGTCGTACTGTCAATGTCTGTGGCAGTACGATTGCGAATCTCTTTGAAATCACAGACCCCACAACCGGTACAGACACCTTCACGGCAATCTTGAGTGAATTCCCCTTGAACACCACTGGCTCGCTCTTTCAGCAGGAAATCCCTGCTGACGCCACTGTCGATATGATCCCACGGCAGAACATCTTCAACGTCTCTGCCGCGCAGGTAAAAGCGCGGATCAATTCCGGCAATTTCAAAAGCTTTCTGCCATTTGGAAAAGCTGAAATGATCCCCCCAGCTATCGAACCGGCACCCGAGATTAACTGCTTCAAGCAAAACCTTGCCAAGACGCCTGTCGCCACGGGCAAATACCCCCTCAATAACCGACAGCGGCGCATCGTGCCATTTGAATTTAAGTTTGCGTTTTTTCAGCTCGTCCCGCAAAAATCCCTGCTTTGTAAGAATCTCCTCGTAGCTTATCTGCTCTTCCCACTGAAAAGGTGTGTGTGCTTTGGGAACAAAACTTGAGACTGAAACATTGACTTCACCACCGCTGCGGCTGACTTTCCCTTCGCTTTTGACTCGCCTGGCAAGATCGACAATTGCGGCAATGTCATCCATTGTTTCTGTCGGCAGCCCTATCATGAAATAAAGCTTTATCAGCCGCCACCCGGCGCCGAATGCGGCATTAGCGTCTTTCAAAAGTGCTTCTTCAGTAATCCCTTTGTTGATCACCTGCCGCAGCCGTTCACTTCCTGCCTCCGGCGCCAGAGTCAAGCCGGTTTTACGGACTTTTTTGACCTCTTCGACCAACTCGTCGGAGAGCGTGCCAACCCGCAGTGACGGAAATGACACGGCGATCCTGCTTTCTGCATATCGCGCCATTAACTCCTTCAGTAACGGAGTGAGGCAACCGTAATCCCCCGCAGCAAGAGACAGGAGCGACACCTCTTCGTATCCCGTATGCCGGAGAGTCTTTTCGACTGTCTCAAGAATTTTTTCCGGAGAACGTTCTCTTAAAGGGCGATAGATGTAGCCGGCCTGACAGAAACGGCACCCTCTGGTGCAGCCACGGCCTATTTCCATGGCGACCCTGTCATGAACAGTTTTCAGAAAAGGGATCACTGGCGCAGTCGGATATGGGGCTATCTCCAGATCGGCCAGAAAGCGCCGCCTGACCTTACTGTAGCCGGTTTTTAACGGGACGATCTTCTCTATGCGACCATCTTCCTGATACGCCACGGTGAAAAACGACGGCACGTAAACACCGGGGATTGTGGCAAGCCGCTCCAGAACCTCACTCTTTTCAGCCCCTGCAGCTTTAAGTTGCCGACAGAGTTCAGCTATCTGCGGCGCGGCCTCTTCACCGTCGCCAATCAGGAATGCATCGAAAAAGTCAGCCAAAGGCTCAGGGTTATAGGCGCATGGCCCGCCACCGAGAACAAGCGGCCAGGGATCATGCCGCTCTGCTGCCAAAAGTGGTATCCCGGATATCCTCAGCATGTTGATAATATTGGTATAGGAAAGCTCGTGCTGAAGGGTAAAACCGATAATATCAACATCAGCAAGAAGGGTTGAGCTTTCCAGGGTAGTAATGAGTTTGCCACTTTCCCGCAGTTGATCTTCACGGTCAGGCCAGGGAGAATAAACCCTCTCAGCTGCCAGCCATTCATAGCTATTAAGTATATTGTAAAGGATCTGAAAGCCAAGATGGCTCATCCCGATCTCATAAACATCCGGAAATGCAAGCACAAAGCGAACTTCAGGTGAATCTTTTTGAATAATGCCGACTTCGCCACCCATATAACGGGCAGGCTTGTCTACATTGAGCAGACTGCTATCTATCATATCCATCTCCATATTAAATTTAAGCCCTTATGCACTAAGTGGCGCATCATACTAACAGCTGCAGCCTGCTGAAGCAAGCTTCGTAAACCGGGCATACCGCAAATAAGGCAACCACAACCTGAAATAAGTTACAACAACGACCGTAATTTCAAGACAAATCCAGACGCTAATTAAAAAGCTACGCCATTACGGCATGTTGAGTTTTATTATCAAGCTTGGCACGGCAAATGCTTTATAGCTAAACATCGATACAAAAATAAGCTTTACAATCAAAGGGGAAAGAAAATGAAAAAAGTTATGTCTTCCATCGTTGCCGCTATCGTTGCTGTTGCTTTTGCTGGTGTATGTTTTGCTGCTGAAGCAAAGAAAGAAATGGCACCTGCTGCTGCACCTGCTGCTGCTGCACCTGCTGCTGAGAAGAAAGAAGAAGCAAAGCCTAAGAAAGCTAAAAAAGCAAAGAAAGCAAAGAAAGCAGAGAAGAAAGACGCTGCTGCTCCTGCTGACGCAAAGAAAGACGCTGCTCCTGCTGCAAAGTAATCAACTTCTCACAGAGAATAAAAAAAGCCGCATCTTCGGATGCGGCTTTTTTTATTGCAGATCATATTTTTTTAAAACTTACTATCTATTTCAGATGATTCCTTCATCCAGACGTATCTAGGCTCTATCCATGGATCATAAAAGCCAGGATACGCAACAAAAAAGGTAAACAGTTCACCTATCCCGCTGGCAGTCCTTACAACCGCCATCCCGACTCCTTTAAGCGGACCGATGACAACACCGCGCCCCCAACCGCTCTCTTTCCCGGTTATGTATATCTGCTTGGGAAACTCTGCCCACCCGGTCAGGACGTTAGCCGCGCCACGAACCCCTTTGGTAGCCATACCATCCACAATCTCTTGCGGGGAAGCATTATCTATTGTTTTGTATTCCGAAGCCTGAACTCGCCCAATACCCACAACACAGGTAAAAACTGTCACGCTTATGAACAGTAAAAGTCTGGACATTATTTTTCACCGACCTTCGGATCTTTTTGTGATTCTTTCGACTTGGTCACTTCCTGTTGCGTCAAAACTTCCCCGCGCACTTCGTCCCACCCCTGCCAGACGAACTCAGGATCCATCATGGGGTCAAAATAGCCGGGCTGCGGCACCATAAAAAATACCGTTTCGGTCAAACCGATGAAGCATCGATAAAGCGTCATGCCGACACCTTTGATCGGCCCGACTACATAGCCGACAGTGCCATGGTTGCGACCTGTCAGTATTGTCTGCTTGGGTAGCTCGACGATTGCAGTAGCAAAGTTAGTCACCCCGCGCACCAGCTTAAAGGACATCTTCTCAGCAATTGATTCAGGTCTGGGCACTTCTGTGGCAAACGCCGGGGTAGTCATGAAAGCAGCGGTCATGAGCGCAAAGGCCAGAAAAAGAGTCTTCATAAGCGATGATTCTCCTTTTATGCAGATTATAAGAGTTTATCTCCTTTTAACACAATACCTGTGGGGTAGCAAGTACAGCAGATAGCTGCTGTTTGAAATTGCTGGTTAAAAAAAAGACGCTCACCCCTTCGGGCTGCGCCTTTTTACAAAAAAATTTATGGCAGGGGTTATGAATGCTTTGCAAGATAGGTGGCAACTCCGTCAGCTGTCGGCTTCATTGCCTCCTCACCCTCTTTCCAGTTAGCTGGACAGACCTGATCACCGTGAGTTTCGACAAATTGAAGGGCCGTAACCATACGAATCGCCTCGTCAACGCTTCTGCCGAGCGGCAGATCGTTAATTACCGAGTGCCGGACAACACCTTTGGTATCAATGAGAAAGAGTCCCCGCAGAGCAACCGCATCATTAAAAAGAATACCGTAGCTTCTGGCAATGTTCTTGTTTAGATCTGACACAAGCGGATACTGAATATCGCCGATGCCGCCATCTTCGAGTTTTGTATTCTTCCAGGCAAGGTGGGTGAATTTAGAGTCAACCGAAACGCCCACAACTTCACAGTTCCTGTTTTTGAATTCGTTAAGCTTCTTGTTGAATGCCAGTATCTCTGAAGGGCAGACAAACGTGAAGTCAAGCGGGTAAAAGAAAAGGACGACATATTTACCTTTAAGAGCTGAAAGGGTAATCTGGCCGAAACTGTTGTCCGGCAGAACTGCGTCAGCGGTAAAATCAGGTGCCTGCTGTGTTACAAGTGTACAAGCGCTCATGGTGATTAATCTCCTTGGCCGATATTTTTATGAATCCATGCATAAGAAAATACCAACCAGTTCCGGACTTGTCAAGCACAAAAAGATCAATCAAGTCCTTTTTATCCTGTTTACTTTATCTCTCCTCGAATCCCGACGGTCACCTCTTTAAGCGGAATAGCCTTGCCTGACGCTGCCAGAGCCTGTTTTGCCGCTATGACAATCCCGCCGCAGCATGGCACTTCCATCCTCATAACAGTGATGCTTTTCAGAGATGAATTGCGAAAGAGTTCGGTCAATTTCTGTGTATAGAACTGGTTGTCATCAAGCTTCGGACATCCTATCACGACAGCCTTACCCGCCAGAAAGTCCTTATGAAAATCAGCATAGGCGAACGGCACACAATCTGCCGCTATCAAAAGGTCGGCATCCTGGAAATAAGGTGCTGAAGTCGATACAAGGTGAAGCTGGACCGGCCACTGAGCAAGCACGCTCTGTTGCGCCCCCACTGCTACCGTTGCCGGAGCAGCTTTAGCTTCAAAGCTCATAGATCTTGAACCTGGACAGCCACCGCCGTGACCATGATCGCCACTATGTCCATGAGCGTGATGTCCATGGTGATGGTTATGGGCCGTACCCTTGCCAACAGCCTCCAGATGTTTCTCAACTTCAGCCTCGTCAAACTCGTCAGCCTCGCGCTCAATGATCTTGATTGCATCCTGTGGGCAATCTCCAAGACAGGCTCCAAGACCATCGCAGAGATTGTCTGCCGAGAGCACCGCCTTGCCGTTAATCATCTTTATAGCGCCTTCAGCACAAGAAGGGACACAGAGCCCGCAGCCGTTACATTTATCCTGATCGATCTGGACAATTTTTCTGATCATTTACATTTCTCCTTTTTTAATTTTCAGCGGTTGATAAAATAATGCCACAGATAATCTATTCGCCCCTGCATTATCATCCGTCTCCCGGAATAAGCCATTATCTCTCTTATTTTCAGCCGATACTCGGGAGTGTAGCAGTGGATATGGCAACTTTTGCAGCTCGGTTTCGGTTCCAGCGGGCAGAGAGATCTCTTCTGCATGCCATGCTCAAGCAGCGCTGCGCAGTCGGGACAGATAGTCTCTTCCGGGCGTCTCCCCGGTCGAACTATTTCGGGTATATTTCGCTCGCCGACGTTTTTACGGTCGTGTCTGGCATGGCAAAAAAGCCGTATAAAACTGGCAAGAACTCTTAAATCTCTAATT
Organism: uncultured delta proteobacterium; assembly: GCA_963787125.1. Classification (GTDB taxonomy): domain Bacteria; phylum Desulfobacterota; class Desulfuromonadia; order Geobacterales; family DSM-12255; genus VEOV01. Next base: position 136,795 of record CAWBBV010000001.1, read on the forward strand.
TGCGCGGCTGTAAGCTTGTTCATGGTTACCATCCTATCCGAGTCAAGAGCTTTACATAATGATTCAAGTCAAATCTTTTCAATTGAGCGCAGATATCGAATAGTCTCTTTGGCTGCTTGCCAGATTGTGCTATAGATTAGCAGAAAAGCAGTGCTAACTCAGCAAACGAGTTACTGGAATAATTATGGCCAGATTTTCTACATTGCCGATCCGCACCCAGCTGCTGATACTTGCGGTACTTTTGACGCTGCCCGCTTTGGGAATAATCGTCTATTCCGGCCTCAAAGTACGCGACTCTGACTACCGGAAAGCAGTAATTGAATCGCAGAAGCTTGCTGACATCCTGGTAGACAATCAGGAATATCTTGTCAGGGAGGCCAGACAACTCGGCAGATTATTAGCTGAACTGCCTGAAATACTGAGTGGTCGGGGATCTAGCGTCCAGTCGCTGCTCTCTAATACCTTGAAAAATAACCCTCAATATCAGAACATTTTACTGGCAGATGCCGATGGTGGTGTCTGGGCCTCGGCAATTCCGTTAGATAAAGCCAAGAAAGTTTCTGTGGCTGACAGGGTCTATTTCGACAAAGCAAAGACAACGCTCCGTTTCTCTGCCGGTGAATATGCTGTCAGCAGGTCCACCGGCAAACCTACTTTCCATATTGCAAGCCCTCTGGTTTTTCACGGCAAATTTCACGGTGTTGTAGTCCTAAATATTGATCTGGATGAGATGCGTTCCATTCTCGGGCGGTTGCAACTGCCGGCAAACGCCAATTACGTCCTTGTTGACCAAAACGGCATCATTCTCAGCAGGGGCAGGGAACTAGGCGCAGCTGTCGGCAAATCGATCAATCTTGAAGACCTGAAGAAAATGGCAGCTGGTCCGGACAAGGACAGTTACGAATTCACACGCTCAGATGGCGAACGACGTATCGTTACCTACCGCAAACTCCGCCTTGAAAGGGAACAGGCGCCCTACATGTACGTCAGGGCCGGGATGTCCCTCAAAGAATCTGTTGCAGCTGCAAACCGCCAACTGTTTTATAACCTGGTGACACTGATACCGTTCGTAATCTCCGCTTTTGTGATTGTCGTTATTATCGGCAAAAAATCTATTGCTGATCGTGTTGAAAAGCTGCGGGAGGCCGCCCACAAAATTGCTGAAGGCAATCTTGACATCAGGGTTTACCCGCATGTCAGGGATGGTGAATTTGGTGAATTGGCACTGTCTTTTGATCACATGGCCAGCCGACTTGCCGACAATCTCGCCGAAATCAGGCAGGCTCAACATCAGATCAAAAGGCTGAATGCCGATCTTGAGCAAAAAGTTGCCAAGCGTACCGCCCAACTTGAAACCCTTGTAAAGGAGCACGAAGCTTTCAGTTATAGTGTTTCCCATGATTTGCGTGCCCCGCTGCGCCATATCAACGGGTTCAGTGCCATCCTGAGTGAAGAGCTTGGCAGCGAGGTCTCGCCGCAATGTCATGGTTACCTGCAGCGCATAACTGCCGCCAGCAACAGAATGGGACGTTTAATCGATGATCTTCTGGAGTTGTCGCGGATTAACCGTGAACCGCTGAAACTGGAGAGGGTCAATTTGAGCGCTATCGCCACTGAAATAGTTGCCATGTTGAGAGAAGCTGAGCCGGGGCGGGTTGTCGAAGTGATAGTTGCTGACAATCTCAAGGCATATGGAGATGCCTCCCTGCTGCATATTGCCCTGCAAAACCTGATTGACAACGCCTGGAAATACACCTGTAAACAGCCAGCGGCCAGAATTGAGCTGGGTATGAACAAGACTGCTGATGAAGACGTATATTTCATCAAAGACAACGGCGCAGGTTTTGACATGGCTTACAAAGATAAACTGTTTGCCGCTTTCCATCGGCTCCATGGCAGTGAATACGAGGGGACAGGCATAGGCCTTGCCACTGTTGAGAGGGTTATTTTGCGGCATGACGGAAAAATTTGGGCTGAAGGCACTGTTAATGAAGGCGCGACCTTCTATTTCACCCTGCCACACAAATAAAAAAGACAACCACGGGAAACGATGCAAGCTAATCCACCAACTGTAATCAGGCGCTCAAATCACAACATCTCCAGAAATCTTCTCAGTCCCAATGCCTTGAGAATAATGTATCGGCTCCGCGACAACGGCTACACAGCCTTTCTTGTGGGGGGCTCAGTACGTGACCTTTTACTTGGGCGCACACCAAAGGATTTTGACCTGGCAACCGATGCAACTCCCGGAGAGATAAAAAAAGTTTTCAGAAATTGTCGCCTTATCGGTCGACGCTTCAGGCTGGCGCATATTCATTTCAAGGATGAAGTTATTGAGGTGGCAACTTTTCGCAAAGGTGAAGAGCAGCCTGCTGATCTGGAAGAAGTTGACGCGATATTTGATGAAATAGACAGCGAGCAACCGGATGAGCCACGCCGTAATCTCGGTCATCACCATAAAAGCGATGACGGAGTTCTGCTGCGCGACAACCTTTTCGGCACTCCTGAAGAGGATGCCTGGCGGCGTGATTTTACGGTAAATGCGCTTTCCTACAACATTGCCGACTTCTCGATCATCGACTATGTAGGCGGGATCGAAGATCTTGAACAGCGCCTTATCAGGACAATTGGAGAACCTTCAGCCAGACTGGCCGAGGATCCGGTAAGGATGCTCAGAGCAGTGCGTTTCGCCGCCCAGCTTGATTTTACGATAGAACATCACTGTTGGGAGGCAATGAGGGCGAATTCCAGTCGAATAACTCTTTCATCGCCTGCCAGACTCTTTGATGAAGTTGTCAAACTGCTCCTCTCCGGAGCCGCAGAAAAGTGCTGGCAACTTCTCTGCGCCAGCGGCCTTGCAGCGGCAATTTTCCCTGACTTTTCCGAGTGGATTGCCGCTAAAGAGATTGACCCTTCACTTAATGCCTTTGCCTGGATTGATAAAGCGCTGCTGAGCGGCGAGACAGTTTCAACTTCGCTGCTGCTGGCACAATTTTTCGGTGACTACCTGCTGGATCCAGAGAGAGGGAGGTTGCCGGAACATCTTCCGATTCAAGTCAAAATTGACCGGTCGCTGACGGATTTCATGAAAGAAACTGCCGGGAGGCTCGCCATCCCGCAGCGCACCGTGATGCGCCTCAGAGAGATTCTGCTACTGCAACAGCGGCTGCTGAAGATGCCGGGGCGAAAGCCGGACAACGTCATTACCAGGCCTGCTTTTGCTGAGGCCGTCGCTTATCTGCGTTTCTGTTCCAGTAGCGATGCTACGCTGGGGAAAGCTGTCGGCTGGTGGGAGCGGTACTCATCAGGTCATAGCAACCCGGAAGCTCAGCTTCACAACGAAGAGCGCAGCAGCAGTAAAAGGCGCGGCAGGAGAAGACGGAAGGGAAAGGCATCTTTATAACCGATCATTTTGGCCGCAAATGGACCTCAATTTGAAAGTTGTGTCGCAATCCGTTCCGCCAATATTTTCGTCACCCCTTTTATCGCCACAAGTTCCTCACGAGAAGAACTTCTGATGCCCTGAACACTGCCGAACTTCTCCAACAGCCTTTTCTTGAGAACAGCGCCAACACCGCTTATCTGATCAAGCGCCGAATTAAGCGCTGTTTCACTGCGCAGCTTGCGATGATAAGTTATGGCAAAGCGGTGCGCTTCGTCCCGTATCCGGGCCAAGAGCAGCAGTGGCGCCGAATTCTGCCGCAGGACAACCGGATTTTTTCTCCCGGGCAAAAAAACCCTCTCATCACTTTTTTCGATAAAGGTTTCGCTCATGCCGGTACTGACGCGGCTCTTGGCAAGACCAGCCAGATCTATCCCTGCAATCCCCAACTCCTCCATAACCGCCGACAGGATGCCGAGTTGGCCGATGCCACCATCCACAATAATCAGATCAGGCGGCTCTTCACTGTTCTTAGCCGGATCGAACCGCCTCGCCAGAACCTCCCGCATCATGCCGAAATCATCGGCCTGGGCAACGCTTTTTATCCGGTAACGGCGATAACAGGATTTTTCAGGTTTCCCCTCACAAAACGTGACTTTGCTACCGACTGCATCTTTCCCCTGGATGTTTGAAATGTCGTAACACTCGATCCGCCGGGGAGTTTTTTTCAGGTGCAGACGTTCCTGCAGTTCACTGAGGGTAGTGCCGCTTTCTTCTGCCTTTTTCTGCCGTTCCAGCGCCGTATTTTCGGCATTTTTGACCGCCATTTTTGCCAACTCCAGCTTAGCACCGCGCAACGGGCAGCTGATGGCGACCTTTTTGCCACGTTTTTCTGAAAGAAGCTCCGCAATTACCTCGCACCCCGGAACACGGCAGGATAGCAGAATTTCATCAGGAATGATGACCTCGCCGCTGTAGTAACCGGTCAAAAATGACGCGGCCCCCTCTTCAGTCTCCAGCTCCCATTCCAGCAGATAATTTCTGCTCCCCAGCATCAGGCCGTTACGGATAAAAAGGAGACTGATCTGAAGATGCTCTCCCAGCGGCACCACCCCGATCACATCGGTATCACCGCCGCTCGAAGCCACCTTCTGCTTCTCCACCGTCTTTTCGATAGAGTTGATCAGATCACGGCAGCGACCGGCCTCTTCATACTCCTGCCGCTCTGCCGCCGCAGCCATCCGCTCTCGGCAGATTCTGACAATCTCCCGGTTGCGGCCGGAGAGGAACAGCGTAGCGCCCTCGACCAGACCGGAATACTCCTGAGACGAAATCTTGCCAAAACAGGGGGCTGAGCACTGTTTCAGCTGATAATACAGACAGGGACGCTTACGCTGCAGACAGCTTTTCAGAGGGTAATGCCGCAACGGAAACAGGCGGCAAAGTTCTTTCAGCACCTCCCTGGCAGCAGTGGCCGAAGAGTACGGCCCGAAATATCTGGCTCCGTCTCGCTGGACTTTGCGAATGATTGCTATCCGGGGGAACTCCTCTGCCGGGTCAAGGCGGAGGGAAAAGTAGGTTTTGTCGTCTCGCAGGCTCAGGTTATAGCGCGGCCGGTGTTCTTTAATCAGATTATTTTCAAGGATCAGCGCCTCTTTTTCAGTATCGGTGACAAGCCAATCGATGGTTTCTACTCGAGCCATCAGAAAGCGGATCTGATAGCGGGAGTCGCCGGACCGGTTAAAGTAGGAACTGACGCGCTTCTTCAGGTTAATGGCTTTGCCGACATAGATTATCTTGCCGCTGCCATTCTTCATGAGATAGACCCCCGGAGAGGTCGGAAAATGTCTGATTGAATCTATCGAGAGCATACCTGAATATAGAAGCAGATCATGTTTCTTGAAAGTTTTTTCTGAACGGTTATTTAGTTGAATCAAAAAACTTCGATTTGGCATAATGCCGAAGATATGGACTTTCTTATCCTTGAATTCAACCGCTTTTACAGGGGGAATTTTATGCGACTTTTAACCCGTTCCGACTTTGACGGAATCTGCTGTGCCGTGCTTCTCAAGGAGCTTGGCCTTATGGACGAGATGGTGTATGCCCATCCCAAGGATCTTCAGGACGGCAAAATTGTCGCCGGCAAAAACGATATCCTTGCCAATGTCCCTTACGTACCGGGTTGCGGACTCTGGTTCGACCATCACTCCAGCGAGCAGGAGCGACTTCAGCTTGCCGGAAGATATGAAGGCAAGAGTACCCTTGCTCCTAGTGCGGCACGGGTAATTTATGACTATTACGCATCCGACTAAGCTGGCAAGATTCAGTGAAATGCTTCATTTCGTTGACAAAGTCGACTCGGCAAATCTTATCGGAAGACGAAATCCTGAATCCGACCGGCTGGATACTGCTTGGCTTCATCTGTGATCCGCGAACCGGTCTCGGTTATCACAAAGATTACCGGATCAGCAACCTTGCTTTCATGGGAGAGCTGGTCGACCATATCAGGACAAAAAGCATTGACGAAATCCTTGCCCTGCCTGACACCAAAGAGCGCATTGCCATCTACCTGGAAAACGATCAACTGGCACGCGAGTTCATCAAGAGTCATTCCTATATTGACGGTTCAGTTCTTGTTACAGATGCCAGAGGGGTTGCCGAATTGCCGCCCTCAAACCGCTTTCTTGTTTATTCGCTGTTCCCTGAGACAAACATCTCCGTAAGACTTATTGACGGCAAAGGCAAAGAATTCGTCTCCATTTCTCTCGGCTACAGCATTCTCAACCGGACTGCCACCATTGACGTCGGCTCCTTGATGCTGAAATACGGAGGTGGCGGCCATAAAGCTGTCGGTACTTGCCAGATACCTTACAATATGGCTGATCTGGTCTTGAAAGAAATCATCACGGTTTGCAACACGAACTGAGCAGGGGACAAGATGCAACCGATTAATGCGTTTGACGATTTTACCAGAAATATCACCTACAGGGTCTTTCGTTGCGAAGACCAAATAACGCTGACCGCAACCATGAAAGACGTATTCCATGATATTCTTCTGGAGGTTCAAGTAGATCCTGAAAATATGAAAATCTGTTCGGCGCAGGTTAATTTTTCAAAACATCCCAGCGAATTCTGCCCGCAGATTGACATTGCCATGGCAAAGTTGGTTGGGACCGTAATCGGTAAAGGGATGACCAGAAAACTGGTCGATATTTTTGGTGGTCGCGAAGGCTGCGGCAATATCCGGACATTACTGCTGGGGCTGCTGCCGTTGGCACTGAATGCCAGGGCTGCACAAGGTATCAGCAATCAGGATGAGATGCTTGACAAGATCCGCAAAGAGCTGACAGGTACCTGTATCGGATATCCAATAAACGTTTGATGGAATTTTTAGTTGACATGACTCGTCACGAATGGTAAATAACAAAACTTCATTCCCCATTAGCTCAGTCGGTAGAGCAGGTGACTGTTAATCACCTTGTCCGTGGTTCAAGTCCGCGATGGGGAGCCATAAAAATCAAGGGCTTAGCCAGTAATGGTTAAGCCCTTTTTTTATTGTGCAGTGACGGGTTCTGTAAGATATAATTTGTTTACATTGAATCAACTCAGCAGCATCTTCGAAGGGTAGGGTTCCAAACTACCGAAAAGCGGAGGGCACTTTGGACACTTTTACTGCTTTTTTGAATAATGCGGCATTGATGCTTATTCTTTGCGTCATTTATGACACATTTAACATCAATTCAATTCCAAACAAAAAAAATCTGCGCGACACTCTGACTGGAGTCCTGGTTGGGCTCATCTGCATCGCCGTTATGCTAAACCCCTGGTCTCTTGAAAAGGGTCTGTATTTCGATACCAGATGGGTGCTTCTCAGCCTGTGCGGCCTTTATTTCGGTCTTATTCCAACGATGTTTGCGGTAGTAATTGCCGGAGCATTCCGGCTTTACCAGGGTGGTCCAGGGGGGATAGTCGGGACTGTTGTGATTGTCGTAACTGCCTGTGTGGGTCTTGTCTGGAAATATTGGCACGACAAAGGCAATAAACCTCTAAGTTGGCTTCAGCTATACTTATTCGGCATTGTTGTCCAATTGGCAATGCTCTCCTGCATCTTCCTCTTTCCAGCTGATTTGCGCAATACCATCCTCAAGACTACAGCTCTTCCAATCCTGCTCATCTACCCTGTCCTCACTACGATTATCGGCCTCATCTTAAAGGAGCAAGCGGATCGCAGACGCGCTGACAAGGAACGCCTCTACTCAATATCTCTCGCCACAGCCGCGCTGGAATCGACTCCGGAAGGGATCCTGATAATTAACCGGGAGGGAAAGATCTCTCGCTGGAACCAGAAATTTGTCGAACTTTGGAATGTTCCGCAGCATCTTCTTGATACTACACTCAAAAACCCGGTGCTCGCCTACGCCAGCTCACAGATGGCCGACCCTGAAAAATTTCTGGCTAAAGCCACAGAACTGCACGAGCACCCGGATAAATCGTGTGCCGACACGCTCAACCTTACCGATGGCCGGATTTTCAGTCTTTACTCACAGCCACAGAAAATCGGCGCTGAAATTGTGGGCCGCTTCTGGTCATTCCAAGATATCACCGAGCACAAGCGCGCTGAAGAGATTCTTCGCTCGAGTGAGTCCAAATTCCGCTCAATAGTGGAAACATCCCAGGATTGGATTTGGGAGATGGATTTGTCAGGGAAACACACTTTCTCCAATGCACGTGCTTCGGATATTCTTGGTTACAGTTTAACTGACATCCTTTCAATTGATTTACTGGAATTGGTTCACCAGGAAGACCGTGAGGAGATTATAGCCAGATTACCGCAACTGATTGCAAAGAAAAGCGGTTGGCATGGCTGGGTCTTGCGTTGGCGACATAAAGACGGGAGCTGTAGAGTTCTGGAAAGTACTGCCAATCCTGTCCTTAATGAGTCGGGCGAACTCGTCGGGTTTCGAGGAGTCGACAGAGACATTACTGAGGGCAAAAAGGCTGAAAAGACGCTCCAGGAAAGTAAAGATCTTCTTGCAGAAATAATCGAACTGAGTCCAATCTCCATGGCTATAGTCAGCATGGACGGAACTATCGAGCAAATCAATCGCCGGGCGATTGAAACATTCGGATATTCCCACGATGATATTCCGAGTATGGAGCGATGGTGGATACAGGCATACCCTGATGAATCCTACCGTGCCGAAGTATTCGCTCAATGGATGGGTCTTATTGGAAAAGCAATAGCAGAAAAGAGCGAAATCGAACGCCGCGAGTACCGGGTCAGCTGCAAGGACGGGACGGTCAGGATGGCACTCATCTATGGCATACTGGTCGCGGACAAAGTTTTCGTCATATTTGACGACATCACCGACCGCAAGCTTGCCGAAGCAGACCGACTGGCTCTTGAGCGCCATCAACTCCAAGCCCAGAAGCTGGAAAGTCTCGGCGTCCTGGCCGGTGGCATCGCCCACGACTTCAATAACATTCTTACCGCAATTATGGGGAACATCTCTTACGCCAAAATGGATCTCGATGAATCGCAGCCTGCAAGCGAACCGTTGGCAAGGGCCGAAAAGGCAGTGAAAAGGGCAGCCAGGCTTGCCAACCAGTTGCTCGTATTCGCCAAAGGCGGAGATCCAGTAAAGAAATCCATCTCCGTTCACAGTATCGTGCATGACACTGTCTCCCTTACGCTGAGCGGGACCAATATTCAGGCGGTCATCGATCTGCCGGCTGACCTGTATGCGGTCAATGCCGATGAAGGGCAGATTAGCCAGGCATTTCACAATATAATCATTAATGCCGTGCAGGCGATGCCCGATGGTGGCAGTTTTACCATCTCCGCCAATAATGTTGCCATTAACGAGAATAACAACCTGAATCTTTCTGCCGGTGATTATGTGCAGATATCTTTTACAGACGAGGGCCTCGGCATTGCGGCTGAACAAGTAGGGAGAATTTTCGATCCCTACTTTACAACCAAAGCAGATGGAAGCGGTTTAGGGTTGGCATCAACATATGCCATCATCAAAAAACACTTCGGCAATATTTCTGTCAGTTCATCGCCTGGTAAGGGTACGACCTTTAAAATTCTTATCCCCGCTTGCGGAGAACCCGTAACTGAAGATTTGAAAGAGGCTCATGTCCCTGAAAATGCACAACGGGACTATTCTATCCTGGTAATGGATGATGACGAAATGGTCAGAGAATTGGCCGAAATCACCCTGAAACGCTTGAATTATACGGTTGTCTGTTGCAATAACGGCTCTGAAGCCGTCTCCCTGTACCGGTCGGCCAGAGAGAGAGGCATGCCGTTTTCTTTTGTTATAATGGATCTTACTATCCAGGGAGGAATGGGAGGGGTTGAGGCAGCCAAACAGATACTTGCTTTTGACCCGGAAGCGCAACTGATCGTTTCCAGCGGCTATTCGGCTGATCCGGTCATGGCCAACTTTTCTGACTACGGCTTTTGCGCCTCACTGGAAAAACCTTACGATGTCGAGGAAATTTCCAGGATTTTACAAAGGACTCAGCGATCACCAGCGATAAAATCTGCATCAACAAAAAAATAGGCACTCACGTCGGTAGCGTGAGTGCCTATAAATACTGGTAAAAAGTGGTGCCCGGGGACGGAATCGAACCGCCGACACGAGGATTTTCAATCCTCTGCTCTACCGACTGAGCTACCCGGGCGAAAAGAATAATCTTTATACTATTCAGGCGGGCCAGATGTCAAACTTTTTCTTACAGGCCCCTTTTATGCTCTTGAAATAAAGCGGCCATCACGGGTATCAATCTTTACCTTCTCGCCTGACTCAAGGTACGGTGGCACCCTTACCTTCAAACCTGTCTCAAGAATTGCCTCTTTTGTTTCAGCAGTCGCCGTTGCGTTCTTCATGGAAGGGGGCGTCTCTGTGACAGTCAGTTCGACAATCATCGGCAGGTCTACATTGATCATTCTCCCTTCAAAAAGGCCGAGCTGAACTTCTGCCCCCTCAAGCAGGTAGGGTGAAACCAGGGAAAAACTCTCCGCAGCCATTTCGAACTGCTCATAGTTCTCAAGATCCATAAAGACACCGCCGTCGCCGTCAGCATAAAGAAACTGCCCCTTGTGACGTTCGAAATCAGCTTCGTCAACCTTGTCGCCGGATCGGAAAGTTCTGTCAAGCACCTGTCCGGTGATCAGATTCTTGTATTTGGTCTTGACCATGGTATTGGCCCCGCGGGCAGTGGGTGACTGAACGGTTACATCGGTGAGCATGCAGGGCGCGCCGTCCAGCTGGATGATGAGCCCTTTTTTAAAATCTGACGTTGTAAACATTTATTAACTGCTCCCTATTTGATTGTTTTTACGGACTTAATGACGATTGGTGTCTCAGGAACGTTCTGAAAGACTGAATTCTGTCTCTTCTGCGGCGCAGCGACCATTTTGTCGACAACATCCATGCCTTCGATCACCTTGCCGAAGACAGCATAACCGAAACCACGCTGAGTTTCATCGCTATGATTAAGGAAATCGTTATTAACAACATTGATAAAAAACTGTGCCGTGGCAGAATCAACAACTCCAGTCCTGGCCATTGCCAGAGTCCCCCGGTTATTCTTAAGGCCGTTGCCGGCTTCGTTCTTGATCGGCGGTCTGTCACCCGGTTTCGGCTGAAGCGCCGCTGTCAAGCCGCCACCCTGCGCCATGAACCCGGGAATTACCCGGTGAAAGATCGTATCTTTGTAGTAGCCGCTGTTGGCGTATTCAAGAAAATTTTTGACGGAAAGCGGCGCTTTGTCGGCAAACAGCTCGACTTTGATATTCCCCATGCTCGTCTCGATAACTGCCACCGGATTCTTATCTGCTGCAAGAGCTGCTGCAGCGAGGGCAAAAGTCAGCAGCAGGGTGAAAAACAGCCGTTTAATCATTAGAAAAACCTCCATATAATTTAGTTTTTTGAGTTTAGGATAAAATCAGGTTTCGGTCAAGTTTGACGAAGCAAGAAAAGGTTGACTTTGCCGTTCGCTGCGGTGAAAATTATCAGTTGCGTTGCAAATCTACTACTTGGAGGATCAAGTGCAGACTATAAAATTTGGTACTGACGGCTGGCGCGGGGTTATAGCCCGTGAATTCACCTTCGAAAATGTTGCTATTGTTGCCCAGGCAACCATGGATTATATGACCCAAGCAGGGCTTGCGACTAAAGGTCTGGTGATCGGCTATGACAGAAGATTCCTTTCGCGGGAGTTTGCCGAGCGAAGCGCAGAGATAGCCGTCGGTAACGGCATCAAGGTGCTCTTGACTGACAATTATTCGCCGACACCGGCAGTTTCCTGGGCGGTTCGCTCTCAAAGCGCCGGGCTCGGCATCATGATAACCGCCAGCCATAACCCGCCGGTGTACAACGGCTTCAAGGTTAAGGAGGCTTTTGGCGGCTCGGCACTGCCTTCGACAACCAGGAAAATTGAAGACCAGGTGGCTGTGAATATCGCCAACAACCGGAAGATTCTCTCCACTCCTTTTGCCGAGGCTCTGCAAGGGGGGATGATAAGCCTCTTCGATGCTAACCGGGAGTATTATGCCCAGCTGGAAAAGTATGTCGACATGGAGCTGATCCGCACCAGCGGCATAGCTTTTGTCGTTGACCCGATGTTCGGCGCAGGCAGCGGCGCTTTCCCGGTGCTATTGCCAACCTGCACAGAGATTCACGGCGACTGCAATCCCGCATTCGGCGGTCAGGCACCGGAACCGATCATGGAGCATCTGCTGGAACTTTCCGAGAAAGTGAAGAGCGGTGCTTTCCGCGCCGGTCTGGCTCTGGACGGCGATGCCGACAGGATCGGCGCTGTTGATGAAAACGGTGATTTCTTCTCCTCCCACATGATCTACACCGTGCTGCTCAGGCATCTTTACGAACGCAAAGGTCTGCGCGGCGGGGTGGTAAAAACGGTTTCCACCACCCAGATGGTCAATCTGCTGGCGGAAAAGTACGGGCTCGCCATCTTCGAGACCCCCATCGGCTTCAAGCATATTTGCGAACTGATGCTGGAACATGACATTCTCATGGGGGGCGAGGAGTCGGGTGGCCTGGGCGTCAAGGGGCATATTCCGGAGCGGGACGGGGTTCTCATGGGGCTGCTATTACTGGAAGCAATGGCGATGTCGGGCAAGGGGCTGAGACAACTCCTCAATGAGACTATGGACGAAATCGGCCACTTTTACTATCGGCGGATTGACACCCAGATAAACCAGCCTGCCAAGGACAAGCTCATCGCCAGGCTCAAGACAGGCAATATCACCGAAATAGCAGGGGCTAAGATAGAATCGACGAATTTTTCCGACGGCTTCAAATTCATCTTCAGCGGCGGCTCCTGGCTGCTTATCAGACCGTCGGGGACTGAGCCGGTGCTGCGGCTTTACAGCGAAGCGGGTTCACTGGCAGCGGTAGAAAAATTTCTTGCCGCCGGACGGGAACTGGCAGGAGTTTAGAGTGAAAAGGGGGCGTCGTCAGACGGCCCCTTTTTCCATTGCATAGAGTTATTGTTATTTCTTTGTTATTTCTTTTGACAAGACAAATACTAGTGACCATAATAGTCATATAGTAAAGACTTAGGGGGATATCTATGCAAACCGCGGCGGTTTCTGAAATAAAGGCTTCACTCAGTGAGTATCTGGGGAAGGTTAAGGCAGGTGAGGATATCATGATTACCGAGCGTGGTCGCCCTATTGCCCGGATTATTCCGTTGCGCCGGGATCAGCAGGCCGCTGGGCAGCTGGAGCACCTTGAAAAGAAAGGGCTGCTGAAGATCGGCAGCGGTGGTCTTCCGGACGAGTTCTGGAGTATGAGCAGACCTCTGGACAATGGCGAGGTGGGTCTTGTGGCGCTGCTTGAAGAGCGGGCGGACGGGCGATGAAGTTCTGGGACAGTTCTGCTATCATTCCTCTTTGTGTCAAAGAGCCTTTAACGGATACGATGATTGAACTTGCCAGGGATGACGCCAATTTTGCCGTCTGGTGGGGGAGTGTTATCGAGTGTTGTTCGTCACTGGCTCGTCTGCGCCGGGACAGGATTATCACCGAAACGCAGGAAGATCTGTTGCGCGACCTGCTGCAAAAAATGCAGGGACACTGGACGGAGGTAGAGCCGACGGATGAAGTCCGCTCCCATGCCCGCCGTTTACTGTTGCGCCATCCGCTGAGAGCGGCTGATTCCATGCAGCTGGCAGCAGCGCTGGTATGGGCTGATGGCAATCCTGAGCAGCACGGTTTTGTCTGCCTCGATCAGCGTTTGCGTGAAGCTGCCCGAAACGAAGGATTTTTGCTGTTTCCGCAGGGTCTCTGATTTTTTATTAACATGGGTTAAATGTGCATTTGGAGGGATCACCGGTTCACGGGGGGAACCTATAACGCCCTTCACATATTCACATTTGAGGTAAGTGATCTCCTTGGGCGATAAGGCTGCCCGGCAGGTCAATTGCGGCCCCGTTCAACAAATAAAACCACCAATACCCGCCTCGCAACAGCCTCGCAACAACCGCTTGACGTTTAACGAGCGGCATTATACTATTTACTATGATCAAAACCTTCCATTGCAAGTACACAAAAGCACTATTTGAAGGTAAATGCCCGCGCCAGTTTAGAGCCTTTGCTAATGCTGCTGAACGTAAATTACAAATGCTGGCTGACGCTTAGGGACTCGGGACCTACCGATATACCGTTTTACATCTCATCTTAAGGCCATCTTTGCCGCCCCTTCAATCACAAAATCCTCAGCGTAGCCGTGCTACGCCTGCGGTTTTGCTCAATCAGGAACGACAAATCTGACCTAAATCTGAGCGTAAAACTGATACATTGGTAAATTCCAAGTCCCTTGCTATTGAAGACCTTCGTTCGCCGCCCGGCAATCGGCTGGAAGCTTTACACGGAGAACGCAAGGGTCAATGGAGCATCCGCATCAATGACCAATGGCGATTGTGTTTCAGCTTTGAGAACGGAATGCAGTTGATGTCGAGATAGTGGATTATCACTAAAGGAGATTAAAATGAACCCAACTAACAAAATGCGGCCAATACATCCAGGCGAAATTTTGCGTGAGGAGTTTCTGATTCCACTAGGCATGAGCGCTCATGCGCTGGCGTTGGAACTTCGAGTTCCTGCTCCACGTATCAATGATATTGTGCGGGAACGCCGTGCTGTCACACCTGATACAGCACTCAGGCTTGCTCGTTACTTCGGCACTACACCGCAATTCTGGATGAACCTGCAGATTAGTTATGATTTGAAATTTGCAGAGATAAAAAATGGACCGAAGATCGCAGCTGAAGTTCACCTGCGACTGGCTGCTTGAAATTCAGTCGAACCTGTGCCTGCAGCGGTTTTCACCGCAAAGGCTCTAAGCCGTTGTCTGGCCGGTGGCACGGCAGACAATGAAAGGGTAACAAATATGGCACACGATAAAATCATCATCAAAGGCGCCTGCGAGCACAATCTCAAGTGCATCGATCTGGAGATCCCCCGCGACCAGTTGGTCGTCATCACCGGCATTTCCGGTTCCGGCAAATCGACCCTGGCCTTCGACACCATCTATGCCGAGGGGCAGCGCCGTTATGTGGAGTCGCTCTCCTCTTATGCCCGCCAGTTTCTGGAGCAGATGGACAAGCCGGATGTGGAATCCATCGAGGGGCTCTCGCCGGCAATCTCCATTGAGCAGAAGACGACCAGCAAGAATCCCCGCTCCACCGTCGGCACGGTGACCGAGATTTACGATTATCTCCGCCTCCTTTTTGCCCGCATCGGCAAACCTTTCTGTTACCAGTGCGGCAAGCTGATTGCGTCGCAAACCGTTTCCCAGATGGTCGATCAGGTTATGGCTTTTCCTGAAGGGACAAAGTTTCAGCTGCTCTCACCCATGATTCGCGGCCGTAAGGGTGAGTATCGCAAGGAGCTGCAGAATCTCCGCAAGGAGGGGTTCACCAGGGTGGTCATCGACGGGATTCAGTATGAGCTGGCCGAAGATATCCCCCTGGACAAGAACAGGAAACACGATATCGACATTGTTGTTGACCGCCTGATCGTCAAGGCGGGGATAGAGCGGCGTTTGGCCGACTCTTTTGAAACCGCCCTGCACCATGCCGAGGGGATTGCCAAGATCCAGGTCATTGACGGCGAGACGACCCTCTTTTCCGAAGCCCTTGCCTGTATTGACTGCTCCATCTCCTATCCGGAAATGACCCCGCGGATGTTCTCCTTCAACAACCCCTACGGCGCCTGTCCCGACTGTACCGGCCTCGGTACCCGCATGTACTTTGACGCCGACCTGGTGGTGCCGAACCCGGACCTCTCCATCCGTGAAGGGGCGATAGCCCCCTGGGAGAAGCGGCTCTCCAGCTGGTATCACCTGACCCTTGACGCTCTGGCCAAAGCCTATGATTTTGACATCCGGACTCCGTTCAAGGATCTTGCTCCTAAAGTACAGGAGGTGATCCTGCGTGGGTCGCAAGGTAAAAAAATCGAATTCTGGTGGGAAGAGGACAGCGGCAAACGGCATACCTATGAAAAGGCGTTTGAAGGGGTACTGAACAATCTTGAGCGCCGCTATCTGGAAAGTGAATCGGAGAGTGTTCGCGAGGATCTGGAAAAGTACATGAATATTATGCCCTGTCCGACCTGCGCCGGTGCAAGGCTAAAAAAAGAATCGCTCTTCGTCCGGGTGGGTGACAAGAACATCTGCGAGGTCACCTCCCTGGCGATCAGGGACTGCCTTGATTTCTTCGACACACTGCAGCTTTCCGAGAAAGAGGCGGAGATTGGCCGGCGGATTCTGAAGGAGATCAGGTCACGTCTCGGCTTTCTGGTAAATGTCGGTCTGGATTATCTCTCCCTTGACCGCACCGCCGGGACTCTTTCCGGCGGCGAAGGGCAGCGCATCAGGCTGGCGACCCAGATCGGCTCGTCCCTGGTCGGGGTTCTCTATATTCTCGACGAACCCTCCATCGGCCTGCATCAGCGGGATAACGCCCGCCTGTTGATGACGCTGATGCACCTGCGGGACATCGGCAACACTGTCCTGGTGGTGGAGCATGACGAAGAGACCATTTTAGAAGCGGATCATGTCATCGACATGGGGCCCGGCGCCGGGGTCCATGGGGGCGAAGTGGTCGCCCAGGGGACGCCGCGGCAGATCATGGAAAACCCCGCCTCCCTTACCGGCAGGTACCTGTCCGGCGATCTCTGTATCCCCCTCCCCAAAGAGCGGCGCACAAGCGACAAGGCAATCACCATCAGCGGTGCTACGGAGAACAACCTTAAGGACGTCAGCGTCGATATCCCGCTCGGGGTGATCACCTGCGTTACCGGTGTTTCCGGTTCCGGCAAGTCAACCCTGATCATTGATACTCTCCACAAAGTCCTTTCCCAGCGGCTTTACCGCAGCAGAGAAAAGGCGGGGGCGGTCAAGGATGTCCTCGGCCTGGAGCTGCTGGACAAGGTTATCAACATCGATCAGTCCCCCATCGGCAGGACACCACGTTCCAATCCGGCCACCTACACCGGCGTCTTTGCCGATATTCGCGACATCTTTGCCCAGCTCCCCGAATCAAAACTGCGCGGCTACAAGCCGGGGCGCTACTCCTTCAATGTCAAGGGGGGGCGCTGCGAAGCCTGTTCCGGGGACGGTATCATCAAGATCGAGATGCACTTTCTCCCTGATGTTTATGTGCAATGCGAAATCTGCAAAGGGGCGCGCTATAACCGGGAGACCCTGGAGGTCCGCTACAAAGGAAAGAGCATTGCTGATGTCCTCGACATGACCGTCTCCCAGGGACTGCAGTTCATGGAGAACATCCCGCGGATAAAGAACAAGCTCAAGACGGTGGAAGATGTGGGTCTCGGCTACATCCGTCTCGGCCAGGCCGCGACCACCCTTTCAGGCGGAGAGGCCCAGCGGGTCAAGCTGGCCAAGGAGCTCTCCAAGCGGGCTACCGGCCGCACCATCTATATTCTCGACGAACCGACCACCGGACTGCATTTCCACGACATCGCCAAGCTCCTTGAAGTCCTCCAGAAGCTGGTGGAGGGGGGCAACACCATTGTCATCATCGAGCATAATCTTGATGTGATTAAAACCGCGGACTGGATTATCGATCTTGGCCCGGAAGGGGGCGACCGTGGCGGTGAAATAGTCGCTGAAGGCACCCCGGAGCAAGTTGCCAAAGTAACAAGATCCTATACCGGCCAGTATTTGCGGAAACTGCTCTGATTATCTTGAATACCCGCCTTGAGATGGGGGATTTTCAAACTCTTTTTGGTCAACCCGCTCCGCTGCTGAAGAGAGAGCAGCCATTCTGCCATTTTTCTCGCCACGCCCTGCCCCGAGCGGCCTGATGAACGCCAGAAACCTTTCCTGCAGCCGCTCGGCCGCGCCGCAGTTGCCGCTGCTGCGCAGGATCTCAATGACACATTCGGCGGTACAGAGCCCGGAAACCTTCTGGTTTTTGCGCAGATTATAGGCTGATTTTTCGGCAGGCTTGAGGCAGATGCGGCGGACGTTCTGCAGATAGGGGCTGCGCTGATGAATTCGCCGCGCCTCATGCCAGGTGCCGTCGATCAGGATGACATGGCTGATCCCGGTCAGATCGCCACCAGGCTCGTCCGCAGTGCCCGGATAAAGCAGGGCGACGCCGCCTGCAGCGATCTCCTCCAGGAGCCCTGCCGGAGGGGTCAGGCGCTCCCAGCGGAGCTGCTCGGCAGCGCTACCAAGGACCTCCACCACCAGCTTGCCGGTGTTGGAAGGCTTGGTCAGCTCCTTTGAATGAGTTAACAGGGTGAATTTTATAGTTGCGGGACTGTCCATAGTGCGATCCTTTCTGCTGAACTTATAAAGCCAATCAAGCTATTAGTAAACAGGGCAATTCAAGTTGCAGTTTGCCTAAAAAGCGAAAAGAAGCTATCATGACGGCAGCGGAGAGACAATAATGCATGTAAAAACAACAGAATTCATAAAAAGCGCCACCAAACCTGCTCACTACCCGGAAGGGGATCTGCCGGAAATAGCTTTTGCCGGACGCTCCAATGTCGGCAAATCCTCCCTGATCAACGTGCTGGTGAATCGCAAAGCGCTGGTAAGAACCAGCTCTACCCCCGGCAGAACCCAGCTGATAAACTTCTTTGATGTCAACGGCACCTTCACCCTCGTCGATCTGCCGGGCTACGGCTTTGCCAAGGTGCCCCTGGACGTGAAGCGGCAGTGGGGGCCGATGATGCAGACCTACCTTTCCAGCCGCATCAACCTCAAGGGTGTTGTCCTGATCATCGATGTCAGAAGGATTCCCAAAGACGAGGATATCCAGATGTTTGAGTGGCTGAGAACCTTCGGTGTTCCGCCCATTCTGGTGATAACCAAGTGTGACAAGGTCTCCAAGAGCGAACGCGAGCGCAATATGGTGGCGATTGCCAAGGAGTTCGGCACCGAGCGGAAAGAACTCTGCTCCTTTTCAGCCCTCTCCAGAGAAGGTACTGAAGGGATCTGGAAAAGAATCGAAGCCCTGCTCCCCTCCGTAGTTGCCCCCCCGGCAGCAGCTATTCCCCTGGCGGCAGAAGGCTGATAAACCCTTCTTTTTTATTGCCCTTTTTATAGTCAACTGGCATTATTCACCCACAGCGAAGAGCTTATCTTCGCTTTTATTTTTGTCTTTGGAGTGTCAATCAAGTGGAAAAACATAATCAGCAGGAGATCGAACGTCGCCGCACCTTTGCCATCATCAGTCACCCTGACGCCGGTAAAACCACCATAACTGAAAAACTGCTGCTTTTCGGC
Organism: uncultured delta proteobacterium; assembly: GCA_963787125.1. Classification (GTDB taxonomy): domain Bacteria; phylum Desulfobacterota; class Desulfuromonadia; order Geobacterales; family DSM-12255; genus VEOV01. Next base: position 155,977 of record CAWBBV010000001.1, read on the forward strand.
GGGGCGATTCAGCAGGCCGGCGAGGTCCGCGCCCGTAAATCGGGGCGCCACGCGACTTCCGACTGGATGGAGATGGAGAAGCAGCGCGGTATCTCGGTCACCTCATCGGTCATGAAGTTTACCTACGGTGAACACGAAATCAATCTGCTCGACACCCCCGGCCACAACGATTTCTCCGAAGACACCTACCGGGTTTTGACTGCGGTCGACTCGGTTCTGATGATCATTGACTCCGTTAAAGGGGTGGAAACCCAGACAAAAAAGCTGCTGGAAGTCTGCCGCCTCCGCCATACGCCGATCATGACCTTTATCAACAAGCTTGACCGGGAAGGGCGGGAGCCGCTGGAACTGCTGGACGAGATCGAGAGTCTCCTCAAGATCCAGTGTGCGCCGATTACCTGGCCGATCGGCATGGGGAAGCGTTTCCGGGGCACCTATCACCTCTACACCAAAGAGATTACTTTCTTCGATCCTGAAGCTGACAAAGGGGTCGGCGAGATTGTCACCGTCAAGGGGCTTGATGACCCGCGCCTTGATGAACTTCTGGGGAGCCAGGTGGAAGAGCTCCGTCACGATGTGGAACTGCTCGAAGGGGCGGCCCACCCGTTTGACCGGGAAAGGTATCTTGCCGGCACCCAGACACCGGTCTTTTTCGGCAGCGCGATTAACACCTTCGGCGTGCAGCAGCTGCTGGACACGTTTGTCATCGAAGCCCCGGCGCCGCTGCCGCGGGAGACGGTCAGCCGCATGGTCTCTCCCTTTGAAGAGCCGTTCAGCGGCTTTGTCTTCAAGATCCAGGCAAACATGGACCCGGCCCACCGTGACCGGATCGCCTTCTTCAGGATCTGCTCCGGTAAATTCAGCCGGGGGATGAAGGTCAAGCACCTGCGTCTCGGCCGGGATTTCCAGATCGCCAATGCGACGATCTTCATGGCCCAGGATCGGACCAATGTGGAAGAGGCTTTCCCCGGCGACATCATCGGCATTCATAATCACGGCACCATCAAGATCGGCGACACTTTTACCCAGGGAGAGGATCTCAAGTATACCGGCATCCCGAACTTCGCCCCGGAGCATTTCCGCAAGGTGCGGCTGCTCGACCCGATGAAATCCAAGGCTCTCGAAAAGGGTCTGGTTCAGCTGGCCGAGGAGGGGACGACTCAGGTTTTCCGTCCGCAGATGGGCTCAGACTGGATTGTCGGCGCAGTCGGTCTGCTTCAGTTTGAAGTGGTCATGCACCGTCTTGAGTTTGAGTACAAGGTGAAAGCGACGTATGAACCGGTCAGTTATGTGACGGCCCGCTGGGTAACCGGCGAGCGCAAGCAGCTGGAGGATTTTCAGAAAAAAGAGATCATGCACTGCTACATCGACGGCGAAGGGAATCTGACCTATCTGGCCGGGAGCCAGTGGCGGCTTGACAATACTATTGATACCTGGAAAGGGCTGCAGTTCCTGGAAACACGGGAGCACAGTTAACCCGGGATTCGGCAGTTGAACGCTGCCTGCATTCGAGCGAACGTGCAATTTCTGCAATTCTAAGCTCATTAAGCTCTCTTTACGGCAGCATTCAACTGCCGGATTAGTTAATAATACTCTTCCGAGTAATCGGAAACCTTGTCAAACCAGGCCGGGTGCCGGCGCGCTTCGGTTAAGGCGGCTTCAGCAGTGGCAATCAGGCGCTGTTTATCTTTTGGATAGCTGCCTGCCAGATTGAGAAAATTAGAGACATGGTTGGAACGCAATATGGTCTGCTGCGGCTCCAGCCGGTTCACCATCAGCAGAGCCTCCACAAGAACCTGACCGTGGCTGAGCGGCTTGATTGACTTGAACCAGTCATCATTGTGGCGCATGAACATGGTCAACAGGGAAAAGTATTCCGGCGACAGGGCATTAATCCACTCCGCCGTGGCAATGGCATGTTCACGACTGCGTGTTTGCCCGGCAAGTCCCAGAATTGCCGTAACCGATAGTTTCATCCCCGCCTTTTGCGCTTTCCGGCAAAGAGCAAGCATCTCTTCCGCTTCATAGCCTTTAGCTACCGCCCGCAGCGTTTCAGGATCACCACTTTCCAGCCCGAAATAGAGAATCCGCAGCTTCTTAGCCTGTAATACAACCAACTCCGCTTCGCTTTTAGATTTGAGGCTGTTGGGCGAAGCGTAGGCCGCCACCCTTGTAAGCCGTGGCAGAGTTTCCGCCAGTGCGTCAAGAATGATGTTAAGCCCGTCCTGGGGATAGATCAGCGCATCGCCATCGGCCAGAAAGACCCGCTGCACGTACTGGCGGTGCTGCAGGGGAACGGACTTTATTTCGGCAACTATCTCGGCAACCGGGCGGAGACGGAACTTCTTCATCTTATACATACCGCAGAATTTGCAGCTGTTCTGCGAGCAGCCGATTGTTATCTGAAATATAAGACTCTGCCCCTCGGAGGGGGGGCGAAACAGCGGCTGATCGTAATTTAAAAGATTGTACATAATTGGCAGTTACTCCCTAGCAGGCTACAGTGCGGATGACTGTTTATAGCATCATTTCCCTGTCTTTTTGAGGAAAATATGAGCGCGGCATGCGGGAGTGCCGCTGACGTCCGGGGGGGATTCATGTTTGTTGACTCACGTAAAGATTGACCTTTAGCCACGGATTACACGGAGACACACGGATGAAAACATATGGTTTGTGCTCTATCCGTGTTCATCCGTGACATCCGTAGCTAGGAGTCTTTCTTGGTCAATAGAACGACTATTGCCCTTCAAAATCGACTAAATCTGTCCTCGCCCAGCCGAATTTTCGCTTTGATTTCCTAAGTCCGACAGACTCCTGTGCAATTTTTGTTCTTTATAGACGCTGGCCGCCCGAAAAACCGAGGCGGGCGGGTCATGGGGGCACCCCGTTACAGATGATCGCGCTTGAGCTGGTAAAGCCGGGCAGATGAAGTAAATTCAGCATTGACCAATTTAGCTGAATTGGTATACTTGCATGTATATCAATTTAGATAATTGAGGTCAAATATGTTTCAACGAACTATTGAGCAGCAGATACGGGAAGGGCTTGGAAAGCCGGGGACAGCATTGATTCTTTATGGCCCACGTCAGGCCGGCAAGACGACACTGGTTAACAGACTGCTGGAGAGTGAACCAGAAGCACTCTCCTTTACCGGTGATGACCTCTATACTCAATCACTATTGGCTCAACACGAACTGGAACATCTGAAGCGGATTATCGGTTCGTCTACCACAATCTTTATCGATGAAGCTCAGCGCATTGAGAATATTGGCTTGACTATCAAGTTGCTGGTGGATCATCTGCCGGTTACGGTTATCGCTTCCGGATCTGCTTCGTTCGAACTAGCGGACCGATTAAGTGAACCGTTGACCGGGCGGGCACGAACCTATCATTTGCACCCACTCTCCTGGGCGGAAGTGGCGGATAAATACCGGCTGACATCACCGGAGACAGCACTGGAAGAAATGCTCCGCTACGGCATGTATCCCCGTGTCCATACACTGGAAAGCAATCAGGAAAAGGAAGAATACCTCTATAACTATCTCAATCACTATCTGTATCGCGACCTGCTTGAATTCGAGCAGGTCAGAAAACCAAAAAAAGTTGTTGATCTTCTGGTACTGCTGGCCCATCAGATCGGAAAAGAAGTTGCTGTATCCGAACTGTCGAATAGTCTGGGGCTGAGCCAGAAAACCGTGGAAAGTTATCTGGACATCCTGGAGAAGATGTTCGTCATCGTCAATATCCGCGGTTTTAGCCGTAATTTGCGTAAGGAAGTCAGTAAGACCTCCCGCTACTATTTTGCCGACATCGGTCTCCGCAATGCCCTTATTCGTTCGTATGTGCCACTTTCGTTGCGCAGTGACGTCGGCGAACTGTTCGAGAACTGGTTTGTCATGGAGCGCATCAAGCGGGCCGCTAACCAACGCCGCTTCACCGGTTTCTATTTCTGGCGCACTTATGACCAGCACGAAATAGATCTTGTGGAGGATATTGACGGGCAGCTAACCGGTTTTGAGTGCAAATGGTCGCCAAAAACCAAGGTCAAAGTCCCAAAAGACTGGGCTGAAGGATATCCTGGTGCCAGGTTTGAGGTCGTGACTCAGATCTGTTGGAGAGAGTGGCTGGAGTAAATGAAATCTGACACCTCACTTCACTTTGATCAATGCTTTAATAAGCGCGGACTAAATGTTCCGTTTTGGGCAAGGCTAGGGGGACATTCTTTCTATTTGACTAACTTTGCATAAACTAAAACGGTAAGGTTGGTTGGACGTAGTGAGGTTGGTTGACTCCCATAGACAAGCCGCCAGGCTGCTTGCGCAGTGCTTGATCTGACTTTAGCCCACCATGCCGCTGTTGTAAAAACTGGCGGATAATGTACAATGACTCAGCCGTAACGGATGAACTGGAGCAGCAATGAAGGTGACCTTAAAGATGATCGGAGCATTTCGAATGGGTCGTTTCAAGGATACGCTCCATGACTGCCCACCGGGGACGTGTGTTCAGGACCTGATTGCCGAACTGCAGATTCCGCCAGCTCTTCTGGGGGCTGTGCTTGTCAATGATCTCCATGCAGGCGTCGAATATCTGCTCAATGATGGTGACGTCATAACTTTCTTACCTTTCATGGATGGAGGGTAGTTCCCTTGTCTGGATGTCACTCTGAACTAAATATGGAGTCATCAGTATGAAATTTTTAGCTACCGACCCCGCCGCTGAACCGGCTTCTGTCCTGTATTCCCGCGCTACTGTCGATCTGAAGAGCGGCAGTATTCAGCTGGAAGATGTCCCCTGCCGCAATCTGGAGGATGTTCTGGGGGGCTTTGGCCGCTCGTTCCAGATTCTGGCCGAGCGGAACATAAGCAGGGCATACTGCGAGGAGAATCCCCTGATTGTCAACACCGGCCTCCTCACCGGCAGCAGCGCCATGACCGGTATGCGCACCTATTTTTCCGGCTACAGTCCGCTGAAGGCGTCGAAGAAGGGGCTGCCGGGAGCCATCTGGTCTACCGGCAGCGGCAATTTCGGCGCTAAATTAAAGTGGACCGGTCTGGATGAACTGATCTTTGAAAACCGCTCGGATAAACCTGTCTATGCCGTCATCAGGGAGAGTGTTGACGGCCCGCAGGTCGAGCTGAAACCGGCTGACCATCTGCTGGGACTCTCGACCCACGACAAGATGATGCTCCTGCAGAAGGAGTATGCCAACGCCCATTTTGCGACCATCGGTCAGGCCGGGGAGCAGTGGGAGAATGTCTTCATGGCTGGGGTCGCCCTGTCGACCGATAACCAGCTGAAGTCAGGCGAGGACAAGATGCGCTTTGCCGGGCGCGGCGGCATGGGGAGCCTGATGGGGTACAAGAACATTCTCGCCCTGGTGGCACAGAGCAGTGACAAGCTCAAGCCGTTGACGCCGGAGGTTCAGAAGGTAAACATCAACGTCGTCAAAGGTGGCGGGTCGGCACGGCTGCAGCCAATCAGCCGGGGGGGCGGTGGTGGCACCTGGGCGGCCTACGATGTTCTCCAGGTTTTTCATGCCGTGCCGGTGAACAATTTCCGGCCCCAGGGGAACGACCTGCCGGAAAAGCTGTTCCGGGAGAATGTGGAACAGCAGCTGTTCATCAAATCAGAGGCCTGTTATCGCTGCGGCATCACCTGTCATAACAATATCCACGAAAAAAACGCAGCTGGCGGCAGCGGCAAGTTTCTCGCCAAGTTCGACTACGAGCCGCTCAACCTGCTCGGCACCAATATCGGCATTCACGACGCTGTTCAGGTCGCGCGCCTGATTCATCTCTGCGACAATTACGGCATGGATTCAATCTCCCTTGGGGTGACCATCTCCTATCTGCTCTCTTACAACGAAAGACATCCGGAAAAACCGCTCCTGAACGGCGCCACCTTCGGCGATTTTGCTAAAATAGAGGAACTTGTCGAGCAGACCGCCCGCGGGAAACTGCCGGAGATCGGACGCGGCTCCAAGCGGCTCTCCGAGGGCACCGGTGAAACCTCCTACGCCTACCATGTCAAGGGGCTGGAACTCCCTGCCTATCAACCGGAAACCAATCCGGGGTACGCCTGGGCAATCGCCGGCGGCCATATGTCCATGGGCACTTACGGCCTACTGACCCGTGAAGGAAAATCTGATATTGACTCCTGGGTCGAGGGGATAACCAGGACAAAACTGCAGATAGTCGGGTTCGACATGATCGGTCTCTGCAAGTTTTTCGATATTACCAAGGGGATCTGCACCCAGATGGTGGTGGACTGCCTCAAGAGCGAGTTCAACCTGGCCGTGACTCTGGAAGACCTTGCAGCCTCGGTTCGCAGGGCTTTTCTCCTCGGGCTGGCCCTTGAGCTCAGGCAAGGCTATGAGAAGAGCGAATACACCCTCCCTGCTGAAGTGTGGGAGCACCCGAACAAGAACATCAAGCTGCCGAACATTACCAGTCCGGAATTTATGGCAGAACTGCAGAAAAGGGTCTGGGCGGTCTTCGAGCCGGAGCTGGCAAGGCTTTAGCCAAAAAAGACCGGATGCGTCCGATTATGCTTGACGCTGCCATACCGATAGCGGTAAATTAACAATCAGGAAGCAGATCAATCGAACCTTTAAAGGAGATAACGCCAATGTGGACTGAAAGATTTCGTATTCGCCCGGTATCCCACTGCAAGGAAGGTTGCAGTATTTAGCTCGCCAAGATAATTGGCGGGCGAGAAGTAAAAAAGCCCCTGCAGAAATGCAGGGGCTTTTTTTGTTTTTCAGGTTCTGGCCAGAAGCTCTGTCGTAGTCATCTCCAATGATTGTACCTTATCTTATCGCGCTGCAGACTGCTCTCGGGCTGGCCTGCCTTACTCTCCGCCGGATAACCGATGCCGATCACTGTTTCGACCATGATATTCTCCGGCAGACCGAGCAGGTTACTGATAAATTCCGGCGAGCTTTTGCCGCTGTCATGGCTGCGGTTGCGCATCTGTGCCCAGCAGCTGCCAAGACCCAGTGACGCCGCCGTCAGCTGGATAATGATTGCCGCGATGGAACAGTCCTCTATCCAGACATCAGACTTTGTACTGTCTGCACAGACAACAACCGCCAGCGGCGCATTGTTGAGAAACCCGGCGCCGTGCTGCTTCGCTCCGGAGAGCTTTAAGAGCAGTTCGGGATCATCCACCAGAATAAATTCCCACGGATTTAACCCTCGGGATGACGGCGATCTGAGCGCCGCTTCGATAACTGTTTCGATGAGCTCAGGGGCAACTTTTTCTTTGGTAAACTGGCGGATGCTGCGGCGCTTGCGTAATAGTTCAATCATTGGTTACTCCTTCACGGATGATTCTGCTGCCGGACAATAGTAACGCAATTAAGCTCAAGGCCACAACGATTGTCTTTAAATATCTGGACAATCTGACCGATAAATCAATATATTTGGGCGCACAATGAATTGGCGCTGATCGACACATTTTTTGCTGAGCCGAAGGAGAATCATGAAAACCCTTCATCTTGACTGTCAGGCCGGTATTTCCGGCGATATGACCGTTGCTGCCCTGCTGGATCTTGGTGTACCGTTGGCTCATCTTGAGGCAGAACTGGCAAAGCTCCCCATACCTTTGGGGGCATATGAACTCTCTGCTGCGCCGACAAAAAGGCATGGCATTGCTGCCCTCAAATTCGGAGTTTCCGTGCAGGAGCAACATTCTCACCGCCACTACAGCGACATAGTGGAGCTGATCAACGCCAGCAGCCTTTCAGCGCGGGTAAAGGAGCAATCCGGGAAGATCTTTACACGCCTGGCCGAAGCCGAAGCAAAGGTCCATGGCGTAGCCCTCGCAGCTGTCCACTTCCATGAAGTCGGTGCGGTTGACTCTATCGTCGATATTGTCGGCACAGCCATCTGCCTTGAATATCTGGGGATTGAAACGGTCAGCGCTTCCTCGCTGCCGCTCTGCAGCGGTTTTGTACAGTGCGAACACGGCCTTTTGCCGTTGCCGGCACCGGCGACTGCAGATCTTTTGAAGGGGCTGCCGGTGCATGGCGCCAGCGGCACTGGTGAGCGGGTCACGCCGACCGGTGCGGCGATCGTTGCCACTCTGGCAACACGCTTTGGTGCTGCTCCTGCCATGACGATCGAAAAAATCGGCTATGGCGCCGGGGAAAAGGATTTTCCTGATCTGCCCAATATCCTTCGCGTCTTTTGCGGCACTGCTGCTCACGCTGCCAGGGGGGAGCAGATGGTTGTCGTTGAGGTGAACATAGATGATTCAACGCCGGAAGTTCTCGGTTTTACGCTGGAGCGGCTGCTGACTGCGGGGGCGCGCGATGCCTGGTTTACGCCGATCCAGATGAAGAAGAATCGCCCGGCGGTCATGCTGTCGCTCCTGTCTCCTCCGGAAGATGTTGAGAAGCTTGCTGCTATTATTTTCCGGGAGACAACGGCAATCGGTCTGCGGAGTTACCCGGTTGAGCGGCGGACACTGGCACGGCGGCTGGAAACGCGAGACACCGCTTTTGGCACGATAAACTTCAAGGTGACCACGCATGGCGAGAAGCCGGAGTATGAAGATTGCCGCCGTATCGCCATTGAAAAAGGGATGCCGCTGCGTGAGGTTTACCGGCGCCTTCAGAAAGGAGCTCCGGAACAATGACCCTGTTTATCAAACTTCTGGCGACCTGGGGGGGGAGCGGCTACTCGCCCTTTGCATCGGGCACTGCCGGGACACTCGCCGCAATCCCCTTTTACATCTGCCTTGCCGGGCTGCCACTGCCGCTTTATCTCCTCACGCTGACAGCTTTCTTCTTTCTTGCCTGCTGGGCCTCGGGCAAGGCCGAGATTATTTTCGAGGAGAAGGATTCCGGCAAAATCGTTATTGATGAGGTGATCGGCTATCTGGTTACCATGACGGCCATCCCTTGTGACTGGCGCTACATTATTGCCGGTTTTTTGCTCTTTCGTTTTTTCGATATCGTCAAACCACCGCCGGCCAACTGGTTCGACCAGAAATTAAAAAACGGCTATGGCGTTGTGCTTGATGACGTTGCCGCCGGGGTTTACGCCTGGGCGTGCCTCTTTGTGCTGACGAGGTTTTTGTGACCGCTCTGGACCTGAAAGTCACCGGGCTGCTGCGTGGTTCAGGACTGACTCTCGCCGTTGCCGAGTCGTGCAGTGGCGGCCTGCTTGCCAAGCGGCTCACAGACATGCCGGGCAGTTCCGGATATTTTCTCCTCGGGGTTGTGACGTATGCCAACAGCGCCAAAGAGAGCGTTCTTGGCATACCCGGGGAGCTGCTGAAGCTGCATGGTGCTGTCAGTAGTGAAGTCGCCATGGCAATGGCCTCAGGGGTCAAAGCACTTTCCGGCAGTGACTTTGCCATTGCCACAACAGGGATAGCCGGGCCTGACGGCGGTACTGGGGAGAAACCGGTCGGAACGGTTTTTATTGCTGTAGCAGGAGCAGATAGCTGCGAAGCGTTCCGCTACTGTTTCAAGGGTGACCGGGGGATGATCCGGGAAGCTACAGCTGAAACCGGGCTTGAGCTGCTGCTGCAACTGTTGCACCAATCCATGCATAAGGTAATAGCTTGAAAAGCTTTCTGAATGTGTGTTAAAACTTTGCAAATATCTGATATAGCAATCGAGGAGACAACTGATGCAGGAGAGAGAAAAAGCTATTGAGCTGGCGGTTAGCCAGATAGAAAAACAGTTCGGCAAAGGTTCGATCATGCGTCTTGGCAACGATCAGCCTCTTCCCGATGTCCCGGCGATCCCCACCGGTGCGCTCTCTCTCGATTTTGCCCTCGGTGTTGGTGGTGTCCCCCGCGGCAGGGTTATTGAGATTTTCGGCCCGGAATCCTCAGGCAAGACAACTCTTGCCCTCCATATCATCTCCGAAGCCCAGAAACTCGGCGGAATTGCCGCTTTTGTCGATGCCGAGCACGCGCTTGATATCGGCTATGCCCGAAAGCTTGGAGTCAAGACTGACGATCTGCTGGTTTCCCAGCCTGATACCGGTGAACAGGCGCTGGAAATTACTGAAACCCTCGTCCGAAGCGGCGCTATCGATGTCCTGGTTATCGATTCAGTTGCGGCCCTTGTTCCGAAAGCAGAAATTGAAGGTGACATGGGTGATTCGCACATGGGCTTACAGGCGCGGCTCATGTCCCAGGCCCTCCGGAAACTCACCGGCATTATCTCAAAATCCAACTGCTGCGTAATTTTCATTAATCAGATCAGGATGAAGATCGGCGTCATGTTCGGCAACCCGGAAACGACCACCGGCGGCAACGCTCTCAAGTTCTACGCGTCGGTCAGAATGGATATCCGCAAAATCGCCACACTGAAACAGGGGAACGATGTTATCGGCTCGCGCACCAAGGTAAAAGTGGTGAAGAACAAAGTCGCGCCACCCTTCAAAGAGGTCGAATTCGACATCCTCTACGGCGAAGGGATCTCAAAAGAAGGCGATCTGCTCGACATTGCCGTTGATAAGGGGATCGTTGATAAAAGCGGCGCCTGGTACTCTTACGGCAAAGACAGAATCGGTCAGGGCCGGGAGAATACCCGTATTTACATGAAAGAGCGCCCGGAAATGTGCGCAGAAATAAGAGAAAAACTCCTTGTAATACTTAACCTTCCAGGTGCGGCAGCCATCAAGGAGTAGCGGATGGAACTGAACGAAATACTGACCATCGCCGTAAAAGCCAGAGCATCTGATATTCATATCAAGACCGGTCTCCCGCCTGTTGTCAGGATCGATGGCAAACTCCGCCCGATTCCCAACAGTCACCGGCTTTCCAGTGACGTTGTCATGTTGATGGCGCACTCCATGATGAACCAGCGGCAAAGAGAGCAGTTTGACAGTAATTTTGAAGTTGACCTCTCCTATGGTGTCCCGGGGGTTTGTCGTTTCAGGGTAAGCGCTTATCACCAGCGCGGCAGTGTTGCCATAGTCTTTCGGGCGATCTCTTTCAATATTCCCAGTCTCGAATCTCTCAACCTGCCGCCGATATTGAAGAAAATTGCCATGGAAGAGCGTGGTCTCATCCTTGTTACCGGCACTACCGGCAGTGGCAAATCTTCAACGCTGGCGGCGATGATTGACTATATCAACGAAAACCGCACCAACAACATCATCACAGTCGAAGACCCGGTCGAATTCCTCCATCGTGACAAAAAGAGCATTATCAGCCAGCGGGAAGTCGGTTTCGACACCCTCTCCTTTGCAGCGGCCCTTAAAGGGGCTTTGCGCCAGGACCCGGACGTTATCCTGGTCGGCGAAATGCGGGATCTGGAGACTATTGAAACCGCTCTCACTGCGGCAGAAACGGGTCACCTGGTCATGTCCACTCTCCATACCCTTGATGCGACTGAAACCATCAACAGGATAATTTCGGTATTCCCGCCGTTTCATCAAAGACAGGTAAGAATGCAGCTCTCGGCGGTCATCAAGGGGGTAATTTCACAACGACTTGTCCCTAAAATTGATGGCAAGGGGCGGGTTCCTGCGGTTGAAGTCATGATCGGCACTGCGCGGGTCAAAGAGTGTATCGACGACAAGGACAAGACCAAGCAGATCCCTGACGCTATTACGCAGGGCTTCACAACCTACGGGATGCAAACCTTCGATCAGTCGCTGATGCAGCTCTTCTCGGGCAAATTTATTACTTACGAAGAGGCGCTCAGGCAGTCAACCAATCCGGATGATTTTGCCCTCAAGGTCTCCGGTATCTCTTCGACTTCAAATAGCTCCTGGGATCAGTTTACCGCGGAAGAACCGGCGGAAGAAACGTCCAATGGCAACTCGAATATTGAAAGGTTCTGAAAACCCGTCGGCCTCTGAGGTCTACTCACGGGCGCTTAATCTGCTTGCCCGCCGTGACCATACGGTTCATGAGCTGAAGCAGAAACTATCCGTAAGGGGCTTTTCCGCTGACTCCATAACCACCGCGATTGAAAAACTGAGCGGGCAAAAGCTCCTTGATGACCGACGCTTCGCCGAAAGGTGGGCTGATGCTGCTATCAGAGGCGGTCGTGGCTACGGTTTAAGGATTTTGCAGGAGTTGCAGCGAAAAGGTGTTTCCCGGGAGATTGCTGCGGAAGTTGTTGCCACGGCAACGGCTGAGCATTTGGAGTCTGATTCAGTTGCCGCCATCGTTGCCAGAAGATTCGCCGCCTTTGATCCCGCCGGCGCCTCTCAGAAGGAAAAACAGCGCGTATATTCATATCTGCAGCGCCGCGGATTTTCTATGCAGACCGTAATAAGTTTTTTTATAAATCAGGACAGAGGAGCTTGACAGATGACAGGCAAAGAGTTGCGGGCAAAATTTCTCGGCTTTTTTGAAAAGAACGGCCATACGGTAGTTTCAAGCTCTGGACTTGTTCCCCATAACGATCCGACACTTTTGTTTACCAATGCCGGCATGAACCAGTTTAAAGACTGTTTTCTCGGCATGGAAAAGCGTGATTACCTCCGCGCAGCCAGTTCGCAGAAGTGTGTTCGCGCCGGTGGAAAGCATAACGATTTGGAGAATGTCGGCAGAACCGCCCGTCACCATACTTTTTTTGAGATGCTCGGCAACTTCTCTTTCGGCGATTACTTCAAAAAAGAGGCAATCGCTTATGCCTGGAGCTTTTTAACCGAAGAGCTGAAGCTTGACAAGGAGCGTCTCTACGTAACCGTGTACACCGATGATGATGAAGCCGCTGATATCTGGCATCTCCAGGAAAGTGTTGCCCGTGAGCGGATCTACCGTTTTGGGGAGAAAGACAACTTCTGGTCAATGGGCGATACCGGCCCTTGCGGCCCCTGCAGCGAAATCTTCTGGGACAACGGCCCGGGCACCGGCTGTGGTGAGCCGGACTGCGCGGTCGGCTGTGACTGCGATCGTTACATGGAGATCTGGAACAATGTCTTCATGCAGTTCAATCGCACGGCCGACGGTGTATTGCACCCGCTGCCAAAACCTGCCGTGGATACCGGCATGGGGCTTGAGCGGATCTGCACTGTCATGCAGGGGAAAACGTCAAATTATGACACGGACCTCCTTCAAGGCATAATCCAGTATGTTGCCAAGCTGGCAGGGAAAAAATATGGCCATGATCCAAAGGACGATGTCTCCCTGCGGGTCATTGCCGATCACTCCCGGGCAGTAACATTTCTCATCTGCGATGGCGTGCTCCCTTCCAACGAAGGACGAGGCTATGTCCTGCGGCGGATTATGCGGCGGGCGGCCCGCCACACGAAGATGCTCGGCTTTGCCGAACCGGTTCTCTTCAGAGCTGTTGATGCCGTCAACTCTATCATGGGAGAGGCATTTCCCGAACTGATCGAGCGCGAAGAGTATGTGAAGAAAGTGATTCAGGCAGAGGAGGAGCGCTTTGCCGAGACCCTCGACAGAGGCCTCGCCATCCTCAATGAGGATATCGCCGGCCTTAAAAGTAGTGGTGGAACACAGCTTACCGGCGATGCAGTGTTTCGGCTTTATGACACTTTCGGTTTCCCCGTAGACCTGACAGCAGATATCATGGCTGCGGAGGGGATGACTGTTGATGAGCCGGGCTTCGAGCTCTGCATGGAACGGCAGCGTGCCAAGGCAAGAGAACACTGGAAGGGCTCCGGAGAAGAGGGGATCGCCGAGATCTTCAAAAAACTCCATAGTGACGGTCTGCGCAGCGAATTTACCGGCTACGACAACAGAGCCGGTTATTCGGTTGTCAGATGGCTGCTGGCAAAAGGGGCGACTGTCCAGGAAGCGACTGTTGGCGACTATGTCGATCTGATTACCGATGCCTCGCCATTTTATGGGGCTTCAGGCGGGCAGGCAGGCGATAAAGGCAGCATCTCAACCGGCGGAGCCCACCTTAAAGTGCTTGAAACACTTCGACCATTCACTGACCTGATTGTGCATCGTGCTCTGGTTGAAAGCGGCACCATCAAGGTAGGTGAGGCAGTCGATCTGAAAGTCGATGTAGCCGAGCGAACTGCCACAGCAAGAAATCATACTGCCACACATCTACTGCAGTCAGCTCTCCGCCAGGTTCTCGGCGAGCATGTCAAACAGGCCGGTTCCCTGGTCGAGCCCGAGCGTCTCCGTTTTGATTTCACCCACTTCTTGGCAATGACTTCCAAAGAGATAAAGCAGGTCGAAGCGATAGTGAACAGCTTCATCATGGCTAACGACCCGGTGGATTCACGGGAGATGGCGGCGACAGAGGCGATCTCCAGCGGAGCAACCGCGCTCTTCGGTGAAAAATATGGCGATAAAGTTCGGGTCGTCAGAGTCGGTGACGTCAGCATGGAACTCTGCGGCGGAACTCACGTAACTGCAGCCGGCGATATCGGCTTCTTCAAGATTGTCAGTGAGGCCGGCATAGCTGCCGGGGTAAGGCGTATTGAAGCAGTTACGGGCAGTGGCGCAATTAAGTTTATTCATGAGCTGGAAAATGAGCGGCAGGATCTGGCCGTACTTGTCAAAGCTGAAGGCGGCGGCATACTGGACAGAGTCGAACGGATACTGGTGCGGCAAAAAGAGCTCCAGCGTGAAGTCGAGACACTCCGTTCACAACTTAATGCAGGAAAATCAGCCGACCTTTTGGCCGGAATCCGTGAGATCAGCGGCATCAAAACGCTCTCAGTTGAAGTCATGACAGATGATGTCAAAAAACTCCGTGAACTTGGCGATTCGTTGAAATCTCAACTTGGTTCCGGCATTCTGTCTATCGGCGCAAATATTGGCGGCAAGGCAACTCTGATTGTTACCGTCAGCAGCGACCTGACCTCACGCTTCAAGGCAGGCGACCTGATTCGGGAAATGGCGCCGATTGTCGGCGGGAGCGGTGGCGGCAAGCCGGAGATGGCCCAGGCAGGCGGCAGTAAACCGGAAAATCTGGCAGCAGCGCTCGAAAAACTTTATTCCCTTATCGGTTGCTAACAGTATCGCGGGAAACCATTCATGCTCGAAATGACGCAAAAAACTGAACCCGAGCTTCGCCAGAACCCTCAGATGAAAACTATCCTCATCGTCGATGATGAAGCGGTTATTCGCGACCTTTGTTTCCGTGCGCTTAAAGGCTATCATATTGTTCAGGCCGGCAACGGCCAGGATGCTCTGACTCTTTTTGAAAAAGGTGGCATTGATGTCATTCTGACTGATGTCATGATGCCAGGTATGGACGGCATTGAGCTGCTCAAGCGGCTCAAGGAGAAAGAACCGACCATCGTTGTCATCGTTATGACCGGTTTTGCGGAAAAGGATGTCATCCTCAATGCGCTCAAAGCTGATGCCGACGATTTCATCTCCAAACCGCTGAACCTTCTCCAGTTGAAGACTGCAGTAGATAAGGCGCTCGTCAAAAAAGCGCTGAAAGAAGAGATCGCGGCCCTGAAATCTCTGGACAGATTAAAATCCAACTTTCTGTCTACTATATCCCATAAATTCAGGACCCCACTTACTTCAATCTCCCTTTTTTTGCAGAATTTGACCACCGGAGTTTTTGCGGCTGACGATCCGGAATTCAGAATTAATGTCCGCCTGATCTCTGATGAATCGGCTTATCTTGAACGACTTGTCGCTGATCTGCTGATTTTCAGCAGAATGATGGATACCGGTGAAGCGCTGCGACGTGAACCCTGTTCCATTGCAAAAATAATTCACAATGTTCTGGCTGAATCAAGAGAGATCGCCATCAAACCGGCGATTGAGGCAATCCTTGACCTTCAAGACGTGCCGCTGATACCGATCGACCGGGAGAAAATCGCCTTTGCAATCAGGCAGATTGTCGATAATGCCTATAAATTCTCCGGAGAGGAGGGGGAGGTAACCATCTCCCTTCGAGCTGACTCTGCCGGCGTTACAGTTGAAGTCAGTGATACGGGGATAGGCATACCGGTCGACGAGATTCCAAAGATCTTTGAAAAGTTTTACCAGATAGACCCCCACAATACCGGTCAGGTGCGGGGCTTTGGTCTTGGACTGTACTACGCCAGAGAGTTTGTCCGTATGCATGGCGGCAGCATAACAATTCAGAGTGCTGTTGGCTATGGGAGCAAAGTAGCGGCATGGTTACCGCTTCACGGCAAGTAATGACCTTGATTTTTCTTCAGTCATGGCTATATTAGGACTACAATAAATCGCAGCAGATTTTTTATGATCTGAAAAGGAGAGTTTATAATGGCAAGTGAAAAAGTACTTACACTTAGTGACGACAATTTTGAGGCGGAAGTGATTCAGTCGTCAGTTCCGGTTCTGGTAGACTTTTGGGCAACATGGTGCGCTCCCTGCAAAGCAATTGCGCCTACAATTGATGCTATTGCAACTGAATACGACGGACAGATAAAAGTCGGCAAGGTTAATGTCGATGAGAGCCAGTCAACCCCTGCCAAATACGGTGTTCGCGGCATTCCGACGGTTATTCTTTTCAAGGACGGCAAAGTTGTTGATCAAGTTGTTGGCGCTGTACCGAAAAGTCAGCTTGAAGCCCTGCTCAAGAAAGCGCTGTAGTTTTTGTATAGTCGGCTATCACCAATAAATTGTTAATATTTGAAACAAAGGGGGTACCGGTTAACCGGCGCCCCCTTTGTCGTCTTCTTCAACTCACGGGAAAGTTTCGCTTTAAGAATAAATGCACTCACACGGAATCTACGCAGATGAAATAGTTGGGAAAGCTTACGACCGCAGGCTGCTGTGGCGTTTTGCCGCCTATTTGCGCCCATATACGGGCATTGTAACCATTGTCCTCTGCATCCTGCCACTGACCACAGCCGCCAAACTTGCCCAGCCCTGGCTGATAAAACTTGCCATCGACAACCATATAGTCAAAGGGGATATTTCCGGGCTACCGGCAATAGCGGTCTATTTCCTGCTGCTTATCATGGCGGAATCGTTCCTCTCTTTCTTTGAAGTCTGGCTCCTGCAATATCTCGGTCAGCGAGTCATGCAGGATATTCGCCTTGAGCTCTTCACCCACGTGCAGCGGCTTTCCACCTCATTTTTCGATCGGACTCCCACTGGCAGCCTTATGACCCGGCTAACCAGTGACGTGGAGGTGCTGGGTGAGATGTTTGCTGCCGGGATTATCACCGTTGCCGGTGACATAATGCTACTCGCCGGAATCATCGGCGTCATGCTCTGGATGAACCTCCATCTCTCTCTGGTTACCTTTGCGGTTCTACCGCTGCTTTTCTGGATTGCCTTCAGGTTTAGAGGCAAAATGCGCAACGCTTTCCGCCAGGTACGGTCCAGGCTGGCCAATCTGAACACTTTTCTGAGCGAAAGCATCAACGGCATCGCCCTGATTCAGCTGTTCAACCGCCAGAAGCTGGAACAGGCAGAGTTCACCCGCCTCAACGCCTCCTACCGGGATGCCAACATGCCGGTGATCACCTGGGACGCCGCTCTCTATGCGGCAGTAGAAGCGCTTTCATCTGTTGCCGTCGGGCTGTTGGTCTGGTACGGTTCCGGCGAGATTCTCCGCGGCGCACTGACCTTTGGCGCTCTGGTCGCCTTCATCCAGTATATCGAGAAGTTTTTTGCCCCGATCCGCGATCTCTCCGCCAAATACTCGGTCATGCAAGGGGCAATGGCCGCCCTGGAGCGGATTTTTAATCTGCTCGATTGCCGAGAAATTCTTCCTGAAACTGCTCCTGCCTCTGAAAGAGAGGGCCGTAGCGGTAATAATCCTGCCTTTATCCGCTTCCGCGATGTCTGGTTTGCCTACAATGACGATGATTTCGTCCTGAAAGCTTTTAATCTGGAGCTGCAACGAGGGGAGAAAGTCGCCCTTGTCGGCGAGACCGGTGGCGGTAAAACAACGGTAACCCGGCTACTATCGAGGCTTTATGACGTAAATCGAGGCAGCCTGGAGCTTGATGGCTGCGATTTGCGCCAGATGGCGCTGCAGACCTTAAGGCAGAGAATCGGGATTGTGCTTCAGGATCCATACCTGTTTACCGGAAGCATCAGCGAAAACATCTGCCTTGGAGATGAAAGGGCACGGGGCAGGGTCAGACTGGCGGCACAGATTGTCGGCGCTGACCGCTTCATTGAAAAGCTGCCTGAAGGCTATAATGAGAAGGTGCGCGAGCGGGGCAATAACTTTTCCGCCGGGGAGCGCCAGCTGATCTCTTTCGCCCGGGCAGTCGCCTTTGATCCGGAAATTCTGGTGCTTGACGAGGCTACCGCCAGTGTTGACTCTGAAGCGGAAAGCCTTATCCAGCAGGGGCTGCGCGGGCTCATGGCAGGGAGAACAACCCTAGTGGTTGCCCATCGGCTCTCAACGATTCGTGATGCCGACCGGATAGTCGTCATTCACCGCGGCGAAAAGGTTGAGGAGGGGAGTCATGATGCTTTGATGGCGACCATGGGAGTCTACTACCGGCTTTATCAGCTGCAGTTCCGGTAGCTGTGAAAGAATAGATTGCATATTAAGGGTAAGACCTCTAAAAGATTAATAAATTAACCTAATTGAAATTGTCCCCAATTTTATTTGGAAACAAGGTTCGTCATGTCATTCAATGAAGCTGAAACCAGATTCTACCTGATTGACCCCGTTTTAAGGGCAAAAGGGTATGACGAGCACTGGAAGCTGAAGCTGGAAACCCCGGCGCCGGTCGAGCCGACCGGCAACAAAGGGCGGCGGCGTACCGGTGTAGGACGTACGGACTACCTGCTCTGCGTCCAGGCGGGCGACATGCCCAGTCCGCTGCCCATTGGAGTAATCGAGGCAAAGGCCGAGACCGAAGACCCGCTCAAAGGGATGCAGCAGGCAAAGGGGTATGCCGACTGCACCCGTTTTCACGTCCAGTATATCTTTGCCACCAACGGCCACCGTTACGGTGAATTCGACAAGATCAACCAGATGCCGGACGGCCCGTTTCCGTTTCCCGAGTTCCCAACCCATGATGATCTAACAAGCCGTTATGCCCGCGATACCGGCATTGATGTTACCAAGCCGGAAGCGGCCATGCTGTTCATGGCCGACAGTACTGCATTCAAGACGCGCTATTACCAGGACGCCGCCATCCGTGCCGCCTTTGAGAAGATTCTCTGCTGCGAACAACGGGGCGAAGAGCCGCGGATTCTGCTCTCCCTGGCCACCGGCTCGGGAAAGACCGTCATTGCCGCCAATCTCCTCTTACGACTGCACGAAGCGGGCAGGCTGACCAAACCGGCTCTTTTCCTCTGCGACCGGGATGAACTGCGCGGCCAGGCCTATGATAAGATCACCAAGGCTTTCCCCAAAGGGAGCGTGCGGATAGTCCAGACGGTCAAAGGGGAAAATGCCGCTAAAAACGCCAAGGTGCATATCGCCACCTACCAGACCCTCGGGCTGGATGATGAGGATGCCGGTTACGCCAGCTTTCTGACGGATCACTATCCGGAAAACGCTTTCAGCATCATCATTATTGACGAATGTCACCGCTCCGCCTGGGGGCGCTGGTCCGAGGTGCTGCGCCGCAATCCTGAGGCTATCCAGATCGGCCTGACCGCCACACCGCGCCAGTTGCGGGAGTCGAAACAGCAAACTCCGGACGATGCGAACATTACAGCCAATAACGTGAATTACTTCGGCGAGCCGGTCTACGAGTACACGCTGATTCAGGCCCAGGATGACGGCTATCTGTCAGCCTGCGAGGTCGTGCGGATGAAGCCGTCCATCGACGGCAAGACCTTCACCCGTGAAGAGGTGCTGGCAGCAAAGCCCATCGATGCCCGCACCGGCGCGGCTGTCGCCGCAGAAGATATTCGTAATGAATACCGTTCGCAGCATTTCGATGACGATCTGGTTATTCCCGCGCGAATAGCTGCCATGTGCTCCAGCCTGTTCCAGGAACTCTGCAAGCATGGCGGTCCGGAACAGAAAGTCATCATCTTCTGCAACCGCGATCTGCACGCCGACCGGGTGGCTATGCAGATGCAGCGGCTCTATGCCGGGTGGTGCAAGGAGAACGGCCAAACCCCCAAGGAGCATTACGCCTTCAAGTGTACTGCGGACGGGGGCAGCGACCTGATCGAAACGATGCGCGGTTCCGGCGAGCGCTGTTTCATCGCTTGCACCGTCGATCTGCTCGCTACCGGCGTGGACATCGAACGGCTCAACGCCGTAGTGTTCTTCCGCTATCTGCAATCATCCATCACCTTTTACCAGATGGTCGGCCGCGGCACCCGCATCGACGAGCCAACCCAGAAATACAAGTTCTGGCTCTACGACTACACCGGTGTTACCGATCTTTTCGGCACTGACTTTATCACCAAGGCGCCGCGTACCGGCAAGCCCGGTGGTGGCGGCGGTGGCGATGACGGCGGCGATACGGGTGGCGGTGACGATGACGGACCACCGATCATCGAGATGGGTGGCCAGACGGTTCATGTGCTCCCCCAGGGGCATTTCATCCCGGTTAGCAGGGATGGCCGCGATCTCCTGATCTCTCTGGAGGAGTACCGTGAGGAGATGATCCAGCGAGTGGTCAGGGAAGCACGAACCATAGAGGATTTCCGGGCGCTCTGGGTGGAGCAGGAGAACCGTCTGGCCCTTATCCGCCATCTGCGGGGCGAGCATTACTCGCCGGAAGTCATTCAGAATGTCATGCTGGAGTGCGACCTGTATGATGTCTTCGCCCATTACGGTTATCGCCGGGCAGCGCTCAAGCGGTGGGAGCGGGAGGTTGCCTATCTGTCGAACAACAAATCCTGGTTTGCCGGGGTCGATGCCAAGGCCGCCGTGGTCTTGAAGGGGATAGGTCACCAGTTCGGCAAGGGGGGCACCGAGGCGCTGGAGTCGGAACTGCTCTGGGAGGTGCCGGAGATCAGGCGAGCCGGCGGGGTGAAGGCGCTGAAGCTGCTAGGGGTGCCGGTTGAGGTTATGCGCGAGGCGAAGATGAGGTTGTTTGGGGTGTAACTTCTCCCCCCTCCCGACCTCCCCCCGCTGGGTGGAGGAGCTTTCAAATCCCCTCCCCAGGAGGGGGAGGGTTAGGGAGGGGGGGCTTTTGGGGTTAAGGTGAGGATGTAAAAATATGAAAATTATCTTGCGCACTTTGGGGGAGCTTTGCGATAAAAGCGTTGTGTCTGTGGACCCGAAGCGTGAACCAGCAAAGGAGTTCAGGTATATTGACATCTCCGCTGTGGACAACTCAACAAAACGTATTGTAGCCGCCCAAAAAGTTATCGGGATACAGGCATCAGTTCGAGCTCGCCAAATAATTAAAAAGAACGATGTACTTGTATCCACTACCCGTCCGAACTTGAATGCAGTTGCTTTAGTGCCAGAAGAGTACGACAAGCAAGTTTGTAGTACAGGCTTCTGTGTACTTCGCTGTGGACCTGAACTTGATCCCGATTACTTGTTTTCCTTTGTTCAGTCAATGGCATTTGTTCAACCGCTTTCCGACTTGGTCAAGGGAGCTCTCTATCCTGCTGTCACCGACAGACAAGTGTTCTCACAAGAAATTCCATGGGTTTCACTGGATGACCAATGCCGCATCGCAGCCCAACTCAAAGCACAACTTACCGCAGTCGAAGAGGCTCGAATTGCAGCAAGATCTCAATTGATAGAGATCGAAAAACTCCCGTCCCGTTTGCTTGCTCAGGCGTTCGACATGTCCAACTGACCATATGGAGGACATCCTCCATATGGTCTTCAACGCAAGGCGGATAATCGCCCCCCTCCCAGCCTCCCCCCGCTGGGTGGAGGAGCTGTCAGTCAGATGCCTTTAGTTCCCTCACCCAGCGGGGGAGGGCTAGGGAGGGGGAGATTTTGAGCCATGGACAAAAAGCTCTTCATTCCGACACCAGTGCCGACTCCACTGCTCGAAGCTGCAAGAACGCTACGTCGCACCATGACCGATGCCGAACAGCTGTTATGGCACTGCCTGAGGCGCAAACAGCTTGGCGGTTTCCGGTTTCGACGGCAGCATCCGGTCGAAAAATTTATATTGGACTTCTACTGCTGTGAAGTGAAACTGGCGATAGAACTCGATGGTGGACAACACAATGAACCGGATGCAAAGACCCGTGATAAGGAGCGTTCAGAGCTGTTGGCCGGTCATGGGATTCAGGTTATTCGATTTTGGAACAATGAGGTCTTTGCCAATACGGAAGGTGCGTTACAGAGGATCTATGATGTGCTGGTAGAGCGGGCAGGTCAACAAGCGCCCCCTCCTTAGCCCTCCCCCGCTTGGGGAGGGAACTTAAAAAACTCCTCCACCTAGCGGGGGGAGGTCGGGAGGAGGGAGTAGATTGGTTTTTTTCAGCGCTTCTGTTCTAGAAACTGCGCCGGAGTCATGATGGGGATGGTGCGGTAGCTGCCAAGGGCCAGCAGGTGCGGGTCGCCGGAGATAATTGCCGCAGCTTCGGCAGCAACGGCGCAGGAGAGGAACTTGTCGTCGTCCGGGTCGTCGCTAATCACGGCGATGGTTTCCTTCGGCTGCACGAAGCGGGACCAGGCAAAAACGAATTCGAGGATGTTGATCTGCAGGGTAGGGGAAAACTTGAGTTTGGGGTAGGCTACGACCCGTTGGAGTTCGGCGTAGATGTCGTTGGTGATGCAGTTGACGATGGTGCGCTGCTCCATGAGACGCAGCACCGCTTCCGGCTTGCCATCCCAGCCGAAGGCCGAGATGAAAACGTTGGTGTCGATGACTACTTTTGAGACCGCGCCCATTGAACAGCCTCGGCAGCGATTTCCGGTCCCAGCTTCTCCCGCTTTACAGTGCGTGACGCCTTGCGGCTGATCTCTGCCAACGGCAGGGGCGTATACAGCTGCTTCTTGAAAAGCTGATCGATCAGTTTTTTCAGCCCTTCTGGTGGGAACTGGATCAGCGCTTCCATCAGCTGGTTACTGTTCAGGTGGATAGTGGTGTTGTTCATAATTACTGCTCCCTGAAGTTGGACTACATCTGCTAGTATGCGGAACGACCAGTCCCGAAAAGGGAGGGACTCGCTCTGGAACAAGTGCACTGGTCGCACCTGAAAAATATCATGTTTTACGCATAAATCCACGAAAAATTCCGGAATCCCGAAAAGACACCCATGCCAAAGCCCAAAAAATCTGAAAAACTGAAAAAACCGAAATCCATATCATCGACTCAATCCCTCTCGTCCTTCGTCAAATCAATCTGCGACATCATGCGCCGTTCCAACTGCGCCAGTGCCTTGCAGTATGTGCCCGAGCTGACCTGGATTCTTTTCCTCCGTATCCTCGATGCCCAGGAAGATAAACAGCGGGAAGACGCTGAGGCCGTTGGCAAGTCCTTTTCCCCGGCCATCAGGGAGCCGTTCCGCTGGCAGGACTGGGCCGCGCCGCCACCAAAGAATGATGCCGAGGCCCTGGCGCATCCGCGAACACGGGAAGGGAAACTGTTCGGCTGGAAACGGGCCGAGCTCACCGCCGGGAAAATCGGTGACTTCTTCGCCTTCATCAACAAGGAGCTGCTTCCCTACATGCACGCTCTGGATGTGCTGCCGGATGGACGCTCCAATCCCTCGGCCACTCCGAAACAGCGGGTCTTGGGCCGGATCATGGCTTCCGTGGAGCGGACGAGGGTGGATGATGAAGCGAATCTGGGCGATATCCTCGACAAGGTTCATACAATCAGTATCGATCACATCGACGACCAGCACTTCTTTACCCTGTCACAGGTGTACGAAGACCTGCTGCTGAAGATGGGGGAGAAGAACTCGGACGGCGGCCAATTCTTTACGCCGCGCGAGGTGATCCGGGCCATGGTGCGGACCATCGATCCACAGCCCCATGAGAAGGTTTACGACCCATGCTGCGGCACCGGCGGCTTTCTGGCCCAGACCTACGAACTGCTGGAGCAAAAGCTCGGCGATGCGCCGGCGTCAACCGATCTTGCCCGGCTCAAGACGGAAACCTTCTTCGGCCGCGAAAAGGAGAATCTGGTTTTCCCTATCGCCCTGGCCAACCTGGTACTGCACGGTATCGATCAGCCAAATCTGTGGCACGGCAATACCCTGACCGGAGCGCCGACCTACGATGCCTTGTTCGAGGGCGCACCGCCGACTTTTGACGTTATCCTGACCAATCCCCCCTTTGGCGGCAAGGAAGGGAAGGCGGCGCAGAAGAATTACAGTTTTGAGACCGGTTCGACTCAGGTGCTGTTTCTGCAGCATGTGTTGTCGGAGCTGTCGCCAACGGGGCGCTGCGGAATCGTCCTTGACGAGGGGCTGCTGTTTCGCACCAATGAAAGCGCTTTCGTGGAGACAAAGCGAAAGCTGCTGGATGAGTGCGATCTCTGGTGCATCGTCAGCCTGCCGGGCGGGGTGTTCTCCACTGCCGGGGCTGGAGTGAAGACCAACCTGCTGTTCTTCACCAAAGGCAAGAAGACCGAGCGCATCTGGTATTACGATCTCTCTCACATCAAGATGGGCAAGAAATCACCGATGACGCTGGCGCATTTTGGCTGGGGGAGTCATGGTGAGCTGCTGGATGATGCCGCGCTGCCAGCTACCCTGATCCGCGACTGGCGCGAGCAGGAGGGCAATGAAGGGAAAGCATTCCCGAGTTTTGCCCGGATGCTCGCCAGTCGCGACACCAAGGACGGCGAAAGCGATTTCTCCTGGACAGTGGATTATGTGGTTCGAAGGGCCAAGGCACGCGAGGAGATGGCTCCACACCTTGAGGAAGTAGAAAAGCAGAAGGTCGAGACGGTCAAGCTGAAAGAGAAATTGTCTGCCTTGAGAAAATCGAACGCAGACGACAAAAAAATGTCCTCCTGCCGCGAAGCTCTGGCTGCGACAGAAAAAGCCGCCCGTGAAGCACAGGCGAAAGCTGATGCGATTGATGCGGCGGTATATGACTTGAAGGCAGTGAATCCCCGTGCCAGGATTGATCGTGATGAACGGACAGCTGCGGAGGTTGTTACTGCTATTGAGAACTATGGAAAAACTGTGGATGCTGCATTGGCTAGGTTGAAGTCACTTTTATAAAGATGCCATTGAAAATGTTTATCCTCGACACAGTCGTCTATTTTCAGCGGAGCAGATTCTACCTGTTAAAATTAAAAACCGCCATCATCCTCTGCCTCATTGTCGCTACTATCGCCGCCTACTGGCAGATCGCCGGCAATGGTTTCATCAATTTCGACGACCCGGAATATCTTTATGCCAACCCCCATGTTCTCAAGGGATTAACACCGGAAAACCTTGTCTGGGCGCTGTCCGCCACTGATTACAGCAACTGGCACCCGTTGACCTGGCTCGTCCATATGTTGAATTATCAACTGTTCGGACTCAATCCGTCCGGACATCATCTGGTGAGTCTGGGGCTGCACACGGCAAACGTAGTCGTGCTTTTTCTTCTGCTGCGTCGCATGACCGGCGCACTCTGGCGTAGCGCCGCTGTTGCCGCGCTGTTCGCGCTTCATCCGTTGCATGTGGAATCGGTTGCCTGGGCCGCGGAATTGAAAGATCTGCTCAGCACTTTTTGCGGCTTTTTATGCCTCTATGCCTATGTACGCTATAGTGAATCGCCACAAACCGGGCGTTACCTGCCGGTGCTCCTACTGTTGGCCCTGGGTCTCATGGCAAAACCAATGCTGGTTACGCTGCCGTTGGTGATGCTGTTGCTTGATTATTGGCCGTTGCAGCGCTTTGGCAAAAATAATGGTGGAGCTAACGAGTGCTCAGTCTGGCGCATAGTTCAGGAAAAGATTCCGCTGGTCTGCCTGAGCAGTGTCTCCTGCCTGATTACTTTCTATGCCCAGCAAAAAGGACTGGCGATCCGGTCACTTACCGAGACTACCCTTTTAGCCAGGATCGCCAATGCTCTGACTTCATACGCTGCCTATCTCGGCAAAACATTCTGGCCTCTCGATCTTGCGGTCCTCTATCCGTTCCCGCCGGAAGTCCACGTTTGGCGGGGGCTCCTGGCCGCACTGCTGCTGGTGGCCATCAGTTTTGTTACTTTCCGAACAAGGAAGAGTTGTCCTTACATTATCGTCGGCTGGCTCTGGTTTCTCGGCACGCTGGCACCGGTCATCGGTATCGTCAGGGTAGGGATGCAGTCGATGGCTGATCGTTATATGTATTTTCCACTGACAGGAATCCTGATCATGGTGGTTTGGGGTGTTTCCGAAGCTGCTTCAGATTTGAGGTGGCGCCAAGCGTTTCTGGCACTGGCGACCGCCACCGCATTAAGCCTCTCTGCGGCTGTCACCTGGCGTCAGTCGGCGTATTGGCAGAGTAACAGCACCCTTTATCGCCGAACCCTTGCGGTAACCGGTGACAACTTCATCATTGAGAACAATCTCGGTTTCGCCCTGGATGGTGAGGGTAGATTCGCTGAAGCCACGGACCATTACCATGAGGCACTCCGCATCGCCCCATGGTACGCCAGGTCATTACTTAACATGGGGGTGACTCTGCGCAAGCAGGGCAAAGTTGATGAAGCGGTCAAATATCTGCAGAGTGCCCTTGTGCAACAGCCTGATAACGCCGCAGCATACAACGAGCTTGGCGTGGCAATGCTGCAGAAGGGAGAGCTTGATGACGCCGTGACAAACCTGCAGCTGGCAGTCAGGTTCGATCCCGGCCTGGCGGATGCATATTACAATCTTGGCCTGACGTTTGCGCGCGCCGGGAATTCGGTTGCAGCAGTTGACTGCTATAGCCGCTCATTGCAACTCAAGCCGGATGATTTCGACGGTCATTATAACCTAGGCATCGAATATGCCCGGCAACAACGGTATGATGAAGCGATCCGGCATTTTAACAGGGTGCTGGCGCTGAACCCTGACCGGGAGCTGTATCTGCTGGCTCAGCAGGGGATCGAAAAAGCTTTACGCCTTAAAGCCCGATAACTTATTAGCCCTTTCAAGCATAATCCAGATTGAAACGCTTGGCAAAATCTGCGATTATTCACGACTGTTCAGAAACGCGAGATAAAAAGAGGTTTTCATGTCAACCAACAGCACTATTCCGCTTCAGGCGGCAAATTTTATCCGGAACATTGTTGCCGATGATCTGGCCAGCGGCAAGCATCAAACCATTGTCACCCGCTTTCCTCCCGAACCAAACGGCTACCTGCATATCGGTCATGCCAAGTCGATCTGCCTGAACTTCGGCGTTGCCAGAGATTTTGGCGGTCAATGTCATCTCCGCTTTGACGACACCAATCCTGCCAAAGAGGATGTGGAGTATACCGAATCCATAAAAGAGAATGTCAAATGGCTCGGCTTTGACTGGGGTGAGCATCTCTACTACGCATCGGACTATTTCCAGCAGCTCTACGATTGGGCAGAAGTCCTGATTACTGAAGGGAAAGCATACGTTGATGATCTCTCGGCCGAAGAGATCCGCAGCTATCGTGGCACCTTGACGGAACCAGGGACTGAGAGCCCGTTCAGGAGCCGCACGCCGGAAGAAAACCTGACGCTGCTGCGCCGGATGCGGGCAGGTGAGTTTCCTGACGGCAGCAAGGTAGTGCGGGCAAAGATCGATATGGCGGCACCAAATATTAATCTGCGCGATCCGGTCATATATCGCATCCTGCGGGCGACTCACCCCCATACGGGCGATGCCTGGTGCATCTACCCGATGTACGATTATGCCCACGGCCAGTCCGATGCCATCGAAGGGGTGACTCATTCCATCTGTACGCTGGAATTTGAGGATCACAAGCCGCTTTATGAATGGTTTCTCGGCAATCTGCCGGTTCCGGCAATCCCGAAACAGTACGAATTCTCTCGGTTGAATCTCACCTACACGGTCATGAGCAAGCGCAAGCTTTTGCAACTTGTTCAAGACGGTGATGTTGCCGGCTGGGACGACCCGCGCATGCCGACGCTGGCGGGCCTGCGGCGCCGGGGGTATACTCCGGAATCCATCCGCAGCTTCTGCGAGCGTATCGGGGTTGGTCGCAGTGATTCCTGGATCGACATGAGCATTCTGGAAGAGTGCGTCAGGGAAGGTCTGAACAGCAGCGCCCGCCGGGTTATGGCGGTGCTGCAGCCGGTGAGGCTGTTAATCGATAATTATCCCGCCAATACGTGTGAGGAGCTTGTCATCCCCTACCATCCCCAGCAGCCTGAGCTCGGCAGCCGCACGGTGCCTTTCAGTGGTGAGCTGTTCATCGAGGCGGATGATTTTCAGGAGGTGCCGGAAAAAGGGTTCAAACGACTGACGCTTGGAGGTGAGGTCAGGCTGCGCAACGCCTATATCATCCGCTGCGACAGCGTTGAGAAAGATCCTTCAGGAGCTGTTACCGTGTTGCACTGCACCTATGATGCGGATAGCAAAAGCGGTCTGGCTGGGAGTGACCGCAAGGTAAAAGGGGTAATCCACTGGGTGTCGGCGCGCCACTCCATCAGCGCCCCGGTGCGGCTTTATGACCGGTTGATCTCGGTTGCCAGCCCGGCAGGGGATGACTGGAAAAGCGCCCTTAATCCGGACTCAGTACAGTTGCTGACCGACGCCCGTCTGGAACCGTCACTGGCAGCGGCCCAGCCCGAAGAGCGTTTTCAGTTCGAACGACTGGGGTATTTCACAGCGGATCAACAGGAGACGCAATCGGGCAGGCCGGTCTTTAACCGGACGGTAACGCTGCGTGATTCATGGGCAAAGAGATAATTATTTCAGTTCTTTGAGAGTCTGTGGCGTGATCTCGTTAAAGCGGAGTATTTTTTTACCCTTATGATCAATCAGGAATGAAGCGGCATCTTTCTGCGTGGCAAACGGGACCAGTTCAGCCCCCATTGGGCCGTAGACATCACTGCCAACAACAAAAAACGCTTTTCTGGCATCGATCATTTTCTGCGTATAATATTCTTTTACCGCATGGCTGCTTATGTCGCTCTGTTTTTTACCCGGGGTATAGCGCCCGGCATTGAGATAGTGGCTGAACATATCTTTTGGCCCGTCAAAGAAATATGTTGTGCCGTCACTGACTTGCGCAGAGGCTGTCCAGGTCGGGAATTTAGCCACAAACATCCCGCAAACCGGGCATTTATCCTTTGCCGTGGGGGTAGCCGCAGCCAAGGCAAATGATGTGATGAGCAGCAGGGTCGGAAGAATCAGTACTGCAACGGTAGTAAATCTTTTCATGGCGTCCTTTTAAATAAACAAGACGGGCCCGGCAAATATTCAATCTGCCGGGCCTGTTGTTGAGTTCCTACATCTTATGGCCGCTGTGGCCTTTGGGTTTGTCCTGTTCTGCCAACTCTTTCTCCGTAACTTTTACCACATCGTCAAAAGTGGCCAGCTTGCCGCCGTTCCCCTTGATGAACTTCTCCGCGCCGCTTTTATCGGCAAAAGCCCATTTGGCAACCTGAGTCATAACCCCCTGCTTCTTGCCGCCGATAACCCAGGTTGCAGTTTTGGCGTCGATAAGTTTTTTGCTGTCATAGTCACCCACCTGGAATGATTTGACCTCTTTCCCCTTGTTCGCCTTCAAATCAACGACTGCACAGTTGATGCTGCAGGTGCCGGTGCTGCCGTCTTTGTAGGTCACCACCATCCGGCTCTGGGCAAATTTAGTCCGGTTCATGCCGCATTTCTGGCAGTCGGCCGGGGCTTCCACTTTTGTGTCCGCTGCCAGGCAGGTTGTGCCCAAAGCAAGCAGCAGCATGATGCTTATCCAAAGTCTTGTCATGTTAAAATCGCTCCGTGTCATTAGTTATTTTTTCACCTTTACCATGTCCTTGCCGCAGCCGCATTTGCCCGCTTTCTGACTGACAAAACCGCAGTCACAGCCTTCACCACAGCCGCACATGAATTTCCCTTTCTGTGGGGCAGAGAGTTCCTTGCCTTCAAGGTTGTAATAGACTTTGCCCTTTTCCACCTTGGTGATCGTGGTTTTTACCAGCTTCTGGCCGCAGCCGCATTCACCCTCCTTTTTGGCGAGAGTGCCGCACTTGCAGGAGGCGCCGCAGGAGCAGACGTAAATCTCATCACCTGCCTTGGCGTCAAACTTCCCTTTCGATCCTTTGTCGGCAAATGCCAGCCCAACTGTAGCTAAAACGAACAGCGAGATTACAACAAGAACGAGTTTTTTCATGATGTTTCCTCCTTATGGAAATAGTACATACATAATATCCAAGAAAGGAGAATTGTCCAGAGAATCACGGCGGCACGCTATAGCTCGGGATTCTTTTGACAGTGGCAAGCACTGCGTTGTAAGCCCCCAGTTGCAGGGGGGCTTACAATCGGTTTTATGAGCTGAGCATTGGGCACTTATGCCGCACCGGTTACTGTTTCGTTATCACCTGGGACTGCGGTACACCCATCATTGTTCCCATACTTCCATACCCCGCCATACTCGTTCCGGTCATGCAGGTCGTCATCATCATCCCCCCTGCAGTACAGTCTGCATAGGCCAGTTTGTTTATTTGGGCCGGTGTCAACGCTGTTGTCGGGTCTGTGGTGTTAACAAAGATCATGGCGTAAGCGTTGTGGTTATTGGGAGTACCCGCCGTCAAGCCGTAGTAATGTGTCCCCCCCGGAGCAAATCCGCCAAGATCAAACGTGTCGGTTGTGGTCAACGCAAAGGTAGTTACCAGCAGACCGCCCAGGGTTGCATCGGCCACCGACGACAGCTGATTGTTGAGCGTTACCGTGGTCATCGGCGGGCCATACACCGGCGGAGTGCCGTTTTTGGTCATGGACTGGGTTAGCGAGCCGGTCAGGTTCGTTACAGCCTTACTAGTGGCATCATAGGTGAATGTCCCGGTGAAGATGGAATCATTGGGCTGAGTCATCGGCTCATGAAATGTTTCAATAACTTTGTAAAAATTAAGAAGCCCGGTGGTAGCCGGCGCGCTGGTTCCCACGCCGTTGGTGGCAACCACACTGTAGGTGTAGGCGGTTTGTGGCGTCAGCCCGCTCAGGGCAATCGGTGAGGAGGCCCCTGTCGCGGTGATTCCGCCGGGATTGGCAGTTACCGTATAGCCGGTGATTGAACTGCCACCGTTAGAAGCAGGCGAGGTAAAACTTACCGAAGCTGTCGTGCCTAAAGTGGGTCCAGCTGCTACCTTTACATTAGTCGGCGTAGTGGCTACGGTGGGACTGCTGTCGCCACCCCCGCCGCATGCAGCCAGGGATATACCTATAATTAATGTCAGAAATAATTTAATTGAATTCATTTTATCCTCCTCTTGTTTTGTAGCGTAATTGTTTGAAATAAGGCGCCCCATTGCTCCGACGCCTCCACGAGAAGCTCCTTAAACAATCCTTGGCGGGACCTTTCAGGTGCTTCAGCTGGCGAGATTTCGCCTTGGAGGCGGATCCGGTGGATCTCCGGGCCAATCAGTCCGGCAAGCTGGAATATGTGCGCACTGTGATGCTTTAACGAACACGATATTACCCAGACTGAAAAGCGAAGGAAGCAGCTCACTCTGCGCTAATCCAGACAAAGCCAGGACTTTACTGCTACCGCACGAACACGAGCTGATCGTCGCAGTAGCAACCATTGGAGCATGTTTTTTTCGGCAGCACGCAGGTTCGTCATGATCGTCGTGCTGCTCCTGCAGCTGTTTTTTCTGCCAGCAGCAGCAGGTATGGTTGGCGCTCCGTTCGGGGGAACAGCCGCAGATAGAGCAATCGGCAACACATTCTCCGGTAATGGCATGGGCAATCAGCGGAGAGTGCACGGCCAATGGCGCCAGCGGAGTCAGGATAATCATCCCGTAGAGAATGACGAGCACGATTGCCGGTATGAAGCTGGGGAGTCTGCGCATCAGGTTTTTCTGTTGCTCCTTGGAGCGGTCAATACTGCTCAGCACAATTACTAAACAGTCACCGCTAAATGTTATTGCTTCGTTATTGCCTGGGATACGGGGTGTCCACTCATCGATCCGAGCGTTCCATAACCTGCCACTGTCGTTCCGGTCATACAGGTCCCTCCCATCATGCCGCCGGGGGCGCAGTCTGCGTATGCCAATTTATCGATCTGGGTTTGTGTCAAGGCTGCTGTCGGATCCTTGGTGTTGACGAAGATCATAGCGTAAGCGTTACCCGAATTCGCCCCCGGGAAACCGTAGTACAAAGCGAACCCTGTACCGGGAGACCAGCCATCGGTACCATTAAACGTTGGGTTGGTTGTAAACGTGTTCCTGGTATTCTGCATGAAGGTTGTAACCAGCAGACCATCCACTCCACCAAGTGTAACGGGCACTGCTGACAGCTGATAATTAAGCGGCAACCAGGTCATCGTGTCATGCGGGTAGGCTACCGCCCCCCCAGTCATGGCTTCGCTCAAACTGCCGCGTAGATCCGACACCGCACCTGTCGTGGCATTAAACGTGAACGTGCCGATGAACAGCGTGTTTTTCGGATACGTGTCAGGCTCCTGAAAAGTTTCAGTGACGGTATAGGCGGTGATTACGTCTGTTGAAACGGAAACCGTCATGGACTGTGTCACCTGCGGCGCCGCATTGAAGAAGGCGTCACCTGACTGGTTGGCAGCGACCGTACAGACACCTGCCGTAAGATCGGTTACCAGGCCGGTGCTGCTATCGACGGTACAGACGGTTGGAGTAGTGCTGCTATATGCCACCGGCAGGCCGGAACTGGCTGTGGCCGTGACGCTGGCCGTGCCGCCCAGGCTCAGCGGGGGCAGAGCGCCGAAGCTGATGGTCTGGTCGGGATTGACAATCACGGGTAGACTTTGCGTTACCTGCGGTGCCGGTGAATATTGGCTGTTACCGGACTGATCGGCGGCAATGATACAGGTGCCTGCCGTATTGGCAGTGACTGCACCTGTGCCGCTCTGGACGGAACAGACCGTCGGCGTTGTGCTGCTGTAGGTGACTGCCAGGCCTGAGCTGGCCGTGGCCGCGACAGTGGCCGTGTTGCCCTGGACGAGCGGGGGCGCGGTGCCGAAGCTGATGGTCTGCGGATGGGCTCCAATAGCCGGGCCATCGCCACTGCCATAGCAGCCGCCCAGTGACACAACTGCCAAAGCAGTCAGGACAATGCCGAAGCCAGCTCTTTTGAGAAAATAGAATAGTATTTGCATGATATCCCTTTTACTGCGTGCCTTTTTAAAAGTGCACGTTCAGCGCGATATTAAACGAGCGCCCCATGCCGGGAACCGGAACTCCCCAGGGGATGCCGTTGGTGGTCATAGACGGACCCTGGCCGACATAGGCCCCACCCAGCGGCAGGGAGTAGAAGCGATTGAAGACATTTTCGATGCCGAAGTCAAGCCGGGCGTGTTGCCATTCGTAGCTGCTGCGCAGGTTGAGCAGGCTATAGCCGCCGGTCGGGACTTCGTTCCTGACGTGCGACACTTCTGTTTTGGCCGCGACGAGTTTCACTTCGGCGGTATTGGTCAGGCCCCCCCG
The DNA here is from genome assembly GCA_963787125.1 of uncultured delta proteobacterium. Classification (GTDB taxonomy): domain Bacteria; phylum Desulfobacterota; class Desulfuromonadia; order Geobacterales; family DSM-12255; genus VEOV01. The sequence goes on from CAWBBV010000001.1 coordinate 189,264, forward strand.
GCGTTGGACTACCGCCAGTTTGGCGTTGAGCGGCATAATGTTGTAGAGATTATCGCCCGTGGTCCGGTTCTCGCCCCGGACGTAATTCAGGAGCCCGGTTACGGTGAAACTGCCGAATGTGGCGGTTTCTCCCAGCAACATATTCCCTGACAGGTCGAGGCCGTAGAGCTCGGCGGACTGGTTGACATACTGGAGCAGCAGAAAACCGGTCGTGGCGGTTACGTTTGCAGGGCTGCACTGGCTGAAGTCGCAGCGGTGTGCATCGATGTAGTCCTGAACATAGGTGTAGTAGCCGGTCGCTTTCAGATCCCAGCGCTTCTTACCGGCATCATGCCAGTCGCCGCTGACGCTGACGGTGTTGGCTACTTCCGGTTGCAGATCATTGTTGCCGAGATAGCCGTTGCCATCACCGACAAAATTGTTCATCAAGGCTGCCATAGCATTCGTTGCCCAGGGGTAGCGCTGGTAAAGATTCGGCGAGCGGGATTTGCGCGCGTAACCTGCCTCGAAAGTCTGCATCGCGCCTGGTGTGTAGCGCCCCAAAGCGGTCAGATCCCAGTTGTAGTCGGTGCGGTCGTGATCAAGGGCATTGAAGGCGGCCGCATCGTTACCCCAGAGTCCTGCCAGGCTATTATCGTAGCCCTGCACGGGTCCCGCGTTGGTCCTGACGGTATCGCTGCGCAGACCCAACTGGCTGAGCCACTCTGGATTCCATTGTGCTTCCCATTCGACAAAGGCATCAATTTTTTCCCGCTGACCGTAGTCGACGTTCCAGAACGGGTTCGGCCCCATTGAGCCGCCGACCGCCGGCCACCAGTCGTAGAGGGTGTAATACTGGTACTCGGCGCCCAGCCGCAGAGTGTCCCGGTCAGAAAGAATAATATTCCCCTGGAGCAGCGCCCCTTTGGTTTTCCCCTTGGTATCCATCGGCATGCCGGTTCCGTAGAAGAACCGGTCCGGGCCCATGTCCATTTCGTGTCTGGTGTCCTGATAGTAGCCACGGGCCTCCAGTTCGCCCCATCCATACTGGCCGGTGTAGCGCAGGCTGTAGAGCGTGTTTTTGTTGTCGGTCATGTCCATACGCTGGTTCGGGAACCCCTCGAAGCCGACCTGCTGCTCGCTCACATTCAGCTGGAGCACGTGGCCATCGCGGCGCAGCGCCAGGCTGACCGCCCTGTTCTTCGCCCCGTTATAAGCGGAGGACCCAACTTCATCCCCAGAAAGCAGCGGACCGCCTTCCCGCCCCGGGGCTAAAGGTTTGAAGGACTTTCCGGCAGTGTAATTGTCCGCTTGCGAGCCTGACTCGCTATAGGAGAGATTCAGCCATTGTCCCGCCACCGTGGCACCGACATTGTAGCCACGGGCATTGCCATTGCTGCGGTAAAACGTGCCGGCCTGGCCCCTGGTCAGGATATCCTCGCCGGCACGGGCAAACTCGGGGGGAGTGGACTTCACCTGGATCGTGCCGCCGATGCTGTCGCCGCCGACACTGACCGGCGTGATGCCGGCAAATACCGTGACACTGGCGACCTTTGTCGGATCGATATAGGAAAGTGCCGAATTCATATGATTGGGACAGGCCGGCATCAACTCCATGCCATCCACCTGGATGCGGATGCGATCATCCGCCAGCCCGTGAATTGCCGGCAGGCTCGAAATACCCCCGGCGCCGTAGAGGCTCACGCCGGGAATGTCCTGCAAAAGCCGGGCGCTGTCGCTGGTGGTGGACCTCTGTGAGGCCAGATCTGTTTTGTCAAGAGCGACTGCACCCAGAGACGAGTCCGTGGAGACCTCTTCCGGTGACCCGGAGATGGTAATTTCCGTTAACTCTTCAATCTTTTCTGCAGCGGCGGCGGAACTGAGCAGAAGGAGCAGTAGAGCGACCGGAATGATGGTTTGCAGCTTCTTCATGAAGTGTTTTCCTTATTTAAACGTCGGCCGGAACAGTCACAAAGCCGGGCTTATGATCCATGTCAACGTCCTTGCAGCGTGAAGTTGAATGGCTGGAGGGCAACTGATCGTACCGCAATACCATTCTGTTTTGCCGGGTTACAGCGCCAGGTTTTTACCGCCTTGATGGCGGCCTCATCAAGGCGGGGAAAGCCTGATTCTTTTTTTATAGCCACTTTAACCACTCGGCCCAATTCATCCAGTTCAACCTGCATTATCGTCTTACCTTGTTCCCCAAGGCGAAGTGATTGTTTCGGATAGGCCGGCGGCGTTCTTTCCGTGCAGCTCACGGAAAGTTCACCGTTCAGAAGCACCGGCGGCGCTCCTGCAGATTCTGCCGATACGCCGACCGGCCTGGTAACTGCTGACAAACTCACCGGAGATGGTGCCGGTTGCAGTCCTGCGCCCGATAATGGCAACGTTGTTGATTCTGCAGATACGGTGACCGGCGTCGGCTTTGTCGATACCAGTGACGCTGCTGTCGTCTCAACCCTGGGCGCTTCTTGCCTGCCCGGTGCCGGCTTCGTTGCGACGGTCTTCGGCACTTCAGCTCTCGGTGCAACCGGTTGCGGTGGCACAACAGTTGCCGGTGCCCCCGGATTGATAATACTGACGAACACGGCCAGAGCCTCTGATTGAGGCGGGATGATGCGGTAGTTCCACAGGCCGTACAGTACGACGGCATGCAGGAATAAAGCAGCGGCAATTGCCACAATTTTGTCCCGTTTAAATTGTCGGTCAACGCCTGGATTCATTATTGCCTTTATTGGGAGTTTACCGGCTGTGCCTTTTGCAGGGACACAGCCGGTGTCTTGATTGTATCAGGGGAAAACAGAATCAGCTGTTATGGCCCTGTACTACTGCACAACCGGCTTTTAGCTCTTCCACTAAACGATTGAATTCCGGGAAAGAAAGCAGTGACAGCAGTTCCTGTGGCGGCGTACCACTGAGATTCTCGCGATACATGTCAGCGGGTAAAACCGTTTCCAGCCGCATGAGTTTAAGAAAACGTTGCTTTTTTGATCTGCTCATGATGATCAACTCCTCTGCAGGGTGCTCCGACAATTTCTGCCATGGGAAAAACCCTGACGATGAGCATGAGTTCACACAAGAATCACGCAACAGTGCATAGAACAGACGCATCTCTTTTCGAGTCCGGAGGGAAGGCTTTGCAGTCGAAATATTCCTGCGCCCAAAGGCACTGAAGCAGAACTGCTGTGCAAACCCACGCAGCGGTTGTTATTCCGATTCTAAATCAAAGATGAAATCAAGGCGGCGAGGATTGAGGCAACGAAGCAGTACATCAGTACGCTGAGGAGCCGAAGACAAGCCAACGAAGATAGCGCTTTGATTTAGGTTTGGAATTAGTCAATCGGTTTAATTGTTGATCAGGAAAGTATGACTTTCGGCGGGGGGTCAGGAGGATCGCCGTCACGTGAGGCAAGGCGCTCCGGTTGCAGACAGGTGAATTGAGTGACCGCTTGAAGCGGTATTCCGGGTAAAAACCGGCAAGGGATATGCTGGGCTCTTTCTCCACCGGAAAAAGTCAGATCCTTGCCACTGCCGCAGGGACAGGTGCTGATACTGACTGCGTGAGTGTCTTTTCCGGATGATTTTTCCTCTTGAGCCGAGAGCGAAGCTTCATTTTCATGGTCAGCATGTTGCGACGGCTTGCTGCAGCAGCCTCTGGCAGCTTTAGCTACAGGAAGCGCCGTTGCGGTTGGGCAGGATTTGAGATCTTCGTCATGGTGCAGAGCTTTATCTGCTGCCAGCCTCTTCTGCCAGCAGCAGCAACTGTGGGAAGCACTTCTTTCCGCAGAGCAACCACAAAGCCGGCAGTCACCGGAACATTCTTTCGCCAGTACCTGCAAAAACGGTTTTGACCGGGAACTGATTGAAGCAAGCGGAGAGAGGGTGATCAGCAGATAGACTGCTGTCATTATGAAAGAGATACTGCGTAGGTGAAATCTCTTCATGAAGACCCTGATAGGATACAAAGGTAAATAGTACTTATTTCCAATTAAAATAGCAGCTCCCATAACCGGAAGTCAATTGTTGATTTAATTTCTAAGGAATCCAAATGCCTCTGCCGCCCCCCGGTGGGCGGCGGCAACACAGTCGTTCAGTCCGATTCCTGTATAGGAATTGCCGGTAAGAACCAGTCCCCGATGCTGTGCAAGCAGGCCGGCAAGAGCCTCAAGCCTTTTCCCGTGACCGACGGTATACTGAGGAATCGCTTTTTCGTGTCTGAAAATACGGATGAAAGAAGGGGGGGCAGAAATCCCCATGGTGCGCTCAAGATCGTCTCTGACCCGCTTTTCGACCTCGGCATCGGAGAGCTTGATATACTGGGGGAAGCAGGCGCCTCCCATCATACTACGAAGAAGCACTTTCCCTTCAGGAGCCCGTCCCGCAAAGATGCTTGAATCCCAGAGTGTACCTAGGGTCGAGAGCTTTTCCTGTTTCGGGATCAGATAGCCGAAACCGTTCAGATCGGCCTGAATCTTCTCCTTTTCGTAACCAAAGCAGGCGATTGTCATGCTTGAGTATGGTATCTGTTGCAGCACCCCGCTGATAGCGGCATCGGTCTCTTCCAGAAACGCTGCTGAAGCGTAAGCCGGCGTTGCCAGGATGACCGCATCAGCCTGCAGCTCGCCTCGTGCCGTAATAACCCGCCACGGGACCGAGTTACCTTTGACAACCTTCACCACCTCTTCACCTGAACGAATAACGGTCATGCCGAGTTCGGCTGTCAGGATGTCGGTAAGATCCTGAATTCCGCCGCGAAATGAGGTCAGGACACCGGCTGGCCCGGCGGCGCTGCCAACAGCCTTGCCGGCCGCGACTTCAGCCTTTTTTTTCTTCGCCAGACGGATCATCGCCTTGATTAGACCGCCATACTCCGCTTCCAGTTCTGCAATCCGCGGGAAGCATGATTTGAGTGACATGGTTTCGGGATCGCCGGCAAATATCCCGGAGACCATCGGTGCGATCAGCTTGTTGAGAGCCTCTTCCCCGAGTCTGCGTCTGCCGAAGGCTGCCAGGGTTTCGTCTGCATCGCCTTGAAACTGGGGGATAAACGGTTCCATTGCCAGGCGAATCTTCCCCGGCCAGGAGATAAGGGAGCTTTTCAGGAATGATGGGCCGTTTTCCGGCAGCCGGTTGAGGATTCCGCCAGAGAAGATAAAGCGCTTGCGGGCATTGTCGTTACTACGCAGCAGGCGGGAATCTGCCTTCAGGTCGCGGCAGAGATCAAGCGTCTGGGGTTTACTGTCGAGAAAGCCGTTTGGTCCCCATTCGCAAAGATAGCCGTCATCCTTGATGCTCCAGATCTTCCCACCAAGTCTTGCTTCTTTCTCCAGAAGAGTGATGTTCAGCTCAAGCCCATCCGTACGGGCTTTTTCACGCAGTATCCAGGCTGTCGCCAGTCCGGAAATTCCACCACCAACAATAATTACCTGTTTCATGTAGGTCAGACCTCAATTTAAATATTTTAAAGAATAGTAAAGCTGCTCCGCCTTTGTGTCAAGGTATAGCAGTCTTCACATGTGCAGGTAGATTGAGGGATTTAAATATAAAAGAGGGGACAGCCTGTTGGCTGCCCCCTCTTTCTTACTACGTTTGCATGTCCTGAACGGTGAAAAGGTTGAAAAACCTTTTACATCATGCCGCCCATGCCGCCCATGCCGCCCATGCCACCAGGCATTCCGCCACCCATGCCGCCGCCATCGTCTTTTGGCTTCTCAGCGATGAGTGCTTCGGTTGTCAGCATAAGGCCGGCAACTGAAGCTGCATTCTGCAGTGCGCAACGGGTTACTTTGGTCGGATCGATGATGCCTGCGGCAATCATGTCAACATAAGTATCGTCAGCAGCATTGTAACCAAATGCGTCCTTGCCGCGTTTTACCTTGTCAACAACGATGGAGGCGTCGATACCGGCATTTTCAGCAATCTGACGGATTGGAGACTCAATAGCAGCTTTTATGACGTTCACGCCGAACTGCTGCTCTGCAATCAGTTTCAGCTTGTCAAGTGCCTTGAGTGCACGGATATAAGCCACGCCGCCGCCAGGGACAACCCCTTCGTCAACTGCAGCACGGGTCGCGTGAAGTGCATCTTCAACGCGGGCTTTCTTTTCTTTCATTTCTGTTTCGGTAGCTGCACCGACCTTGATAACAGCAACACCGCCGACAAGCTTGGCAAGGCGCTCCTGAAGTTTTTCGCGGTCGTAGTCACTGGAAGTCTCTTCGATCTGGGCACGGATCATCTTGACGCGACCGGAGATTTCAGCTTCTTTACCTGAGCCGTCGATGAGGGTCGTGTTATCTTTATCAACAGTGACCCGCTTGGCCTGGCCGAGCATTTCAAAAGTAGTGTTCTCAAGTTTGAAGCCGGTTTCCTCGGAGATAACGGTGCCGCCGGTGAGAACAGCGATGTCTTCAAGCATTGCCTTGCGGCGGTCGCCGAAGCCTGGAGCCTTGACTGCGCAGATGTTGAGAACGCCACGGAGTTTATTCACAACAAGAGTTGCCAGCGCCTCGCCTTCGATGTCTTCTGCAATGATGAGCAGCGGACGACCGGATTTTGCAGTCTGCTCAAGCACCGGCAGGAGGTCTTTCATGTTGGAGATTTTTTTGTCGTGGATGAGAATGTTGGCGTTTTCGAGAGTACACTCCATCCGCTCAGGATCGGTGACAAAATAAGGAGAAAGGTAACCGCGGTCGAACTGCATACCCTCGACAGTGTCGAGAGTAGTTTCCATCGCTTTTGCCTCTTCAACAGTAATAACGCCCTCTTTGCCGACTTTTTCCATAGCCTGGGCAATGATGTCGCCAATGGTGCTGTCGTTGTTTGCTGAAATTGTGCCGACCTGGGCAATCTCTTTGTGATCCTTGATCGGCTTGGAGATAGCTTTCAACTCTGCAACAAGACACTCGACAGCTTTGTCGATGCCGCGCTTGATTTCCATCGGATTGTGACCGGCAGCAACCAGTTTGGAGCCTTGACGGTAAATAGCCTGAGCAAGAACTGTTGCGGTTGTGGTGCCATCACCGGCAACGTCGGAAGTCTTGGAAGCAACTTCCTTGACGAGCTGGGCGCCCATGTTCTCGAACTTGTCGTCAAGTTCGATCTCTTTGGCAACGGTAACGCCGTCCTTGGTGATGAGCGGCGAACCGAAAGATTTGTCAATAATGACGTTACGACCCTTAGGCCCGAGAGTTACCTTGACTGTATCTGCAAGGGTATTTACACCTTTCAGGATGGCGTTGCGCCCTTCCTGATCAAATTTGATAAGCTTTGCTGCCATGTTAATTCCTCCTTGAAATTGGTAAAATATGCTTTTAAGCCGAAGCTAAACTTATTCCATGATGCCGAGGATGTCATCTTCTCTCATAATGAGATATTCCTGACCATCAACTTTGATCTCGGTGCCGGCATATTTGCCGAAAAGAACCTTGTCACCCTTCTTGACGTCAACTGGGATGATTTTGCCATCTTCGGTTTTCTTGCCGTTGCCAACAGCAACTACTTCGCCCTTCATCGGCTTTTCTTTTGCTGTTTCCGGAATGAAGATTCCGCCTGCAGTCATTGTCTCTTCTTCGAGCCTCTTAACGATAATACGATCCTGCAATGGTCTGAGATTCATGCTTTTCTTTCTCCTTTCTTTGTGTGAAATAAGCTGGTTACCAATGAAAATTAGCACTCAAGGCTTCTGAGTGCTAACTGGTATGCAATATAAACAGCCTGACCGGAAAAATCAAGGGGCGTCTGGAAAAAAATTATACGAGCCCTTGTAAAAAGTTAAACGGCGAGGTTTCCGGAAGCTCTCTCCCCCCGGAATAGGCGGCAAGAGCTCTCTCCTGTTCATTCTTATCGAGTCCGGAGAGGTCAACAATGAAAGAACTGCACCCCATGGCCTGCAGTTTTTCCCGAAACTGGATAATGGAGAATCTTTTTGTCGGGGTAATCTGGGTCAGTCCGTCACGCACAGTCACCCGATAACCATCCCCCCTGTCAGAGAGCACCGGCGCATCGTTTTTCACACTTTTTATGGCGATTTTCGAAGTTATTGCCGGGATTTCACAATGCAGAATCACTCTGCGCAGCATCGGCAGGTCAGCAGCCAGCAGTCTGGAGAGATTTTCAGCATCATCCTCGATATAGAGAGTCGAAGCAACAGCGCCCAAAGCGCTCCACTCCAGCAGAGCCAGGCTGTTCAGAGAAAACAGACGATAATCGGTAGAAATCTCAACCGGCTTGGCGGCAAGGTGCAGATGTTCGCGGATAATTCTGAAATGGGAGATATTTGCCGCCTCGAAACGATTGAAGCCCGACTCGATAAGCCACCTGACGGCGTCGCTGTACCAAGGGATATCCTGGTCAAAAATCATAAAGGGGAGGAGCCAGAGAATCTTCTCTTCTTTTCCCCGCAGGCGCCTGCTTATCTGCTGCAATTGATGGAGATTCGCCCGTGAAAGTGGCAGCGACACGGCGTCCACCCCTTCGCGGTGGAGCAGATGAAGATCGGCACCTTTTTCCAGCCGTACAATCAGCTCCGGCCGCCTGGAGACAACCGGCTGCCTTTTCCCCGGCAGCGACTGGAGGGCTTTCCTTTTGCGCTCCAGCCGCTCTTTTTCGAGTTTTGGCACTATCCGGGTCGCCAGCTGATCATAAAAATCCCGCTTGATCTCTTTCAAGGTTGCCGGCGGAATCATAACTGCAGGAAACTCCGGCGCTGACAATTCCCCGAGGGAAAAGCGGGTATCTCCGGACTTGGCAAACTGGCTTCGCAGCACCTCTTCCATATCTCCGGTTCGGGAAAGTTCCAGTCCGGCAAGCGGAAAGGATACCACCTCTTCCAGCCTGCCGACTCTGGCAGCGATGACCAGCAGGTCATCTTTAAGGGAGAACTCCAGGTCGCAGGCAAGCTTTCTCCCTTTGACGGCTTCAAGTCGCTTGCTGCAGGCATTTTCGCTCAAAGTGAAGGCGGTTTCCGAAGACACCTTGAAGATGGCATCGCCGACAGTCGCCTCAAACGGGGAGGTTACGGAGATTCTCGATTTTTCCGGGGCAGCCTTGACCGGGCGGTTATCGATAAATATCTCCCTGACGGTGAAAGCTTTACCGGCCATGTCACTTTTTGGCTGAATCCTTATCCGGTCACCGATATGGAGCCGATCCCGGCTCTCAAAATTTATCCTGCCGGCGCGAAGTGATTTTATTTCCCCAAGGAACCTTCCGGTGGCGCCCCTTAAAGAAGGTGTAGCAATATCACTCGGTGCATGGGAGGCAAGAAACCCTTTTGTCGGCACCCGGCCGTAGGAGGTCTTGATCAACTCCCGTGCTTCGACCAGTGCCGCCGGCAGCGTTGCCGGAACGGCATCAATCACCTTACGGTAAGCGCCGACAATAGAAGCAACATATTCCGCCGACTTCATTCTCCCTTCAATTTTCAAGGATTCAACGCCCGCAGCTACCAGCTGCGGGATCATGTCAATGCTGGAAAAATCGTTGGTGGAGAAATAATACCCCTCTTTCCCTTTATATTTGTACTGTCGCCGGCAGGGCTGGGCGCAACGTCCCCGATTGCCACTGTGTCCACCCAGAAAAGAGGAAAAGTAGCACTGGCCGGAAACAGAGAAACAGAGCGCTCCATGGACAAAGCATTCAATGCCGACCGGGCTACCTGCAACAATCCGGCTGATCTCGTCAAGATGCAGTTCTCTGGCCAGAACCACCCGCTCAAAACCGAGTTCCGCCAGCTGAAGTACCCCGGCGGTATTGTGCACCGTCATCTGCGTGGATGCATGGAGCGGAATTGAGGGGAAGAATTCTCGCACCAGCCTGGCGACTGCCATATCCTGAATAATGACCGCGTCTACGCCAATAGCTTCGAGCGAGCAGAGAGTATCGACGAGCAGCGGGAGTTCCGGTTCCTTTATGATCGTGTTAAGGGTTACATAGAGTTTTTTCTGGAGAGAGTGGGCATAGCCGGTCATCTTCTCCATCTGATACAGAGTAAAGTTTTTGGCTTTTGCTCTGGCGGAAAACTCTTTCAGCCCTGCATAAACTGCGTCTGCACCCTTTTCCATGGCAGCAAAGAACGCTTCAAGTGAACCGGCAGGCGCAAGCAGTTCCGGTCTGGCTGGTGCTTTGATTTGATTTTTCATGTCTAACAGGGTAACGGAAAGTCATCCGCTGCGTCAAGCGGCTTGAACCTTTTTACAAACTCACACTTGTTGAACTGCGGCTTTACTGTTAGACTCTCTTGACATCTATCCGGAAAGGTTGCTGATTATGGAAAATCCGTTGAAAATTCTGATCGTCGAGGACTCAGAAGACGATCTCTTTCTCCTTCTCCATGAGCTGCGAAAAGGGGGCTACTCTCCGGAGTACCTCTCTGTTTGCACCCCGGAAGGTATGAAGCGGGCGCTGGCCGAGCGTGAATGGGAAATTGTGACCTCAGATTACAATATGCCCGGATTCAATGCGCTGTCGGCACTTGAGCTGCTGAAACAAAGCGGGCTCGACCTCCCCTTCATCGTCGTCTCCGGTAAAATTGGTGAAGACCAGGCCGTTGCCGCTATGAAGGCGGGAGCGCACGATTACGTTATGAAGCAGAATCTTTCCAGACTTGTACCGGCAATAACGCGAGAGATCCGTGAGTCCGGGGAAAGAAGGATGCGGCGGGAAGCGGAAGTGGCTCTGAATAGGCAGTTCGCCCAGTTCAGAACAATATTCGACGCAATGACGGCTATTGTTTATGTTGCGGACATGGATACCTACGAGCTGCTTTATATGAATCGCTATGCGGCTGATGTTTTCGGGAGTGACTGGGAGGGGAAGGTCTGTTTCCAGATATTCCAGAGCGAACAGAGCAAAGCATGCGAATTTTGTACAAATCATCTGCTTGTCAAGAACGGCGTACCCCAACCGTCACTAACCACTGAGCAGCTTAATACCCGTAATGGCAGATGGTATCAGTGGACCGATCGGGCAATTGAATGGACCGACGGCAGACTGGTAAGACTCCAGATAGCTGTAGACATCACCGAAATAAAGGAAATGGAGCGAATAAAAGACGAAATGATCTCGGCCGTTAGTCATGAGATGAGAACTCCTCTTACGGCCATGCTCGGTTTCACCGAGTTTCTGCTCGACAATGAGGTCGAGAGGGATAGCAGGCGAGAGATACTGGAAACAATCCATAAAGAGACTGAGCGTTTGAACGACCTGATCGGCAGTTTTCTGGATATGCAAAGGCTTAAAGATGACAATGCCGGTTTTGCACAAGATGCGCTTTCTGTTGAAGTTATTCTGAATGAGGGGGCACGGCTCTTTGCCATCAACAAGGAGAATCACCGGATTGTCACTAACTGTCCGGAAGGACTTATGGTAAAGGGGGACAGTGAAAAACTCCACCAGGTCATGATAAACCTGCTTTCAAACGCCTGCAAATACTCCCCGCCTGGCTCTCAGATTACACTTGGAGCAGTAGCTTCGGCTGGAGAAGTAATTGTATCGGTTCAGGATCAGGGGATCGGAATTCCTCAGGAGATGCGCCAAAAAGTATTTGAACGGTTTTACAGAGTTGACAACTCTGACCGCAGGATGGTCGGCGGAACCGGTCTTGGACTTGCCCTGGTAAAGGATATTGTCACAGCACACGGAGGGCGGGTCTGGATAGAACCGAATTACCCCTCCGGTAGCCGTGTCCTCTTCTCTCTTCCCGCAGCATAAACAGTATTGCCGGCACGACTACTAATTGACAGTTTTAACTCGATGCTTCCCTGATTTTTTAGATTTTTTCACCTCAGCGAGAGAAAGCAGCTCTGTTCTTGCTATTCGCCACTCACCAAATTCATTGACTAGCTTGAATGATTTTGTCTTGTACTCCATCTCCCCCGGCGCATCCAATCCTATTTTAGCTCTGATAACAACAGCTGTGGGCGACTTGACGTTCGCAACGACATCCTGCATCTTCTCCCAACAGCAGGAAGGCTTGAGCTGAGCCGTTGCCATCCTCTTGCTGAAAGTCTCCCTGGTCTCTTTACCGTTGGCAAGAGTACGGTTGTACAACTCCCCGTAATTACCGGCGCGCCACAGGTCAAGAATCTGCTCAAAACCTTTGACAGCTCCGGCTTTCAATGCTTCAGAATCGGCAATTTCACGTTTAGCAGCAGCAGGCATGACAAAGAGCAGTGACATAAATGCAACCGATAGCAGGACAAGACGTTTCATAATACCCTCCATGAATTCAGATAGATGCAATTAGAAACAGGGCGATACTATATACTCCGCTCGACAGCTTCGGCAACTTTTCTCATCTTCTCCATCAAAATTGCGAATTTCTCCGGCTTGAGAGACTGGGGACCGTCACTTGATGCATGTTCCGGGTCGGGGTGAACCTCTATTATCAGTCCATCAGCTCCGGCAGCGATTGCCGCCAGCGACATGGGAGCAACATATTGATGATGCCCTGTTCCGTGGGAGGGATCAATCACGATCGGCAGATGGGTCTTGCTCCTGAGTGCCGGGATAGCGGACAAATCGAGCGTGTTTCGGGTTGCTGTTTCAAAAGTCCGGATGCCCCGCTCGCAAAGGATAACCGACTGGTTCCCTTCCGCAAGAATGTACTCGGCACTCATCAATAGCTCCTGAATGGTCATGGCCATCCCTCTTTTGAGCAGTACCGGCTTTTTCAGTTGGCCGACTTTTTTCAGCAGCGCAAAATTCTGGGAGTTGCGGGCGCCGATCTGGAGAATATCCGCATACTCTGCAACCAGATCTGCGGTCTCGGGGTTAATGACTTCGGTCACAAACGGCAATCCCGTTATTTGCCGGGCCTTGGCAAGGAGTTTCAGCCCCTCCTCTTCAAGCCCTTGAAAAGAGTAAGGCGATGTTCGCGGTTTAAAAGCGCCGCCGCGGAGAATATCACCGCCCGCCATCTTAACAGCTTCGGCAGAGTCAATGATCTGCTTCTCGCTCTCAACCGAGCACGGCCCGGCCATAACAATAATCTTTGGCCCGCCAATGCTGACGTTGTCACTGATCCTGATAATGCTCGCATCCTTCATGACCTCTTTTGAGGCTAGTTTGTAGGGCTGAAGAATCGGTACGACGCTCTCTACTCCGTGCATCGACTCGATTGACTGCAAAATCAGCTTGCCCCGTTCGTCGCCGATGGCACCGATTACATCACGGGTAGTGCCATGAATTACATGGGGAGTGTAGCCAAGTTCGCGAATCCGCGTGAGAACTTCATCCTTCTCCTTTTTTTCAGCACCGGCCTTCATTACGATAATCATCCATTTTCTCCTTTGGAAAACAAAAAGGCCGAAAGGAATAAATCCCCGGCCTTTAAAAAGATACAAAAAAGCCGGGGGCGAATTCCTCTCCACCCCCGGCTTTCAATTTTTTTCTGATCAATATTTCTCTCAGTGCAAATGAAGCTGCGGAGCGGAGTCTCTAAAATAAAAGCCGCACCAAAAGTAACAATTTGCACTGTATGAAAAATATTGAGTCGTCATGGAACATTCTTATGGCAGAACGGGTAAATGGGTGTCAAGAAAAAAATCAACCTTTAAGACAGTCTGGTTAATCAATTGCTTCGACAAACATAACATGCTATATTAAACAACGCCTTAACCACAGGAACATTCCCTGTGGTTTTTTTGTGGGCGCAAAAAAGGACTATAAAAATGATCAGTGCTAACAACGTAAGTCTGGCCTATGGCAAACGGGTAATTTTCAAGGACGTCAACATTAAATTCGTGCCGGGTAACTGCTACGGCCTCATCGGTGCCAACGGCGCCGGCAAATCCACTTTTTTAAAAATTCTCTCCGGCGAGGTGGAATCTGATTCGGGAACTGTCTCCGTTGGACCGCGGGAGCGGATTGCAGTCCTGAAACAGGACCATTACGCCTTCGACGAACATACGGTCTTCAACACGGTTATCATGGGACACGCCAGGCTGTACGAAGTAATGACCGCCCGTGAGGCGATCTATGCCAAAGCCGATTTTTCCGAAGAGGACGGCATCCGCTCGGCTGAACTGGAGGCTGAATTTGCCGAAATGAACGGCTACGAAGTCGAGTCGGAAGCAGCGGTACTGCTGAGCGGTCTCGGCATTCCCGAAGAGCTTCGCTCCAAGCTGATGAAGGAACTGGAAGGTGGTGACAAGGTGCGGGTGCTACTGGCTCAGGCGCTCTTTGGCAATCCGGATGTACTGCTGTTGGACGAACCTACCAACCACCTGGATCTGAAAACCATTGCCTGGCTTGAGGATTTTCTCTTCCGCTTTACCAATACCGTTATCGTTGTTTCCCATGACCGTCACTTTCTCAATCAGGTCTGCACCCATGTGGCCGATATCGACTTTGGCCGGATCATGGTTTATGTCGGCAACTATGACTTCTGGTATCAGGCGAGCCAGTTGACCCTGAAACAGAAACAGGACGACAATCGTAAAGTCACCGACCGGGCCAACGAACTGAAGGAATTTATCCAGCGTTTCAGCTCTAATGCGTCCAAGGCCAGGCAGGCCACTTCCCGCAAGCGGCTCCTGGAAAAGCTGACCATCGAAGAGATGCCGGTGTCGTCACGCAAATACCCGTATGTGGTATTTAAGCCGGAGCGGGCCTGCGGCGACATCATCCTCGAAATCACTGATCTGACAAAAACAGTTGACGGCATAACGTTGCTAAAAAACCTCAACCTGACGGTACGCAAAGGGGATAAAATCGCTTTTGTCGGCAGTAACAGCCTGGCTAAGTCGACCCTTTTTCAAATCCTGGCCGGAGAGCTTGAGCCTGACAGTGGTAGTTTCCGTTGGGGTGTAACTATCACCAGCGCCTATTTCCCCAAAGAGAACAACTCCTATTTCGCTAAAGACCTGAATCTGATTGAATGGCTCGGTCAATACTCGCCTCCCACTGAAGGCGAGTCATTCGCCCGTGGTTTTCTCGGCCGCATGCTCTTTTCCGGCGACGAAGCCACCAAAAAAACCTCCGTTCTCTCCGGTGGCGAGCGGGTGCGTTGCATGCTCTCAAAAATGATGCTGGCCGGCGCCAATGCCTTGATTCTTGACGAACCGACCAATCACCTCGACCTTGAATCCATCACCGCCCTGAACAACGGCCTGATAGCCTTCACTGAAGTGATTCTCTTCGCTTCCCATGATCATGAGTTTGTCGCCACAGTGGCAAACCGGATCGTTGAGCTCACTCCCGGCGGCGCCATTGACCGGGTCATGGGCTTTGAGGAATATCTGGAAAACGCTGACGTCGCGCTGGAGCGGGATCAGCTCTGTCAAGGGCATTGCGACCTTACCTTGTAACGGTTTATCGAGTAAAGCTGGTGGCGCTGGAGGCATTAGTCATGCGGGAGTTGCCCTTTTTCACAAAAGGATTTTTACCGATTATCCTGCTCCTGCTCCTGCTCCTGCTCCTGCTCCTGCTCCTGCTCCTGCTCCTGCTCCTGCTCCTGCTCCTGCTCCTGCTCCTACTCCTGCTCCTGCTGCTGTCTGCCTGTAGTGGCGCTTCCCAGCGCCTGAATATTGCGGATAATGCTGCGGTCGCCCTAATGATGACTGATCTGGGCAAGGCAAAGGTCGTATTCGTTGGTGAGTTCCACGATCAACGCGATCACCATCAGCTTCAGCTGAACGTGATAAAGGCGCTCCATCGGCAGGGGGTCAAGCTGGCCATTGGCCTGGAAATGTTCGACCTGGAGAACCAGCCAGGTCTGGATGAGTGGATCAAGGGTAACGTACCACTCCAGGAGTTTGTCGCCCGATACCAGCAAGGGTGGAGCATCAACTGGGCTGAATATGACACAATCATGCTCTTTGCCAGAAATAACAAGATCCCTTTGGTGGCCCTTGATGCACCGCCGGAGATAGTCAGGCTGGTTACTCACGGCGGTTCGGGAGCCCTTGGCTATGATGCCATGCTCCGCCTCCCCGATGGAGCTACCACCGTCATGCTCCCATCATACAAGAAATTCATGTCCATGGCGTTTCGCACACACCAGATTCCGGACTCAATGTTTGACAACTTCTGTGCTGCCCAGGGTCTGCGCAATAGCACCATGGCAAAGCTTACCAGTAGCTATCTGCAGCAGAATCCGGACCGTCAAATGGTGATTATTGCGGGAGTTGGTCACGCGATGCGACGGGCAGTCCCGGCAAATCTGACCCGGGAAGGGTTAACGCTAAAGATCGTCATTCCAAAAGTAGAGGGACTTTACGACGCACTTGACAGCGATGATATGGATTATTTCGTAAGTTTTTGAGAGTAATCTGGAAAAAAGGGGCGGCGTTGGTCACAACCGCCCCCCCCCCCGGGATGATGGGATATGCAGTTTTCAGGAAACCTTTTTAGCGGCGCATACATTCAGCCCTGCTTGTTATTCATACTCACCTTGTTGATCTCCCGCTTGCCAAGACTGTTTGCCAAAATGGCGTTTTTTACAAAATTCTGCATCTCTTTCTGAACCATTTCCAGGGTTTCATAGCCGTTGTCTACCAGCAGAAACCTGCTACTTTTGCCGACCCGATCCTGGTTTTTGTTGACTACAAAGATTTCAACCACTCTGAAACTGACCTCACTCTCTTTATCTGTTGGCTTCTGATATCTGCATCCCATGTCCCACCTTCCTTTCCGGAATTATCCGGTATTTTATTATCCATAGCCGCTTGACTGCGCTGTTACTTGTTATGGCAGGCGAAGCAGAGTTCGCTTCTGCTGTTATTCATAACCAGATGGCCTTGATCCCTGTTCAGTGGATTGTGGCAGGTGAGACAGCCGACTTTGCCCTCGGCAAAGACCATCTCGCGGGAGAATTTAACGTCGCTTCTGTATCCTTTTGTGTCTACGGCAACGTATCTGTCGTACTCCATCCCTACCGGGTGTCCGCCGATGATGTCTTCCAGGCTCATTACTCTGCCGCCAGGACTGTTTTTGATTCTGACATTGAAGCCCTGGGCCATGACGCCGTCATGGCAGGAAAGACAGTCGTTGGAAAGGCTGTCTACCGCTTTGGCCGGCTCGGTGAAGCTTCTTGCTGAAGCTCCGCCGGCGGCGATGTCAGTTGAGTAGATCAACTCGTCATTTTCTTCGACAGCTCCGCCTCTGATGGCGCTGATTCTTGTGGTAAAGGCTGCTTTGAGGGCTGAATCGGCGGCAAGCTGTTTCGAGTAAAGGCAATTTCCGGCGGGAAGAGGCGCTACAGTGGTTGTCGATGTGGATGAACCATGACTTGCAATGGTATCGCTGGTTGTGACCGGCGTGCCGGTAGAAGCCTGGAAAGTGATGGTTATGGTTTCTGCGCTGACATTGGCAGTCAAAGTGGCCAGCATTATGATTGCGCCGCAGGAACTTTCAGCAAGAACTTTCAGCAGCGATTTTTTTTCGATAGTGACTAACATGGCTCTTTCCTCCTTCACAATCTGTGAAGAGACAGATGCTACCAGAATTACCGGGATAAAGTGGGATATGGTGAATAATCGTGGGAAGCCTTATTTAAAGGGAGTTTAAAGGAGATCGTCTTAACAGAATAAAAACTATTGCGGACAGATGAGAAATTCAATTAACACCACATTTAGACAGATGGTTTAAGAAATAACCTACTTACCGCATCCTGATAACGCTCCCATCCATTGAGAAACTCCTCCATGCCCAGAGCATGTTCCAGAGCATGTCTGAGAATCACTATAAGATCCATCAACACATTTAGCGGTATGCGATGATGGATCTCCACTTCCGCACCCAGCAATTAACATCAGCATCGCTAACATCATTATTATCATTCTACTCATTTTCATACCTCCGTCACTGAACAACAATCTTAGTAATTCTGAAAGGACCTGGATCTTTAGTCCTGGAGATAATCATATAAAACTTCTTATCACCTATCTTGTAATACACTTTAGAGGACGTAAGGTTGCCAGGGCCGGGGTTACTCGGATCACTATGAGTTAATTCGTATTTTGTCTGATATTTATACCATTTAGATATTGTAAAACGAGCTTCATCAGACGTTTGACCGACTTTAATAGTATTCCCTTTAACGCTGATTTTACTGACTTCCGCAGCATAAGCAGAAACGCAAAAAACAAAGATCGATAGTAAAATAATAATTTTCATTACATTCACCTCCCTATGCTGGTCCCTTCTTGTCAACAATCACACCTTTCTCCAACACACAAAGGTCTCCTGTTCTAATATTGTGTTCATGGAGAGTACTCAAAACCCCAGCCATAGAGGCAAACATCCTGTTGTAGTTATAAATAATCTCATCTCTTGAGGCCGTTGGCATATCCATACATGCTTTGTATGTATTTATTATAGTTGTAGCGGTCGTTCGTGACAGTGCCTCAATAAATAGATCATTAGTTTTGTCGCCGGTTATACGCTGATGCTTGATCACCTCGTTAATAATATGCTCCATCAATGCCAGATCTAGCACTGGGCTTAACTCTACAGTAGGCCGCTCACCCACCTCATTCTGCTGCATCTCCCCTTCACCCGTCAGTAGCCAGTTCGCGTTAAAACCCATCTTTACAAGTGATTCGATAACATTCCCGCCAGGCATACTTCTTCCTGCCTCATAAACCTGGAGCGATGCTAAACTTACATTAATAGCCTTCGCCATATCTTTTTGGCTTAAACCAAGGCTCTCTCTTATAATTTTAAAGTTATCGGCAACGCTCATGTATAGGTTCCTGAGGTAAAAGTTCTATTACTTAAACTTTTACCTCCAACTTGAAAAAACTTTTACCTAGGTAAAAGTTTAATAACAGCTTGATATTGCTATTATTTTATACTTCAACAAGTGTATTATTTTTATAAAACAACTTTTACCTAAAATTATAAATTGACACTTACTAAAATAGTAAGTATATCTCGTTTTATCATCCTTACACGAGTAAGGATAAACGACAAAAAAAGGAGGCTGTTATGCCTGTATTACTTCGCCAGATACCCGACAACAGTTCCACTCCCGGCATGATTTACGTGGATAGCCGGGGGGTGGGGGAAGTGGTCGCCAGCAAGCTTGAAGATGCTGGGTTTACAGTTATTCGAGTTTACCCTCGAGGGTGTTCGGCACAAGTTCAGTGAATACCAGGATCTTGTGAATGATCTTCTCCCCGGAATCCAGAACAATATGTTCCAGGCCAGTGATTCTAGCAACATCCTTGGGGTGCATGGTGTCGGTCCAGGGGCCTGGATTAACAAGATCGCCTTTGCTTAAAGCCATAAATGGAGACGCTGATTCATACGCAATCCATGGATTGTAGATGCTGCCGGGCTCATAGATTTCCAGAACATATTTAGCTGTTTTTATACTCATAACCACCTCCAGGAGTTTTTATGAACCGCCTACGCTACATCAAATCATTGCTGGTCCGCCAGGGGATCACCCATACCCAGCTCGCCAAAGAGCTGGTGTGCAAGCGTGAAAACGTCAGCGGTGTTCTTTGTGGCAGCTTCAAAAGCCGCCGCGTCATGGAACATATCGCCAGACGACTAAACCGCGACTTCGAGAAACTCTGGGGTAAAGCCGCCTAACCTTCCGCAGGTAAGGGAAATATAAACCATTACCAAGGGTGCTGCAATGACTAAAACCTTAAAAAAATCAGTCACAGATTCCGGTCAACTGAACCTGTTCGACCTATTGAAGCAAGAGCAAGCCGAGCGGCAGGAATCTGCCCCCGGCAGACTCTGCATCTCGGCCAAGTTGCTCAGCGAAATAAAAAAAGCAGTCAAGCACGCCCCCATGAGCCGGGAAACCCTGGCCGACACCATGACCAGCCTCTCCGGCAGAGACGTCACCGTCAGCATGATCAATAACTATTGCGCCGACAGCCACCCCCATCATTTCCCGGCAGAACTGATTCCCACCCTCTGCCTGGCCAGTGGCTACAACGGCCCGCTCCAGGTGCAGATCGACGCTGTCGGCATCTTCACCCTCCCCGGCGCCGACGCGCTGCGCGCCGAGATTCAGAAGCTGGATGAAGAGACAAAGGTATTGCAGAAAGAGCGGCAGAAGCGGCTGTTATTCCTCAAGGAAATGGAGGGCGAGCGATGAAAGTGATTCATTACAATAACGCACTGAATCCGCAAAAATTCAGTATTCCGCTCTGTAGACCCAATATTGAGGCCAAGTCATCAACTAAACGGCTGGAAGTGACCTGTAAAAACTGCCGAAAAATGTTTGATCACAAGGCGAAGTCATGAGCGTCAAAACCCACTATACCGCCAAGGAACTGGCCGGACTACCGGGAATGCCTGAGAGCATTAAAGGTGTAATTGCACGTAATTATCCTTCCCAGCCAATTAAAAAGAAAAACGGCACAGACAGTAAATATCTGGAATACGCCCTTGCCTCCCTCCCGGCTGCCACTGTCAAGGCGCTGACCGGCAAAACCGGCAAAATAATCAAACTCCACCCTGAAATCGAACAGGCCGAAAAAGAACAACAACGCCTCGACGCCCGTGCCCAGGGGATGGAACTGTTTAACCGTCTCCCCCTTGAAAAACAGCGCCCAGTCCAGGCAAAAATAGAACTGATCGCCGCCGCCGAGCGCTATCTGCGCAGTTGCCGGATAAACCGCACCGCCGGACAGAACGCCTTTGTTCATGAATATAACCTGGGGCGAAGCGACGCCCCCGCCTGGGTGCGTGACCATATCCGCCACCTCCACGCCAGTACCCTGCGCGACTGGATCGCCACTGAAGATTCTTTAGGGATAGTCGGTCTGGTGGATTGCTACGGCAACCGCAAAGACCAGGGGATCATTGAGACCTGGAACGCCACCACCCTGGCAAACGGCACGGTAAAAGCCCCCATGGCCGACACCCTGAGAGCTCTCCTGCTTCAGTACCCCAAGATCAACGAGAAAAAGGCCAACGAAGCGCTGCGCGGCATCCTTCCCGGAGCCCCCTATATCTCCGGCAAAACCGTCAAGCGCTACCTGGACAAATGGATAGCGAATAATGCCCAGCAGTACGCTATTGCCGTTAATCCCGATGATTACAAGAACCGGATGCAGCCCGCCTTTGGCTCCCGCTCTGAAGGGATCGACGGCCCCAACCAGCTCTGGGAAATCGACGCCACCCCGGCGGATCTGCTCCTGATTGATGGCCGCTACAAGATCATCGGCGTTACCGATGTGGGCGTCGCCCGTCTGAAATATTACGTCACCAAAACAGAAAAAGCGCGGGACAACGCCTTTGCCATCCGCAACTGCCTGCTTGATTGGGGCGTCCCCAAAAACGGCACCATCACCACCGACCAGGGGAGCGCCTACATCGGCGAGCACTTCAGCCGCGTCCTATCCGATCTGGATATCCACCAGCACATCTGCCAGCCCTTCAGCGGTGATGAAAAGCCGCATATCGAGCGCAGTTTCCGCACCTGGAGTCACGACCTGATCGAACTGACCCCCGGCTATTGCGGCCACAACGTCGCCGACAAAAAAGAGATCGAAGCCCGCAAAACCTTTGCCCAGCGCCTCATGACCAAAGGGGCAGAGATCGAAGTCTCTTTAACTTCCACTCAGCTGCAGGCCCAGATAGACCGCTGGATCGCCACCTATCACAACACCGTCCACTCGCGCCTGCAGAAAACACCCAACCAGGCACTTGCCCAGTGGAACGGTCAGCTCTACCACATCAGCGACGAACGCGCCCTGGATGTGCTCCTCTGCGAAGCCGTCCGCCGGGGGGCAAACTGCCGATCATCGGCAAAAAAGGGATCAAGGTCAATGGCGGCAACTATATCCATACGGCGCTGCATGACCGCGTCGGCGAAAAGTGCCGCGCCTTTCAGGACCCCTCAGATTTGGGGCGGATCATCGTCCACATCCTGAACAGCAGTCACAATATCTGGGAATTCCTCTGTATCGCCGAAGACCCGGCCAGAACCGGCATCTCCATGGCCGAGGTCGCCACGGTTACCCGCCACCTGCACAACGACCATAAAAAAGAGATGCTGCGCCTTAATCGGGAAATTAAGAAGGAGATCAAGGGGATTGATATCGTTGATAAAGTCATGAACCACAGGGAGAAAATCGCAGCCCAGGCAGCTACGGCCCAAGCGAACGTCGTCTACCTGCCCAAAAAGAGCATTGAGTACAGCTCGCCCGGCCTCACTGCCGCACGGCAGGCATACCAGGCGATGGAAGGGCGCACCGTCATTAATCACCCCCCCGAGCTTCAGGCAAAGCGCCTGACTGCCGCCACCCAAAAGGCAGAGCAAGAGCCGGTCAAAACCATAACCCGTCTCACTAAAGTAGTGCAGCTGCCTGGCACCGAGAAATTCATCGTCCCGGAAGGGCGGCGCGAGCGCTGGAATCTTTGGCTGCAGCTGCACAACAGGATTGTGGCAATGGACGAGTTAAATCACGAGGAAATGAAGTTTTACAGCAGTTTTAAGGGGAGTCCCATCTGGGTCAGCTTTGCCAAGCCTCTGAAATTTGCCGGCACACAAAATTAAACCCCACCGGGTGCAACCGGAAGGGTTTTGGGGCTCACGCCCATTACTACCAAAGGAGGATCAACAATGTCACAAAACCAGCAGCATGTCAATCTGGACGTCACCCTCAACCCGGCAACCGCCAACCTGCTCAATGTCAGCCTGGCCATAGAGCTGGCCGAGGTCGCCATCAACCGGCGCAACCGCAGCCTGCCCGGCGTCGTCTGCTACAGCGGCCACTCGGGTCTAGGCAAAAGTACCGCTGCCGACTTCGTCGCCCTCACCTATCGCGGCTACTATGTCGAATTTGCCAAACACTGGCGCAAACAGGAGCTGGTAGAGCGGATCATGTTCGTCATGGGCATTTCCAAAACCAAAGAGCTGAAAAACCTCACCGCCTGCATCGATGAGATCACCGCCGAACTCAGTGTCAGTAACCGCCCCCTCATTATCGATGAATTCGACCAGCTGACCGACCGGGACAACAGTGCCGATTACCTGGAGATTATCCGCTACATCGCCAAACGCTCCAAAGGCTCTATCATGCTCATCGGCGAGGAAGGGCTCCCCCAGAAACTGGCCAAATACGAGAAATTCCACAACATCATCCTCGACTGGAAACAGGCCGTCACCGCCGACATCGGCGACTGCCAGATACTGGCCCGCCACTACTACCCCGGCCTTGAGATCCATGACGACCTGCTGGGCAAGACCGTGCGTGACTGCCACGGCATCACCCGCCGCATCTGCACCAACCTGGAGGCCTTTGCCACCGAAGCCGACAGCCTCGGCATCACCTCAATAGGCCTGGCAGAGTGGGGCGCACGAGGGCTCAACACCGGCGCACCGCCAAAAGTGAGGAGCCTGAAATGAAACTGGTCAACCCCACCCAAATAGACGAAATCCGCGCCGGCGTCTGGAAGATCATCCGCCGCGATAACATCGCCCATGTCACTGACATCTGCGCCGAGCTTAACCTTGATGTCGCAAGCGTCCGGGACTATATCCGCGGCCTCATTGCCGCCGGGTATCTGCAAGCCCTCCCCAAAGGGGACAAAGGCCCTTTAGGGCCCAAGGGCCCAAAACCGGCAGTAGAGCTGTGCATCGACTGCGGCCTGGAAGCGCCCAAAGTCAACAAACATGGCAAGCTACTCAAGGACGGCATCGAGCGCGACCAGCTCTGGCAGGCCATGGGGCTTTATGCCGGTCGCGGCCAACGCTTCACCCTGCGCGATCTCACCCTCATCACCTCAGCCAGTGAAGCCGAAACGCGGCAATATCTCCAGGATCTCTTTGACGCCGGCATCGTCACCCGCATGGCCGGCAACGCTGTCACGCCTGCCAGCTACCACCTCTCTATCCGTAAATGGACCGGGCCGAAAACACCACAAGTGCAGCGCCTGCGCTGTATCTACGACCCGAACAACGGCGATATTACCCATCTAAAGGTGCTGGCAGTCGAGCGGGGTGGCAAATGAGCCCTCCTCCCTACACCTTTGAATACATCAAACCGATACTGGAGCGCGCCATCGCCGCGCGTAACGGCGCCAACGGCAGCGGCGGCCAAGTCGCCCTGGCAACTGAGTTCGGCTGTGAAAGCAGCCTGATCTGCCAGCTATTGAGCAACATCTACCCCAATCCGCACAAGAAGTGGTGGCCGCTGATTGTAGAGCGCTACGGCAGTGAAACCGTCGAATGTCCGGCTCGTGGCGTTATCTCCCGCAAAGAGTGCGGCCATGAAAAGGCTCTCCCCCTCTCACCTTGTCCCTCCGGCAGCTATATGGACCAACGCATCGCCTGCCGGAACTGCCCGCACGGAGGTAAATCATGAATACTTCGACTCCGCTCAGCAACCGCTGCCCAAAATGTACCACCGGTCGCCTCTTCCCTGATCACAGCTACGACGTCCCGGCCGTGCACTGCTTCTCGTGCGGCTTCCTGATCCTGGGTGAGCGGCCCGTTCTCATGAAAGGCATCCCGCCCGTCGGCAAGCAGCTCTCCATGTCCCCCGCAGCGGTCTACGACCGGGAGCTGCGCGCCCGTGTAAAAGCAAATGGCGGTCCACTGCGCCTTCGGCCCCAGAGGGTCAGGAAACAGACCCTGAATTGCCGGAAAAAGGAGGTTAACCCATGAACACCCTTAAGGGTACAAGCCGCATCACCCGTGAAGAAGTCGCCGTTATCACCCTTTTTGCCCTCATCTGCTTTGCGCTGGCGCCGTCAGCGGCTGGTCAACCCGGGTTGTCAGCAGCCGCGACAAATTCCTCGTCTCCACCGCCCAGAAGCATTTCAGCGAAGCTGAGTATTACCAGGCGCAGATTAACCAGATCATTAAAGAGGGTTCAAAACCACTTAAAGGAGAGAAGTAATGACCACAGACCAGTATATGACCGATGCCCATGGCCGCCTCGTCCCCGTCGAGCTTGTTAAACCGATTGACAAACTCCGCGACGAACTCGTCAAAGATCTCGTCCATGATGCCCTGATGATAGCTGCGGGATAACCGCCTTCAAACTCGCCGCCTTTACCCATATAGCCGACTTCGTCTCTGTCTCCGCCCAGGATCACGGCCTTAACTGGGGCGGTAAGAAAGGCAACATCAACCTCACCAGAGTCGACGGCAACTTGATGATCATCCGCGCCATGGATGAATACAACACCTTCAACGAGCAGCGGCAGGTGGCCGAAGAGTTGATCGTTCAGTGTATCCACCGCTGGTCCGAAGGCTCAAACCCTCACATTCGTGTTCTGGTTCAGGATGCTTTCCAGGTGGATAAAAAAGGCCAGGTCAATATCAAACGCATTCTCGGCCTGCGGCGTCTCGATATCGAAGACGAAGAGTGGCAGGAGGCGATGAAAGCCATCTCCGACAGCCTTCAGGTGGCCGGGACAAAGGAATATTTGCGGATCTATAAAAAGGACGCGTCAGGCGAGTATCAGCAGATCAGTCTCGATCTGGCGAGGTGACGCTATGGGAATTTTACTGCGTGAAATTGAAGTCGGACAGTCGGGGCTCTGAAAACATTTCTGGCCGGCCTGCCGGACGATATGGAGGTTACTGATGCCGTCGGCGAGCTGCTCTGCCTGCGTATCTTAACATCGACGATGAGCAAGTCCTGGAGGTGCAGTAATGGCCAAAACCGTCGAAGGCTACATCAATACCAGCGTCGATGACTTGCGCATCTCTCTGCCCTACGAAAAAGACCTGAGCCTGCTGCGCCGGCTCTTCACCCGCTGTCACGACCTGGCGCTTACCAGTCGGGCAAAGATAGTCGATCGGCGCATTAAAGAGCTGAAAAAGGAGATTACCAATGGCTAGTAAAACCTGCGCGACCTGCGCCAACGCAACCCACAAAATGACCACTGAACCGTGCGTCACCTGTATCGAGCAGGGCGATAGTAAGAAAGCGCCCCACTACAGCATGTGGACGGCTAAAGAGGCGTAATTAACTGCGAAACAGGCAAATTGACAAATTTGTCAATTTGCCTGTTATCCGGAGGTGGCGCTTCGGATCTGATGAGCAGCCAAAGGAAAAGACATGGCCATGCACGCCGCTAATCTCGACGACAGCCCGCGCCTGAAAAAGGTACTCAACTACCTCCGCTATTACGGCGTCCGCACCACCATGGAGATTGCCACCGGCTGCCATGTCTGCGCCGTCAACTCCATCATCGCCGAACTGCGGGAAAATGGCTTTACGGTCAACTGCACGGCAGTCAAAGGCCAGCGGGGCGTCTATCAGTACCAATTGATCGAAGGCGAGCAGCCGGCGCTTTTTGGAGGCTGCAATGGATAACAATGACCAGATCGTTCCTTTAGACCCGAGAGGGTCCCGCTCAGTCCAGGGTTATGCGCTCCAGCAGGGCGGCTACGTCCCCCGCCGGGTGCTCGGTGTCCAACACCTAGCCCAGTGGAAGAATTACCGAGATGACAGTCATGCCTGGCTCTGCAAGCTGATCGGTTTCGCCTTCCAGACCTTTGTCATAATGGCGCTCACGGCGAGCCGGCTGCGGAAATGCTCCCCCTGACCGCCCAGCTCTGGGTGGATGTCCTGGTCGATATGAACATTGAGGAAGAGCTGGACCGTCTCAGAGTCGAGACGGGGATCCGCAAGCTCAACCGCATCCTCAAAGAGTGGCCGCAAGTCGCCTCTCTGCTGGCTGAAATGCCCCGGCGGGAGGCTGCCGGCGTTGTTCCCGGTACGGTGAAAGTACAACCAAGCTGCTCTCCGGAGGCGGAGGCCGCCGGGCTGGCTGCGCTGGCTGAGTGGAAGAAAGAGCGGAAGCTATAAAAAAGACGCGGGGAGTGTACCAAAATGACTGGTAACGAATTTAAACTAGCACGAAAGCTGCGCCTTAAATATAGCCAGGCAGAGCTGGCCATCGCCATGAAGACCTCGAAGCGAACCCTTCAGGATATCGAGGCCCAGGGCGATAAAGAGATCAAAGGCGTTTATGCCGTCTGCATCGAGCTGCTGATCTGGAAAGGCGTCGTACTATGCAGGGTATTATCGAAAAGGTCGAACGGGATCTGGACAATAAATATCCAGGTGGCATTCAAAGCGCATCAGGTAAGGACTAACCCATGTCCACCCCCATTCAAATCAAGTTGATTCACACTTTAAAGGGCGCTTTAAGCCTTGATAACGATACCTACCGGGCCATTCTCGCCGGGTATGGTGTCGCCTCCTCCAAGGACTTGAGCCTATCCAAGGCCGGCCTGCTCCTCAAAGATCTGGAAGAAAAGGCCATTGCCGCCGGTGTCTGGAAAAATAAACAGAAAAAACCGGCCAAAGCCTGGCAGCCGCCCCAGAATATGGCCGGGGGAGAATCCCGCGCCTGCAGCTGCAGAAGATCGAAGCGCTCCTCACTATCGGCAAGCTCCCCTGGAGCTATGCCGACGCCATCGCCAAGCAGATGCGCCTGGCCGATAAAATCGCCTGGGTGAAAGCAGCCGACCTGTACCGGATCATTACCGCGCTGACCAAAAAAGCACAAAAAGAGGGGTGGGCGCTTGTATAAGGAGCTACAGCTATGAGTTGGCGCGATAATATCGATGTTTCCGAGTTGCCCGAAATCTACCGGACAATAGCCGACGCCATCGGCCCGGCCGCCATGATTCTTTTGGCAGAGCGCTGCCAGAAGATGCACCTCTATCTGAAACGGCTGCCGGCAGAGATCGACCCAGGCAACCTCTCGAAGATTACCGCCTCGTCAGCGGCGTTATCGGCTGGGATAATAGTGTCAAGCTGGCTGCGGCGCTAACCAGTGAAACCTTTTACTTGAAAGCCGCAGATGTAGTCTTTCTCCCCGCCAAGATTCGCTACATCAGGGACAACTTCACCGGCGCGAATCACCGCCGCCTCTGCCTTGAAACCGGCCTGTCACAAGTCTATATCTACGAAATTCTCCGCACTAAAAGCTGGGAACAACTGCCGCTGTTTGCTGCGGCATAACGGCCATGTGCTTGACCCGCCGTGCCTTATCGGGCGGCGTCCGAGCACTGGTTATCTGCGGAGGTGGATTACATGGAAGTGCAAGGCTTTGAGGTCAAGGTAGTCGATTGTTGGAATCTCAAGTGCAAATTTCGAGGCTTAGAAGGATGCACACTGGATAGAATTACAATCGGTGGCAGTGGAACATGCAAGGAGTGTGATTATGAGTAATTTGACCATGAAGGTCACGGCTGACCCTGGCTCACACCTGGACAAGGTTTGCATGGAATTGACGCGGCTGGCTACGGTTACGGGTGTCCGTGCAGAATGCCAATTCAACGGCACGGCCTTGATTGCCAAACCGAATGACAACCCGTTCTATCTGGCAAGGGCGTTTGAGAATCGCAAGGAAGATGTCAAGTTTGTTTTTTCACACATGGGGATGCACGGATAGGAGATAACATAAAGCTCAGCTGCGAGCAGCGCGAGTCTGCTGCAGCGGCAGTTATGCCCCCGCCATAACTCTTAACCCCGCATAAGATAACATTCCCCCGCTCCTGTTGTACGGTGCAGCTGCACCGGACAACAGGAGTAATCATGAACATCATCGAAGTCTTTACCAAGGTCATTTTAGCCAACGAGCTGGACGGTTCCACCGCCCACATTTACAAATTCTCCGACCCGGATGGCATCCAGACCGGCAAGAGCGGCTGGTCGTTCGGCCTCTGCCAGTTCGACATCAACAACAATCCCACCGCCATTCTCTGCCTGCGCGACTGCGGCTTTACCGTCGATGAAATCGACCGGCTGCGTCACCAGACGCTCCAGGACATGAAGCCGATGAATATCAAACTCCTGGCGAACTGCACCACCGTTGACCGCTACGACGATCAGCAGCTGGGGGAATGTCTCCAGGTGCCGGTCAACCTCTGTAAAAACTCCGCCATCAAGCTCGATCCCTCCGGCGTTATCGCCCTTGCCGACTATCATAACCAGTTTTATATGAGCCGTGGCGGCAAGATGCATAATTATCTCAAGACCCTCCAGCGACCGGTCACTGCTGATGACATCTATCAGTTTATTCTCACGCTCCCCTGGGCTGAAGCGCCGTGACGACGTTGTGCGTCGCCATGAAAACATTATCCGTATTCTCAAGGAGGCCGGCAATGCTTAACCCAAACCTGTACGCCCGCAAACCTATATTACCGCCTCGCCGGAAGTTCGCGCCGCCGCCGTCAACGGCTGCGGCCCCGGCGGCTGGAAGCTGGACATCATCCCCGACAGCATCTACGGCCTGGACGTCACTGCCGCCTGCAACATCCACGACTGGATGTATACCGTCGGCGGGTCACTGGCCGACAAAGACGAAGCCGACCGGGTCTTCTTGAATAACCTGCTGCGCTTGATTGAGGCGGTTGACTCCGTTTGGCTGCTGCGCAAACTCCGCCGTGCCCGTGCCCGCACCTATTACGAGGCGGTTCATATCTTCGGTGGCCCGGCCTTCTGGGCAGGTAAAAACGATAAACTAAACCTGGTGCCGGCAGCAGTTGCCGGTATCCGGGGCTAATCGGAGGTAATCATGAGCTTTGCATCTTTTTTCAGGAACTTCGGGCACAACTTCAAGGCGGATCCGGCTTCATCCCTCAAAGGTATCGTCTCTCTGGCCGCCGCCGGGGCAACCGCCTACGGCATGGTCACCGGCAAAGTCCCGGTCAATGAACTCTCCCTGGGCGCTGCCTCAGCTATGGCAACCAGCGGTATACATGCCCTGGGGAGCGATACCGTTGCCGCGCCGCTCCTTGAAGGTGTCACCCTGACTTCAATCCTGGCTGAAGTCGTCCCGCGTCTCCCTACCGTTGCCGAGCACTACGAAGCCATCCGCCAGGAAGGGGGCGAAGCTGCGGCTACCTTGGCCACCATCGCCGAATGCTCCGCGCTGCTGGAAGAGATCACCGCCAAACAGGCAGCAGTCAAGCCATGAAAACCGCCTGCCTGCTGATACTTCTGGCGCTGGCGCTGCTGGCTGTGCCTGCGGCGGCCCTCGACCCCGGCCCCTACGATCTGACCGTCTATGCCAATGAAGATTATGTCCTTAACTTGACCCACAAGGCCAGCGACGTCCCGGTCAATCTGACCGGCTACAGCTTCAAGCTGCAGGCGAAGAAAACCGCCGCTTCGCCGGTCTTTCTGACGTTCTCGACAGCTGTCGTCAACGCCGCTGCCGGCCAGACCCGTCACTGGCTCACTAAGGGCACAACCAGGAACAACGCCAACAGCGCCGGTATTTACGATCTCATGCAGACCGCCCCCGACGGTAAGGTCAGCTACCGGGTGCAGGGTAAAATCCGTATTCTGGAGACCGTCACCCGATGAAACGGCGCTATGATAAATACTTCTGGGGCCAGCTTATCTGCGTTGTCCTTTTCGCCATACTGCTGGGCTGCCTGTATCGGCAGGCCTTCGCCGAGACCGTCTCAATCATCGTTGATGCCCCGTCGCAAGCTATCACCGTTCAGACCCAGTCAACAACCATCACTCCCGAAATCGTCACCGTCACCGCAGTGGTTAATGTTACCGGCACTGAAACGGTTGAGGTTGTTATTCCCGGCCCCCAGGGCATTGCCGGCGCAACAACAACCGGCACCGGCGGCGGTGGCACTTGGGGGAGCATCACCGGTACGCTTAGCGATCAGACTGATCTGCAGGCAGCGCTGAATAGTATCGCCACTACTCCAGGATCACAAGGCCCCACTGGCCCCCAAGGGGTTCAAGGCCCGACTGGACCAACCGGCCCGACAGGTTCGACAGGTTTGACAGGTTTGACAGGTTTGACAGGCGCAACAGGTTCGCAGGGGATTCAAGGTGTCCAGGGCCAGAAAGGCTATGACGGTTATGATGGTTTAACTGGCCCAACCGGCCCGGCTGGAGCAGCAGGCGCAACTGGCGCGCCGGGAGCAGCCGGCACTAATGGCACCAACGGCACCAACGGCACCAACGGTACCAACGGCACGAACGGTGTTGACGGCAAAACCGTCAGCTGCGCCATAACCGGCGGTATCCGCTCAATTCTCTATGACAAAACGGCAGCAACCCCGCCCCGGCCATGGTTGCTTTCGGTGTTGAAATGCGTGTCGACGGTACGGTTGTAACACCGACCTGCAGCTGGAGTGTCCCCGCCTCCGGGTCGCTACTCTCCGGCTCATCTGCAGCCTGAGTTTCACCCCGACGGTCAACGGTACCTTCACCGTCTCGGCTGATGACCGCGTCGATGTCGCCGTGACATACTCCGGGATTACCTGCAATGCCACCGCGCCGATTCCAACCACGAAAATCGGAGCTGACGGTGCCCAGGGCTCTCCGGACACCAAACAGCAGATTTACACCAAGATCAACGTCGCCACTACCGGCGATGTGCTCAATACCCAGGCGGGCAGTGGTGATGTCGACAGCTTCGCTTTTCGTACTATCCGGGCGAAGGGGGGAGATATCCATAGAGCCGATCTTGCCGTCGGTCAGACCTGGTATTACGCCCGGCCAACCGATGCCGCCACCGCAGCAAAGTGGGGGATTAAAACCTCAGGAGGAACACCACTTATACAATTTAATGCCGATGGCTCATTTACTGGCACTCTGGTGATCCGGTGAAAGGCGCCTTCGATTCTCTTGACGCTGATCAGCGCTTTGACCGCCGCTATAACATGGCTATTAATGTCTGGCTGATCTGCTGGGCCATTATTATTGCCGCCATAGTTCTCTGGGCCGCACTGGCAAAAGCCTCAACCTGCATCCCCTCCGGGGTGGGATATGTCAGGCAGCACCGTCCTAACGGCTACACGCCGATTTATGATCCCAGTGGTGACCCCCGCTGCAACCCTTATGCACGGGAAACATTGGCCAGCAATACCCCACTCTGCTTTCAGTGCCACCCACACAAATACGAGCCCTGGAGAGTTTGATGAAAAAATACCTGTTGCTGCCACTGCTGCTGGTCCTGACAACCTGTGACCTGTGCCACGCCGGTTACAGTATCTACACCGCCCCGCTGATTCCCGAGTTCGCCACCGTCAACGGCCCCTACGGACCGGAAAGCTGGCCGAACTTTGAAACGGCAACGGTCCCGGCAGCCTATGGCCGGGAGGTCTGCCGCCCGGACAATTACAGCCCCTTTGTCGTTGAGCCACTGCGCCGTCAGCGCGTTTTTGAAAATCCCAACGGCACTGCAACAAGTGTCGATCTCTTCAAAGCCTGTCCGGGGATCCGGACGGCAAAGGAGCGTGAAATACGCTCCGGCGGATCGATACGCCTGAACGCTCTGGCCAATCCCTACAGCGCCGAGGAACGGGAGAGTTGGGCGCAGCAGCAAGATGAAGCGAAAGAATACCAGGCAAACCCCGCGTGCGAATGTGCCTTGATCCGGGCCATGGCTGGAGGCCGTGGCATCCCGCTTAATCTAATGGCCAGTAAAATCCTTGAGAACGCCGCCCTCTTCAAGGCCGTGTCCGGACAGATCCTCGGCGCCCAGCAGCGACTCCTGGACAAACTTGCCGCTGAAACCGATTTTGCCACACTGCTGGCAATTGGCTGGCCATAAATGGCCGATGATATCGATCTCGCCCAGCGCCAGGATGAACTCTTTCGGGAGATGGCGCTACAGGGACAGCGCCGCTCAAGCCCAGTTCGCGGCAGTCTCAGCGAGTGCTGCATCTGTGGTGAGGATATCCCTTTAGCACGGCAGCTGGCAGCGCCGGGCTGCTGTAAATGTATTGTCTGTCAGACTGAGTATGAATCTATGCATGGCAAATAACGGGGGATTTGTGGATTACGCCAGATACCAGTTTTACCTCAACTTGATGCTCGGCCTCTTTAATACCTTTATGCTCATCGGTGGCCTCATCTCCATGCGCAAGAAAGCCGCCAAGGAGCAGATCGAAGAACAGAATCGCCGTATCGACGGCATGGAGAAGCGGCTGGAAAACGTTCCTGCCAACTGTTGCAGCCACTCAAAAACAGAAGAGCGGATTGACGGCCATAACAATCGCCTCCAGCAGCATAAAGAGCTGTTAAACATCGTTGAAAACGATCTTAAACACCTCCCCAAGAACGCTGATATCGAAAAACTTCATGAAAAGGTCAACAAGGTCTCGGCGCAGGTTGCCGACCTCAAAGCCGATATCCGCCAGATCGCCGGGGCGATGCCGGGCATAACCCACATCACTGAAATGATGAATGAATTCCTGCTGAACAACGGAGGCAAGTAATGAGCAGCAAATTCGCCGAGCTGATGACGACCGATATCCGCCTGGTAATTCTCAAAGCGCTGGCTGAGGATCTTGGTTACAGCCATAACGAAAGTATCCTCCACAGTATCCTTGCTGAATTCGGCCACCAGGTCAGCCGCGATCGCGTCCGGACAGAACTGTCATGGCTCTCGGAGCAGGGGCTCTTAACGCTCAAGGATGTCGCCGGCTGTTTTATTGCCACCGTCACCGAGCGCGGCGCCGATGTTGCCGCCGGTACTGCCAGCGTCCCCGGCGTCAAGCGCCCCGGACCAAGACCCCTCGGGGCCTAAAGGAGCTGACCATGGCGCAAGCATCCACCATCGATCTGCTCCCCCCGGAAATTAAGGCTCAGCTGCAGCAGCTGCTCCAGGATCCCCGCTGCACCCAGCTGCAGGTGACCGCCAAGATTAACGCCCTCCTTGAAGCCGAAGGCCATGAAGAGCGACTCTCGAAAAGCGCCGTTAACCGCTATGCCGTGAGAATGAATGAGGTCGGTGAAGAGCTGAGGCAGAGCCGGGAAGTGGCGGACATGTGGGTCGGCAAACTCGGCGCGGCTCCCGAGGGCAACGTGGGACTGCTGGCCATCGAGATTATCCGGACTATGAGTTTTGAGCTGGCCATGATGATCAAGCGCGGCGGCATGGATCCGGAGAACGCTCCTGAAACCATCAAAATGGTCAAGGAGCTGGCGCTTACCTGTATGCGCCTGGAGAAATCGGCCTTTGATAACATGAAGCGGGAAACGGAGACTCGCAAGCAGGCGCTGGAGGCAGCCGCTAAAACAGCGTCGGAAACAGCTCGCAAAGCCGGTGTATCCGAGGAAACCATTGAAACCATCTGGCGTGATGTATTGAGGATGCAGTGAGAATAGTCAAAGCCAAAATGCTACCGCCCAACCCGGACGGCCTGTTTCTCCCCTACCAGGAACGGTGGATCAAGGATAAAAGCCGCCTCAAGCTGATGGAGAAATCCCGGCAAATCGGCTTGTCCTGGTCAACCGCCTATCCCTGCATAGAGCGTACTGCCAAGCAGGGGGCCAAGTGGGACCAGTGGGTTTCCAGCCGTGACGAGATCCAGTCAAAACTGTTTCTTCTGGATTGCAAGATGTGGGCACAGCTATTCAATCTGGCGGCCCATGATCTGGGGGAAGTTGTTCTCGACGCGAAAAAGAAGATCTCAGCGCAAGTGCTCACATTTGACACCGGCAAATCTATCTACTCCATGAGTTCCAATCCGGACGCCCAGGCCGGCAAGCGTGGCGGCCGTGTCCTGGACGAATTTGCCTTAGGGAACGATCCCCGCATGATGTGGTCAATCGCTTATCCCGGTCTCACCTGGGGCGGCAGTATGGAAGTCATCTCCACCCACCGCGGCAGCAATAACTTTTTTAATCTGCTAATCCGGGAGATCCTCGAAAAGCATAACCCGAAGCGGATCAGTCACCATAAAATCACCCTGCAAACCGCCCTGGAGCAAGGTTTCCTCTATAAGCTCCAGCAGTCTCTTCCGGAAGACGCTGAACAGCAGGAGATGAATGAAGCCGAGTATTTCGACTTCATCAAGAACGGCTGCGCCGATGAAGAGTCGTTTCTCCAGGAATATATGTGTCTCCCAGGAGACGATGAAACCGCCTTCCTGGAATACGACCTGATTGCCAAGAGCGAATACACTTCCCATGAGCAGTGGGAGCTGAATTCTCCCGAAGATTGTCATGGCCGCCAACTTTATGCAGGCATCGATATTGGCCGCACCAAGGACTTGACCGTTCTCTGGATACTGGAACGGCTGGGCGACACGCTCTATACCCGCAAGGTTATCGAGCTGCGCAACATGAGCAAGCCAGACCAGGAAGCCGTCATGTGGCCGTGGGTGAATCATATGGCCCGTACCTGCCAGGATTACACCGGTCTGGGGATTGGCTGGGGCGATGATGCCAAGAAACGTTACGGAGAGTATCGCTACGAGTGTGTAACCTTCACCGGCTTTGTCAAAGAACAGCTTGCCTATCCGGTCAGAGGGAAGATGGAAGATCGTAAACTGCGAATACCTTTTTCCGGCGAAATCCGCGCCGATCTGCGCGCCGTCACCAAGGAGACTACGCCATCCGGCAACATCCGTTTCAGTGCCGAACGTTCCGAAAACGGCCATGCTGACCGCTTCTGGGCGCTGGCGTTGGCAATCCAGGCAGCAGGGACTGCGACAGGTAATACCTGGGGCGGCTCCAAGCCGGTCGGCGCAAATAACCCGTATGAGAAATACGATCACCAACGCACACGCGACCTTTTATCGGGGTACAAATAATGAACAATAAAATTCACATCTCCGCTCAAGACTCCATCATCTTCGCCGAACCCGCTGGTCAGTCTCTCAGCGAAGAGATAGCCGTCCGCTCCAGGAGTCTTGATTTCTTCACCCTGGGCAACATGTATCTGCCTAACCCGGACCCCGTCTTGAAAAGCCAGGGCAAGGACATCCAGGTCTACACCGACTTGATGATTGATGACCGGGTCGGCGGCGGCATGATCAACCGGATCCACGCGACGCTCTCCCTGGACTGGGAGATTGACAAGGGGAAGGGCGCCAAGACGCGGCAGGCAAAAGCGATCAAGGAGATTTATAGCCGCCTGGCGCTTAACCGCATCAATGAGGGAGTTCTCCGTAATGCCCGTGGTTTTGGTTTTGCCCCTCATGAAATTGTCTGGGGGAGCTGGAACGGTCTGACGGTCCCTATTGATATAATAGCCAAGCCCCAGCACTGGTTCTGTTTTGGTGCCGAGAAAAACGATTTGCGCTTTCGCTCCAAGGAGTGCCCGCTGCTGGGCGAGGAGCTGCCGCCGCGCAAATTCCTCTGCCCGACCAACGAATCCTCCTATGCCAACCCATACGGCCTGGCGCTCAATTCCCGCTGTTTCTGGCCGGTGATCTTTAAAAAAGGGGGTTGGCGCTTCTGGGTGCAGTTCTCCGAAAAGTTCGGCCAGGTCTGGCCCATCGGCAAACTCCCCCGCTCGGCCACGCCTGAACAACGCAGCGAGCTGCTTGATATTCTCTCGCAAATGGTTGCTGACGGCTGTGCAGTTATCCCGGATGACGGCTCCATCGATTTCAAGGAATCGGGCTCTAAAGGCGCTACCAGTGATCTTTACCGCGGCATCATCGCCGAAGCGAACAACGCCATCAGCACCGTCTGGCTGGGTCATGCCGGCGCCGGAGAGGCTGTCCCCGGCAAGCTTGGTTCCGATAAAACCGCCACCGACGTCCGTGATGACCTGCGTGATGCAGATAAATCACTCCTGGAAGAATTCCATAACAGTGCCATCGACTTCATTTGCCAGATTAACTGGGGTAGCGCCGATAACGCTCCGCGCTTTTCCCTCTGGGAAGAGGAAGACGTCGATACGCTCCAGGCGGAGAGGGACGTCAACCTCACCGCAGCCATGGAAAAAAGCGGCCTCAAGCTCTCACGCAAATACTATATTCGCGAGTACAACCTGGATGAAGCCGATATCGAAGATGCACCGCTGGTAGCTCCGGTTGCCGTACAGCAACTGTCAGCGTCCACCTTTGCCGAGCAGCCCGTCCAGCCCATTGAGCTGCTGAAAGAGCGGATGGCAAAAGAAACCGCTGGTCCGGCAACAACGCTGATTGATGCTGCTGAAACGCTGCTCGATGAAGTCGAGACGCTCGAAGAGTTCCGCGATCGCTTGATCGAGCTGTATTCACAGGCGGATCCGGAACGGCTGGCAACTGTGCTGGCGCAGATGAATATGCTGGAGAATATGGCGGGAAGGGTGTCGGCTGAATCATGATCGCTGCCGAGTTTAAACAGATCTTTAATCTCCCTTTCAGTGAGGCGAGCAGCTTCTTTAAGCAGAAGCTTAATATCCCGACCAGGGAGTGGACCGATCTTTGGCAGGGCGAGCACGCCAAAGGGTTCATGTCTGCCGGTGCCTATCATGCCGACCTGCTCACCGATCTGCGCGGCATGGTTGATAAAGCCATCGCCGGGGGGGTAACAAAGAAAGACTTCCGCGATCAATTCAGGCCGCTGGTGGCAAAGCATGGTTGGCAGCTCCAGGGAGGCGGTCCGGCCTGGCGTTCTGATCTCATCTGGCAGACTAACCGGGCAACGGCCTTTGCTGCCGGACGCTGGCAGCAGCTGGAGAGCGCCGGCATCAAGTATCTGCGCTATATCCATGCCGACGGCATTCGCCACCCAAGGCCGACACACCTGGCCATGCACGGCATCGTCCGGCCCAGGCTCGATGCTTTCTGGAGCGTCAACTATCCCCCTAACGGTTTCCGCTGTCACTGCCGGGCCGAGCCGGTCAGTGATAAAGAGTACGCCACTACCCCGCAAAACCTGAAGCAGTTGCCGCCTGACTGGCAGACCGCGCCGGACGTTGGCTGGCGTTACAATGTTGGCAGTGAAGGGGCGCAAGAGGGCTACAAGGTGTTGGCTAAAAAGTTTGAAACCCTGCCGGAAGATATCGCCAGAGCATGGCTGAGTAATTTTATTAAAGAGCCAGCCTTTGCCCAGTTCTTTGCGCAAAAGATAGCGGGCGACTTCCCGGTGGCAATTCTGAATGAGGCGGATAAGGCAGCTCTCGGGGCTACATCCCAGACGGTCTGGTTTTCGCCGAAGTCACTGGAAGAACACCTGGTGAAGCATCCGGATATTGGTGTTGAGGATTATCAGAAAGTGCAGCGAGTGCTTGATGAAGGAGAGGTTTATCAGAAGTCCGGCAAGGAAGAGCGGCTGGTGTATCTGACGCTTGACGGAAAACTTTACCGGGCGGCGGTGAAGACGACCAAGGATAAGGCCGAGAACTTTTTTCTGACGCTGTTTGAAACAACGGACGAAAAGAGCAAAAGAGCACTGGTAGTGGGCCAATACAAAAGGATTCGATAAACAAGGTGGGTCGCCATCTCCACTAGCCCTCATCAATGACTTTTCAGTCAAAGGGGTCGGCAGGCTGTAGCCGAGCATTGTTTATTGAATCCTGTAATCAGCATACCACCAGCTGCCGACAAAGCAAATGGAAATCAGCCATGAACATCACTATCAAAATAACCGATTCCGAAGTAAAAGCCGCCCTGCAAAAGCTCTCGGCCAAAGTTACGGACATGACTCAGTGCATGGAGCGAATCGGCGTTTATTACGTCAAAAGCGTCCACGAGAATTTCGACAAGCAGCAGAGTCCGGACGGCACACCGTGGCAGAAGCTGTCAGCCACTACCCTGATGATGAAGCTGGGAGAGACCCGCACCGGCAAGAATGGTGTCTCTCGCCCTTATCTGCGTAAAGGCGGCGCACTCTCTGCCAAGGGCCGAAAGTATCTCCAGGGTAAGCGCATCCTTATTGAAAGCGGTGATCTGCGCGACTCCATTCATCATCAGGCCGACAGCCATAGTGTTACCATCGGCACCAGCGGTATTCCCTACGCCCATGTCCACCAGTTCGGTACCGCCATCGCCGGTCGGGGCAGAAAAACAAAGATTCCGGCCCGGCCCTATCTTGCCGTCAATAATGGCAGGGAGCTGGAGCTGGCTGCCAAGGATAAAAAAATGATCCTGGCAATCATTGAAGAGCAGTTCAAAATATAATTAACCGTTTCGCCCTAAACTCCCCCACAAAGCGCCGTATCCCCCTCAAGCCGCCTCACCCCTGTATAAAATCCTAGCGCCGGACCTCGGCAAATTTAAAGCATGATTAAAGATGGTTTTTGAGCCAAGGGGAAACAGTTCTTATCCCCACATAAGAGAAATGATCCCCGCTCCTGTTATACGGTGCAGCTGCACCGCATAACAGGAGTAATCAAGGAGGGGGTACATGAACGAGTGGGACCTGGTATTTCGTACCGGCACACATATCGACGGTAACGGCAATAAGAAGGTTTGGACGGTTGCCGACCTGGACAAGATCGTTGCCGGCTTTAACCCCGCCTTTCACGAGCCGCCGCTGGTAATCGGCCATCCTTCCGATAACGCCCCCGCCTTTGGCTGGGTTGACGGCATCAAGCGGGACGGCAACGACCTGCTTCTTAAATACAAGGACGTCGCCCCCCAGTTCCAGGAGTGGGCCAAACAAAAGCTTTTTAAGAAAAAGTCTATCGCCATTTATCCCGACGGCTCACTGCGCCATGTCGGTTATATGGGCGCCATGCCGCCGGCCATCAAAGGCCTGCCCGATTATCAGTTCAGTGACGGTGATCGAGGCGCAGCCGTTACTTTCGAGTTTTGCGACTGGCGCATGGGCACCATCGGCCGACTGATCATGAAGCTGCGTGACTACCTGGTGGAAAAAGAAGGCGCCGACAAGGCCGATACAATCATTAGCTCTTGGGATGTCCAGGAGCTGTTAACCCCGCAGCCCGAGCAGGATTCAACTATAAGCAGTTTTACCGAGGAGGAAGACATGAAAGTAGAAGAAGTACAGACCCTGATAGACCAGGCACTGGCGAAACAGGACACGAAGTTTAGCGAGCAGCTTGCAGGGATCGCCACCAGCATCAAAGGTATTTCGACCCAGTTCGCTGAGCTGCAGACCGGCAATGCCGCCACTGCCCAGGCCAATCAGCGCAAGGAATTCTCCGAGTTTCTCCTGACCCCGGCCATGCAGAAACGAATTCCCGAGGCGCAGCGCGC
This sequence comes from uncultured delta proteobacterium, assembly GCA_963787125.1. Classification (GTDB taxonomy): domain Bacteria; phylum Desulfobacterota; class Desulfuromonadia; order Geobacterales; family DSM-12255; genus VEOV01. The sequence continues at coordinate 229,054 of CAWBBV010000001.1, forward strand.
CGCCACCGTCAGTCACCTGATGTCCCTGTTAGCGGCACCGGCCATCGAGTTTGGCGAGGGCGATCAGAAGAAGTCAGTTTCTGCCGTCGACACCTACAGAGAGCAGCTCGGCAAACTTCCCGAAGTGGTCGAGTTCAGTGAACTTGCTACCCACAGCCGTGTCGGCACCACCCAGGTCAACGGCATGGATGCCGCTGCAATCGCCAATAAAGCGACCGAGTTCAAAGAGTCCGAAGCCAAGGCCGGCCGCGAAATCAGCTTCACCGCCGCCGTCAGTCACGTAACCGGAAAAGGAGCGTAAGAAAATGGGATATCAAGCCGCAATCATCAACAGGCTGGCCGGTGGCACCATAGCGGCCTTCACCATCGTCAAGAAGGGTGCTGACGATAATAACGTCGTGGCTGCTGCCGCCGCCACCGACAAACTTCTCGGTGTAACTACCGGGCCGGTGCAGCTCACCTCCGCCACTGGCGACAGGGTTGACGTTGTTGTCCAGGGAGTTGCCGAGGTATTGGCTGGAGCCGCCTTTGTTGTCGGCGACAAGCTGACAAGCGATGCTTCCGGTCGGGCCATTGTCTCTGCTGCTGCTGCCGGCACCAATAACCCTGTAGTCGGAGTTGCACTGAAAGACGCGAGCGCTGCAGGGGATATCGTCCAGATTCTTGTTTCGCCGCAAACTTACCAGGGTTAACCCCTGACATAATTTACAAGGAGATCCTAACATGAGCTTTGCCCCTTTCCCCATAACCCCGGAACTCACGGCGATCGCCATCGCCTACAAGAATACCTCGTTGATTGCCGACAATGTCCTCCCTCGCGTGCCGGTCGGGCGGCAGTCGTTCAAACACCGCTTATTTGCGCTGGGCGACGCCTTCACCCTCCCTGACACCAAGGTCGGCCGGACCTCTGCGCCGAACCGCGTCGAGTTCGGTTTTACCGAAGTTACCTCCAGCACTTCCGATTACGCTCTCGATGATGCCATTCCGCAGGCTGATATCGAAAATGCTCCTCCGGGTTACAACCCGCTTGGCCGTGGCGTCGAGATGATCACCAGCCTGATTCAGCTCGACCGTGAAGTCCGGACAGCAAATCTGGTATTCAACACGAACTCCTACGGCGCTTCCAACAAGCAGACCCTTTCCGGCACCAGCCAGTTCAGCGACTTTGCCAACTCCGACCCGCTGGGAATTATCCTTGCCGCTCTCGACGGCTGTGTCATGCGACCGAATATCGGCGTTATCGGCCAGTCGGTCTGGACCAAGCTGCGCCAGCATCCCAAAGTCGTCAAGGCCGTCCTTGGCAATGCCGGTGATAGCGGTGTCGTATCCCGCGAGGCGGTTGCCCAGCTGCTGGAACTGGAGGCGCTCTATATTGGCAGCGGTTTTGTTAATACCGCAAAAAAAGGGCAGACAGCGACCATCTCGCGTTGCTGGGGTAAGCACATCTCCCTGATCTATCGCGATCATCTGGCTGATTCCAGCACCGGTACCACTTTCGGCTATACCGCCCAATTTGGCAGCCGGGTGGCCGGCAGCCAGAATGATCCGGATATCGGCATGAGAGGCGGCCAGCGTGTCCGTGCCGGCGAGTCGGTTGTTGAGCTGATCACCGCCAATGATCTCGGCTACTTCATCCAGAACGCGGTAGCATAGCTGCGGCTCCGCTCAGTTACCGCAGGATTGGTGGGTGAGCGGAGTCGAACCCAAAGGAGCAATCATGAAATACCTCGTTATCGAACCATTGAATCACGACCAGAAAGAGTACCCGCCCGGCTCTGAAGTCGAACTGACTGAAGCCCAGGCGGCCAGCCTGCAGCAGACCAATGTTGTCGGCCCGGCCATTGGTGGCGAAACCAGTGGCAGAGCCACTGCCGCTGATCTGATCGCCCAGATAGCTGCTGCCGAAACTGTCGATGCAGTTGACGCCATCCTCGGCACTGATGCCAGGGCAACGGTTGTCGCTGCTGCCAACAAGCGCCGGACAGAGTTGGCCGCTTAAAATGGCCTACAACACCCTCGATAAAATCAAGAAGTTGCGGATCCCCGAGGCGCTGCTGATTCAGCTCACCGATGACGCCGACCTCGGTATTATTGATGAGGAGATCGCTGCCGGTGTCATTGCCGGCAGCGACGCCCTCATTGACGGTTATCTGCGCGGTCGGCTGATTCTCCCCTTGAGTCCGGTACCGGACCTGATCCCGGAGTTAGCTCTCGACATCTATGCTTACGGGTTTTATGCCTTAAAACCTGCCTTCGAGATGCCTAAAACCATCTCAGATCGTTACGCCGGCACAATAGCGACACTCAGGCTGATTCAGAAAGGCGACTTGAAACTCGGCGTGGCAGAGATTGAAACCCCGGCTGCAGGCGGCACTTCTGCCCAAAGTATCGCCACAACCCGAACTAAGCAGTTCAGTGACGAAAGGATGGATACTTACTGATGCTTACCGAAGTCCAAAATGACATTCTCACCGCTCTCGATGGCCTCCCTGCCTTTCGGGAGCGCGGCGTCTGGCAGGGGGAGCTGGATGAACTGCTCAAAACCCCGCAAAAGCTCCCCTCAGTGCACGTCTGTCTGGTTACAGGTCAATTCGGCGGACCGAAGCTGATCCCGCCAACCGAGTCGCTGCTGAATATGGGTTGGGACCTCATTATTGCTTACGAGTGTCTCAAAGATCGGCGGGTGTCGGCAGATCAGGGTTACGGTCTGATCGAGGCAGTCGTTGCCTGCTTGAAAGGGCTCCGGACACAAAGGGGGCTGCTCTGGCCGGAAAGCCTCGATCTCCTCCAGTCCATCAATGGCAAAACCGTCTATGCAGTCAGGTTCTTAATCGAAAAAGAAATTTAACCGGAGGTATTAAATGCAAGCACAAGGAAGTTTCAGTCAGATCACCATGCAGATGGAGAACGCCTATAAGACGCTCCCCACCAGCGTCAAAGCAAAAAAGGTTTATTTTGCCGACGGCGACCCCGGCTTTACCCAGGGGCTCGAAGATTCAAATGTCATGCGCGGCGCCAGCCGCCAGCCGACGGCACCGACTCGTGGGGCCGTCGATTCCAGCGGCAGCATCAATACCGAACTGCAGGCGACGTCGCCGCTGTTGTACGCCGCTATGGGCTCCATGGAAAGCACTATGACCGGCGGCGTCATGGGTACGGCCCTGACAACCCCGGCGGCCGTTATCGATGCGGTCAACCAGTTGGTGACCTTTACTGTTACCGCCCACGGCCTGGTCGTCGGCGACAGCGTCGAGATTCTCGCCATCACCGCCCCGACCACCCTTAATGGCAAGATCTGGCCGGTTGTTGCCGTGCCGTCCGTCAACACCTTCATTATCCGCATCGCCATGGGGTCGACTTCAACCTTTACCCTCGGCGCGGGAACAGTGAAAAAAGTCACCACTGCCGGCATCCTCACCCACACCCTGAAAGCCGGCGGCAACCTGCCGTCCTACGTGGTTGAATTCGGCTATACCGATATCAATCAATACCTGCGCGAGATGGGGCAAAAAGTTAGTGAAATCAGTTTCTCCCTGGGGGCAAAAGGGCCGATCAGCCTGGCGACCAAATTTATGGGGGCCACCGAAACCACTGCGACGTCCCCTTTTGATGCTGCCCCGCTGGATAACGGCAAGCGCAGCTTTGACAATCTCGGTATTGCCGCCGCCGATATGAAAGAGAACGGCTCAGCCATTGCCAGCATCCTCAGCGTTGACGGCATCACCCTCAATAACCAGCTTGACGGCGACACTTTTGTTGTCGGCGGTCAGGGGACCCGCGGCGCGGTTAATGCCGGCGCTTTTAAACTCAGCGGCTCGGTAAAGGCGATCTTTGAAGATCTGGTTCTGTACAATAAGGCCAAGGCCCTCACCGAAAGCAGCCTGGACTTCACCATCAAGCGCGGTACCGGCGACGGTTCCGACACTAATGAGAGTCTCCAGGTCGTCATCACCGAACTGGTTTTTGCGGTCAAGTCCCCGGCGATTTCAGGCCCCAAAGGGGTCGTTGGTGAATACTCCTTTACCGGCTACTACGATAACTCCGCCGACGGGACCGCCTTCAAGATGATCCTCAAAAACAGCGTGCTCCCCGGAGCAATGATCTAACTCACGAACTAAAGGAGATTCACCCCATGGCGTTAAAAGACCTGTGCACCGAAGAAGCCGCCGATAACGGCATTGAAATAGAACTGTACCACCCAGCCAGCGGCGCTCCCCTGGGGATCGTTGTCACCATGTGCGGCTCCGACTCCCAAGCCTATATGGATGCCGATCGCAAGATCCGCAATCGTCAGCTGGAGCAGGCCAAACGCAAGCGCGACTTTACTGTCGGCATGGAGCCGGAAGTTGTTGAAGCCGCCCTGATCGAACGGATGAAAGCCTGTTTCAAGGGTTGGAAAGAGAAAAAAGCTGACGGCTCTTACAAAGACAGCGTCGAGTTTGACGCCGGCGTCGAGCTGGCCTCCACCAAAGAAGAGTTTGCCAAGATCATCTCGCGCCGTGGCTTTTTCTGGTTCAAGCAGCAGGTGCAGGAAGGGATGGATAAGGTGACTAATTTTTTGCCGAAGCTGCAGAGCGGATCCTCGCCTGCGCCGAGTTCCGCTTCAAATATGACTGTCCAGGAAAGGACGGAGTAACCCTACGGGAAGAACTGCAAGCGGCTGAATCCCGCACCGGCAGATCACTCCTGGAGGAGGAGCCTGAATTTCCCCAGGAGCTGGAACATCTCTGGAACTGGTTCCAGGCCTTAAGTAACACCAGGGGCGGCGGCTTCGGCCCCGCCCCGATATCATACCAGGAGATGCTTGCCTGGAGTCAGCTGACCGGCAATCAGCCAAACCCCTGGGAAGTGGACATCATCAAGCGGCTTGATGCTACTTACCTGCAGCACCAGACAAAAGAAGAGCGCACCAACCCTTGATTGAAAGGGTCTTTAATCGGAGTTAAACGAGGCTTTACATGGGTGATCTCGGCAAACTGAAACTGACACTGGAAGTTGATGGACAGGGCAATGTTACCGGAGCCATAGGTGATGTGGAGCGTTCTGCCGGGAGAATGGCCAGCTCGACCAGCTCCGCCGGCGGGCGCATGGCCCAGGATACTGCCGCGGCTTCCGGGCAGATGGTGGGGTCGTTCAACAATATCACCAGTGCTATCCAGACCGCCGTTGCCGCTATGGCTGCCTGGAAGCTGACTGCTGTTATTAAGGACACTGTTATGTTCGCAGCCAACCTTGAGATGGCAAACAGGATTTTAGCCGTAGTTGGGAACAACACGGGTAGCACTGCTGCAGAAATGTACAAATATCGCGATAGTTTAAAAGCTATAAATATTACCTCAATGGCAGCAACCAGCACAATCGCCCTGTTTGCTAGATCAGGGCTGGAGCTTGATAAAGCAATCCCGCTCGCCAGGCTGGCACAGGGTGCAGCAAGGATGGCATCACTAAGCGGTGAAACGGTATCCTCATCTGAAGCTCTGACCCGAATAACGCACGGCATTATCTCAATGCAGCCAGAAGTGCTTAAGCTCTTTGGGATTACAACTACGCTGGAAGGCGTTATGCGTAAATACAAACAGACGACCGGTGAATCTGCGGAAACCCTTTCAGAGCAGCAGCGTCAACAGCTGTTTTTAAATGGAGTTTTGGAAAACGGTACGGCTTTAATGTCCATCTATGTGAATACTCTGGATCTTGCCGCAGCTAAAATCGCCTCATCACAGCGGCCTATTGAAGAGCTTAAAGGCGCATTGGGTGACCTGTTTCTGCCACAACTATCCGCTGCCGCCGCCGCCTTTTACACAGTTGTATCCGATGGCATGAAATGGGTGAGGCAACATACCGATGATTTAACCGCCCTTAAACTTGTCTTAAAGGATGCCGCTGCCGGGCTCCTGTTCGCTGCCGGTGCGACAACTGCTTATACGGTCGCTGTTGGCCTTGCTAGTGTCGCGACAGGAGGACTTGCCGCTGGAGCGGGTGTTTTTACCGGCGTCTGGACTGCGCTTACTTCTGCGGTTTCATTGTCAGGAGCAGCAATGACGACCACTGCCATCCAAACAGGCATGATGGGTGAATCGATTGCAGTTGCCTCAACAACTGCCAGCATAGGGCTTCTCTCAGTCAAGGCAGCTTTCAGTGTGCTGACTGCCGCTTTTATCGGCTGGGAGCTTGGCCAATTGTTAAATCGGTTCGAGATCGTTCGCAAGGCCGGGGTGGTGATGGTTTACGGCATTATGGGGGCCTGGCACGAGCTTGAAACCGCTTGGGATCGCTTCAAGGTTTCGTGGAACCCGTTTGGTGATGAAGATGAACAGCAGGCAAAGCTTAAGAAAATAGATGCAGACTATGCCGAATGGACCGCCAGCTTTAAAAAGAACTTTGCCGAGCAGATGAAGGATGTCTCAAAAGATGCGCCGTTGCCGGGAGCAAAACTATACGTTGATGATAAAACTGCTATAGCAAAAGCACTTAAAGATAAGGCCGATGCAGCCGCTGCTGCAAAAAAAGCTGCTGCCGATAAGGCGATAGCCGATGCAGCCGAATTAGCCGAAAAGCAGGCAGCCTACAACAAACAGGTAGGTGACGCTAAAGCCGCCGTTTTAAAGACACAGGCCGACGAAGCCAAGAAACTGCTTGATGCCCAGACTAAAGATAAACTGGCCGCCCTCGAATCTGAGAAAGAGCTGGGGCTGCGTTCGACCCAGTCATTTCTTGATGAGAAGTACCGCATCGAAACCGAGGCATACGCAAAACTTCAGAAAGATGCTGATGCTCAGGTAGTGGCGCGGCAGGCAGTACTCGATACGGTCAACAAAAGTAACGCGACAGATCGGATCCAGCAGGCACAGGAAGAGCAGAAAGTCGCTGCGGCCAAAGGTGAAGCTGCCCTGGCTGCCTATAAGCTGCAACAACTGCCGGCAGAAAAGGCCCGTGATCAGGCAAAGCTGGATCTGGAAACAGTGCAGCGCAATTCTGACCTGATTGTCGCCACCACCAATAACCAGCTGGCAGAACTGACCGCAGCTGAAAAGAATTATCAAATCAGCGTGGAAGACGCCGCTACCAGACGGATTGGTCTGCTGATGCAGCAGCGTGACGCGCAGCAGGCTATTTATGACTCGATCAAAGGCACGGAAGATGTCGCCAAGTTAGCCAGGCAGAAAGCCCAGGATCAAATCGTCGCCATTAACGGCAAGCTCCTTGATCAACAGCTTATCCTCCGCGATCATAGTGCCTGGGATGCCGCCAGGGTTGCCCTGGAAGAATACGCCCGCGCCGCCATGGACTTAGGCGCGCAAACCAAAGGCTTTGTTACCGACATGCTCAAAGGCATGGAAGACGCCCTGGTGCAGTTCGTCCGCCATGGCAAAATCTCCTTCACCTCCCTGACCAACTCCATCCTCGACGACTTCGCCCGGATCGCCGTCAAGCAGACGGTCATGGGGCCGCTGGCCGGAATGCTCGGCAGCATGATGGCCGGCACGACGTCTGCTTTTGCCGCCGCCGCCCCGGCTAGCGGCTTTGATGCTGCCGGTAGTGCCATGGCATCATTCGCACCAGGTACTCTCGGGGCGATGCTGAGCGGCTCAGCCGCACCGGTAACAACTGCCGTCTCCACCGGTGCCTCCTCGGGTATCGCCACTGGTATAGTCGCCGCCGCGCCTTATCTGGCGGCTGCTGCCGGGGCATACATGGCGGTAAACTTTGCCAAGGACTATTTGGCAAGGGTGGCATGTGGGGAGAGCATACCAGTACGCAGAAAGCTGCAATAGGGGCAAGTGACTTCGCCAGTATCGGCACGCTTGGTGCCTCTTACGTTGTGGATAAACTTACCAACGGCGGGCTTTTCGGCACTACCTGGAAAGCAACCGGTGGTGGCCTCTCTCTTGGGGTCGGTGCTGATGGGCTCGAGTCCGCTAATTATGTTGAGCAGAAAAAGAAGAAGAGTTTCTTTCGGGGCAATGCTTATCAAACCAACTACAGCTCCGTTGATGACCAGCTGCAGGCATTCCTCTCCGGCCAGTATGGCGCAGTCACCAGCGGCATCAAGACTGGTGCGGGAATCCTGGGCGGCTCCGGCGATCTCTCCGGTTTCACCTCTGCGGCTAAAAGATCAGCCTGGCCGGGCTCGACTCCAAAGCCCAGCAGGATGCCATTGCCGCTTATTTCAAGGGCATCTCCGACGAAGCTATCAAGAGCCTTTACGCCGATATTGGCGACTATGCCAAGCTGGGTGAAGGTGCAACTGAGACGTTCCAGCGTCTGACCTCCTCTCTCCAGCTTGTAAATGAGAATTTCAGTCTGCTGGGGGTCAAACTCAATCAGCTCGGCCTGGACGGCGCGGCCGTTGCCGATACTCTTGTCCAGGCTCTCGGTGGGCTACAAGCCGCCGGGAAGATTTTCAGTGATTACTACAGTAGCAGCCTCTTTACCGCCGCCGAACAGAACGCCCTCAAAATGACTGCCGCGCAGAATCAGGTAGCAGCCACCTTTGCAACTCTCGGCCTGACTATGCCGAGAACCAACGACGAATTCAAAACGCTGGTCAATCAGCAGCTGGCGCTTGGCGCCGCCGGAGCCGACACCGCTGCCGCACTTCTAAAAGTTCACGGCGCTTTTGCCACCGTTACTGAATCCGTGCAAAAGATGGTTGACGACCTGACTGCCGCTGACCAGAAGATTGTCGATGCTGCGGGGAAGGCGCTGTTAAGTAGTGTCTCTACTGCCCAAAGCCTCCTCGGTTCCCTCAAAACCATTTTGACCGGGCCACTGGCAGGTCTCTCGCCGACTGATGCCTACAACCAGGCAAAAGCTCAGTGGGCAACAGCCGATGCCAGCAACGCCGGTGATCGTGGGCAAGCGCTCCTGGAAGCGTCCCGCGGCATGAACGCCTCCGGCAGCAGTTACCAGGCTGACTTTGCCGCCGTCACCGCCAAGCTCGCTAAGCTGGCCGAAGTCGCGCCGACGCTCTCCTTTGTCGAGCAGCAGATCAAACTCCTGGGCGAGATCAAAACTGCCGTCGAAACCGGCGATGCTGCCCAGGCCGCCGCGCTGCAAGTGACGTTTAATGCGGCTCAAATCGATATGGGGACAGCGGGTAATTCTCTTTCTCAAGCATTGACCGGCATCCAGTCCGCCCTTGATACCCGCATCACCGAGGGGACTTCCAAAGCCGAGATTCAACAGCAGATCAGCCTGCTGCAAGCCCAGCTCAATACCGGCGTCACCGGCACAGCCAAGGATGCGATTAACAACTCCATCGGCGCGCTGCAACTGGCCATGAACGGCACCATCTCCGCTGCCACCGCCAACGCCGCCATCTACGGCACTTATGCCGCTGTCCAGGGAGCACTTGACGGCACTATCAACGGCACCACAGCCGCCAATAGTATCGCTACTCAGGCGCTGACTATCCAGCAGACTCTCAATAGCACTATCAACGGCACCACCGCCGCCGGGCTGCTCGCCACGCAATCCGGCTTGATCCAGAGTGCCGTCAGCGGCGCAATAGACGGCCCGACTGCGCTAACTGCCCTGATACCCAGAGCGCCCTGATTAACAGCTCCCTTAACGGCTCCATCAATGGCGCGGCTGTTGCCAGTGTTATTAGTGGCCAGGCCGGGATCGTCGCCCTGGCGCTGAACGGTGCCATTAACGGCCCGGCAGCAAAAACCGAGATATATCTCCAGGCACAGATCATCAAAGGGGCACTGGCCGGGACGGTGATGGCGCTTCAGCAAAAACGGCTATCGACATCCAATCCCGCTATATCGCCGTGGCTGTTACCGGCCTGCAGCAGTCTGTCGGCGCGAATATCAATACAGCGGTGTCGCCGACGCTGGCGCTGGGTAGATCGAATCTGCAAAATGAAATCACAGCGCCGATTCTTTCCGCGACGGATGCCTCACTCGAACTCGGCAGATACCGTCTCCAGAATGAAATCACTGCGCCGATCAGTGCGGTCACCGACCCTTCCCTTGCTCAAGGCCGGGAGAATTTAGCCGCTCAGGTCGAGGTGGGGCATTGATCCCAACACCGACCCGTCACTGGCTCAGGGTAGAAATAATCTCAATGCTCAGGTAACCGGCGGCATCAACCCCTATGCTGATATGTCCCTGTTTAACGGACGGATGAATCTCCAAGCCCAAGTCACCGGCGGGATTGACGCCACCACCAGCAGCAGCCTTGCTATCGGCAGAGCAAATCTCCAGGCACAGGTTGGCGCGGGGATTGATGGCACACCCAGCTGGACACTGGCGCAGGCTCGGCTGAATCTCCAGAATGAAATCGCAGCTGCTATTAATCCTGCAACACATCTGTCTCTTACTCAAGGTAGATTGAACCTACAAACAGAGGTTACTTCAGGAATTAACCAAAACCCTAGCTCTACGCTTTGGATGGGCCGTTATAACCTGCAAACTCAAGTGACTACAGGGATAGCGACTCAAACCGATCCTTCGTTGGCTGCTGGGCGTAATAATCTCCAGACGCAGGTAACTACCGGCATTGATCCCACAGTCTCCACCACTTTTGCCAGCGGCAGAGCGGCTGTTCAAACAGAACTGGAGAAGGGTTTTGCCACAACCCCGGCAGTCACTAATATCGACAGCGCGTTTGGCTCGGTTAAAACCGCTCTTGATAGTGGCCTGAATACCGGCACAAACTCGGTGGCGGCAGTCCTGGCCGCCTTTAACCAGGCGCTGGCTAAATCGGCAGCTGATACCTCCAAAGGGCTGACTAATTTTATCACCGCCATGGAGGTCATGCAGACCTACCCCACTAAAATGACTGATTATAATAATGCTGAGGCTAGTTTAAAGAATCAGTATGTTAATGGCAGTGTATCTACGACTGACTTTGCAACGCAATCACAGGCACAGTATGCACCTGTTAAATCACTTTATGATAAAGGGGTCGCTGCTGGATTAACTACTTTAACTGCACCTGACGACCCGGCAGCTTCCAAAGCCATGATAGATGAACGTATGGCTATTTATGCATTGAGTAATCTGAATAGTCCTGCATATCGTCCTTTCTGGGGAGGCCCCGCTTACAGTGCCATGCAAATGATGAACATGGGTTTAATGCCATATTCACAAAATTTGGACCTGAATCGTGATGGTGTATTAAATGCTGTTGATGCACAATCTTGGGCAGGTATACAAAATCGTTCATTGCCGTATTCATCCCTCGGTCTCCCTGCCTTCGCCCTCGGCGGAATCACATCCGGACCATCTATCGCCGGAGAGGCCGGCTATCCCGAAGCGATTGTGCCGCTGCCGAATGGCCGCAGCATCCCGGTGCAGATGACCGGATCTGCTGACAATCGTGAAACCATAGCTGAGCTTAAAGAGCAAAATCGACTTCTCACCGCCGCCGTGAAAGTGCTGCAAGCAGGGTTTACGGCTCTCGTTGATGGCCAGACAGAAGGTAACAAATCACTCAAATCTGTAGAAAGTGGTGCTGAGTTAAGGATGGCAAGCTAATGGCAACGATCAAGCTCATCGAAATAGACGGGTATGATGCCGTTTCCGCCACTGTTAAAACCAGCTACTTTTGCACCGGCAACGGTTTCATCTCCGGCACTACAACCTATCTGCCCAGGATCAAGCAGCCGGGGAATATCAAGGTCGCCATGTTTGCCGACGGCACAACCGGCGGAGCTTCTGAAATAAACAAGGGGATCATCTCCCTGGTTAATCTGGATGGCGCGCTGGATTATCTCAACACCTACGGCTTTGACGGTAGACGGATATCGCTAAAGGAGGTCGATGAATCAGGCCGGATTGATACTCTCTTTGTCGGCACGATGGAGCAGCCGGTTTTTACCTGGGAACTGATCAGCTTCAGAGTGCGGGATTTCATGGCGTTGATCAATGTCCCGCTCCAGAGTGTTAAATATTTGGGCAACAATGTCTTACCGGATGGCCTTGAAGGCGGAGACGATATCAAGGGTAAAGTCAAGCCGCTCTGCTTTGGCTCTGTTTTCAACGTCAGCCCGCTGCTGGTAAATACCGCCAAACTCACCTACCAGGTTCACGCCGGCAATGTGGCGGCAATCGTTGTTTATGATATGGGCGTTGAACTGGCCGCCGGGGTCAATTATGCAACCTCGGCACTGCTGCAGGCGGCGATGCCTGGCGCCGGGACGTATGACACGTGCATTGCTGAGGGGTATTTCCGTCTAGGATCTACTCCCGCCGGTGATGTGACCTGCGATGTGGATGAAGGGGGATCTGCTGCCAATAACTCCACCGCTCAGGTCAGTAAGCGCATTGTCAGCCGGGCGGTGCCTGCTACTAATATCTCGCAAAAAAGCATTAATGACGCCGACTTGTTCAACGCCACGCCAGTCGGTATCTGGGTAGATAGTGAAGCCAGGGTGAACAGTGTTCTCGATGAGATCGTCAACAGTATTGGCCTCTGGTATTCCTTTGATACGACTGGCGTCTGGGAGCTGAAGCCGCTGCTCACCCCCAGTACCACAGCGGTCGCCATCCTGACTGATATGAAAAGTATCACCAAGCTGCCGACAAATGATGCCGGCAGAGGAGTTCCCCCGTACAAATATATCCTCGAGTATCTGAAAAACTACAGCGTCCAGAAAACTGTCGGCGGAGCGTCGACCCGCCTGCCGTTTGCCTCGCTGGAATATCGCACTGCTGCCCCGGCCATTGATGCCGCCGTGCAGGTAAAGCATCTGCTGGCGGGAGAGCTGCGGGGATCAACTTACATTATCACCCCGGCAGCTGCTGACGCTGAAGCGCTCCGGCGGCTGAATCTGCAAAAGGAAGATCGGGAACGGCTGCAGATCACTCTGGAGCGGCCCCTGCTGCAATATCCTCTGGCCGGTCATTGGGACAATGCAGCAGTGTCGGAGTTACCGACCAATATCCAAAGCCATTGCGCCATTGTAGTTGATGATTACTTATACGTAATTGGTGGCTGTACCGGCTCGGCGGTAACAACAGTAACCGCCGCGGTTGTTCGTTTGGACATGAAAAATCCGGGCGGTATTTGGGAAGCTAATGCCAGTTGGAATTTACCCGCCGCCATGTATGGCATGGGTGTCGGTGCCTACAATGGTAAGATTTACCTGACAGGCGGGCGTGGTGGTGGCGGCGCGCCGTTCACTTCCCGCGCCGTTTATGTGCTGGATACTGCCAATCTATCTGCCGGGTGGGTGGATCAAACCGCCTTGGCAATGCCTTACGGCAACTATAATCATAAATCATTTATCAAAGGCAGCATTCTTTATGTGATCGGGGGCTTGTTTACCCAGCCGTGGTTTATTGACCTCGCGGCAACTACCCCGGCATGGGATACCACCACCCTGCCGTTTTTCTCTGATGTCCGGATGTCGTATCTCGGCATAGCTGTTTGGGGTAGCTATGTTTACCGGATTGGCGGCCTGAACGGCTCTATTGGCGTGGTTTACACCCATCGCCTTGACTTGGATAATCCGACCTCCTGGGATACTACGGCTATCGCAGAACTGCCCGCTAACAGGTTCGGGGTAGCTACTGCAATTCTAAACAATTACCTTTATATTCTGGGGGGGATAATTGGCTCCAGTAGTGCATCTGCCACCGTTGTGCGGATAAATCTCAATGATACGACAGCTGTCTGGGAGGATATTCTGATTGCTGATCTGCCGGTTGCCCTGGGTGTCGGTGCGGCAATTGTATATAACGGCGATATTTATATGATCGGGGGCTTTAATGGCAGTGCTGTCTACGACAGTACCTACGTTTATCGCAACAACGAAGCCAGCTCAAAAGCCAATCTCTATAATATGGGGAACACCGTAACTGTCCAGCTGCCACGCTATGGCTATAATGCCGGCAAGAACTTTGTGGTGATCGGCACGGAAACCAACTTTGGAACTGATGAAATAACTTTGGATTTGTGGGGTTAAGCAATGGCTAACAAAACATTCACTAATCTGTTGCTGGTTACAACCTCTGGGGTCGCCAAGTATCTAAAAGCGTTAATTACCGGCAATCTTCTCAGTCTCAAGAATGAAGACGATACTCTGGTTGATGTAAATATAGGGAAGGCTTCTGCAACAACACTTAACCTGTCAAGCGAACCAATCCCTGTAGTTGTGCCAAATATAACTGCTGGCGTTCTAACTTATGACCAAACTATGTTCGCCGCAGTTTCAACCATTAATCCATCAGCACCTTATGCCTCGGTAACATCAGCAACTAAAAGTACAGTTGGTACCCATACAACTATGCTTCCTGTAGCTACCGCCACAGGAAAAGCTTTTCCAATAGGATCATATGTAATGATGCTACCATCGGCTCCTGATAATACAGCAGCTTGTGGGGTAGTAGGGTATATGGCAATAGCAGCACGCCAACTACTTTCTGATACTTCTAATTCCACCAGTAATTACCAAGTCGGTGCCAGATTCATTGCGGGTCACTATGTAATATCTCCAACAGCTCTATCTAATACAGCTTATGGCGCTCAAAATTATACAGTCAATTACAGTGGAATCATAAACACTGCCTGTGGTGCATTAAATGCTTTATATTTAGGGGTTACAGGTAACGCTGGTGCAAACACTACGGTAACTGCACATGCCACACTCAGCAGCGTTTATGTTGGACATGGCACCTCAGGGGCGATATCAACAGTAACTACTCTTGTAAATTATAATTCAACAGCAACACTTAATAATGGTTCCAGAGTCACCGATTACTATGGCTTACGTCTTAATGCTCTTACACTGAATGGTGATGCCACAATCTCAGGTATTCGCAGGGGAATCTCTCAAGAAGATACCTTGAGTGATAACTGGTTGGTAGGCAAAACCAAGATCGGTGGCAATGGCTCGCCTGTCACAAATGCTCAACTTGAGGTCACTGGTGACGTTTCTGCCACAACAGGAATGCAGTTTGGTAATTCTTCTCAGGCTGGGGCAAATGTTCTTGATTGGTATGAAGAAGGTACTTGGACGCCAACCTTATCCGCAATAATTCCTGGTGACTTAGCTGTCACATATGGATTACAGGAAGGCCAATTTACCCGCATAGGGAACATGATTCATCTATCCTGCTATCTTACCTTGACAACATTTACCCAAACAACTGCATCAGGCAATCTTGTTATCAATGGGCTCCCTTACGCAACCGCACAAGCTTATGCTCAGTATGGCACATTTGTTTATACTGGTATCACTAAGGCTGGGTACACTCAATTCAATGCCCGCTTGATAGCAGGTTCACAAATAACAGTCTCTTGCATGGCTTCAGGAGTTGGTGTTGCTACTATGGCGATAGGGGATGTGAGTTCAGGAACAGCGAGTTTTCGTGTCAATATTTCATACAGGGTTTAAAGGGAGATAAAATGGATACCCCAAACTATAATGAAACAAGCATTACGGGTACGCAGTGGCCGAGAATTTTCCGCTTTCAGGGTGAGAATCCTTTAGGTGGTAGACCTACCCTGGTACTCAATGAAGAGTTGGCGATGGTTATGGGAGAAACAACTATAACCAAACCTATCAGCCACTTGAGTGTTACTTTTGATATAAACAATCCAAAGCATCTTGCCGTCTATGATGCAATCAATGCAGTTTATGTAGAGGAGCGAGAGAAGAGGGATACTTATGTTGCACCAGCTCCGGTTGATGAGGAGTTCAATCCATGAGTAATTGCATCCTCGCCTTTCCCGATAAAACCCTGACAGCCTCTCTGTCCGCCGGATCATGGCAAGCAGCCTTTCCCCTCTCGAATCTGGCGGTCGCTGCCCTGGCGCTCAAGAGCCGCAGCACCAACGCCCTGGCCGCTTCCACTAAATTTGACATCAATCTCGGTGCTGCCACCAAACTGCGCGTCGTCGCCCTGGTCGGCCACAACCTCAGTATTGCCGCCACCATCAGAGTCCGCCTGTCAACGGTTGCCGATTTCGCCTCCAATGTTTACGACTCCGGCACGATCAACGCCTACCCAAATTATTATGACGATACCAGCCTCGACTGGGGCCAGCCGGTATTGACAAATAATAAGCCGAGCACAGCCGACGCCATCGCCATGCGCTACCCGCTGTTTTTTACTACCCCGGCTATGGTCACCGCCCAGTATGCCAGGGTTGAAATCACCGACACCGCTAACCCGGCTGGGTATGTGGAGATCAGCCGCTGTTTTGTGGCGCCGGGCCTGGAGCCGTCACTTAATATGAAATACGGCGCAAACTGGGGACTGGATGGCCGCACTAAGTCAGATGAATCCTTGAACGGCACCTCCTACTTTAACCGCATCGAAGCAAGGCGCAGCGTCAACTTCACCCTCGGCTCCATCACGCCTGAAGCCGGTATGGGGCAGCATCTGGAAGCACAGAGATTCCTCGATCAGGATAAAGAGCTGTTCTTCGTCGCCGATCCGGCAGCGACCTGTATAAGTATGCGGCTGCAGTCATTTATGGGCCGGCTGCGGTTGTTGGCAGGTTATGAATATCTGGCATGGAACCGGGGAGATGTTGGCTATCAGTTGGTAGAGAGTCTTTAGAAACGGCAAGGGGCGAAAAGAGATGATCTATCGGAACTGGTGACGAGCGAGGATGACTAAGAAAGTATCTTCCTAAGCCGCTAGTTTGATAAGAGTCAACCCGAAAAATGCAATCCTGAGCCATTCTGGCTAGCGGCTTCAATATTTAATTTCTGGGTTGGCTGAAAAGTTAAATAATGATTAAACTGTTATAATATTAGTAGGCGAAATGTGGAGGCGTCGAGGGGGCAAATTGAAAGGATCAGCAGTGAGAAAAGTAGCTCTTGAAAATAGGTTTAAAATGGCTTTTATAGAGCGTAGTCAGATATGGCTTGAGTCGAAAAAAGCGATCCTGATCCATCCTGAGAGCCTGTTGCAATTTCCATTTTTCAGCTACCCCCTAAAATAGAAAATAGTATAATGTACCACTGACAAAGCCTGTACAAAATATGGCGGTTTTACAGAAGCAAAAAGGGGGCTTAAAGCCCCCTTAAATTTACCTAAAAAAACGGCTTACAAATTCTTAAACCATCTGTCTCGATTTCTGAAACCATGTGGCGCGTTACACAATCATTGCTTTCACTTTATTAATTACACGGATGGTGCCATTCCCGCCGGCAGGAGTTTTTATTGGCAACAGGCTGATATTTAACCGTTTTATGCACATAAATAGCTTTCAATTCCCAAAGTGGCACATAGAGCCTCTGTTTGAATACTGAACAGCGATCACCCCCTGATTAGCGTGCTGAGCCGGTTACTCCATGGTGTAAAAGCTGATCAGCATTACTTATTTTGATCAGCTGCAGATTGGTTTCGACGTGGGAGGAAAACAACGGAAGCTACTGTTCAACATTTGAGCAGTTTTGATTGATATATTTATATAGGCAGGGTATTATTGTTTCGTTCGCTGCTAATCATTTTTTTGATCGGAGCCCCAGATGAAGCCCAGATTACTTATAATCGAAGATGATCCGGCTATACTCGGCTTGTTGAAGCTGGTTTTTGAAGATGAAGCGATAGAAGTCCTTGCCGAGGTGAATGGGGAGTCGGCCGAAAGGATTGTTGCTACCCAGCACCCGAATGCAGCAATTATCGACATCGTTCTCCCCGGCAGATCCGGCCTGGAAATCCTCTCTTCCATTAAAAAAATCGATCCCGGCATAGCCGTAATAATGATTTCAGGGCATAACAACACTAAATATGCAATTGAGGCCATGAAATCTGGCGCTTATGATTTTCTCACCAAGCCGCTCGATCTCGTAAAACTCAAATCAATCTTGGCAAAAGCCCTTGAATGCAATCAACTGAGCAGAAAAGTTCATTATACCAAAGCCGACGAACCTGAAAAACTTGATGACAGTAACGCAGATCTTATGATCGGCTCTTCACCCGAAATGATCGAGATCTGGAAAATGGTCGGCAAGGTAGCCCAGACAGATGCAACTGTTCTCATTCAGGGTGAGAGCGGCACGGGCAAGGAGCTTCTTGCCAGAGCCATCTACAACAATTCGCGACGGATGAATCGCCCGTTCATGGCTGTCAACTGTGCGGCAATTCCTGAGAATCTGCTTGAAAGCGAACTGTTCGGCCATGAAAAAGGGGCTTTTACCGATGCCCATTCCAGAAGGATCGGAAAATTTGAACAGTGTCACGGTGCTACTCTTTTTCTTGACGAAATCGGAGAGATGAGCCTGGCAAACCAGGGAAAACTTCTCCGTGTTCTGGAGAGCCAGACTTTCGAGCGGGTCGGTGGCAATGAAACCATAAAAGTGGATGTAAGGATAATTGCTGCGACAAACAAGAGTCTGGTAAATGCCGTAAAAGAAAAAAGTTTCCGCATAGATCTGTTTTACCGGCTGCGCGTAGTTTCTTTCTTTCTCCCGGCCTTACGAGACAGGATTGAAGATATTCCCCTGCTCGTAAACTACTTTACAACCCTTTTTGGCAGAAAATACGGCAAGAAAAATTGCGGGATCGCTCCGGAGGCAGCGGATATGTTTCTGTCACAGAAGTGGGAGGGAAACATCCGGGAATTGAAGAACGTTATCGACTCGGCAACTGTCATGAGCAAAAGCAACATCCTGATGCCGGATGACATTGAGCCATTCATGCAGACGAAACCAAAAGGTCAGCAGCCTGGCGTCCAGACAGACACAGATAACTATTACGCGATCTTCAGAAACCTGCTTGAACCGGTTTTCGACAGGATCTGCCTAAAAGACAAAGGAACTGTTTTTGAAAACATCAACACCGGTCTTGAACGAGCCGTAGTAGAGATGGCGATGGAGAGAGGTAACAATAACCAGGTGCTTGTTTCCAAGCTTCTCGGTATAAGTCGTAATACCCTAAGAGACCGGATCGAGCGATTCAGCCGCGGGAATTGAAAATTTATTTCGCCCTCTTGCTGAGCCTGAAAATCATCTCTGCTGCAAAATTGTTTAAAATTAGCTACTTCCTCAAGCAGCGGTCTTCATGCAGGATCTCTTGCCAACATTACCTTGCCGACTCGGCCTTTTGTCAGGGCCAGTAATCGGCTAGCCTCCCTTGCTGTTCAATCCATGATCAGTCCTTGTCACAGCTTTTCCAGCTGAATCCAGTTTAACCCACTGTTGTTGTTACGTTATCGCTTTTGCAAGCAAATCATTTGTTCACTAGTTGAACTTGCCTCAGACTTGTCCAGACGTTCATTATATCAGCTCACCTACAAATTTATCTCTTATTTTCAGCTAGTTAGCTACACATCTACTCTTTTGTCAAATTTGGCACTTTAGTTGCGAAGCCTATTACAAAGACATTCGCGAAACATCGGCAACCATTGACAACTTACCAGCAGCTATCAATTTTACGAAAACTGCGAAGGGGGCATGAGATGAGATTTCAAAACTGGTTAAGCAGTGTGGCAACAATGGCGGTTCTGCTTATAAGCGTACCGGTAATGGCACAGATTGTCCCTATCAGCGACGAGGCACTGGGGAGCGTAACCGGACAGGCAGGAATCGCTATAAGCACAAGTCACCTCGGCTTCGACATCAAGGCTGATACCATCTATTACAAGGATGGCGACGGTATCGGACCCGGCACAACCGCTGGCTACTTAAGCCTTACAGGTGTAGCTCTCAAAGGCACTGTCGATTTTGGTACGCCGATGACAATGGATATAGTGACGAGCAGGGATTCAAACGGCTTCACGGAAATAAAAAGCGTATTAATGAAAATCAGTGACATGACCCTTAAGATCGACTCCTTCTATATAGACGCAATCCGCCTTGGCAGCGCTGCAGGCAAGGGTGCCAGCCTCGGGAGTTTCGGGATTGAAAATATGGTTGTGAAGATGACTGGTGGGATAACAATCGCCGCAACAAAATAGCAGCTTTACTACGCAAGCCTCCGGATTGTCATTAGATCTGAAGGCTTCTTAGTGTTCAGATCATTTTTACGGGGAAATTTTTATTGTGAAGCGGGCCTGTGCAGCTCTGTTATTCAGGCAATGCTTCATTGCCGTCACGACACTCATGCTCCCAGATTTTCTTACACGAGCAGTCAGGTATTGCGGAGTGATCAAGCAGTGACGCTATGCTGCCATGCTTTCTCCAGTCATTAAATAAATTCAAGATAGCTGGAGTGCAGCTCAAACAGTTTGCCGGTGAAGCAACAGGTGCGGGAATTTCATTGTCCCAAGGGCCCATCATAATCTGCATTTTCAGCTTGTCCACCCTGGAAAGTACTTCCAGAATACTCCACAACCAGGGAGGACGGACTAAGCCTTGCTGCCAGGCTCTGTACATTAGGCCATCATCCGGAGATACATATAAAGGTTGCAGCTGAACTTCATCAACTCCAAGGTCGTCTAAATATTTGATAGACCGGACGCACTCATCGATCGCGGAATTTTCCTTTAAGAGCCAGTGCCCTTTTAGCATCACATAGCAGGTAAGCCTCACCCCTGCTCGCTTGGCAACTTCAACAGCTTTTTCAAACCCTGATAATGTCAGCCCCTTATTCATCAAGTTATTTCGGATATGGTCGTCTTTGGTTTCAAAGCCAATTGCCAAATCGAGTCTGGAACCACCTGCTGCAAGAATCTGATTAAGCTGGTTAATATAATTCTCGTCAAAATGCTGCACCCTGGATTCAAGTCTTAGCCAGCGTACTTTTGGAGCTTTGGCTACTGCTTTGGCAATGGCGACAAGAGTTGCCTCAGGAATTTCAGATCGGTTAAGTGCGCTGCCTGCGGTAAAATATGCGAGCATATCCGCTTGGTTAGACATTGTATGAAACCCGGAAAAAAAGAGCGCCTTAAACTCTCTTGCGCTTAAAGGCAGATTCCCTACATAATTATTGACGGCTTTTTCAAATGAACAGAACGTACAGCCGCCATGTCTAAAAGATGCCCATTCACAGCCACCGGGAGAATAAATGATCCCCATGGCACCTGATCTATTATCCGGCATCATCCGTTGATCCATAAGAAAGACAGGATCACCTGCTATTTTGTTGAGAATACTGCGGGTGCTATTCGGAAAAACAAGAGCAGATGGTTTTACTATGGGTGCCATTATGTAGGTAGGCAGACGGCGCAACCAGAATTCCCTGGTTTTCCAGGAAGATTGCGGAAATGAAACCTGAGCGTAGGATTTGAAGGTAACGGGGCTGTTCTCCATGTTATAGCTTTGGATAAACCATCCATACATTGGGCTCGACGTAATGAGCCAAATTATCTTCCATTCGGACATCAACCGGCACAAGCCCTTCTGGTACAACCTGAAAACCGCTTTTGGTAAATTCTACACCGGTCCATGCTTTCCACTGGTCTAAGGTGGCTGTAGTTACGACAGAATTCATACAGGGCTTGATCATTTTCGCCCCTAGTCTCGTATGAATTCGCAGCCAGGGATCCCGAGGCTCTCCATCGTTATTATTCCAAACCATATAATCCAGAATAGGCATTTCGGGGTGGAGACATTTCTGGTTGGGTCTGACTGGAGCAACAAAAAGAGGAATTTCTTTCTTTACTGCAACTTTTTTCATAGCCTCAATTATTTTGGAACCAAGGCCAAACGCCCGGAACTCTTTTGGCACAGTTGCAGCCAGTGCGCTGACACAATTAGGCTTCAATCTTTTATCATAATCATCCATCCCTTTGGATATAGCCCACTGCCAGCCGTCATCCGGCAAATCTGTGCCCTTACCAACCCAGTTAAAAGGAATAGAGTTGCCAACTCCGACCACGGTGCCGGAGACTCGATCTCTCAAGATAACCTGATGTTCGGGGAAGCGCTGATAGATATCGAGCCAGTATTTCGAGCCGACATTATCATTCAAAATAAATGCAGGCCAATTTTCCAGCATTATTTCATACACCTGATCGGCAAGTTCAGGATTAGCAGATAAAGTAGTGGTGATCAAGTTGTCCGGATCAATATTTGAATTAACCTTCTGGCCACTCTTTGCGGGTTTATCGTGCGGGAAAATCATCATCAGACGATCAGCAATCAGGATTGACCCCTTCACCTTAAGCCTGCCAGTCAAGGCCGCCATTATTCCCGACAACTGATTATTGCAAATCTTCAACCAGTTTTTCTCTTCCAATTGCAAAGCTACAACAGGGTTGTCACAACCCCCTTTATTTATCGTACAGCTTTTATTGCTGATGATAATTTGCCACACTGACGTTATTTTCTTATTTTGAGTTAATGTTATCGAGTAAGTTGCGTTCAGATCTTTTGCCGCTTCCGGGTCAAAATGATCAGGCAAGGCAGCGAAGGTAGCTTCTATAGTCGTATATGTCATCACATCACCCAATCCGCAATTTTTCTTATGATTTTAAAGTTTTTATTTATCCGCTCTTCGCCGATCCAGCGAAACAGAGGGGCCAGGGGAAAGAATGGATTCTTGGCACAGATAATTGCAGCATAACCGTCTGACCCCGGATACGGAAAGTAGTTCTCCTTAATCGCTACAGGCTTAAAGCCCAGCTGTGAATAGTAATTGAGGTGGGAATCACGGTACCTTTTCTTGCCTTCTATAACTGTTTTCTTAAAAACGTATTCATTTACATCAACATCGGGGTGCTTATTTTTGTATTCTACCAAGCCTGACAATGGTGAACCGAGATAAACTTCTTTAATTCCATTAAGCAGCACTTTGACTGAAAAGCGGGTTAAAACATCATCTACAGCTTCAGAATTAATGCCGGCAAGACTAATGCCGAAGACAACTTTTGAAGCAGGATCATGAAATTGTGCCGTTCCCGAATCTGTTGTCTCATACCAGTCTTTTGCAAGTTCAAGCTTGCTTTTTGATATTCCCATCATAAATGCCGATGCTTTAGCATTATTGAAATCATCATAAGCCGCCCAGCAAAACCCCTTGGTATTTTTTATTCGTTTTTCCAACATAGGAATTGAGGCAGCTTCATCTTTCCACACTTCCTGTTCCAGTTCGAAAAGGCCATAAGCATCAGCAGATATGAGTTCGCGCGTAATAAAGTTATCCCTCGCGACTGTTTTACTTTCGGCATTATTTTTTGCAATTTGCGAATATTCACATTGCGAAATTCTTGATCGCTGAACTTTCATAAATTCCCTTTCAAGTTTTTAATAACCCATACAGATAATCGATGCTTACCGTTTTCCCATGGTAGATTAAATTGCCCCTGTTTTTTAGGTTAACCGCTGGGAGTTCAGGCGCTGCGGCTGTGCAGCCACTGTACTACGTCCTTACTAACCTCCGTACGCATGCTGTCATTGAGGAGTTCGTGGCGACCGCCTTGATACAATCGGCAAGTGACGTCACCTATGCCGGCGTTCCGAAAAGATTCGCATACCTGTAGCACCCCCTTGCCATACTTCCCCACAGGATCATTTTCCCCGGAAACGAACAGTATCGGCAGATGACGCGGAATATTAGCGGTATTTACCTTGCCGGTGCTTTCCATGACTCCGGTGAGGAGGTCGGAGAAAAAGCCGGTAGTCGGCAGAAAGCCGCATTTGGGATCATCAATATAACGGTTCACCTCAACATCGTCGCTGCTCAGCCAGTCAAAGGCGGTTCTTTGTGGCTTGAAACGGGCGTTAAAGCCGGCGAAAAGCAACCTGGGCACAACAGGAAGCCTCGCTCTCATGCCGTATCTACGCACCAGCACTTTCGCTAAAACCTTCCCGGCGCTCCCCTGCAGGCCGGGATGCGCGCCGCTGCCGGAAAGGACTACCCCTTTAAGAGCCTGATGTTGCCTTGGCAGGGAATTCCTTGCCAGAAACGACCCCATGCTGTGACCAAAGAGAAAAAGCGGCACCCCCGGGTTATCTTCGGCAATTAGCCGCGAAAGCCTCAGGATGTCATCAACAGCTGCGTTCCAGCCGTTATTGTCGGCAAAATGGCCAAGGTCCTCAGCAGTAGCCGCGGTACGCCCATGGCCGCGGTGGTCGGCGGCATAGACAAGAAAACCTTCCTGCGCAAGGGATTGGGCAAACTGCTCATATCTGCCGGCATGTTCTGCCATGCCGTGCACAATCTGCACTACCCCTCTGGGAATGGTACCCTGTGAAGGCAGCCACCTGTAGACAAAGACAGCAGAGCCGTCAGTCGAGAGAAAACTGAAGTGCCTGGTTTGCATCAAACGCATTCCCCCTTTCATCGATCATTTCGATTCTGTTACGACCCCTTCTTTTAGCCAGGTAGAGTGACTGGTCAGCACGGTCAATGGTTTCGGCAATATTCTCCCCTTGAAGATATTCCGTCAGCCCGATTGAA
Organism: uncultured delta proteobacterium; assembly: GCA_963787125.1. Classification (GTDB taxonomy): domain Bacteria; phylum Desulfobacterota; class Desulfuromonadia; order Geobacterales; family DSM-12255; genus VEOV01. The sequence continues at coordinate 253,308 of CAWBBV010000001.1, forward strand.
ACCGTAATCCTGAATGTCGGACTGGCCGTCAGCAGTTCGGCTTTTTCAATCCGGTAGCGCAAGCGTTCGCAATATTGCCAGGCGCCGACCGGGGCTGTATGGGGAAGAACCAGCACGAACTCCTCGCCCCCGTATCGGGCCAGATAATCGGTGCTACGCAGGCCATCACAGGCAATTTTGGCAAAAGATTTCAAAACTTCATCGCCGCAAAGATGGCCAAGTGTGTCGTTGACGTTTTTAAAGAAATCGATATCCAGCATACAGATGCAGAATGAATGTCCGGCACGATCAACACGGTTTTTCTCATCATCCAGTTTTTCCATCAACCTGCGCCGATTAAAAACCCCGGTCAACTCATCATGACTGGCCATCTGCTTTATGATCTGGAGACTCTCTTCCAGCTTCCTGCGAATACTGTTGATGTAATTGGCCATCAGCGCAAAAAACGGCAGCATCCCTGAAAAGGCGAGCCACTGAAACACCTCCTGCTTGACATAGATATCGCTTTTATTCTGTACCAATAGGGCGACCATGGCGGCATAACCGGTAATTGAAAAGATGACGACAATGAGAAACTGCCCGCTTCTGAGGCGAAATATCCCGAAGAGGAACACCACCATGAACATGGTCACAAATACCCAGCGGATCTCGTCACAGTTGTACATCATGACCAGAATTATAAAGACGGAGATCAGCATCTGCGTCATCGTCAGGCTCGGATCGCGCAAGCGGAGATTCAGACCGCTGCGCAGAATCGTATAAAAGACCAGATAAAGCAGGGTAGTGCCCGCAGCAAACCAGAGGAAAGTGCTGAACTGGAGCAGTCCCATCCTGATGGCAAAACAGAGAATCAAATAAGCTATCAGGTAAAAACCGTACGCCATCAGCGTGCGGTATAGCCTCAAAACCTGATGCGGATTATCTTTGGGTAAGAGCGTAAAGGTAGCCATCTATAGTACCTTTTTAGAATCTAGACTGTTGCCTCTACCAGGTAAAATTCATTGTAAATCGGTTCCGGTACAATTTTTATCCCTTCGTCGACTTTGAGACGGGCGGCGACGTCCGCTATATAGGCAATCTGCTCATTACCATAATTATGCTGGGCAAGCATCGTCCTGACCTCATTAACCGTGCCGCCCCAAAGCAGCGGTTCCCCTTTTTTCGCCACATATTTTGCGGTAAGGAGCAGTTCGCGACTCGGGATCCGCCCATTGATCTTGGCCGACGGCACCGAGTCGAAAATAAGACTGCTTCCAGGGGCAAAAAGTCTTTTGATTGCGTCAAGTGTGTAGTGAACTGCCGCCCCTTTCAGGTAGTACGAAACCCCTTCCCAGATAATAAAAGTCGGCTCCGGCTTGATTACTTGCGCCTGCAGCACCTGATTTGCCCAGTCGTCGTGAAAATCAACCGCGACATACTTGATCCGCCCATTGGTTTTGTTGGCATGTTTTTTAAGGAGTCCCAACTTCCCTTCCTGAGTTCTGGGGTGGTCTATTTCGATAAAGTGGACATCCTGATACTCATCCCGGTGCCCGCGGTAATCATAGCCGGCGCCCAGTATCACCACCTGCCTGATGCCGCGTTCATAAGCAGCCTGAAGACGGTCATCAATATGGCGGTAGCGCAGGGCGACCAGTTCAATAGTGCCGCCATAGCCGGTCAAGCGGTTGGAAATAGCTCGCCCCAGATGATAGGTAAACGGCTTCAGCCAGGCTCTGGAAAAGAGCGGCTCGCCCCACGCCCACGGCCAGGGGAGCATTTTCAGGGAGAGTTTATCAACCATAATCCTGCTTGTTACCGGTGCAATGCTTGATAATGCCCGTAAAGCAACCACATCTGCCGCAGTTCTACTCGCCTTGTCTTTCATAATGCTCCTTCTTTATTGGACGCTTCCGGTTTGGGTGCAGGTGGTGCTTTCGCAAACCAGTTGAATGGATTTAAAAGCTTGAAAACCTTGTGAATCGCCTCTTGTTGATGATGCATCATCTCTTGCATAACGGTCAGCGGCATCGTGACTTTTACCGAACCCATATAAGTCTCGGTCTTCTGCTCGTAATTCAGGCCGGCATAAGGGTTATAAACCGGCTTGGTAAAATCAGTCGAATTGAGATTAGCGCTGCCGTTATTCTTGACCTTGTATGAGGTGTTTACCAGATAGCCGGCAGCCAGGTCGACCACCATACCGTTCTTCAACTTGATCCCCACACCGGCGCCATAGGAGTCCAGATCCGGCAGGGCGTACAGGAGGTCAAAGAGCGCCCCTTGAGTCGAACTTGTTCGATTCTCATAGCCGGCCCGCAGCGCCAGCCAATCCAGCAGCTGATACTCAAACCCCACACCCCAGTTCCAGGTGTCTTTGAAATTGCGCTGTACCTGGAGGACATTATCACCACCGTTGTAGCCCAGAACTTTGACAAACTGCAGCAGCTGGATTTTCTGGTCAAAAATAATTTTGTCGCTCTTTATTACCGACCAGTTAGCCCAGTGGATATCCGTAAGAATGCTCAGTTTGCTGAAAGGTTTGACTTTAATCCCGAAATTAACAATCTGCGGATACTCCATGTCCTGAGAAACATGGCCGCTCTGCTGTGGCGTCGCCTTGTTCGGCAGCCCCAGCATGCCGGAGATCACCTGCAGAGTCGGGGTACTGCCGAACCAGTTAACCATCTTCTGCCAGTCATCGCTGTAGGTCAGCTTATAGGTGCCTGTCATATGCACTTTGATCGAGCTCTGATAGGACGCGCCGAAAGAGAACCGGTCAGTTGGCTCCCACATCAAGCCAAGGTTATAGGAAGGAGAAAAGTCATCGCGCATTTTTATCTCTGCCGTGGCAATTCTGTCATAAGGGTTGATTCCGCCGCCGAACCATGGTGGGCGAAAAAACAGCTCCGAAATGAGCGGAATCTCCATATCCTTGGTCGCATCCCCAAGGACTCTGGTCATACTCACCATGTCGCTGGGGGAGCGCATCTCGAGATTGGCCCCCATGGCTGTCTGCCCGAGTCCGACCGACATCCCGACAGAAAAAGTCTTGTTCACCTGATAACTGACTGCGGGTGCGGCATAGATCAGGTGCTGCTGATAAACACCCTGACCGCCGAACCGTGCCGGGTCATTATCTTTACCATGAACCAGTCCAACGGCAAACGGCGCGTAATTACCAATGGCGAAAGTCCATTTTGAGCACGGTTCACGGTGGGAAAGACCAAGCGATGGCGCCACCAGAAAATCAAGCTCGCCCAAAAACGGGATATACATCCGGCCACTGGTATTGGTCCCTTGAGTTCCTGCCACCGGATCCTTTTTATCTTCCCAGCCGGCAAAACCTTTGAAGTCCGGATCTGCTTCAAATTTGGAGGTCTTCTTGACAATCGGAATGGTGATCCCCTGGCTGAAATAATCGCCATCGCCCAGAAGCGAAAGTCCGGCCGGGTTGTAATGAATCGACATGAGCCCGGGTGGTGAGGCGGTGACGTTGTTGGCTAAAGAGATGGCTCTGGTGTCGATGGCCAACTGCTCGTGGAAAGCTGCCCGGGAGAGTGCCGGCAGGAGAAAAGTCAAGAAGATTGCCACAAAAATCGGGGTAAAGATCGGCAGCACAGACTCTGCCTGCCGATCTGCCGCCATACATAAAGGGGGCTTTGGTGAGTGTAAGGCGCTCGACCATAAAATTTTGAGCGCACTAAAATTCAAACGGCACCCTGATGGAGAAGGAGAAGTCCGGATCATTGCTGGTGAGGCCAATGCCGAGTTTGAGTGAAACTGTCCGGTTGGGAGTTACCCGCCAGCCGGTACCGATGTAGAAGGTTGATGATAGTGAACTGCCGCTGCTGTAGGATGCAGCGTTACTGAAGCGGTACTCGTTGCTGAAGGCGTAGTTTGCCTGGACGCTCATATTGAGCGATGCCTTGTAGGAAAGGGCATAGCCGAACCCCATGGCCAGGCCGATACTGCTGCCAGGCTCAACAGTCGTGAGGTTCCGGCCATCGCGCCAGTTCTGGTTCAGGTCGCGGGCCGCAAAGTTATAGTTATAGCTTAAATTGCCAAAGGCAATCAGCGGATCCATGGTTTTGCTGAGGGAAACGCCGGCGTTTACCCCGTAAAAGCCGGAACCGGTGGGAAGAGTTTCTTCAGTGTTAATCTCATAGGGGCTGGTGCCAAACGGCAGGGTCAGCCCGCCACTGAAGATCAGTGCCGGCATATCGCCACCGGCCTTGATCGGCTGCATCTGCATCCCTACAGAGACATCGCCGAAATCGCTGGCATCCTGAGCCCTGTCAGTCCCGACCCGGTTGTACTTGTAGGCAAACGGGATGCTGGCGTTGACCGAGAAATTATCCTTCAAGCCATATTCAACATAGAACTGGTTGGTAAGGTTGTGATTACTTCTTTTCTCCACAATAGCGGTATCTTTAATGACGTCGCCGGAAAAATAGGAATAGTTGAAACCGTACTCAATACTGGTTGATCCTTTCTTTAACAGGGTGTACTCCCGGCCGGCAGCGGAAAGAATCTCCTCCGCCTTCTTCCCTTTCTCCTCCTCGGACACCTCCAACCGCTTGCGCGCACCAGTCTCTTTGCGCAACTTGTCCACCTGAAGTTTCAGCTCTTTCAGCTGCTCTTCTATGCCGATCTTGGCGTCGCCCGGCTTAGCTTCAGCCTCGTCGCCGTCAGTATCCTCTGCCGCAGCTGGCGGCGCTGCGGGAGCAACCGGCTTGGCAGCTTCAGCCTTCTTCTCCGCGCTATGACATTCAGAAAAAGTTACCGTCAGCAGCAGCAGTAATAAACTTGTCTTAAATACTAAATTCTTCACCGGTGACTCCTCGCACGCTACTTGCCATAGTACTGATACTTGCCAGGGAAATCGTTAATCAGCCGCTCTTCCTTATTGGTCAGAGCCGGCTGATGATCGAAAATTATCTGCCGCGCCTGGTCTTCATCGATATAACGAAGATCCTCGTCCTTCAGTCTGAGGGCCTTCAGCACGTTGCCATCAGCTGCCGGCGAGACCACAAAAATCACGTTCTCGTACCACATCGCCTTGAACTCATCCAGGGTGAAGCTGATATCACCCCGCCACGGATCGGTCAAAAAAACATGCCCTTTATGAATCCCCTTCAGGACGGCAAAGTGGCGGTAATCAAAGATCTTGATCGGGACGAGACACGGCTTGCCCAGAGTTGTCAGGTCTTCAATCTCGGCCTTGTAACCGACACCTTCATATCCGAGAGCATTGACGAATTTTTTCATATCAAGGAGCGAGAACGCGCGCAGTTTGTTGATCTGTTCACTATCGCCATGTTCCAGCAGCCCCTGGATAACCTGCTTTTCCGTCAGTTTCTCTCCCAGATAAAAATTGAGAAGGGTCGCCAGAGCAGCCGAACCACAGCTGTAGTCAAACGCCTGCTTGATGAAATGATCCCCCTCGATATCGGAAAAGGGCCGCACATTAACGCGGATTCTCCCCTGCTGACCCGTGCCGACAGTCAGGTTCATCTCTGCCGGGGGTTGCGGCTTGAGCGGGTGAAACCCGGCAACTAGAGAAATGATTATTACAAAAGCGGCTATGACTACCATGAATAGACCTGCCTCCGAACGCTGTTAGTGGCCGGCGAGCCTGATCCAGCCGTTGACGCCGAGCATCAAATGAGAGACGGCGAGTGAGCCGCAAGTGCCGCCACCGGTCAACTGTTTGTTGTCGGCGATCTTTACATCAGCGTTAAACGAAGTCATCGAGACCCCCAGTGCGCCTTTAGCAAAAGTACTGCTGTCGTTTGTGTTTATCGTGTTGTTGCGGGAATCGTCGCTGCCAAGACCGATATGCACGTAAGAGACACCTGGACCGAATACTGAAAAGGGGACGGACTGCAGAGTGGTTGCGTCGGAAGCATTTGTAGCCACATTAATGGTAAGAGGGCCGACTATTTTGAGCGTTGTGATGCTCAATCCGGAGAGACCAAAGTAACCGGCCAGGTCACTCACTCCGTCTTTGTTTCCTTTTGAGTTGCCCCAGGAGAGAGCATCCAGTTTCAACGACTCGATATTAAGGTCTAAATCCGTGCCTATCCCTGAAGCTTTACTATCTTTTACGGTAAGGATGTCCACCCTGCTGGCTTTGTTGAAGAGCAACTTCAACCCACCCAGATAAACTGACCCCAGGTTCTGTTCGAGCCGCTTTGAACTGCCGAGTCCCACATCAAACTGCAGCTGCTCCATATCTATCGCCAGAGAGCCCATGGAGATCCGCACATAGGTTGTGCCTTCGCCATGGCCGCTTGCATTGGCAGCCCCTTCAGTGACCACATCAATGGCCATTTTAGTTATTTCCTGGGTCAGCGGATCTTTTGCCGAATAGATTTTTGTATTTTTAGCCGAGAAATTTTTCAGCCCTACCCAGCCTTCCGTTGTGCCGCTACCAACCCCCAAACCATCATCATCGCGCCAGTAGGCGGTTTCCAGGGTGATGTCAAAGGTCAAATCCACATCTATCGACATCCCGGCCTGGCCGGTAACCTTGTGTAGGCCGTTATCAGGGATGATATTTTTCGCAAATACTGAAAAAGGTATCAGTAAAATAACAGTGGCTATGGAAAATGTTTTTTTCATCATTCAGCCCTCCTGCACTTCACTTACAGAAAACAGATCACTCCTTCAGCTCAACGTCATAGCGGACAAAACCGTTCCCTTCAGCACTGATCGCCAGAGTGTGCAGATGGGTGGCATCATCAAAAACAAGACTGGAACCTTTGACAACCGATACCAGCCGCTTGGTCATCTCTTTGCCGTCAACGACTACCACCCACTGGCCACCGGCTAAGGCAACATAGGCAAAATGGTGTGAATCGGGAGAGAACGCCGGTGCAGCAACACCGTCGAATACCGGACCTTCCTTGCCGTTAATAACCACCCGCCACTTGCCGTCTTTTTGTGCCATGTAGGCTAAAGATTTAAAATCAGGGCTGTAGCGCGGTGGAGTCAGTGCATCGTAAAACGCCCCCTCTACACCGTCCGTGACTACCAGCCATTTGCCGTTTTTTTGCGCCGAGTATGTCAGGTGAGCCGAATCCATGGTAAACTGCGGAGTGGTCACCATGTCGTAATTAACTCCATCCTTGCCGTCCAATACCACCAACCATTTCCCCTGCTTTTGGGCTGCGTAGGCCAGGTGTGCCGAGTCCATGCTGTAGATGGGAATAGTAACAACGTCATAGCGTGCCCCTTCCTTGCCATCACTTACCATGAAACCCTTGTCGCCCAGTTTCGCTGAATAGGTCGTATGTTTCGAATCAGGGCTGTAGGAAAGGATGCCTACCTGGTCGTAAAGCGGGCCTTCTTTGCCATCCATAACCATCAGGTTTTTCGAGTCTTTAACAGCCAGGAAGGCGACATGATTGGAGTCAAGGCTGAAAGACGGAATAGCCACGTCATCGTAAAGCGCACTCTCTTTGCCATCAATAACCATTAGTGACTTGCCGCCTTTCTTGGCGGCATAAGCAAAATGCTGTGAATCAAGGCTGAAATTGCAGACACCGACGTTGTCATAGACTGGCTGCTCCTTGTCGTTTTCAACAAAAAACATTTTTCCTGCCTGCTTGACGCCATAGACGAGCCGCACAGAGTCCAGGCTGTAAACCGGCGCAGATATTGCGTCATAGGTTTTACCCTTTTTACCATCCACCACCAGCGCCATCTTTTTGTTGATTACAGCGACATACACCAGGTGCTTTGAATCGGGGCTGAACATCGGTGTTGACTGATCCTGGATAATCCCGTCATAAGATTTCCCTTTTTTGTTGTCCACTACCACAGAGCGTTTTTCACCCTTTTTGACCACATAGGCCAGGCGCTTTGAGTCCGGACTGAACAGCGGCGTAGAAACACCATCGAAGCCGTTACCATCTGCACCGTCAAGGCTTACCCGCCACTGATCACCTTTTTTTGAGCTATGGACAACATGCTTGCCATCGGGACTGAACAGCGGCGTCCCCTTACCGACGGCTTCAAGAGTCGGCGACACTTTCCCCTCGGTTATGACAACAACACCTTTTTCATTACGTGCCATGAAGGCGACCCGGCTCGAGTTCTGGTTGACTTGCAGGGACGGGATAAACATGTCCCACTCCTCGGAAAAAGGAATCAGTGGCGTGATCTTTTCGGCAAAGGTTTTTGCCTCCTTGGCACAAGCTAAAGAGCCCATAAACACCAACGCCGTTAAAGCAGTTACTATGAAAATGAAATGGCATTTATTTCTCGTTCTCATGGTCAGCCCCTTGATTCAATTGATATTTTTTAACCGTGCCTGCAATAAATAAGTAACGATTCAAGCTTATTTAAAACATTGTATTACACAATAATGCATCCTAACATGCGCGTCAAGGTTAAATTCATTGCGGGAGTTTAATTTACACAGGGCTTGCAGCTGAAATTGTTTATGACGCGGCGGGCTATGTATCGGACGCTTGAATGATCGTCAACGCATTTAAACTGGCACTGGTTGCCACCATGGAACTGCCGGGGCTAAATAATGGTCGTTTTATGGCGTCAGGCGCAACTGGAGGCGATGAACATTGATGCCGTCAATGGCCATGGGGCCAAAACTCGTCGGACCGAAGGCTACATTCTCTACTCTTAGTGAGCCTTGCATCGGCAGGTTTATATATGTTGACGTCACATCGTTCAGTTCGGCGCCAACTACAATTGAGGCAGGGTTCGGTTTGTCCGCCGGGTGTTCGCCGATGTGGAAGTTGCCGGTCATTGCCCAACTGGCCGGATCTTCCGGAGCGCCGCTGGCGCTGCCAAAGAGATGAACGCCACTTAGTGCCAGCGAGTTGGAGCTGTTATAGGCATATTTTAAAACGCCGATGTCCAGGCGCGTCGTGTAGTCAAATTCAATTCCTGAACCAGCAATTGGTGCTGAGATTCGCAGGGTGGAAGGGCCTTCGGTCATCGGGCCGATATGGAGGCTGCCCAGCGACTGATCGGCAAATTTAAGCTCGCTGACGTTATAGTGACGGGGGTAGGTCTTGCTGGAGTCGACGATTGTCAGGGAAGTTCTGCCGGCGGCATCAGTGCTGACATCATAGGTGATTGGACTGCTGGTAATAAAGCCATCAGATGTTTTCATGGAAAAAGGGTTGCCGGCGCCATCGTCAATTGTCACGCCGTTGAATTCGAGCCATTTTTTAGTGGGACTAGTGTCTGCAATTCTGAAACTGTCCATGGCTACCTGGACGGCAAGATCCATATCAATGCTGATTCCGGCCCGACCGGTAACAGTCGAGAGTTCGGTGTCGGCCAGGGTGCTCATGGCTGCCTCAATGTCGTTCGAAGCAACGAGACAGACGGCGACTATGATCGAGGCGACTGCACCAATACGTTTCATTGAACCCCCACTCCGTGTATTTCTGTTACTGCAACGGCAAGTTTTTATCGATGGATCTAAGGGAAAAAGGGGGGAGGCGCCTGCCTCCTCCCCTTGATTGCATTAAAGAGGGCCGATAGTCAGACCCGGTTAAATTCCCGTTTAGTGGGCACCAATGTTAACCCAGCCGTTAATACCAACTTTCAGATTGGACATCGACATTGTGCCGTAAGTACCGGCTGAGTTCGTGTCACCCAAATAAGCGCTTTTGCCAAGCAGGTCTTTGTTGTTGGAAACAGCTATGTCAGCATACATCGAACCGATACCGAAAACGAATCCACCAGGGCCGACCAGCGCCGAACCGGACTCGGATTTGCCGGTACCGATACCGATATGAACGAAGCTAGGGCCGACTGCGGTAGCAACTGAATTGTAGAGTGAGTAGTAGTAATTTGACAGGGCTGTTTCAGTAGCAGCCTTGGCAGGATTACCGAGATATGCACCAGCGGCGGCAGCATAAGTAGCTGCGTCTGCATCAGAAATTGCTTTAGCTGCGACATACGCAGGATCTAAAACGTTGCCACCTGCAGTGAATAGTGCATTATTTGTTGCCAGCAATGAAGCAGCGTAAGTTGCGCCTTTAGTCGAAGCATCAGCTGCAAAAGGGGCGATAGTAGCCATATTGGTGGTAAAAGCTGTCGCCGCGGTAGCTACTCCTAAAGCGCTGGTGTTTACTGTTCCGACCTGGATGGAGATCGGGCCGACCATGGTCATGTCCGTGATGGCCAGATTTTTATAGCCGACATAACCTGCTGTGGTAGTAGCCGCTGCGCTTGCTGCCGATCCGGACGGACCGGTTACTGTCCCGGCCTTATTGCCCCATGACATTGATGCGGCATTAAGCTTGTCAATCTTTACATCAAGATCAAAAACTACGCCGGAACCAGCTGCGTTAACTGCTTTCTGGCTGAGCGAATAGATATCAACTTTGCTGTTACCGTTCACTTGAACATTAAGCCCGCCAATATGGACATCGCCCAGCTCCTGGGAAAGATTTGCCAGAGTTGGGGCGGCTTTACCGGCTGACTGACCAAGAGCAACGGTAAAGTCGATATTTTTTGCAGCGATTTCCAGAGAGCCGAGGCCGATACGGACGTAGGTAGTACCGGCTGCTTTATTGTCTACAGCTGCTGCGGCAGTTGCAACGTCAATGGTCAGCGGATGCACAGCCAGCTTATAAGTAGGGAGCAGAGCGGCTTGAGCTGCTAAATCTGCGACGGTGTATTTACCTTTTGATGCGACTACAAAGGCCATTGCAGCAGCTGGTTTGTCTGCAACAGCGGCGTCTACATACGCTTGTGCCAGGGTTGCGAGGACGACGTCAGCCAGCATTTCCGGGCGAAGTCTGACGGTCATGTTGTCGATGGTGAAGTTTTTCATGCCGATCCAGTTTGTGTTGGCACCGTCATAATTTCCCCAGGCCATGGTGTCGGCAGTAACATCAACACGCACGTCCATGTCGATGGAGACGCCGGACTGGCCGGTTACTTTGCCCATCTCACTGTCGGAGATGGTTGACTTGGCGTATGCTGCAAACGGGATCATGGTTGCCATTGCGGCGATTGCTAATACTTTTTTCATTGTGCGTTCACTCCTTGTGGTTGTTTTGCCTGCAGTCAGCTGACTATCCGTACAATACGAATTTTTAAGCTTGCCGCCCCCCCGGTTGCCCCGGGCTTGCTTGTTCTGCCGGCTTGTTAATTAGTTTTTTGCAATACTCTTTATGCGTCCCTGCTAAAACCTCGCTACCTTTTAACCCGCCTGCTGATTCTCCATCACCCCCCTTAAAGAATTTATCCATATTCGGCTAGATCGGAGTCGCTGTCCCCATGTTGACCCAGGCTCCCTTGCGTGACGCTGACAACTCCAGCGTAAATGACAACTCAGTGTGATTGAATTGATAATTTTTAGTGCCAAGAGCAGCGCGGGAAAGGTCACTGCCGCCGACAACACCGCTAAAACTCTGAAAATTCGCTGCTACCGTCCCGGTAACATCCTTGGAGCCGATGGTAAAGCTCTGCAGCTCGCGAGTAGCTGGATTGTCGATAGTTGCCGGATTAAACACGGCCTTAATGAAGAAACCGTTCAAGACGAGATCGTTTGCCGCTGTACCGAGCTTTACTGTTGTCCAGTTCTGGTCCCACCCCTTGCTGCCCCCGCCGGTGTTGTCCCAGTAACCCATCTTCATGGAATCAATCTCTGTATATGTGGCGGCGCGGATACCGGTGAAATCAGCCAGGGCGACACCATTAACCATGGTGAAACTGGAAAACCCCTGGGCGACAACTGCAGAGAGCTCGGCATCGTTCATGGCCGTCATTCCCGCCCAGCCGGAGACAGGTGCAAGGAGGCAAAGAACAGTCGCAACAGCAAGGAGCGCTTGCAGCAGTCGCGGTAAAAGCGCTTTCAACGACCTGCTCCTGCCATCCTTTTTTTGAGTTCCTTTTCTAATATTCATTGCCGTCAACTCTCTTTATCGAATTACATTTTTGTAGAACATCGTTTAATCGACTTATATTCGGTAATTCTCCTCAACGTCAAGGTGAAATTTGCATTGCTACAAAAAGTTTTTTATAGTAAACGAATAGTGGCGATTAAATCCCAAGTAAAAATATCAACAAAGCGTTATAAATGGCTGAAAAATAAGGTATTACATTTATATAACTATGTTTAATTTATTTTAATTTTAATATTAGCTGTTCATATTTAGCACAATATTTATATTTTCACTGGTAAAACCTTGTTTGCTAAGGCCTCTGTTTTGTGTACCAGATTCCATTTCTGGGTACCAGATTTTGAAATTTTGTTTTTTTTGTGTACCAGATTTTATTTTTGGGTCGAAACAACGGAAGTTTTAAGCGGAGAACAGCAACAATCCGGATATTGGGCTTTCCGGATTAGCCTTTCGCGGAGGGAGCAGATGAAGAAAGCACACATCATTATTGAAAATCAGCTCGTTGACTCTATTTTGACAGGAGCCTCTCTGCCCGGGGATCTCTTGCCTGGAGATCGGGAACTGGCCTTGAAGTACGGAGTAGCCAGACCGGTAGTCCGCGAAGCGTTGCAGAACATGGCTCATTCCGGCTGGATCTCAATAAATACTCGCAAAGCAAGTTTGGTTAACAATTACTGGAGCGACGGCACCCTCGACATCCTTGCCTCTATTGCCAAGAGCAGCGAGAAATTCCCCATCGAATTGATCGCTGACCTCCTTGAAGTAAGGGCTGAACTGGCACCGGACTATGCGGCCAAAGCGATAGAAAAGGACAGCGCCCAGGTCATCGCCTGTCTGGCAAAAGCCCGCAAGCTGGGAACAAGCGGCGCAGCCTTTGCCAAGTTTGATTGGGAACTCCACCGGATGCTGTCAATTCTCTCAGGGAACAGAATCTACCCGCTGATTCTCAACAGTTTTGCCAATCTCTATTTCAAGATGCGCGGTCAGTTTTTCTCGGCAGAAGATTACCGGGAAATATCAAGGGTCTATTATCAGAAGCTGTTAAAGGCGGCAATCGATGAAAATATCCAGGACGCGCGCCAGATAACCCGCACAGCCATGCTGCAAAGAGTTCACCTTTTCCGCCGCCAGATAGAGGCAAGGAAAAATGAGCCCCGGGAAGAAGACACTCCATGAAAACCTTCTTAACAGCTGCCATAACTTTATTGCTCGTTACGCTTGCCATCTCTGCCCCGGTTTTGGCCGCATACGAGCCTGGGAGCATAACACTGCTGCCGACCGCCGGCTTCTCCAGTTTTGATAAAAGTTCCAAACTGAAAAACAGCCCGACCGTCAACCTGAAAGCAGATTACGGCCTCTCAAAACTGGATATTGGCAATCTCGGCATCGAAGGGGCAATCAGCGGCGGCAAGATTCGGTCAACAGACGGAGAGCAGAACGCCGATACCTATCTCTTCAGAGTCGGCCCGTTCCTATCCCTGGAATCTTTTGAGGGGATCACGCCGATTTTGGCCGCCGGTTTCGGCCTGTTTACTACCAGGCAAACGATAAATTCCGTTACCGGAACAAACCCCTACATCTCCTTCAGCGCGGGCGCCAGTTATCAGCTTGCCAAGAGCATCATGCTCAGAGGCGATGTCAGCCGCTTGATGTCGCTGGACACCAATGCTATCAAGGGGCTATCTTTTACCGTCAGCCTTGGTTATAGCTTTGACACCCCGCCGCCGGTCTTTGTCCCTGTCCACCCGGAAAACTGCGCTGACAAAGCGGCTGCCGCAGCAGTGGCTAAACAGGCAAAGGCGCCTGCAGCAGTACCGGTAGAACTGCTGCAGGCGCCGCAGGCGGGTACGGTTGAGGTTACTTCAGCGGCCCGCGATAATAAAACTGAAGAATCCATAGAAACACCTGTTGCTGCACCTGTTGCTGCACCTGTTGCTGCACCTGTTGCTGCACCTGTTGCTGCACCTGTTGCTGCACCTGTTGCTGCACCTGTTGCTGCACCTGTTGCTGCACCTGTTGCTGCACCTGTTGCTGCTCCTGTTGCTGCTCCTGTTGCTGCTCCTGTTGCTGCTCCTGTTGCTGCTCCTGTTGCTGCTCCTGCTCTACCTCTACCTCTACCTTTATCCGCAGTCACGGCACCGCCGCCTTCATACCCGGCGGCTCCTGTTCCCCCCGTTATTATCAGCGGCTTTGCCTTCAACTCATACGACCTGCCTCCGGGCAGTTTCAAGAAGCTCAAAAAGGTAGGCAAGTTGGCACGCCGCTACCCCGGCATCACCATCCTGATTGATGCTGTGCCTGTGAGCAAAGTGCCAAAGCCGAAAACCAACCGGCGCTTTGCTGTGCTGCGGCTGCAGACAGTCAAAAATTACCTGGTGAAATATGAGCAGATCGCTCCGGAAAGGATTATCAGTACCGGTGAGGACATCTCCGTGTTGCAACCTGTTAACAGGGGCGATCCGCGCAGTGAGGATACCCGGCGGACCGTAGTGATCAGGTTTGCGCAGGAACAGCCGCCGGTGAGCACTGAGGAGGACGAATGAAATTTCTCAGCAGACTCGATCGCTGGTTTGAAGTTGGTGAAGGGTGCGCCCTGATCATCATCCTTTTTGCCATGATCTGCATCGCCTTTTTACAGGTGCTGCTGCGCAACTTCTTTCACACTGCTCTCCCCTGGGGTGATGGCCTCACCCGCGCCCTGGTGCTCTGGGCTGGCTTTGTCGGTGCTTCACTGGCTGTGCGTCAGGGACGCTTCCTCAGTATCGACGTGCTGAGCCGACGCCTCGGGGCGGCCTGGCAGCGGCGCACCAGGCTGCTGATCTACCTGTATGCAGCGCTCGTCAGCTTTTTCCTCGGCTGGGGCGGGGTTACCTTTGTCCGTAGCGAGCTGGCCGCCATGACCATGACCTCTATCGGCCTGCCGAACTGGATCATTACCAGCATTATCCCGGCGACGTTTTTCCTGCTCTGCTTCCGTTTTTCCATGAAAACCGCTGCCCTGCTCCTGGGGGGGGAACTGGAGAAACATGAATGGGAACGCTGATCGCCCTTTATTCAGAGCGTCTGTCAGTTCGGATAAACAAATTCCTATCTTTTCAATAAAGGAGTTCAACATCATGAAACTTTTTACCAAAGGCTCTATCACTGTTTTTATTTCTGTACTGCTTAGTCTTGCATTTGCTCCCTTGTCCTATGCTGACTTTATTTTGAACGTCTGCTGTTCGTCGCAGGTATCCGAAGCTTTCGGCCGCGAAAGCCTTGAATCTTTCATGGCAGAAAACGGAATTCAGGTGAAAATCCATACATCGAACACTGAAGTCTGCCTCGATCGACTGAAAAACAGTTTTTCCAATCTGGCTGGTTCCGCGGTGCGAATTAGTCAGGCGGATAGAGAGGCCGGGCTGATTGAAATCCCCATAGGTTCAGATGCCTTTTCAGTAATTACAAATGCCGGCAATAAAGTGAAAAACCTGTCTTTACAGCAACTTCGTGAAATTTTCAGGGCAAAGATAACCAACTGGAAAGATGTGGGCGGTGATGACCAGCCC
Organism: uncultured delta proteobacterium; assembly: GCA_963787125.1. Classification (GTDB taxonomy): domain Bacteria; phylum Desulfobacterota; class Desulfuromonadia; order Geobacterales; family DSM-12255; genus VEOV01. The sequence goes on from CAWBBV010000001.1 coordinate 268,732, forward strand.
ATTATCCTGATTATTCCTGCGAAAACAACCGATGCGTATAAAAACTTCCAACAACTGGTCATGGGACCAAATGAAATGCAGCATGACCTGATTGCCAGCATGGCAGTTACCGCTGTTACCAGCGTTAAATTCATCCCGGGTTCCATTTCCTTTATCACCAACAGTATTGCCCTTAAGCATAAGGAAGTTACTGTTCTCAGCCTTGACGGGCTCCATTCGGCGGATACCGGCTATCCTTATCATCAGACCTTCTCCATGATTCTCAAGGGGGAGCCCGACCCCATAATGAAGGGAGTTATTAATTATCTGCTGTCGGATAAGGCAAGGAAGCGGATGACGCTTCGCGGCATGAAACCCATTATTAACTAAAATCTATAAAGAGGATTACCGCCGTGACTTTGAGAAATCTATCGATCTTCATACTCTGTTGTACGTCTCTTTTTTCAAGCGGCTGCGCCACAGTTGTCACAAACTATTTCCCCATTAAGATTACGGAAACCAAACAGGGGGAGAAAGTCATTGATACGCGGGTGGGGTACAACTATTCCCTGAAGGAGACAAAAGACTCTCTTGTTCTGCTCCGGCAACCACTTTGCAGCCAGAAAATCAAACTTATAACAATGGAAAAGAACATGGTGCATGGCGATGTTTTTGCGCTGCTGGAAATTCCTATTCTGGGACTTGGGTTTCTTGATATGTCCATGGCAGAAGCTGCCTCCAAGGCAACAGAGAAAGAAAGCGACGGTGGAACTATCAAAAGCAGCGAAATTATCGCCTGCGGCACTATAGACCCGGGAGCGAATATTGAATTGATCCTGGGATTCCCCGAAAGTATTTCCTTAAGTCGTGTCAAGACAGATGACCAGGGGAAAATTCCTTTTTCAGCCATCAATAATCTTTCCAAAAAGGATTCCCAATATATCGTTTTCGTCAAAGAGAAAGATGGGGTTTCTTATGTCCAAACCGTTGAGCGAAAAGATATCACCTCGATTCTCAATCAAAGATGACTCAAGGCGGCGAGGCGACGAAGGCTTCATAACTTGAAGGAAGATCGAACTTGGGAAATTGAGCGAACCTATGAAGTATTTACACACACTCGACAGGTGGAGAGCTGCTACTAAAGAGTGCGCCCTGCTGTTCGGGTGGCAACTGGAGAAACACGCATGGGAACGCTGATCGGTCTATTCATAGTTGTTCTGGCGCTCCTGGGGGCACCGCTGTTCACCATTTTTGGCGGGGCCGGACTCTGGCTGTTCCATGATGCCGGCATCGATATTTCCGCGGTTATTGTGGAGATGCACCGCATCACCACCCTGCCGATGCTGGTTGCCATCCCGCTCTTCATCTTTGCCGGCTACCTGCTGGCCGAAAGCAAAGCGCCCCAGCGGATCGTCAGATTCTCCCGGGCCCTGGTCGGCTGGCTCCCCGGCGGCCTGGCCATTGCGGCGCTGCTGGTCTCGGCCTTTTTCACCGCCTTTACCGGCGCTTCCGGGGTGACGATCATTGCCGTCGGCGGCCTGCTGCTACCGGTGCTCATCGCCGAAGGCTACTCAGAGAAGTTCAGTATCGGCCTCCTCACCACCTCGGGGAGTATCGGCCTTCTCTTCCCCCCCAGTCTGCCGATCATCATCTATGGACTGGTGGCCAATACCAGCATCGACAAACTCTTCATTGCCGGCCTCCTCCCAGGCGTTTTCACTATCCTCCTTTTGGCTGGCTACTGCATTTACACCGCCTGGAGCAAAGGGATCGAGCGTACCCCCTTCTCGGCAAGCGAGCTTTGGGGGGCTACCAGGGAGTTTGCCTGGGAGTTACCGCTGCCGGTCGTTGTCATCGGCGGCATCTACAGCGGCATCATCACCGCCACGGAAGCCGCGGCAATCACCGCCTTCTACGCCTTTGTCGTCGAAGTCTTCATTCACCGCGACTTGAGCCTGCGCCGGGACATCCCCCGGGTCATGCGGGACAGCATGATCATGGACGGCGGTATTATCGTTATCCTCGGTACCGTGCTCGGCTTTACCAACTACGTAGTTGACGCCCAGCTGCCGTCCCAGCTCCTGGAGATGGTGCGCGGTTTTATGACCGACCGCATCGTGTTCCTGCTCCTTTTGAATCTGCTGCTCCTCATCGGCGGCTGCCTCCTGGATATGCTCTCGGCCATCATGCTGGTGCCGCTCCTCCTCCCCATTGCCGCCGAATTCGGAATTGAGCCGGTGCACCTGGGGATCATCTATCTGGCTAATCTGGAGATCGGCTACTCGACGCCGCCAGCCGGGCTTAACCTCTTTATTGCCAGCTTTCGCTTCAAAAAACCGATCGTCGCCCTGTACGGTTCAGCACTCCCTTTTCTCGCCTTCTACCTGGTCGCCCTGATTGTCATCACCTACTGGCCGGCGCTCAGCCTCATTCTGCTGCACATCTACGGGGGACCATAGCGTGAAGTTTTTCACCGGGCAGTGGCAGATTGCCATTCTCTGCATCCTGAGTATAAGCGGTTGCTCCCTGAACCGCCTGGCTGCCGACAAGGCCGCCGGACTGATGATTGAAGCCGGCCGCACCTTTAATGAAGAGTCCGATCTCCAACTGGCCCAAGAGACCATCCCCCCAAATCTGAAGCTCCTGGAAGGGCTGCTCAAACTGACTCCGGACAATGCGTCGCTGCTGACTACCCTGGCTCAAGGGTGGTGCTCCTACAGCTACGGCTTTCTGGAGGAGTCTGCCACACCGGGTGACCGGGAACGAGCCTCGGCGTTCCATCTGCGCGGCTATGAATTCGCTCTCAGGGCACTGCCGGAGGCGGTGCGCACCAGTATCAGACGTGGGGATCAGGCTGAGCTTGAGGCGGCCATTGCCACTGTCGGCAAAGAAGATATCGCCCCGCTTTTCTGGTCAGCCTACTGTCTCGGCAACTGGGTCAACCTCAATCTGGCCGAGGTGGCCGGCGTGGCTGAACTCTCCAGAGCGGAGCTGCTGATGCGCCGGGCAGCGGCCCTTGACGACACCTTTTTCTATGGCGCCCCCCACATCTTTTACGGCTTTTACTACGGCGCCCGGCCGAAGCTTTTTGGCGGCGATCCCGCCAAAGCAAAAGAGCATCTCCTCAAAAGCATGGCCATCAGCGAAAACCGCTTTCTCCCGGCCAAGCTCTTTTTGGCCCAGGTTTATGCCGTTGCTGTCCAGGATGAGCAGCTCTTTGACGACACGCTCAAGGAGATCATCGCCGCCCCTGCCGACCTCTTCCCCCGGGAGCGGCTTGCCAACGAAATTGCCCGTAAACGGGCAGAACAGCTACTTAAACGGAAAGCGGAGCTATTTTAATGAATCAGCTGATTAAAAGCGTAACAATCCTCTTCACCACGCTGCTGCTTGCAACAGCAGCCGTCGCCGCGCCTGTCACCATCAAATTTGCCACCGTCGCCCCGGAGGGCTCCTCCTGGATGAACATCATGAAGGAGGCCGCGGCTGACCTCAAAAAAACGACGGACGGGCGGGTTATTTTCAAGCTTTACGCCGGTGGAGTGGCCGGCGATGAGCCGGATGTCATCAAAAAAATCCGCATCGGCCAGTATCAAGGGGGGGGCTTTACCGGGGTCGGCCTGGGGGAGATCCTCCCTGAATCGCGGATTGTGGAGCTCCCGTTTCTGTTCCGCAATCTGCAGGAGTTCGACCATGTCCAGAAAAAGCTGACTCCGCACTTCGAAGAGCGTTTCCGCGCCAAAGGCTACGAGTTTATCGCCTGGGCAGAGCCTGGGCTTGTTTACCTGATGAGTCAGAAACCGATTCGCTCCGCCGCCGATCTCCAGGGGGTAAAAATGTGGGTCTGGGAAGGTGATCCCCTGGCTGACGCCCTTTTGAAGGCTTACAAGGTCGCCCCGGTGCCGATTGCCCTTCCCGATGTCCTCATGTCGCTCCAGACCGGCATGATCAATACAGTTTACGCCCCGCCGCTGGCAGCACTGGCGGTCCAGTGGCACACCCGGATCAAGTACCTGCTGGATGATCCCATCACCAACAGCACCGGTGCCGTTCTGGTCAGTAAAGCGGCCTGGGAGAAAATCGCCCCGGCCGATCAGAAAACCGCCAAAGAGGTGCTGCGCAAGCATTTTGCCAAACTCACCGCCGTTACCAGAAAGCAGAATCAGGAATCGATCGCCAAGTTCAAGCAGTTGGGGATAACCGTCCTCAAGGCCGACCCGAAGAGTCACGAAGAGATGGCGTCAATAGCTGTCGGCATCAGGAGTAGACTGGTGGGAAAACTCTATCCTGCCGAGCTGCTCAAAGAAGTGGAAGGGTATCTGGCTGAGCTGCGCAGCAGTGGAACAAAAGTAAAGGCCGGCAAGTAGGACAATTCCCATAAGGAGAATCCCATGAAAACCGTAATCATCGCCCTGGTAACATGTTTCACCCTGACTGCAGCAACAATCTGCTTTGCCGCACAGGACAGCCTGCTCGGGGTCTGGACAACCGAAGAGGCCAAATCAAAGGTAGAGATTTTTAACTGCGAGAAGAAGATCTGCGCCAAAATCATCTCTCTCAAGGAGCCGCTCTACGTCGATGCGAAGGACGGCCCGGTCGGCACGGCCAAGACCGACCGGAACAACGCTGACAGCGCCCGCCAGAAGACTCCGATCATCGGCCTGCAGATCATGGCCGGTTTCACCCCTAATGGAGAGAGCAGCTGGGGCAACGGCACCATCTACGATCCGGAAAACGGCAAGACCTACCAGTGCAAGCTCAAGCTGGACGGCCCGAATCGCCTCAATGTCCGCGGCTTCATCGGCATCTCCCTCCTGGGGCGCACCACAGTCTGGACGCGGTAAGTGTCAGCCATGCCAATAACAGCAGCGGCGACAATAGCTTGACTTTACTGCGCTAAAGCTGTTAGTGTCACTTTAGTACAGTCAAAAAACAAACAGATATCGCTCATGGCAAGCCCCGGATTTCCCGGGGCTTTTTGCGTTATTTCTGACAACGAAGGAGTTTCATGGATTTCAAAAGTTTCGATTTTCACCCCTTGATCGCCGCCAGTGTGGACGCGGCAGGATACAGCACCCCCACACCTATTCAAGCACAGGCCATCCCGCCGGTCCTTCTGGGACAGGACGTCATGGGTCTGGCACAGACCGGCACCGGCAAGACCGCTGCCTTTGCCCTGCCGATCCTGCAGCGCCTCATGACCGGCCCCAAAGGGGTTGTCCGCGCCCTGATCGTCGCCCCGACCCGCGAGCTGGCCGAGCAGATTCATGAATCAATCAACTCTCTGGGCAAGAAAACCCACATCAGAAGCGTGACGATTTACGGCGGTGTCAACGTCAACCCCCAGATCAAGACGCTCAAGCAGGGGGTCGAAATAGTCGTCGCCTGCCCGGGGAGGCTCCTCGATCATATCGCCCAGGGGACCATCAACCTGTCCCGCCTGGAAGTGCTGGTATTGGACGAAGCTGACCAGATGTTCGACATGGGTTTTCTGCCAGACATCCGGCGGATACTCAAACAGATTCCGGCCAAACGGCAGACTCTCCTCTTCTCGGCCACCATGCCGCCCGATATCCGCTCCCTGGCCCAGGATATCCTCTCCAACCCGGTAACGGTGCAGGTGAGTAACCTGGCGCCGCCGGTAACGGTTGCCCACGCCCTCTATCCGGTAGCGCAGCATCTCAAGACCGGCCTGTTGCTGCAGCTGCTGCAGCACACCGATACCGATTCAGTCCTGATCTTTACCCGCACCAAACACCGCGCCAAAAGGCTCGGTGAGCAGCTGGAAAAAGCCGGCTACAAAGCGGCATCACTCCAGGGGAACCTGTCACAGAACCGCCGTCAGCAGGCGCTGGACGGCTTCCGCGACGGCACTTACCAGATTCTGGTGGCGACCGATATCGCCGCCCGCGGCATTGACGTCTCCCAGATTTCCCACGTGGTCAACTACGACATTCCGGACACACCGGAAGCTTATGTGCACCGGATCGGCCGGACCGGCCGGGCGGCAAAGAGCGGCGACGCCTTTACCCTGATAACCTCCGAAGATGCCCTCATGGTGCGCACCATCGAAAAGAAACTGGGAACGACTCTGGAGCGGCGGACCCTGGCGGATTTTGATTACACCGTGCCGGCGCCCCACAAAGAGGTGGAATTCGCCCGCCCACCCCGCGAGCCCCATCACACCCGCCGGCCGGCTGCCGGTGCAAAGAGCGGCGGCGAGAAAAAACCCGCCAGGCCACAGCCGTCCGGCAATGCTCATCCTGTCCAGCCGAAAGCGGCCGCAGCCGCCAATAAAGCCGGCTTCACCCCGTCACGCCGTGGCCCGGTGCGACCGTCAGGCAGGTAAGTTCGATCTTTTCACTGCCATAATCGGCTGACATTTCAGCAACAGTAAAGGCGGCCGCAAGGTCGCCTTTTTTTGTCTGCATTGGTCTCGGTTACGATTTTTGACAGCCTGCCAATGAACAAAGCCCCCGAAGGGGGCAGTAATACTAAAATGCGATTTCCAACAAGACCGTCGGACGCCTACCGGGCTAAAAAGTCGCCCGGACGGGTCAACGGCCGAGCCGTTGGACGACAAAATCATGAATCTGAGTACTTGTATTGATCGTTTTATTGGTCTATATTTTGACTATAATAAGATCTATATAGGGAGCACTAAAAATGAGAGCAATTTCAATCAGTAATGACATTGTCCCAATTGCTGAATTTAAAACCAATATTTCCAAGTGGTTTAAAATACTTCAGACATCCAGACATCCGCTTATTATTACCCAAAACAGCAAACCTGCAGGAGTTCTATTGTCCGCTGCAGATTATGACGAACTGGTGTACCGAAAATCATTTCTCGATTCCATTGAGAGGGGAATTTCAGACACAGAAAATGGGCAGACCCAAACGACTGACGAACTACGGAAATCTCTACAAGCACGAAGAAGTGTGGGAAACCCATGAGCGTAACGTGGTCGCGGGAAGCTGGCGAAAATCTGGTCGATATAGAGGAATTCATTGCACGTGACAGTGTGGAGCGTGCTGGCCGGTTTGTCGACACCCTGATTGATCATGCAGAGGCAATTTTATCTGATAACCCGAGAAGCGGGAGGACAGTACCGGAAATAGGCAATTCTGACATTAGAGAGCTCATTTACCGAGGATATCGCATTGTCTACCGGTTGAATGGTGATCGGATTGAAATACTTACCGTTTTTGAAGGGCATCGGCTATTGCGGCTCAATGAATCAGCCGATTAAGAAATGATGAGTGCAGACACGAAAGATGAGGGGCTATTTTTGAAAATATTCAGGAAACAGCCTTTCCTTTTATTTACACACAAAGGAAGTGTCCAACAGGTGGTGCGGTGAAGCCCGCACACCCTCAGCCACGTTCAGCGCCAAGAATGTCATGTCTCCTTTTAGAATTTTATCAACCAGGTCGTTAAATGGAGGACGAGATGAAGATCAGTGTCTTTGTAGTCATATTGTTGGCCTTGAGCATTTCGGCCTTGGCCGACGACAGCAATTTCAGCAAGCACTTGTTTCCTAAATTCCAGGCCAAGGGGTGTACAACTTGCCATGACTTCTTCGAAAAGGACCGCGGGGGACTCGCCTTCAACAGCCATAAGGGACGTTCTGCGGATATGTGTGTGCATTGCCATACGCAGGGAATAACCGGTTTCAAGCATGCAGATGATTGGTTCGCTCAACCGGATCTTTACACTTCGGGGATGGATTCACAACAAACGTGCGAGACCACAAAAACAGCACTTCATGCAAAGTTCAAAAACAATGAAATGGTGGCAAGACAGTTGGAACTTCATCTCTTTGAAGACCCTCGTGTACTGTGGGGTATCGAAGGCGCCACTCCCAAAAGCGGCACGCTGCCCGGCGGCGGGAAAGAAAAAGATTTGGTGAAAGAAGGCCTGCCGAAATGGAAGGATCAAGTCAGGGCCTGGATACAGGGGGGGATGAAGTGCGAATAGAGGACATCAAAAGCAGATGTTTTGGTTTAGGCATGGACCTATTACAGAGAATGGCCGAACACCCGGTTCCACTGGAGCGCGGAGTAAGGTAAAGAAGTCGCGTCGACATTCTTCATTTATGCAATATGCAGGTGAGATCCATTGGGCCATTACGGATTGAAGAAGGCGTGAGTGACAACCATAAAGCTTAAAGTAACCACAGCTGTTATCGGGACGTTACTCCTTACCGGCTGCGCCGGCAAGCATCTGTCCGTGGCTGATGGCGGCAAATTGTCGTTGGAAGGTTGTACTCCGCTACCGAACTGCGTTTCCAGCTCGACCTGGATTTTTTATAACGCCACCGAGCCGTTTGAGCTGATAATGCCGGCGAAAGACGCCTGGCCGCTAATCAAAGCAGTTGTGGCAAACATGCCGCGCACTGAAATAGTCGAGCAAGACGACGTTTACCTTCATGCCAAATGCACCAGTCTGGTATTCAGATTTGTCGACAACCTGGAGCTGTTGCTGCATCCGGAGCAAAAGAGCATTTCTGTTCGCTCATCTTCAACGTTTGCAATCTTTGATTTCGGTGCCAATCACTGGCGAATTCATAAGTTGCGGTCAGAGCTGGAGGGAATGAAGCTCATCAAGCAATGAAGAACTAAGGCTGAGTTATCATTTTTTCTCAAACCATGGTTCAGGCGATTTCCCCGTGAACCTTCTGCATGTAGTAACTATAGTCACCCTGATAGACCCGCATCTCGCCATGATCTATCTCTATAACGCGATCCACGAGAGAACGGAGAAAGTGGCGGTCGTGACTGACAAGCACGACGGTGCCGGTGAAGTTTTTCAGGGTCTCCAGCAGGATCTCCCGCGACTTGATGTCCAGGTGGTTGGTCGGTTCATCAAGGATCAGAAAATTGACCGGTCTGGCCAGGAGCGTTGCCAGCACCACCCGGCTCTTCTCGCCACCGGAAAGATTCTCGATCCGCTTCTCCACATCGTCTCCGGAAAAGAGGAACGCACCGAGAAGATTTCTGATGACGCCGATATTAGCCCGCGGGATTACATCCTGAACGGTTTCGAAGACGGTCTTTTTGGGATCCAGCACCTCCATGGCGTGCTGACTGAAATAGCCCAGCTCCACGTTTGCCCCGAGAGAAACTGTGCCACCGGTCGGCTCGGTCTGCGCCGCCATAACTTTCAGAAAGGTCGACTTGCCGGCGCCATTCACCCCGACAACAGCAATCTTCTCCTCACGGCGGATAATACCGGAAATGCCGCTGAAAACCTGCTTTTCAAGGCCGTCCGGTGTCTGCCAGCTCTTTGCCAGCTCCTCCATAATGACCACATTGTCACCGCTGCGGGGCGGCTCGCTGAAGCAGAAGCGAACGGTACGCTCTTCGGCCGGAATTTCGATCCGGTCGATCTTTTCCAGCTTCTTCACCCGTGACTGTACCTGGGCCGCATGGGAGGCCCGGGCTGCAAAACGGGCAATGAACTCCTCTTCCTTGGCGAGCATATCCTGCTGGCGCTTATGACTGGCGATGAGCTGCTCGAAACGGATATCCCGCTCCTTTTCATAAAAGTCGTAATTGCCGCCGTAGGTCGTAACAGTCCGGTTGCTCACCTCGACAATACGGGTAACGATCCGGTTCATGAAGTCCCGGTCGTGACTGGTCATCAGCAGCGCCCCGCCGAATTCTGTTGCCAGCCACTCCTCCAGCCAGATGATCGACTCAACATCCAGGTGGTTGGTCGGCTCGTCCAAAAGGAGCACGTCGGGGTGGAGGGTGAGAATCTTGGCCAGGCCGATACGCATCTTCCAGCCGCCGCTGAACGATTCTACCGGGTGATTGAAGCGGTCCGGGCCGATGCCGAGGCCGGTGAGGACCGTCTGGGCACGGGTGTCAAGATCATAGCCGCCGCGATGCTCGAACTCTTCCTGGGCACTGCCGTAGCGCTCCAGGAGGGCCGCCATAGCATCGTCCTCCATCGGCTCGCACATGGCGCTCTCCATGCTTTTCAGCTCTTCTGCCAGCTGCATCGTCATGGCTGAACCGGCCATGACCTCTTCCAGGGCGGTCCTGCCTGCCATGTCGCCGATATCCTGGGAAAAGTAGCCGATGGTGGTCTTTTTGGCAGAGGTTATTTCGCCGCTGTCAACCTCCTCCTCACCGGTAATGATCCTGAAGATGGTTGTCTTGCCTGCCCCGTTCGGGCCGACCAGACCGGTTCTGGAGCCGGGAAGGATCTGAAAACTGGCGTCTTTGAAAAGTATCTGGGAACCGTGCTGCTTGTTGATGTTGGAAAGATGAATCATGGCTACTCCGTTAAAAATGCAAATAAAAAACCACAGAGGCTGGCTCTGTGGTCTGGTAGGTACAAAAAATATCACTTTTTGATTAATTGTGGCAAGTCCTAAATCAGACAGTCCTAAATCAGAAAAGTTGTCCGCACTCCGGCGGCAAAGAACGTATCAGGAATCAGTCCTTAGCGGACGCAAGCCGGATCTCTTCCTCGCTCAGCTTGATCAGACCATCCTTATACAGCCCCCCCACCGCCTTTTTAAAGGTCTTCTTGCTCATCCCCAGGATCCGCTGGATGACCGCCGGAGAGCTTTTGTCATGGAGCGGCAGCAGACCGCCATTGGCCGCCAGCACCTTGAGAAGAACCTCCCGCGCATCCGACACCCCTTCTGCCCCTACCCTGCGGAGGGTGACGTCAAGCTTGCCGTCTTCGCGCAGACGCTTTACGTAGCCGGGAATTTCCATGCCGGTGAAACTGCCGACCGGCAGTTCGTCCTGATAGAGGAGGGCGGGGTAACGGTTATTGACGATAACCTTGGCACCGAGATCGGTGAGCTGCCAGATGATCAGCTCTACCGGGTCACCCTCATCGAGATCGGGGCGGCCGTGGTCAAGACAGTCATCGATACGGCCATTGGCAAACGGCCGGCCCTGCTCATCGACGGATATTTTGACCAGATAACTCCAGTTAAGCTGCATCCGCTCCGGCTGGAGACTGAGCGGCACCAGCAGATCTTTTGCCAGGCCCCAGTCCAGGTAGGCGCCATGGGCCGTGATCGACTTTACCTTCAGGGTCGCAAATTCTCCGGACTGAGCCAGAGGCGGACGGCGTGTGGCTTGCAGTTCACCCGGAATAACCTGATAGAGAAACACTTCCAGTTGCTCGCCGGGGGCGGCATGAGGCGCTTCCCGCAGGGGCAGGTGCGCCAGAAGCTCGCCGGCATCAAGCCAGACCCCTTTCTTGTCAATCCTGGCAACTGTCAGGGTGTGCAGGCGACAAAGTTCCAGCTGTTCACTATTCTCCATGTGCTACTCCCTTATATAAATTACGCTTTTTTTCGAAAAACAGCTCTGCACTGCCGGTACGCTATTAACTTCACGCACTCACTCCGGATATTTCAGCACTGATCACGCATAGTAAGACCAATCGCGTTTCATGTCTACTTATCTGGTGTTAATGTCAGCAAGCAGAAACAAAAAAAATGCGCAACCACGGATAGTTGCGCACCAAGTTTATACTTTACTGCCAGGTTCGACTAGAACGGGAAAGTTCCATAACGAGTGTAAAGACAACTAAAACAATTATTATTACAGGAAGATAGCTTTAAAAACCTGTAAAACTCGCTGTTTTGTAAATTCAACACTGCCTTATCCTCGAACTTTTCCCTTGTCTTTACAGAAGTTAGTTGTACTTTCTGGTATGTTTTGCCTAACTTATTAACGTAAAAGTGCTTTTTCGTACAAAAACCAAATGCGGGATGACTATTGAAGCACTGGCAGCTTGTCAATTACTCCTGCACAAAACAACTATCAATTACCAGCAAGATGTTCTCCAGAGAATTTACATAGCTTTCTTGTTATCGCCTGATATCACCGGCATGGCACCGCCAATCGCCTGGTACAGATTCATACAATTCTTGAGCCTGCTCAGCTTAATTACAGCAAGTGCCCTTTCGGCATCACGACGGCTCTCCTGGGCATCGAGCCACGACTGCAAGGCAGTTGAGCCTGCACGATAGCGAACCTCAACCAACTCCTCGGCCTTCTTTGCCAATGCCAATGATTCTTCCAGTTGTTTATGCTCCTCTTCGTAGTGAATACGAGCGGATAAGGCATTTTCTACATCGCTGAGCGCAGAGTAAAGTGTCTGCCGGAAATTGACAACCGCTTCCTCGTACTCAGTCTTGGAAATCTCCACATTCAGCTTCATGGTATTCCACTGGATGAATGGTAGCGTCAAACCTGCTCCAAGGATGGCATACGGGTTTTTAAGCACTTCTGTCAGACTGGTGCTACTCGTTCCCAGAGTACCGGTAAGTGAGAAAGATGGATAGTAACTGGCACGAGTGCTATCGACGTTCGCCAGATATTTCTTAAGCCTCTGTTCCGCTGCCTGCAAATCGGGCCGCTGTCCTAGAATACTTGCTGGTACACCCGCATCAACTGTCGGGAGTGGTCCGTCTGGTAACGTTTTAAGGTCTGGCACATTGTTTTCCGGTGCCTGATTAAACAGTATCGCCAAAGCGTTGTGTGCTTCTGTAAGCTGTTGCAAAAGCTGCGTCAGCTGTGCTCGCTGGGTAGCAAGCGTTTGTTGCGCCTGAATCTTATCTATAGCTGAAACTGAACCGGCAGTGTATTTCACTTCAACCAGTTCCAGAATCTTCTCCGCATAAGCAATACTTGCCTCAACAGTCGAAATCCGTTCATTCAAATAAGCAATCTGCCAGTAATTTGTGGCGGTAGTACCAATCAACGCAAGTGCAGTGCTTTGTCTATCCGATTCAGTTGCCTCTGCTTCCCAGTAACTGACATCTCGTGCGCTGGCAAGCTTTCCCCAGAGGTCCAGTTCATAACTCACCGTACCGGTAGCACCACTTGACTTTGTGTCGGAATGCCTCTTCAAGTCGCGGTTGATACTGCTATTAGCGCCAACACTTACCGAAGGAGTCAAGTTAGTATCGGTCAAACTTGCACTAAGTTGGGCACGGCGCACCCTGATAGTAGCGGCTGCCAGATTATTGTTGGTCTTGAGTGCTCGTTCAATCAGTTCATTCAGGGTTGAATCGTTAAAATCTCGCCACCACTGCTCTCCGCTTGCAACAGTTTTGCCGGTGACACGTTCTTCTTGCCACTGTTGCGGCAATGCCACCTCCGGTCGCGTGTACTGACTACGAGGGAGTAAGCCGCTACATCCGCTGAGCAAGAATATTGCTGTGAGCAAAAGGACAATCTGATTCAATTGGTAATGGATGAAATATCTTTTCATAGCTTTATTACTCCCTTGCCAGCGCTTCGATAGGGTCAAGCTGTGCCGCATTACGAGCTGGCAAGAATCCGAATACAACCCCGATTACTGTCGAACAAAAGAAAGCGGAGACGATTGATACAATGGAAAACTTCATGGCGAAGCTTTTAACTAACAGTGAGAAGATTAGCCCAACTCCGTAGGAGAGAACGATACCAATCATTCCGCCAATCAGGCATACCATCACCGATTCAATCAGAAACTGCTGCATGATATCATCCTGCCGCGCTCCGACAGCCATCCTGATACCAATCTCGTGCGTCCGCTCGGTGACTGAAACCAGCATAATATTCATAACACCTATACCACCGACCACCAGTGAAATTACCGCGATAGCCGAAATCATCAAAGTCAGAGTCGCGGTAGTTTTATTCACGGTTTTCATGATGCTGTCGCTGCTATTGGTGAAGAAGTCCTTGCGACCGTGCCGCTGTTTAAGCAGATTGATGATGCTTTGCTCCGCGACCTGATTCGATGTGCCTTCAGTGACTCTGACCGTTATGGAGTTAAAATACTGCTGCCCTAATAGTCTGCTCATGGCAGCGCTATACGGAATCCATACTTGCAGGTTCTGACTGTTACCGAAAGGGCCTTCCTTTTCCTTGGTTACCCCGATGATGCGACAGGGTAGCTCCCCAAGAAAGATGACCTTGCCTATCGGGTCTTCCTTGGCAAAAAACTTAGTGCTGGTGTTCTTATCTATTACCACTACTTGAGATTGCTGATTTACATCTCCCGCGTTGAATGCAGCACCTTGAGCAATTTCGTACCCCTTGACACGGAAGTATTGCTCACCAACACCGCTGAGCGAAGCATTAGCCGTGACGTTACGGTAGCGGAGTAACTGACTGCCACCGACTGTCGGGGTAGCGCTATCAACGTAGACCTGACCTTTCAAAACCTCAAGGTCAGAGGGAATCAACGTCTGAATACTGGCAGCATCCTCATCGCCCCAATCCTTACCCGGATTGATATCAATGACATTTGTTCCCATGGAACTGATATCGTTAATGACTTTCTGTCGTGCTCCTTGTCCCAGTGCTACCACCGAAACCACCGAAGTAATGCCGATGATTATTCCAAGCATGGTCAGCAGTGTCCGCATCCGATGAGAAGTCAAGGCTATCAGGGCTATCTTGAATGCCTCGGCAAAACGCCCCCAGTTAGCCTCAATAAAGGTGCCAGGCTTTTCTACCGACCTCTTGTCCGGCAGACTCTGCACTCCCAAAGCCTGAACATCAGGGTTCGGTTGGTCCCTGAGAATCTTGCCATCGCTGATTTCAATAATCCGTTCGGCGTGGTTGGCTACCTGCATGTCATGGGTAACCAGAATGATGGTATGTCCACGAGCATGCAGTTCATGGAGAACACTCATCATCTCCTGACCACTTTTGCTGTCCAGTGCGCCGGTCGGCTCGTCCGCCAGGATTACGTCGCCACCGTTCATCAACGCACGGGCTATACTCACGCGCTGTTGCTGTCCGCCAGAAAGCTGGTTGGGGCGGTGAGCGAACTTATCTCCAAGACCAAGTCGGGTTAGTATCTCTTCTGCTCGTATTCGCCGCCTACTTTTATTCACCCCTGAATAGATTGCCGGTATTTCGGTATTCTGAGTGGCGGTCAAGTGCGGCATCAAATGATAGCGCTGAAAGATGAACCCGAAGTACTCACGCCGCAACCTAGCCAGTTCATCGCCTGATAGCTTACCGGTTTCCTGACCATCAACCCGGTAGCTTCCCGCACTAGGGCGGTCAAGACAACCAAGGATATTCATCAGGGTTGATTTTCCTGAACCGGAAGCGCCAACAATCGCCACCATCTCGCCACGACCTATGGATAGGTCGATTCCTTTCAGTACAGGCATATCCTGTCCGCCTGTGACGAAACTACGACCTATTCCTACAAGTTCAAGTAATGGTTTCTTCATCATTAACGTTTTCCCGAAGGAGGATGCATGGTACTTGATTCAGTTTTTGGCAGCGTCGTGCTATCGCCAACCACCACTTTCTCACCTTCACGCAATCCTTCTACTACCTGCACCTGCACGTTATTGGAAATCCCGGTACGGATTGTCCGGGCTTCGGTTACATCACCGACCAATACCTTTACCGTGTAACGCCCATCCTTCTGCTTGTCCCCCAGAGCCGATACAGGGATACAGAGCGCCTGTTTCGCCTGATTCAGAATAATGGCTACTTGAGTAGTCATGGATACTTTCAGTTTGTTGTCAGCATTGGGCACCTCAAACAGCCCATAGTAATAAACTGCCGCACTGGTGCTCGTACTGCTGCTGGTGCCGTTTGTCCCGCTCGTAACCGGTCCAGGCTCAATTGCTCGCAGCTTGCTGTAATAGCGAGTATCGCTATCGCCCAGCAGAGTGAAATAGGTCGGCAAACCGGGCTTAACGCGGGCAACATCTGCTTCGGAGATTTTAGCCTTAACGGTCATGGTGTCCAAATTAGCCAAGGTAATAATCGTTGTGGCAGATTGGGTGGATACCACGGTCTGACCTTCTTCTGTGTCAATTGATATGACAACACCATCAATCGGTGCATTAATTCGGGTATAGCCAAGATTTGCCCTAGAGGTGTCCACAGCAATAACCGCCTTCTTTACCTGAGCTTCAAGGGCGGCTATGTCATGGCGCGTACTATCAAGTTGAGCCTGTGCGCTCTCCAGGTCCGCTTTGGAGGTCGCATCCTTAGCGTTCATCTGCTTTTGACGCTGCCAGGCCAATTCATACTGTTTCAACAGCGACTGCCTGGAAAGTTTCTGAGCACGCAAGTTTTCCACCTGAGCTTCGGAATCCTTGAGTGCGTTCTGCTGGATTACCGGGTCTATCTCCGCCAGGAGCTGGCCTTTTTTAACCTTGTCCCCCAAGGCGACGTGCAGAGTCTTTAACTGCCCGGAAACCTGTGCTCCGACTGCAACCGTCTTGAACGCTTTCAATGTTCCGCTCGCCAGAACGCTCTCATCCAAATCCATCTTAATGACATCGGCAGTAATGAAAGTGGCTTTGGGTTTACTGAAGAAGAACTTTTTCACTGACATTCCCGCCCCCAGCACGATTACGAGGAGAGTCGTCCCGATAATTATCTTTCTTCTTGATAGAGTAATCATGATTCCAGTCCATTGCTGCGAATGGCACTAAGTCCAGCCAAGGCAAATTTTATTACATGGTCGGCATAGACATCGAGGTCATCAATCAAGAATGGGACTTTGTCGCTTGTTTCTCTCTGATGGACTCTTTGCAGCAGAAGTGGGTGGACACACATACTCATGATGCAGGTTTCACATAAGGCAATTTGCTGATTGGTGGCACCGGCCCCCAAAAGTTCCCGTACAATTGCGAGAGTTTTTTCGCGTAGCGGGTTAATCTCCGACAGCATGACTTCTTCCAAAAGCCCGGTTGGGTTAACGAGTTCCATCTGAGTGATGAGAAAATCCCTGTTGTTTTCGTCGGCAATCCGTTCAATTAGTGCCTTTAGCTGACCTCGCAAACGTTCTTCAGCCGGTGCACTCTCGCTTACACCCCCATCCTGCGGGTGTTTTTTTATTGAACCAGCAAAGGAGTAACGCCATGCATCCTGATAAAGAGCTTCTTTACTGCCAAAGTAATAATTCACTGCGGCAATATTGGCACTGGCACTTGTGCATATCTCCGCCACTGTGGCATCACGGAACCCCTTCTTTGCAAATACTTCGCTTGCCGCGACCAGTAATTTTTCCTTGGTTATATCTGATTTTTTCCTGGACATAGAGCCTCCCATGAAATAAAACGTTCGTTTCAAATGTTAATTTGAAATTTATATTTTATTTTGTCAAGCGAATTTGTCACAAAAAAGCCCCCGTTTCCGGAGGCTCGTTTCTCATACAAAATTGAGTTGGGTACTTTAGTTGCGCTGGTGACTTTCTTCTGAAAACTTTTGTAAACTAAAAAAGCCCATAACAACGTAGTGTTATGGGCTAAGTTTACACTTTTGATTTAGGGGTACTCTAGAAGGGAATATCGTCATCCTGGTTGTAACTGACCGGATCATCATAAGATGCGGACGGCTCGCCGCCCTGTCTGCCACCGCCGCCACCTTTAGGGCTGAGCATCTGCATCCGCTCGCCGACAATCTCGGTCGTATAGCGGTCGCGCCCATCTTTATCCTGCCATTTGCGGGTCTGAAGGCGACCTTCAATAAAAACGGTCTTCCCTTTGGAAAGATATTCCTTGGCAATCTCTGCCTGCCGTCCCCAGAGGACAATATTGTGCCACTCTGTCCGCTCCTCCATGTCACCGCTCTTGTTTTTGAATTTTTCCGTTGTTGCTATGGAAAAACTTGCCACGCCCTGACCTGAAGTTGTGTAACGGACTTCCGGATCTTTGCCGAGATTGCCTATCAGCATGACCTTATTGAGACTTGCCATTTGTAAAAACTCCTTATTGTGGATTGCCTAAAGTTAGTGTCATTTGCCAAAAAATAATGTCACTTGAAAGGTTTGGATGCGGGCTCTGATGCTACATCAAATTTGTTTTCTCACAAAGCAAATTTTATTGCAGATTTTTCCGGACAAGAAGCTAAGATACTGGCATGGAATCACCTGAAGGTTTAGATACAAGCACGCTGGATTACAATGCTACTATTCTGCATCGCTAGAGCTGACACACACTGACCGGTCAAAACCCACCATTCGGAGGGCTCGCTATGGAACCTGCATTTACCGGCTTTTCACCCCACTCCCTGGCTTTTTTTGAAGGCCTGGCTGCCAACAACACCAAGGCCTGGTTCGAGGCTCACCGGAGTGACTACGAAGAGTACCTCTCGACACTCTGATATCAGGGAGGATTTCATGACAAAACTGGACTTTAAGAAAACCTTGAAACAGCTGTATCAGCCTTCAGTTAAGGAAATTGTCAGCGTCGATGTCCCCAAAATGAACTTTCTCATGGTTGACGGTGCAGGAGATCCCAACACCTCGCAATCATTCAGTGACGCAATCGAAGCGCTCTATCCGGTTGCCTATACCCTGAAGTTCATGGTCAAAAAGGGGCCATTGGCGATTGACTACGGGGTGATGCCGCTTGAAGCCCTCTGGTGGGCCGATGACCCGTCCGCCTTCACTTTGGGAAAAAAGGACGACTGGCAATGGACCGTCATGATCATGCAACCGGAGTTCATTACGAGTGAAATGGTTAAAGAAGCAGTGGCAGAAGTGGCAAATAAGAAAAAGCCCGTTTCCTTGCCGCTCTTAAGGTTTGAACCATTCAGTGAGGGAAAGTCCGCCCAAACGCTTCATATTGGCCACTTTTCCGAGGAAGGGCCGACGATTGAGAAGGTGCACAAATTCATAGCAGACAGTGGCAGTCAGCTGGTCGGTAAACATCACGAAATTTACTTAAGTGATTTGCGGCGGACGGCACCGGAAAAATGGAAAATTATTATCAGGCAACCGATGTCGTAATAATGGGTGCTTTTTGTGCTGCTTGGCTCAACCGCTCAAACCTGATTTTTACCAGGAGGCGAATTCATGCCGCTCTTGATCCGCAACGGTGTCAGGTTTGTCCTGCTCTCAGCTGATTACCTGTAACTCCAGTCACGGTGGATTGATGCCATTACCCACACTGCAAAAACAAAGAAACAGTGCCATTCCAGCCCTTACCGGGTGCGGTGTCGGCCTGCTGCTCTACGCCATATACGGCTGGTGGGGATTCTTTATCGTCTTTCCCGGCATCGGTCTGGCCATTTCCATCGGTATCCGAATCGACCGGGGGGTGCCCCGCACAACCAGGGGTCTTGGCCGACGAACAGCGCTGCTGTTGATTCTGCCGATCCTGCTGCTGTTTGTGCCGCTGGCAAACAACGAAAACCTGCAACTTGAAGGGATTGTCCTGCTCCTTTCCATCGGGTTTTTCAGTAAGGGCGTAGTTCATTACGCCGTTGCCAAGGTATTTGGCCCGCTGCTCTGGGGGCGTGGATTCTGCTCATGGGGGTGCTGGACTGCGGCGGTTCTGGAGTGGTTGCCGCTCAAGGACACAGGCAGGACACCGGAACACTTGCGACCGCTCCGATATGTAGCGCTTTTTTTATCAGTCATGGTGCCGCTGGCACTGATATTCAGTTTTGGTTTTGATGTCCGTCAGCAGTATCTCCGCAAACAGGAAATGATCTGGATGTTCGCAGGCAACGGCATCTATTACCTGTTGGCAATTCCGGTGGCGTTCTGGTTTCAGGATCGCCGCGCCTTCTGCAAGATCCTCTGCCCTGTGGCACTGGTCATGAAAATCCCGGCCGCCTTTAGCCGGTTGCGCATACGCCCTACCGGCTCCGCATGTACACAGTGCGCTGTCTGTGACAGAGTGTGTCCAATGGAGGTGCCGGTGATGGCCGCAATTGCAGCCGGCGACTCGGTACGGGATACGGAATGCATCTACTGCGGAACTTGCCGCGACCACTGCCCGAACGAGGCGATCGGATAAGACTTGCGGTTGGGATAAAGAAATGAGTTATGGGGGGACCGTGAACCTTGAATCTGAAAACCTGGATGATTATCTGGCTTGTGATCAAATAGTAGACTGGCAGTCGCCGAATGTCTTGCAGACAGCTCGCGACCTTACCCGCTTGATACCGGACAACATTGACAAAGCCCGCTGTTTGTACGAATGGGTCAGAGATATAATCCTGCACAGCAATGATGCTGTTCTGGACATAGTAACCTGCTCGGCGAGTGACGTATTGAGCCATGGTACGGGAATCTGTTTTGCCAAAAGCCACCTGCTGGCCGCCTTGCTGAGGGGAGTCGGCATTCCGGCCGGGTTCTGTTATCAGGTGCTGCGGCTGGATCCTCCGGTTGACAACACCCTTATTCTCCATGGCTTTAACGCAGTTTACCTTGCTTCAATCGGCAAATGGATTCGCCTCGATGCTCGCGGCAACAGCGAGGAAATCGATGCCCGCTTCAGCATCGAGCAGGAGCAGCTTGCCTTTGCCATGGACGCAACGGCTGGTGAATTTATCTATGAGACGATCTTTGCTGCACCGGTAAGTATTGTTGTTGAGAAACTGAGAAAGCATAGCAGCAGAAAAGAGCTGTGGCAGGATCTGCCGAAACCGTTTTAAATCTGGAGTTATAACTTGTCCGTTGAGAAAATCGGCCGGTCTGAAGGATTATATACGCACCACCACATTCCCGGAGGGTAACAAGATGAAAAGATCATTTCTGCTGTCGTTTGCCGTTGTCACACTGCTGTTCACCCGGAGCGCCTTTGCTGAATTGACGAAGATTGCGGACAATGTCTACTCCTATGTCGGCGAAAAAGACGCTTCCCCTGCCCACAGTTTTGCTGCCAATGCCGGGATTATCATCGGCACGGACGCCGTGCTGGTGGTGGATACCCTCATTTCTGCCAAAGAGGGGGAACGCTTCCTGGCCGATATTCGTAAGGTGACCAGTAAACCGATAAAGTACGTGGTCAACACCCATACCCACCTTGACCACGCTTTCGGTAACTGTGTCTTTGCCAAGATCGGCGCTACCGTCATTTCCCATACTGCTGACCGGGCGATGCTGGAGCGGATCGGTACGGCCACCCTGCAGAACAGTGGCAATTACGGCCTTAAAGCCGAGGATGTGATCGGCACCACGATTGTACTGCCGCAACTTGCCTTCAGCGAGCGGCTGCAGATCGATCTTGGCGGCGAGAGCGTAGAGCTGATCCGCGTCGCCCCCTCCCACACCGAGGGGAGCGTGATCGTTTCCGTACCGGCCAGAAAACTGCTCTTTGCCGGTGACATCCTCTTCACCGACTTTCACCCCTACATGGTGGACGGCGACATTGTCGGCTGGGCCAAATCGCTGGATGCGCTCCTGGCCATGGATCTGGAGCAGATCATTCCAGGCCACGGCCCGCTTTCAACGAAAAAGGACCTAAAGGAGATGAAGGAATATCTGCTCATTTTCGACAGTAAGGCGCGGGAACTGGCTGCCGGGTCGCAGGACGCCGATGCAATCACCGCTGCGATGATAAAAGTCCTGCCGAAACGGTCGCTGGCCGAGTGGATGATTGCTTTCAATCTGAAGAGTCGCTATCTGAACAAGCAATGAGGCCAGTTTCTACCTTTGACTACTTGCGGGAGGCTGTCGAACAAAGCGGCGCACCGTCAGGGGTACATGGTGAGAAGCACGTTATGCGGAAAAAGTTCCGGCTATTTTTGACCGCTTATCCCGCAGAATCACTCCTTGTCAAAACGGCACCATAAACAAAAAGGTTATTGTTCATGAAAATTGTCATTGCTCCCGACTCTTATAAAGAAAGCCTGTCGGCGCTTGAAGTAGCAACCGCGATTGAAGCCGGTTTTCGGGAGATTTTTCCCGATGCCGATTACCACAAACTGCCGCTGGCCGATGGCGGTGAAGGGACCGTTGCCGCAATGATCGCCGCCACCGGCGGTTCATTCGTCAAGGTGGCGGTAACCGGGCCGTTAGGTGAAACGGTAACCGCTGCTTATGGCCTGACCGGGGATGGGAAAACCGCTGTCGTTGAAATGGCGGCAGCCAGCGGTCTGGCACTGGTTGACCCCCAGCAGCGCAATCCTTTGCTGACGACGACCTTCGGCACGGGAGAAGTGATCAAGGCCGCTCTGGATGCGGGTGCCTGCCACCTGATCATCGCCATCGGCGGCAGCGCGACCAACGATGGCGGCGCCGGTATGCTGCAAGCTCTGGGGGTAAAACTGCTGGATCAAAAAGGGCGGGAAATCGGATTTGGCGGCGGTGAACTGAGGCGGCTGGAGCGGATCGACATAAGCGGCATGGACCCGCGCCTGCAAGCATGCCGGATCGAGGCAGCCTGCGATGTGAACAATCCGCTGACCGGTCCACAAGGGGCCAGTTCCGTTTTCGGCCCGCAAAAAGGGGCCACGCCGGAGATGGTAGCGCAGCTGGATGCCAATCTTGTCCGCTATGCCGCTCTGCTCAGGCGGGATCTGGGTGCAGAGGTGGAATTTGTTCCGGGTGCAGGCGCTGCCGGGGGGATGGGAGCGGCGCTGCTGGCTTTCTTTGGGGCAGAGCTCAGGCCGGGTATCGACATCGTTATGGAGGCGGTCGGGCTGGAAGCTGCCATCAGGGCTGCTGATCTGGTAATTACCGGCGAAGGTCGCATCGACATCCAGACCATCCATGGCAAAGCACCGCTCGGTGTGGCACAGCTGGCTAAACGCTATAACAAGCCGGTTATCGGCATTGCCGGCTGCCTTGCTCCCGATGCCGGCATAGTTCATGATTATGGCATTGATGCTGTCTTCAGTGTCCTCAGTCAAACCTGCACGGTTGAGGAAGCCTTGACCAATGCCGCAGTCAATGTCCGCACCGCTTCACGCAATATTGCCGCCACACTGAAGCTGTCGTTTGCGATTCAGGGGAGGGAACCCATGTTTACAAAACTGAGCGATAACGACTTCAAGCCGGTATTAACGGGGATTGAACAGAAAACTCTGGTACATGGCGACAAGACGCTTATGGTGGAATTCCGCCTGCGACAAGGAGCGCTTCTGCCGCGGCACTCCCATCCCCACGAACAGACCGGCTATCTGGTGAGCGGCCGGATCCGGCTGACAATTGGCACTGCGGTTCATGAAGTTTCGCCGGGTGACAGCTGGTGCATTCCTGGAGACGTGCTTCATTGTGCCGAGGTCGTCGAGGACTCGGTAGCCATCGAAGTCTTCTCGCCAGTCCGCCAGGATTACCTGCCATGATCACCGAGTACAGTGATGCCACTGGCAAGCGCTATTTAATTGACTATCATGGCAAAAAACAGTAATTTCACAGGGATTATTGGACGGGATACTTTACATGTTGCGAGCCTGCCTCTATCTTCTGTTTTTGATTCCATGGACGCTGTTCTGCACTTTTACCGCGATGCTCTCCACTTTCACTGATCGAAGCGGTCGCAGCTATCACCGGATTGCAATTCTCTGGAGCAGATGGACACTTCTGGGAGCCGGCGTCAAGGTAGTTACCGAAGGGACAGAATTTATCCCGCGCAACAGACCGATAATTTTCATGGGGAACCACCAGAGCTACTTTGACGTTCCGTTGCTGTTCAGCGCTTCACCGGTTACGTTTAACTGGCTGGCAAAGGAAGAGCTCTTCCGGATTCCGCTTATTGGTCATTCGATGCGAGCCGCGGGCCACATCCCGATAAACAGGGGCAATGGCCGTGATGCCATAAGAAGCCTGAACAGGGCCGCCAAGCTGGTTCAAAACGGTACCAGCATAGCTATTTTCCCTGAAGGTACTTTTTCCGAGGATGGCGGGCTGCTCCCTTTCAAGCGGGGCGGCTTCATTCTGGCAGCACACGCAGGCGTGCCGATAGTCCCTTTCACCATTTCCGGTGCACTCGCAATCAATCCACCCGGCAAGCTGCTGAGCATTATGCCCGGGGTTATTAAAATAAAGTTCAGCCCGGCCATAGAAGTTGACACCAATCAGGCCGGACATCCGACACTACTGCTGGAAAAGGTTCGCACGGCAATTGCCGCCGGACTGGAGAGGTAACATGGGTTTCAAGTTCATCCCTTTAATTGTAATAGGAATCGGTATGACAGCGTGGGGCCTCCCTGCTGCATACCGGCTACGTTCCCCCTGGCGGATTATTGCCGCCCTGGCAGCGCTTGCCGGAGTGATTGCCTCTCTGGCCGGAGTCCTTTTGTTTGCAGTACCGAACTTTTTATCAAGGTGACCTGATGCTGGAGCGGACAAAAAATATAGTCGCTAATGCTGTCTTTATTGCTGTCGTAGCAATTTTTCTCTTTGCTGCAGCCACTCAGTTCCGCCAGTGGTCACAGTTCAATCGCGGCGAAAAGGCGCTTGTTGCCCGTGACCAGATCAATGCGATTGCCGGTTTTGAGTCTGCAATCCATATGTATACCCCTTTCAGCCCGCTTGTGGAGCGGAGCGCGGCCAGACTCTGGATAATCGGCAGAGACCTGGAAACCAGAGGCGAAACTGAAAAAGCTCTCATTGCCTACAGGGCTCTGCGCAGCGCCTTTTACTCGACCCATGGACTGACCAAACCGGGAATGAACTGGATCACCATCTGCGATGAAAAGATCCGGCTCCTTGCCAAACCTGTAGAGCCGGCACGCTAGACTCCATGACAACCCCTGCTACTGACAACACCGGCCTCAAAATCATCCCTCTCGGCGGACTGGGAGAGATTGGCCTGAATATGATGCTCTTCGAGTACGGCAACGATATCATCATTGTCGACTGTGGACTCATGTTCCCTGAACCGTATATGCTCGGCATAGATATCGTTATTCCCGATATCACCTACCTTTTGGAGCGCAAAGAGTCGATCCGCGGCATTTTCCTGACCCATGGCCATGAAGATCATATCGGCGCCCTCCCCTACATCCTGCGTGACATCAAGCCCCCTCTTTACGGAACGGCACTGACCCTCGGCTTTGTCAGTGAGAAACTCAAGGAGTTCGAGCTTGATCACAGTGTCGAAATGATCCGGGTCAAGCCGAGAGAAAGCGTTGTGGCAGGTTGCTTTTCGGTTGAGTTCATCCGGGTCGCCCATTCGATCGTCGACGGCTGCGCTTTTGCCATCACCACACCCGAAGGGGTGGTCATTCATACCGGCGACTTCAAGATTGATCAGACGCCGGTCGATGGCGAGCTGACCGATCTGGCAACCTTCTCCAGATACGGTGAAGAGGGGGTACTGGCCCTTCTTGCCGACTCGACCAATGTGGAACGAGAAGGATACACTCTCTCTGAACGCCTGGTCGGCGAAGCGTTTGACGACATTTTCCCTAAATGCAGCGGCAGAATCATCGTTGCCGCCTTTTCCAGCAACATCCACAGAGTCCAGCAGGTCATGGTCTCGGCAGCCAAATGCGGACGTAAAGTGTTGTTAAACGGTCGCTCAATGATTGCCAACGTGCAGATTGCCCGTGACCTTGGCTATCTGAGCGTCCCCGACGGACTCCTGATCGATCTGAAAGAGTTGCCGCGCACCCCTAAAGAGCAGATCTGCATGATAACCACCGGCTCTCAAGGCGAGCCGATGAGCGCCCTCACCCGCATTGCCATGGATGACCACAAGCAGATCAAGCTGGAAGTTGGCGACACGGTTATCCTCTCCTCCAGGTTTATTCCGGGTAACGAAAAGACCATATCAGACCTGATAAACCACCTGTACCGCCGCGGCGCAGAGGTGTTTCACGAAAATGTCTCCGAGGTTCATGTTTCCGGTCACGCCAGCCAGGAAGAGCTGAAACTTATTATGAATCTGGTTAAACCAAAATGGTTTCTCCCGGTTCATGGCGAATACCGCCATCTTGTCAAACACGCCAAACTTGCCCAGCGCGTCGGTATCCCGAAAGAGCGCTGTATCATCATGACCAACGGCGACGTGACAGCCTTTTCCGACGGCGAAGCCTGCATTATCGACAAGGTCGAACATGGCCGGGTCTTTGTCGACGGCAAAGGGGTGGGCGATGTGGGCGCAATTGTCCTCAAGGACCGTAAGCATCTTTCTGAGGACGGTATGGTGGTGGTAATTATCGGCATCGACCAGTCATCCGGACGGATAATCTACGGCCCTGACATTGTTTCCCGCGGTTTTGTCTTTGAAGACGAAAGCCGCGAGTATCTGGAGCAGGCCAAAGCTCTTGTCCTTGACTGCCTTGCCGTGCTGAACATTGAAGTGCTCGGCGACTGGGCCGAGGTAAAGCAGGAAGTCAGAGCGGTCATGAAACGCTTTTTCAAGAAGAGTATCGCCAGAAGGCCGGTAATCCTCCCTGTAATCCTGGAAATGTAGCCTTCTTTAATTTCCAATCAACAAAAAATGATGCTATTCTTACTGCCTATGGACGATCAAACAGTTAAAAAAGAAAAGCTGACAGTCGAGATAAAGGGGATGCTCCTGGCAGCAGCCGGGCTTTTCCTCCTGATTTCCATTTTATCATTCAAAACTGATGACTTTTCCTTCAACACTTTCTCTTCCGATCACCTGGTCAGGAACTTTGGCGGCAGGTTCGGCGCCCAAATCTCCGACCTTCTTTTGCAGCTCTTTGGTATGGCCGCTTACAGCATCCCGATTTTTCTCCTCTATCTCTCCTACCGCTCACTCCGCTTTAAGGAGTTTCGCTGGCGCGCTTACAAGATAGCCGCCTTTACCGGGTTTCTGGTAACCCTCTCTGCAATTTTTGCTTTTAATCTGGAGTTCACCCAGATATTCGGCCAGCGCGTTCCCACTGGTGGCGGCATCGGCTTCAAAACCGCCGAAATTCTGAAGCGCTATCTCGGCGTACCCGGAGCACTGCTGCTGCTCCTGCCGATGCTGGCGACTTCAGTCATGGTGCTCTCCAGATTCTCATTCATCCTTTATGCCGATTGGTGGATCAATGCCCTGGGTGACCGTTGGAACAGACGCCAGGAGAAGAAAACCTTCAACAGAGCCCTGGAGGGTAAGAGCAGCAAGAACAGCGAGCCAGGAACTCCAGTTATCAAGCCCCTGCAGGTGAGTTTACCGACTTTGCCCCCCCTGCCGACGAAAAAGGAAAAAAAGAAGGACGGCGATAAGCTTAAACCGGTGCAAGAAACGTTTGATTTCATCAGGAGCGATGGGGGATTTATGACCCCGCCCCAGTCATTGCTGGAAAATCCTCCAACCACTGAACGCCGCATCGACAAGGAAGCTCTCGCCATGAACGCCAAACTCCTTGAGAAGAAACTCAAGGACTTCGGTATCGACGGCGAAGTTAGCGAAATCTGTCCTGGTCCTGTTGTTACCATGTACGAGTTCTCTCCCGGTCCAGGAATCAAGGTGAGCCGGATCGCCGGGCTGTCAGATGATCTTTCCATGGCTCTCCAGGCGCTGGCAATCAGGATTGTTGCGCCGATCCCCGGTAAAGGGGTAGTGGGGATAGAACTGCCGAACCGTGATCGGGAAATGGTTTTTTTGAAAGAGATCTTCGCCAGCGACTCTTTCCACAAAGGAAAGATGAAGCTGCCGCTGGCGCTCGGCAAAGATGTCAGCGGTCAACCGCTGGTAACTGATCTGGCACGGGCTCCCCATCTTCTGGTCGCCGGCGCTACCGGCTCAGGTAAATCCGTGGCGATCAACACCATGATCCTCTCCCTCCTGTATACATCCACACCCAAGGATGTCCGCCTCATCATGGTAGATCCAAAAATGTTGGAACTCTCAATTTATGAAGGGATTCCTCATCTCCTTCTCCCGGTTGTTACAAATCCCAAAAAGGCGTCGTTGGCGCTCAAGTGGGCGGTCGAGGAGATGGTGCGGCGCTACAAGCTGATGGCAGATAAAGGCGTGCGTAATATAGACTCTTACAATCGGGAACTGCTCCGCGAAGAAAAAGAGGTTGCAGATCTGCAGGCACACGCGACTGTCACTGTCGAAGAGGTCGAAGATCTTATCGATTCTGAAGATGCGGCGATTCAGGAGTATCTTGCCAAAGATGAGCAACTCGAACATGGCCACCTCCCCTACATCGTCGTTATCGTCGATGAGCTTGCCGACCTGATGATGGTGGCCGGCAAGGAGATCGAGGAGTCCATCGCCAGACTCGCCCAGATGGCGCGGGCATCGGGAATTCACCTGATTCTGGCGACCCAGCGGCCTTCGGTCGACGTCATCACCGGCCTCATTAAAGCCAACTTCCCGGCGCGCATCTCCTTTCAGGTATCTTCCAAGATCGATTCAAGGACGATCCTCGACTGTAATGGGGCAGAGTCGCTGCTGGGAATGGGAGATATGCTCTTTCTCCCCCCGGGAACAGCCAAAATGATTCGCTCCCACGGTGCTTTTGTCTCGGACGGCGAGGTGCTGCGTGTGGTTGAATTCCTCAAAAAGCAGGGGAAACCGGTTTACGAAAAATCGATCCTTGAAATGAAGGAGTCGGATAGTAAGAGCGGCCAGGTCGACGAGGACGATGACCCCCAGTACGATGCAGCTCTGGCTCTGGTGGCAGAAGCAAAGCAGGCATCGATCTCGATGATTCAGAGACGCCTGAGAATCGGTTACAACCGGGCTGCCCGGATAGTTGAGAGAATGGAAAGGGAAGGGGTAGTCGGCCCTTCAGACGGCACCAGTAAGCCACGGGAAGTATTCATCAACCGGCTGTAAGCGATATAGATCCTGCTTAGGGAGAAACAATGACCTACGAAAGAACGAAGCATCTTGCTCACTTTGCTCTGACGATAATCAGCAAAGATCGACCGGGAATTGTTGCGGATACCACTGAAGTTCTTTTCCGGCTCGGCTGCAATATCGAAGACTCAAGCTGCACCATGCTTGGTGGCGATTTCGCCATGATCCTGATCGTCACCCACGAAAAGCCTTTCTCTAAGTCCAGGCTTAGCGACGAATTCAGAATTCTGCATGAACGCACCGGTCTTGTCGTCCACCTGCGAACACTCCATGAAGATGAAATCGCTCCTGTCCCGGACGCAGGGGAGCTCTGCCTTATCTCCGTCTACGGCTCGGACCAGCCCGGCATTGTTTACAGAGTAACCAGAACTCTGGCAGAGCACAAAATCAACATCACCGACTTGAACACCCGCTTGATCGGTACCAAGGAAGAGCCGGTCTACGTACTGATGCTGGAGGCAATCCTGCCGGTCGCGCTGACTGTCGATTCTACCTCGCAGCTACTGGAATCACTCCGCAAAGAGCTGAACGTCGAAATCGGTGTGCGCGCCATCACAGCTGTATCGCTGTAATCAAATTAATCCCCGGAAAACTCGATGCCTGCGCAGAAAATACTTACATTCCCGCACCCTCTCCTGAAAAAACGTGCTAACAGGATAGCGAGAGTCGATGTAGCAATCAATGGACTCATTGAAGATCTTATCGACACCATGAACGCCGGGCCCGGCTCCGTCGGCGTTGCAGCGCCGCAGATTGGTGTCTCGCTGTCGGCCTGTGTTATTGATGTTTCAAGCAACCGCAATGGCAAGGATAACAACCATGGCCTCCTTATCATGCTCAATCCCGAGATAATCGCTGCCAGTGGCAGTTCAGTCATGCGGGAAGGGTGCATGAGTGTCCCTGATTACACCGGCGACGTGGAGAGAGCCACGGCTGTCACGGTGAACTACATGAACCTTGAAGGGGAAAGTCGGACTGTTGACGCAAGCGGGTTTGAAGCTGTCGCCATCCAGCACGAAATGGACCATCTTGACGGCATTCTTTTTCTTGACCGGATCGTCTCCCTCAAAACCGGACTGTTCCGGCGAAAAAGTTTCAAGTAATTCGGGGGCATCAGCAGTATCCGGAAAATCGGAGCGGGGAAGGGTGCCGCCTTTAGCAGCGTTTTGCAGTGGAATCGATAAAATAAAAAGACCCGCCGATACAACCGGCGGGTCTTTTTATTTTATGACTGGTTAATAGTGCGGCGGAGGGGCCTCTTCCTCTGCCGTATTATTGAGCGAAGGGAGCGCTGTCTGCAACTGTTCCTTTATCTGCCGCAGCTCAAAAGTCATTGCATCCAGCTGTTGCTGCTGACGGTAAACAAGCTCGTTAAGCTCTTCCAGCTGATACTGCTGATGAGTCAGCTGAATTTCCAGGTCTGTGATCTGAGTGCTCATAAGCTATTTTTGCGAAAGTCTGTGGACACACTCCACCATATATTTTGCATTTTCCGGCGGTACTGTCGGCAGTATTCCATGGCCAAGGTTAAAGATGTGGCCAGGCCGGCCGGCATTTTCATCCAGAACCCGCTTGACCTCACGCTCAATCACCTCTTTGGGCGCATAAAGAACAGTCGGGTCGAGATTACCCTGAACAGCAAACTCTGGGCCGAGAATATCCCTTGCCTCACCTAGGTTGATATGCCAATCAAGGCCCATGACATCGCCACCGGCTTTCTTGACGATAGGGAACATGGCGTTGGCACCCTTAACAAAGTGAATAATCGGGACATTCTGCCGGTTGAGCCCGTTAATCAGTTTTGTTGTGTAGGGGAGAACATATTTTTCATAATCGGTCGGTGAGAGGACCCCGCCCCAGGTGTCGAAGATCTGAATAGCCTGAGCACCCGCTTTAATCTGGGCATTCAGGTACTCCATATCCATCATGGTGATCTTTTCCATCAGCGCGGCATAGATATCTGGTGCAGCGTACATCATCCGCTTGATGGTCGCCCAGTCTTTCGAGCCTTTCCCTTCGACCATGTAACAGGCAAGAGTGAACGGAGCGCCACCGAAACCGATAACCGGGACCTTGTTTGCCAATTCGCGGCGGAGAATCTTCAAGGTTTCGAGCACATAAGGGACATCTTCTTCCGGATTCGGAATCCGCAGAGCCTCGACATCAGCCATTGTCCTTATGGGGTGCTCGAAAACAGGCCCCGGAACAAAGTCGAGCTTCATCCCCATCGGCTCTACCGGGGTAAGAATATCAGAAAACATGATCGCAGCATCAACACCGAGAAAATCAACCGGCTGAATACTCACCTCTGCAGCAAGCTCGGGAGTTTTGCAGAGCTCCAGAAAAGTACATTTCGAGCGGACACGCATGTATTCGGGTAGATAACGGCCTGCCTGCCGCATAAGCCATACGGGTGTACGATCAACCGGCTTGCCCCAACAGGCATCAAGAAAACGTGTATTCATTTAAAGCTCCTCCTCGAAGTTTATGATTTTTTTTGAGTTCTTATGGGAACATAGTTACAGAAAGGCTCTTCCGCCATATAGTCACCATAAATCGCATCAGCTCTGGCACGGCAGCCGCCGCAGACGTTAATGTATTCACATTCGCCGCACTTGCCCTTGTACGCCTTGAAATTCCGCAGGTCCTTGAATATCTCCGAATTTTCCCATATTTCCTTGAACGGGGTCGTCTTCACATTACCAGCAGTCCGGTGGAAATAGGAACAAGGCTTGACATTACCAAAGCAGTCAATGAGACAAATGGTCTGTGCTGCGATGCACCCTTTGCCGCCACCGGTAGAGAAGGTCAGTGAACGGCGCTCGAACTTGACACCTTCAGCCTTGGCCTTCTGGGGAACTATCCGGTAATAGTGCGGAGCACAGGTCGGCCGCATCAGGATATCCTCTTCAAGCTTCTCCTGCTGGTAGTGCCAGTCAAGAATCTCTTCGTAATCCTCTTTGGTGATCAACTCTTTCATGATCTCCTCACCGCGACCGGTCGGAACAATCATGAACATGTACCAGGCAGTCGCGCCGAGAGATTTGGCCACCTTGAAAGTATTGGCAATGTCAGACTGATTTCTCTTGGTAAAGGAGGAGTTGATCAGGAATTTCAGACCATGCTTGCGAAAATATGCTGCTGCATTCACAACCCCCTGAAATGCGCCCGGAGATTGCCTGAAGTCATCATGAATCTCAGCGGTAGAGCCGTCAAGGGAGAGCGAGACCATCTTTATGTCCGCTTTTTTCATCTTCTCGCAGACTTCGTCATTCACCAGGGCACCGTTAGTGGCCATGCAGATCCGCAGACCGAGCGACGTACCGTACTCGGCAAGTTCAAAAATGTCAGGGCGCAGGAGCGGCTCGCCACCGGAAAGCACAACAACCGGCTTGGAGAACTCGGAAATTTCCCGCAGAAGCTTTTTCCCCTCTGCAGTGGTGAAATCCCCCTCTGATGAGGTCATATCTGATGAACAGCGGCAGTGAACACACTTGAGATTGCACTTCTGGGTAGTTTCCCAGGCAATCCATTTGGGGATGAACTCTTCGCTCATACACTCTCCGTAAAATTTACGTTTAATCTTTTGATAATAGTATGAAGTTGACTTTCAACTCAAGCAGAATCGGGCTGAGAGGGGTTGAGGCCTGGATTCAATCAGGATAAAGTGTTGAAATATGATATATCGTATCGATATTTTCCAGAAAAATCTCCACCAGTTCAGGATCGAACATCTTTCCGGATTCGTTGCGCAGCTCTTCAACCACAGCTGAGGCGTCCCACGCATCCTTGTAACATCTTTTATTGGAGAGTGCGTCATAGACATCTGCTATCGCGACGATGCGGCCAAAAAGGGGGATCTCTTCCCCTTTTTTACCTCTGACTTTACCGTTTGCATCAGTATACCCTGCTAAAGGCTCGCCGCTTTGCAGGTCAATATAGCCAGGATAACCGTTGCCGTCCCACCTTTCATGATGGTTAAGAGTCACCGCCATTGCCGCATCATCGATGTCGGAATAAAGCTCCCCGAACAGCCGTGCACCGAAAACCGTGTGCTGCTTCATAATCTCATACTCTTCCGGCGTGAACCTGCCCGGCTTTTTGAGAATCAGATCAGAAATAGCAACTTTGCCGACGTCATGCAGCATGGCAGCAAGACGAAGGGTATCGCGATTTCGCTCCATCTCTACCTGCGACAGACCTCTGGAATTCGCCCAGGCTTCATAGAGTGCAACAGAGCATGAGGCAACTCTGTTAACATGGGCTCCGGTCTCTTTAGGGTCACGTAGTTCTGCCATTTTGTTCATTCTGAGAATAATGCCCCTGGTGAGTTTTGCCCGCTCAACTGCGTTTGCGGCCACGTTCGCCAAGTGGGCAAGCACCGGCATCCCTGCTTCAGGGAAAGAAATGACCTCTCCCTTTCCATTCTTTGCGTTGATAAGCTGCAAAACCCCGGCAATATCGCCGCGCTGTGCAATCAGCGGCAAGGTCAGCATTGAACGGGTTCGATAACCGGAAATCTGATCATAACTTCTATTGAAAGCGTAAGGGGTTCCATCCGGTATATTCCAGGCGTCGGCAATATTGAGAGGTGCGCCTGTTACCGCCACATGACCGGAGATTGAATTGCTGTTTATCGGCGTTCTGAAGGTCGAATAAATAAGTTTTTTACCTTGGGGGAGCTGCGCCTGAAGGGTATCGTTCTGGGTATATCTGAAGATTAAGAAGTCACCCTCACGGATGTAGATCGATCCTGCATCAGAGCCGGTAAAAGAGCGAGCTTCAGCCAATATCTTTTCGAGAAGCAGATCTATATCCCTGATTTTAGAGATCTCACTCTCGAAGTCCAAAACTCTCTTGAAGTTTATTTCCTCAGTCATGACAGTCATTCCTTAAAACTTCATTAAAGCGGAAAAATTATTGTAAAAGTGCTCCCTCTCCCCTCTTCACTCTCGACCCAGATCAATCCTTTATGGGCGTCCATAACCTTTCGGCAGAAAGCAAGACCAAGTCCGGTTCCCCTTGTTTTACCTTCCCGGCGATTTTGTGCCTGCACAAAGCGATCAAAGATCGATCCCAGAGACTCGGCAGGGATGCCGACACCGCTGTCCTTGACGGCAATGCGCAGATAATGCCCAGCAGAAGGAATCATGGTTGCCGGATAAAGCCCCTTGGGGATGACATCCGCTAGGGCTGAAAACTCTTCCAGCAGATCCGTGGAAACTGTAATCGACCCTTTCTCCGGGGTAAATTTCAGGGCATTCGTCAAAAGATTGCCAATCAAACGGGTAAAGGTCACTCTATCCAGATTACATTCGGGCAGATCAGGGTTTGTTTTGAACAGGAGCATTATCCCGGCTCTTTCAGCGGCAGTATAATACTGATTCACCAGCTTCTCCAAAAGATGTTGCGCCTTTTCAGGCGTGAACTTCATCACCATCCTGCCGGCCTCAAACTTATGAATATCGAGCAACGAGTTGATCATCTCGACCATCTCGGAACAGCTCTCTTCAGCTGCCTCGATGAATTCGCGCTGATCCTTGTTGATCGGGCCAAGACGGCCTTCACGGACCAGATCCAGTGAGCCTACTATAGAGGTGATTGGATTTTTAAGATCGTGAGAAAGCATGCTGACAAAATCCTCTCGCTCTCTCTCCAGCGCTTTCAGGCTGGAAATATCCCTGATAATCTCAACTGCTCCGATAAGATGACCGGAGTTATCATAGAGCGGTGCAGCGCTTGACAGCACCGGGATATTCCCGGTCGGTCCGACAATGGAGTAACTTACATCGATCTCAGGCGATCCAGTTGCCAGAACTTTTCTCAGGGGCAACTCCACGTCTTCCGGAAGATCCGTTTCCAGGAGCTCATCAAGACTCTTGCCGATTAATGTTTCACGATCCTTACCAAGAATATATTCCGCCATTCTGTTGACAGAAATGATAACTCCCCTGGTATCAACAGCTATAAGCAGCTCAGCCATTCCTTGCAGTATCGCCTCTGTTTTTATCTGTTCTGCGGCAAGCTCTTGCTGCAAGCGTTCATTTTCCTGGAGCGTCCGGTTGTAGGCTATGGCTCTTTCGACCCGCTTAAGCATGTCATCATTGGAAAACGGTTTGGCAATATAATCAAGCGCCCCGTCTTTCATAGCCGCGACTGCAATCCCTTCGTTTCCATGAGCCGTCATCATCACAACGACCATGGCCGGATAGGCTTCTCTTGCCCGCTTCAACACTTGCAGACCGTCCATTTTCGGCATTTTTATATCTAGGAGCAGCAGCTCAAACTCTTCTTTTGCCAACATTTCCAGAGCTTCGACGCCATCTTTTACCCGAACGGTCTTGTAGCCTGCATCCTCAAGCTGCAGTTTGAGAATCAGCGCAATATCCATTTCATCATCCGCAATCAGTATCCTATCCCTTACCATTAAACTCTCCATATAGCGGTACAGAGAAGGTGAAGACATTACCTCCAACTGCCCCCGTGGTGTGACAGATGCTGCCGCCATGTCTTTCGATTATCTCTCTGCTTATTGCCAGGCCAAGTCCATTGCCGCTAAATTCGCCATTTTCTGCCTCCCCCATCTGCTGAAATCTGCTAAAGAGCGAATCTCGCTCTTCTTCGGGAATAGCTTTGCCGTCATCAGAAACTGAAAGCGCCAGAAAAGACCGTTCAACAGCCGCGCTCAGGGTAACAACAGAATCTTCAGGAGCGAATTTAATCGCGTTAGAAAGCAAGTTAACGAGTACTTGGGTTAAACGTTCATGATCTCCATAAACTTGCGGCAGATCCATCGGGACATCATTGACAAGCGAGATGTTCCTGTAAAGCGCTGAGCTCTTTACCTCCTCGATGGCATACAGAACTGTTTCGCCAATCTGCAGAGATTTCATTGAGAAAAATATCTGCCCTGCCTCGATTCTCGAAAGTTCAATAATACTTGCCACAAGAGTTATCAGCCGTTCGGTATTTCTCAAGCAGACGCCGAGCATCTCCCGCTCCACCCCGGTAAGCCATTTTCCCTTTTTAAGGATGAACTGCAGAGACCCCTTCATTGAAGTCAGCGGGGTTTTCAGCTCGTGCGAAACTTTGGCAATAAAGCCGCTCTTTAGCCTGTCAACCTCACCGTCTGTGGTTACATCGCGAATCCCGAGTAAGAGTCCTCTGCCAAGACCTCTTTCGTCTGTCAACTCCGTAATCGCAAACTTTAAAATCTTGCGGTTATATTTTAAGGTGAGATTCGATTGACCTTCGGCTGATACGGCTGCTGCCCCCCTTTCGAGTAGTGCAGCCAAATCATTGAGACTCAGCTGATCGCAAAATCGTGGCAATGCTTCTCCGACTATATCTGCAGCTCTCACGCCGAACAGTTTTTCAGCAGCCGGATTCAGCTCGATAATCCTGGAATCATTGTCTGCTACTACCAAACCGTCCATAAGACTTTTTATAATGGACTTCTGGATTGCCGTTTCATCTTCAAGTTGCTGGGCTCTCTCGCTGACTCTTTTTTCAAGATCTTCGTTAAGTACCGTAAGTTCAGTATGTTGTTTTTGAATAATAGAATCCCTGACGCTTAATGCCTCTGACATTCTATTAAATGTTTCTGCAAGGGTCTTAAACTCTTGGCTGCCGCTTTCCGGGATTTTTATAGAGTAGTCTCCGGCTTCGATAGACTTTACCGCGTTTGAAAATTTTCGGATCGGCGAGGTAAATTGCCAGGCAGTAAAGTATGCAAGGATAAATATAAGCGCAAAGCTCATTAATCCACAGATAATAAGATTTCTAAAGTTGTCACTGCGGACACTCGCAAACTGGCTTTTTCCCAGGGCAACGGCAATCGAACCGATAAACTCCCCCTTATGGTTGTGAATCGGCTCGGCTATCATCTCGTATTCGCGACTGTTCAAGACGGTAGAGCCATTAAAAGAGAAGCCGCTTTTCATTGCCTGGAGAACCTTGGGCTCAAGGGCTGAGTTAACCCATCCCGGTTCTGTTACTGTGCTGGCTATCCGTTCCCCTAACTGGGTCACAAACATGTCCACCGTCTTGCCAAATACCTTCTGTTGCTGATACGGCAAGTGCGGATCCTTGTTGACATCGTCTCCTGTCGCAATAACCCCGAGCAGAGCGCCGCTATTATCCAGCACCGGCACTAATACCAGCTGCACCATTACATCCTTGTTCTCGGGGAGAGCGTTACAAGCCTCAGCACTCACTTCAAGGCAGTATTTTTCATGAGTTATCAGTTCCGTAGTTATAAACGGCTGCTTTCTGTCAGCGAGACTTTTAAACAGCTCTCCACGTAGAAACGAGCCCGGGTTTTTTTGGCCATTGTTCCTGGTGATAACATTTTGACGAGCGTCTAAAATAGTCAGCATCTCAATGAAATCGAGCGACTTTAGCCAGCGATTTGCGGAATCCTGCAGTGATGAATTTTCATTCGCCAGGAATGCTTTTTGTAATGCGATTGATGCGGCGGGCAGTTTTAGCGCTTCAAGAACCAATTCAGGCCGAGCATTGAACTGGCTTTTGGCAAACTTGAGCGCATATTCCAGGTCTTTTGAGGTTTCATCTTCAATAAAGCGCTGAATTGTGGTAATTGAGGAAAAAAAGAGAAAGGCGTATGAACACGCAAGAATGGCAGCAATGGCAAAAAAGAGTCTGCTTTTAATGGTCAGGCTACTCTTCATTTAGTACCCGTGAAGAAATGGCAGGCTAAAATCCTTCGGCTTTAAGATCTCTCGACATTAGTTCAATAACAGCATCTCTTGCCGGTCTGTCGTTGTAGAGAATCTCGTTAACCTTGAATGCTATCGGCATCTCAATACCTAGTTTCCATGCCAACAGGCAGGTCGATTCGGTTGTTTTTACCCCTTCCGCTACCATTCGCATCTCGGCGAGAATGGCCGCAAGCGTTCGTCCCTGGCCAAGCTGAATACCGACGCTCCGGTTTCGTGAGAGATCACCCGTACAGGTGAGCACCAGATCTCCCATGCCGGCAAGTCCGGCAAAAGTCTCGCCGCGAGCACCCAAAGCCTGGCCGAGCCTGGATATTTCTGCAAGCCCCCGTGTTATGAGAGCTGCCCTGGTGTTACAGCCAAATCCGAGTCCGTCGGCAATACCGGCAGCAATAGCTATAACATTTTTAACAGCTCCGCCCAGTTCTACGCCGGTTACGTCACTATTGGTGTATACCCTGAAAAAAGGGCAGTTGAATATATCCTGAACCCCTTTGGCTATCAATGGATCTGCGGCGGCGGCGACAACAGCGGTCGGCATCTCCATGGCAACCTCTCTGGCAAAGCTTGGGCCGGAAAGAACTGCAAATCTTCTGTACATCGCCTCGGGCAAGCTCTCTTCATAAACCTGGGAGACTAGTTTGAGGGTCTCAACTTCGATCCCTTTGGAGGCGCTGACTATGATAGCATCTGGTGGAATGTGCGGCACCGCCTCGACCAGCACTCTTCTTAAGACTTGGGAAGGGACAACAAAAAGCAGCAGGTCTTTGCCGCTGACTGCCTCTTCGAGGGAAGCAGTAACGTTCAGATTGTCGGCCAGTTTGATGCCGGGAAGATAAACTGTATTCTCGCGGCTGATCTCCATCTCGCTGACCAACTCTTTTTCATACGCCCAGAGAGTAACCCTGTGGCGCTTCTTTGCCAGCAGATCCGCCAGAGTCGTGCCCCAGCTTCCTGCCCCTATTACCCCGATTGATTTATACATAAATTATCGTTTCCTTAATCGTCCCAGTCTTCCTGATAATCCCTGAAATCATACCCCTCTTCCAGAGCCTCCCTGGCAACTATCATGCTCTCCATGGCAAAGCGCCGCAAAAAAGGGTGCAGATGGCAGGGGAGAGAGAACTCTTTTATGCTCTCTGCCGCTGCAAGTGCCGCTTTTACAAGTTCACCGTCTACTCCGGTTCTGGCAAGATAATCGGCGTTAAGAACAAGGCGGCGCGAAATATCCCCCAGCCTTGGTTGAATCTCGTCCCGGCAAAGCTTCTCAATAAGCCTCTCAAGGGCTTTGCTCAGGTCTTCTTTTGAGGAGTTCTTCTCAAGTCGCAACCATTCTGCTGCTATGTCATATACCAGACAGCTCTCAATAGCCCAACCTGCGAAAAACTCATCTTCAAAAAGCTGGGTTGAAACTGCCAGTAGCGTTGGCGTCACTTTCACTTCCCAGCCATCCATAGGCGGAGTGTAGCGAGCCGGTCTTATCTCTTCCGGAGTAAAAATCCTGCGCCGCAGCATAAACTCGGGCGGCAGAGGATATTCTCCTTCACGGTTTTTTAGCAGTGCATCACAAAGAAGCTCAATGACAAACTCCGGGGCTACCGGCTCAACAATCTCCTGCCCAGCCCTCTCCGTTGTTCGTTCTACGTAACGCTCCGGCAACTCTGCAGTCTCGCCAGAGACATCTTCCAGACCATTAATATCGCTTAGTTGCAGGTCGATTGAATCGATTTTGCCATCTTCACGCCACCTGGCAATCAGCACGTTTCTGAAACCGTTGCCGTCAACCGGTCCGGCATATGCTGAGTGAAAGGGTTGAAGAGACTGTGGAGATTTCTGGATATTGCCCTGGATACCTAGAAAGGCAAGCCTTTTAAGACTCTGATCTATTGCGCTGTACTGAATCGGATCGGCACATTCGCGAAAAAACAGCAGCGCATTTGCAGCGGTGTGTCGTTTGACTCGTCCAAGAGCAGCTATAGCCGCCTTGACAACAGCCTCATTGTCGTAGCTAAGAAGTAGCTCGAGGAACTCCGGAACGCGTTCATCGGGCAGCCGTGACAGTTCCAGTAAAAAAGAGTGTTTCACTTCAATAGTCTTTACGGCGAATTCTTCAAGGAGAGAAACCATCCCCTCCTCGCCTCTATTCATAAAGCGCGTGAAAAGCTCCGCTATGGGCGGAGAAGAAGCTGTAAGCAGGGTAGAAAAGGGTGGGGCGGTTACATCAATACCGCAATCTTCGAGAGTGGCCAGGAGGGCAGATTGCCCTTCAAACTCAAGATCGCGCCGCTTTAAAGCGATCTGGATTATCTGGTCAAGCCAGTATCTATCGTCGAGGAAATCAAGCAGATAGGTATATTTTGAAACGAGAGGCCCGCTCTTTTCACGGGAGATGTTGCGCAGAAGCGGCTGAACGGCCGAACGCCCCGCTTTATGGATAAGCGTTCCGATCTCATCCATTTCAGCGTAGGTTATATTCTCCTTTTTCAGTTTTTCAAGAAGGTGGAGAACTCCCTGACGCTCATTGAAACTTCTGTCAATCTTCCGAGGATTTTCCATTTGAGCCTACTCTTCACTATCATCCGTTACAAGCCCAGCTTCCTGAATCTCATCGACAAGCTCGTCATCAGCACCCTCTTCCGTCTCGTCTTTTTCAGCAAGCTTGGCAACAGCAACTATCCGTTCATCCGTCTCTGTTACCATTAGCCGTACTCCCTGAGTATTTCTGCCAATGATTGAGAAGCCGGAAACCGGGACACGGAGAATTTTACCCTGATCGCTGATCAGCATCATATCGTTCTCATCTGTTACCTGCTTGATGTCAACGACACAGCCGTTTCTGTCAGTTGTCTTGATGGTAATAACGCCTTTACCACCACGGCTCTGGGCACGATACTCCCCAAGCTCGGTTCGCTTGCCGAAACCATTTTCCGTGACCGTAAAGATTGTCGAGCCGGTCATGTCATTGACTATCTCCATGCCGATAACAAAATCGTCATCCTCCAGTGTCATGCCACGAACGCCACGGGTAACACGTCCCTGTGGTCGCGCATCCTCTTCACGGAAACGGATGGACTTGCCATTTTTAGACGCCAGGAGCACATCCTGCTTGCCGTCAGTAAGCGCTACCTCTATCAACTTGTCGCCATCATCCAGATTTACAGCTAGGATTCCGCCTGCGCGCGGATGAGAGTACTCCAGGAGCGGTGTCTTCTTGACGACACCCTGCCTGGTTGCCATCATGATATACCTGTCGTTAGTGAACTCCCGCACAGGCAGGATCGCTGTTACCTTCTCATCCGCTGACAGATTCAGCAGGTTAACAATCGCCTTGCCGCGCGTTGCCCGGCCACCTTCAGGCAGCTCATAAACTTTTAACCAGAAAACTTTACCGGCATCAGTGAAAAAGAGGAGATAATCTTTGGTTGAGGCAATAAAGAGATGCTCGACAAAATCTTCATCCTTGGTCTTTATCCCCGTTTTGCCCTTGCCTCCGCGCCGCTGGGCGCGATACAGGGAGACGGCACTCCGCTTGATGTAGCCTGTATGGGTGATGTTAACGACCATGTCCTCTTCGACAATGGTATCTTCAAGAGTAATTTCAGCTGTTTGGGCGATAATCTCGGTACGTCTTGGATCACCGAACTTCTCTTTGACTTCCAGCAGTTCATTCTTGACGATAGCAAGAATCTCCGTTTCCGAACCGAGAATTTCTTTCAATCTGGCAATAAGGCGCAGTACTTCCAGATATTCATCGATGATTTTTTCCCGCTCAAGGCCGGTAAGGCGGTGCAGACGCATGTCCAGAATTGCCTGTGCCTGAATGTCTGAAAGCCTGGTAGCGCTGCTGTAGCCTGCCGGAGCAGACAGGCCGAACTTCTCCAACCAGGCAGTATTGGCAAATTTACCTTCAATCAAACCTTCTTTTGCCTCTGCCGGAGTCTTGGAGGCCCGGATAAGCTCAATGACCGCATCGAGCCAATCAAGAGCAATCTTCAGACCTTCGAGAATATGGGCGCGGGCTTCGGCTTTCTTCAGTTCAAAAACGATCCGCCTGGTGACAATCTCGCGGCGGTGGTCGATGAAGTGGCGTATAACCTCTTTTAGTGTCAGAACCTTGGGTCGGTTACTGACAATAGCCAGCATGATTATGCCGAACGAGGACTGCATCGTGGTCTGCTTGTAGAGCTGGTTCAGAAGAACCTGAGGATTCTCGTCTTTTTTGAGTTCAATAACGATCCGCATCCCGTCACGGTCCGACTCATCACGCAGGTCGGAGATCCCTTCGATCTTTTTCTCCCTTACCAGTTCAGCGATCTTTTCGATCAGGCGCGCCTTGTTCACCTGATAAGGGATCTCGGTAACGATAATCGACTCACGTTCGCTCTTCTTCTGCTTCTCTACCCTGGCGCGGGCGCGCATCTGAATGATGCCACGGCCGGTTCGATACGCTGAAACGATTCCATCACAACCATAAATAAAGCCGGCAGTCGGAAAATCTGGGCCAGGGATATGTGTCATCAACTCTTCGATGGTAATGGCTGGGTTATCAATAGTGGCAATAACGCCGTCAACCACTTCCCCCAGATTGTGTGGCGGGATATTGGTCGCCATACCGACAGCAATGCCGGAAGAGCCGTTGACAAGCAGATTAGGTATTTTGGCTGGAAGTACCAACGGCTCAGTCAGCGAGTCGTCATAGTTAGCCCCCATTTCGACGGTCTCTTTATCCAGATCGACGAGCATTTCGTGAGCAACTTTTGACATCCTGATTTCGGTGTAACGCATTGCTGCGGGAGAATCACCGTCAACGGAACCGAAGTTGCCCTGGCCGTCAACCATCGGATAACGCAGGGAAAACTCCTGCGCCATCCTGACAATGGTATCATAAGCCGCTGTATCACCATGGGGGTGGTACTTACCGATAACGTCACCGACTACACGGGCAGACTTTTTGTACGGTTTGTTATAATCGTTTCCCATGTCATACATGGCATAGAGACAGCGCCGGTGAACCGGCTTGAAGCCGTCGCGCACATCAGGCAACGCTCGACCGATGATGACCGACATTGCATAATCCATATAGGATTTTTTCATCTCATCTTCAATATTTACCGAAATCTTGTTTGTCTGGTTGAGCATTGGTCCCTCTATATGCACCATCTAAATTAAAGAGCTGTTA
Organism: uncultured delta proteobacterium; assembly: GCA_963787125.1. Classification (GTDB taxonomy): domain Bacteria; phylum Desulfobacterota; class Desulfuromonadia; order Geobacterales; family DSM-12255; genus VEOV01. The sequence goes on from CAWBBV010000001.1 coordinate 311,097, forward strand.
ATTTTTAGTAGTAGATACCTATATATCCAGATTCGATACATTCAGAGCGTTCTTCTCAATAAAATCCCGCCTTGGTTCTACTTGATCTCCCATCAGAACGGTAAAGATCTCTTCTGCTTCGACCATATCCTCGATCTTGACTTGCAGGAGAAGCCGGTTGTCCTGATGCATGGTTGTTTCCCAGAGCTGTTCAGGGTTCATCTCACCAAGACCTTTGTAGCGCTGGATATATAGGCCTTTTTTTGCAGTGTCCAGGAAAAATCCGAGCAGCTCTTCGCAGCTGTCTGTTGAAATAAGGTCCTTTCCTTCTGCTGACACAACGGCTGTCGCGCTTCCAAGACTACTGCGCATTTTCTTGTGGTTTTCAAAAAGAAGAGTGTATTCATACGATGCCAGAACATCCAGAGTGTGCTTATCAAGCTGGATACGCAGATTACCGAGTTTGAGGGTGATCCGCGTCTCGTTCATTTGATACTCAAAATCAGTCGATATCCCCTTGATCTTCTCAAGATACGGGATCACATCAGCCAGCTCCTCAAAGCTGCTTCGTGCGTTGACCCCTATGAGCAACCGCAGTAGTTCTTCGTTTACTCCTTTGCGAACTACTTTGTCGAATATTGCCTTGTAATCGGTAACCTGCTTGAGCAGCGGGATGATCTGTTTGCCGCGAAGATTTCTCTCCCCATCGTCAAGCGTTAGAGTCATATTGTCGGTGCCTTCTTCCAGCAGATAAGCCTGCAGCGCCGCTTCATTCTTGAGGTATTGCTCTTTTTTACCACGTTTGATCTTATAAAGTGGCGGCTGGGCAATGTAGAGATGTCCACGTTGCACTAGCTCGTGCATCTGGCGGAAAAAGAATGTCAGCAGCAGAGTCAGGATGTGAGAACCGTCAACATCGGCATCAGTCATGACAATAATCCGGTGGTAACGAAGTTTTGCTATATCAAAGTCATCCTTGCCGATGCCGGTGCCAAGAGCTGCAATCAGTGTGCGTATCTCCTGGGAGGAGATCATCTTGTCAAAACGGGCTTTTTCAACATTGAGGATTTTTCCTTTAAGGGGAAGAATTGCCTGATATTTCCGATCTCTTCCCTGTTTAGCACTGCCACCCGCAGAGTCACCCTCGACCAGAAACAGTTCACAGAGCGCCGGATCCTTTTCCTGGCAGTCTGCCAGTTTCCCCGGCAGAGTCCCTATCTCTAGAGCACCTTTTCGTCTGGTCAGATCGCGCGCTTTTCTAGCGGCTTCGCGTGCCCTTGCTGCATCTATGGACTTTTCAAGGACCTTTTTTGCAACCTGCGGATTTTCTTCAAGATAAGTTGCCAGTTTCTCGTTTAGAAGGGTTTCAACATAACCTTTAACTTCGGAGTTACCAAGCTTGGTTTTTGTCTGCCCCTCAAACTGTGGTTGCGGTATTTTTACTGAAATGACAGCTGTCAGTCCCTCTCTAAGGTCTTCGCCAGAGATGGAAACCTTGACGTTTTTAAGCAGGTTGTTGGCTGTGGCATAGCTGTTCATAGTTCTGGTTAGCGCCGCCTTGAAGCCAATTAGGTGGGTACCACCTTCATGAGTATTGATATTATTGGCAAAGGAAAAGAGCTTTTCATCATAAGAATCGTTATACTGCATGGCTATTTCAATCTCTACGCCACTTCTTTCCCCTTTGACAAAAATTGGTTTGGGATGAACCGGCGTACGATTGCGATTCAGATATTCAACAAAGGAACCAATTCCCCCTTCATAAAAGAATTCATGCTCTTTTTCACTCCGCTCATCCTTGATAAATATCCGGACACCGGCGTTCAAAAAGGCAAGTTCCCTCAACCGCTGGGAAAGGATATCAAAAGAGAATTCCGTGGTTTCGAAAATGTCGGCATCAGGGAAGAAGGTAATCTTCGTACCTCTTCTTTTGGTTTCACCGCACTGTTTGAGCGACTCTTCCGGAACACCACGACTGTAAGTCTGGCGGAATATCTTATTATCACGTCTTATTTCAAGCTCAAGCTTTTCGGAAAGCGCATTAACAACTGAAACCCCGACTCCGTGAAGGCCTCCGGAAACTTTGTAAGAGTCGTTATCGAATTTTCCGCCAGCATGCAGAACGGTAAGAACCACTTCTGCTGCTGATCTGCCTGATGGATGCATGTCAGTCGGAATACCACGGCCATTATCAACAACAGTCACTGAACCGTCCATGTTAATGGTCACTTGAACGTGATCACAATGGCCGGCAAGCGCTTCATCAATGGAGTTGTCGACTATTTCATATACAAGATGGTGCAGTCCGGCAGAAGCCGTTGAACCGATGTACATTGCCGGCCTTTTACGAACAGCTTCAAGCCCTTCCAGAATCTTTATCTGTTCTGCACCATACTCATGTTGTTGTTCTTCGCTCATTAATTTTCCTTTCTAAACGATGCGACCATTTTCAACAAAAAAAACCGAATGTCCACTCCCAGAAGGAAGTGGCACTGAAGCCGGATCTGTTGTTGTTATAAATACCTGCATTTTCCTGTTAACCAAAAAATCAATAAGATGTTCGATTCTGCTGCTGTCTAATTCAGCAGTCATATCATCAAGGAGCAATAGAGGGACTCTTTCTGATTTTCTGCTTAAATATTCAATTTCCGACATTTTGAGAGCCATAACAAAGCTTTTCTGTTGACCCTGTGATCCATGTTCTTTAATAAGTCTGCCATCTAAAAAAAACTCGAGATCGTCTCGATGCGGTCCAACTAAAGTTGTACCTCTTTCCCTCTCTAGTCGGCTTGTCCGATTCAGTTCAGTTGAAAATTTACTGCTGAGACCTTCCAGAGTGGATTCTCCGGTACAAGAGGAGTTACAATAGCATAACCTGACCTCTTCGTCACTACCAGAGATGTTTTTATAAAAGGACGAAAAAGCCGTTGCTAACTCCGTGATATAAACTGCCCGCTCAAATGCCAGTTTGGCACCAGTAGTGACTAATTGAGCAGTCCATGCTTCTATTCCCACATACTTTCGTTGTTTAAGTAGCTGATTTCGTTGTTTAAGTACTCTGAAATAATCGTGATATACCTTTAAATAACCTGCATCGCTGCTGAAAACTGCTCTATCAAGATAACGTCTTCTCTGGTCAGGAGAACCGTTGATCATTGTTATCTCTTCAGGTGAAAAAGCTACAACTGAAAGTGTTTTACAGTAATCTAATATTCGTCCTGCGGTCTTACCATCTATTTTAAGAGCTCTAGAGCTGTTTTCAAATGAGACGGAAAGCTCATGTCCAAGCTTGTTGTCGACAATAGTACAGCCAAGATGTGATATCTGCTCATTCCAGCTGATCATATCTCTTTGCTTGGCATTTCTGAATGACTTCAGAGTTCCGAGGAAAAATATAGCTTCAAGATAATTCGTTTTACCTTGTCCATTTCTACCGTGAAATATATTAAAACTATTATCGAACTCAATAGTAGATTGCCGTATATTTCTGAACATATTTATATGTAATTTATTTAGAATCATATCTGAACACTGATAAAAATAATGAACGACTTGCCGATAATACGAAAGGTCTCTCTGACATGAGTAACTGGCTGAGAGACCTTTTCGTGTAATTCTTATATGAAGTTTTACTACAGACGCATCGGCATTATTACTGCCATTAGTTCGTCAGAACCTGCCTCTTTAAGTATTGCAGGAGACATTTCATCTCTAAGAAGAAGCACTACTTCATCTGAAGTGACTATGTTAAGAACATCTATTAGATAACGGGCATTGAATCTTGTTACTATTTTTTCACCGCTATATTGAACCTCAAACTCTTCACGAGCTTCACCCAGTTCCGGGTTACTTGATGATATTTCCATAGAATTATCTGTTATTTCAAATTTTATCCCTTTAAATTTATCACTGGAAAGTATTGACATTCTTTTTAGAGAATGAAGAAATATCTCTTTTTTTATTTTTATTTCTCTATTGTTTCCAACGGGCACAACCCTTGTGTAATCAGGAAATTCTCCATCTACCAGTCTCATAACGACTGTGGTATTCCCTTTTACAAGTGCTACACTATTATCAATAAAACCTAGTCTGATACCACCATCTTCTTCATCACTCAGCCTTTTAAGTTCGACTATCCCTTTTTTTGGAAATATTACCCCTTTTTCCTGTATCTCAAAATCAGTCCCTTCAATTTTATGTTCCGAGACTGACAGTCTGTGCCCATCGGTAGCTACCATAATCAGACTCTTAACATCTTCGTTATTGTTAATTTTAAATAGAATGCCGTTAAGATTATATTTTGTTTCATCATGACATATAGCATAAGAAGTCTGCTCAATCATTCTTGCAAGTGTTAAAGAATCAAGTGTTATAAAACCTGTTTCATTAATCTTGGGGAAAAATGGAAATTCATTTGGCGAAAGACCAACTATATTGAATTTGGCTTTTCCGCAAACAATATCTACCCAGTCATTACTTTTTGTTGACAGTCTGATCTGCTCTTCTGGTAACTCTCTGATTATTTCATATAGTTTTTTTGCTGAGAGAGTTATGCGGCCCTCATCAATTATTTTAGCTGGGTAACTACTTTTCATGCCAACTTCAAGATCAGTTGCAGTTAACGTTAATAAATTGTTGGATGCTTCTATTAGCACATTTGAAAGTATCGGCATTGTATTGCGCCGTTCAACTATACCTTGTATTTTCTGCAGCGCTTTTACAAAAACTTCCTTTTCTATTGTAAATTCCATTATGCCTCCTGCCTTATTACTATTTAAATATAAGCTTATTTAGTAGCAGTAGTAATAGGTCCTGTTGATAAGAATTAAATGCATGTAACTATCTGATTATATTGCAATTACTCTGTTGATAAAATTGTTATATATTTTCTTGATAACTTTACTTATTAACATTCGTCTTTTTTCTTCAACAGAATATACAAGTTATTAACACTGTTTTAGTATCAGTTCAACAGTTTACGCTTGATAACTTCATAACTATTCAATATTTCGGGTTTATCTGCCATTATTGCGCTTATTTTCTTCACAGCGTAAATAACTGTAGAGTGGTCTTTACCACCAAATTTCTCACCTATTTCCGGATAAGATGCCTTTGTCAGCTCTCTAGAAAGATATATCGCTATCTGCCTGGGTAAAACAAATGTTTTGTATCTTTTCTCTGATTTAAGATCAGCTACCTTTAGTTTAAAATGATCTGCAACATGTTTCTGAATAGATTCAATGCTGATTTCCCTGTTTTTATCAACTATTATATCTTTCAGGATGTCTTTGGCCATGGCAAGATTAATCTTATTTTTGGTCAGACTAGCGTATGCTCCTATACGAATCAGCATACCTTCTATTTCTCTGATGTTACTGGCACTACTTGACCCTATTAACATCGCAACATCATCTGGAAGATCTATTCCGTTCAATTCAGCTTTTTTCTTCAGAATTGCTACTTTAGTTTCTACATCAGGAGGTTGAATATCTGCGATCAACCCCCATTCAAACCTTGATCTTAGTCTTTCTTCCAATCCTGGAATATCTTTAGGAAACTTGTCTGATGTTATTACAATCTGTTTATGTGATTCGTAAAGAGCATTGAATGTATGAAAGAATTCAACTTCCGTGGCTTCTCGACCGGCCATGAACTGGATGTCATCTATGAGAAGCAGATCCGCTTTTCTGAATTTAGAACGAAATTCCTCCATTTTCTTATGACGAATGCAATTTATCATTTCATTCATGAAGGTTTCAGAAGTGTAGTAACAAATCTTGGCATCCGGATTCTCGCTTAAAATTTGATTGCCGATTGCCACCATAAGATGAGTTTTACCAAGACCCGTTCCACCATAAATAAATAGCGGGTTGTATCTGTTAGCAGGTGTTTCCGCGACTGCCTGGGAGGCTGCATGGGCGAATTCATTACTTGTACCGCAGACAAAGGAATCGAACGTGTATCTTGCATTCAATGATGTAGAAAAACCCGGGCTTTTAGCTTGTTCTTTTTGAATTGGTTCTAATGGCGTTTGTTCAGATATTATCCTGGTATTGATATCATCTATAATTACACTACCAATTCTGAGTTCAATTTCAAAACTATCGTTGGTAAGACCCGCAACAACTTCTCTTATCAGGGCAATATATCTGTTTTTTACCTCATTTTTATGAAATTCATTCGGTACCTCAAGTATGAAAGATGAACCATAGGAATCTATGAATCTTATCGGTTTTATCCAGCTCTTGAATGCTTGAGGGGAAAGTACATGTTCTATTTTTAATTGAGCATCGTCCCAAATTTGTTTCATTGAATTAGCTCCACAGGTAAGACTGACTAATAATGTTATTAACAGGCTTATCAACACTTGTTGATAAGCCATTGTAGTTAAATAGCCTTGATAAAACAGCTAATTACGCACATTTTATCTATTTATAGAGGGTAGAGACTAGCAGAGAGGTTACTTATTTGCAAGGGCATTTATCTTTGCCAAATTTAAAAAAAACATTGACAAAACAACGCTCATATGAGTAAAAATATTAATTCGAGTACAAATTTTAGTTGAACAAGAGGATATATATGAAACGTACTTTTCAGCCAAGTAACATATCACGTAAACGTACCCACGGTTTTCTTGTAAGAATGTCCACAAAAAATGGTCGTCTTGTCATAAAGCGTCGTCGTGCAAAGGGAAGAAAGCGGCTTTCAGTTTCTATTGCATCAAAATAAGAGTTATTGCAGTAGATAATGCTCACATTTGATAAGTCAGTGCGACTCAGGAAAAGAATTGAGTTCACAACATTGGCCAAAAGCTGCAAAAAGCTGGTTTTATCGAATTTTATAATTCTGAGAGCAGATACGGAACTTTCTTATCCACGTTTAGGTATAACAGTTAGCCGTAAAGTCGGAAACTCGGTTTGTCGCAATCGGTTAAAACGTCTTGTAAGAGAGTTTTTCAGGTCTAACAAAGAGCTATTTCATCCAGCCGACTACAATGTTATTGCTCGCAGTGGGGCAGTTAATAACGGTTATGCTGTTTTATCTCAGGAACTTGCCAATGGAATTCGCCGAATTGGCCAGCAGAACAATCATTAACTCTCTGATAGCAGTAGTTCGCTTCTATCAGAGAGTTTTATCGCCTTTCACAGGTGCCTCCTGTAGATTCTACCCATCCTGTTCTGATTATTCAATCCAAGCCCTGCAAAAATATGGTTTTTTTCGCGGTATCCTAAAAACAGCAGTTAGACTGCTCAAGTGTCACCCATATCATCCTGGCGGTTATGATCCCGTTACTTGATACTCTGGAGATTTCATGGAAAAAAGAGTTCTTATTGCAGTCGTTCTTTCTATTGCCGTTATGTATGGCTACTCATTTCTCTTTCCACCACCCAAGCATCAACAAACAGAGAATGTCACCACTCCAGTAGCTCAAACTGCTGTTGCTGGAGCCGTAAAGAGTTTGCCCGCCATTGAGCAGACTTCTTCTCTAACCGTCGGCATTCCTGTAGTTGATGCAAAAGAGGTAACTGTAGATACGGATGTTTTCAAGGCTGTATTTAGTACTCAGGGCGCCGCTCTTAAGAAACTAGTTCTGAAAAAATATAAGGATCATGTCGGCTCAGTTGGCAAAGAGATTGTGCTAACCAATGAAACAAACTTTAATCAATCCACTCTGGTTACTGATTACCCTGGTTTTATTGGTACAACCGGCAACCAGTTTTCTGTAAACTCCGTCAATCTTTCTTTGACCGGCGCTGAATCAAAATCAATAGATTTTACCCTGATGACATCTGCTGGAGTACAAATTGTAAAAAGGTTTACATTTACCGGTTCGGGCTACGGCATTGCTCTTGACAATATTTTACAGAACAAATCCTCTTCTCTTCAGGAAGGGAGTTTACAGACTCTGCTGCGCAACCGCTCAATTAAGCCAAAGGAGGAGACTGGACGTTTTGAGGTTTTCGGTCCGGCAACACTTTCCGATACTGGCGTAACTTTTGATACAATTGCAGATCTTGCGAAAGCAGAAAAAAGTCATTCCAAAGCTGTCAAGTGGACAGGTTTTGCCGACAAGTATTTTCTGGATGCTGTAATTGCAAAAGATAACAGCATTAATTCTGTTACGCTTAAAGATACTAATGGTGTTCTGGAGCAGTGTATTGCCTCTTCAAAGATATCTATTGATTCGGGCAAGGAAGCCACTATTTCATATTCACTCTATTTTGGTCCTAAGGACCTTGACATCCTGAAGGCTCAAGGTAGTCGACTAGAGGAGAGTATTGATTTAGGGTGGTTTGCAATTATTGCCAAGCCACTACTTCATTCGCTCAAGCTGCTATACGGCTATCTCCATAACTACGGTCTGGCAATAATTGTTATAACGGTAATATTGAAGATTTTTTTCTTCCCGCTTACGCACAAGAGTTATAAGTCTATGAAGGAGATGCAGAAGCTTCAGCCAAAAATGCAGGAGCTTAAAGAGAAGCACAAGGATGATCGAGATGGTCTAAATCGCTCTGTAATGGAGCTTTACAAGACCCATAAGGTTAATCCGCTCGGTGGTTGCCTCCCGATGGTGGTACAAATACCCGTTTTCTTCGGTCTTTATAAAGCATTGATGTTCTCTATTGAACTGCGCCACGCCCCATTTTATTTCTGGCTTCAGGATCTCTCCGCAAAGGATCCTTATTACGTAACCCCTATTATCATGGGGGCGACAATGTTTATTCAGCAGAAGATGACCCCTACTAATATGGATCCTGTTCAGGCCAAGATGATGCTTGCCCTGCCGGTTGTTTTCACTGCAATGTTTCTTAACTTCCCGTCAGGACTTGTTCTTTACTGGCTTGTTAATAATATTTTGACCATTGCTCAGCAGATGTATATAAACAAGACTCTCAAGGAGGCTTAATCGGTTATGTATCTCATCGATACGATCGCCGCTGTCAGTACTCCGGTCGGAGAAGGTGGAATTGCTGTTATCCGTATCAGTGGGCCTGATTCTTTGCTGATACTTAAATCTATGTTCAGGCGAAAAAATGACGGTGGCTTTCATAGCCACCGTTTTTATTATGGCGACATAATTTCGCCGGTAACCGGCTTAAGCGTTGATGAATCTATGTGTGTGTTCATGCAGGCTCCACGCAGTTTTACCCGTGAAGACGTTGTCGAAATTCAATGTCATGGCGGCACTCTTGTAATTCAACAGATTCTTGCGCTGGTATTAGGGCAGGGGGCGCGTTTGGCTGAGCCTGGCGAATTTACCCGCCGCGCCTTTCTTAATGGTAGAATTGATCTGCTTCAAGCTGAGGCAGTGATAGATGTTATCAGGGGTAAGACTGAAGCCGCTGTGGCCGTTGCCAGGCAACAGTCAGACGGGTCTCTTTCTGAAGCACTTTTACATATCAGGGATCTAATCAGGCATTCGCTGGCCCTAGTGGAAGCTTATGTCGACTTTCCAGATGAAGATATGGGCGAAAAGGATTCCAATCTCTTTTTGTTACAGCTTGAAAAAGCAGTTGACCTTACTGTCGCATTAATTTCCAGCTATGATGAGGGGAAGGTTTTACGTGACGGTGTTTCCGTTTTAATTGCTGGCAAACCAAATGTTGGCAAATCCAGTCTAATGAACACACTGCTAAAGGAAAAGAGATCAATTGTTACCTCTGTTCCCGGTACTACGCGTGATCTGATTGAAGAGGTCGTTAACTTTAACGGACTTCCGGTGAAACTTCTTGATACGGCTGGGATACGAGACTCTGATGATATTGTCGAGCGCGAAGGTGTTAACCTTGCCCTTGAGAGGATTCCTTCTGCTGATCTGATTCTTTATGTTCTTGATGCTTCACGTCCATTTGATCATAACGACAAGCTTGTCGCCGACTCTATCGCAGACTCCAAATTTCTTATCGTTCTCAATAAGGCCGACCTTCCCAGGATAATTGATTTACCAGTATCTCTTCAATCAACTGCCGCTTTAGCTATTTCAACCACTACCTTGGAAGGAATTGATAACCTCAAACAAGCTATTTCAGCTACATTTCTTCATGGCAGAGCAGTTGACAGTCGTGAGTTCGTCCTGTTAACTCGTGCCAGGCATCGGGATGTGCTTCACTCCGTTTTAAGCCTACTCAGAAAAGTTTTGGGTTCACGCAGCAACCTGTATCATGATGAACTCTCTGCGGTTGATCTTGGGGAAGCACTTGATCTGCTTGGACAGATTACCGGTGAAACTACTCCCGATGATATCCTTGATATAATCTTCGCGCAGTTCTGTGTCGGTAAATAGCCGAGGCGTTCAATGTTTCACGTGAAACAGTTTCTTCAATTATCTGATACTATTGATATATTGGCAGCATTGTGCCGATGTTCCACCCTTATTTGTGAGTCAGGAGTGCGCAATGGTTGAATACGACAAGCATTATGATGTTATTGTTGCCGGAGCCGGCCATGCTGGCTGTGAAGCTGCTTTAGCTGCAGCTCGCATGGGGTGCAGAGTGCTTCTGCTGACAATTAATTTAGATGCCATAGCCCTTATGTCGTGTAATCCCGCAATCGGCGGTCAGGCAAAAGGTCATATAGTAAAAGAGATTGACGCTCTCGGTGGGGAGATGGGTAAAAACATCGACGCCACAGGCATTCAGTTTAGAATACTGAATATGCGTAAAGGTCCAGCAGTCAGGGCTTCAAGGGCACAGGCCGATAAGCAGCTATACCGGTTGAGAATGAAGAGAATCCTTGAAAATCAGAACAATCTTGACCTGAAACAAGGCGAAGTTACAAGGCTTGTCATTGTAAGTGGAGTGGTTGTTGGTGTGGAAACACGGGGTGGGGTGCTGTTCAGTGGTAAAACAGTTATTCTGACAACTGGAACATTTATGCGAGGATTGATCCATATAGGGCTAACCAACTATCCCGGCGGTCGTGCAGGGGATCTTCCCTCTATCGGCCTTTCTGATAATCTTCGGGAGATCGGCTTCGAGATTGGCCGCCTGAAGACAGGGACTCCTGCAAGATTGGACGGGCGAACTATCGATTTTAGCAGGCTTGAGCCACAGTCCGGCGACGATCCACCCGTGCCATTTTCATTTACAACCACTTCGATAACGAATCGTCAGGTGCCTTGCTATATAGCTTATACAAATCCCAGAAGTCATGAAATCATCAGGTCAGGTCTCGATCGCTCTCCTCTGTACTCAGGCATCATAGAGGGGGTCGGTCCGCGCTACTGTCCATCTATAGAGGATAAGGTTGTTAGATTCCCTGATAAGGAGAGGCATCAAACCTTTCTCGAGCCGGAAGGTCTGGATACAGTCGAATACTACCCTTCCGGGCTTTCAACATCTTTACCGATCGACATACAGTGGGCGTTTTATAAGAGTATAGAAGGACTTGAGCAGGTCGAGATTATGCGTCCGGCATACGCAATCGAATATGATTACGCCGACCCGATCCAGCTTAATGCCTCTCTGGAAACTAAAATTATAAAGAATCTTTATCATGCGGGTCAGATAAATGGCACATCTGGATACGAAGAGGCCGCTGGACAGGGCCTAATAGCAGGAATCAACGCGGCCCTGAGGGTAAAGGGAAGGGAGCCGGTAATACTTGGTCGAGGCGTAGCATATATCGGCGTGATGATTGACGACCTTGTGACGCTGGGGACAAAGGAGCCTTACCGGATGTTCACATCACGTGCTGAATACCGTTTGCTGTTGCGCGAGGACAATGCAGACCTTAGGCTGAGAGAGCTAGGGTATTCACTTGGACTTGTGTCTGAAAAAGAATATAGCCATTTTCTCCATAAGAAGGAAGAGATTGCCGCGCAGCTGGTCAAAATTAAAAGTTCAAAACTGTTATTGTCAGAAGGTAATCCGGAGTTTTTAGCTCAGTTCAGTCTGGAAGAGATTAAAAATTCTGTTACCTATGAGCAGCTATTGAGGAGACCTGATATTACTTATGCGGAGTTAGCGAGGCTTGATGCTACCCTTGGGGGCGTTGCGAAGGATGTCAGCGAACAAGTTGAAATTCAGGTCAAATATAAAGGTTATATCGATAGACAACTGGAGCACGTGAAAAGAATGGAGCGGATGGAGAATGCGCGGATACCGTCTGATTTTGATTACATAAATGTTGCCGGTATTACGGCAGAAGTGCGGGAAAAGCTGACTCGCTTTAAGCCTGGCACGCTTGGTCAGGCTTCGAGGATATCGGGTGTGACACCGGCTGCAGTGGCGATTCTGTCTATTGCATTAAAAGCGCACGGCCAAAAATGACAACAATGGAAAATTATCTGTTTAAAGGTGTAAGCGAGTTAGGAGTTGTCCTGACCAGGCAACAGTTTGACAGCTTCGCTACACTGGCCGGTGAGTTATGTAAGTGGAACCGTAAAATTAACCTGACGACAATCATTACGCCAGAAGAGATAGCAATAAAACATTTCACTGATTCACTTGCGCTTGGTAAGTATCTTGATTTGGATGGCAAGCTTCTGGATATCGGTTCGGGTGCTGGTTTCCCTGCAATTCCGCTCAAAATAGCATTTCCCTGGCTTGATGTAGTAACAGTTGATGCTGTAGAAAAGAAAATACTTTTTCAGAGACATATTGCACGCCAATTAGGGTTTGATAAGTTCACTGCCGTCCACTGTAGAGCCGAGAGTTTGCCCAATAATTATCATGGCTGTTTCAATCGTATTGTCTCAAGAGCTTTTTCAGAATTATCAGAATTTGTTAAATACGCTTTACCTCTTCTTGACGACACAGGAATCATAGTTGCCATGAAGGGCAAAGATGGAAAAAAAGAGGCTGACGATTCAGCCGAAGCGCTAAAAAAATTGGGGGCGTATATTGAGGCGATTCATGAATTCGAACTGCCACTATTTAAGGATGCTCGATCGTTGATAATTATCAGGAGAAAATAAAAAAGAACCTATTGCCGCAATTTGATCCAAATTCTGGCGCTATCGAAGCCGCGTCAAAAAACAATGGTAATGTGAGCGCAGTCGGCTAAAGTTGAATTCTCGGTCATTTTGAAGCGCCGAATCTCAGCTCAAACTTTAAATAAAAAAGCCCATTTTAATAACTGCCCAGTGGTGATAGAATTTAAAACAGTTAAAGGAGTGATGCTATGCGCTACGTAAAAATCCTGTTCGTTTTAATTCTAGGAGTATCACAGTTGACGGGCTGTACAGCATACAAGAGTCAGTACGTTTCATTCAGGCCGCCTGAAGCTTATGCCAATAAGCAGGAGGTTGGCGGGATTTCTATCGGAGCCGAAGCATATGTCAATAAAGACAGCGCAACAGAAGCTTTTGGTTTTGATATAATCGAGACCGGGCTTCTGCCCGTGCAGATTGTTATGAATAATCAAAGCGGTAAAACTCTGCAGATAGTAACGGAACAAACTTTTATGATTGATTCACATGACCGGTACTGGCAGGTGGTGCCCAATAATGTAGTCGTGGAGAGAGTAGAAAAGTCGACCCAGTTGGCCGCTCTCGGAAAAGGCGCTGTCAAGGGTGGCTTTTGGGGTGCGGCAGGTGGGGCTGTTCTTGGTGCTGCCTTAGGGATTGTTGCTGGCGAGAACGTCGGGAATGCAATGGGTAGAGGTGCAGCTCTGGGTGGAGCGGTTGGCGCAGTTATCGGAACAGGGAAAGAAGCGGGGTCCAATGATCGCCAGATCAGTATCGTAAGTGATATTCGCTCAAAGGGACTTGAAAACAAAACTATCCCCAGGGATCACCTTGCTAACGGCTTCATCTACTTTCCGGGAGAGGCTAAAAGTGCTAAAGCAATTAAATTGCAGCTAATAGAGCACGAGAGCGGGAAAGTTCATAATGTCACGCTTTACTTATGATAAACGGGAGAGTTATGGACGCTAAAAAAGGTGTACTGCTTCTCCAGATGGGTGGGCCTGACTCTCTGGAGGCGGTTGAGCCGTTTTTATTAAATCTGTTCTCAGACAGGGAGATAATAAAGATAGGTCCTGCCTGGTTACAGCCGATAATTGCGAGATTGATCGTTATGAGAAGAAAATCTCATGTCGAGGAGAATTATAAACTGATCGGTGGTAAATCCCCGTTACGTGAGCTTACGGAGGCCCAGTCCAGGAGTCTGGAAAAGGCACTAGGTGAGGAGTATATCTGTTTTGTGGCCATGCGCTATTGGCGGCCGTCGACGCTTGAAGCTCTGGCAAATATAAGAAGGGCCGGAATAAGTGATATAACGGTAATTTCCCTATACCCTCACTATTCGCGGGCAACAACTGGCTCAAGTATAAAAGAAGTTAAAAGGGTACTGGCGGAGTCTAAAGCAGAATTCAACGTCAGGTACGTGGAAAGTTTCTATAATAATACTGGATACATAGACGCTCTTGCTGAGAAAATAAAAGAAGGTTTGGAGGCTTTTCATCCGCTTGCAGATGTGGAGCTGCTGTTCTCGGCGCACTCATTACCACAGTCATTCATTGACCAAGGCGATCCGTATCTTGCGCAGATAGAAGAGAGCGTCCGACTAGTGATGGAGCGGTTCAGTATACCGCATCACCTGTCATTTCAGTCCAGAGCCGGTCCGGTAAAGTGGTTGGAACCATCAACAGATGACATGCTTAAAAAACTTGCCGCAAGTGGAGTCAAAAATCTGCTCGTAATTCCCCTCTCCTTTGTTTCAGATCACATTGAAACTCTCCATGAGATAGATATGGAATATTCGAAAAAAGCGTGGGAACTTGGCATTGCAAAGTTCGAAAGGATGCCGTCACTTAACTGTTCTCCGACATTCATCAAGTCTCTGGCTGAACTGGTAAGAGCGGCGAATGGCGAGTGACGAAAAGCAGTGTTCCTTATGCGGAAAGCTTAAAAACAATGGTGAAATAAAATCTATCTTTGCCACAGCAGGAGAGTGGTTGGCTGAAGATACCTGGAATGATTGCGGAGAGCTATGTAATCAGTGTCTGGAGAACAGAGGCAGGCTGGCCATGATGTATATGCACGATAAAAACCGCTAAATCAATCTCGTGGCACCGCTAACATCCGCTCAAGCGCCATGACGGCCTTAATTCTTACACTCTCTTCGACTTTTACAACTGGTGCCATTGTTTGCAGCGAAAGAAGTATATCCTCGAGAGAAGTTAATTTCATGTTTGGACAGACAAGAGCCGGTGAAGCAAGGATAAAATCTTTCTCGGGATTTTCAGCTCTCAGTCGATAAAGTATTCCCGCCTCAGTCCCTATGATAAACCGTCTTGCTGAGCTAGCCCGGCAATAGTCGTACATCCCGGACGTCGAACAAGCGTGGTCAGCCAGAGCGGTTACGGCAGGATTGCACTCCGGATGACAGATGAAAAGAGCATCAGGATGATGCAGTTTTAGCTTGGCAACAATTTCAGGTTTAAGCCTTTCATGAGTAGGGCAGTAGCCATTCCAAAGATGAAATTTCTTGTCACTGAACTGCGAAACGTAATGACCGAGATTTCGATCCGGGGTGAATATTATCTCTTTGTCCGGGAGTGAGTTGACAACTTTGAGAGCATTTGCAGAGGTGCAGCAGATATCGCTTTCAGCTTTTACAGCGGCAGAAGAGTTCACATAAGTCACAACAGGAATACCTGGGTGCTCTGCCTTGAACTTAGCGAGATCTTCGGCAGTGATCATATCAGCCATGGGACAGCCAGCGTCGAGGCGGGGGATAAGGACGGTCTTTTCAGGCGAGAGAATCGCCGCGGACTCGGCCATGAAATGAACGCCACAAAAAACAATGACAGCGGCAGAAGTCTTGGCAGCTTCCATAGAAAGAGCCAAGGAGTCACCGGTGATATCGGCAATCTCCTGGATTTCATCGCGCATATAATTATGCGCCAGGAGAACTGCATTGCGTTCCTTAAGTAGAGCCCTGATTGACTGTTTAATTTCAGTCTGCATGATAGTAGTACTCCCGGATGGCGTGAATGTTAAGGGAGATAGTAGTCAATGTTGACATTACTGTCAAACCCTTTGCCACCTGAAACAAAGAAGAGCTTGATACTGTACAGGCATTTATTTTACTAACTCCTTGACAAAGAAGGCAGGCAGTTATTACTTTAATACTGTTAGCACTCAGCCTTCCGGAGTGCTAATTTTTTTGACACGGAGTCATTCATGCAGGGAGCTATGAATATCAGGAGCCGGCAGATCCTCGAAGCTATTATCGAGGATTACATCTGTACTGCCGAACCTATCGGCAGCAGCGCGATTCGCAGCCGCCACGGCATGTCGCTTTCTACGGCTACAATTCGCACAGTCATGGCAGATCTTGAGGAGATGGGCTTTCTTGCCTCGCCACACACTTCTGCCGGGCGTATTCCGACCGATAAGGCATACCGTTTTTATGTAGATTCACTGCTTGCAGTCGGGGCGGTCGACCGGAGTGAAAAAGAAGAGATTCGCCGCCGCTGTTGTGTTGGTGGCAGAGATGTAGAGGGTGTCTTTCGTGAAATAAGCCAGATGCTTTCGTCAGTTTCTCATTATATGGGCATAGTTGCTGCCCCAAGATTTAATGCAAATCTTTTTCGGCAGATAGACTTCATCTGTCTTGGCCCACGCAAGGTCCTGGCCATTCTTGTTTCCCAGAGCGGTTCGGTGCAAAATCGGATAATTGAACCTAAAGAGGATATTTCTGCTGATGAACTGCTGAAGATGGCGAACTATCTTAACAGTATTCTGCAGGGATTAACTATCTCTGCGGTGAGGAGCCGAATTCTCGAAGAGATGGAGAGTGAGAAAATCCGCTACGACAATCTGCTGGCCAACGCGCTAAAGCTGTCCCAGCAGGCGCTTGATGAAGGCGGAGCAGAGCTCTTTATTGAAGGTCAGGCAAATATACTTGATTTTCCAGAATTTGCAGACGCACAGCGGCTGCGAGAAATCTTCAGGGCTATGGAGCAAAAGAGCCAACTGTTGGCTCTTCTCGACAACTGCATTAAAGCTCCGGGAGTGAATATTTTTATAGGCTCGGAATCACGTCTCAACAATATGTCGGGGATGAGCCTGATTACCTCAACCTATGTGTCCGGGAAAAATACGCTGGGTGTGCTGGGTGTTATCGGGCCTACGAGAATGGGATACGGGAAGGTGATTCCGATAGTCGACTATACAGCCAAGATGCTTACCAGGTTATTGAACTTTGAATGAAGCTGTTAATGCCACAAACTGTCAGCTTGAGTTTAAAGGTGAATGTCAGAGCTTTAAACTTGATCAACATTAATAAGGAGTAGAAAAATCGTGAAAAAAAAGAGCCATCAAACTGCTGAAGAAAGTGAGCAGGTAGAGAGTCCGGTTGCTGAAGAAGTTGAAGTAATTGATCCATTGGTTGAAATCAGGGCGCAACTTGCCGTCAAGGAAGCCGAAGCCGCCGCCAACTGGGATAAGTTTGTTCGTGAACGGGCAGATCTGGAGAACTACCGTAAACGCACTCAGCGCGAAAAAGAAGAGTTGCTCAAATACGGTAACGAAACGTTGCTGATGGAGATACTTCCGGCAGTGGATAATATGGAACGTGCGCTTGAGCACCTTGATTCCGAGAGCAAGGATTCGGTTCTTGTCGGTGTAAGGATGACACTTGATATGCTCGTCGCAGCGCTGAAGAAGTTTGGTGTGACACCGGTAACAGTGGAAAAAGGGGGGGCATTCGATTCAGCTCTCCATCAGGCGATGGGGCAGGTAGCCTCTGAATTTCCAGTTAACAGTATTGCTGAGGTTTTCCAGAAAGGGTACCTCCTTAACGAAAGGCTGCTCAGGCCGGCTATGGTTATGGTCTCAAAGGGGATTGAATAGGTTTTTTTACAAAGAACCCTTGAATTTTCAAAAATCAATTACTACGTTTCATGTAGAACTAATTAACAGGAGGAAGCAATGAGTAAAGTTATAGGAATAGATCTCGGAACCACCAATTCATGCGTGGCAATTATGGAAGGTGGTGAGCCGATTGTCATAGCAAACGCCGAAGGAAGCCGGACTACGCCGTCTATGATCGCCATTACAGAAAGCGGGGAGCGACTTGTTGGGCAGCAGGCCAAGCGTCAGGCCGTAACCAATCCTGAGAATACACTTTTTGCTATTAAGCGGCTGATCGGCCGAAAGTTTGATACAGATGCAGTGCGTAAAGACATTAAAATCTCACCGTTCAAGATCGTCAAGGCTGACAATGATGATGCCTGGGTCGATGTCCGCGGCAAGAAGTACTCCCCGCCGGAAATTTCAGCAATGGTGCTGCAGAAGATGAAAAAAACCGCCGAGGATTATCTCGGTGAAGAGGTTACCGATGCAGTTATCACTGTTCCGGCGTACTTCGACGATTCACAGCGCCAGGCAACCAAGGATGCAGGCCGGATCGCAGGCTTGAATGTGCTCAGGATCATCAACGAGCCGACTGCTGCAGCCCTTGCCTACGGCCTTGACAAGAAACATGACGAAAAAATTGCGGTATTCGACCTTGGCGGCGGTACGTTCGATGTTTCAATCCTCGAACTCGGTGACGGTGTCTTTGAAGTCAAGTCAACTAACGGCGATACGTTTCTTGGTGGTGAGGATTTTGACCAGGTAATCATCGACTGGATTGCGGACGAATTCAAAAAAGATCAGGGCATTGACCTCAGAAGTGATAAAATGGCGCTCCAGAGGCTGAAAGAGGCAGCAGAAAAGGCTAAATGCGAGCTTTCAACATCCATGGAGACCGATATTAACCTGCCGTTTATAACTGCAGATGCGTCAGGTCCAAAGCATATGAACCTGAAGTTTTCCCGGGCAAAGCTGGAGGCACTCTGTGAAGAACTGATAGCCAAGCTTGAGGGCCCGTGCCGGACTGCACTCAAGGATGCAGGCTTGTCAGCGTCGGAAATAAATGAGGTTATTCTGGTTGGTGGTATGACCCGTATGCCGGCTGTGCAGAAGCGAGTTCAGGATATATTCGGTAAAGTTCCCAACCGCAGTGTGAACCCTGACGAAGTTGTTGCTATCGGCGCCGGAATTCAGGGCGGTGTCCTCAAAGGCGATGTAAAAGACGTCCTTCTGCTTGATGTAACCCCGCTGTCCCTCGGTATTGAAACCCTTGGCAGTGTTATGACCAAACTTATTGAAAAAAACAGTACAATTCCGTGCCGAAAATCGCAAACGTTCTCGACCGCAGCCGATAATCAGCCGGCTGTAAGCATTCATGTCCTTCAGGGTGAGCGGGAGATGGCTTCTGATAACAAGACTCTCGGCAATTTCGAGCTTGGCGGGATTCCTTCTGCGCCAAGAGGGGTGCCACAGATAGAAGTTACCTTTGACATTGATGCCAATGGTATTGTACATGTTTCAGCCAAGGATCTTGGCACCGGCAAGGAGCATTCGATCCGTATCACTGCTTCTTCCGGGCTCTCAAAGGAAGAGATCGACAAGATGGTGAGAGATGCCGAAGCGCACTCCTCTGAAGACAAGAAGAAGCGTGAGCTGATTGAGGCAAAGAATCATGCCGACAGTACCGTGTATCAGACAGAAAAATCGCTGAAAGAGTTCGGTGATAAAATCGACGCCGCAGAAAAACAGAAGATTGAAGAGAAGCTGGCCGAGTTGAAGAAGACGATGGAAGGAAGCGATCCGGAAGCAATGAAAAAAGCCGGTGATGAGCTTCAGCAGGCATCGCACAAGCTGGCAGAAGCAGTTTATGCTCAGGCGCAGCAAGCCGGTGCAGGTGGCGAGGGAGAGCATTGCGGTGCCGGCTGTGCCGATGAGAAGTGCGCCAAGCCGGATAACGTTGTTGACGCAGATTTTGAAGAGGTCAAGGACGACAAGAAGAAGTAATTTCACTAATAAACACCGAAAGTATTTAGACCGCAAAGACGCCGGGAACGCCAGGAGATCCTTCGTAAGGAGATCTCTTGGCGCTCTTTGCGTCTTCGCGGTTTAGATGTTTTACGAAAGGGATGATATTTTGGCTGAAAAGCGAGATTATTATGAAGTGCTCGGCATACACCGTAATGCGGCTGAAACCGAGATAAAAAAAGCGTTCAGGAAGATGGCAGTTCAGTATCATCCTGATAAAAACCCAGGCGACAAGGCCGCTGAGGAGAAGTTCAAGGAACTTTCCGAAGCATATGAAGTCCTTTCCGATGGGCAGAAAAGAGCCCAGTATGATCAGTTCGGCCATGCCGGTCTCAGCGGTGCCGGTTTCTCCGGGGGCGGATTTGGTGGCGGTTCTCCTTTTGGTGATATTTTCGGCGATATTTTCGGCGATATCTTTGGCGGCGGAGGCGGTGCCAGGCAGCGGGGGCGGGGCACCAGGGGCGACGACCTTCAGTACAATATGGGGATAAGTTTCGAGGAGTCGGCTGCAGGAACGGAAAAGAAAATCGATATCCCTTATGCAAAACGCTGTACAACCTGCAGCGGCAGCGGGGCAAAGCCGGGAACAGAGCCCAAGACCTGCCCGACTTGCAAGGGAGCTGGCCAGGTTCGTTTTCAGCAGGGATTTTTCAGTGTCAGTAAGACCTGCGGCCAGTGTAATGGTGAAGGACGTGTTGTTGACAATCCCTGTTCTGACTGCCGCGGAACCGGCTCGGTTCGTGACAAAAAGAGCCTTAATGTAAAAGTACCGCCAGGTGTCGAAACAGGAGTAAGGCTGAAGATTTCCGGTGAAGGGGGGCAGGGGACGAAAGGTGGCGGCAACGGTGATCTTTACGTCTATCTTGAAGTAAAAGAGCACCCGATCTTCAAACGTGAAGGGAATGATGTCATCTGCGAGATACCGATCAGCTTTACCCAGGTGGCGCTTGGCTGCGAACTGGCTGTGCCGACTCTGGAAGGTAAAGTGTCAATGAAGATTCCCGAAGGGACTCAGACAGGCAAGATATTCCGCCTGCGCGGTAAGGGAATAGTATCTCTCCAGGGCTACGGTAAGGGAGATCAGCTTGTTGTTCTGAAGGTTGAGACTCCTGCAAACTTAAGCAGCAGGCAGAGGGAGCTTCTTGAAGAGTTTGCTCATTTGAGTGGGGAAAATGTCAACCCTCAACATAAGAATTTCTTCGATAAGGTCAAGGAGATGTTTAGTTGAGGTGGTCTTTGATGTATCACAAAAAACAGATAATCTGCTTTTTACTGCTCCTGGCAGTTACCAGCGTAGTTCCTTTGTCACGCCCTGTTTATGGGGGTGACAAAGGAACTACGGGGAAGATAACCCTGCTTCAGGACCACAAATATTTTGATGCCTTGATCAGCGGTATTCGTAAGGCCAAAAAGGATATAGTCGGCTGCTTTTTTCTTTTCAAGGCGTCGGAGCATAAAGGTGATCAGCCCATGATGATTGTACGTGAGCTGATTGCGGCGCAAAAACGAGGCGTAACTGTTTCCATAGAGCTTGAGCAGGCGGCTACCGGTAAAGGTGCCATTTATGAGCAGAATCGCAAGGCTGCGACTATGATGGCAGAAGCCGGAGTCAAGGTGCGCTTTGATACTCCGAAGACGACGACTCATGTAAAGGCGCTGGTCATTGACGGCCGCTACCTTTATATAGGCAGCCATAACCTCACCCAGAGTGCCCTTAAATACAACAATGAACTTTCTGTCATGATCGACTCGACCAAACTGGCAGAGGAGGTTACTGCTTACCTGAATAATCTTTAACTGGCACTAACGGTTTTAATTTGCGATAATAGTCCATGTTTTTCCAGAAACTCGTCCAGACTTTCCCCATGATTCTCCTTCCGCTTCTTGCAACTACAGCTATTGCTGCAGATGCTCCACCGGCGCTCCACGACGCCACAATAATTCTTGATTCATTAATACTGATCGCACTTGTTTTTGTTCTCTTTACTTTGCGAAAGAGATTTTTACCCGGAGCTAAACTGCGAAAAGGCGGTTATCGGGCGATGCTGGTCGATAGACGCAGGCGCATGGCTGAAAAAAAAGATCTCAAGGCGAGTGAGGAGCGCTACAAGGCTTTTATCACCATGAGTAAAGAAGGAATTTGGCGTGGTGATGTGCGTCCTCCTATTGATATTACCCTTCCGGTGGAGGAGCAGGTTGCAGCTTTTATCGAAAACCTGATGATCGTTGAGTGCAATGACGCTCTTGCACGCATCTACGGATTCGAGCGGGCTGAACAACTCATCGGGCGACGAACCAGAGAGTTTTACGATCTGGAGAAAATTGACGAAGTGCTCGATATCCTGGTGAAAAGCAACTATGCCCTGGCTGATTACGAAACCCGTCAGTTTGATCGGCACGGCAATCAGATCTGGCTCGCTTCGTCAATTACAGGGATTGTCAAGAACGGCAAGATTGGTCGCGTCTGGGGGATACGGCGTGATATTTCCGAGAAAAAACGCCAGCTGGAAGCGCTTGAATATCAGGCGAACCACGATTCGCTCACCGGTCTGCCTAACCGGTTTTATCTCAAGCAGCAATTGGAAAAGCATCTTGAAATGCTGGAAGATCACGGCCAGGTTGCCCTGTTCATGCTCGATCTTGATCGTTTTAAAGAAGTTAACGATACCCTGAGCCATCATGCGGGTGATCTGCTGCTGATTGAGTTTGCCAAAAGGTTGCAGAATGTTCTCGCCGGGGTTGGTGGAGAGATAGCCAGGCTTGGTGGCGATGAGTTCGCAATTATTTATACCAGGGTGCGCAATGAGCGGGATATCCTCTGGCTTGCAGAGTTGATGCTCCGCACCATGCAGTCGCCGTTTGATATTGAAAATATCAAGGTTGAGATCGAAGCAAGTATGGGCATAGCTGTTGCTCCCGAACATGGCGTTACCATGGCGAGCCTGCTTAGATGTGCTGATGTGGCTATGTATCGAGCTAAAAAGGAGATGAAGCGCTACTGTCTCTACAGTCCGGAACACGATCCATATACTCCCGAACGGCTTGCTCTTATGAATGATCTGGGGCGGGCAATACGAGCAAGTCAGCTGGATATTCATTTTCAGCCAAAGATCAATCTGACCGAAGGAGGTCTGGCAGGATTTGAGGCTTTGGTCAGATGGAATCACCCTGAAAGGGGGATGCTCATGCCTGCCGAATTCATCCCTTTTGCCGAGATAGGTGATCTCATCGTCCCTCTTACTTATCAGGTGATCGAGAAGGCCATCCGCCAGCTTAAAACGTGGAACGATCTTGGTATCAAGACATCAATAGCCTGCAACCTTTCTACTCGCCTGCTGATGGATGAGGACCTTCCATATCACATCGAAGCGTTTCTAAGTTCCTATGGAGTCAATCCAGCCTGTCTCGAGCTGGAGATCACCGAAACTGCGCTTATCTCGGAGCCTGACAGGGCCAGAGAAATTTTGATCCGGATAAGCGATTTGGGGATAAGGTTGTCAATTGACGATTACGGAACAGGCTACTCATCACTGTCGTTGCTGAAAAGCCTGCCACTGAATGCGTTGAAGATAGATCTTCTTTTTATCAGTCAGATGCTCAAGAGTGAACAGGATGCGATTATTGTCTCATCGACAGTGACTCTGGCACACAACCTGGGACTGAAGGTTGTCGCGGAAGGGGTTGAATGTCGGGAAACACTCAACAAGCTCAAGGAGATCGGCTGTGACCATGCGCAGGGGTATTTTATCGGTCTTCCCATGTGTGCCGAGGTTGCAACTGAATGGCTGACCAGGCAGCTCGCCACCAGCCCGTGCCGTGAAAGATGGGTTGTAGCAGTTAACTGAATTTAGAAAGCTATAGCTATTTGTAGTTAGCCGTTCCTTGTTAAAAAAGCAGTTATCAAAGGGATTGCTTCATCCTTAACGTCCTCCAGAATGTAATGCCCACCTTTTTCCCATGAATGAACCTCTGCCGCCGGGAAACGTGCCTGCCACTCCTTAAGAAAGTGCCGGTCAAAGACAAAATCCTGTTCACCCCAGAGAATCAACAGCGGCAACTGCCGGAACTGTTCAAGGCCAGCTGCCGTGCTGGTGACAATGTCATAGCCACGGTCACCAGGTTTAAGCGGAATGTCCTGAACAAAGCGGAGTGTAGCGATGCGATTTTGCCAGGAATCGTAAGGGAGGCAGTAGAGTTTTTGCAACTCAATCGGCATGGGATTTATTTTACAGCCAACTTGGGCCGCCCCTTTGGCAAAAGCATTAAAACCCCTCACCAGGATGGCGCCGATAACAGAGTCACGGCAGATACGTAACCCCAGCGGGAGCGGCTTTGTTTTGGGCAGATGAAAGGCCGCTGTGTTGAGGATGACAAGGCGTGCCACAAGGTGGGGATGACGAACAGCCCAGCCCATGCCGATCATTCCACCCCAGTCATGAACTACCAGAGTGATCTTCTCTTTCAGGTCGAGACTGTCAATAAGCCGCTCCAGATCGGCAACCCGACTGGAGAGCGTATATTCGTAGCGATCGTCACCAGGTTTATCGGAAAAACCGCAACCGATATGATCAGGAACAATGCAGCGGTGGTCTTTGCTCAGAGCTTTGACAAGATTGCGGTAGTAAAAAGACCATGAAGGATTGCCGTGAACCATGACAACAGGAGAACCGGTACCTTCGTCAAGGTAATGGTATTTAAGGCCGTCCAGGTCCAGATATTTGCCTCTGAAAGGGTATTCAGAGTTGATTGAGTGTGTCACCATTCCACCCCGAGCATCAAGCAGTTGAGGCCGCTTCCAATTCCCAGCAAGCTGACTCGTTCACCGGGGAGAATTTCCTCACGCTCGTCAGCGATTGCCAGAGTCAACGGCAGGGAGACAGTACCCATGTTACCGAGATATTCAAAGGTAGTAAAATCCTTGCCAGCCGGAATCCCGAGGGTTTTAAGAATCGCACTCTGATGTGCTGAACCGACCTGATGACAAACTACTCGATCAACGTCGCCGGAATTCCATCCCATTTCAGGTAGAAATGCCGCCCAGGTGCGTCGTCCCAGCTCAACACCAAAGTTCATAACATTTACCGCATCGGTTGACATCTGCTGAATATATTTGCCGTTGCCGTCCGGAGCTACTCCCCAGAGACAAAGGCGGTGATGTTCCGGTGCGGCTTTTGTGATTCCGCCGATCAGTCGATGTCGGCCATTGACGGAAAAAGTTCCGTCTGTCAAAAGGACAGCCACAGCGCCGGAACCGCCTGTCAAGGTGGCAACCGAAGAAGCGAACTGCACCATGCTGCGTTCAGCCAGCATTCGTTCAATCATGATGTCATTGATTTCGCGGGCACTTTCACAGGAGACAACCAGTCCAGCTCTTATCTGGCCGAGCTCTATCCGGTTGGCAATTTCCAGAATTCCGTTCAGCACCCCGAGACAGGCGTTGGAGATGTCAAAGATTGCGGCATCTCCGCCGATTCCGAGTGTCGCTGCAACACGACAGGCAGTTGCCGGTTCGAACTGCTCGCGACAGACTCCGGTGTAGATCAGCGCACCGATATCCTCAGGGAGAACTCCGGCGCTTTCCATTGCTTTTTTGCCGGCAGCGGCCGCCCCCTGGGAAAGGGGATAACCCGGTTCCCACCAGCGCCTTTCACGAATGCCGGTGAGTGCCTGAAGTTGGCCGGGAGCAAAGCGTAGCGCCTTGTAGAGCGGCTCGAGACGGCCTTCCAATTCTGAGGATGTAACGACTACCGGTGCCAGTTCATAGCCAAGGGAAGTTATGTGCACTTTGGAGTACTTCATGATTCTCCTGTAAAAATATAAACTTGCCGTCCAATGAGAAGAAGTTTCTTATTGCTTTAAGTCCTGGTCTCGAATTTTACGGAAGCTATTTATGGGGCATGGGTGAGACCGACTATGTGGCATATTAATGCCAAATAGCCGGTCTCACCCATGATTGCTTAGATAAAAGCCAGAGGAATCTAGCACAATGAAGAAATGATGTGAAGAGTTTATACCTTCAGTACTTTCCGAACGCTGTTAACAATGCTTTGTGGTGTGAAAGGTTTGCAGATGTAACCGTCTGCACCTGCTTCAGCAACCAGTTTGATAAGTTCATCCTCGCTTTTGGAGGAGATGAAGATGATTGGAATATCCTTACTAAAGTCCTTCTCTTTGAGAAGCTTAGCTTTTTTGTTGCCGTCAAGCAGCGGCATCATGATATCGAGGATAATCAGATCAGGTCTGCTGTTTGATGAAAAAATGTAGCTGTTTGCCTCGATGCCGTTAGTTGCTGTGTAAACATCATACTCTGCAGCTTTCAGGGCATCACTTGCCATGGCAAGCACCAAAGGACTGTCGTCTATTACCAGTATTTTTTGTGACACTTAAAGCCTCCTTGTTAACAATTGAAAATCTTCATAACAGCTTCAGGTATCTCTTCCAGTGAAAGTACCTCTTCAGCGGCATTAATTGCAATAGCAGCTTTTGGCATACCAAAAACAGCAGAGCTTTTCTCATCTTGAGCTATTGTTGCTGCGCCGCTGAGCTTCAGCCGCAGCAGGCCCTGCGCGCCGTCACGCCCCATTCCGGTCAGGAGCAGGCCGAGTGTTTCGCTTCCAAGATCCGGCGCCAGCGAGTTGAAAAATACATCAATAGAAGGTCTGCACGAGTTTACAGCGGGTGCATCAACAAGTTTGATCACACCTTTTTCAATGACCATTTGACAATCGGTCGGCGCGACCAGAGCAGTCCCTGCCGTCGGGATGTCACCTGTTTCAGCGACACGCACGGAGATGTTGCTTTCAATATCAAGCCAGTGTGCAAAACCCTTTGCGAAGCCGGAAGAGATATGCTGGACAATGAATATTGCTCCGGAAAAATCTTGCGGAAGAGCTTTGACAATACTCATGACAGCTTTAGGCCCGCCGGTTGATGCGCCGATGGCAAGTATACTTCGGCGTGAGGAACTTGTGGTGGGTAAAACCATCAGCTCTTTTGATCTGCTGCGATGATGAATTACCTTTATGCGGGACAGGAGACGGATTTTTTCGAGAAGCTTTGTGACAAACTCGCGCTGATTGATACCGCCGCCAGCAGCAGGTTTTCCCATGACATCCAGCGCACCCTTCTTGATGGCAGTAAACGCAAGCTTTACATCTTTTTCATCCAGAGTTGCGGAGAGGATGAGAATGGGTGTTGGTGTTTGCGCCATAATGGTTTCGGTCGCTTCCAGTCCACCCATGACAGGCATCAGAATATCCATGATAATGATATCAGGTTTCAGCGTAGCGGCCAGGGCAACTGCTTCGGCACCATTTATTGCTTCACCTACAACGGTCATATCGACCGCAGAATTAAGGGCATCACGGAGAACTGCTCTTACGAGGATAGAGTCATCAGCTATCAGAATTCGTATCATTATCTATCCTATCAATGTCTCGACAGTATCGAGGAGTGTGCCCTGCTCGAAGGCGCCTTTGACAATGTATGCCTGCGCACCGGCTTCTATGGCCTTTCTTTTATGCTCGTCCTTAGAGAGTGATGAAACGATGATGATCGGCACATTTTTGTACTCATCTATCGAGCGGAGGCGGGCAGTAAGCTCGAAACCGTTGAGGCCGGGCATCTCAACATCGGAAATTACCAGATCGAAGCTGGCGTTAGCAACCTTTTCAAGCGCGTCTTCGGCGGATATCGCTATTGTCACCTCATAGCGGTTTGCCACCAGGATACTTTTTTCCATAGTTCTTGTCGTGATGGAATCATCCACGACGAGAATATTCCCGCGTGAAACTATGGTTTGGCTCTTCTGAAGCGCCTTGCGGAGCCCGCCGTCGGCAACCCCCTCGGCAGTAGCGAAAATGTCGGGAACATCGAGGATCAGAGCAGGATTGCCGTCACCCATAACAGTTGCGCCGAAAGTATGACGAACCTTTTTAAGCTGTCCGCCAAGACTCTTGACAACAACTTCAGATGTGCCGTGAGTACGATCTATGGTGCAGGCAATCACCTGGTCTCGCTGTTTAAAGATAACTGCCGAGAGTTTGCCGTCAGTAATAGCAGTTTTCTCTTCTAAGCCGAGGATGGATGCTAAAGAGAATAGTGGTACGGTTGCATTTCTAACCGACAGGACCTCTTTACCGGCAACAGTCGCGATATCGGTACTGCGGATCTTCACGGTTTCCTGAACATATGAGAGCGGGATAGCATACTGCTCACCGCTACAGGAGATCATCAGGGCGTCAATTACTGCAAGAGTCAACGGCAGTGTCAACTGGATTTCCGTATAAACGCCGACTTCGCTTCGGAGTGTCAGATTCCCCTTTACCTTTTCGATGTTCATTTTGACAACATCCATGCCGACACCGCGGCCTGAAATGTCTGTCACGATTTCGCTGGTCGAAAATCCCTGTCTGAGTGTCAGATAAAGAGCCTCGTCATCCCGGAGCATCTCGGCTTCATCCTTATCGATAACCCCTCGGCGGAGCGCTGTTGCCTTTATTTTCTGGGGGTCCATCCCGGAGCCGTCGTCGCGAATTTCTATAACAACATTGTTCCCTTCATGATGTGCCGTAAGACGGATTGTGGCTTTTGCCGGTTTACCCCGGGCAAGCCTCTCTTCAGGTAGCTCAATGCCGTGGTCAACAGCATTGGTGAGCATATGGAGAAACATCGGTTTGAGGTTTTCCAGAAGGAGGCGATCAATTTCTATATGTTCTCCCCTGATCTCAAACTCGATCTCTTTTCCCTGGGCTTTTGCAAGATCACGCACCATCCTGATGAAACCTTCGGTGATAGTGCGCAGCGGCAGCATCCTGAGCGCCATCGCTTCAGCGTGAAGTTCCTGAATCAAGTAGCCAAGGTAGAGGACGTCTTCTTCAAGCGCCTGTTGAAACTCCATCAGTCTGTCTGTCTGAACGGTTGCGCCTGATAACCGGCCAAGCGCTTTCAACTCGTCGGATTTGTCCTCGAATCTCTTTTTATTGATAATCAGTTCGCCCAGAAGGTTAACCAGGCTGTCCAGCGTTTTTACACTCGTTCGTACAGTATCGCCCAGCGCACCTGCCTCAGGTTTCTGCGTGTCAAGAATCGCATCCGAGGTGGATATCCCCTGATCAAAAGCATCAATAAAGCGTTGCAGATCAATCGGTGAATCCATCCCTTTGGCAAGCGAGTCAGTCATCCTGCTGATTGCGTCGGTGCCTTGCAGAAGAAGGTCAATGGAGTTTGTGTCAACTGAGCGTTCGCCATCCTCAATCTCCTTGAGAAAATCCTCCATCCGGTGGCCGATAACGCTGATCTCTTCAAAGCCGAGCATTCGCGCCGAACCCTTCAGTGTATGGGCGTTGCGGAGCAACTCATGAACCAGCGGTTTGTTGTCCGGCTCCTTTTCCAGCACAAGGAGGTTTGTCTGGAGGGAGTCGATATGCTCCTGCGCTTCTTTAAGAAAAATATCGAGATACTTGATAGACATTGATATCCCTTTACAAGGTGGTTTTCATAGTGGTGAAATGGCTCTAAACGTCCTCTTCAGCGAGGGTTTGCAGCTTTTCCGTAAGGGCAATAATCTCCGATATGGCTCTTTCGGTCTCCTGGGCGCTGCCCGCAACCTGTTGGGCGACATCCCGGACTTCGGTCATCGTCTCCGCCATCTGCTCACAGGCAGAGGTCTGCTGCTGAGTCGAAAGGGTGATCTCTTTGGCGGAACGCGCCGTATCCTCTACCAATTCAATGATACTGTCAAAGGAGAGCTGCACCTTGTCGACCAGATGTGATGCAGAGTCAACAGCCTTGGTCCCCTCTTCTGTTACCATGATCGTTGAATTGGTAGCTTTCTGAATCTCTTCGATAAGCCCCTTGATCTGTCTGGTCGCTTCAACAGTTCGCTCTGCAAGCCGTCTCACCTCCTGGGCAACAATGGCAAAGCGCTTACCCGATTCGCCTGCGCCGGCCGCTTCGATGGCAGCGTTAAGGGCAAGCAGGTTCGTCTGGTCGCTGATTTCGTCGATGATTTCAACAATACCGCCAATCTTCTGGCTGTTATCGCCAAGCTTGAGCATGCTTTCGGCAATGCTTTGAACCTGCTGCCGCAGTACCGACATCCCGTTGATGGCGTTACTGACTTCATCAGTCCCTTTGTGGCAGCTCTGGCTGGTAGATTCGGCAATCTTCTCGACAGAAACGGCATTTGCGGTTATCTGTTTGGCGGTAATGGCAATCTCCTCCGAGGTCGTCGTCACCTCCTGCACGGCAGCGGCCTGCTCAGTGGAGCCGGAAGACTGCTGGACGCTTATCGCCATCATCGCGTTGGCCGAGCTGGAGAGATGGATAATTGCGTCCTTGATGGAAGCCATCAGGCGGTTACTCTTTTCTACCTCGGCTCTCATACTCTTAACAATAACGGTTGTCATTTTGTTGAAGGCTTCAGCTAGAGTGCCGATTTCGTCATTGCTCTCCACGGGAGCCACTTCATCAAGGTTCCCATCAGCTATCCGCCGAGCTGCCTGGGTAAGGCGATGCAGTGGGCGGGTATAGCGACGTACAACAACGTAGATGGTGAAGCTGGCAACGAGGAGCATGAACAGCATGGCGACGATAATCTGTGTTTTTAGCTCGGCTATCTTCTTTTCGGTTTTTTCCATGGAGAAGCCTATCCTGAACCCCCCCCAGTGCTTCCCTTTGACAAATACCGGCACAGAGATGTCCCACATCTTCTCTCCGGTGTCGCGGGCATAGACCTGCTTTAACAGCTCTTTTTCGTTCTTGGCAGCCGCAAGTCCGACAGGGTCGTTGAAGAGTCTCTTTGTCCGGTTGCCGACCTTGTCTTTTTCTTTATCTCCGGTCAGCGGCTTTGTATATTTACTGTTATGGGTGGGGAGGTAACCGTTCCTGTCGACCAGAGCGGCAAAAACGACCTGATCATCCTTCAGGTATTCATCCTCTATCGCAAGAATCAGCTTGTCGAAATGCTTATCATATCTGGTAGTGTACTTCTGCGGGTCGGTATTCGGGATCGGCTGGTAATTAGTGTCGAAGATCTCTTCCATAATCAAACTGCCGCTTGCCAACTGTTCTTCCATAATCCTTTCCATCATCTTGGCGCCAATAAGAGCCTCGATCTTCCCTTTAGCGAGAAGTTCTTCCTCCATGTTTTCGCTGCGCGAATGCACGAAATAGATGGTGAAAATGGACATAATCACAACCATGACCATAATCAGGATTCCTGCAATTTTGATCGATAACTTTTGAGACATGGCGGACTCCTTGGTAAATATGTATAAACAGCGTTAGTCGTTCATTACCAGTAATGGTGAGTCGAGCAGCCGCGCAATATCCAGCAGCATCAACATCTCGCCATTACGATTTATCTGGCCTCGCAGGAACTCGCGGGCGGAGGGGGCAACGGACTTAACAATCGGCTCGAACATCCCCAGCGGGAGTGAGTGAACACCCTGGACAGATTCAGTCAGGATTCCGGTTGTAAAGGTTTCCCCTTTTATAACTATTATCCGTGCCGAAGCTGTCAGGGCCGACGCGGCAATGCCGAGCAGCGGTCTTATGTCCATGGCGGCTATTATCTCGCCCCTCAGGTTAAAAATTCCGACTATCAAACTGTTGCTTCCCGGCAGTTTGACAAGTTTCGGTACCCGGATGACTTCAGCGGCAAAGCCGGTCTCAAAAGCGTACTCTTCGCCCCCCAGGGTAAAGGTGATACACTCCAGGAGTTCTTCCTGCTCCTCGGTCTTTTCAGAGAGACCCTGCCAGTACTCCTGGCGCATCTCATCGAGAATGGAGCGAATATCATAGCTTCTATTGTCAGACATAATCTCTCCCCTGCTTATTAATGATGCCGATCTCAAATCAGAGCGACATCCTCGCTGGCTAGCCTGCGGCTCGTTGCTGGACTCTTTGATTTGATCCCGGAATTAATCTACGCCAGTGGCTGTCACCATCGCCATATCTTTTCTGACCTGTTCAAGGAACACCTCTCTGGAAAGCCCTCCGGAAAATGGGATATGAGCTTCCCGGTCAGCCTTTTCAAGCAATTTTATACTGTTTCTGAACTCTCTGGCAGAAGTTTTAACATCTCCATTAAGAAAACAGAGCTTCCCCAGGTGATAGTGCGGCATGACAAAATCCATCTTTAACAGAACTGCTTTACGGTACTCTTTCAGCGCGTTTTCAGCGTTGTCGTGCATCTCAAAAAAGAGTCCCCGCAGGAAATAGCCTTCGGGAAGGAGATCATTGAGGGCAAGTGCCTTGTCAAAGCAGTCAAGAGCTTCTGCCCCCTTGGCGGTCATGAGGTAAATCTGGCCTGAAGCCAGAATAGCGCCGGTATGCTCCGGCTTTATCCGGAGCAGTTCCCGAAAAACTTCAGCAGCAGCAGCATAGCTTTCCTGAAGCATTAGTCCCTGGCCTTTTGCAAAGAGAGCCTCAGGGCTAATACTGCCGGCCGGTTTGACAGAAGGCAGCGGCGCTGTTTTTTTGGGGAGATTAGCTGCCGGGTGCGCAGTTGTGCTCTGAGCTCTTGTGGCGAGCGCGGTTGACACTGAGGGTTTATTTGCCGATGCCGGCGGCTCGATTTTCTTGGTATAGTAAAAACAACCTTCATGGATATGCCGCTCAAAATTTGAAGAGACATTTGCCAGCGTTTCGGAGTGGCCGAGGAAGAGATATCCGCCGGGATTCAAGGCGTCAGCAAACATCTCTACGACCTTTTTGGTTGTAACGGTTGTGAAGTAAATCATGACATTACGGCAGAAAATGATGTCAAAGGAGGGCGCCGGCAGCAGCAGCGGCGCCTGCAGGTTAAAATAGGTGAACTCCACCAGTGACTTGACCTCATCTTTGACAATATAACTTTCGCCGATCCGGTTAAAGTATTTTTCCAGATAATGTTTTTGAGTAACCCTTATTTTCCAGGAGTTATAGACCCCTTCTTTTGCCCGGCGCAGGGAACGGCTATTTATGTCAGTAGCATATATTTTGATATCACGTGTCTTCCAGTCAGGTATGGTGTCGATAATGGTAATAGCAAGCGTGTATGCTTCCTCGCCGGTGGAGCAGCCTGCAGACCATATCCTGATACTCTTTCCATGGGCAGGTTTTACTATGGACGGGAGTACGTTCAAGGTGAGAGCTTCAAAATGCGCATGGTAGCGGAAGAAAAAGGTTTCGCCGACGGTCAGTAGCTGGAGCAGTTTCTGCAGCTCCTGCCGCTTTTCCATGTTCTCTTCCAGAAAGGCGAAGTAATCACTGAACAAGGCGATTCGCAGGGCTGACATCCGACTGGCAAGGCCGCGCTCCAGCACCTTGATATTGCGGCGTTCGAAGTGAAGCCCGCTGTGTTGTATCAGGAAGTCATGAAAATTGCGATGCTCGTCATGGGTAAGCTGCTGCTTGACGGAAGAGGTACGTTTTTTTCGGCCTTCGGAGATCATCCTGATGTCTTCACGCAGGCGTCTCAAGTCAACAGGCTTACAGATAAAGTCAAAGAGATGGAGCAGCTCGAATTCGAGTTCGGGAAAGTCAGAGATGACGATTATCGGGATATTGCTGGTTGTAAAAGAGTGGTGAAGGCGATTAACGGTTTCTATCCCGGCTAAATCAGGCATGGAAATTTCGACCAGGATCAGGTCCGGGCGCTGTTCAACCGCCTGCTGAATGGCAGTTTTCTCGCCTGATATTGACACGGGTCGCTGGCCTTCAGTCGCAAGAAAGCGACAGAGCATTCCGGACAGCTCGTCGTTTTGGTTAATGACCAGGATATTGAGCGGCATCTTTAACCCTCTCTTCCTTCTAGAAGAACTGCTACCGAGTAAGCTGCAATCCCCTCTTCTCTCCCGGCAAAGCCGAGCTCTTCGGTCGTCGTCGCCTTTACATTTATCCGGTCAGGATCAACATTGATGACAGCGGCAATATTGGCCCGCATCTGTGCAATGAATGGCGCAAGTTTAGGTTTCTGGGCAACAATCGTGGCGTCAAGATTGCCGATGCGGTAACCTTTATCAGCTGCCAGAAGCGCTACCTGGCGGAGAAGATCGGTGCTGGCGGCTCCTTTATAGACAGGATTCGTATCGGGAAAATGTCTGCCAATATCACCTTCTCCGATCGCACCCAGTATTGCATCGCAGATCGCATGGAGCAGCACATCCGCATCCGAATGGCCGAGCAGACCGGTTTCGTGGGGTATTTCCACGCCGCCGAGGATGAGCTTGCGCCCGGCAACCAGCTTGTGTACGTCATAGCCATGGCCTATTCTCATGAAAAACTCTTCCCGTGTTTCTGCAAAAACGCTTCAGCCAGAATTAAATCCTCCGGTGTTGTAATCTTGATATTCCGGTAATCACCAATAACAACATGAATCTTTTTCCCTATTCTCTCCAGGAGCGAGGTGTCGTCGGTACCGATAAATCCTTCAGCTTCAGCAAGTTCGTGGGCGGCGCGAATTACCTTGTAACGAAAAGTTTGTGGTGTCTGGGCGAGCCAGAGAGCTTCGCGCGGCGGAGTTGCTGCCACAAAGGCATCCTTGACAATCTTGACCGTATCTTTTACCGGAACCGCTACCAAAGCGCCATCATACTCAAGAGCCATGTCGATCGAGCGTTTTAGCGCTGCCAGTGGCGCAAACGGCCGGACACCGTCATGAATGAGCACTATATCGTCAGCAGCGCAGTCAAGTGCGCGTAGCCCGTTCAGCACCGAAAACTGCCGTTCAGTTCCGCCGGCGACAATCTGACGAACCTTATCTATACCATATTTCTCGACCAGATGAATCCGGCAGTATTCGATCTCCTCGGTCGGAACGACTATAAAGATTTCATCAATGAAGTCAGCCTGCTGGAAAAGTTCGAGAGTGTGGGCAAGAATCGGTTTACCGTCGAGCAGCAGATACTGCTTGTTTATCGAAGCTCCCATCCGCTTCCCCATGCCGGCTGCCGGGATTAATGCCACTCTTTTCAATGCTGCTCCTTTTTTGTGCCTAAGTTACGCAGATAAAATCCTTGCCATCGGCAAGACCGGTCTTAACAGCCCACTCCCTTATCCCGGCTCTGGCCCCGCGTGTCCCCACCGTTACCAACAGCTTTGCGCCCTTCGGCAATATTTTATAAGGGGAGACAATCTCAGCGCCGTGAAGAATTCTCCCATGTTTTTTAGGGTCAACATCTATCCAGCGACTGACGGTTACGCCAATTTCTGCCAGGATTCGCTGCCATGCCCGTCCTTCCTTGCCTGCCCCTGCAAGAATTACCTCGGTAACCTTGCTCAAAAAGCCCTTTTGCAGGTGGTGTGCCTTGCAGCGCCTAAAAGCATCTTCCGAGTATTCAGACATGGTCCGGGTCGCCCTCTGCGGGCGGTCACGCCAGAAAATCAGCGGTTCACCGGATCTGGCAAAACGGACTGAAGCATGAGCCATCCGGAGCCAAAGGTCATAATCTTCTGCCCACCCCATATCCCGGTAACCGCCAAGTTTCTCAACAACCTCTCTTTTGAACATGACGCCGGGGTGAACAAAGGGTGACTCGACAAAAATATCAGCCATTATGCGATCATGGCTTGACAGGCAGTTCTGCCACTCCTCATAGGCAAGCATGCCGATTTTCAGTCCCGCGCGCGGGAAGTGGCGGAATGAGGATGCCACCAGCCCCGTTTCAGGTTCCGCTGCAAAAATTTCAAGCTGCTTTGCCAGTCGCTGTGGATGCGAGATGTCATCGCCGTCCATTCTTGCCACAAAAGGTGCCCGGCACTCCGCCAAACCGAGATTAAGCGCCGGAACCAGTCCATGATCACGGTTTTGAATCACTTTTATCCGCTTGTCGGCTGCGGCTGCGGCAAGGATCTGAGCCGTACCGTCCGTAGAGCCGTCATCGACGGCAATCAATTCCCATGCAGCCACTGTTTGCGCTTTGATAGAGGCTATTGCCCCCCGCAGGTAGCGTTCTTCGTTTTTGACCGGCATGACAAAGGAAACGATTGGATCAGTCACCCGGCGCTAGTTCCTTGCGCACAGGCGACAGGCGCTGCGGCTTTGTCCGGTTGTCAACATTGGCGCAGTATACGCGAAACTCCATCGATAATCCCCTGTATTTTCAAACAATGTTACACAAAACTGCGATTCTGTCTATTTAGAAGTTTCCAAAAAACCGTTAAATAGGTTGACTAACCGTATAGTCATTTACTACCGTTTAAATGTTGGCAAAACTTTGCGGGCGGGCGAACTGATCATGAATATTGAGCAGCTGAAGATTGTGCTGAAAGAGATAGTCACTAAAACCGAATTGACACCCTGTGTGGTCGGCCACCGTGGTGTCGGCAAGACCGCCGCTATAAGACAGGTCTGCAGTGAACTCAAGCGGAACTATGTACCGTTGCGGCTCGGGCAGATGGAGGTTGGCGACCTGGTCGGGATACCTTATCGCGAGGGGGAGATCATGCACTGGTCAAGGCCCTCCTGGTGGCCGGTGGAGAGTGATGCCGAAGCGATCGTCCACTGTGATGAGCTTAACCGTGCCCAGCAGGATGATACTCTGCAGGCAATTTTCCAGTTTATCGAACCACCGCTGTCTGGCGGCAGCAGAGGGCTGCACACTCACCGCCTGCACCCCAGGCACAAGGTCATTGTTACCATAAATCCGCCGGACGGAACCTATCAGGTGGTGCCGCTTGACCGTGCCCTGATTGACCGGATGGTAATGCTTTATGTAGAAAGTGATTACAACTGCTGGGCGCGTTATGCCCGAGCGTCAGAATTTGACGGTTCTGTTCAGGATTTTTTGGCTGCCAACCAGAACCTGCTCGCCCATGATAACCACCCGATGGAGATGGAGGCCAAGCCGTCGGAGCGCGGTTGGGAGATGGTCAGTACGTTGAGGCGCTCCTGCAGTTTCCCGAGTGAGCTGGAGATGGAGGTTTATGCCGGCATTGTCGGTCAGGAGGCGGCTATCGCGTTTCTGCGCTGGCAGAAAGAGACTCGTGAGCGACCGCTGACAGCAGTGGAGATTCTTGATCATTTTGGAGACGTCGCCGTGCGGGCGCAGCGGCAACGAGAGGATCAGCACGGCGCTTCCATGAGCGGCTTGATTGCTGCCCTGCGGCTGGCCGGCGGACTTACGGAACTGCAGGAGGAGAACCTTGTTGCCTATCTCGCCATCCTCCACCGTGACCTCAAGTTTGCCATGGTGAAGAGTCTGCTGACAATCCCTCTGGTCGCAACGACTCTTACGAAAGACAAGTATGATCCGGTTATCCTTGACGCCATCCGGGCGATAAGCTCCGAAGCCGCGAACTGAAACATGAATGGAAGGATCCTCGAAAATACCGTTGTCCGTCTCCTCAAAAAACGCCCGTTTTACGGCTACCTGCTGACAGGTACGCGTAAAACGGTCGGCTCGGCAGGGCATCCGGTCGGTATAACTTTCAGCGCCGGCATCCCAACACTTAAAAGCAATGAAAGTCTGCTCGCCTCATATCCAGCGGACCAGCAGGAGGCGCTGCTGGAGCACTGCGTTCTGCATCTGCTTCATCTTCATCCGCTGCGGCGCAAAGAGCGCAATCGCCATGATTGGGACGTTGCCTGCGATCTGGCTATTAATCCGGGGATAGAGAGTATGCCGCTATCGACTCCATTCCCGGATTATTTTCACCTTCCCGATGGTCTGGCAGCCGAGGAGTATTACCAGCAGCTGGTTGACCCTTTTGATACCGGCAATCTTAATGGCGCAGGAGCAGGAAGCGCCGAGAAGGATGATACCGGACTTTCAGGAAAAGGTCAGGGCGAGAGCGATCCTGCCCCGCTGGATGACCATTCAATCTGGGAGGAGGCTGACTCTACGCCGCTGTGTCTGGCCGAGGAGATGGTGCGGGCGATGGTGCGGGACGCCTGGCAGAAGTGCGATGGCGATGTCCCGGGGGAACTGCGACCGCTGGTCGAATTGCTACTGGCAGCGCCGCGGATTCCGTGGAAGTTGATTCTGCGGCAGTTTGTAGCCAATGCGGGTCGGGTCGGTAAAAAATCTACCTGGCAACGCGTGAATCGGCGTTTTGCGTATGCAACTCCCGGGAGCAGGAAACGGCACCGGCTGAATTTGCTCATCGGTGTTGATGTGAGCGATTCGACCAATGCACCGGAACTGCGGGAGGCGTTTGCCGCCGAACTTGCCAGAATTGCAGGGGGGGGCGATAGTTCGCTGACCGTTCTCTACGCCAACAGCCGGATTCAGCAGCTGGAAAGCTTTCGCGGCAGTAGTGTCAAGCTTGAAAGTTATCACGGTGGTGGCTTCACCGACCTGCGTCCGGTTTTTGCGTACGCCCGAACCATGCAGCCGCGGCCGGCAGCGATAATTTATCTCACCGACGGCATCGGCCCGGCACCTGAGGAGATGGAGTTTCCGACGTTATGGGTGTTGACTGGTGAAGGAGAGAAGCCTGTGCCGTGGGGGGTGGAGCTGAGACTGGAGGTTTAACGAGCCCCGTAGCTTCAGCCACGGGGCTCGCTAAGGAA
The DNA here is from genome assembly GCA_963787125.1 of uncultured delta proteobacterium. GTDB lineage: Bacteria > Desulfobacterota > Desulfuromonadia > Geobacterales > DSM-12255 > VEOV01. The sequence goes on from CAWBBV010000001.1 coordinate 349,412, forward strand.
TAGTAGCAGCTTTTACTTTTTAGCGCTTCTTCCCCCGGCTTTCAGCGGATCACCTTTGTAGCCGAGCTCCTTCCAGTTCATCCTGTTGCCCCCCATGTGACATTCGCCACACTGCAGCGCCTCCTCTTTCGGCGACACCTCATGACTGGCACTGATGTAGGAGACCGTATTAACGAACTCGTATTTGCCGCTGTAAGGCAGGATGTCCGAACCGTTTTTAAGCGCCTTGTCCCAGCTGTAGTCATCCCAGAGAGATTTATACTGCTGGAAGATGCCGAGATATTTGTACTTTGAGTCCATCGGCTGGTCGCCGGTATAGAGCTTGTACGGATAAATCTTGGCGCTCTTATCCTTGATATCGCCGACCGGCTTTGTCATCATCACCGGTTTTTTCGGATCCTTGATTTTGTCGCCCACCATGTAACGCTCAATCTTGCCGTTGTACCAGGCGTAGGCCGGAGTTACATTCATTGCCCAAGTAAAGGAGCCCTTCTTTTTCATAAACGTCTCTTTGTCGAACTGTTCGTCGGCCTTGATATCCTTGCCCACATCAGACCATTTCCAACTCATCTTGGTGGCCTGTCCCTTGGCAAAGACCGGAATATGACAGGTTTCACAGGCAACGGCTGAGAGATGTCCGTTCAGAATAGTCCCGTTCTTTGACTTCTGGTGCGGCGCCATTTTGCCGGTGTGGCAGTCAGTACAGGCGACTCTGGCATCATAGTGTGCCATCATACTGGATGCACCGGCAATCTTGTGCTCTTTAGTCTTATGACAGGTCTGGCAGCTCATGTCCTGGCCGCCGCTGGCCTTGGAGCCCATGTGAACATCCTGCTTTTTCACAGTTTTTTCCAGGGTAGAATCAAGCCCGGCATGCTTGACCGCGTCAGCGCCGCCGCCAAAGAAGTGGCAGTAGCCGCAGTTTCGCCGCGTCGGCATGCCGACACTTTTGGCTGCCAGATCAAGATCCATGACCCCTTTTTCCATCGACTTCATGTCAACGGTGCAGCCGACCGATGCCCGCTGGTAGTTGCCTTGTCCAGCATGACAGATCAGGCAGTCCACATTCTCTTTATTGCTGAAATCATAATCGGTGCGGGTCCAGCCGTAGCCGGCATGACATTTGTCACAGGCTTCGTGCACTATACCGTCCTTGCCTGCCTGTATGGAGGTGCAAAAGGCGTTGAGCATGTTCGCCTTACCGAAGAGTTTGTCACTCTTTTCCAGCCCTTTCACATGATTGGGCGTCCCCTTCCAGTTCCAGTGAGTCGTCTTCATGAAGTCAGCCGCCTGTTTTTCATGACACTCAAGGCAGGCCCTGGTAACTTCCGGTCCGCTTTTGAAGCCACCTTTCAGGTGCCTGGAATGATCTTCAGCAGCAAAAACAGTAGTTACTGTAAACAGCAATACGGCGGCAAACAACATGTTGATTATTTTTGCAGATTTCATAAACCCTCCGTCTCTTTATCGGTCAGCAACCGGCAGTTTTCTTGAAGGACTTACTGAGGTTTTTACCGCCTTCATTGTCATACCTGCAGCGGATTTCATCGTCGACAACGATCCGCTTATCCTTGAACTTATCCAGAGTTAACTCATCATTTATCAAAATCGGGATCTCGACGCCGCTTTTTGTGTCTTTCAGCACGGCAATTGCTGATTTACCGTCAACGGCCAGCTCAATTTTCGATACGGTGCCGACCATTTTAATCTCTTCGGCATTGGCTGTTGAGGTGAAAAAGAGAGTTCCTATTGCAAGGAATAGGGAAAAAATGGAGTAAGTAAGAAACCTTTTCATTGATACACTCCTTAAAATAGTTTTAATCGCTTGCGCTGTGTAACAGCGGAAAAAATAACCGGCAACAAGGGCACGATTATTACCCATGTTGCCGTAGCTTTTTAAAATTTCACTTCAAAGGTTGCATAGATATCCTGTGCATTTTTGAGTGGAGCCAAGTACTGCATATTCGCAGCGGTCAATTCGGAAATTTTTGTCGGTGAGCCTACCCAGTTGTTGCTGTTGGTGTACTGGAAGTCATAGTACTGATAGCCAAGCCGGAAGAATGCTTTGCTCAGGTGAGAAGAGATGGGTGTCAGTTTCAACTCCTGGATCAGGTAGGCTTCATATACGCTGCCTCTGGTTCCCAGCTTGGTGGTCCACATATCATCGGCAGCCGGATCAAAGGGGATCCAGTTTTTTGAACCGTAGTTATATTCCAAACCTAATTTCGTGCCGGTTGCAGTGAAGTCATAACGTCCGCCAAGATAGGCACTATAACCAGTTTTGTCATCAGCAGCCCCGGGGCCGGTATTAAAGTCGCCAGTCAGAAGTCCGAAAGGTGATCCGGGAGAAACATTACCGTTCGGGTGGGTTACACTCATGCCGGAACTGGCGAAGAGGTTGAGATTGCCGGGCCCGACTTTCTTAAGTGTGCTAAGAACACCCATTCCGTACCAGTCAATCTCTCCAAGCTGGGCTTTGACATTGTTAGGATTGTCGAAGATGTTGAAGCCGCGGTTCCATTGTAAATCGATTCGGAGCGGATCGGTGTCAATGGGAACAATGGCAATCCCAAGCATGTCAGTGTCTCTCATGTTGTTTTTTGTGTCAAAGCCGGCTTCAAAACCTCGCCCGTAGCATATTTTCCCGTAAGCACCAGGCAAGGCATCGATGTCCGGCGCATAACCGAGAACCATCCCATCGAAGGCATAATCAACCAGCAGTCCGGGAACCCCGCCATTCCCCGGGCCTTCATTGTTTTGGCGAAGGTGGGTGGGAGACCCTCCGGTAGAAGGACGTCGGCCCACTGAAAACCAGACAGGCTGGTCACCGATATTGCTCCAGGTGGCAAAGGCCTGGTCGACGCGCAGCGTATTGTCACTTGGTACGTGACCGATGGAGCCGTCCATAATGGAGCTACGATCGGCGAAAAAACCGGCATTGGTCGCATCGGCGTTCTGGTTACCCGTTGTTTTGTACATCAGAAAGCGAGTTGTGACGGTTACATCCTTGGTTGCCTTTGCCTTTAAGTTAAGTCCAAAGCGATTGGTCATCAGGTCATCGTTTTTGGTCGTATAGCCGGCGGTGGGTGCGCCGAAATAGGTAGGAGCGACTCCGGTAAACGGCGTATGTGCAGCTACTTCGCCTTTCATGGAATCTATTCTGAAGCGGTAGTCGCCACTAATGGTGAGCCATTTGCCGAGGGACTTGTCGTCAACCTTCTTCACCTGTCCTTTCAGCAGCTCAACCTCTTTTACCAGCTGATCGACCTTTTTCTGCAGATCTTCGTCTGCGGCATGTGCTGCAAGCGGCAGCGCGAGCCCTGCTAATAATGCTGATGTTGCCAGAGTCAAAAACGGTTTTTTCATACATAGCTCCTTTTCACTGAATGTTTGTTATCTGGCCGATTATTACAGCCATTTAACGTAAGTTGCTTTAAATCAGAAAACCTGGTTTCCCCCCTTGTGGTAAGTGCTAACTGGCTGAATACCGACCATTAATGCTGATATTCAATTATAATGAGAATGCAATATGAGGATATAGTGTTTATTGAATGCAATTGAGGTGCCACAGAAGATTAGAAGCTGATTGAGGCGGTGGAATGGTTATGTGAAAAGAAAAAAGCCGACCCACGGAGGGACGGCTTATAACAAAGCTGATGCGTATGCGAGAAAGGCTATTCCTCCACAATTTCTCCGATCAGGTCATAATCAGAAGAATCAGTTATCTTCAGTTTGACGATATCGCCGACATTCGCCTGACCGGCGGTGATGTAGACCATGCCGTCGATATCCGGCGCCTGCCGTGATGATCGCCCTTTCAGCAGCAGATCGCTCTCTTCGCTGATCCCTTCGACAATGACCTCTTCGACCGTATCCATGAGGCGGCGATTGCGCTTGAAAGAGAGCCGCGCCTGCAGTTGCATCAGTTTTTTGTAGCGCTCCCGTTTGACCCTTTCAGTGATTTGGTCGGGCATCTCTGCTGCTGGTGTACCCTCTTCCCTGGAATAACAGAACACCCCGAGACGGTCGAACTGAGTCTCTTCGACAAAGTGGCAGAGCTTTTTGAAATCCTCATCAGTCTCCCCCGGAAAGCCGACAATCAGCGAGGTGCGCAGGGCGATATCAGGGATTTCGCTGCGGAGCCTGGTGACCAAAGTTCTAATCTGACTCTCCGAGCTGCGGCGATTCATGCGGGTCAGCACCGGATCACTGATGTGCTGGAGCGGAATATCGAGATATTTACAGATCTTCTCCTCGTTTTTTATCAAGCGGATCACGCCGTCGGTAATGCCGTCAGGGTAGGAGTAAAGCAGTCGTATCCAGCGGAGACCGGCAATCTGCACCAGCTCTTGCAGCAGGGTTTCCAGATTAACTTCACCGGGAAGGTCGCTGCCGTAAACCGTAATGTCTTGAGCGATAAGGTTAAGCTCTTTGACGCCGCCGCCCACAAGGCGGCGCGCTTCCTCCAGGACAAGATTCAAGGGACGGGAGCGAAACTTGCCCCGCAGTGAGGGGATGACGCAGTAGGTGCAGCAGTTGGAGCAGCCTTCGGCAATTTTCAGATACGAGTAGTAGCGGGGCGACGACTGCATCCGGGGCATCTCGGTGTCATAAAGATAATCAGGGTCGCCGATATAGCGGACTTGTCCTTCTATGCCTCGTTTCTCGGCAATAATCTCGGCAATTTTGGGGTAATCGCCGGTGCCGACAAATATGTCAACTTCCGGGAGTTCTTTGGCGAGCTCTTCCTGATAGCGCTGGGGCAGACAGCCGGTAACGACCAGAAGCTTGCATTTTGCATCATGTTTTCTGTCGGCAAGGTCAAGGATTGTGTCGATGCTCTCCTGCTTTGCCTCTTTGATAAAAGAGCAGGTATTGACGATAATGATGTCAGCTTCATGCTCATTGGTGGTGACTTCGTAACCTTCCTTGCCGAGATAGCCAAGCATGACTTCGGCATCAACAAGATTTTTCGGACAGCCAAGGCTGACCATATTAATTTTTTCTTTTGTCACAGGGGGTTAACCTCTCTTTATAACTAAGTTCAGAATGTAGCAGGCAGTGGAAGAGATACCCGAAATGCCGAAAACAGGCAAGAAGATATTGCTGCTATGGGTAAAGGTACAGCAGGGAAGAGTTTGACATCTAGACTGTATTCGTTATGCTTTTAGAATTAATTATCAGGAGATGATATTGATGCGACGCAGGTCAACTATGCAGATAACCCTTGTTTTGATAGGGGCAATGACTTTGGGGGCATGCGGCACCAAGGAGCAGCGCTCGCTTTATAAAAACAGACAAGACTGCCTGGATGACTGGGGTGGCAATGAAAAGGATTGTCAGGAGCCTCGCTCCGGCTCGCCGCACTACCGGACAGGTTACTACTATGGGCCGGGTACTGCCGGAAGAACACTGACACGTTCCGTGGGTATGGCAACGGTTTCCCGTGGCGGGTTTGGTTCTTCCGGCCACTTTCATGGCTTTTTCGGTGGCTAGGGGATGATCCGCCGCGCCCTGGAGCCTCGCATCGATTGGCAGGCAAAAGTCGAAGCGGCAGGAATGAGCTATCATACAATTGATGGCGCTGTCTATTGGGATGAATCCGCCTGTTACCGTTTTACTGCTGCTGAGATTGACGAACTTGAAAGTTCGTCCGCCACTCTTTATGATCTCTGCTGCCAGGCAGCAGAAGTAGTCATTCGCACCAATCGCTTTGCCGAATTGGGCATCCCGGAGCAATTCAGAGCGTATATTGTCAATTCATGGGAAACGGATGAACCTTCGCTTTACGGGCGATTCGACCTTTGCTATGACGGCGCGCAGCCGCCAAAGATGCTGGAATTCAACGCCGACACCCCGACAGCACTGCTGGAAGCGGCTGTCGTGCAGTGGTTCTGGCTGCAGGAGCGTTTCCCTTCAGCCGACCAGTTCAACTCCATCCATGAAAAGCTGCTGTCATCCTGGCGCAGTTGGCCGGACAGTCCGGAAATGCTTCATTTTGCCTCTGCAGCCGAATCACAGGAGGATCTGGGCAATCTGGAGTATCTGCGGGACACTGCGCTGCAGGCAGGTTTGACGACGCGCCGGCTTTTTATCGAAGAGATCGGCTGGGACTCAGCCAAAAGACAGTTCGTCGATAAAGAGAACGAACCGATTCGAACACTTTTCAAGCTCTACCCCTGGGAGTGGCTGCTGCAGGAGCAGTTTGGCCCCTTGTTGCCAGCGAGCGGGATGAGGATGATTGAGCCGGCCTGGAAGCTGATCATGAGCTGCAAGGGGATTTTACCGCTGCTCTGGGAACTTTTCCCGGAGCACCCCAATCTGCTCCCCGCGTATTTTGACGCAGCGAAACTGTCCGGTGACCGGGTGGTGAAGCCGCTCTATTCTAGGGAAGGGAGCAATGTGCAGCTCATCAGGGGGGGCGAGATCATCGCTTCGGGGGGGACGTATGGCCGTGAAGCGATGATTTGCCAGCAGTATCAGTCGCTCCCCTGCTTTGACGGCAATTACCCGGTAATCGGTTCCTGGATCATTGGCGGCGAGTCTGCCGGAATCGGTATTCGCGAGGATCAGAGCGAAATTACCTCCAATACCAGTCGTTTCATCCCGCACTATTTTACGGAGGATTAGCATGGAAACACTTACTATTACCGATTCTCTGGTTGGACTTGGCAGCTTTCTGGGCTACTTTTTGGCAGCGATTCTGCTTTTAGCTCTCTTTTCAATGGTTTACGGTCGGGTCACCCCTTATTCCGAATACCGCCTGATCAAAGAAGGAAAAGTCGCTCCCTCCATCAGCTTCGTCGGGGCCCTGCTCGGCTTTATTGCACCACTGGCCAGCGCCATTACTCACAGTGTTGCCCTGCTGGACATGGTTCTCTGGGCGCTGGTGGCGCTGGTGGTCCAGATCGGAGTATTTCTGTCGCTGCGAATGCTCTTTGCAGACCTTTGCAAGCAGATTGCCGCTGACTCTGTCTCTGCAGCGATTCTGCTTGGTGGCGTCTCCTTTGCTGTCGGGATTCTCAATGCCGCCTGCATGAGTTATTGAAAACTGTTGCCGGGGGGGTGACAGCGCTGTCCGGAATGATTAGATTCACCAAGCCCAGATAATAACTTCTAACTTACTAAGCAATTTTTAACGGAGGAAACATGAAACGCGCGATACTTCTCGTACTCACAATTATGGGCTTAAGCCTGCTTGGCGGCTGCGGTTACAACAGTATGCAGGCAGCGGAAGAGGCGGTATTTGCCGCCTGGGGTGATGTGGAGGCGTCCTACCAGCGGCGGGCAGATCTTATTCCCAATCTGGTAGAAGTGGTCAAAGGGTATGCCAAGCATGAAGCCGACACCCTGACGGCTGTCACCGAAGCTCGGGCCAAGGTCGGTTCAATGCAGGTTTCAAAGGATCTCATCAACAATCCCCAGGCTCTGGAAAAGTTTCAGCAGGCGCAGAGCCAGCTTTCCGGCGCGCTCTCCAAACTGATGGTGGTAGTGGAACGCTACCCGGATCTGAAGGCCAACCAGAATTTCCTCGATCTGCAAAATCAACTGGAGGGGACGGAAAACCGGATCAATGTCGCCCGGGTGCGTTACAATAAATCAGTTCAGGATTTCAACACGAGCATCAGAACCTTTCCCAACAGCATGACCAACTCGCTGCTGCTGCATCTGAGCCGCAAAGAGCCGTTCAAGGCTGACGAAGGGGCTAAAGTTGCGCCCAAAGTCAAGTTTTAGAGGACTGCATGCGATTTGCCCTTATCTTGGTCCTCTCTATGACGCTTGCCATTCAAGCTCTGGCAGCAGATTTGCCCCTGCTTAAAGGGCATGTCAACGATTATGCGGGGATGCTTTCTCCGGGTAGGGCCGCCGCGCTTGAGCAGCAGCTCGGCAGTTTTGAAAGCAGCGACTCCACCCAGATTGTTGTTCTCACCGTTCAAAACCTTGGCGGCGAACCTATTGAAACGTTTTCGATCAAAATAGCTGAGGCCTGGAAGATCGGGCAGCAAGGGGTTGATAACGGGGTACTACTGATTGTCGCCAAAGACGAGCGCAAGGTGCGGATTGAGGTAGGGCGGGGACTTGAAGGGAAGCTGACCGATCTGGTTTCCGGGAGGATAATCCGGGCAGAGATTGCGCCGAAGTTTAAAAGCGGTGATTTTGACGGCGGGATTGCTGCCGGGGTAACCGCGATTGCAGCGGTCGTCAAGGGGGAATACAAGGCATCTCCCCGTGATCTTCATCAAGGGAAAAAAGGGGTGCCACCCCTTTACACGCTGTTAGTCTTTTTGGCTGTTGCCGTCGTATTCTTAAGCTCTTTCTCGAAATATCTCGCCGGAGCAGCCGGCGCGGTCGGTCTGCCGCTCGTTGCCTGGCTGACCTTTCCGGGGCTGGCACTGGCATTTATTGCCGCAACGGCAGTCGGCGGGTTTTTCCTTGGGCTGCTGCTCGCTTTTCTGTTCGGTGGCGGCGGCGGTGGTGGCTATTTCGGCGGGCCGTTCATTGGTGGCGGCTCGTATGGTGGCGGTGGCGGCGATTCAGGGGGGTTTTCCGGCGGTGGCGGCGACTTTGGTGGCGGCGGTGCCAGCGGTGATTGGTGAAGCGGTGGGAGAGCTATGAAGAAGATGGCAGCTGAAGAGTTTTTTACCCCTTTAGAGCAGGAGCAGATCCGTAAAGCTGTTGCACGTGCCGAGGGGGCAACAGCAGGAGAGATCGTCACCATGGTGGTCGCACAGAGCGATAGTTACCGTGAGGCCGTGACCCTTGGCGCGGTGCTCGGCGCGGCCATGCTGGCGTTACTGATAGCCATAGCCAGCCGTCACGTCACCATCTGGTCGTATCTCCCCCTGACCATTATTCTTTACCTGCCGATCAAACGGCTTATCACCACTGTTCCTCTTCTCCGGAGACCGTTCATTACCAGTCAACGGCTCAATGAAGCGGTACAAGAGCGGGCTGTCAGGGCGTTTTACGAAAAAGGGCTTTACCGCACCAGGAATGAAACCGGCATCTTGCTGTTTATCTCGATTTTCGAGCGCAAGGTCTGGATTCTCGGCGACCGGGGGATAAACGCACGGATACCGCCGGAAACATGGCAGCAGCTGGTGCAGATTCTTACGGAAGGGATCAAGGCAGGCTGCGCCTGCGAAGCTCTCTGCAAAGTCATCGGCCTCTGCGGAGAAGAGCTGTCACTGCATTTCCCCAGAATAGGTGATGATATCAATGAACTTCAGGATGAGATCCTGACAGGACGCTAGCAATGCCTCTCTCCACCTCTGCGCTTACCATCGAATGGCTCCGGCCCGAGCTTGCCGTCGAAGAGTGGGAATTCAGCCACCACCCTGCAAAACAGCCATTTTACCTGCAGCATGCAATTGATTGGGGAAAGATCTCTGCAGCCTTCAGTGACGGCCGGTTAGCGCCATACCCGCGCAGCGGCGAACTGGCCGGGATGCCGGTTCGTCTTGCCCATCACAGCTTTGAGGATTATGCCCGCTATCTTGCCAAGGCCAAGCGCGGCTACCGCCTCAACTACAGCAAAATGGAAAATGAGTTGCAACTGCAAGGCAAGCTCACCCTGCCTGCCCCGATTATCATTGCGGTTAACGGCGAAGCGCTCCTTTTTTCCGGTTACCGCCGCCTTTGTCTTGCCTGGAACTACGGCATGACGCCTTATGTATGGCTGGTTAATCTGTGAACGCAGCTGGTGACAACGTTACTGAATGTTATCTGCTGTAGCTAACAGTTGCTGCGGATCTGCTGAAACTGTCATAACCAGTTACACAAACTCCTGCATGACCAGGTTTGCCAGCAGCAGCCCCTTTGCCGTCAGCCGCAGTTTTGCACCTTCGGCAGCCAGCAGGCCTCTTGCACAGAGTCTGGCGACGACTTCAGGAAAGACATCTTCCACCTTTATATCGAACTGCCTTTCAAATTCGTTCCCGTCAACCCCCTCCAGCAACCTTAGTCCGAGAAACATAAACTCTGCCATGGCATCGCTGCGGGATAGCGTCTGCTCATTACCTGGCAGTTCGTTACTTTTTACCGCTGTCGCATACACCGCAAGAGCGGCAGGATTTTCCATTCTTTGGCCATACCCGGGACTGTTCACAAAAGAGTGGGCGCCGGCGCCGAAGCCAAAATAGTTGCCTCTTTGCCAGTAAACCTGATTGTGGCGGGAGCGATAGCCGGGCAGGGCGAAATTTGAGATCTCGTAATGCTCATAACCGGCGCTGCGAAAAAATTCGGCGGTCAGCTCGAACATGGCAACAGCCTGCTCTTCCTCCGGAAGCGGGAGTTCGCCTTTTGCAGCCATCGCCGCAAAACGGGTACCATCCTCCACTGACAGACCGTAAGCTGAAATATGTTCAGGTCCCAGAGCTGCTGCTCCGTTAAGAGTATCCTTCCAATCCTGCAGTGTCTGCCCCGGAAGGCCGTGAATCAGATCGATACCGATATTATTGAATCCGGCGCGGCGGGCAAGTTTGAACGCGTCTTTTGCCTCTGTGGCTGAATGGATCCGCCCGAGAAGGGCCAGTTGACGGTCATCCAGAGATTGAACCCCTAGAGAGAGTCTGTTTACCCCGCCTGCCAGATAGCCACGCAACGATTCCAGCGTCAGTGTGCCGGGATTTGCTTCCAAAGTAACTTCTGCATTTACTTCAACAGTATAACAGTCGCGGATCGTTGCGATCAGTTCGGCAACCTGCGCGGGGCCTAGAAGCGAAGGGGTTCCACCGCCGAAATAAATTGTTGGTACCGCTGCCGGCGTACAGAGTTCAGCTCTCTGCCGCAACTCACTCCGGAGAAGTTCGACATAGCTGTTAAGATCGATGTCAGGATTGTCAAATGAGTTGAAATCGCAGTAGCTGCATTTGTGCAGGCAAAAGGGGATATGGAGATAAAGTGATGTTCTCACGGCTGCTTGAGAAGCAGCAAAAGCATTACGGCTGCAGCAAAAAGCAGACAGCCACTGCCGACCTTGAACAGCAGGAGGCGACCGCTCAGGGCCGAAATGGTTTCTTCCAGGGAGGCGTTTTTAGCAACTAGGCTACGGATCAGATCATCCTGTTCAAGGAGGAGTTTTTCCAGCCGGGAGACTCTTTCCTGAAGTTCATGCTCGACAACTGTTTCACTACTGCGCTCTTCCTGCTGCTGAAAGCGCTCTTTGGCCTTTGCATAAAGATCCGGGGCATACTCCATTGCTGCTGTTGCAATCTTGTGCCACGGCACATTTTTCAGAACGGCACCCAGAATTGAACTGATTCCCATTTTTGATCTCCCTTGTTACGTATGTGCAACCGCTTGAAAAAAGGTTGCAATTACTTTATAAGTTGAGCTGCTGTTACGTCACCAGGAGGGTTTCCATGTCCAGCGAAATAAAGGCCGCAGCTGTGCAGTTTAACATTACTCTGGGAGAAATCGAACCAAATCTTCAGCAGGTCAGGAGCTCCCTGGCAGGGCTGGCCGCAGAAGGTGTCCAGCTGGCTGTTCTCCCGGAGATGTGGGCCACCGGCTTTGCGTATAAGACGCTTAATCAGCTTGCAGCCCGCACTGAAGATGTCGTCGCCGAGCTTGCCGCCCTTTCGGCAAAATATTCCATGGTGATAATCGGCTCACTGCCCGAACCCCATGAAGAGAAGGTTTACAATTGCGCTTACGTTCTTGATAACGGCACGCTGAAGGGAAAATATCGCAAAATGCACCTCTTTTCCCTCATGCAGGAGGATCGTTCCTTTGATAGCGGCGATTCGTGGCTGCTGGTCGACACCTCGGTCGGCAAGGTCGGAGTTATTATCTGCTACGATCTTCGCTTCCCGGAACTGGCCCGCAGGCTGGCAGTTGAAGGGGCCCAAATCCTGGTGGTTCCGGGAGAGTGGCCAAAGCCGCGCCAAGAGCACTGGCGGACACTGCTGCGGGCCAGAGCGATAGAAAACCAGCTCTTTGTAGTGGCTACAAACTGCTGTGGGATTACGGGCAAGCTGGACTTTTTCGGCATGAGCTTGATTATAGATCCGAAAGGGGAGCTGCTGGCAGAAGCAGGTTACGAAGCTGAAAGCATAAGCGCACTCCTGAAATTTGAAGAGATGAACGCCTGGCGGCAGCAGATACCATGCTTCACTGATCGCAAGCCGGGCTGTTATTAAAAAGTTGACTTGACTGCCGCAGAGGAATATTTAAATTAAGGTTGATCTGAAACTGATTTTTCGGAGGTGTCACTTTGTCTCTTTTCGCCGGTACAGGTATTGTTGTCAAGCTGGTTCTTTTTGTCCTGCTCTACTTTTCAGTGGTCTCCTGGGCAATAATTTTCTACAAGTTCATCCAGGTGCAGAAAGCGAACAAAGAGTCAGAGCTGTTTCTGACATTTTTCTGGCAGACAAAGCGCTTTGATGCGGTCAGCGCCCAGATTGACCGCTTCGCCAACTCCCCACTTTCCATCCTTTTCACTGAAGCATTTACCGAACTTAAGAAGCTGGGAGAGAAGGGGGAGGAGAAATCCGAACCGAACGTTTTCAGCACAGAGCTCGGCGGGATTGACAATATTGCCCGCGCCCTGCGCCGGGCGACAACTTCGGAAATTACCAGACTTGACAAATACCTGACTTTTTTGGCGACAACCGGTTCTACTGCTCCTTTTATCGGCCTGTTCGGGACGGTCTGGGGTATCATGACCGCCTTCAAGGGGATCGGTGAAACCGGTTCTGCCTCACTTGCCGTTGTGGCGCCGGGCATAGCCGAGGCGCTGGTCGCAACCGCCATCGGCCTGGTTGCCGCTATTCCGGCCGTTATGGGCTATAACCATTTCCAGAACAAGATCAAGGTGCTTATTGCCGAGATGGACAACTTTTCAACTGAACTGCTGAATATCGTCCAGCGCAATTTTGCCAAGAAGTAGATAAAGGGAGCAGAGTATGGATGTCGGTTCCAGAAGCAATGATCGCCAGGTAATGGCCCAGATAAACGTCACCCCGTTTGTGGACGTAATGCTGGTTCTTCTGGTCATTTTCATGATAACCGCCCCGATGATGCAGCAGGGGATGCAGGTGAATCTTCCCAAGACTGAAGCAAAAGCAATGAGCGTCAAGGACGAACCGATCATTGTGACCATAGATAAAAGCGGTCGTGCCTTTCTGGAAAAATCCGAAATTCCCCAGGGGCAGCTCAAGGCAAAATTGGCCGCTCTTTTTGCATCAAAAAGCAAGAAAGAGGTCTTTTTGAAGGCTGACCGCGACGTTCCTTACGGGGATGTAATTCGTGCCATGGCCGAGATCAAGGGGGCCGGGGTTGAACGTCTCGGCATGCTTACGGAGCCTGCAGGGGCAAAATGATCCCAACTGCTCCGCAACGTGACAAAACTGCAGGATGGACGTTCAGCCTCTCCCTGTTACTTCACCTCATTATGCTGTTCATCTTCAACAATACGGCTCTTTTTCGAACCGCACTGCATGAATCGACCCCTTACTACGTAGATATTGTCTCGCTGCCTGACCCTGCTCCGGCACGAGGCGAGCCTGTATCTGCACCGACGCCGCCACTGCCGGCAGTTATGCCGCCGGCGCCCGCGCAAAAACCGGCTATGTCGCTCCCGGCAAAACAGCTTCCACCGACTCCTGCGAACTCCGCAGCGACTGCCGATCAGGAGCGAAGAGCTCAGGAAGCTCGCGAGTTCAGTGAAAGGATGAGCCGTTTAGAGCGCGATTCAGGCGCAAAACATCAGGCCGAGGCTCTCGCCTCCCTGCAAAAAAAAGCCGCGGAAAAGCGCGCGGCTGGTGCTACGCCGGCTGCAGGTATCGGTAAGGGGGCAGATTATGGCACCCACATTCAATCAAGGCTCAAAGATGCCCTGAGCCGCAATATAGCTTATGATTATCGGAGCAAGAACCCGGAAGCTGCAGTCCATCTTTATATTGATAAAAACGGCAAACTGACCAAATATGTCATGGAACATCCGTCTACTGATAAACTTTTCAATAATTCGGTCATCCGCACTATTGAAAGCGCAAAGGCTTATTTCCCTCCAGTGCCATTAGGAGTGAATTTTGACAAGCTCTATGTTTTCAGCCCGCAAGAGGTAAAAAAGTGACCCGTTTACCCGGTTTTATTCTGTTTTTTCTGCTGCTAATCCTGCTCCCGGCAAGGAGTTTCGCTCAAAACGATTTTTTGACTGTAACTGCACCGGGAAATCGCCAGTTGCGCATGAATATTCTTCCGCCTGCCACCTCGGCAGGAAATCATAATCAAAAGATAGCCGCTGAAATTGAGGAGATATTCCGGCTAGACCTTGGTATTACCGGAATATTCAGCGTGTTAACTCCGCCAGAAGCAGCCAGAGAGCAAACAAAAGGTTCGCCAGAAGCCACAACCGAAGCCGACCTGCTGCTAAAAACAGTTTACACGCTGGCGCCAACATCAATCACCTTCGAATATCGACTTACTGAGCTCCCTTCCGGCCGGGAAATCCTTGCCAAACGCTACAGTGCCTCTTTGCAGGATCTGCGAAAAACCGCCCATACTTTTTCTGACGATATCCTCTATTCACTCACCGGAGAGCGGGGCCCTTTTACTGCCAAGCTTGCCTATGTTTCGACTTCATCCGGAAACAAAGAGCTTTACCTGATGGACTGGGACGGGCAGAACAGCCGTAAGCTTACTGCCAACGGCTCTATCAATCTGAATCCGGAATTTTCACCTTCAGGCAAAGAAATAGTTTTCACCTCATATAAGAACGGCAATCCGGATCTTTACCGGCGCGAGCTTTTAACCGGTTCTGAAGCACGGATATCCTCAGGCCCGGGAATAAATATCACCGCAGCGTTCTCTCCTGAAGGGAACAGGATAGCTCTAGCCATGAGCAAAGACGGCAATTCCGAGATATACCTGATAACCAAGGAAGGAAAGCAGCTTGCCAGATTAACCACTAACCCTGCTATTGACATCTCGCCTTCCTGGTCACCGGACGGCAGATTCATTACGTTTGTCTCGGATCGTTTCGGTAAACCGCAAATATTCATCATGCACTCTGATGGCAGCGAAGTTAAAAGACTCACCACAAGCGGTGCGTACAACGTTGCTCCACGGTGGTCGCCAAAAGGTGACAGAATTGCCTATAGCCGTCAGTATGGCGATAAATTCCAGATTCATCTGATAAACCCCGACGGCAGTGATGATAAACAGATTACTTTTGAAGGGAATAATGAACACCCCCGCTGGTCTCCGGATGGCAGATTTATTGTTTTTGGCAGCAAACGAAATGGTTCCGAGTCGGTTTATGTGATGCGTGCTGATGGCTCCGGACAGGTCAAAATATCGCGTAACAATGCAAAAGATTCCCATCCGACCTGGTCACCACGCTGGTGATGCGGAAGAAAAAGCTGTATTTTTCAAAGAGATATTGAAAACGGCTTAAACTTATGTATAATCGCTTTCACACAATGTTTTAGAATATCAGTCGAAAGGAGTTTTTTATGCGTAATGCTTTTTTCAGGAGTATTGTAGTTCTTTCTCTTCCCATCATGCTGATCAGCGGCTGTGCCAAGGATCAGGTTAAACCTGACGCTGGTATTTCGCCGGATAAGACGACAGCTTCAGCGACTGCTGACAAGCAATCATCTCCTGAGCAGCTGACCGCAGCCCAGCAGCAGGCGGCAGCCCAGCAAAAGGCAGCAGCTCAGCAGCAGGCAGCAGCCCAGCAGCAGGCAGCAGCCCAGCAGCAGGCGGCAGCCCAGCAACAGGCAGCAGCTCAGCAGCAGGCGGCAGCCCAGCAGCAGTCAGCAGCCCAGCAGCAGGCGTCTGCCCAGCAGCAGTCAGCAGCTCAGCAGCAGCAGGCGGCGGCGCAAGCTAACGAGGCTATCAGGGTTTTCCTCAAAACAATCAATTTTGATTTTGATTCTTATGTATTGCGCCAGACTGACAGGGACATTCTCTATAGCAACGCTGACTACCTGATCAAGAAATACAAGGGAAAAATCAAACTGGAAGGCCACTGTGACGAGCGTGGTTCGGATGAATACAACCTTGCTTTGGGAGAAAATCGTGCCAAGGCAGCGCTGAACTATCTGCTGACTCTCGGGGTTCCGGCTGAGCAGCTTTCCATAGTCAGTTACGGCAAAGAGAAGCCGCTTGACAATGGTCATACCGAAGAGGCCTGGGCAAAAAACAGAAGAGTTGAATTCACCATAGTGAAATAGTCTCTTTTAAAACGGTAACAAAAAAGGAGCCATACGGCTCCTTTTTACTTTCACCGCTAGGAAGGTCTGCAGATGAACAAAAATATCATATTTATTCCGTTCCTGCTCTCCCTTGCCGCCTGTGCGACAAAAGGAGACATGAACATCGCCCAGCAGGATATTGAAGAGATGAAAACCCGTCTTCTTCAGGTTGAAAAGAATGTTTCTGCTGTCAAGGTGGAGGCGAGGGAGATAGCTGAGAAAGGCTCGCGTGAAGCGCTGAAAAACCTTGAAATCCTCCGCAAAGGGACTGCTGACATGCAGGCCAATCTCGATACCATGCGGATTGATGTTCAGGTAATGACCGGCAAGGTTGATGATCTTGGCCTTGCCGCAAAAAAGCCTTTTGATGATATTTCCCTATTGAAAGAAGATACCTCCAAGTCGGTAATTTCGATGGATACGCGACTCAAAAAACTGGAAAGTGACCTGGAACAGGCAAACGTGAAAATTAGCGCCATTGCCAAATCACTGGAACAGCCACCAAATCCGGATAACATCTACAAGGAAGCATTGGATACATTAAAGAGTGGCGAAATCGGCAAATCAAGGGATATGTTCAACAAGTTCAATGAACAGTTCCCTGACAGTAAGCTGGCAGCAAACGTACGCTACTGGATCGGAGAGACATTCTATCAGGAAAAAAATTATGTCGAGGCTGCCGTTGAATTCCAGCGGGTAATAAAAGAGTATCCGGGTAAAGAGAAAGTTCCTGCCGCCATGCTCAAACTTGGGTTGTCATTCAGAGAGCTTGGTGACATAAAAAGCGCCAAGTTTATAATCAAGGACATGATAGACAAGTTCCCGAAAGCCGAAGAGGTCCCGGCGGCTAAAGAGGTTTTGCACAAGCTCAAATAGGAAAAGGCGGGGAAACTTCCCCGCCTTTTCTCGTTTCAATAGCAAAAAGGCTTACGACTTCATATTGCCAGCCGGATCCTTGATCTCTTCCTTGACATGGGTTGCAGTAGGTTTTTCTTTTTCTTCCTTCAGACTTGCTTCTTTGGCGAGCCGCTCTTTTTCCTCAGCAGCTTTTGCCTCCTCATCGACCCCTTGCCGAAAGTCTTCCGTTGCCCGCTTGAACTCAGCCAGTCCTTTCCCGAGAGTCTTGGCAAGCTCCGGAAGTTTCTGGGGACCAATGACAATCAGGGCTATAACCAGGATGATAATCATCTCGGGCATTCCAATTCCAAACATGATATCTCCTTATGAACGCAGCAAAAAAACAGATTGATTTCATCAGGAGGATAATATTATTGGATTCCGGAGTCAACGTCAAAGAGGCTACAGCATGGATTCCCATTCATGTTCTTTTGTGCTAGGCTACAACCATGAAAAAATCACTCCCTAAATTGCTCTACGCTGACGCGAAGGGTAACATCTTTGACCATCCGACCCTTACCATGGCCGGGATGAGTGCCACTGAAGCAGTTCTTCCCGAAGGGGTTGAACTTATCCCCCTGCCCGCTGACAGCAGGCTCTTCACAATACCGGATACCCCGCCAATCGCGTGGGATGAACGGCAAAAGAAGTTTATAACAGTGGCATCAGTCCGCCAGGGAAAGCGGGAAATCCCGATACAGGCTGTCTCTGCCTTTATGGCGCCGGGATGGCTGCGGACCTTGCTCCCTGCCTGCGACTACGCCAAAAAGAAGGTGCAGTTGCCGCTCTGGTCATACACAGCGGTCGGCTGGGACGAAGCGACCGAGCAAATTGTTGTTGCTGCCACCAGAGTCGACTCTAACGAGAATTGGCTCCCGAAAAATTACGACGACAGAAAACTCGATCCGCTGGTCCGAAAGCTGCTCAAAGCGTTCCCTGACAATCGGCTTCTGGAACAGCTTTCCCGGTGCGCAATAGACTACCACTGTTTCGCCGCCAAGAATCTCTTCTATCGTCGCTGGGAAGCACCGATACCGACATCCCCTGTCTGCAACTCCCGCTGTCTCGGCTGCATCAGCCTGCAGCCATCTGACTGCTGTCCGTCAAACCATGACAGAATTGGTTTCGTGCCTACACCGGAAGAGATAGTAGAGTTGATGCTGCCACATCTGCTCGAAGCTCCCGAGTCGATTGTCTCCTACGGGCAGGGTTGTGAGGGCGATCCTATCATGCAGGCTGAAACCGTGGCAGAAGCAACCAGAAGGCTTAAAAAAGCTGCTGGTTGCCGCGGAACCGTGAACTTTAATTCCAACGGTTCCATTCCCGAACGGATCAGGCTTCTCTGTGACGCCGGCATGGACTCGATGCGTTTTTCCATGAATTCGGTGCAGGAAGAGCTTTATAACCGCTACTACCGCCCGGTTAACTATCGCTTCAAAGATGTGATCGAGTCCGTCAAGATCGCCAAGGAGCGTGGGCTCTTTACCATGATCAACTACCTGGTCTCTCCCGGGGTGACTGATTCTCCGGCCGAGGCAGACGCGCTTATGAAGTTTTTGGCGCATACGGGAGTTGACATGCTCCAACTGCGCAATATTTCTATCGACCCGGATTACTACAATCTGGAACTGGGGATGAATAGCCGCGGTACAGGGATGTACGGGCTGCTGGAGAGGATAAAGAGTGAGTTTCCAAAGGTCCAGTTTGGCTATTTCAACAGGACAAAGGAGAATTTCTTTCCTGATGGGTATGAGAAAGGGTGGCCTATTAAATGAAAAAGCCTGCGGTGTTGCTACCGCAGGCTTTTTGCTGGAAATCCATGTAACCCGGCTTATTCTATCGTAAACTCACCTTCCTCGATGATAACTTCATATTTGTAGCCCCCGCCGAAATCCTTGTCCTTGTAGAGAGTTCCGCGGACAAGAACCACTTCGCCTTCTGCGGGTATCGATTTTGACGTCACAACCAGATTAAAGTCGCCTGTGGCGTGGGCACCGGAACCGTCCCGTAGATGAACCCAATTTTTCCCCATGATATTGCTGGAGACTTTAACAACCTTGCCTCTGACAACAACCTTCTTTTTGTTGAGCTTCGCCCTGTTCTTGTAGAGCTCGGATACGGTGTAGGCGTTTTTGCCGGAGGCTTTTTTCACCTTGACTTTCACATCAGGTGATACAGTGCCGCGACTGCCTGGAGAGGTACCGCTGACGTCCTTTTTTTCTTTCCCTTTTGCTGGAGTTACTGCCTCAGTGAAGATGATCTGGTCGAAAACCCTTTTGAGAGTCTTGCTCTCAAAACCGTGCATGACCATGCCGGGATTGAAAGTCTGCTGGGAACCGACAGCTATCTCGGCTGCCGGAACAGCAAGCCAGACCTTTTCGCCGGATTTTTTCCGCAGTTCAATATACGTGTAGCCACCACTGTTTATTGTCTGCAGTACTTTGCCGCTGTGAGGTTCCGTCGGCTCCGGAGGTGGCGTCGGGATAGTGGCATTATCGTTAGTGCCCCGCATGAACGGCTCGTTCCCCGCACCATGGCCTGCGGGTGGCTGGGCAAAAACAGTGGAAGTTGTTACCATCAGCCCTGCTGTTATCAGGCAGGTTTTAATAAAGCGCATGCTGTTCTCCTTTTAAGTTGAGTAGTGGCTGTTATTATTTCTAATAGTCTCGAAGTTGTCAAATCAGATATGAGAAAATCTGCCTGATTTGTGTTAATATTTCTCCATCAGTCGGTTTCTGGGAGTTAAGATGAGTCAGAGTCGTGCGTTAACAGTTCGGAATGTCTGTCAGATACTACTGAAAAATGGACTTATAAGCCAGGAACAGGGTGATATGGTTATCACCAGGGCCGATTTCCAGGCAACAAGATTGCACAGCCACCAGCAGACAGGCTATTCCAGACGCTTTTTCCAGCTGCCGGAGCAGGTCTCTCCAGCTGAAGTCATCTCTTCTTTTAACCTTGAGATCCCCGGTACCGGCAGGATTCTTACTGAAGATGCAATAACTGAGTCGATAGCCGCGGCTGCCGGCATGGAGTACGTAAAAATAGATCCGCTCAAAATGGATCTTGAGCTGGTAACCGAACACGTGACGAGAGCTTTTGCGCTAAAAAACCTGATAGTGCCGATAGGGCTGAAAGGAGATGCGGTAGTTTTCGCCCAGGCTGACCCCTTCAACCGTCAGGCGTTGGAAGACATTCAACAGATAAGGCATATCCAGGCGGTCAGGGTGCTCGCATCGCGGAGCGATGTCCTCAAGATCCTTCGCGAGTTTTTCGGCTTTCGTGCGTCGGTTATGGCCGCGCAGAGTGAAGTGGCAAATGGCGCAGATCTTGCCAATCTCGAACAGTTTGTGCAGATGCGTTCCCATGGCGAATTGGAGGGGAGCGACAAGCATATTATCTCGGCGGTTGAATTTCTGCTGCAGTACGCCTTTGACCAGCGTGCCAGCGACATCCATATCGAACCCAAACGGGATAAGTCACTTATCCGTCTTCGGGTCGATGGTGTACTCCACAACATTCATACCGTTCCCAAACAGCTGCATCCGCCGATGGTTTCAAGGATTAAACTCCTCTCCCGCCTTGATCTTGCAGAAAAACGGCGCCCGCAGGATGGCCGGATCAAAACCACGCACAAAGGCAAAGAGATCGAGCTCCGCGTTTCGACTCTACCGGTAGCATTCGGCGAGAAAGTAGTGATAAGAATTTTTGACCCGGAAATCCTGATGCAGGATCTTGACAGTATCGGCTTCTACCCCCGCGAATATCAGCTTTACAGCGCATTTATCAACAAGCCGAACGGGATCATTCTGGTAACAGGTCCCACCGGCAGCGGTAAAACTACGACTCTTTACTCATCGCTGCGGGCGCTGTCTTCTCCGGAAGTAAATATTGTTACGGTTGAGGATCCTATCGAGATGGTAATGGAGGAGTTCAACCAGGTCGGTGTCCAGAGTGCCATCGGCGTGAGTTTTGCGACTGTGCTGCGCAATATTTTGCGCCAGGACCCGGACATTATCATGATCGGTGAAATCCGTGATCGCGATACAGCAGAAAATGCCGTCCAAGCCGCCCTTACCGGTCATCTCGTCCTCTCCACACTGCATACCAATGATGCGCCTTCCTCCATTACCAGGCTTATCGACCTTGGCGTCCCCTCTTTTCTGATTTCTTCGACGATTGTCGGGATAATTGCCCAGAGACTTTTGCGAAAAATCTGCAAAGAATGTAAGCAGGAGCGCAAGCTGACTGCCGAGGAGATAACCTATCTACAGCTTGATAAAATCGATGTGACGGTTTGGGAAGGGAGCGGCTGCGGTGAGTGCCGCGGTACCGGTTATCGCGGCCGAACCGGTATCTTTGAGGTCCTTGATTTTACCGAGAACGTCAAAGCGGTGATCTCCGATAAAATCGATCTGCCCGCACTGTACGCCGTTGCAAAGAGTGACGGCATGATTAATCTGCGGCAGGTTGCTATCAGGAAGATGCTCGAAGGGGTTACGACCTATGAAGAAGTGCTGGCTATAACCGGTTAACATGTCTAATTTGAAAAGGAGATACTTATGAAAGTTGTAGCATTCAGCGGCAGCGCGCGTAAGGACGGCAATACGGCCATTCTTGTCCGGCAGACTTTTGCCGAACTTGAAACAGAGGGGATTGAAACAGAGCTGGTTCAGCTTGCCGGAGAGATTATTCGCGGCTGTACCGCCTGTTACAAATGTTTTGGCACAAAGGATCAGCGTTGTGCTATTGCCAATGATCCAGTCAATGACTGTATTGCCAAAATGGTGGCTGCCGACGCCATAATTATCGCTTCACCGACTTATTTTGCGGACATTTCGGCGGAAACAAAAGCGCTGATTGATCGCGCCGGCATGGTTGCCCGCGCTAACAACAATCTTTATCGGCGCAAGGTCGGAGCCGCTATAATCGCCGTCCGCCGTGGTGGAGCGATTCATGCCTTTGACTCCATCAACCACTTCTTTCTGATCGGTGAAATGATCATCCCCGGCTCATCATATTGGAACTTCGGTGTCGGCCGGAATATAGGTGAGGTTGAGCAGGATGAAGAAGGAATGAAGACCATGGCAGATCTCGGAAAAAACATGGCATGGTTGATGAAAAAAATCGGGAGCTGAGTGAAAAAGGAGTATTTGAACCATGCGGGGCGGTTTCCGCTTTAACGCTACGTTTTGACCGCACAAATAATGCAACTTCCTGCCGAAGGTCACCGTTTAAAATGGTTCCAACGTGTAGTCGGCGGAGAACTCCGCTGTTACGCTGCAACCGCCCCACATGGTTCAAATGCATGTAGTTTTATTTTATTGACTGCCCAAAAGTCGCCATTATTCCTTCTATTAACTTCTTTTTCTCGTCAGCAGTGAGTTTTGCCTCTGGATGAGCAATAGCATATCTTAGCGGTGGCATCTCACCCTTGGTTATCTCCTGGGCAACGGCGGTAGGGTCTTCTCCAGCCCTTTTACCCCCCTGCCACGCTGAAAAGTTCAGTTTCTTTCTCGCGGCGATCACATCGTAGTAGACAAGCCATGAAGCCGGCGCAATGGCCGTATAGAACGGCCAGACGGTTTCATGACTATGGCAGTTGAAGCAGGCCTTTTTGGCAAGGCCACGCACTTCAGGGCTGCTCCATACCGGCTCGCTGATGATTGGCGGGTTTTTATGATCTCTGCCGTAAGGGACAAGCTGGATTAACAGCAAGGTGACTGTTCCAGCCAATACGGTCTTGGCAACAAGGTTCATATCAAATCGTCTCCTTTTTCAGCTGTCTTTACAGGTAAAGCGCCGGCAAATGTCCGGCCTGCTATTGTAGATGCTACAGCGGTTATTTGTCAGGAATTCGCAGCCGTTCTCGATGAGGAGAAAATGATCTCCATTAAGCAGAAAATATAGCCGGGTCGCACCTAGTCGTTCAAGTTCGGCATACTCCTCATAAGTTAACCTTACGCTTGGAAACCCCCTGCAGCAGGCAGCATCGCAACCATTGCAATGATTACTGCCGTCCATAGCCTTAGCCAACAGTATACCATGTTTTTTCAGCAGTTTCTTTCCGAACAGATCCATGGCTGAACCTCCTCCTTTCGGCAGTTAACCGGCGCACATCTTTACTTTTCCAATGCGTTCACGGCTCAAACGTAACATCAGAAATCCTGATTTCCCGGAATTCTTGATGTTACCAATTCATAAATCAGCCGGAGTGTTGTCCCGGGATAGACAGTTTCTGTATCGTTTAGTTCCTTGCACAAGTGCGTCAAGCTGCTTCAAATGTTGACGAAGAGAAATAAAAAATCGCACTGGGCGAACGCGGCTGCGAGATGAGAAGGGCCCGGAACATCGCTCCGGGCCCTCCATCCTGTTATTTCAGTTGAGACTAAACGATCAAGGCTCCTCCAGTTTAGGGAGAATCATCGAGATAAACATAGCCACCATGGCCGCTTTGAGTGCAGTCGGCGCCGGTAACACTAATCATGACCTGATTCCCCTTGGAATTACTGACATCGAGCGAAACCGTCTGCCATGGAATCAAACTCCATCCGGAGATGGGCGATGTGATCCAGCCGCTGTAGGTTGGGTCACCGTTAGCAAAACGTTTGTAGTAAAGAATCTTGTTGGCGGTAATATCTTTGACCAGAACCTGAACATATGGCTGCTCAGGAATCGAATGCCCCGCGTCTTGAAGGACTGCTGCCCAGGCAAACTTGAGAGTTGGCAGGGCAATTGTCGGAATGGTAGCAGTCTGGGTGGCGGTGCTAACATGATCGTTGTTGTCATAATTATTGATCCTCAGCGAGTAGTTGCCATTGTTTACCAGCGGGAACAAGTTCCCGACATAAGAGTCCGTATCGGTACGTTGAACAACGGCACTCTTGGCCGGAGTGTAGGCGGTGCCGTTGAAGGCAGTCAGCATTCCCCAAAGCGGATCGTAGTCTGGGTTGACCGTGCCGTTGGCGTCATAGCAATGGCCTTTGCCGTCAGAAGGCGCGTTGCCGGGACACCCGGAGGTTCCTGGGCTCGTCCAGGGACTGGCCAGTGTTGTGGAAATTCTAGCAAAAGGGCTTTTGGTGGTATCGTTAGTAAGCGTTGAGGCAGTTGGAACTATTTGAGAATCAAGGCGGGTCTCAACCAGCCAGCTGGTCATGTCGGCGCTTTCAAAACCGAGATTGCCGAAGGAGGTGATCGTTGTTCCGGTGAAGTTCAAGGTTATCTGGCGATAAGCCACGACCGACCACGGGTTGGCAGTATTCGAGAGCCCGTAGATGGTCACTGTGCTGGGATTAGTCAGCGTTGATCCTTGCAGCGTGAAATTGAAACTGGCTGCGCTCCCCAGCGAAACAGCTGTGCCGCCATTAAGGGAATAATACATTTCCTTCATTGCCGTGGTGCCGGAAATAGTTCCCGTAACCGCCACGTTCGGCAAGGCAGTTGAAGCCACTGTTATACTGGCTACATCTGCAGAATTTACTGTCGGTGCGGACAGAGAAATAGTCCCCAATGGGGTCTCTGCTGCCTGAAAGGCGGCTTCGAACTGTTTGTAACTGCCGATATTGGACGGTGAGCTGAAGACGTATTTGGTGAAGGTCTGGCTGAAGGCGCCGGCTTTTGAGTAGCCGTTGAAGCCGTTGGTGAGACTGAAGTTGATTGTTACCGCTTCATTGGGGAAGTTGGGGTCATAAAGGTAGAATGTGCCCCCATCAGCACTGGTGGGTACAAATTTATAAGCCATGGTGACGTGAGCTAAGTCTGCTTTGTTGTTGGCATCAAAGGACTTAAGGATGAAAATCTGTGGTGTATTGGTAAGTTTCATGTTCTGCAACATCAGCAGACCGACCTGTTTATTGGTGAGCTTGTTCGAGGTTGAGTTCCAGAAGCTTTGCCAGATGCTAGATGTCGAAGACTGGATGCTGGCGATCAGGGCTTTTTCGACGGTAGTTGTATATTTGCTGTACAGTTGTGGCAGTCCTTTCAGGATCTTCTTGTAACTGTAATACCAGGCGGCATAATTGGCCATAGCCAAGCCACTGCCGTCAGGAGCGACAAAGTTACCGAAGTTTGCTACATCAAAACCGTCCTTATTGGGAACAAAGCCTGAATTAACTGCAAAAGCTGACAAGTCCGGCGAGGCTGCGTTCATGCCGGAGTGTCTTGCAGTGGCATAGATTGAGAAATGAACTGTGGAAAATGTGACGGTATTGGTTCCGATTTCCAGAATGTCCACCGGAACGTAGGCACTGTTTGCTGAGTCGTAGTAGACGACCGAGGGCAGGGTGGTGCTGGCCGGATCGTACGGTACAGTCACCACAACCGGCTGCAGGAAGTCGTCCGTATAGTCGGAAGTGATCACAAACACGTCACCGACAGTTCCACCGCCAGTCGTAATTGGGTTGCCGGCTGGAAGCGGAGCAATATTTTTTGTAACCGTGAATTTAGGCTGTACCTTTGCGGCGTCATACGCCCCTGTCGGGATGGCAAGGTTGACGCTGGTCGCGGAATCACTAGCAGTGTAAGCCGCGGTGCCGGTGCCGGTGGGGGTGTTCGTGTTGTTCGTGCTGTGCTCGGACGAACAACCAAACAGCGAAATCATAACGGAGCAGATAGCTAAGTACTTGACCACTTTTTTCATAGGATCCTCCTTTACTGCAGCATGTTTGTACAATTTAATTATACAGCACTATATCATGATAATTTTCCAGCGCAAGTGGCTACTATCGAATCTTTATAAAACCATATGCCCGAGTAGTGCTAATTAATAAGTATCAATTATTTCTGTAATCCTTTGTTTCTAATTCATTAGAAAATATCTACTCTTGTCTAATTCGTTAATAATTAGCTTATCAGTTAACTACATATATTCATTTTGTTTTATTTTTTTAAGTATATATTGCGACATTGGAAACAGTATTTCAGAATTATTCATTGACAGAAAATTTAGCCAGGCGTATTTATAAATACTAATCTGTATTCTTCTGAAGCATGCGGTTTTACCTTAATGAAAGGAGGATAATTTATGAATCGAAAAATCAGGCGAAGTTTATTGGTTCTGGCAGCGTCTTCACTCATTGCAGCGTGCGGTGGTGGCGGTGGTGGCGGTGGAGGGGGCGGCAGTTCGGCACCGACAACCTCGTCGGCGCTAGTCAGCGGGAGCGTTGTTGCCTCATCTGCTTCAGGCGCTGCGGCTAAAGCAGCATTAATTACTGACCAAAGCGTAGCTGTCAGCATTGTTTCTTACGACAAGGCTAATGCCAAACTAGGCGATGCAGCAGTCAGCTCTGATGCAGCCGGTGGTTTTGCCGCACAGCTCAATCTTTCGACTGGCGGCGGCTATGTGATTGTGACCGCTACAAAAGATGGCTATACCCAGTTTCAGAAGAGGATTGACTACGCTACACCGGGCAAACTTGAGCTTCAGGCCGCACTCCAGCAGGTTAATGTCGCTTTTGCTGCCCCTGGCTCTGCCCTTGCATCAGGCATCGGCAAATCTTCCGAGCCGTCCTTCAGCTTTGCTTTGGTTAGCTTTCCTGATGGAACAAAGAAAGCGCTTGCCGGAACGGCTATAAAAGCCGCCAAAGCAGCTGGCGCAACGGTCGAAACATCAATAAATATTCCTTCAGCTTCTGTCCCTGGAGTGACAAAACTGAAGGGCGAACTTAACGCTTATGATCCATCAACCCAGTCAGACCGGTTCCCGGGGTCATATACCGGCACTGACAAGAACGGCAAAGACGGCAAGATGGTTTCACTTGCCTTCGATTTCGTCAAGATCAGTGATGCAGATACCGGGAAATCCCTCGGCAAAGTTGCGGCTGACCTTGTAAAAGCAGGAGTGCAAAAAAGCAGCGGCTGCAACTACAACTGTTACCCGCCACATTTACACTAACAGCTGCAGTAACCTTTTCCTCGAAGACTACAACAAGACTACTGCCGGGCATCAGGTGCCCGTATGGTCTTTAAATCCTTCTACGGGCAAATGGATTTTCCTCGGTGAAGGAACTGTTGTTGACAGTACCGGTACAGATATTAGCGGACCAACGGAGACTGGCTGCGGTGGAGGGAACTACTATCTAAAGATTTTCGTGGTTAACACCGACTTTACCAATAGCTGGTGGAACCTCGACCATATCGTCTTCGCCACCCCCAAGGAAGTTTGCCTGAGCGGGAAATTCCTTTTCTCTGACAGCACCCCGGTAGCCAATCAGAGTGTTTCGCTCTATGGTTCGATAATCGACTCAAAGTGGGGCTATACCGCTGCAGATGGGACATTCTCCCTGAGTACCGTCCTGCTCAACAGTGCCACAACCTCAAGAGCAGCCACGCTCTCCTATTATAACGAGAACGGCGGCTACACCTCGGCGAACGTAACTTTGGGCGACTCACCAAACTGCGGCGCCTACAATGTAACCCTTCCCAAGCCGTGCGATGTCAGCGGCAAACTGACCGGCGACGGCTCTGCCTACCGTTATCTGCGCCTGGCTGGCATTGATTTCTATCGTTCCATGTCTACGGATGCCTCTGGTAACTACTCCAGCAAGGTCAAATGCGGCACAGACATCAGCCTCTTCATTGGGAGCCTCAGCAGTTCCTCAGCCAGCTTCAACGTCAACGGTACAGTCGCCGGCGGCGAGAGCAGTGATGACGGCAACAAAGCTGTCCTTGCTGACTTAGCTATCCCGAACGTCCCACCTTCCGGCTATTTCTGGCTCTCCAACAGTTCAGTCAAGATTAACAAGACGGTGACGGCCTACATTTCAGGCTATGACGAGGACAGCAACTACCCGATTACCTGGGTTTTTAATGTCAAAAATGGCACCGCAGTAGCCTTCACCAGCACAGGATCATTCACAGCATCATCGACTTCTACCTCCAAAGATTTCTCCATAGCAACCGCTGGTGATTACACTACCGAGCTTGTCCTGACAGACAGCAAGGGCGCCAGCAGAACTATTGCCGGCACGAACATGAGCGTCGCCGCAACAAATCGGCCGCCAACAGTCTATGCATATGCTGATAAGAGCTATGTGAACAGCTGCGGCAGCAGCAGTGCGATTAACCTTTATGGCAGTGGTTATGGCCCGGACAGCACAACAATGACGGGCGCCTGGACATCGGCTGGCACAGCGGTAACCGGATGCAACGGCGGGACCGGCACAACCTCGATCTCAGCCACCTGCGCTACTACAGTACCTGCGGGTTCAGGCTCAACCTATACCTATACCTACACGGTCACTGACAACAACGGCATGAGCGGCAAACAGAACATAATGGTAAGCACCTACGCTTCAGCGCCATGGATATCAGCACTGACAGCAACTCCAGCGCTTGTTCCGGTCGGGGCCGCTTCACGTGATGTGGCTTTATCGGCGACTGCCAGCAATGGCGACAATGCAAGCATGACAGGGTCTTGGAAGGTAAACGGCACTGCTCTAACAGCTTGTGATGGGACTGTTGCAAGTGGTTCTAATTCAAAATGCACATACACAATCCCGTCAACTGCAGCGGCTGGCGACGTATTCACCTTTACCTTTACCGCCACCGCTTGCGGAAAATCTGTTTCACAGGATGTCAAAGCAAGTTACGGTAATGCCAGCGATGTAACAGTAGTTATCCAGTAACGGCCGGAGCAGTCGGGCGGAGATAATTCTTCGCCCGGGAAATTCATACTAATAAGGAGGATACTCCATGACAAGAAGACGCTATGTCATATTACTGGCCGTTGCAATGATGGCGGCTGGCGCATCACTTACGGGATGCGGCTCAAGCGGCAGCTCAAATTCAATAAACTCGACAAACGCTGCCAAGGCGGATGTAACCATTGCCGCCAAGTTCCCGACAGCGGATGGCGCGGTGAAAAGTCTGCTCCCTGCCGGAACGGTGGCAATTGAGGTGTACTCTAGTACACTACCTGCTGTTCAGGGGCAATCCCAGACCCCGACACTCATAGCAACCCTCACTCCCGCGGCTCCTACAAAATCGATCAAAATGGGGCCGGGTCAGTATACGATTTCGGCAATGGCGTATGATTCTACCGATGCAACTACCCGGAAAGTTCTGGGAAGCACATCGACAGCCGGGGAAATTGTGGCCAATGCCGCTAATACGATCAACCTTACCTTCCTGAACGGGCAGTGGACACTCTCGGCGCCACTTGTTTTGAGTGATGGCAGTCAGTTGAATGATTTCGTGGTCAGCGATCAACGATACTACGGCACGGGAAAAGCAGCTTTCGATTATTCCAAACCTATTGGTGGTGGCAGTGGTGGCGGCGTCAAATACCGCTTTAGTAACAATACCAGCGCACGGACCTATGGGAACATGCTGACCCAGTTTGTCGGCACATCGAACAGCATTGCTCTGTTTAGTGACGCTTACAACCTTACCCAGAAGTGTCAGGACTACTCCGGGCAAGGGCTGTGCACTCCGAAGTCCGGCGATAAACTGTTCCTGCTCGAAGGCACCCCGGCGGGCGGTTTGCCGCCTGACAGTATGGGGAGTGGTGGCTACGATCAGGGCGACATCCTTTATGGTGATGCTTATTCGCTCCTTCCCAACAAGGGTCAAACCGTATTCTCGCAACCAATAATGACTAATACCGCTGCTGCCACCAGTGACGGCAAGACAATCAGCGGCAACTTTATCGAGTTTGCTCTGACGGCCACTCCTGCCAAGGCTTACAAAACCGGCTCTTCGCCCAAGATTGCTGCTGCCAAGGCAGTTAAATCGCAGTCGGCCAATACTGCCTATTCCGGTCTGGTGGTAACGGACTACAGTTATTACGTCTGTGCAACGACAGCCACACCCAACAAGGGTGGCTGGTATTTCTATACTCAACCTCAGATTATCGGCACGGCTACCTGCTACGATTACGGGAACCTCCAGCCAACCATGATTAATAACCAGCCAACTTATAATGCCGGTGATTTCTCTTATGGACTCGTGCCGGATACGACTGATCTGGGCGATTACTGTCAAGTCTGGGATTACAATATGTATCTGCCCTACGATCCGGCGACCAATCCTAACGGTACGGCACTCAACCCGAATTACAACACCTGTAAGCAGCAAAAACCATCCACAGGAGATGTCTATTATCCGTATAACTTCAAGGCCAAGAAAACTGCTACCAAGACAACGATCAGCTTCGGTTCTTTCAAGTTCAAAGCGTGGATAGAAGAGACGACTACAGGCAACGCCTACGTCTACCCCTTCACCGCAACAGGCTCGACGACCATAACGCCTGCCAAGTAGATAGTGCAAATCTGAATAAAAAACAAAGAGGGGTGGCAATCTGCCGCCCCTCTTTGTTTTTCGGGAGAGAGCTTGGATAAATTGCTGGCAGCGCAAAGAAAGTCCGCAGAGCTATACAATGCCGGTCGCTATGGTGAGGCGTTGGCCATTATTGATGTAGCTCTGAAAAAATGGAAAGGCGTGCCCCAGCTCTGGAACAATCGCGGCACTGTTATGCTGGCAATGGGCCGATTTGCAGATGCCGCACACTCCTACCGTAAAGCGTTGGTAATCGCCCCGGATTTTCATGAAAGCAGGGTGCCGCTCTCCACCTGCCTGCAGGCACTGGGGCAGCATGATGCCGCAATAGAATGCTGCGAAATGACACTCCAGCAGCAACCCGGCAACCCTCAAGCGCACTGGAATCTCTCCATGCTGCTCCTCTTAACCGGAGCTTACCGGCGCGGCTGGCATGAGTATGAATGGCGCTGGGAAACTGGCCGTTTTCCGTTCATCAAAAAGGAATATCAGGCGCCCCGATGGCAGGGTGAAGATCTGACCGGCAAGAGACTGTTGATTCATGCCGAGCAGGGGTTTGGTGATTCAATCCAGTTTTGCCGTTATCTATCGCTACTTGCCGGAAATGCCGGGGAAATTATCTTTTCGTGTGACCGCTCCCTGCACAATCTCTTTTCCACAGCTTTTGCCCATATCAAACTTGTTACCTGCCATGAATTGCTGGAAAGCTACGACTTTCATGTCCCGCTCCTGTCGTTGCCGCTCATTTTCGGCACCACCCTTGACAATATCCCTTCACCGGAAGCTTATTTATTTCCAGACCCAGTCCTACAGGCTAAATGGCGAAAATTGCTGGAGTCTGATGAAATGGGTGTAAAAGCTGGATTGTGCTGGCACGGCAGACCTAAACCTGATCCACTGAGAAGTTGCCCGGCAAAAGAATTAAATCTTATCTCCGGGGCAGAAAATGTTTCCTGCTACTCTCTTCAGCTTGGTGAAGTTCCGGCAAGACCATACCCCCGGTTAATTGACCTGACCGCTCAGATAACTGATTTTGCCGATACGGCAGCTTTTATTGCCGAGCTTGAGCTTGTCATTACAATTGACACCGCGGTAGCCCACCTTGCCGGCGCGCTCGGCAAAACCTGCTGGCTGCTGCTGCCGTTCGTCCCTGACTGGCGCTGGGGGCTACAGAGCGAAATGTCGCCCTGGTATAACTCGATACAACTTTTCAGGCAGCAGAAACCCGGTGACTGGCGGGGAGTTATGGCATCAGTAAACGCTGCCCTTAACGAGTTGATTCGCGCAATCTAACGCCCCACTGCTTTTTAATTTTGTGCTATAACTCTCTCAATTCAAGCCAACCGAGGAGTCCATGACAACTCTCCGAAAAACAGCCCTCGCCCTTGCCCTGCTTGTGACGCTCCTGCTGCCTTCAACTCCCGTCGCAGTGCAGTCAGCGCTGAAGAAGCCAGCCGCTTTGAAAGGCAGTTACGTTGACGGCGAGCTGCTGGTCAAGTTCAAAAAAAGCGGCACAGGCAAAACTCTGCACAAGTCAGTCGGCTCAACCCTCAAGAGCAGCATCAAGATGCTTAAAATTGACCATGTTGCCATCCCGCAGGGGATGACTGTTCAGCAAGCGATTGCTCTCTACCGTGCAAATCCCGAGGTAGAGTTTGCCGAACCGAACTACCGTGTTCGCAAGGCAGTTATTCCTGATGATCCTCTTTACATGGCGGGACAGTGGAATCTGCCGCTGATAGCGGCTCCAGCTGCATGGAGCCGCGCTACAGGCGGCAATACAACAGAAT
This sequence comes from uncultured delta proteobacterium, assembly GCA_963787125.1. Lineage (GTDB taxonomy): Bacteria > Desulfobacterota > Desulfuromonadia > Geobacterales > DSM-12255 > VEOV01. The sequence goes on from CAWBBV010000001.1 coordinate 381,579, forward strand.
CAGTCATTGTTGCTGTACTCGATACCGGGGTTGCCTATACGCATCCTGACCTTATCGCCAACCTCTGGACAAATCCCGGCGAGACTGCAAATAACGGCATTGATGATGATGGAAACGGCATTGTTGACGATTATTACGGAGCCAGCTTTGGCGGCATGAAGCCTGGTGATCCCTGGGATGACGACACTGCTGATTCTCATGGCAGCCATGTAGCCGGAATTATAGGGGCGGTTGGTAATAATGGTATCGGCATTGCCGGGATTAACTGGTCTGCCCGTATTCTGGCGGTAAAAGTCCTCCATGGGCCTGAAGGTTACGGTGAGCTGAGTGATGTCCTCAAAGGCGCTGAGTATGCCCTTTCAAAAGGGGCGAAAATCCTCAATTGCAGCATTGAATCAACAGATGACGCCCCTGACTCAAATGGGATTCAATCACTGCATGAAATGGTGAAGGCAGCTGATAGAGCCGGTGCTCTGGTTGTCTCTGCAGCAGGAAACACCGGCCTTAACCTTGACGTCTCCAATATTTATCCTGCATCCATCAGAGAACCGAATAACATCGCCGTTGCTGCCGTTGAAAGGGGTGATCGGTTGGCCTCCTACTCTGATTACGGCAGACACTCAGTCGACCTGGCTGCTCCAGGCGGGTCTGCTGGAGGCACAGGCAATGATGGCGGCGTCTTGAGCACCGTCTGGTTAGCTGGAGGCGCCCAACTATACAGAACAACTTCCGGAACCTCGATGGCAGCGCCTCATGTCAGCGGCGCAGCAGCGCTCGCCTGGAACGCCGATAAAGACCTGACAAATTATCAGGTCAAAGCAAGAATCTACAACAGCGTTGATCGGCTGACTCAATACAGTGACAAAACAATAACCGGTGGCAGGCTGAATCTGGATTCACTTCTTACGGTCAGTGATCTGCCTGCTGTCTTCAATGTGTCACCTTACCGTCTGCAGAGCGGCACAGAGATTACCATTACCGGCTCGAATTTCGGGGCGGCGACCGGCAGTGTCACTGTCGGTGGCAAATTTGCTGTCATCCGCTCATGGAGTGACATTTCAATTGCAGCGATAGCCCCTGGTGGAGTTGACGGAGATTTGCTGATTGTAAACGGCAGTGGCAGCGGCTTTCCCCTGCTCTATCCGCCGCTCCCGGTCATTACTATTACGGCTAACCCGGAAACCGGAACTCTGCCGGACAGCACGGTCTTTCTGGTTACAGTTGATCCGCAGGAGACGAAGATAACAAAATATGAATGGGATTTTGGAACGGGCATATATACGCAAAGCGCCGGCGATTCCATCTCCCATGAATTCACTTTAGCGGGTGAATATCCGATAAGAGCAAGAGTAACCGATGACCTTGGCAGAGTGGTTGAAGCTTCGCTTCTTTATACTGTGAATGATGTCGCTGTCCCTGGCAGGAGCGGCTGTTTCATCGCCACTGCCGCCTACGGAAGCTATCTCCACCCTAAAGTCAGACTGCTCCGTGATTTTAGGGATAACTGGCTCTTGACAAACAGTCCGGGCAGGGCTTTCGTGTCGCTGTACTACCGCTACAGTCCTCCTCTTGCGGACTTCATTGCCGCTAGAGAGTGGTTGAAACTGTCCGTTCGGCTGCTTTTACTGCCGCTGATTATAATAATTGAGAATCCTGCCGCTATTTCCCTGTTGCTGACCTTGTTTGCAGGCGGGGCATTTATGCGCTGGCGGAGCCTGAATCCAGGCCGGTTTAGCCGATACTTTTCACCTTGACCGGCAGATACAGCAGAATAGCAACGGCTAGACCGATCAGCGGGAAGAGGAAGGCGGCATGAAACGAATGGGGGGTAATGCTGCCCCCCTTGCCAAGCTGCTCGATGATGACCCCCATAAGATGCTGGGTGACCGCCGCCCCCATCAGGACAAAGAAGTTGAGTGATGTCAGCGCCGTCCCGACAATCTCCACCCTGAAGCCATTCCTGATGATCGGGTAGATCATGACCCCTCCTGAAACCGCGATGCCGATGGAGAAAAACCAGAACGGAATGAGCGCCACTGGAATCATCTCCCCCCACCCCAGAAAACCGCTCATTAATAACAACAGCATGAACTGACCGGCTAGCAGTGTTTTCTTGTAAGAATTGAAAACTCTCCTGGCAATGATATCGATAGTCAAACTCCCGGCTATAAAACCGATGGAGGTATACATGAGCATACTGCCCGCTTCGGTGCGGGAGTAATGAAGGATGTTCATCAGATACGGGCCTCCCCAGAGGCCCTGCACGGCAAGATAGTTGCCGTACCAGAAAAAAGAGATCACTCCCAGAAGGAGAAAATCATGCCGGCCAAAGATCTCTTTCCAGGCAGCCAGCATCCCTGTCTGCTCATTATTGCTCTTAGCACCCGGAATTGAACTGACAGGGGGCCTATCTCTGACTATACCGTACACCAGCAGCGTTACCAGCCCCTGCAGGACTGCAATGACAACAAATGAACTCCGCCAGCCGAATGCGCCCACGGCAATGGCAAGTGGAACTGTGCCGATAACATTGCCAACGTTGCCGACCGCCACCATCAAGCCGGAGACCCGGCTAAACTCTTTTCTGCTGAACCAGTGGCTGAATATCGTGAAAGTTGCCATCAGCACTGAAGAGGTGCCGATCCCGATCAAAACCCTGGCGATCATGGCAGTTTCAAGATTAGTTGCAGCAGCAAACAGCCCCCCGCCGATAGTTGTCAGAACACCGCAGAGACTTATGATCAGCCTGCCCCCCAGGCGGTCAATAAGAGGGCCGAGTGGAATCTGGGCAAGTGCGTACACATAGAAGAGGATGCCGGAAAGTCTGCCGAGATCTGCCGGCGTCAGGGAGAGTTCACGGGAGATATCGCCGGCGACGACCGCCAGCGACACTCTGTAGAAGTAGACAAGTATGTAAATAAGGGCGAGGGTTGAAAAGATGATCCAGCGGCGGCTGTTATTATTCGACACAGGTTACCGCATCTCTCTGAACGACCTTGATATCACCGGTGGTCATATCATAGACCCAGCCGTGAATTGAGAGTTTATTCTCCCGCATGGCGTTCCTGACAAACGGATATTCACGCAGATGCTCAAGCTGGAGGCGGACATTCTCTTCCACGACCAGTTGCATCCGCTGCTCGTCGGAAAGTTTGATCCGCAGACTGGCAATCTTTTCATCAACCCGCTCCTTGGCCTTGTAGGCATTATTCAGCCAGATCGGTATATAGCGGTCGTCATGATGCTCTTCATCCATGGCGGCAATGCCGCCGCAGCCGTAATGGCCGCAGACGACGATATCAGGGATCTGGAGGTGATTGATGGAAAATTCGAGAACAGCCGAAAGATTCCAGTCGTTCGTCGCCACAATGTTGGCAACATTGCGGTGAACAAAAACTTCTCCCGGCCTTGTCTGGGTGATGGTGTTGACCGGAACACGGGAGTCTGAACAGCCGATCCAGAGCACCGTAGGCCGCTGCATTTTGGCAAGATCCTCGAAGTAATCCCGCTCAACATCGAAGACTTCCGTGACAAAGCGTCTGTTGCCGTCGAGAAGAGTGGTTATCATAACTGCCCTCCATGAACTGCAGGCTGCTAAAGAAGCGTTTTAACCGCCCCGATGACCGCCGCATAATCCGGTTCAGCGGTGACTTCCGGTACAATTTGAATATATCTGATGATATCATCCGCATCTATGACAAAAACCGAGCGGCAGAGAAGTTTCAGCTCCTTTATCAAAACGCCGTAGGCTGAGGCAAAGTCGCGTTCCTGATAGTCGGAAAGCGTTGTGACCCGGTCAATTCCGGCTGCGCCGCACCATCTTTTCTGGGCAAAGGGGAGATCAAGGCTCACCGTCAGCACAACAACATTTTCCGGCAGACCGGCAGCCTCCTGGTTGAAACGGCGGGTTTCGGTGTCGCAGACCGGCGTATCCAGCGAAGGGACTGCGCTGATGACCTTGATTTTACCGCTGTAGCTGGCAAGAGTTACCGGTGCAAGGCCATTGTCCACAACCCTGAAATCAGGGGCCTTTTCGCCGGCTTTGAGCTCCGGACCAAGCAGTGTAAATGGATTACCTTTAAAGGTTATTATTCCCGTTCTTTCGTTCATGGCATTTTTCTCCCGTTGTTCTGAAATATTCACCGTTCAAATTGTAGCCGAGGCCGGACAAAAGGCAAGCGGGCGTGTCAGACAAGCGCTGTGCCGCTGTTTTTCATCTTGCATTTTCCCGCTGATTCGGGTTTTTATTACTGGTTGCAATTATCATTAGCGAAATGTACTGACAATGTGACTATGCTGTCAACATTCAAAAGAGGATCCATGCAAAAGAAAACGGCTGAAAAAGAAAACCTTCCGGCTATCGACCTGAGCGGCGAAGACGCCTGGGAGCTGTTCGATGCGCCTTCACTGGTGGGAGAATCGCTGCGTTTCGTTTCCGGAGACCCGCAAGGGAACCGCTTCAGAGTCCGCTATTACCGCGACGCAGATAAGCACCTTCATGCCAGAATCTGGTTCGGCCCGGAAACAGAAGGCCCTCCCGGCCATGCCCACGGTGGTTCTGTAGCGGCGGTCATGGATGAAGCGCTTGGTCTGGCAGCCTGGGCAGCAGGCTACGCCATAGTTGTCGGCAACCTGAACGTCAGTTTTCGCAATCTGCTGCCGCTGCAGCAAGTGGTGACAGTTGAAAGCAGGGTCATCTCGGCAGAAGGGCGTAAAATCATGGTGCACGGACGGATATTCTGCGGCGAGACAACCTACGCCGAAGGTGAATGTCTCTGCATTACTCTGCCGGGGAAATAGGCCTTTTATGACACCGTCTCCTGATACGTTTCTTGCAACAGCAGTCGGCCTGGCAAAAGAGGCCGGGCTTTATCAGCGCTCAAAGCTCTGGACCCCGCTTCAGATTCAGCACAAGGGGGAGATCGATCTTGTCACCGAAGTGGATCAGGAGTCTGAGAAAATCCTGGTGGGCGGCCTGCAGCGGGCCTTTCCCGAGCACGATTTCCTTGCCGAAGAGAACCTGTATCAGGACAGGGGTAAAAGTCACAAGTGGATCATTGATCCGCTCGACGGCACAACCAATTTTGCCCACGGCTTCCCCTGGTTTGCCGTCTCGATGGCGCTTGAGATAGAAGGAGAAGTTGTCCTCGGTGTCGTACTCCACACGATGATGGATGAAATCTTCACCGCCGTTAAAGGCCAAGGCGCCTATCTGAACGGAGTCCGCCTCGCGGTCTCGCCCCGCTCACCGCTGCGCGGCGCTCTCCTGGCGACCGGCTTCCCTTATGACAGCGCCACCGACAGGGAGAACAATTTCGCTCATTTCGTCAACTTCCAGATGAGTTGTCGCGGCATACGAAGAGCCGGTGCTGCTGCCCTTGATCTGGCGTATGTAGCTGCCGGACGACTTGACGGCTTCTGGGAGTGCAAGCTCAAACCGTGGGATGTGGCCGCGGGGCAACTGCTTGTGCTGGAGGCGGGCGGAAGAGTGACCGGCTATGCAGGAGAGCCTTACTCGGTATACAACCACCGGATAGTTGCCGGCAACGGCCTGATCCATGAAGAGATGCTGGCGATGCTCAACAAACCTGCCCCGCTGGATGCGGTCTGCACTTCGAGGTGAAATCATGAAAGTAGCTATTGTCGGCGCCGGTGCGCTCGGACTTTATTACGGCGCCCTTTTGCAGAAAAGCGGCGTTGAAACCCATTTTCTGCTGCGACGTGATTATGCTGCAGTCAAGGCAGACGGTCTGCGGGTGTATTCGATCAATGGCGACTTTCATCTCCCGCAAGTCCATGCCTGGCGATCACCGGCAGAAATCGGCCCTGTCGATCTTGTTATCGTCGGCCTGAAGACCTTTGCCAATAATAGCTATTATGAGCTGATTGCACCGTTGCTGAAAAAAGAGACCCGGATACTGACCCTGCAAAATGGTCTTGGTAATGAGGAGATGCTGGCAGATCTTTTCGGCGCAGAGCGGATCATCGGCGGGGTCGCTTTCCTCTGCTCCAACCGCGGTACACCGGGGACTGTCCATCATCTCGGGGCAGGAAGAATCGTTCTGGGAGAGTTCATCAGCATGGATGGCAGGCGCCTGGAACAGCTGGCGGAGCTGTTCACTACCGCCGGAGTTGATTGTAAAACAACGGCTGACCTGAAACGAGCCCGCTGGGAGAAACTTGTCTGGAACATCCCTTTTAACGGGCTGTCAGCCCTGCTGCAACAGTCTGTTGACAAACTGCTTGCAGTTGCGGCAACACGAACACTGGTACGGGAGATCATGCTCGAAGTCATAAAAGCCGCAAACGTTCAGGGACTGAAACAGCCGATCCCGGATAAATTTGCCGATAGTATGATCGACTTCACCGATAATATGGGAGAGTATCGGCCTTCAATGCAGATTGATCGGGAAGAGGGGCGAGAGTTGGAAATCGGTTCGATTTTCAGAAATCCTCTTACGTCAGGCGCAGAGAAAAGGATCGAGATGCCGCGAGCAGAGATGCTTGCGACCCTGCTGGAACAGTGTCAAACAGGGGCACAAGGCGGCTGTTGAACGTGTCAGGAGCTGAGGTAACTTCCTTCTTTAAATTATCAGCGACAATCACTTCTTGAGAATTTTCTCTGCCTCTATCTGCCTGAAAATATCATGGAGCGACTCCGAATAAATCTCTTCACGTTTCCCTTCAAGTGGATAGAACGGATAGGCAAATATCAGCAGCGCTTCGACCCAGTTGTCGAGAACAGCCTTGCGCTGATAGGTGCGAACCTTTGCCCCTTTTTTATCACGGACCTGGGCGGTAATCGTGTAATCCCAGGAGTAAGGCATCGGAATTACCGAGAGAGAAAGCAGTGAGACTGTGCCGCTGAAACACTGCTGTTTGAAAGAAGACTCCTCCAGAATCACAATCTCAACAGTGAAGTCATGGCTGGACTTAAAGTTTCCAAGCTCCTGACGGCGCTTGAGATTGTTAACGTCCTGAGGTGACTCGATGAACGTGTTATAAAGTGCAATATTGGTTATTTCAGGGAGTGCATCGCGAAACAAGTTATCAAAATCCTTCACTCCATACGCGTGTAGTTTCGGGATACTGTCAAAACCGTGCTGCTGCACCAGATTTTTGAAATTGAAAAAAACACTCACCTTCTCCGCGCCCGAATTCTGCTCGACAGGGCGGCTATACTTTCCGGCTATTTCAGATCGTGTAGCAGCGCAGCCGCAAAGTAAAGCGTTCAAAAGAACCGACAGCAGCAGATATTTTGCAATCTGGCTGGCTCGACCCTTTAACAGGGTGCTTATGCAGTAATCCATTTGACACCTCCATCGTTGCTGTTAATATTTGCATTTGATAATAAATAATATCATTAAATGCAATGTCTTCAGCAATTTTCTTTTATCCACTTATGGCTAAATTAGCCGCAAACTCAAACAAGGAGACTACCTATGAGAAAGCTTTTTACGTCAATCACAACCATCATCTTTGCCCTGGCTCTGCCGTTACTGGCCTCAGCCTCAACCTGGAACATCGACTCGGATCACTCCAATGTAGGGTTCAAGGTCAAGCATCTTATGATTTCCAACGTCAAAGGGAGTTTTGACAAGCATACCGGCACTGTCGAACTGAATGACAAGGATATCACCAAGTCGAAAGTTGAAGTCAGCATTGAGACTGCTTCAATCAATACCAATGTCCAAAAGCGTGATGAACACTTGAAAAGCATAGATTTTTTGGATGTCGCCAAGTACCCGACCATGACATTTGTTTCAAAAAAGGTGGTCAAGGCAGGCAAAGACAAACTTAAAGTGACCGGCGCCCTGACCCTTCACGGCGTCACAAAAGATGTCGTCCTCAATGTTGACGGCCCGAGCAAGGAGAGCAAAGACCCTTATGGCACCATTCGCAAAGGGGCAACAGCCACAGCAACTATCAATCGCAAGGATTTCGGTCTGACCTGGAATGCAGCGCTTGAAACCGGCGGAGTGGTAGTTGGTGACGAGGTGAACATCATTCTTGAGATCGAGTTGATAAAAGTGAAGGACAAGTAGCAGTCCGGCGCTACGATACAGGCAAAAAAGGGAGCGACCGATTAGGCGCTCCCTTTTTTGTTGTTACAAGTGACTTTCGAATTTTTCAAATAGCCAGCTGTTTCCCCATATCGTGCGGCACAACTGTTGGCGCAAACTCAGTTCGGATTGCAAACCGGCCAGAGTTGCAGGTAACTTAAGAGCGGTTTTGGTGTCGAGTTGCCATCTTCAAGATCAACGGCCAATCTGGTCATGTGGCCGGCGGGATTGTCGATTTTATCCGTGGTATCAGTCCAGTAGTAGTCATTGACAACCCCTTTAAAACCGACAGCGTTAAAATAGTCTGCGGCATATCCATTGCTGCTCTTCCCTTTGTACCCGGCATAAAGGGCATAAGCCATTATGCCCTTCAATTCACTTTCCCAGGGAAGTCTCCAATCAGAGCAACCGGCAAATCTTTTTGCTGATAATCGGCTGGCGGCCCCTCTTGCATTGCCAAAACTGACTGCTTTGCCATCCTTTGACACCATCCGCAGCCAGAGCAGACCGGTATTTTTATCACTGGCGGCTAATTCATCGAAGGTAAAAGGGGACTCTTTCAAGGCTGGCGAAGCTAGCGGCGGTGCGTTCGCTTTTAGCGGCTCTGGAGTGCCAATGGCATCCACATTCCAGGTCACTTCGCCATCAAAACCGGCGGGGATATCGGTGAGGGTATCCCATACTATCCGCTTGCCAACTCCAGTTTTGACTTTTTTGCCGAAGTCGCCCTTCAGGGTCAGCTTTTCAGCAGCATATTTTCGACCGGATATGGTCAGTGAGACTGCCACTTCAGTTTCTCTTTCTCCGATTTCGCCACTGAGATCAAAGGTAGCAAAACCCTTGTCACCGCTCTGGCCAACCTTGAGATTGATAATTTCGGCGGCAATAAGGGTAACAGGAAGAGCAAGGACAAACGCTAACGTAAAAACAATAAGTTTCATGGGCCTTCTTTTGTAAAAAGTGAAATAGTCACTGTCGGCATCACCAGAACCAGGGTTTCTGAAATTGTGCGTCGCTTGTGGGCACAATTTCAGTCCGGTGTGCAGACCGGCCAATTCTGCAGGTATTGATCAAGGGCTTTACTGGTCGAGTTACCATCTTCAAGATCAACGGCTAATCGATGTCTCATCTGTTCACCAGGGACAGCAGACTCAGTCCAGAAGTAATCATTAGCAACCCCGTTAAAGCCGATCATATTGAAGTAGTCTGCCGGATAACCTTTACTCTTTTTCACGTTATACCCCGCTGCAGTCGCATAGGAAATTATGGTTTTTAACTCCTGCTCAAAGGGAATCCTCCATTCAGAACAACCGGCATATCTTTCTTCCTTAAGTCTTTTTACTACCCCTCTTGCTTTGCTGATTTTCACACCTTTGCCATCTTTTGACACCATTCGCAACCAGGATAAGCCGGTATTTTTATCACGGGCAACTAACTCCCCGAATATAAAAGGTGATTCTTTAAGATCTGGCGAAGCTGCCGGCGTTACGTTCACTTTTTGAAGCACTGGAGTGATCTTTACCACCGCATCCACACTCCAAGTTACCTCACCATCATAACCGGAGGGGATATCAGTGAGGGTATCCCACACTATCCTTTTGCCGACCCCGGTTTTAACTTTATTGCCAAAGTCGCCTTTGAGAGTCAGCTTGTCAGCATCATATTTTCGACCGGAAATGGTCAGGGAGACAGCTACTTCAGTTTCACGTTCCCCGATTTCTCCGCGGAGATCAAAGGTCGCAAAACCCTTGTCGCCGCTCTGGCCGACTTTGAGGTTACTAACCTCAGCAGCGATAACACCAGTTGGAATAACGAGAATCAGCGCTAATAAACAGATAATTATTTTCATGGATCTACTTTTTCACAAAGATAAAATCGCCACTATCATGGCCCGAGTTGCGAATAACCTTGTACTCCGGTGTCTGCTGAGCCTTTCCGGACACAGCTTCACGGACTCTGTTGGTAAGCAGTTCCCCAGCGGTAAAGACAGAACGATCAGGGTTTTTAAGTGAATTAATCAGGACTTCTGCGAAAACTGAGTTCCCGTTACCACCGGAATCGGCGACAGGCTCAATTCCGCCTGAAGAGATCAGAACCCGCGACGGTTTTTCCTGGAGTTTCCTTAAATAGTTATCGCGGCTGTCACCACCGAGAAGGTCGGCCTTGATCTCCCGTGAAATCGCCCCGGAATAACATGAATCAGCAATAATAAGAACCTGCTTCGCAGTTATCCGCTTCAGTTGATCTGTTATCCGTTTTGTATCAAGCCAGTTGGTGTCATCGGAGAGTTCGGCATCATACGGCAACCAGTAGGACGCATCCGTGACCTTATCCAGAATCCCGTGTCCGGCATAATAGATTATCAACCGGTCAGCCGGCGTCAGTCTTGAACGGAGAGAGTTCAACTCCTTCAGGATTGCCGTGTCCGTAGCTTTTTCGTTCAGCAGCAGTCGTGTCTCGAAACCGTAAAGGTCACGGAGGACTTCTGCCATCTGTTCGGTATCTTTGACTGCGGTTTTCAGCGGGTCAATGTTTTTGTACCTGTTGATACCGATCAGTAGCGCATAATTCTTGCCTTTGACTTCGGGCAGCGGTTCATCTTTGGGGACCGCTGCAACCTTGCCTGCTGCCCGACTGACTGAAAACTTCTCGGTCGAGCGGTTCTTGAAAATGTCCACTGCTGTGATAGTAATATCATTCAAACCCGGCTTGAGCAGGAGTTCAGCGGAAAAATTGCCGTTCTCATCGAGTACCGCCGACTGGCCATTGACGGTAACTGACGCCACACCGGATAAGTCTGCAGCTTTGCCGGTAACCAGCAGTGTCTCTCCGTGTGCAACTACCTTAACGCCTCGCTTAACCTCAGGGGAGGTAACGGTTATAACAGGCGCCGTTGAATCCGTTTCTCTAAGCTCTGCCAACGCTTCCCTGAATATGCTGAATCGCTGGGAAGCAGTGTTGCGATAAATATCTGTAGCAAGCACAACGACCTGGTTCTCGCCAGGCCTCAGGAGAACTTCACCACTGAAGTTGCCGTTTTCATCAAGAGTTGCCGGTCGCCCGTTAAACGTGAGTCCGGATACACCGCTGGCATCAATTGCTTTTCCTGAGATGACGATAAAAGAGTCCCTGGTTCGGGCCTTGTTATCCTTTAGCAACGGATTGCTGATAATGATGGCAGGAGGGGTAGTATCAAGAGCGGAGGCCGCTTCGTTCCTGGGCTGAACACCCATTCGGGTAGAAGCGGAGGCCGCGAATACCGACTCGGTCAAAAGCAGTGACAGCAATAAAAGCTTTGCAACAAATCGCATCATGATCTCCCTGACCCACATCTGCAGGTTAAGTGCAACAACGAAAGTAAACAGGCAGAATAGTAATCTATTCCAGATATAATTCAAATCATTAAAACAGCAGCCTGTTCTATTTTAACTGCGTGAAAAGCGGTAAAGATCACTTTTTTGAGAATTTTATGCTCTAACGTAAACCATCAACCGCAAGGATTTCGGTTTGACCTGAAACGCAGCGCTTGAAAGCGGCGGAGTTGTTGTTGGTTACGAGGTGAAGATCATTCTTGAGATCGAACTGATAAAGGTGAAGGACTAGTAGCAGTCCGGCGCTACGGTACAGGCAAAAAAGGGAGCGACCGATTAGGCGCCCCCTTTTTTTTGTTGCAGGTAACTTTCGAATTTTTCAAATAGCCAGCTATTTCCCCATATCGTGAGGCACAACAACCGTTGTTGATCTGGTTGTTCGGTTCCCTGCCTGATCCGACACCACCGCAGTTATGGTGTAAACCCTGCCGTCCAGATCATTACCTTCCCGCCACGCCTCCAGCAGCACCGTATCGCCGAATTTAAGCCCCTGCAGATTGTATTTACCGTACTCATCGGCAACGGAAATGGTCACATCTTTTATATCAGAGCCAAAGGTTGTCACACTACCGGCAATAACTACCGGCATCAGCTTCTTGTTCGGCGGCCAGAGAGTCTGCCGGGAAACGCTGACAGACACTTCCGGTGCTTTCGGCACATAAAGAATCGTGGCGGCGGCTGTTGTCTTGTTGCCTGCCAGATCGTATGCCACAGCCAGCAAACGGTTCTCCCCCTGCGCAAGGCCGCTGATGGGGGCGCGCCAGGTAGTGCCGGCCGGATACTCCACTGCACCGGCTGTGGCGGTAGCGCAGCTAACGGTTACTGCTATCCCGTTTTCTCTGGTGCCGCTTATAGTCTGGGCTGAGCCGTTCGTCGGCGTAACAACCGGGTCGATGGTCAGGTTCGGCGGGGTTTTGTCGAAAATGACATTCCTCTGCACGGAGGTCTGCGTTCCCACCTCATTGCTGGCGGTAACGGTTATCGGGTAGAGCTTTTCGTCTGTGAAGCTGACAATCTGGGAGAAAATACCATCTATCACTGCCGGAGCCATCACATTGCCGTCCATGGCAACAGTAACGCCTACAGCGGTGTAAGGATCGGAAGCTTTGCCGCTGAGCGTCAGGCTGCTTTTGTTGGTACGGATATCCTGATCCGGTGCGGTTATTGCCAGAGACGGCTTCTGGTCGTCGAACAGCACGCTCCGCTTCTGGCTGCTCGGGTTACCGGCCAGGTCGGTGGCGGTTATTTCGATGGTGTTCCAGCGGGGTTCGAGTGTTATCGAGGCGGAGAAGCGGTTGCCATCCATGATCACCGGCTGGATGACTCCATTCAGCTTGGCGGTAACGGTTGAGGTTTCATCCACACCACCCTTGACTTCGATTGGAGAGGTGGATGTTTTGCTGTTGTCAGCCGGGGTGTCTATGGTTAGGGTTGGCGCGTTCTGGTCAAAGTGAATGGTGCGGCTGTCAACTGCCGTGTTACCGGCCAAGTCGATGGCATTGACCTCGACAGGATTATCAGCCTTAGTGAGCAACAGCGCCTGGCTGAAAGAGCCGTCAGCGGCAACCGGCACGCTGACGCCGTTGATCTCCACCTGGGCGGAGCCGGAGTTGTCCTGCACAGTTCCGGAGACATTAAGGGTTTCCTGATTGGTATAGCTGTTGTTACTCAGGGTTGAGACGGTAAGAGTCGGGGGAATAGTGTCCTTGATGGTGAACTTGGACCGGGCAACGGCGCTATCGCCGGCTGCCGAGACAAAGCCGAGGAGCAGGTCGTAACCCTTTATCTCCAATCCGGTGAGCGGGAAGATGAACGTGCCTGCCTTGCTTCCGGCAACCGGCAGCTGTAGAGGGCTTTCCTGGAGAACCTTGGAGATTCCGCTTTGCGGGTCCCTGATGACCCCTTGCAACTTGCCGTCAAGCGGCACATTGCCGCTGTTGCTGATGGTGTAGAGCGCTTCAAGTGAACTATCCTGAGGGATCTCGGCCATAACCGGCCCAATGCTGCCTGATAGTGACGTAGTCGGCACAATGGTAAATGAGGTTGTTGTTGTGGCAAGTTCCGTTGTGCCGCCAACAAGCCGGGCTGCGACCGTAAAAGTAGTTGGCAGAGTGATGCCGCTGTTCCAGACTTCTGACAGGGTGATGACCGATGCAGGGGCGATGGTTGCGACTCCCCTGTCCGGCAGATCGATGATCAAGCCGGATGCAGCGGTCAGGCGCAGCTTCAGGGTGCTGTTTTCCAGAGGGAGGTTCGCTGTCAGATTGGCAAGGCTGACCGTGATTGCCGCAGCCTCATTGGCAGCGTAAGCGTTTTTGCCGGTTAAAACCGCAAGGCTTGAAGAAGGTAACGAGACAGCAGTCATCCCCCGGTTGTTCCCTTCGATGAACTCGACAACGCTGTTGTCGCAATCGGCAAGAGCGAACAGCAGATGGTCGCCGCTCTTGCCGAGCGTATTCCAGGTATAGGGAAGCGTCACCGAGCTCCCGGCAGGGATGGACGGCACGCTCAGGGTTGTCAGAAGCCCGCCGCCAGTTGCAGGATCGCCGTCGTACAGGGCGGCGCTGCTGGCCGCCGCAGCGGTTTTACCCTGATTGTTGACCGTTACCAGAATGGTCATGCTGCTGCCGACCGGAGAGTTGACAGCTACCCTGGCGGTGAGATCAGGCAGGCTGCTGCCGTAGGTAAAACGTGTCTCCCTGGCAGATGTGAGCCCGCCGACGGTCAGAACCCCCTTCAAGGTATGGAGGCCCGGCGACAGGCTTGCCGCAGGGATGGCCAACGTGTAGCTTCCCATGCCGTTCAGAGTCACACTGCCGGTATTGATACTCGCACCATCCAGAAATAATTCGATCCCCGCAGCGGTTGTGCCGTACAGATCAGCCTTGACAGTTACCGGAGTAGTGACTTCAGGGTAGTCGCTTTTGTCGGTGGCCAGAGAAAGCAGCACCGCTTCGCCGATGTCGAACGCCTTGGCTCCGGAGGCGAGAAGGAGATCATCCTGGTAGATGCCGTAGACCAGTTTGTGAATCCCCAGAGAGGCGGTTGCGAGTTGGGAGTTTTGAGTTGCAAGTAAAGGCGCAGCGGCTGTCAGCGCGGCATTGCCGCTTCCGGCTTCAGTGTATACTCCTGCCGGGTCAACGATCCAGGTTCTGATGGTCGCGGCCAGATCGATGTTGCTCTCGATGGTGAGAGCGAGCTGCATGGTGTCGGTTGCAACATATTTTGTCTTGTCCAGCAGAGCCTCTTTGACCTTCACCTGGATTCCGGCCACGTCGAACGGGTAAGAGGCAGTTATGAGTTGTGAGTTTTGAGTTTTGAGTTGGGCATTAAGCTTATAGGTGCCGGCGGTCATGGTTGCGGGGAGGGTGAAGCTTTTGGTTTCAGAGCCGCTGTAGGCGAAGGTGGTGGTGAAGTCACCGGGGCCGGTCAGAGTCAGGTCGCCGCTGGCGCTCCCCGAAATGGCGGCAGTTACCGTGTCTCCAGGGTTGTAGAGCTGCTTGTCGGTTGCAAGCGCCAGGACCGCGTCAATCTTGTGAATGTAGATAGTGTTCAGGTGGATGGAGCGCCCCGATTCGGAATAGATGCCGTAGAAAAGCTTTTCGCCGGTTATCTGGGTCAGCGGCACGTTGAAGACGAGTGTCTGGCTGCCGTTTAAGGTAAAGCTCTGTTTCTCGTTGGAGCCGTTGTAGTTGACCCTGGCAAAGAGGCCGGGGGCTGCGCCCGCATCTTGTTGGGTTACATTCAGGGTAAGGGTGGCGGTTTCGCCTGGAGCATAACCCGCCTTGTCGAGGGTAGCTGTTACTGTCAGATTGAGTCCCAGAAGACGGTATTTCACCGTTCCCAGTTCCCTGTTCACAGATCCCGCCTTCAGGTTGTACGAGGCAAAGTAGTCCTTCTCTTCCAGGTCGTTGGCTGTCTGCAGGGCAAAGGCGATCTCCTTCTCTTCCCCCGGCTTCAGCCATTCAGAGCGAGTGGCGTTGACCAGGTCGTCGGCCTTGAAAGAGAGTTCGAAGACACCTTCCTGATTGCCGCTGTTCTTTACCTTGAAGGTGAAATCCGAGCTGCCGCCGGAGGGGATGGTACGGTACTGGGGCAACTGGCTGATGGTTATGGTCGGCCCAAGGAGATTGAACGGCGTTGTTCGTGAGGCCAGTTCTCTGTTGCCGGTATCGAGGAGTTCGGCCCTGATTGTGTAGGCTCCCTGTTTGAGGGGCGCAAGGTAAATATTGAAAGCAAGGCTATTCGGGACAGGTAGCAGCGCTTGGGGCAGAGTGACCTCCTGCACCGAACTCCAGACAGCCGCACCGTTGGAGTCGATCAGGGAGAGGCGGACGCTCCCCTCTATGGACAGATAACCAAGATTGGTGACATTGACAGTCGCCGGGAGGAGGCTGGCGCTCTGCGCTCCGACGGCCAGGGTCAGCTCTGCTTTGGTCTCCTTCCTGACCTGAAAGGTGGCCGCTATTCCGGCGGCAGGCTTCAGGCTGGTTGCCGCAAGCTGGTAGCTCCCTTCGGTGAGGTCATAGATTATGGTGTCGGCGCTGCTTCCCCCTTTAGCCAGGAAGTAGCTCTTTGCCTGCTGACTGATGGGGCTTGTCCCCTGATTCAGTTGATAGTTGATCGTAAACAGGTTATCGATGAGGCCGCTGTTGGTGATGGAAAGGGGCAGGGAGACCTTCCCTTCCGGGTAGAGCGCCTGGGGTGCAGCGGTCAGGGCGACTGCCGGACCGTATTTGAACGCTTTGGTGATCGTTTGCGTCAGGTCGCCGGAGAGGGTGAAGCTGTCGGTAGTGTCGGCGCTTATCTGTCGGCTGTACTGGAGTAGTTTCGTCTGCCCGGCAGGAATGGTAACGGTTTCGGGCTGCTGATCGAATGATTTGCCAACAGTGATTACTGCCTCGACCTTGCCGCTGTTTTTGAGTTCAAGACCGATGGCGAACGGATCGTTAGCAGCAATGTCAGGCGCTGTCAGCGTAGCGGTTACTTTGGGGCTGGCAACTTCGTACTGGTCGGCGATTTGCGCCAGGGTCAAGGCGTTCTGCGTAACTGCACCGTTAAGGGCGAAAGCGCCCTCTGCTCCTGCCGTGGTGATAATGCTGAACGGTCTGCTTCCGTTTGCGGGGATGGTAAAGGTAGCGTTATAAAGCGCCTGCTCTGCGCCACCGGTCGGCTTCCCTTTAAGGTTGAGAGTGAGGTTAGCCGCCTCGGTCGTGGCAAAGTTCTTCACTTCGCCGCTGATAGTGACTGTCTCGCCCGGCTTGTAGATTCGCTTGTCAGTGGTGAAGCTGAGCAGCGTGTTCCCTTGTGCCACAAAGAACGGGTACTCTGCC
This sequence comes from uncultured delta proteobacterium, assembly GCA_963787125.1. GTDB lineage: Bacteria > Desulfobacterota > Desulfuromonadia > Geobacterales > DSM-12255 > VEOV01. The sequence goes on from CAWBBV010000001.1 coordinate 398,346, forward strand.
GCTGCGACGCTCTGGCCGGTGCTGGAGGTGAGAGTTCCCTGGAGGTAATACTTCCCGGCAGAACCGATAGTGCCGATGATATTGCTTAGGTTGGTTGTCGCGCTCGGCGCCAGGTTGGTCGGGACATCAGCCTGCCAGATTATGTCGCCGGGGTTGTCGCCATAGGTGACAGATATGTCATGGAGCAGCGGGGTAATGTTGGTGTCGCTTGTCTCCAGCGTTGCCTCCACTTCGATCCATCTGCCAGACGGACTTGTGACCGGCGCACCGCTGGCGGTATAATAGTCGCTCCAGGATGAGGTGTCGAGGCTGGTTTCGTCAGCAGCGGTACGAGTGCGGAACCGGATCGACGTCTGCACGGGTTGGGTAGTTGAAAACATAATACTTCCCCACTTAGTGCCCGGCACTCCTGAGTCCTGCTTCAGATTAAGTGTTCCGTTGTCGGAATACGTGCCTGTGTTGGTATAGAAGCTGTCGATATCCGTCTTTACGGCTGGGCTGTTTGCATTAGTAAGCGTGTAAAGCTTTATGGTTATCGGATTAGTCGACATTCTACTTTCGGAAAATATATTGGCCCATTGCTCTCCAAGCAAATAATCTGTGAATCCGGTGGTTCCTTCCTTCCGGACACGGAATGAACCGGCGCCTGAAGTGTATGCCACCTGACTGCCCGGGAAGTAGTTCCACCCATTTACAAAGGAAATACCCTGAACAGTCTGGCCACCACCTAAGGAACTGACAGTGGAACTTCGATAAAGGTAGAATCCGGATAGTCCATCTGTTGCCAAGATCTGGTATGATCCCCAATTGCTCATGGCAGGTAGAGCGGAAAAGTTCCTTGTTTTTGATACAGCGCTGAAATCGCCCTTCAATGGCGCGCGAAGATCAAGTCCATGCCATACTGAAGCTGCGTTGCTCGTCAGATGAAAAACACCGGAAGATTCATCTGCGTCGCTTTTTCCCCATAAATTCCACCTATCCCTATTCAATATGCCGTCATCAAAATTGTCGTTGAGCGGCAGCAGTCTTACCGAATCAACAGTCTGGTTCTCGGTCTTGATCCGACCGGAGTTGACTTTGAAGTTGTCAAAGGCAGCGCTTGCTCCACCAGCCCCTCTATAGACATACATGACAACTGAAGGCGTGTCAGCTATTTGTGGGCTGCTATAATTGACCAGTTGCGTCCATCCGTTACCGTTCCAGAAATAAGTATCTATGGTTGTACCGGTACGAACCACTCTGAAGCGGCCTGACTGTGAATAATTTCCTGCGTTGGCTAATCCGACAGTCCCTCCACTAAGCTGAACCCCGCTGATATAGCCTTCATTCTGAGTATTTTTTATGAATATCCAGTTTAAACCGGAACCGATTCCAAACTCGGCTCCTTGATTGGAAACGCTGATATTCTGACTGAAATCCACCTGAATATCAAAGTCTCCTTCAAGCTGCCATTTACTAGTCATAGATGATTGTACCGCGGTACTATTGATGTTAGCAGTTCCCGATTGCGCAGTAACATTACCAACGATTGTCCATTTATCCTGATCGATATTTCCCTTCTCAAAATCATCATCCGGAATAATCCAGTCATTGACGCCGTAAGTATCCACTCCGTTCCGCACACCCTGCTGGAAGTCGAACTGGCTGGTCCAGGTCTTCCGCTGCAGGTTGCCGCCAGCGGTGGTTACCTGAAGGTGAAGATTCCCCCCGGTAATGCCGTGCCGCTGTTGGTGATAGTGCTTAGCCCGGTAATGCTCTCCATATTCAGATAAGACGGTTTGTCGCTGCGCAGGGTGAGCGCTCCCTTGATGCCGCTGACCGTCAACTGCTTCTGCACCATCGCTGCCTGGCTGGTTATGGTGTTCCGGTATGTGGCAGCGAGGGTGTAAACCCCGTCAATAGCTCCCAGCGGAATGGGGAGGCTCAAGGCAATCGCCGCTCCCGCCGGGACGCTCGCAGTGGCGCTCTGGTCGGCGATCTGGGCGTACTTCGCATCGTAGAGGGTCAACCGGTACTCTGCAGTCGTGTCTTTCCCGCCGATGTTGCTGATTGTCGGGGTCACGGTCCCTCCCGCGATGGATGAACTCAGCGTAAGAGAGAAGGCAAGGAGAGACTCGGGGACTGTGATGGAAAACTCCTTCGTAATGGCGGAGCCGCCCGGCAGCGTGAGGGTGACGGTCACATTGTGCTGCCCGGCGATCATTGAAGCAGGAAGGGGTACGGCATATTGCACGGGCAGGGTTTGTCCCTGCCCGATGTTCATGGTCTTTGTGTCCGTATATCCGGCATCCGGTACGGTCATGGTGACGCTGACGTTATTGAGGCTGAACCTGCCGCTGTTGGCAAGGTTTACCGCCAGGTTCGCCGTCTCCCTGATCCGGTAGGAGGGCTTGTCAAAGTTTGCGGCGATGGAGACACTGTTTGCCAGGGAAACTGAACTGTTTCTCCCTGGCCCGGCTTCGTCTCCCTGATTGTAGGCAAGGGTGTAAACACCGAACTTGGGTGGCGGGACAGCAAGGGAGAGGTCGAGGTTTTTCGTCTGCCCGACATCGAGGATGAACGGCTGGGAAACGCCGGCTACTGTGGCACTATCCGGGTCGGTGAGCGTTACACTGAGAAGACCGGTAGTGACCGGTATGATTCCCAGGTTCACCAGGTTGAAGCTGAGCTGGTTGGCTCCGGCCTGCCAGCCGGCGGAAAGGCTCGGGGTGATAGCGACCAGCCGCAAGGGGATCTCGAATACTGCGGAATCACCGCCGATCTTTTTGCCGCTCACGTCAAGTACTTCGCTTGACAGGGTATAAACGCCGCCCTGAGCTGCCTGCGGGAGGGGGAAGGAGAAGCTGCGGGACGCCCCTCCACTCGCGGGGAGGATCACATCTGTAGTGTTGCTGAAAAAGATACTGTTCGCAGGGTCGGTAACCGTTACCTTCAGCTTGACGGTCGTTGCCAAGCTGCGGCTGTTGCCCAGGCTTATGCCGAGATCGACCGTTTCGCCTCTGGAGTAGCGCGACTTGACAGTGGCGGTGGTGACGCTGACCTGCGGGAAGACCCCCTTGAAGCTCAGCATGTAGCTGCCGATCTGCACGTTGTTTTCGTCATACAGGTAGGCATGCAGGGTCTCGAACATATTGTAATCGATGAACGGGTCGGAGCCGCTGATGGTGGTCTCGCCGTTGGCGGTGGCCGTGACCGGCCGTTCGTGGGTGCGGCCGGTATGGGGAAGCACTGTTTTCAGGGTCAGATTGCGGGTGGTTGCGGTGTTGTTGAAGATGTGGAAGGTGTAGACGAAGGGTTCGTTGAAGAAGACCTCCTGGTTGGGGGAGGTGATGGAGAGCCAGATATCCTTCTTGACCGTGCCTACTTGCGGCGGGTTGCTGACTGCGAAGCGGCCGGAGTCGGTTTCGGCCTGGGGCTGGATGATTGTGTTTGTGACATCCAGGAGGAGGTAGTCGATGTGGTAGATGCCGAGAGCCCCGTTGGACGGCGCTTGCCAAGTTACGGTGTTGATGGCGGATTGCCCGGCGGGGAGGGATGTGCTGACTGCCTGTTCCAGAAGCAGCGTGGAGCGGTCCGGGTTCCAGATCTGGAGCTTGATTGATGATGCGTCCGTGGCGGTGCTGTTGGTAAGGGTCACCGGAACAGTAATGGATTCTCCCGGCTTGATCTCCGGCAGCGTAGCCGGTTTCTTCGCCCAGGAGAGGATGTCGCGCATCAGGCCAATCTCCTCCTGGGACGCCTGGCCATGGCCATAGGCCCAGTCGGAGTACATGCTGGTTACGACTACCCGTCCCAGTCCGTGCTCGTACATGAGCAGCGCCGGCTGGCCGTTGGCGGTGCGACGCAGGAGGATGGTGGAGTTGGCCGGATAGCCGGTAAAGTAGCCGTCCACGTTCAGCGTCGGCGTCGAGCGCGACTGGCCGGACAACATCTGGTGCCAGCTCTCGATGGCGACCGAATCGGCAAAGCAGTTCTGGTCCTCTTCCCAGCCATAGCCGGTGATCGGCCTACCGTCAGGGGTGGGGATAGAGGCGTAGTCGTAACCGTGCTTCTGGGAAAGGACGATGAGGGTGCCACCCTGCTTGACGTACTCGTCGAGGGAGGCTTTGAGCATGGGGGAGTCGTTGAAGCCGGTCAGCGCGCCGGAAGGAACCAGCAGCACCGGCTGGTTCTTGAGCAACACAGCAGGATTGAGAGTCTCCTTCACCTCGCGGATCGGCTCCTTCAGCCGCTTCAGCAGCAGCTCGGCGGCATTGTCCACAAAGGCGTCGGAGAGGAGGGCGACGTCGGCGGAGGCATAGTAGGTGTCTTCGAAGGAGTGCTTGACCTCCTTCTGTGCGCGGCCAGTGACAAGGTCAAATTGCTGTGCTGCCAAGCTGTAGTCGGCCTCTGTAGTTGTCGCAGCCATTTTGGCATATGATTCGGTTATGGCCTTTTCCAGGAACAGACCGTTGTACCCCTTCTTGATACCGGTGCGGCCATAGAGGTCTTTCCATGCCTGCTTGGTAACATCCAGCTGTTCCAGTTCTATCCGACGGGAAGATACATCGAAGTTGTCATCGGCATGGCCACCGCCTGGTCCGGTGTTATTAGATTGGGGGGGTGTGGTATCACGGTAAAATCTTTCAAGTAGACCGCCACTCATGCGGATGCTCATGGGGATAAGAAGTTTCGCTGTGTATTCTGCCTCATAATCACTTATGGTCGAAAAAGCTGAGTCCCAGGGGTAGCCTCCGAAGTATGTCTGTTCCGACATAGTATCCATGAAACCAGCCATGTCACCTGCCATGATTCTGTATTTGAACTGTGGGATATTAAATATCTTATCCAGATATCCAGTCTCATTAAAAGTGCTGAGGTCGGTTATCCAATTATCTGAAACCCACCATTCATAACCCTTCTTTGTTATCGTTGATTGAATTAGGTGTATTCCAGATAGATTTCGATGAACGTGAGATGGGACTGATACATCTTGTAATAAATGAAGCGCTTTACCAAGACCACTCCAGTCGTTGTTTTTTCGCGCCAAATCGTAATAGCTTATGGCGTAATCTTTTGCATTTGGTAGTGCACATGAAGTGAAATATACGCTTGTTGACCTATCCTCACCGCTACAGAGATATATTGCTGTAGGGTCGTAGAAATGATGCAGAAGGTTCCAGGTGGAATCTTCTGCTTGATTTGCACTGTTAATAGAAGTACGCTTAGCTTTTAGCGTAGCCTGTATCTCGTCATTTGCATAAGTTAACTTGTTAATCGCAAATGTTGTGATATTCTGATGATCCCCATAGTCATTGGATGAATTATATGCGAATGCCGATACTGCAAGCGATAGATAAATAATAACTACAAAAGAGTATCTATTCATTTCATTCTCCCATCGTGCTGTTCAAGCATCTTGATTCCATTATTATATCCTTCTAGGTAAGCAGAGTAGCTTCTGCTTTCATCACGACTTAGTGTTAATAAGTTGTTTAATAAATGTCTGTTTAAAATCGAATACGACCTACCATTAATATATCCTTTTAAGTTAGATTCTAAAAATGCTGACATATAGTCGTTGAAATAATGCTCGTAGCTATTTGGCACTTTTATGTCATTATATTTCTCAATAAGCCGGATAGTTATATTAGCGTCACTATGCTCGGCTCTTCTTTTTACAAGCCTGTAATTATCTTTAATAACAATTACGAGTGGATCATTATCAATTCTGCAATATACAGGAAAGAACATTACCGGTATTTCCTTAATTGTCTTAGACAGGTTAGCAACTCCATTACAGTCTGTTTCAATAATCTCAACCTTGAATGTCTTGTCACTTCCGCCTGCTATATTAAATTCTGTTGACCTGTATTCAACCATTACAAGAGCATTTGATACTGGAATATTATTTTGATCAACCACAGTTATAGTATTCAACTTGTAATATAATCCTGAAATTCTGTATGAAGCGGGCACATATATAGAGATTACCAACAGCACACATACAGCTATCAACAGTTTATGGTATAGTAGTAATTTCTTTGACAGCTTTATCAATATTATTGTTATTGCAATTGCTAGTGCCGGAATACTTAAAATCAAAATATAACTAATCATGCGAACTCCCTCCTCGTAGACTCAGAGATACCCAATGGTGTCAGCGTAACCAACGGCGCTTGCCAGACTAAAAATGCGGGACAAAAAATGCAGAAAAGAATAAACCATAGAATAAACCATAGGGGTCAAGAATAAACCATAGGGGTCAAGTCTCCAAATATCAAATTACCAGGAAACCCTCTACTTTTTCTACCTCTCCACGCAGATGCTTATCTGTTTCCATCTTCCTCGAAAGCAGGCGACGCGCTTCTGCTATTGCGGTTTCGCCAACACCAAACAGTTTGCCGATTTCCCGAAGTTTCTTGCCGCTGCATTTGTGGCAGAGATACATCCCTACCTGACGAGCCAGCCTTTCATTTGTTCCAATTACTGCTGCCACTGCCTTCAATATCTCTTCAGGCTCCGGTTTTGACTTGAATTGCCGAATGCCCGGGACAGCTCTGTCTAACTCTTTCTCCGCGAGATGCGCTTTTGTCAACATCTCTACAAATTCAGTCGTGCCGAGCACCGCTCCGCCAAATGTGTTTTTGAAGGGGCTCTCATATTTTTCCCCAAGTAGGTTCTCTACAAAGGATCGATACTTCTGTTTTGCTTCAGTTGCATTACTGCTGAAATAATCTAGAACTGTTTCTACCTTCAGCCACGAGGGTGCGACGCTTTGACCGATGTAGCTGTTATAGCTTGACCAGCGGTATTCTTCCGGACGGGTAACCATTCCAGCTCTTACCGGGTTTAAATGGATATATCGAGAAAGCTCTAGCGCATATTCGCCGGCTTCAATCAGAATTGCCTTGAACCTCCCTTGAAACAGGTGTCCGGCGCGTCTCCGTTTTACGTTGAAGTATGTGGTGTAGGCTCCATTAATATGTCGCATAATCTGCGAGAGTTTCCCCTCAGGTGTTTCCAACAGCAGGTGGTAATGGTTGCTGAGAAGGCAGTAGGCATGGATTAAAGCACCATACCGCTCGGTTGCCGATGCCAGATATTCAAGAAACTTCTCTCTGTCACGCTGACTCTTGAATACATCTTTTTGTTCATTTCCTCTCGATGTGACATGGTAATATGCTCCCGGATAAGTTATGCGTAGCGGTCGCGCCATATAGGACTCCTTTGACTGATAAGATTCTCTTTTATCATTTCAAAGCATACCAGGTAATTTGATATTTGGAGACTTGACCCCTATAGCTTCCTATAGCTTCTATGACCCCTATAGCTTCTATTGAAACTCCTTCAACCAATGGGGGCGAATGAATAGGCGACAGATCTATTTTTAGCACAGCAATCAACAAAAAAACCGCCTCCCGGTATTTTCCGGTACAGCGGCTATATTTATTCACAACTTTTATACACATTCAAATAACACCCTATGTAACATCACACTAAAATAGAGTTCAAAATACAACCCCGTTTTACAGCTGTCAAAGAAAATTATAAAACCCTTGTTAATGCCGGTGAATTAATTCCGTGTTATGGGAAGTCCTCTCTGTTAAATGCATTTTGAGTGTTGATCTCTTTGCTTTTTTCCCCGAATTACTAGTAGGTTAAGCAAAATCGGTCTATTTAGCTGTAGCATTCAATATGATTTAAGCATGGTTTGGTTTTTTGCGTTCAGAGGTGGTTTTTGTGTGCCAGTCTTCACTACTGGATATTTTATGGCGGGGGTGATTTGAATAATCTTGACACAATTCACATGCGGAAAACACGTAAGACCCCATTAGGGCCTACATTCCACGAGGGGGCCTTTTAAATTAATGGGGAAGGAAGTATAACCTCAGCAGATCCGCGGCAACTGCTCGCCACTAAGCATCTCCACCCCTCTGATTCCGCCGGAGGTCGTTTCAAGAGCGACCTTCCCGCTCCCGTTGCCGCTAACAACCCCGATGATGGCGGCATCTACCCCCAAAGGATGTGCCTGCAGAAGCGCCATAGCAGTGGGTGTTGACTCCGGAGCTACGAAAAGCAGCATCTTCCCCTCATTGGCCACATAGAGCGGATCGAGCCCGAGGATTGCGCAGACCCCATTAACAGCGTCCTGCACCGGCAGGCAATCCTCCTTCAGCATCAAATCGACAACGGATTGCAGCGCAATCTCCTTGAGGGTGGTCGCCACTCCGCCCCTGGTCGGATCGCGCAGCACGTGCAGGTCATTGCCGAGAGCCGCGACAAGTTCGAGTACCAGTGAGTTCAGTGCTGCCGAGTCGCTCTGAATGGATGTCTCCAGCTCCAGCCCTTCTCTGCTCGCCATGACCGCGATACCGTGATCACCGATAGTACCGCTGACAATGATGCTGTCGCCGACTTTGGCATTGGCGCCGTTAATCACCAGTTCGTGCTCAACCACGCCGATACCGGAGGTGTTGATGAAGATCCGGTCGGCTTTGCCGCGTGGCACGACTTTGGTGTCGCCGGTGACAATCCTGACCCCGGCACTATCTGCAGCTTGCCGCATTGAACCCAGGATCTCGGCCAGCTCCTTTTTACTGAAGCCTTCTTCAAGGATCAGACCGACACTCAGCCAGAGCGGTTTTGCCCCCATCATGGCAAGATCGTTGATTGTGCCGTTGACAGCCAGATCGCCGATATTTCCCCCGGGAAAAAAGACCGGTTGCACAACATAGGAGTCGGTCGTGTAAGCCAGTTTTCCGCCGGCAAATTGCAGCAGGGCTGCATCGTTCTGTCCGGCTTGTTCAATCCCGGAGAGCGCCGGAATAATCAGCTCGTCAAGTAGTTGATGGGAGAGCCTGCCGCCGCTGCCATGGCCGAGAAGGATAAGGTCACTGTTCATGCAATTTTCTCCCGTCGTCTGGCAAGTAGAATGATATTGGCAACCGTAAAGATAGCCCCGCCGGTCAGCGCCATAATCGCACCCGGCTCCTTGTGAACCTCTATCAGTGCAGCCTTCAGCGGCGGCGGCGCAATGTCCTTAATGTAAACACCGTGCCCCAGGTGAAAGAACGGGTGGTTCGGGCTGATGATTGCAGTTTTGACTTTGCCGGCAGTTATGCACTCAAGCGTTGCCGAGTAGGCGGTCGGCATCCCCATTTTGCTGTAGGTTGCGGCAAAATCCTTGAAAACTACGTCTGATCCGTCCGGGAAGCGTATCGAGGAGCCGGCTTCCACCTGCATCGCCTGCTTGAAGCCGCCGTAGGCGCTCTGCAGATGGGCGATGATGATAAAGAGGAAGCCGAGATGCATCAACTGCGGTGCAATTCTAACCAAAAAGCTCCCCTTGTCCCATTTCAGCCGGAGCGATTCAAGGCTGCAGAGCAGCGTATTAAGGGCAAGGACAGCTATGAGGCCGATTGCACCCCAGAGCCACCACGATTCACGCAGCGGCACTTCACGAAGCCAGTCGTAGAGCGCACCTTCATTGATGCTCGACCCTTCGCCCTGCAAAAAGGAGCCGACTGCCAGCAGCAGCATGACTCCGCCAAGGAGCCAAAGGCCGAGAGTGAGTGAAGCGAGACGGTTGTAAATATTCTGCAAAACTTCTTTCATACCAACTCCGTCTAAAAACTGTGCGAACTTTTCATCAGCAGGCTGACACCCAGGTAAGTAAACATCGTCACGCCGAAGCCGATAATCCCGCCCCAGGCGATGGCTTTCTCCCACTTTTGCCCTTTGAGTCTCAGATGAAGATAGCTGCCGTAATAAAGCCAGAGAATTGACGTCCAGAACTCCTTCGGAGTCCAGAGCCAGTAGGTTCCCCAGGCGTAGTAGCCCCAGATTCCGCCTGAGGTCATGGATGCCGAAAAGAAGGAAAATCCGACCAGCGCCGCCGTCTGCTGGGCATCCAGAAAAGAGCGTTCCTTTTGCAGCAGAAACAGAGCTCCGAGAATCGCTCCGATGCCGAAAAGGGCATAGGCAAAGAAAGCCAGGGCAACATGGAGCTCAAACCAAAGAGTGTTCAGGATTGGCGGCATCGGCATGTTGAAGATCGGAAACGGCAGTGCCATAAGTGCGGTAGTTGCGGCAAGCAGCGAGACGCCTGTCCGGAAGTGGCCAGAGCTGCGCAGCGATTTATTAAAGAGAAACGGAACTGCCATAAGTGCGCAGCTGGTAGAGAAAAATGCCAGGGTGTCATGGGGGCCGATAAGGGGAAGCCTGCCAAGCTCAAGGCCGCGACTGGCCAGGTAGACAAGCTCTGCGGTAACGCCGGCGAGAAAAATTGAACGGCGAAAGCAGCCGCAGAGGTAAAATCCGATTGATAAGCAGAGGAGCCATTTCATGGCTGCAGAGTATAACGGCACTAATTGCCCGACAAGGGAAAAATTACAAAAAGCTGTTTTAAGTTGAAATCGACACCATACGGGTTTATTATCCCTTTCCCCTTTAAACTTCACTATAACTACATTTATAGCGCAAACATGAGGTTTGGAATATGTACAAGCTCCGCCTCCTTCTGAAAAAAATTCACACTCCTATCACGATCATGCTGATACCCCACTCCCGCTTCAGCTCGCGGAGCGTCAGGATTCCTGTTGTTGCCGCAGCGCTCTTCTGTCTGTTAGCCTGTGTCGGCGCGGTTTTTTCCCTTTCACTGACGATCCAGGCCTTTGATTATTATCGAATGAAGAGTGAATACACAAAGATGTCCAAAAACTTCAACGAGATGGAGTCAACCATGGCTTCACTCAAACAGTCGGAATCACAGTTCAGGAAGCTCTTTTCCCTCGGCTCCCGCAAGGAAGTGCTGAAAAACGTGGATAACAGCAGTGAAGATGGATCTATCGATGTGGAGGCGCTGAAAAAAGAGATAACTTCTTCCATGAACGCAGTTGAGGAGATAAAGAAATATCTTGCCAAGGAACAGAATGTTTTCCTGACAAGCCCCAGTGGCTGGCCTGCTCCGGGAAAGATCAGCTCCGGTTTCGGCATGCGGGAACACCCGAAATACGGGGGGCGGAAACTGCATACCGGGATAGATATAACGATGCCGAAGGGGACCCCCCTGCACGCAACGGCTGACGGAATGGTCAGCTTTGCTGATAGAAGCGGCGGCAACGGTAATATTGTGGTTATCGAACATGGCCACGGACTTACCACGGTGTATGCCCACACTTCTAAAAACTGTGTCAAGCCGGGGCAGGCGGTAAAGCGTGGCGACATAATCGCCTATTCCGGCTCTACCGGGATCTCGACCGGCCCTCATCTCCATTATGAAGTCTGGCGTGATGGCCAGAGCATTAATCCGGCGCCTTTTCTGGAAAGCAAGAGTTGACCGCCAAAAAAGGAGAATAATTTGATGTTCAGCAGCAAGAAACATCCAAAACTGGAAGTAATAATCGGCAGCGATACAGTCGTGAAGGGTGAGATCAACTCTAAGGGGACGGTCAGGATAGATGGCCGCTTTGAGGGGAATCTCAACGCTGAAGCGGTTATTATCGGCGAGGGCGCTTATCTTCTTGGTGATATCACTGCCAGGACGCTATTGGCCGCAGGCAGAATTACCGGCAATGTGCACTCAAGCGAAAGTGTCGAGATTCAGCCCAAAGGTGAAGTCTGCGGTGATATCTATACATCGAGACTGACTGTTGCTGATGGCGGAGTTTTTGAAGGGCGCTCGTACATGCAAAAGAGCAGGGAGCTTGAGTATAAACCGTCAGAAGGTTAGGGTAAACAGGACAAGGAGCTTACCATGAGTGATAAAACAGAAAGCCTTATCGGCAGAGCAGTTGAGATGAACGGCTTGGTAGCTTATGCAAGCGGTTCTGTTGTCAGTCGTACTCTGCTTGACAGGAAGGTCGGCACCATAACCATTTTTTCATTTGATGCCGATCAAGGACTGAGCGAGCATACTGTCCCATATGATGCCTTTATCGAGATTATTGACGGCGTTGCCGATGTTACCATCGACGGTAAGGTTCAAAGGGTCTCCAGCGGCGAGTTCATCATCATGCCGGCCAATATTCCCCATTCCCTTAAAGCGGTCGAAAAGTTCAAGATGATGCTGGTGATGATCAGGGCGTAATTTCAGGAAAACCTGATTTCAAGAAAAGTCAGGTCGTCATCCAGACGGATATCGTTTGAATACGTCAATAAAGCTTCGTGTAATGTTTTGATCTCGATGGGATTTTTTGGATACCCCTGAGATTTAAGAATGTTTATCAAGCCATCAGCTTCTAATAGTTTCCCTGCTGCATCCTGAATCTCGATGGCACCGTCGGAGAACATCAGGAGCCGGTCTCCAGAGTCACAAATAAATTCAATCTCATCATAATCGGCATCATCAGCCACCCCGAAAGGCCACCCCGGGGCTTCGATCACTTTTGTGCATCCATTTGCCTTAAACAGGATCAGCGGCGGCCCGCCGGCAGAGGTAATCCGGACGCTTTTTTGGGAAGCATCCAGAACTCCGCAGAGCGCCGTCGCAAAAGATTCGTCCTTGACTATCTTGCAGAGTTCACGATTGAGATGCCCGGCGAATTCCGCAGGGTTGACAAGGGTCTGGCTGTAGCGATCCCAAAGTGAACTCAGATGCATGGTGTAGAGAGCTGCAGCCACTCCGTGTCCCATGACATCCGCGAGAACAAAGCCGTAGCGGTCGGCATCAAGTTGGCAAATTGCGAAATAATCTCCGCCAACCATGTCGTGTGGTAGATAAATAGTGTCAAAACCGACACGTTCATCTTTTGGCAGTTCATGATTCATGGAGAGGGTCTGAATTTTTTTCGCGCGCATCAGATTTGCGTAGGTTTCAGAAAAATCGTGAAAAGTTTCGACACCGCCAATTACCCGGCCGTCCGCATCATGCATAGGGGCAACAGAAACAGCCATTGGCAGGCGTCCACCCGTACTGGTCAGGCCGAAAACGATGAGCGGTGCGCCACTTTTTTTATCAGTGCGCATGCTGCGATGCAGTGGGCAGAACTCCTCACCACAGAGGCGTCTGCCATCTTTATCCACATGGACAAGAACGTTGTCAAGGCAGCGGCGCCCAACAACCTCCTGAGACTTCCAGCCGGTAATCCTTTCAGCAGCCTTGCTCCAGTAGAGAATTGTGCGGTCAGGATCACAGACATATAACCCCTCGTTCAACGAGTTGAGAATAACATCTGCATGGGCGAGATTTATTTTTGAGTACATGCTTGACCTCCTGCTATTGCTGTAAGCGTAACATTCCAATCCCCACTGTCAAACTTCTCCTGTCTCGATCTGGTCACGACGGTCCTGGCTGAACCGGCTCATTTTCTTTGACATCCTTGACATAATCCTTTTCCGCTATAAAATGTCTTAACGGGCTGTTTTTTAAGATTATTTTGGACATGCTCCCAACTGTTTCCTCACCCTGATAAACAGGATAAGTGCGTTAACGAAGTTATTTTCCGCCTAAAAGCGCAGAAAATAACTCCTAACTCACTAAAAGATGAGAAAGAGGTCCGAAAACCATGGAAGAGTCCCTCCGCAAGCAGGAAAAGTTCGCTGAAAAACTGATTGAAAACTCTGCTGCCGCAACCTTCGTTCTGGATGCGCACCATAAGGTTATCCTCTGGAACAGGGCCTGTGAAGAGCTGACCGGCATTGCCGCGGCAGCCATGATCGGCACCAGTGATCATTGGCAGGCGTTTTATGACCATCAACGGCAGTGCCTCGCGGATGTCGTCATAGACGCGGGTTATAAAGGGCTTGAGGGCCAGTATGCCGACTACGCAAAATCAACCCTTGTCCATGATGGTCTGCACGCTGAAGGGTGGTATCAAAATCTCAACGGCAAGGACCGTTATATCCTCTTTGATGCGGCACCCATATATGACAACAAGGGGGATCTGCTTGCGGTCATCGAAACCATTCAGGATACAACCGCCAGCAAAAAGTTGGAAGAAACTCACCGCCTCCAAAGCGCGGCACTGCAAGCCGCCGGCAATGCAATTTTAATTACCGATAAGAACGGCACCATCGAGTGGGTTAACACGGCTTTTACTGCACTCACCGGCTATAGCCCCGAAGAGGTAATCGGCAGGAATCCAGGGCAGTTTCTCAAGTCGGGCGTCCACGGCGAAGGTTTCTATAAAAGGCTGTGGGACAACATTCTCCAGGGAGAAATCTGGTGTGGTGAAATAACCAATCGCCATAAAAACGGCGCTCTTTATCCCGAGGAGCAGACCATTACCCCGGTAAAGGATGCCCGTGGCGAGATCACTCATTTCATTGCCATCAAGCGCGATCTCAGTGAACACCGCAAGCTTGAAGCGCTGCTTAACCAATCCCAGAAAATGGAATCCATCGGTACCCTGGCTGGCGGTATTGCCCATGACTTCAACAATATTCTCGCCGCCATCATCGGCTATGGTCAATTTACTTTGATGAAAATGCCGGTGGCAGACCCCCTGCGGCACAACATTGAGAGCATGCTCGAAGCTGCGGATCGGGCAGCCCATCTCACCAAGGAGCTGCTGTTGTTTAGCAGGAAGCAGCCGATTGATAGAAAACCGCTGGACTTGAATCTGGTTGTCGCCAAGGTGGAAAACTTTCTGAAAAAAATTATCAGCGAGGATATTGCTTACCAGACCACCCTTCACGAAGCCCAACTGCCGGTTTTCGCCGATGAGTATCAGCTTGAACAGATACTGATGAATCTGGCAACCAATGCCCGTGACGCCCTGCCCCAGGGTGGATCATTTACGGTGACCACGGAAAACGTCACACTGGACAGTGAGTTCGTCACCACCCATGGCTATGGCAAATCCGGTTCTTACGCGCTGATATCAGTCACAGACACCGGCACAGGCATGGATGAGGCAACGCAGCAGCGGATCTTCGAACCGTTCTTCACAACCAAGGAGGTCGGCAAAGGCACCGGTCTGGGCCTGGCGGTAACCTACGGCATCATCAAACAGCATGATGGCTACATTACCGTGCAGAGCCAACCGGGCAGCGGCACTACTTTCAGAATATACCTGCCGATCATTGACGCAAAAACCGAGGAAGAAAGCCTGATAGAGCCGAAAATGTCAGTGGTTGGCGGTGCGGAGACCATACTTCTCGCCGAGGATGATGAAACCGTAAGGGTGATGACGAAAAAACTGCTGACGGATTTCGGTTATACGGTTATTGCTGCGGTGAACGGCATGGACGCAGTCAGCAAATTCAGGGAGAACAGCCAGAGCATAGATATGTTGATGTTCGATCTCATCATGCCGCAGATGAACGGTAAAGAAGCGTTTGATGAAATCCGGCGGGTCAGCCCCGGTATCAAAGCCCTGTTTTACAGTGGCTATGCTCCGGAAGTAATCCGGCAGAAAGTAACCCTGGCTGCAGGTACCGATCTGATGGCCAAACCTGCTTCTCCGGTTGAGGTTCTGCGAAAAGTGCGCAGTGTGCTGGATGGCGAACGCCATTAAGTTATGGGGGTGGTATGGAAAAGAAACAAGCAGAGCCGCAGGCAACAGTTCTGGTCGTCGATGACGATTTCCAGGTTCTCGAATCGATCCTGCTTGTGCTCGGTGCCCACGGCTACCCGGTGGTTACGGCTGGCAGTGCCGCCGAAGCATTGGAGCGGCTGGATGACCGGGAGGTACAGATCGTGCTCACCGACATCAGAATGCCGGGCATGAGCGGCATCGAACTGGCCGGTAAAATTCACCAACATGATCCGGATTTGCCGGTGCTTATCATGACCGCCTACGCCGAAACCGATGTTGCAGTCAGCGCCCTGAAAAGCGGTGCTTTCGATTTCATTTACAAGCCGTTCAATCCGGGCCTGCTGCTGCATGCAATCGGTAAAGCGGCAGCATTCAGCCGGATGAAGAATAACGAAAAAAACTATCGACTGGACCTTGAAGCTGCAGTGAAAAAAAAGACGGAGGAGCTTTGGGATCTGAACAGAGAGGTCATCCGCCGCCTGACCGTGGTCGCCGAATACCGTGACACGGATACCGGCTGGCACAACTGGCGGATCGGCCGGTTTTCCGGCATTATTGCCGAAGCACTTGGCCTGTCGACCGCTTTTACAGCGACTATTCTGCTTGCCAGCACTCTCCATGATATCGGCAAGGTCGCGGTACCTGACAGTATCCTTTTGAAGCCGGGAGCACTGACTACAGATGAGTTTGCAGTTATCAAGACTCATTCGGCGCTCGGGGCGAAGATGCTGGAAGGCTCTGCTCACGCCGTCATCCAGATGGCCGAAACGATTGCCTTGAACCATCATGAGCGCTGGGATGGCAGCGGTTACCCCAACGGTCTGCGGGGAGAAGAGACTCCGATAGAGGGGCGGATAGTCATGCTGGCCGATCAATATGACGCCCTGCGGGCACGCCGTCCCTACAAGGAGCCTTTCAGTCACGCGGAAGTCTGCCGGATTATTCTTCATGGGGATGGCAGAACGATGCCGGCCCATTTCGATCCGCAGATCCTTGATATTTTCAGACAGATGGAGGTTGAATTCGCCATTGCTTTTGAATCGCTGCTGGATCACTAGGAATTAAGTTTGGCAGGAGCTGCTATGAAAAAGGTACTAGTTATTGATGATGATATTCAGTTCAATAAAATGGTCTGCATGATTCTTGAGGACAGCGGTTATGCAGTCAGGTCGGCCCATGATGGCGTTGCAGGGCTGAAGATGTTTATGCAGGAGCGCCCTGACCTGGTGATAACGGATCTCTACATGCCTGAAAAAGAGGGGCTGGAGACGATCATGGAGCTGCGTCAGGAAGACAGTAAGATTAAAATTCTGGTGATGTCAGGAGGCTCGCCGCACATGAACATGGCGGAAATGTTCAATATGGCCGGGCTGTTCGGTGCTGATGCTGCCCTGCCCAAACCGTTCTCCATGGGAACGTTCCTTGAGAAAGTTAGTGAGCTGATGGGTTAACCGTAGCAGTCCATTCACGGTGAAATTGTTCCGAGGTCATCAATGAAATCCACGCTCAAAGAACAGCTAAATTCAGGTAGTTCTGAAAACAGTGACGACAAGACAGTGCTCGTTGCGCCGCTCCGTCCGCTCTATCAACTGATCCTCCTCTGGACTCTGTTGATAATCGGTTTTGCAGCCTGGAGCAGTTATGATTCTTATCACTCCGAGCTTCAGATTGCCACAGCCGTTGCCCGCTACAATTTCAACAAAGATGAGGTTTATCGCAGCTGGGCAACCATGCATGGCGGCGTCTATGTGCCAATAACGGCACGGACTGTCCCAAACCCGTATCTTTCTCACCTTCCGGAGCGGGACATAACAACCCCTTCAGGCAAGCGGCTTACCCTGATGAACCCGGCGTATATGACCCGCCAAGCGCATGAATTAGGCCTGGAACTGTATGGGTTGCATGGCCATATAACCAGCCTCAAGCCAATCCGGCCGGAAAACGCCGCTGACGCCTGGGAGGTTAAAGCGCTTAAAAAATTTGAAAAAGGTGCCAGCGAGGTCACATCCAAGGAGCTGATTGACGGCAAACCTTATATCCGCTTTATGAAAGCTTTGCTGGTGGAAGAAGGGTGTCTGAAATGTCATGCGACTCAAGGGTACAAAATAGGCGAGGTTCGCGGTGGCATCAGCGTTTCTGTGCCGTGGGAGCCTTATCAGAAGCAGTTTGTCAGTGCAATGAGCATCGAGTTGGTAACACACAGCGTTGTCTGGATCATCGGAGTTGGCGGCATCGTCACCGGCCGGCGCAGACTGCTGAGCTATTTCAGTGAGCGAAACAGGGCTGAAAAAGAGAAGCTGGCGCTGGAGTTGCGTCTACAGCAGGGGCAGAAACTGGAAAGCCTGGGTGTATTGGCCGGCGGGATCGCCCATGATTTTAACAACATCCTGGCAACGATCATCGGCCACTGCGGTATTTTGCAGCTCAGGCCGGAAAAGGTTGCGAAATGTGTCCCGGAGATCGAGAGCGCTGCCGAGCGTGCCGCGGCACTCTGCCGTCAGATGCTGGCCTATGCCGGCAAGAGCCAAACTGTTATGTCCCGGTTCGATATGACAATTCTGGTGGCTGAGATGGTTGCAATGCTGAAAGCGACCACCCCGCAGAATGTGGTCATTAACACAAATCTTGCGACTGATGTTTTGCTGGTTAAAGGCGATAGTGAACAGTTCAGGCAGATTATCATCAATCTGCTCACGAATGCTGCCGAGGCGATCGGTGCAGCAGAGGGAGAGATACGGGTATCACTGACAAAAACAGAAATAATGGCAGGAGATTTGGTTAAGGATCATCTTGGCAGGATCATTCCGGCGGGTAGCTATGCCTGTCTTGAGGTAACTGACACCGGCTGCGGCATGGATGCTGAAACCAGCAGCAGGATTTTCGAACCATTTTACACCACCAGGTTTTTTGGCCGCGGCCTGGGGTTGCCCGCGACTCTCGGCATCATTACCGCCCATAAGGGGGCGGTGCAGCTACACAGTCAGCCGGGACAGGGAACGACGGTCAAGGTCTTTCTGCCCGTATAGACCAGTAAACGCCCGCCGTGATTCAGCCTGCCAATACCGCTCTGATTTTTATCGCCAGATCGCTGATGGAGCACGGTTTCTGGATAAATTGCACCCCTTCTTCCAGCACCCCATGATGGGCGATGACGTCGGCTGTATAGCCTGAGGTGAAAAGGCACTTCATCGCCGCTCTGGTTGGTCTCAGCTTCTCAGCCAGCGTTCTGCCGTTCATCCCCGGCATCACCACATCAGTTATCAGCAGGTGTATCTCGCCGGGGTGCTCAGCGCAAAGGTGGATCGCTTTGTCCGGGGAGTCGGCTGCCAGCACCTGATACTCGAGCATTTCCAGAATCTCACAGGTCATCTGTAACAGCGACGGTTCGTCCTCCACCAGTAGAACTGTCTCACCACAGCTTTTTGGGACCGCTCTTGAAGCTGTTTCCTCTGCGGCGGGAACCTGCCCCGGATGCCGCGGCAGGTAAATTCTGAAGGTTGTCCCCTGTCCCGGCTCGCTGTAGACATTGATGAAGCCGTTGTTCTGCTTGACGATGCCGTACACCGTGGCAAGTCCGAGGCCAGTACCTTGTCCAACCTCTTTAGTGGTAAAGAACGGTTCAAAAATCTTTTCCTGTGTCTCCTTGTCCATGCCACAGCCGGAATCGCTTATGGCAAGCATTACATACTCTCCCGGAACAAGTTCAGCATGCTTTGCGCAGTCAGCCTCGTTAAAAACAGTATTACCTGTCTCGATAATGAGTTTGCCGACATCAGGAATGGCATCGCGGGCGTTGACACAGAGATTGGCAAGGATCTGATCTTCCTGGGAAGGATCCAGCTTGACCGGCCAGAGGCCCGCTCCGGGCAGCCAGGTGAGCTCGATGTTTTCACCGATCAGACGCCGGAGGATTTTCAGCATCGCTTCCACGGTCTCGTTCAGATCAAGTACCTTGGGGACAACTGTCTGTTTTCTGGCAAAAGCCAGCAACTGTCTGGTGATGCCGGCTGCCCGTTCGGCAGCGTTACTTATGCCGCGCAGCTCTTTTTGCAGCGGGTGATCCGGCGCAATTTTCCGCGTGGCCAGATCGACATTCCCCAGAATCACTCCAAGCATATTATTGAAGTCGTGGGCCACACCACCGGCAAGCCGGCCGATTGATTCCATCTTTTGCGCCTGAATAAGCTTGGCTTCGAGCAAGGCCTTCTCTTCCTCTGCCAACCGGTGTGCAGTCCGCTCCTTGACTTCACTGAGCGCCCGCTCAATCACCATCGAAAGCTTGTCGAGCCGCTCCTTGGGGAGGTAGTCAGTCGCCCCCTCTTTCAGGAGCTGCACCGCTTTTTCTTCACCAATAGCGCCGGAAACACAGATGAACGGTACTCCGGGGCAGAGCGACTTCGTCAGCCGCAGCGCCTCCGTACCCTCGATACCGGGAAGGTGGAAGTCGGCAAGAACCAGGTCGTAGCCGCCGCTATGCAAAAATGCGGTAAACTGCTGCTCGTTGGCAGCCCAGTCAAGCTGGCAAGAAAAGCCGGCGTCGGTCAGCCGCTCCCTGATAATTTCCGCGTCAAGCGGTGAATCTTCAAGATGCAGAATCTTCAGCGAGTTGAGGGCGTCAGTTTCAGCGATCATGCGTTGAACCCCCTTGTGGCGGCAGTTCATTCAGCACGGCCCAGAAAACGCCGACATGCCTCACCGCCTCGACAAATTCCGAGAATTTGACCGGTTTGACCACATAGGCATTGACCCCCAGATCGTAACTGCGGATCAGATCATGCTCTTCCCGTGAAGAAGTCAGCATCACCACCGGGATCATTTTCAGCGTTTCATCAGTACGAATTGCCCGCAGAACATCGATGCCGTCCATGCGCGGCATTTTGATGTCCAGAATCACCACTGCCGGGTTGCCGGGCTTGCGTCCGCTGTATTTCCCTTCGCAGCGCAGATACTCCATCGCCTCCACGCCGTCCTTGACGTGGGTGACCAGATTGGCCAGGTTGTTATCGGCCAGGGCCTCCAGAGTCAGTTCGACATCACTGGGGTTGTCTTCTGCAAACAGAATCGGTTTCAGTTCAGTCATGGTTTTCTCCTTGTATTTTAGGCAATGTGAAGTAAAAACTGGCCCCGCGGTTCAGTTCGGCCTCAGCCCAGATCCGGCCACCATGACGGGCAACGATCCGCTGGACGGTGGCCAGACCGATACCGGTCCCCTCAAATTCTTCCAGTGTGTGCAGCCGCTGAAAGACGCCAAAGAGTTTGTCGACGTACTTCATATCAAAGCCGACGCCGTTATCGGCAACGGTGAAGACAATTTCACCGTTCTCCTCGCGGGCGCTGACCTCAATGCGGGCAGACTCTTTTGTCCGGGTATATTTAACCGCATTATCCAGAAGGTTGACCCAGACCTGGCGAAGCAGGGCGTAATCGCCCCGGACAGACGGCAACTCCCCGATGACCCATTCGATGGCGCGATCTGAATGACTCGCTTTTAGCGGCGTCAGCACTTCCTGCAGTGACTGGTTCATGTCCAGAGCTTGCCGCCGCATTTCCGCCCGTCCGGTGCGGGAAAACTGCAGCAGGTCGTCAATCAGCACCCCCATCTGGCGAGCGGCAGAAGCAATGGTGTCCAGATAGTGCAGCCCTTTATCGCTGAGACCGGCGCGGCAGCGGGAAATCAGCAGCTCCACATAACCGTCAATATGCCGCAAGGGGGCGCGCAGATCGTGGGAGACGGAGTAGCAAAACGCTTCCAGCTCCTTGTTGGCAGTTTCCAGCTGACCTGTTCGCTCGATAACCCGTTTTTCCAGTTCGGCGTTCAAACGGTGGATTTCTGTCTCGGCTTTTTTCCGTTCGCTAATTTCTGCCTTGAGTGATTCGTTGGCAACTTCCAGCTCTTCCGTTCGCTCTTTTACCCGATGCTCCACCTCGTCATAGGCTTTTTGCAATTCTCCCTGGGTGCGCTCCAGCTTCTCCTTCTCCCGTTGCAGTTCAGTGTTGACCAGTTGCAGCTGCTGAGGACTGGGGATAGAGAGGAGCCTGGGGAGTACGGGCCAGACAACGATTGCTGTTGCCAGTGAAACCAGGGCAGTGAGAGTGTCTACGGCTGCCTGCCACCAGTCAACCGGCCACCAGAGACCGACCACATGGACAAGATGGGTCGTACCGCAGGCAAGAATGAAAAGTCCGAAGAGGACAATAATCCAGGAAAACGGCAGGTCTTTCCGTTTTCTGACAAACACCACCAGGAAAAAGGGGATGGTCGCGTAGGAGACGGCGATCAAAGCATTGGCAATGGCCATGGTCATCATCAGAAGCGGGGGCATGGTACCGGCCTTTGCTCCCTGGATTTCCATGGTGCCCGGCATGAAGACCATCGGCGCTATAATGAGAATAGCCAGAGCGGCTGCCGGGGCGATGACTCTCGGCACAAGTTCCAGCGTTTGCCTTAAAAGAGATTTGGGCGGGGCAAAGGTCTGCACTTTGTAAGCCCGTAAGCGGAGGCTGTTGGTCACCACGAAAATCGAGCTGAACGCCATGGCTCCGGCAGCGAACATCGGGATGAGCAGGCCATAGGCAGCAACCGGGATGAGGGCAATGTTGTAGAACAGGGCCCAGATCAGATTCTGGACAATGGTCTGGGATGTTGCCCGGGAGAGTGAAATAGCCCGGCCGACGCCGGCGAGATCACCGCTGATAAGGGTGATGCCGGCAGCGGCCATGGCTATGTCGGTACCGGTGCCGATGGCAATGCCGACATCAGCCTGAGCCAGTGCCGGAGCATCATTGATGCCGTCACCGACCATCGCCACGGTAGGCCGGGCAAAATTGCCAAGGCTGCTCACAGCCTGTAACTGTTTTATCGCTTCGGCTTTTTCGCCGGGCAATACTTCGGCCACGACCCGGGTTATCCCGACCTGAGCGGCGATCGCGTCAGCAGTGCTCTGGTTGTCACCGGTCAGCATGACAATGTCGAGACCAAGTTGGCGTAGATCGGCAATTGCTTCCCTGGCGCCCGGTTTCACCGTGTCTGCAACTGCGATCAACCCTATCGGCCTGGCAGGTTCATTGCCCTCCACCCGGCTGACGGCGACGATCATGGCGGTCTTGCCTTCGGCTTGCAGTCTCATGATGTCAGTCTGCAGCTTATCTACAGCGATCCCTTCATTTTGCATCATCCGCGGATTGCCGATGATCACGGCTGTATCCGCCACTATCGCCCTGATGCCAAAACCGCCGAAAGCACGGAACTGTTCCGGAGAGCCAAGCGCCAAACCCTTATCCTGTCCGGCCTTGACGATGCAGCGCCCTAATGGATGTTCCGAGCCAAGTTCAGCGCTGGCCGCCAGGCGGAGAACTTCGTCGGCAGGCAGATCATGGGTAGGGATAATATCGGTAAGAGCCGGTTCTCCCCGGGTGATGGTGCCGGTTTTATCAAATACAACGATATTGACGCGGCCGGCCCGTTCGAGGATTTCGCTGCTTTTGAAGAGAATCCCGCTTTGAGCCCCTCTGGAGGTGCCGACCATGATGGCAGTCGGTGTTGCCAGGCCGATGGCGCAGGGGCAGGCGATAACGAGAACCGCAATGGCATTTATCATCGCACCGGTCCAGGGGATATGGACGACATAAAGCCAGCCGAAGAAGGTAGCCAGGGCAATAGCGATGATGATCGGCACGAAATATTTGCCGATTTCGTCGGTCAGCTTCTGGATAGGTGCTTTGCTCCCCTGGGCTTCCTGCACCAGTTTTGCTATCTGTGCCAGGGTACTGTTCTTGCCGACCTTGGTGGCTTCGAATCTGATCAAGCCTTCGCGGTTGATCGTAGCGCCGATGACTTCATCGCCGGGACCTTTGCTGACAGGCATCGACTCACCGGTGATCATTGCTTCATCAAAGGCCGAGCGGCCTTCACTGATGATGCCGTCAACAGGGACTTTTTCGCCGGGGCGGACGACCACGCTATCGCCGACCAGAACCTGTTCAACGCTGATCACAGTTTCAACGCCGTTCCGCACTACGCAGGCTGTCTTGGCGCGCAGTCCCATCAACGCCTTCAAGGCCGCCGATGTTTTACCTTTAGCGCGGGTTTCCAGGTATTTGCCGAGCTTGATGAGAGTGATGATGGCCGCGCCGGTTTCGTAATAAACATTGGGACTGCTGATGATGCCGATGGTAACGAGCAGGCTGGAAAAATAGGCGGCCGAAGAGCCCATGGCGATGAGCACATCCATGTTGGCACTACCGAAACGGAGGCTCTTCCAGGCGCCGACGTAAAATTGCCAGCCGACGATAAATTGGACGACAGTCGCCGCCAGGAGCATGATAACTTGATCGTATTTAAAAGCGACGCTGATAAAGTCCCGCGCCATGCTGAAGATGATGAGCGGTATCGTAAAAATGAGCCCGATTATCAGTAAACGCCCCTGTTTTTCCAGTTCGGCGGCGCGCAGTTGAGCTTCTACGTCTTCTACCTCTTCGGATTCACCCGCCTGGACAAGATCAAAGCCGGCGCTGCGGATGATTGCGGCCAGTTCGGCAACCGAGGTCACGCCGGGGATATACTCAAGCGCTGCCCGCTCGACACCGTAGCTGACAGTGGCGACAAGGACTCCGTTTTGCTTGGCCAGGAGTTTTTCCAGCGTCAAGGCATCGGTATGATCCTGTAACCCGGTAATCGGCAGAGTTATCTTGCCGGTGGCAACGGCATAGCCGATCTTTTTGACATGGGCAATGATATCGGTTTCGCTCAGCTGGAGCGGGTCAAAACTGATATTCAGTTTTTCACTGGCAAAATCGACACTCGCGTCGCTAATACCCGGCAATTTACGCAGATTAGACTCGATTCTCAGGGCGCAGTTGGCACAGGTCATGCCGGTAACAGGCATGGTGGTGCTCTCGGAAGGGGTCATTCTTACCTCTTGAAATTTCTATGGTGCAGCAAATTATTTAAGCCGTCAGGTGAACTGCGTCACTCCCCAGCAACTCATGCACCTTGGTCGCCAGAGCCTGTAACGTGTAAGGTTTCTGAATGAAATGCACCCCTGTATCCAGCACGCCATTGTGGGCGATTATGTCGGCCGTATATCCCGACATGAACAGACATTTCATTTCAGGCCTGAGCGGGCGGATTTTTTCGGCCAGATCCCGACCGTTCATGCCCGGCATCACCACGTCGGTCATCAGCAGGTGAATCACCCCCGGATGTTCTGTTGCAATCCGGAGTGCCTCGAACGGGCTGTTTGCGGGTAGTACTACATAGTTATTAAATTCCAGAATCTCCCTGGTCATTTCCAGGAGTGTCGGCTCATCCTCAACTAAAAGCACAATCTCGCCGTGTCCCATGGCGGCTTCTGCTGCAGCCGGTTCCAAGAGCGTTGCGCCATGGACAGTATGCCTGGGCAGATAGATGTTGAACGTCGTTCCCTGTCCCGGCTCGCTATAGACATTTATAAAGCCTTTGTTCTGCTTGACGGCGCCATAAACCGTGGCGAGTCCCAGGCCGGTTCCCTTGCCGGTCTCCTTGGTAGTAAAAAATGGTTCGAAGATATGGGCCAGTGTTTCCCTGTCCATACCGTAGCCGTTGTCGCCGACAGTCAGCCGCACATACTCTCCGGGGACAAAGTCCGGGTCCTGGGGGGTGTAAAACTGGTCGAAGCTGCTGTTGCCGGTTTCAATGATAATCTTGCCGACGCCGGAGATCGCATCCCTGGCATTAACACAGAGATTGGCAAGGATCTGATCGATCTGGGACGGATCTGCCATCACCGGCCAGAGCTTTGCGGCCGGCTGCCAACTGAGTTGAATGTCTTCGCCGATAAGTCGCTGCAGCATTTTGAGTGTGCTTGCTACCGCGTCATTCAGATCGAGATTTTTCGGGACAATGGTTTGTTTGCGGGCAAAGGCCAGCAGTTGCCGGGTGAGGTCGGCGGAGTGTCTGGCGGCGGTGCGGATTTCTTCCAGGTCAGCACGCAGAGGCTGGGACGGCTCCAGCTTCATTAGCGCCAGATCAGCACGGCCTATAATGACAGTCAGCATGTTGTTGAAGTCATGGGCAACTCCGCCTGCCAATCGACCCACTGATTCCATTTTCTGCGCCTGCAGCAGCTGGGATTCGAGTTTAGTCCTCTCCTCCTCGGCACGTTTGCGTGCGGTGATATCCTGGATGAAAGCCACTATCTGTCCGTTTTCATCTGAGCGGTACTGGGCGCTGACTTCGACGTCAAAAACGGTGCCATCCTTGCGGCGCTGCCGCGATTCAAAGCGATCCGCTCCCCGTTCCCTGACTAAGCGGATGTGAGCAGCTGTTCCTTCGGGCGACTCTTCAATTTCGATATCACTGATACTCATGGACAACAGCTCTGCCATGCTGTAGCCGCTCATCCGGCAATAGGTCATATTGACCTCGATAAAGTGCCCCTGGGTGTCTACCAGCCAGATTCCATCCATGGCTGTCTGCAGGATAGTCCGGTGGTGTTCTTCGCTCTTGCGAAGTTCAGCGGTACGCTCCTCCACCCGCTGCTCCAGTTTCTGCGACTGTTGCTCAATCTGCCGAAAGGCGAGCGAGTTTTTGAGCGCCAGGGTGATCGGCGGGGCAAGCAGAGTGATGATCCGGTCTGTTTCGCCAATCCGCTCCAATTCCGGCAGATCGAAGAGTAGCAGCATGCCGACCAGTTCACCACCCACCCGCAACGGATAGCGTGCCATTGACTTGATGCCGGCCCGCAACAGCTGGCTACGCAAAGGATGATTCAGAGTCAGCTCTTCCGGATAAAACGGTAGCGCTTCGGGACTTGTTTCAGGACAAAACGTATTCAGTTCAAGTGGGGAAAAGAGCGTGGCTCGCCTTGCCGGGCTGACATTCAACAGTTCGTCTGTTTCAGTTTCTGCGTGGTGGGCAATAACCATAACTGTTCTGGCTCCGGTCAGTTCGCGCAGATGTTCTGTCAACGCCACGCCCAGTTCATACGGTGAGGTGGAAACCAGCAGTTGCGAGATCACCTCGATGGCCATCAACTGGGCAGCAGGTGAGAACTTCTGTTCGTTTTCAAATGCTTTCATGGCGTCTCCCCGGCAACCCTGCAAAATTTTGCCTCGGCTCGGGCTGCCAGCAGTGCTGTCAGCATACTGTCCAGTGTTACCGTTTCAACCCGCCAGGGGAGCCCGCTGTAGGTCGAAAATTCTGTCAGCTGCAGTTCAGGAACCGGCAGCAGGCCGGTATCAAGATATACCAGCACCCTCCGGTTTTCTCCCATGAGCCCCTGCGCAACCTCTTTGTTCAGCCCCAGTTCGCTCTTCATGATATATTCCCAGCGCCGGGCCCATTCCGGCAGAACCAGAAAGGCCTCTTCACGCATCAGTTGGCGATAGCGATCCCGTCCCAGCAGCAGCTGCGCACAGTTGATAACATTGACCCGACCCACCTGAAAACGGCGCACCAGGTCGAGCATCCGGGCGGTGCAATCGCCATAGACGAGCACCAGGCAGCCGGTCTCGTCAGTTCTCTCAGTAAGCGCTGTGTGCAGCTTCGCTTCGAGTTTCGGGGGGTCCATATGCAGCATAGAGTCGAGAAAAAGCAGTTTGCCGCCGATAAGCCGGCGGCGGTGCAGCTCCTCCATCTCTGCCCGTACTACGCCGCAACTGAGCCAGACAGTACGCTCCGTCACTTCCCGCACCCCATCTCCCCGGAATAGTCGGCAGCGGCAGCCTGCATGGCGCGCAGATTTCCGGGTGGCGTTGCCTGTGGCATATCGGCGCCTGCATTGGCCAGAATGTAGTGCCCGGAAGGCGCAGCCGTCCGCAGGCATGCCATGCTCAGCGCATACACCTGTTCGGGAGTGGCCGTCGGCATGGTCAGATTGTCCAGGTTGCCGATAATGGTCAGGTCAGGCCCAAGTAACTGTCTGGCTTCGGCCAGATCATCCTTTGAACCGGCAATAATCCCGACCAGGCCGTCTGTTCCGGGGAGCAGGTCAAGGACGTGATTCATGCGGCCGCCGGTGCTGCTGATGACTTTGGGGCCATTTATCCGGGTAAAAACAGCCTGGAGGTGCGGCAGGAACTGATCGACAAAGATGCTGCGCGGGGCTACTGCCGACGTTGCCATCCCTTCGGTAATGACCAGGCAGTCGGCGCCCGCGTCAAGCAGGGCATTAGCCCAGGCGATTAAAAATGGCGACGTATACTCCAGCAGGCTCTGAGCCAGCTCTTTATCAAAGAGGACCGCTTCCATCCACTGTTCAATGCCGACAAGCAGAGACGGGAGAATGCCGGGTCCGGGAAGAACGCTGATGATCGGCGCTTGCCCCTTGTACAGCTCCGCCAGCTGCCGGTTTGTCTCAAGTATCATGGGCAGACGACCGGTGCATAGGATATCCGGAAGCGGTAATGAAAGGGCGTCAACAGCCTTTCTCGCTGCCGGTCGTTTCATGTTGGGAACCTGATCAGCAGACCAGGCCACCTCGCCCCCAAACGCTTCCGCAATGGCGCTGTAGTCAAAAGCAGTCATCACCAGATCAAAGCCGAACTCCTTTTGGAGCGCTTTTTGACCGGCCACGTAGGCGGTTGCATCGCTGTACAGAGTCCGCAAATCGGTGTTTGTCAGCTTGCCACCGTAAGCGCCGAGAACGGCAAAGACCGGCAACCTGTCAACCGGTTGCCCGGAAAGAGTATTCATGACCCGTTGATATGAATTCATGATAGCACCTCTTGCCGGGCTTCACGCTGTAGCCGCATGAAAAGTTCATCGGCGGCAACGGCATTATGGGCGCTGCCATCACCACCTACTTCCGCCACCAGCTCCGGACGCCAGTTGAAGACTGCACCGCCGACCGCCAATTTAATCCGGCCACTTAATCCTCTGGCGTTGATCAGTTCACGCAGTTTGCAGATGTTCAGGGCAGTGGTCTGCATCATGGCAGAAGCGCCGATCACACAGGCATTGACCTCAAGCGCCTTTTCCAGAAACTGCTCGGCCGGCACGTCATTGCCCAGGTCGTAAACATCCCAGCCTGCTGCAGCCAGAAAGAGACCCACGGTTTTGCGGCCAAGACTGTGAAAATCATCCTCGATGTTGCCGATCACAACTGCGCCTTTGCTGTGACGGTCAGAACTATTATCCGGGACACAGCGAAGCAGAGTGTCTTCCGCAATTTTTGAGGCAACAAAGTTCTGCGCTAACGACATGGTCTCTTCTTCCCACATCTTGCCGAGTTCGATGATAGCCGGGTCGAGGATACTTTCAATGACCTGCACGGAATCAAGCCCTGTGGCAAGCGCGTTTTCAATAATCCCTTTAGCACCGGCGCGATCAGCATTTATCATGGCGGTAAGCAACTGTTCACTGAAATCGGCAGGCTTCATACGGCAGACTCCTTAATCTAAGGGAAGAAATAATGGTTAATCTTGTTCGTCTTTAATCTTAGCAATTTTTTTTTAAAATGTAAGAAGTATTGCTTAACTTTACCCGCTAGATCCATTTTAGTCATTACAATGCCTGAGGCGAACGGCAAGCAGGCATACTGTTTTATTTACTCCGCATTTCATGCTATTGTTTGCGATATTTCTTACAGGAGACCATTGTGCGCACATTATTCTGCTGTCTGTTTGCCTGGCTGTTTTTTACAGTTTTGCATGTATCTGCTGAAGAGGCGGTGCCGCTTGCTGAAAAAGAGGGCAAATGGTCTTTTTCCATGAGTGACGATAGTAAAGTCCTGAGCAAGGAGCGCTTTAAAAAGCAGCAGAACTCGCTGCGGGATATCTCCGCCATTATCACTGCATCAGCGGCGATGAATCCTCCCAAAGGGTTCGAAGCCAGATTCTGGGGGTCAGTCACCGCCAAAGACAGATATGATGCGTGCAGCGGGAAAAAATGTCCGCCGTCACGGCCGACTGCCACTCTGGCAATGATGCTGGGCCGCTATGAAGAGAACAACGGCAAGGTCAAAGCGGCCTTTAACACACCAGCAACAATGGATATTTCCATCAACAACCTGGGGCACCTCTTTGCCAACCTTCCCGTCCTTTTCAAAGATGCGGAAGGGTATCTGCTGCCGGAACCAAAGCCGGACGGTGAGCGTGCCGGGATGCGTACCTACGCGAACAATGGCCATGCCGTTGCTGTCATGACCAGCAATGACAAACCTCTGTGGCAACCTGTCAGCCGGGAAAGATACCTGAAAGCCGCCATTGCAGCTGCAGCTAAAAGTGCGGGGATGCCGCCGAAGCCGGTTAAAAAGGGTAAAAAGCAGAAGGCTGTCGAGATCAGCGGCAATCCGGTGATGATAGAAGAGAGCAGGAGCTGGATCGATCCGGCCGAGGAGAAGCGGTGGGTAGAAAGCAGCCGCTCACTTGCCTTTGAGATGAAGGAGTCGGTTGAGGTGCTGCAAGCCAGGTTGCAAAAGCTTCAGGCTGAGCTCGAGGCAATGCCGGCGGAACAAAGGAAAATGCCGGCAAGAGTGGAGTTCATCACCGCTGCCGATGGGGAAAGCGCGTCACTCCTGGCTGCTGACAGCAGCGCAGGGGTTGCTGTTGTAACCCCTGATTTCAGATACTTCAACCAGAAGCTGCCATTTGAGGTAATTCAACTTCTGGTTGTCCAATGGAAATTTGAGGGTAATCAGCTTTATGACCCTGACAAGCCAGGCATTACCGAAACCCTTAACAATAAAAAACTCCTGGAAACCTACAAGAGTATGGATTGGCAGAAACTGCGCAGCAAGGTCACTCGAACTGGGCCTTGAACGCCTCCATGGTCTCCTTTAAAAGAGCAACTTCATCTTTCAGGGCCGCAACCTCTGCCTCCAGCGCTGCCATTCGTTCATCTTCAGCCATGACCTTTACCCTGGCAGCTTCAGGAGAAGCTTGCCGCTCCTGAAGCTGCAACTTTGGCTCTCCGGAAAGCAGATGGGCATAGCGCTGCTCTTTTTGACCCGGCTGACGGGGCAGCAGCATCACCAGTTGCAGTTCAAACTTCTGCAGATCGTTCAACACTTCTTCAACTGCCGCTATATCAGCGAAAGCTGACATCCGCTCGCATCTCGTCCGCAGCTCACCCAGCGTCTGCGGCCCGCGGAGCAGCAGCTCGGCAATGACTGCCAGCTCCGGCGGCGGCAGTTTTTCCCCCAGTGAGTGACAATATTTCGGGACTCGCCCGCTTTCTCCGGACAGCCTGGCAAAGCCTTTCATCCGGAGTTTGTCGAGTCCGCGGACAACATCCTCATCCTGGAGCGTCATGGTCGGCTCACGGTTCGATTTCTGGTTACAGGCGTTTGTAAGCGCATTAAGCGTCAGCGGATAGTATTCCGGGGTGGTCAACTCTTTTTCTATCAGTGCTCCGAGGATCCGCGCCTCTACCTCGTTAATCGGCATAGTCATAGGTGTCTCCATGATTAATGTTGTCGTTACCGCAGAATTCGTATATTCTGTCTTACTTTGCTGAGAGTCAACAGATTTTCTCGGCAACGGCTATAGCCGAATTAAACAAAGAAAGGTGAAACAAATGGCAATTGCAAAAAAAGGTGATTCAGTTCTATTCAACTATACCGGAACTCTTGAAGACGGCACCGTTTTCGATTCTACTTTCGAAGAAGAAGGTTCCAGTGAAGAGTGCGATGTAGAAGGCTGCGACAGCGGCGAGTGCGACTCGGATGACTGCGGTTGCGGTCATGAAACCGGGCCGATGAAGATCGTGATCGGTTCGGGAGAATTTTTTCCGCAGATTGAGGAAGCGCTTGCCGGGATGAGCAAAGGGGAGAAGAAGACCGTTCTGATCCCTGCGGCGGAGGCTTTTGGCGAGTTTGACGACAGTAAGCTCTTTACCGTTCCGGTTGCGGATCTGCCGGAGGATTTCGAGGCCGAGGAGGGTGATGAGCTGATTCTCTCCGGCGAGGATGATGAAGAGATGGGGGTCACAGTCGTTGAGAAAACTGCTGAAGAGATCACTTTTGATGCCAATCATCCGCTGGCCGGCAATGATCTGACTTTTGAGCTGGAGCTGGTGGAGATTCTCTAGAAAGCTCTTCCATAGCAACTGCATAAAAAAAGAGGCGGCCACTTATTGGTCGCCTCTTTTTTGTGAATTTCACCTTGTCAGGGGAGTTCCGTCGTCCCCATCAGGTAGCGGTCACACTCCCGGGCTGCGCCGCGCCCTTCATTGAAGGCCCAGACAACCAGGCTCTGCCCGCGGCGACAGTCGCCGGCGGCGAAAATACCGGGGCTGCTGGTAGCGTAGCGGTCGAAATCCGCCTTGATGTTACTGCGGGGGTCGCGTTCCAGTTTCAGTGCTTCCGGCAGCGACTGCTCCGGGCCGAGAAAGCCCATGGCCAGCAGCACCAGGCTTGCCGGGCGGGTCTGTTCGGTACCGGCAACCGGCGTCGGCACAAACTGTCCCTTGTCATTCTTTTCCCAGGAAACTTCCACCGTCTGCACGGCGGTGACATTGCCGTCGCTGTCACTGTCAAAGCTGGTTGCCGTAGTCAGATAAACCCGGGGGTCGGCGCCGAACTTCGCGGCAGCCTCTTCCTGACCGTAATCCATTTTGTGGACTTTGGGCCATTCGGGCCAGGGGTTGTCCGTTGCGCGTTCCTCCGGTGACCGGGGCATGATCTCCAGCTGGAGAACCGATTTGCAGCCGTGGCGCAGAGAGGTGCCGACACAGTCGGTGCCGGTGTCGCCGCCGCCGATAATGACCACGTCTTTGCCGGCTGCAGAAATGAACTCTGCCCCTGCGTTCAAGAGCGCTTTGGTGTTGGCAGCCAGAAAATCCATGGCAAAGTGAATCCCTGTGAGCGAACGGCCGGTAATGGGGAGATCCCGCGGCAGGGTCGCTCCGGTTGCGACAATCACGGCGTCGAAAGCCTGGCGGAGTTTCTCTGCCGGATAGTCGGCCCCGCCAACTTCAGTGTTGCAGACAAAACGAACCCCTTCCGCCTCCAGAAGCTTGATACGGCGCAGTACCACTGCACGCTTGTCCAGCTTCATGTTGGGGATGCCATACATGAGCAGTCCGCCGGGGAGATCCGCACGTTCGAAGACCGTGACGCTGTGACCGGCTTTATTGAGCTGGGCGGCGGCAGACAGCCCGGCAGGGCCGGAACCGACGACGGCTACCTTTTTGCCGGTGCTGGTAGTTGGCGGCACCGGAACAATCCAGCCTTCCTCCCAGCCGCGCTCAACTATGCTGACTTCAATATTCTTGATGGTTACGGGCGGATCGTTGATACCGAGAGTACAGGAGCCTTCGCACGGGGCCGGACAGACGCGGCCGGTGAATTCGGGGAAATTGTTGGTGCGATGGAGACGCTCCAGCGCCTGTCGCCAGTGACCACGGTAGAGCAGATCATTCCACTCCGGGATCAGGTTGTTGATCGGGCAGCCGCAGGCCATGCCGCTGAGCAGCACACCGGTGTGACAGAACGGGATGCCGCAGTCCATGCAACGCGCCCCCTGCTCCCGGAGTTTGTCCTCCGGCATATGGAGGTGAAATTCGTTCCAGTCGTTAATACGCTCCTGCGGTTCCCGGTCATTCGGGATTTCGCGGCTGTATTCCATAAATCCGGTAGTTTTTCCCATAGTCGTTTCCTATATCAATATTCTTGAGGTAATCATGAGTTAACCAATTCTGAATTAAAGCGCCATCTACAAGCTAACTACCACAAAGGCGGGCTGCTTCATGGGCGTTCTCCTCAAAAGCCGCATTGAGTGCCTCGTCACCGGTAAGTCCGGCAGCTTTGGCCCGTGCCAGCGCCAGCAGTACCCGTTTGTAATCCATCGGCATGACTTTGACAAAGCTGTTCGAGTACACATTCCAGTTTGCCAGGACAATCGTTGCCCGGGCGCTTTTGGTATACTCTTCATGCTTCTCGATCATGGCCTTGAGGAGAGCTTTGTCAGTGTCATCAAGCTGTTCAATGGCGACCATCTGGGTATTACAGTTGGCCGTGAACTCACCGAGAGTGTCAAGAACATAGGCCGTGCCGCCGCTCATGCCGGCTGCAAAGTTACGGCCGGTGGCGCCGAGAATGACAACCGTCCCGCCGGTCATATATTCGCAGCCGTGATCACCGACCCCTTCAACAACGGCATCAGCACCGGAGTTCCGGACGCAGAAACGTTCGCCGGCCATGCCGCGGATATAGGCAGTCCCGCTGGTGGCGCCGTACAGGGTCACGTTGCCGACAATGATGTTCTCCTCGGCCTTGAAGTTGGAGCCGGCCGGGGGGTAAAGGATGATTGTGCCGCCGCTCAGGCCTTTCCCCAGGTAGTCGTTGGCATCGCCGGACAACTCCAGAGTCATCCCTTTGGGGATAAAGGCGCCAAAACTCTGCCCTGCCGAGCCAAGGAAGCGGAGGCTTACTGTGCCGTCCGGGAGTCCTGCCGGGCCGTGGCTGCGGGTAATCTCGTTGCCGACAATGGTGCCGACAACCCGATCAACGTTGGTGATGGGGAGCTCTGCGCTTACCCGCTCGCCCCGCTTGATTGCCGGTTCGCAGATATCCAGCAGCCGGGTCATATCAATGGATTTATCCAGGCCGTGGTCCTGGGCTTCGGTACAGTAGCGACCGACATGGATGCCAACTTCCGGACGGTAAAGAATGCTGGAGAAATCAAGACCTTTTGCTTTCCAGTGGGCGATGGCTTTTTTCGGTTCCAGGACGTTGGCGCGGCCGATCATCTCGTTGAAAGTACGTACGCCCAGCTGGGCCATGATCTCCCTGACCTCCTGGGCCACAAAGCGCATGAAATTGACCACATATTCCGGCTTGCCGGCAAATCTGGCCCGCAGGGCCGGATCCTGGGTGGCGACCCCTGCCGGGCAGGTGTTGCTATGGCAGACGCGCATCATGATACAGCCGAGGGTTACCAGCGGTGCGGTGGCAAAGCCGAACTCTTCTGCCCCAAGCAGGGCGGCAATGGCGACATCACGGCCGGTTTTCAGCTGACCGTCGACTTCGATAACGATTCTGCTCCGCAGGTTGTTCAGCAGCAGTGTCTGGTGGGTTTCAGCAAGGCCCAGCTCCCAGGGGAGACCGGCATGTTTGATGCTGGAAATGGGTGACGCTCCGGTGCCGCCGTCATAGCCGCTGATCAGCACCACGTCGGCGTGTGCCTTGGCAACCCCGGCGGCAATGGTGCCGACACCGACTTCGGAAACCAGTTTGACACTGATGCGGGCGCGGCGGTTGGCGTTTTTCAGATCGTGGATCAATTCGGCCAGATCCTCGATGGAGTAAATGTCGTGGTGCGGCGGCGGGGAAACCAGCCCCACTCCGGGGGTGGTGTGGCGGGTTTTGGCAATCCAGGGGAATACCTTGGTGCCGGGGAGTTCGCCCCCTTCACCCGGCTTGGCGCCCTGGGCCATCTTGATCTGAATTTCACCGGCATTGGACAGGTAGTCGCTGGTGACGCCGAAACGGCCGGACGCAACCTGCTTGATGGCGCTGTTTTTGGAATCCCCCAGCTCGTTGGTCCAGGTGAACCGCTCAGGATCTTCGCCCCCTTCGCCGGTATTGGACTTGCCGCCGATGCGGTTCATGGCGATGGCCAACGCTTCATGGGCTTCCTGACTGATGGAGCCGTAGGACATGGCACCGGTCTTGAAGCGTTTCATGATCTCCTCGACCGGTTCAACCTCATCAATGGAGATGGGAACATACTCCTTGAAATCCAGCATGCCGCGCAGGGTGTAGTGTCTGCTGCTCTGCTCATCGATCAGAGCGGAGAAGACCTTAAACTCCTGGTAATCGCCGGTTCTGGTCGCTTTTTGCAGCGATTGAATGGTGAGAGGGTTGAAGAGGTGCTCCTCGCCATCCTTGCGCCACTGGTACTGACCGCCCGGATCCAGGGTCGGCTCGGCAACGGTTCGCTGCGGATAAGCCTTGCGGTGGCGGACAAGCAGTTCGGTGGCAATGCCGTTCAGATCGGTCCCTTCGATACGGGAGGGTGTCCAGGTAAAGTATTTGTCGATAACGGAATGATGCAGACCGACTGCTTCGAAGATCTGCGCGCCCCGATAGCTCTGAATCGTCGAGATGCCCATCTTGGCCATGGTCTTGACGACCCCCTTGATGGAGGCCTTGAGAAAGTTTTTCACTGCTTTCTTGTGGTCGAGACCGGGCAGCATCCCCTGCTCGATCATGTCGTCAATGGATTCAAAAGCCAGGTACGGATTAATGGCGGTGACGCCGTAGCCGAGCAGCGTGGCAAAGTGATGCACTTCGCGGGGTTCACCTGATTCCAGTATCAACGAAACGCGGGTCCGGGTGGCGGTCCGGATCAGGTGATGATGAAGGCCGGCTACTGCCAGGAGGGCCGGGATGGCGGTAAACTCTGCGTTCACCCCCCGGTCGGACAGGATAAGAATGGTCGAGCCGGTTTCAATGAACCTGATGGCAGCATTGAACAGGCTTTCCAGGGCTTTTTCCATCCCTTCGGGACCGTCGGCCGCCTTGAAAAGCAAGGAGAGGGTGGTGGTCTTGAAGCCGGACTGGTCAAGATTACGCAGTTTTTCAAACTCTTCATTGGAAAGGATCGGCTGCTCCAGCCTGATCACCCGGGCACTGGCGGCCGAAGGTTTGAGCAGGTTGGCCTCGGCGCCGATGCGGACCAGGGTCGAGGTTATGATCTCTTCGCGGATCGGGTCAATGGGAGGATTGGTTACCTGGGCAAACAGCTGCTTGAAGTAGTTGTACAGCAGTTGGGGCTGATCCGACAAGACTGCCAGCGGGGTGTCGGTTCCCATTGATCCCAGCGGCTGCATGCCGTCAACGGCCATGGGGCCGAGAATGACCCGCTGGTCTTCAAAAGTGTAGCCGAAAGCCTGCTGTCTTTGCAGTACGGTAAAATGATCGGCTTCATGGGCCAGGGGCGCGTCCGGCAGCTCTTCGAGAAGGAGATGATTGTCCTTCAGCCACGCTGCATATGGTTTGGCAGCGGAAAGCTCCTGCTTGATCTCTTCATCGGGGATAATCCGCCCCTGCTCCGTGTCCACGAGGAACATTTTGCCCGGTTGCAGGCGCCCTTTCTGCAGTATTTTTTCGGCCGGCACCTGCAAAACGCCGGCTTCGGAGGCCATAATGACCAAGCCATCGTCGGTAATGTAGTAGCGGCAGGGCCGCAGGCCGTTCCGGTCCAGTACGGCGCCGATACAGCGCCCGTCGGTAAAGGCGACCGCTGCCGGCCCGTCCCACGGTTCCATCAGGCAGGAGTGGTATTCGTAGAAAGCCCGCTTATCCTTGTCCATCCCTTCGTGGCTTTCCCACGGCTCCGGCACCATCATCATGATTGCATGGGGGAGAGAACGGCCGGACATAACCAGTAGTTCCAGACAGTTGTCGAACATGGCCGAATCGGAGCCGTTGGTGTTGATGACCGGCAGTACTTTCTTGATGTCGTCACCGAACAGTTCACTGGCAAAGAGCGATTGGCGGGCATGCATCCAGTTGACGTTGCCCCGCAGGGTATTGATTTCACCGTTATGGGCAAGGAAGTGGTACGGGTGGGCCCGATCCCAGCTGGGGAAGGTGTTGGTGGAAAAACGGGAATGCACCAGGGCAATGGCCGATACCATGGCCGGATCACGCAGGTCGGGAAAGTAGCGGTCCACCTGCACCGGCATCAGCATCCCCTTGTAGATAATGGTGCGGGTGGAAATACTGGAAACATACCAGTACGGATCAACTTCCGCATCACGGATTTCGTGGATTGCCCGTTGGTTGACAATGTACAGCTTGCGGTTGAACGCCTGCTCGTCGCCGCCGCTGCCGTTCCACTGGAGAAACAGCTGGCGTACCATCGGCTCGCCCGCTTTGGCCGTATCACCCAAAGAAGAGTTGTCCGTCGGCACAACGCGCCAACCGAGAATCGTCAGCCCCTCTTCCCGCACAATCCGTTCGAGGACGTGGCGAGCGCTGGAGCGGTCCGGCGCTTCCGGGGAGGTGAAGACCATGGCAACGCCGTAGCAGCCGGACGCGGGGAGTTCAATTCCCAGCGGAGCACAGACCTGGCGGAAGAAAGCGTCCGGCATCTGCAGCAGAATGCCGGCGCCGTCACCGGTATTGGGCTCACTGCCGACCGCGCCGCGGTGGTCAAGGTTCTCCAGGATTGTCAGTCCCTGGCGGATGATCTCATGGGATTTTACCCCTTTGATATTGGCAACGAATCCGACACCGCAGGCATCATGTTCAAATTGAGGATCGTACAGTCCCTGTTTCTTTGGCAAACCGATATTTTTCATGTTGCAACCTTTATCTGTAGCTGATTGAGCTTTAATCCAAGGAGAAACCTGTAGGCTAATGGAAATTCGTCAGTAAGTCAAGATGGATACTTAATAGTACGAAACGGGAGTGACGGTTTTTATCCGCCTCCGTTGTTGACTAAGGTGGCAAAAAGATGGAATATGGCGAAAACCAAGAAGAAAGGCGCCTAAAATATGTCTGTAATTAAAATGGTTGTCAGCCCTGAGTCGGTCAGGATGGTGGAGCTCGGTCACCCCTGGATTATTGCCGATGGTTGTACGAAGCAGTGGCCGGTCAGCAAGCCGGGCGATTTGCTTGAATTGACAGATCTAAAGGGGCGCTTTCTCGGGATAGCACTCGCGGATCCCGGCGAGCGGATTGTTGCCAGAATCATCTCCCGCCGGAAGATCCGCTTTAATCTGCAATGGCTCAAGCAGCGCCTGCAGGCAGCAATCAATCTCCGCCCTAACTATATCAATCAGGAGGATACAAACGTTTTTCGGCTGGTAAACGGCGAAGGTGATTATCTGCCGGGACTCACGATTGACCGGTATGCTGATTACCTCATGGTGCAACTTTACGGCAACGTCTGGCGACCGCATCTGCAGCTGCTTGTCCAGGCGTTGAACGAACTTCTTCAGCCGGCAGGTATTTATGAAAAATCCCGGCCCCAGAGTACCCGTGAGCTTGAGGCGACAACTGAAAGTAAGAGCTACGGACGGCTTCTTGCCGGGAGAGCTGCTGCTGCCAGGCTTGAAGTTGCAGAGAATGGTCTGAATTTCCTTGTCAGCCTGGAAAAAGGGCTTGATGCCGGCCTCTTTATGGATCAGCGGCAGAATCGCGCCGAGCTCATGAAAATGACGGCCGGGAAGCGTCTCCTCAATCTTTTCTCCTATACCGGCGCATTTTCTGTCGCCGCGGCGGCTGCAGGGGCGGCCAAGGTTACGAGCGTCGATGTCTCGGCGGCTTACATGGAGTGGGCCAGGGTGAATTTCGGCGCCAACCGGCTCAATCCCAAGCGCCATGAGTTTATTGTAGGGGACTGTTTTGATGCCCTGGCGGGCTTTGGAAAAGAGGGGCGACGCTATGATATAATCCTGATGGATCCGCCTTCTTTTTCCACTACCACCAAAAGCCGCTTCACGACCCTGGGCGGCACCTCAGGGCTGGTGGCGGCAGCGCTGGCACTGCTTGAGGATGGGGGCGTCCTGATCTGCTCCTCGAATCATCAGAAAGTCGACACAGCCGATTACCTCAAAGAACTCCGCCGGGGGGCGCTGCAGGCCGGCTGCGGACTTCAGGTTATATCTTTATCAGGGCAGCCGGCAGACTATCCATATCCGGTAACCTTTCCCGAGGGACGCTATCTCAAATATGCGACCTGTATCAAACGAGCGGAGGTGTGAGATGAAGGAGAAACTGGTTGCTGAAGTTGTCAGATTTATAACTGAAGCCGCTGCCAACCGGCTGCCTGACGGCAGCGCGCCTTTTTTTGACACCCCCCTCGTCGGTTTTGCCGCTCTGGACGACCCCCTGTTCACCGCCTACAAAGAGATTATCGGCGATTTTCATCTGACCCCCGGCGAGCTGTTTGCCGGTGAATTCGGCACGGCGCCTGCTGCCGGCACGGTCATCAGCTGGATTCTGCCGATAACTTTGCCGGTTCGCACCAGCAACCGCTCCGAGACTGAGTACCCCTCAAAATGGTGGGCGCAGACTCGTAACTTTGGTGAAGGGGTGAACAGCGAGCTGCGCCGCCATCTGGTCCAGTGGTTAAAATCTCAGGGCTATCAAGGGGCGGCACCACAGCTCACCTCTCAATGGCAGGAGTTTGCCGAAACGCCCAAAGGGCGGGCATCCACCTGGTCGGAGCGTCATGCAGCCTATGCTGCCGGGCTCGGAACGTTCAGCTTGAATGATGCGTTGATAACGGCAAAGGGAATCGCCCACCGGTGCGGCAGCGTCATTACCGACCTCGTCATTGAGCCATCAGAGCGGATTGACAAAGGCTATGCCGACAACTGCCTTTACTACCGGGATGGCAGCTGCGGCGCCTGTATCGGGCGTTGTCCGGTCGGGGCAATTTCCTTTTCCGGCCATGACAAAGTTCGCTGCTGCGATTATGTGTATACGACTTTGCCGCCTCTGGTTGCCGAAAAATTTGGAGTGAAAGCGACCGGTTGTGGTCTTTGCCAGACAAGAGTTCCGTGCGAAAGCGGCATCCCGCGGGGCAGAAGGGGAGGGTCAGAACATGGATAACAATATAGTGCTGCTGCTCAAGGTATTTTTCTTCAGTGATCTTTCGCCGGACGAACTGCTGGCTATCATGGCGGTAACCAGGCGGGAGCGCTACACCATGGGGCAGAAAGTTTTCGAGGCGGGTAGCCCCAGTGACTCGCTTTACATCATAAAAAGCGGCTCGATGATGATCAAGAACGGACCGCTTGTGCTGGCAACACTCGCTATCGGCGATACCATCGGCGAAATGTCGTTTGTGGACAGGGGGAACCGCTCGGCAACTGTTGCTGCAATCGAGGAGACTGAACTGTTAAAGGTCTCATTCAGCGTGCTTGAGGAGCTTTTTGAGCAGCACCCCCGGATGGCGGTTAAAATATACCGGGCGCTGGTGAAAGTACTCAGCCAAAGACTCCGCGAGATGGACGAAAATATCCGGACAAAGTACCAGCCGGTCAAGTTCTGAAGACCGGTCATTCCCTCAAAACCGGGGCTTTAACCTGAAACGTGTACTAATCTGCGAAGTTTATTCGTTTTCCCGAATCTTCCGCTCAAGCTGTTGCTCAACACTGCGCCCCTGCTCGTCCTCCTGCACCGCCATGAGATAAAGAAAGCGCTCAGCACAGGACTGTTCCCACTGATAACCAACCTGGTTCTTTTCCCGGGAATCATCATTGGTTTTGTAGATTTCACCCTTATACTCAACCACTAAGACGCGGCCATCAGCCAGTTCACAGACGAAATCAGGATAAAAGTAGTCGGTTGCTGTCGGCAGCCAGAAAGAGAAGCGGTCTTCCTTCTCCACATTGCGTACCCACTGCTTCACAGCCGGATTGCGGTCAATAGCCTGCGCACAGATAAATTCCTCGGCAGGTTTTCCCTTCGGTGTTTTTTCGTGGAGATCGTGAATGACCGGGTAGTAATGCTTTCTGAAACGATAGCGCCCTGAATATACCGGCGGCTTGGCCGGGTAATGGGTCGGATGGAAAGTAAAGGCGTAGAGAAAGCTGCTTTCGCGCGGGGGCGCCGCCAGAAAACCGGGGAGAGATTTCTGAAAACCTGCTTTGATGGCAGTTTTCCGACGGCGCTCGATTTCCCGCCGGATTGCTTCCGCCAGGGGGTATTTAGTCCGCACCAGCGCAGTGAGAGACATGCCACGGTCTGCCTGTAGATGGCGCATCAAGGCCAGCAGCCACTTGTTGAGAATAGGCCTGCCCACATCTCGCTGCCGACATTCCCGGTTCAGCCAGTGAACCAGGTCGTTTTCAGAGGTGTGAGAAACGACTTCGTTCAGATGCAGCTGGCCGCTGTCAGCTTCTCCATAGACAACTTTACCCCCTTCAACATCGATCTCGAAAGCTGCGCCCCGCTCCACCAGAGAAAACCCGGCCAGGCTGATGGCTTCAGCAAAAAGATCGAAATCTCCCAAATCGGAAAGGAGCTGCTTTTCAACCGGCTGCAGTTCCCCCTCCCAGTTAAGACAGAGCTGTGGTAGCGGCGCAAACAGTTCACCCCGCGCTGAAGGGGCCAACAGTGCCGCCTGGCGGCTGCGTTCAATATCAATTGCGTCCTTCACCCCCTGCTGTTGACGGGCATTACAGGCTGACAGCAGGAACTCTTCCACCTCCTCAGACAGCTCACCGCGCACAATCGCCGTTGCCCCGGAAGTTGTCGGGCGGATTTCCAGAGTCTCTCTCAATGTCTCCGGAATCGGCCCGGCCGGAACTGCCGGCAGGGAGATAACCGCTTCGGCAGGGCGTGGGCGGGGCTGCTCGCCGTTACCCGGCAGGGGGAGAACGTTCTGCACCGGCGCTATCGCCTGGGCAGCTTCAAAAGCTTCAAAGCCCATGTTATTCACCAGCCGGTCGGCCAGCTGATCCGCCACCCGCGCAAAACCTTGCGCCACGATGTGGGCATAAGCTTTGCTCAACTCTATCTGTTGGCGCGGCTTGGCATAAGGCATGCGCAGCACCCGCCCCAGAAGCTGCTCCACGTCTTTGGCGCTCCTGGCATCCTGCAGACTGCAGAGCACATAGGCGAACGGGCAGTCCCACCCCTCTTTCAGCGCTTCAATGGTGATGACAAAACGGATCGGACAGAGCGGGTCTGCGATGACAACGCCGTCCAACTCCTTCTGCTCGCCGGTTGCCACGGCAATCTGTTTTCGTTCCAGCTTTTCACCGTCCGGGCTGATTAAATGCTCCAGCAGCTTTTCTACCGTCACCTCACCATTTTTCGCTTCAGCCTGAAACAGCAGCACCGGGCGAATATAATCCGGTTCCCGCGCTGCCAGAATCTCCAGGCGGTCACGGGTCAGGATGGCATCACGCACGGCGTCTTTCCAGCCGGTAGGATGCTCCATCAGCACGATTGGCAGCTTGATCATATCTTCCCGCTGCAGGGCACTGGCGCCGACATGATAGATCACGTTGCTGCTGGCGGCCGGGGTGGCGGTCATTTCGATCACACAGGCAGGGTGCAGGTTTTTCAAGGTGCGGAACGCCTGATCGGTGCGGTTGTTGTGGGCCTCATCCACCACGACAATCGGCCGATTGAGGGTCAACCAGTTGGCCAGCGAACTCTTGACCCGGCCAATATCGGCAGCAGTCAGGTAAGGCTGAGCAACAATGTCCGCCTCAGTCACCCGGTCAAGCCGCGCTTCCTGCTGCGGAGTCAAACCCTGAAAGTGGCGGTCAAAACTTTCATCAAAAGAATAGACAGTCCGCTGACTCTTCTCCTTGACGTTGAAAGACTGGATCGTCGCCACGACGATAATAGCCGCTTGTCCCACTTCCTGCGGCCCCACTGTCGCCAGATCATCCAGAGCACAAACCCGGACCCGTTCGCCGAAATAGCTGGTGAGCGCCTCGCGGCCCGGCTGGCGCGGCGTGGAAAGCACCGCCAGGGTCTGACTGCGAATAGCGTCGGACGGCACCAGCCAGAGCGCCACCGGCGCTTCACTGTCCAATAAGGTTTTCCCTACCCGCGCCACCGCATGGGCCGCCAGAAAAGTCTTGCCGCCGCCGGTCGGGATGCGCACGCAGACAGCCGGGGTATCCCCCAGCGCTTCGGCATTGTAAGCCGCTTGACTGATTTGCCCCTGTTTTTCCAGCTGCGGAGCGCATGCCTGCCACGCCCCGGCCAGACCGGACAGGCGCAGCTGTCTAAAAAAACCGTCGAGGGCAACCAGCGACTTTTCCTGATAATCCTTGAGTGTGAACATAATAGTGAGGCTCCTAAAATGAATCAATTGCGACTTAACTGGATGATCGGTTATCGAGATTTGTCATCTCTTCACGCCTCGCTAATAAATCCCGTAAATGTAACATTAATTGACCGCAATAAGACAATTCGGAACGCACTGCGTTCCCATTTGGATAGGCATCAGTGAACTTTATGGTTCGCCACCCAGTTCCCGTTCAATCTGCTCAATGCTGGGGAGACTGGTCTGCAAATCCTTGGGCAAAGCGGCAACCAGCTGGTATTCAGCCACGCCGATCGGTTTGTGAGAATCACGCAACGTATATTCAGCCACTACCCGGTTTTTGGTTTTGCAGAGCAGCAGCCCAATGGTTGGGTTGTCGCTTTCCGCCTTCATCTGTGCATCCACCGCGCTCAGGTAAAACCCCAGTTTGCCGGTGTATTCGGGTTTGAACGCCCCGGCTTTCAGTTCAATCACCACATAGCAATGCAGCTTAAGATGATAAAAGAGTAGATCCATGAAGAAATCGTCGCCACCCACCTCAAGATGCACCTGCCGCCCGACGAAAGCAAACCCGGCGCCAAGTTCGAGCAGGAAGCGGGTAATGTGCTGGACAATTGCTGACTCGATTTCCCGTTCGTCAGCTTCTTTGCCAACACCCAGAAAGTCAAAAATATAGGGGTCCTTCAGAGTATTTCGGGCAAGGTCGGAATGCGGCGCAGGCAGATTTGCCACAAAATTCGTCACCGCCTGCCCTTTGCGGCCCAACAGCCTCGTTTCGATATTAATATTGAGCACATTTCGCGACCAGCCATGCTCAATAGCGCTTTCAGCGTAACTTCGGCGGGAATCAGAATCTTTCAGCCTTGTCAGAAGCACTAGATTGTGCCCCCAGGGTAATCGTCCAACAAGCTGTTGGACAATTACGGCATCCGGCCATGCCTCGGCAAAGGCGCGCATATAAAGCAGATTGGCGCGAGAAAAACCTTTCATCTCCGGAAAAGCGATACGCAGGTCGTGGGCCAAACGCTCGATCACCTTGGAACCCCAGCCTTCATTGGCCTGCCGCTCCAGAATGTCACGCCCGATCTGCCAGTAGAGCAGTACCAATTCGCGGTTCACCGCCAGGCTTGCCCGCTGCTGGGCGGTATGGATGCGGCCTTTCAGCTCCGCCAGCCAGGAACTGTAGCCGCTTGGGGGCTCGGTAAGGGAGACGGGGATTTCGTTGTCGTTGCTCATGCGTGCCTCTGATCGCGACTTTATGAAAAATCAACGCGCCTTGATATCGTAAGGTATCTGTTTGAAGGTGATGCCGGCCTCCCGCAAGCGGGCTTCACCCAGGCGGGTGGTTTCACCGTAGATGGTCCGCGGGCCGTGGTGCGGAAAGGACTGCTCCAGATACGCCAGAATGGCGGCGGTGAGCACATTGCCACCTTGGGGCCGCCGGTCGCCGAGAATGCCGTTGTAGAGGAGATAGTAGGCAGTGTTGTTGTGAATGCCGAGAAGAGGGGTGGCTATGTTCCCTTCGACTCCGCTCAGGGAACGGTGGGTGAGCGGAGTCGAACCCCACGGTTCTCCCGTCTCGAAATGCCAGAGATACCCCGCCAGCGCGGCAAAGCGGACATTGGGATGAATGCCGCCGTCGGCGTCAAATACCGGCTCGCCCAGAGTATGAAAGCGGAAGCCGCCGCCCCCTTGCCACTCCAGCGCCTTGGAAATTCCTCCCTGTTCACCGCCGACAACCTTTTCCAGACGCGGCAGGCAGTGAGTAACGGCGTGCTCACCCATTTCAATCCCAATCCAGCGCCGCCCCATTTTATGGGCCACGGCAGCGGTGGTGCCGGAGCCGAGGAAGGA
Organism: uncultured delta proteobacterium; assembly: GCA_963787125.1. GTDB lineage: Bacteria > Desulfobacterota > Desulfuromonadia > Geobacterales > DSM-12255 > VEOV01. The sequence goes on from CAWBBV010000001.1 coordinate 443,333, forward strand.
GTCGAGGACGAGGTCGTTGAGGTTAGTGGCGATGTGAATTATTCTTTGAATCAGGGCCTCAGGTTTTGGGGTTCCAAATGGCTCATCATCAGGTGACAGAGCAAGGCTTTCTTTTTTGGAAATCTCAGTGTCGCCGACCTCCGAGGCAAGCCACAATGTCATCGGGACAAGTCCCTTTACCTGTTCAGGAAATTGCTTGATTCTCGGCTTACCATCACCCCCTTTTGGGAAGTACACCATTCCCGCAGAAAGATATTTTAAATACTCCGGTTCGGTGGCACCCCAACACCTTGCTTTTGGTGGAAATACTGTTTTCCCTGTTGGAGTTTCAATACCGTACATCTGATTCGGTCTGTACCCTTGCGCGGAAAAAGGGATTGAACGCCAAGGCCCTCTTGGATCGTTATCAGGGTTTGAATAGCCTTTCTCTGTTGCAAGTAATAAGTTTCGGGTCTCTTTCCACGCAACAGCCCCACACTTGGTGTAAAGCAGGATATGATCGTGCGAGGTGCCTATGGAAGCACGGTTTTCGCGAGATGTTCGTTTCTGCCAAACAACATTCGCCACAAAATTCCCCCGCCCAAACACCTCATCCATCAGCACCTTCAGATAATGCGCCTCCCGGTCATCAATGGAAACCCAGATACTGCCATTCTCCGCCAGCAACTCCCGCAGCATCACCAGTCGGGGATACATCAACGAGAGCCACTGGGAATGCTCCAGCTTGTCGTCGTAGTGGGTAAAGGCCGATTGAGTGTTGTAGGGTGGGTCGATGTAGATGCACTTCACCTGCCCCCGGTAGAACGGGAGCAGAGCTTTCAGCGCCAGGAGGTTGTCCCCTTGAATGAGGAGGTTGTCGTAAACCTTCCCTTCGGCTCCGCTCAGGGAACTTTCTTTTGGTGGCGCAAAGCCTGGTAGCTGAGGGGACTCGCTTGGTGGCTGAGCGGAGTCGAAGTCATGGGCGGATTGGAATTGCAGCAGGTGGTAGGGAACAGTAGCGGCGATGTTAGTAGCCTGGCTTTTGTTCACCCAATCAAGAAAAGGCATGAGCTATCCTTGTGACGAATAATCAGGTAGGGTAGTTGCGGCACGAAATTTCATGGGGAGACGGGTTAAATCATCCCGAAAATGGTTCAGATTTCTCGTAAAGCGTTTCAGGATCAATATCAATATTTCCAGGCCAGGCCACAGTGCCATTTTCAATAAACGCCCGCTGGAAAAGCGGCTCGGGTTTGAGACGCACCCATGGTTTTTGATCTATGTACGGAGCCATGTTGAAACGGCGCTTTTCGCCATTCTCGAACTCAATCATCAGGGTATAGGTTGGACCTGGCTGTACATTAACAATATCAAGTAACATTACACGTCTCCTTACTTGAGATGCAGTATACCTTAAATTTACATTCAGCCAACAGAGCAGAATTCCGGCCGGCCGGAATTCTGTAACATCACGATATCATATAGTATAGTATTTAAATTTTTGCTTTTCAGCACTCAGCTACGAACCAATGATGGCTGCTTGCCAGCGGACTTTCTACAGTGATTTTACTGATACCCTCCATACCTGTAGGCCGCCGCACAGCTCCCTTCACTGGAAACCATGCAGGCGCCGACCGGATTCTCCGGGGTGCAGAGCTTGCCAAAGAGGGGACAGTCACTTGGCTCTATCTTTCCTTTGAGGATCTCGCCGCATGAGCAGCCGGGGTGCTCTCTGGTCGGCTCCACCGTAACCGGCAGCATCTTCAGGGCGTCGAAAGCGCGATACTCCTCCCGTATTGCCAGCCCGCTCCCCGGAATAACCCCCACGCCTCGCCAGACGGCGTCGTACGGGGTGAACAGCTGCTCCAGAAGCGCTTGCGCTTTCGGGTTCCCTTCTGGCCGGACAACCCGGCTGTACTGAATTTCCACTCGGCTTTCGCCCTTAAGCAGCTGGCTTGCCAGCATCAAAATCCCTTGCAGCATGTCAGCAGGTTCAAAACCGGTAATGACGCACGGGGTATGACACTCCTCTGCCAACGGGTTATAGGCGGCAGCACCGATGATGGCGCTGACATGGGCCGGGCAGATATAGCCGTCTATGGCCAGTTCCGGATCGGCAGCGAGCACCTGCATCGGTATGGGTATCGTTTTGTTCGCCGCCAGAACAAAGTAGTTGGTCAGCCCCTGCGCCTGCGCTGCCAGGATGCTGGCGGCAACTGTCGGCGCGGTCGTTTCAAAGCCCACCCCGAGAAATACCACTTTCCTGCCCGGATTTTTTGCCGCAATCGCCACTGCGTCAAGGGGAGAGTAAACGATCCGGATATCCGCCCCCTTGGCCCGCTCCACCAGGAGCGAAGAGGAGGAGCCGGGTACCCGCATCATGTCGCCAAATGTCGTGGTGATGACTTCCGGCAGCCTGCAGAGGGCTATGGCCCGATCAAGATAGTCGTTCGGCGTGACACAGACCGGACAGCCGGGCCCGGAAACCAGCTTAATCTCTGCCGGCAGCAACGATCTGAGTCCGAAGCGGTAGATCGCCATGGTATGGGTGCCGCAGACCTCCATGAAGGTCATATTCCTGCCGCAGCCGCTTACCAGCCGGCGAAGCCGCTCTGCAATCCCCTGGACCAGCTCTTTCTGTCTGAAATCATCCTGGTAGTTCATCTTTCCTCCGTTCAGTAAGCGCGGATTTTTCGCAAGATCAAGGCGCTCAAGGGATGACGCGGAGACGTAGCAACGCTACGTCGCACAAGGAATCACACAGAGCAACGCTGAGATTGCGGAAAAGTCGCGCTTACGCCATGTCCTCTTCGGTAAAGACCTCTTTCATCATCCGGATAGTCTCGATGGCTTCTTCTTCATCCAGCTTGGAAATGGCAAAGCCGGCATGAATGATGAGATAGTCGCCTATCTTGACTTCATCCCCAAGGATCATCAGGCTGGCGCTGCGCCTGACTCCGTCAACTTCGGCAACGATATCATCGCCGTCAATGCTTACAACCTGCATCGGCACACCTACACACATAATAAACTCCTTCCGGCAATCATTGCCTGTCCCAGCGCCAGCCCGCCGTCGTTAGGGGGGACCAGCCTGTGAGTATATACCCTGAAGCCGTCAGCTTCGAGCAGGGTCACCACCGCTTCACTTAATAGCCTGTTCTGGAAAACTCCACCTGACAGAACAACCCTGTCAAGACCGCTCATGTTACGGATTTCCCGGCAGACGGCAGCTGCGGCAGCAGCCAGCGACTGATGGAAAGTTGCTGCGATGACAGCTCGTGGCGAGCCGGCCAACAGTTCTGTTACAATGGCTTGCAGCGCCGGGCGCCAGTCAACTGTCAGCATGCCGTCACAGCTGTCGATCGTGAACGGGTAGTTCTTGCCCGGCTCCGCCTGCTCCGCCAGCCCTTCAAGCTCTATGGCCGCCTGCCCTTCGTAGCTCATACTGTTTCTCAGCCCGAGCAGTGCGGCAACAGCATCAAAGAGCCGACCGCAACTTGAGGTCAGTGGTGAATTTATACCCTTTTGCAGCATCAGGAGAAAGAGCTTTCGCGACTCAGGCGGTATATCTTTTAAAAAAGCCAGCGGCAGCTCGAAAAGTTCAGCGCCAGCCAGCTGATACAGGAGCGCGAGAGCCATCCTGTATGGCTCCCTGGCGGCTGCATCACCGCCGGGCATGGCCATCTGCCGCAGATGACCGGCTCGGGTAAAACCGGTGTAGCCGCCGGTCAGAAACTCCCCGCCCCAGATCGTTCCGTCAGCGCCATAGCCGGCGCCATCGAAGATAATGCCGATTACCTCGCCCTCAAGGCGGTTCTCAGCCATACATGATGCCAGGTGGGCGTGGTGGTGCTGCACCGGCAGTTTGCTGATATCAGGCAACTGGTTCGCGAAATTAGCTGAGTGATAGTCGGGATGGAGGTCGTGAGCAACAATTGTGGGGATGATGCCGCTGTTATTTTGTAACGTGGAGATGCTGTCAGCAAAGGCTGCCATTGTGGCCGCACTCTTTAAGTCACCGAGATGACGGCTTAAAAAAGCCTGATCGCCACTTGCCAGGCAGACAGCAGCTTTCAGCTCGCCACCGGTTGCCAGGACGCATCCTATCGATTGCCGGGATCAGTGACCGGGCTGGGGACATAGCCTCTGGAGCGCCGCATCATCAGCGGGTGCGTCCGGAAGACCCTGATGACCGAGTCGTCAGAGGGTGCGTGGATCTCCCGGTTATGGGTGAGGTAATAGTCTGCAATCCCGGAAAGTTGTTGCAGCGCGTCTGCATCATTGAAGATGATCGGCTCATCGGAGATATTGGCGCTGGTCATCACCAGCGCAGTGAAATTATCACGGAGCAGCAGATAGTGGAGCGGCGCAGCAGGGAGCATGACGCCGAAATAGTCATTGGCAGGGGCAACTTCAGGGGCGATCAGGGTGCCCGGCAGTTTTTTCAGAAGCATTATCGGACGTTCCGGTCCGCCAAGGAGCAGCTCTTCGCTCCGGCTGATCCGGGCGAAACTTCTTGCGGCTTCAATTGACGCAGTCATGAGGGCAAAAGGTTTTTCATCGCGGCGCTTTCTTCGGCGCAGCTCCATGACTGCAGCAGAATTACATGGATCTACCGCCAGATGGTAGCCGCCTACCCCTTTAACCGCAACTATCGACCCTTGACGCAGTTTCATGATCGCCGTCTCCAGGGGCGGACCAGAAAGTCTTTTCCCGGTTGCGTCCAAAAAGTCCAGTTCGGGCCCGCAGGCAGGGCAGGCAACCGGCTGGGCATGGAAGCGGCGGTCTGTCGGCTCGCTGTACTCCCGCGTGCAGTCAGGGCAGAGAGGGAAAGCTGCCATAGTGGTGTTGGGCCGGTCATAGGGGGTGGCGGTGATGATGGAATAGCGGGGGCCGCAGTTGGTGCAGTTGATGAATGGATAACGGTAGCGACGATCACCCGGATCGAAAAGCTCCAGAAGACAGTCCGGGCAGACATCACTGTCAGGGGGGATAAGGGTGCTGCCGCCGCTGTTACTGCTGGCGATGATCTTGAAGTCGTTAGCAGGAATTGCCGGAACTGCAACTGTTTCTATGGATGTTATCCGCGCCAGAGGTGGCGCTTCAGCCTCCAGAAGCTGAAGAAACCCGGTCAGCCGGGTCTCATCGCCCTGAGCCTCAATCAGCACCCCTTCAGCGCCGTTCTGCACCCAGCCTGTCAGCTTGAGCCTGAGGGCAAGCCGGTACACGAAAGGGCGAAAACCGACTCCCTGGACGATGCCGGCTATTTTTATGCGGGTGCGTTTGATAAGCGGCTCCTGACTTTTACCAGGGGTTACTCAAAAGACAAAAAAGCCCCCGGATATTGAGGGCTTTATAGAAGAAATCAAGGCCTGCAGCGGTTAAACCGCATGGGAGCCGAGCGTATGGACCTTCATAAGATTTGTTGAACCGTGGCTCCCGAGCGGCACACCCATTGTTATGACAACCACGTCACCTTTTTTGCCGAAACCGGTTGCCAGCAGTGTCTGATCGACCAGGGCAATCTGCTGGTCTGAATCGCTCATCGCGCCGACAGGGAGAGATCTTATTCCCCAGTAAAGAGACAGGCGGCGGCGGATATCCTCTGCCGGGGCAAAGGCTATTATCGGCAGCTGCGGTCGGTTTTTAGCTATCAACGCGGCGGTGCTGCCTGACTGGGTAAAGACGACTATTGCCTTGGCCGACACGGCTGCAGCCGCATGACAGGCCGCTTCGGCAACTGCATTAGCTACGCTTCGCTCCTTTGGCAGTGAATCTCTTGAAGGCGTGCGCCAGAGCCCGCTCTGCTCGACATCCAGAGCGATCTTGACCATTGTTTTCACTGCTTCGATCGGGTAGCCGCCGGAGGCGGTTTCACCTGAAAGCATGACGGCATCTGTTCCGTCGATGATGGCATTGGCGACATCAGAAGTCTCGGCGCGGGTCGGGCGCGGGTGAAGAATCATCGACTCAAGCATCTGGGTGGCAGTTATGACCGGTTTGCCGGCTTCATTGCAGGCTCTGATGATATTTTTCTGGATGAGCGGCACCTTTTCGGCGTTGATCTCCACACCCAGATCGCCACGGGCAACCATAATCGCATCACTAACCTTGAGAATAGCTTTGAAGTTTTTGATAGCTTCCGGTTTTTCGATCTTGGCTATGATCGGGATGGAGAGGCCGCGCTCGTGAATTATCCGTTTGATGTCAGTTACATCCTCAGCCTTGCGGACGAAGGAGAGCGCCAGGTAGTCAACACTTTTCAGCAGGCAGAACTCAAGATCAATGCGGTCCTTATCCGTCAAGGATGGGCTGGAGACGTTGACTCCGGGGAGATTGATCCCTTTAAGATCCTTCAGGATGCCGCCTTCGATAACGATACAGTGGACAGTATTGCCTTCAATCGATTGGACTTTGAATTCGATGAGGCCGTCATCAAGCAGGATTCTTGAGCCGGGTTTAACATCGGTAGGCAGCGCTTTGTAGATGGTCGATATGAGACCGGGGCGTCCCTTCACTTCATCGGTTGTAATGGCGATACTGTCGCCTTTACGCAGGGAGATTGCGCCGTTCTCCATTCTTCCGGTTCTGATCTTAGGCCCTTGCAGGTCAGCCAGGATGCCGATCGCCTTTTGTTTCCGCTCGGCTACGCTTCTGATAATGTCAATTACTCTGGCTTTATCCTCGTTTGCCCCGTGGGAAAAGTTGAGCCTGAACAGATCAACACCGGCATCCACCAGTTTTGCTATCTGCTCGGGTTTGGAACTGGAAGGCCCAAGTGTTGCAACTATTTTTGTTTTCCTGGTCTGCTTCTCCATACATCTCCTCGACCTGATTAACAGGATTCGTGCGGTACGAATTAATTGTATGCCGGTAACGGGCAGCAAATGGGTTAATGGTGGAACTTCCCTTTCATCTCCTTGTGAGACGCATCAGGAGAATTGTGGCATTCAAAACATGAACTTTGCTCGACTTTCTGCTTTTCATGGCCGGTAATGGGCCGCTCACTCTTTGTTATCAGGCTCTCGGGCGTCTGAAAAGAAACTCTGCCTGTCTCATCTGTAAGGGTAGCAGGTTTGTAGGAGACCTGCCAGTTAGCCGAAATCGGCACCTTGTGACATTCTTCACACCCTCCCGGTGCCGGAATGGAGCGCCAGGCAGTGAACATTGCGCACGCGGACAGCGTGTATAGCATGAGCGCGAATAAAGGTATCATCAATTTCATTTTTTCCACCTTAGTAAGTTAGAAGTTATTTTCTGCGTTTTTCTGGTAGAAAATAACTTCGTTAACGCACTTATCCAGTTTATCTGGGCTACCCTCTCCATTTGTACTCCAGATATTTCTTCGTCTGCTCATAGCCCTGCTCATAAAGAAACTGCCTTTCACTGACTGCCAAAGAGAAGGTTGACGGAGAAATGGCGGAACAGTAAATGATAATGGTGTCTTTCCATTTACCCCCTTTCACGAATTCCTTTTCCTGGGCGTGCATGGAGAAGGTCAGCATTTCATGAAAGTAACGCCTGAAAGAAAGCTGACTGTTTTCAGCCCGTTTCAGGGACCGTTTCGACATCATTTTGATGACCAGCACCTTCTGGTTCTTGTCAAGACGCCCTTCTACGACTCCTGTCATCAGCGAGCCGTCAATCAGGGCATATTTTTTGCCATTACAGGTAAGTTTCTTGTAACCGAAAACCCCTGGAGTGAAGGAAGATGCGGCTGCAACGGTCGAAATTTTCAGGTCTGGAAAACGGTCAGCAGAGAAGATAACCGGACGGTAGTGCAGCATATCGGTCGCTACTATTTCCAATGGCATCTTCATTTTTCTTGAAAATGTAGCAGATTCTAACTCCTCATCAATCCATTTTTCAAGGCGTTCGCCGGCATACATGCCGTATCTTGTCAACATTGACGTCATACTGGCATCCTTAAACTGCCTCGTATCCAGAGATAGGGCTTTGTCGAGCATCGTTTCGGGTGAAGTCCCGCACAGATACATGCTGGCAACGATAGAAGCTGTTGAAGAGGCAATTACTTTGGTGATGTTCAGTCCAAGCTCTTCAAGCGCTTTCAGTGCCCCAATGAATGCCGGAAAACGGATGCCGCCGCCAACTAGCATCAGAGTTATCGGTTCAGAAGCTCCAGCTAACGGAGAGATCATTTCAGTGCTCATCTGCATAAGAAAATTTACTCCACTTTTTTGATTAACACCGCACTGGCACCTTTGTCCACTATACCCGCTTTTTTGACAACTTCCAGCAGCAGCAGCTCTTTACTCTTTTCATCATAATAATAGTCGGCGAGATAATTCTGACTCTGTTTTGTATGCCAGAGCTCATCAAGCATCACGCCGTTCCAGGCAAAAGCAAAAACCGAGTTTTTGGAGTAGGATCGATTATTGCCGATAACAAAAAAACCGTCATTTTTGGGGACAATTATTTCGCCGCTCTTGTTCACGGTAACCCGCTGTTCAAGGAAAAATTTTCGCTGCGGTGACCCGGTGACCTGCATATCCGCCAAATCCCCCCGGGAAAAGAACGTTTCAGTGCCACCATACTTGTCGCTGCTTTTCCAGAGGTTCTTCCCTGCTTCATCATAAATTTGCAGATAGCCATCCTGGTCCATGACAGCAAAACAACTTTTACCGGCTTTGTTCAGAAATATGGCGCTGTTGTAAATATTCGCACCTTTTGGCAACTTGAGTGGGTTAGTGATGGCGAAAACGGACCCCTTTTTTGTCAATTCATGCATGTCGCCAAAATATACGGCATCTCGTCCGGTTTGTTGGGCAAAAATCTTTCTGCCCTGACCTTGAAATGATACTGCCCGGAAAAAATAGGGGAGTTTGTCGCCGATTTTCTTCAAGCTGTTTCTCTCAACAGTCCAGACCTCTGAAACCAGGTCTTCACCGCTCATAATGGTAAGATAAATTTCCTGAATACCGTCGCTGTCCAGATCAGCTGTGTCGATGGCAATAATCTTTTGATATACAGGCACGGTAATCTCTGCCATCAGTTTCAGCTCTTTCCCTTGGAGGAAATAGTGGAGGCTGTGTTGCCCGGCGATAAAAACCTCACGCTCATTGTTGCCCAGACTGCGTCCAATCGCCATCCCGACAAGTTCGCCTTCAAGCTTCTGGCTTATCCAGCCGGATGTGGCAAGTTCGTCGATTGTGGCTGATCGGACAACATCTGAAGGCGGTGTCAGTTTTTCAACTTTGGGCGCAGCTGAGTTTATTATAGTTGGGGGGGTAACTGCTGGCGATGCCGGCGCAGCAACATTCTGATAATTCTTGTCGATGCCGGTGAGCAGTGTTTGTGCCAGCTTGCCAATGGCAAGCAACATATCCTCCTGGCTCTCTCCCTGTTCAAAGGCGCGTACTAAAACCTTGCCGGAGCTGCTTTTCGCTACCGAGTCGATGCTGAACACCTTGCCGAAGGCAACGTAGCTCCCCTTAATATTGATATCGGCAAGTTCGGCACTTTCAACAGCTATAACCGTGGCGTTGCCGAGCCGTGACATCAGCAGATTCTGGATAGTACCTTTAAGTTCGGCACTGTTTGCCACACCGGTTACGGCGAACGGCGCAACGTACGCTCTGATTTGTTCGGCAGAGCAGTCGCTTGCTGCCAGCAGGAAAACAGCTATGAGAAATAACCAGCGGGATGGATTTTGCATGAGGGCTCCTCAACCGTGCATTCTTGACGTCATGAGGAGTGTATAATGCCACAATCAGCATGGCCAGTGCAATCAGCATATAATAAAAAACGGGGGAGAGTTGCCTCTCCCCCGAAGTGGTATCTGCTTTCCCTTGCGGGACTGCAAACTGTTATTTAGAACGTGTAGTTCATCATGAGGCCTGTGAGGTACGGATCCTTCACATCGCCCATGCCAGCCTTGGTGTAACCACCGAGCATAGCAACAGCGCCCTGTACAGTAGCCGTCAGGTTTGGATAGAGCATGTAGTTGAGGTTAACGTTAAACTCTGTACCGATATCCTTGCTGGTTGTGGAGTTTTTTGGATTTGCAGCAGTTCCGGTTTGATCTCTCACGGCAACTGAAGCGTTTCCAAGGTTAACTGAAACATTAAACTTGTCGTTGACCTTGATATCGGCGCCGAGGAACTTGCCCCACATACCGCGATTGCCGTTGTTGATGCTACCGACCAGGGCATTATCGGAGTCCATGTTGTATACGTTTCTCATCAGGAGCAGCATCTGGGAAGAGTAGAAGTTGTTGGCCTGACCAACGTAGCCATTAATGCTCTGGAATGCATCTGATTTTGTTGTGTCTTTGCCATCATCACCGCTTGCGTAAAGATTGGAAAATCTGACAGTAATATTGCCGAAAGTTGCTTTGGGAGCCATCATGAAGGCAAAGGCGCTCAGGTCCCTACCTGTTCCGTAGGTCTCGTCGCCGGTCTGGTACATTAAGAAGCTGTCCAGATTGACAATGCCTAACTTGGTAGTAACATTAACACCTAAACTATGTGTCTTCTGTCCCGAGAAAGTCTCATCGTTGTTGACGAGGTAGTAGGAGCCACCGATGGTGGTGTCCTTGTCAAGGGCGAATTTGGCGTCAAGTGCGTAGACGTCGACATTCTGCTTGCCAAGAGGAGACGTAGTTCCGGTTCCGGCATAAGCGCCAGCATCCATGAGACGGAGGAACGCTGCGGTAGTTGTCACTGCGCCGAACTTGGCGGAAGCTACTGCGCCACCCATATCATCGTTTAGGAATACACCTTTGTAGGCGTCAGTGAAAGGCTGCAGACCGACTTTCATGTTGACCGGCGTTGACGGGAGATTGAAGTCAAGATAAACGCTCTTGGTTTCGATATTGACTGTGTCGCCACCAACACCTGCACCAGTACCTCTTGTGCCACCGGCTTTATTGGCGCCAGTATCACCCCAAGATGAGTCAATTTCAAAGTGGGTTACCAGTTTGAGATCGTCGCTTGCCTTTGCAATGTACTGAATCCGGGCTCTCTGCTCGAAAACTGTGGTGTCGCGGGTGGAATCTGGAGCCAGAAGAGGCGCAATGCCTGCATTTTGGAAGTTGGTCATGTTGGCCCTGAGCCGGTACATGCCATGGAACTCGTTCTCAAATGCGAGTGCCGGTACTGCTGCTGCAATTGTCAGTGCTGCAGCACTAAGAACTACTAAACGTTTTTTCATTGTTCTTCCTCCCTTTTATGGTTGATGTTAAATAAACTGAATTTACGGTTTTGATTGCGACTTCTAACTACGCTCCCATCACCACCTTTCAGATAAATTTTAACTCCCGACTGATTTTAAAAACGCAAAAACCCGTACGCGTGCTCTAAATACGCAGCACACTCAGGATTTTAAGTATCTAACAGACTTTGTAAGTAGTATCCACCTATCCGCATTGACACCCTTTAAGAAATTTGACTGTAAATTACAGAGTGGACTACCCATTGTCAAGTCTGTAATTCTGAAACTGAAAAAACCAGGTCGCGTAACCCCTTGAGCAGCACATCAGGAGAGAGGTTGTTCTATATTGTTTGATGCATATTACAAATTTTCAAACTTATGTCAACAAAATTTTCAAACAACGTTACAGATTTAATGGGTGACCTGACAAAGTTCTGTCAGTACACCATGACTGCTTTTAGGATGTATAAACGCAATGAGTGCTCCGTGAGCACCGTGGCGCGGTTTTTCATCAATCATCCGTGCCCCTTCGGCAGTCATTTCAGCTATTGCTCCGGCTATATCTGCAACTTCGTATGCTATATGGTGAATTCCCTGGCCGTTTTTCTCCAGAAACTTCGCAACAGGGCTATCCGCTGAGGTCGGCTCAAGCAGTTCTATCTTGGATTCGCCGACAACCAGCATCGCCACCTTGACCTTCTGCTCGGGTACCTCTTCACAGCCGAGAAACTTCATACCGAGTCGATCGCGGTAGAAGGGGATTACAGCATCGATAGATTGCACGGCGATGCCAATATGGTTAATTTTGCGTGTCATTGTAACTCCCTAATTGAAACACAGAGCAACGGAGCAACGGAAAAAATCAACAAATAATTCGCTTGATGCCTTCCCTCAAAAGCTTTGTGTAAAAGTTTATCAAAAGACCGACTCTTTTGTTTGACAGCTTTAAATAGGTGAAGAGCTGAGCTTCATGAATCGGCAGTATTTTTTCAACACATTTCAATTCGACAATAATTCTATTTTCCACCAAAAGATCAAGACGGAATCCTTCATCAAGAGTTGTTCCTTTGTACTTAACCGGCAAATGCTTTTGCCGCTCTACCCTTAAATCTGACTTTAATAATTCAAAAGCAAGGCAAGCTTCGTATACTGATTCCAGCAGTCCTGGACCAAGAGTATTATGGACCTGAATTGCACACCCGATTATCGTCTCAGTTAATTCCGCATCAGGATAGCTTTTCTCAGTTGCTCTGTTGCTCTGTGTTTCCATCATGCCTTTATAGAACCACTGTCTCAGTATGTTTCCCGAATACCCCTCTGAATACATCGGCAATTTCACCAAGAGTTGCATAGGTGTTAACTGCTGCCAGAATATGCGGCATCAGGTTCTCACTCCCCTTGGCAACTTCTGTGAGTTTAACCAAAGCAGCTTTAACGGCTGTTTCGTCCCTACCGGCTTTCATTGCGGCAAGGCTTTTTTTCTGGGAGATTTCAACCTCTTCCTTGACCTTGAGCAGACCTGTTGGTGGTGGTTCCTTGACTGTGAACTTATTGACCCCGACGATAATCAGTTCATCCTTTTCAATCGATTTCTGGTAGGCGTAGGCCGAGTCCTGAATCTCTTTTTGCTGAAATCCCCGGGAAATAGCTTCTACCGCGCCGCCAAGTTTGTCGATTTTCTCGATATATTCTGTTGCGGCCTTTTCGATCTGATCTGTGAGGGATTCAATCAGAAACGAGCCTGCCAGTGGGTCCACAGAATCGGCTACGCCGGATTCGTAGGCAATCACCTGTTGGGTGCGCAAGGCGATTCGGACTGAGTCTTCTGTCGGCAGAGCCAGTGCTTCGTCACGGGAGTTGGTGTGGAGTGACTGGGTGCCACCCAGAACAGCAGCCAACGCCTGCATGGTGACCCTCATAATGTTGTTGTCGGGCTGCTGGGCGGTCAGAGTGCAGCCTGCAGTCTGGGTGTGAAAACGAAGCATCTGGGATTTAGGATCCTTTGCCTTGAACCGCTCTTTCATAATTCTTGCCCACATCCGCCGGGCAGCACGGAATTTGGCAACCTCTTCAAAAAGGTTATTGTGGGCGTTGAAGAAGAACGCCAGCCGGGGCGCAAACTCGTCAACATCGAGACCGGCCTTGATGGCCGCATCAACATAGGCGATACCGTCAGCCAGGGTGAAAGCTACCTCTTGAACCGCACTGGAGCCGGCCTCACGAATATGGTAGCCGGAGATGGAGATCGTGTTCCATTTGGGGACATGATCCTTGCAGTAGGCGAAAATGTCGGTGATGATCCGCATCGACTCTTTCGGCGGATATATGTATGTCCCCCGCGCCATGTACTCCTTGAGAATATCATTCTGGATTGTTCCGGAGATCTTGTCGGCTGAAACACCCTGTTTCTCGGCAACGGCGATGTACATGCAAAGAAGGATAGCAGCAGTTGAGTTGATCGTCATGGAGGTGGAGACTTTATCGAGCGGTATCCCTCCGAACAGGATCTCCATGTCAGCAAGAGAGTCAATGGCAACACCAACCTTGCCCACTTCTCCCTGGCTCATGCCGTGATCTGAGTCATACCCCATCTGGGTTGGCAGGTCAAAAGCTACTGACAGCCCGGTCTGACCGGCAGAGAGCAGATATTTGTAACGTTCGTTCGACTCCTTGGCCGTGCCGAAACCGGCATACTGGCGCATTGTCCAGAAGCGGCCACGGTACATCGTCGGTTGTACGCCGCGGGTATAGGGATAGTCACCGGGAAAACCGAGCTCACTCTCGTAGTCGGGGTAGTCAAACTCGGGAGTGAAGCAGCGTTCCATCTCGATATTGGAGCTGGTGGGAAAGCCGGCTCTACGCTCGGGCGATCTGGCAATGTTCTTTGCCACGGTGCCCTCACTCCAGAGCTTTTTCTTGTCTTTGATAGTTGTCATAAATACTCTCCTTACCGGTTACATTAAACCAGCTGCTCTTAGAGAATCCCCTTAACCAGCGCCAGTGCCTCTGCTACGTAATCATCCTGATCTCTGGTCGCTGAAGCGTCAACTCTGACACCATGCCATCTGCCAAGTTCTTTCAGGTAGAACTCACGCATCTGCTGATAATACTCAAGGCCACCTTCATGATGAATCTGAAGGATATCTTCAATCCGCTCGCATGCTTCTTCAGCCGGAACGTCAAAGAAAATAGTCAGGTCAGGGAATATTTCATCACCAAAGAGAAAACCCCTTGAAATCTTGTCAAGATGGCGCAACACGTCGAACTGCCGCGAGGTGCCGTTTACCCAGGCATTGGCAAGGGAAGATATGCTCGACTGCTTGCAAAGGACGATCTTGTCCTCGTCAAGTGCCGGGCGGACTACCTGCTGGAAAATCTCTGTGCGGACCGCCCCTTCAAAGAAGAAGTCTGCTCTGGTATCTTCACCGAATGGCCAGTTAAGTAGATTGGCAATCCCAAGCTCCTGCGCTCGCCCTGAATCCGGGTTGGAACATTCGACAACATTATAGCCAAGCTCAACGAGCGCCTTATGGAGGCCTACTATCCCGGCCTTTACCTGCTGCCCGGAACCGCTGATCCCTTCAATGACAATAAGTTTACCTTTTCTCACACTAACCTCCCGTATCGTAGTATTGACTGCTGACAACGATTGACCCCGCCTTTTCGGGCAGGGTCAGTCGGTACTACATCAAAAATAGCGGCTGAATCCCAAACAATTTTAGAGAACCGCCTTGAGATATTCTGCAGTTTTCTCCCGCTTCTCTTTTTCGATCTCTTTTGAGTCGATTTCGACAAATTTCTCATCAGGTGAAACCTTGAAGAGCGGCTGCCCTTTCTGAACGATGGAGCCATCAGCCCCCTGCATGATAATTTTGTCGATTGTTCCGGAAAAAGTGGCCCGGACGGTGTTGAACATCTTCATGACTTCGATAATGTAAAGCGCCTGTCCCTTTTCGAAGTGCATCCCCTCTGAAACAAACGAAGGCAGGCCTGGGCCTTCCTGGCCGTAGTACATGCCGCCGCAGATGGAAACAATTTCGTCTGCTTTTGTTGCCGGTGGTGGCACCAGAATTTTTTTCATTTTAACCTGCAGCTCAGAATCATGGAGATACGCAGGGATGGTGACTTCCAGATCCTCTTCAACTTTGAAATCCCAGAAGTTAAGGTTGCTGGCAAGAACAAAGAGTATTCCCAGCAGTTCAAGACCTGCTTCAAAGCCGAAATGGGCAGACTGTATCTGATTCCATTCGTCGGCGCTGTAACCGCCTTGCGGTTTATCTTTTGCAAGAATAGCGGTCAGCTTGTAGAACTCGTGCAACCCGAGTTTGAAGTTTTCAGAAAGCGTCGTATAAAACCGGAGCCCTTTCTGGAGCAGTTCATTATCATGGCTCCAGATGACCTCTGCGGCTGGCGCCTTGGGATCAAAGGACATATTCAGATACTCGTAAGTGTCTGCAAGAATGACGAACGGGTTGTCACGCAGCACAATCTTGCCGCTTTCAATGGCAAAATTATTTCTGTTCAGCGAGAGCCAACCTGACAGCATATGTGGGTCTTCCAGTAGCTTGTCCATGGGACGCGTAACGAGTGTCCCCTTGCGATCAAGAATCGCCGCCATATCCTTGGCAGGTTTGGGATCATCCGGAAACTGCTCTGTCATCTTCTTGGCATAGGCTTTCTTCATCTGAATAAAGGCGTAGACTGTATCAATCTTTGCCGCCTCATCTTTTAGGAGGCCCATAAGTGTCAGATAAGGGACAACAAAACGGGTTGTCGGTTTTGCCATAACATTCTGGCCGCGGAACCAGTTGACCAGGCCGTAATGAAACTCAAGGTTGGTGGCCAGATCAACACCACGCAGGGTTGTCTTGCCGAGAACTTTTGAAAGGTGATTGTAACTGGCTAACCGGTCTTCACCTTTTGTTAAAAGGAGCGCAATGTTTGAATCATAGGCACCGGCAACCTTGTAGCGCATGAACATGCCGGTATCAGGGTTTACCAGACTGATCCCCTGATCATCGCGAATCTCGCCTTCAATCGGCTTGGACCAGAAGCGGATCATGCCACCGGCGTGGGGAGAGAGTGAGGCGTCAGTAGCATTGAGTCGTGCTTCGGCTGCAGCGCCGAAACGCGGAATCCTTTCAGGCTTTGGCAAGCGCTTCTTGTGGCGGGCAAGCAACGCCATTGCCTCGACCAGCGATTCGACGATGAAAAAATCATTTTTGTTCTTTGGATTAGTGAATTTGAGGCTGTAGCAGAGCTCGGAAACGCGGTGCTCTACCTGAATCCGGGTATTCACTTCCATGAAAAAGTAGCGGTCACGGTCAACGATGCACTCGAAGGTTGACGCAGAATCGAGTCCCACGGCGACTCCAAACTTGGTGGAATCTTCTTCCATCCTTTTGAGAACCTTGAGATCGCTCTCCAACGCCGTTACTTCAGCCTTTTTGCCAGCCTTTTTAGCCTTTTCAATGGCGAGCGCAAGGCTCTCCTGGGTCACAGATATTTCCAGCAGCTTCTGCTCGTGCATCTGCAAGGAGCAATCACGACCGCCGAGCGAAACGCACCACTCGCCATTGCCAAGCAGCTGAATTTCGTTGTGACGTGTCTGCTCGATATTGAGTTCAACGAGAACATTCTTGTTGTCGCCGACCCCGTTCGCCTTGACCTCGTTTAATATTTCCCTGACAAGAGTTGGCGTTTCAACGGCAGCGTCTTTTATCTGTTTCTCAGTCGCTTTTTTCAGTGTAAGCAGCTCAGCCCCAAGGATTCTCTGGCCTTTGCCGCCTCCGCCACCGATCGCTTTCAAGCGGATGCGGCTTTGCGGATACTCTTTGAACATGGTGACAACGTCATCCTGGACCTGAGCAGAGAGCTCATCAACCGTGTAGAGGTCAAGTCCTTTTTCATATGACGCATAAAGTATCTGGTCAGCCAGGTCTTCCAGTGAGAGCTTTTTGTCTTCAAGAGTTTTAGCGCTAACTTCAAGTTCGTGAATCTTGACCAGTCCGAGAAGTTTTTCCCGGGTTCCATACTTCTTTACCAGGGTTCGTGCGGTCGCATTATTAATGCCAGGAGTAACACTGACGCCAACTTGAAGGGCGGTACGTTTTGCTTCATCTTTTTTGCCGGCATCAGCCTGGGTACGGGAATTCGGACCGATAAATTTCAGACCGGCCTTTTCGACGGAGGCAACAAACTCTTCATCTTCAGCCATAAAACCGTAGCCGGCGAAAATTGAGTCGTAACCGTTATCATGGGCTATTTTGGTGATCTGATTAATCCGCTCGACCCTCTCTTCCTTGCTGGCGCCGGTATAGTCAGGTACGCGATGAACACGGTTAGAATCAGTAAGCTGACGCAACTCGGGAGCAAGTGCGTTTGCGTAGACTATGGAATCTTTTTCCGAGAGAAGAATGCCGAAGTGACTCATTCCCATCTCTTCAAAAACATCCATCGCTTCCTTTCTTATCGGCCCGCGGCAGACTATCAGCGGTTTTAGATCCTCACTGGCAAAGGAGCTAACCCACTCGGAGTCGGACTTGCCCAGCCTTCGATCACGGTGAATCAGCGGGTTGTTCATGTAGAGGTCATTCATTGGTCTCTATCTCCAAAAGTATATTTATTGAAACAGTATTCAGAAGTCAGTATGAAGGAGTCAGTAGAAAATCCAGGTTTATGCTCAGCCCTGACCGCTTAATACTGACCCTGCTTTTAGTGAAACTCCCTCTGCGGACCGCCCATAGGGGCCGGTTTGTAGTGACGCAGGAAGAAGTTCATGTTTTCGCCGAGCACTTTGCGCAGATCAGTCGGCATAACTATTGACGAGATCGAACCGAGGGCAAGGCCCTCCTTCGGGTTCATAAGCTCTTTTTCATAGCGAAGGTTAAGCGCCGCTTCCTGGCCTTTGAGCCACTCGGCAGCTTCTTTCTCGGCATCTTTCTTGGCTGCAGCACCGTCCATACCGGCAACGATACGCTCCTCCGTCCCTTTCTTCACCATCTCGGCGGCAGCAGAACGCATTTTGCGAACCTCGTCCTTATAGACAAACTCCTTGCCTGCAGGCCCCATAACAGCAAGGCGGGTGGTAGGCAGGGCAAGGACAAGGTCGGCACCGGTAGGATAGTTATTGTAGGAAGCGTAAGCCCCGCCATAGGCGTTGCGCAGGATCAGCAGTATGCGTGGCGTACGGACGTCGACGATGGAGTCGAGCATTGAACGGCCAGCCTGAACGATGCCGCGTGCTTCCTGCTCACGACCCGGCAAAAAGCCGGTCGTGTCTTCCATGAAGATGATCGGAATGTTATAAATGTTGCAGAAGCGGACAAAACGGGCAATTTTGACGGCAGAGTCACAGTCAATCTGCCCGGAAGAGACTGCAGAGTTGTTGGCAACAAAACCTACAACGTTGCCGCCAAGACGACCGAAAGCAGTGACAACCTCTTTGGCACGTTCCGGCTGAAGCTCAAAGTAGTCACCATGATCACAGATCTGCTGAATGACAATGGAGACATCAAACGGGGTGTTGAACCCGGTCGGCGAATTAAATGCCTTTTTCAGCAGGGTGTTTATCTCCCAGGTCTTTCTGTCAAGGGGATCGCTGGTTTCCTGAAAAGGTGGAGCGACACTGTTGTTGTCGGGCAGGTAGGAGAGCAGACGGACGGCAGTCCGGAGCGCTGCAACCTCATCGGTAACAGTAAGGTCAGCGACGCCGGTTTTGCCGTGAACTTTTGGACCGCCGAGTTCTTCAGGGGTGACATCCTCGCCGAGTACCGACTTGACGACACCTGGTCCGGTAAGACCAAAGAAAGTATCGTTGGGCTGGATGACAAAACTTCCCTGGCGGGGGAGGTAGCTGCCGCCACCGGCATTGAAGCCGAACATGCACATGATGGAGGGAACGACGCCGCTCATCTTGCGCAGCGCGGTGAATGCCTCGGCATAACCGTCAAGACCGCCGACACCAGCAGGCACAAAAGCCCCGGCAGAGTCATTCATTCCAATGACCGGAATACCCTTGGCAGCGGCAAGGTTGAAGAGCTTGGCGAGTTTGCTGCCATTGGTTGCATCAATAGAACCGGCGCGGACAGTAAAGTCATGCCCGTAAACAGCGACATCACGGCCGCCAATATTCAGAATCGCAGTTACCAGCGAGGCACCGTCAAGATTCTTGCCCCAGTTCTGATAAAGAACATTTGGAGCTTCGCCGGAGAGAACCGCCAAGCGTTCCCAGACAGTCATCCGCTTTTTGAAATGCTGTTTTTCGATCTGGTCAATCTTCACTGATTTGATGGGGCGCTGGATAAGGTCGTAACCTTCCTTCATCGCCTCTTCATAGCCGCCTGTTGTCCGGGATATCTCCCCAGGAATAGTGAACTCGACCTTCTCGGGTGGATCAAACGGGTTTTTCAGTAGTGGTTTCATAGCTGCCTTTGACATCTCTTCACCCTTCCATAAGTTGGATTTGTTACTGACTTTGTTGGGAATAACTGATTAGCGGGTTACCACCGCAAGAACCCTGACCTCTTTACCATCCTTTGAAAGGAGGCGGTGACGCAGGGATGAATCAAAATAGACGCAGTCCTCTTCCTCCAGAAGAATCCGCTCGTCTTCAAGCAAAAGCTCTGCAGTCCCTTTCATCACGTAGAGAAACTCCTCGCCGTCATGACTATAGGTATTCTCTTCGGCAACTCTTTCAGTAACCGAAAGGAGGAACGGTTCCATCTTCTTGTTCTGCTTCCTAAAGGAGAGCGACTCGTATGAGTACCCCTGACTCGTGCCGGCACGAGAGATAACCCTTGGGATCTGTTTTCTTTCGCTTCTGCGCACAACTTCGTAGCGGCATTCCTCTTCATCCTCAGTAAAGAACACTCCGATCTTTACGTCAAAGAATTTGGCAATCTTCGAGAGAGTGGCGATTGGCGGCGAAACATTATTATTCTCGATCTGGGAGATGAGTGCCGGTGAAAAACCGGTCTCTCTTGCAACTGCTTGCAGAGTGAGCTTTTTAGCCAGCCTGAGTTTCTTTATTTTTGAGCCGATATTGTATTCGGACATAGGATATTGAACCACCATGGACACCAAGAATAAAACCAGTTTTTATTGCGGCTAAAAATACTGATTTACTGCGTCGCTGTCAATAATTATTTGACTAGTGAGCGTGACTGTAAACATTAATGTGGTTGTCCGGGTCGGGTTGCAGGATTAAAGGGGATTTTAGGTCAGGGAATTGTGGCAGGGTTTTCGTGTAAACAGTAATATAGCTTGCCGTTATGAAAGCTTATCTGTTGGACGGCACAAAAAAGAGGGCGCCTGATGGCGCCCTCTTTTTTTGTTTCGATAAAAGCGGGAATTACTTGGCAACTGTCTCAGCAAGCTTCAGCGCGATATCTTTGTAAGGGTTTGCGAAGAGGATGATGAGGCAGACAACGAGAGCGTAGATTGCGAGAGACTCGATCATGGCGAGACCGATCATCATGGTGGTGAGGATCTTGCCAGAAGCGCCGGGATTACGGGAAACGCCTTCAACTGCACGTGCTACAGCCATACCCTGACCGATACCGGTGCCGAGTGTTCCGAGTGCCATGCCGATGCCTGCTGCCAGTACACACATTGTAAAAAAGCCCATTTTATTCTCCTTTGTTGCTTGGTTTATATTTCCTAAATTGTATAGGAATAATGCGTTAGTTATGTAATTGCGGCGCGATACTTTATTGTAGCCTGGCTTTTAATGCGCGTGCTCAAGAGAGCCCTGAATGTAAATCATCGCCAGCAGCATGAAGACGAATGCCTGGATAAAGGAGACCAGAACCCCCATCATCATCATCGGTAGCGGTACGAGGAAAGGGGCCAGGCCGAAGAAGATCATGAGAACAAGTTCGTGACCGTTCATGTTGCCGAAAAGCCGCAAGGTAAGGGAGATAACGCGGCTGAAGTGACCAATAACCTCGATGAAGAACATCATCGGTGCAAGCCAGAGAATCGGGCCCATGAAGTGCTTGATGTACTTGAAGCCGTGCTCTTTGACGCCGACTACGTGAGTGGTGACAAAAACGACGACTGCACAGGCTGCGGTGGTGTTAATGTTTGCGGTCGGCGGGAAGAACCCGGGAACGAGGCCGATAAGGTTTGACACAAGAACAAAAATCGCAAGGGTTGCAATCAGCGGGAAGAATGGCCGGCCATGCTCACCCATTGTTTCGACGACCATGTTTTCGATGCCGCCGATAACTACTTCCATAAAGTTCTGCAGCCCGCCGGGAACGGCAGTAAGTGCTTTTGTTGCTATTACGGAGAGCAGTGCCAGAACGACAATGATCAGCCAGGTGTAGGCAATTGCATCTGCTCCGGCAGCGGAGATATGGAGCGGCGCCAGGAGCTGTCTGAAAAACTGTAGAAAGAGTATGGGATGAATCATGGTGATTGTTCTCCTTTATCTGACAGAGACAGAAAAACTGAAACTGTTGTTATCGTAATTACAAGGGTCGAAAGTCCGACAAGCAGCCCGGCGATGTTGATGCCGAATTTCAACAGGACTACTATGATGATTCCTGAAATCGTAAGGCGCAGTATATAACGGATAACTGCATACTGTCTGGCGTCACTGCGCTGCTGAATGAGTATCCGTTCAAGAATCGAGCGCAGCCAGAAATTGTTGCCAAGAGCAATCAACCCGCCGGCAGCTACTCCCAGACCGAAATTAACCGAGCCGATCAGGGAGCTGATAATCGTGAGCCCAGCCAGCATCAGCCAGCTCCACCTCGTAACCATGGAGAGGATATCTCCGTCAACTACCCTGATTATCGTCATCCCGCCTTATTTCTTTGCCGGCCATTATGTAGATATTTCTAAAACCGGCCACAATTCCGAAGAATAGAAAGATGAAGAAGAACCATGGCGCCGTGCCAAGCCATTTATCAAGCTGGAGGCCAACATAAACACCGATTGCAATAGCGATGACAACCGATATTCCGATGGTGGAGAGCGTCCCCAGGGTAAGCAACAGCCCTCTCTTTTCCTCACCTTTTGCCATGTTGGCCTATAAAAGCTGCTTTTAGTAAGGAATAAAACTCAAACTACATAACACACTCTCCGCAACTGTGTCAACACGGTTTTACGGGACGTTATGAAATGCTGTTGAGTAAAACTTTTGTTGACAGCGTCGCAGCAGATTCGTATATTGATTATCATTATCAACAGGTGGATCGATGAAGCTTTCAAAAAAACAGACATTTCTTAACTTTGCAGCCGCAAAGGGTCTTAAGTCAACCAGACAGCGGGAGATCATTCTTGACTGTTTTCTCTCTACCCACCAGCACCTTACCACAGAAGAACTCTACCTCAAGCTTAAAGAGAACCATCCGGGAATCGGGTTTGCCACTGTCTACCGGACATTAAAACTGTTTGCCGAATCCGGCATTGCCAGGGAGATCCAGTTTGGCGACGGCCAGACACGTTATGAACATCTGCATGCCGGAGAACATCATGACCATCTCGTCTGCACTGCTTGCGGAGCTATTGTAGAATTCGAGAATGAAACAATAGAGAAGCTTCAGAGCCAGGTTGCCAGTCAGCACGGTTTCACCATTTTGAACCACAAACTTGAGCTTTACGGTTTCTGCGCAAAATGTCATAGCTGATTTTTTTTACTGTACGGATGATAATGAATATCAAAAGCAGTAATGTTGTTTTAGCAAGTTAGCAGTTATCCTGTTGATCAGGATCAGGAGATCATTTTCCATGAGCAGTGAATCGAAAGTAAGTCCACAGGGTGAAAGACATAACGTGCGCAGGGTTGCCCTGGTGGGAAATCCCAATGTCGGCAAGAGTGTCCTTTTTAACGCTCTTACCGGTGCCTACGTAACCGTCTCCAACTATCCCGGCACCTCAGTCGAAGTTTCACGCGGCTTTGCGACTATTGACGGGGTGCAGTGCGAAATCATCGATACACCCGGAATGTATGCCCTGCTGCCGATTACCGAGGAGGAACGGGTTGCCAGGGAGATACTGCTTAACGAGTCCCCGGACCTGATTATCCATGTTCTTGATGCCAGAAATCTTGAGCGAATGTTGACCATGACGCTGCAGTTGATTGAAGCCGGTCTGCCGGTTCTCCTGGTCGTCAACATTATGGATGAGGCTGAGAGGCTGGGAATCGGGATCGATATCCCCATGCTTCAGGATAAGCTGGGAATACCAGTAATCGGCGCTGCTACTGCCAAAAAAAGGGGTGTGCCGGAGATTCGGCAAGCGATCATCGCCTCGACGGGCAAGCCGCGCACCGCCTTCATCTATTCCCGGCGGCTTGAAAACGATATAGATGAAATTGCCTCCGCGTTGACCGGCAGCTATCGCCTTTCCAACAAGGCTTTGGCGCTGTTGTTGCTGCAAAGGGATGATGAAGTCGCAGAACTGGTGGGTAAAAACGAAGGAGCAGGGGCTGGAGCTGTCAGCGAGAAGGTAAAAGCGAAAAGATTTGAGCGCCGTGAGTCTTTTCATATGGATCTCTCTCTGGAGCGAAAAGCGCTGGTGCAAGCGCTCACCGCCGGGGTGCTGACGCTCCCTGACAGGCGGCGCGTGACTCTGGCTGAAAGGCTTTCAACCCTTTCTGTCCGCCCTTTGACAGGAGTTCCTTTGCTGTTGATTGTGCTCTATTTTGGACTATACAAATTTGTCGGTGATTTCGGTGCAGGCACTCTTGTTGATCTACTGGAGAAAAAGCTGTTCGAGGAGAATTTCAGCCCATGGGCAATAAAAGCTGTAAAAGCAGTTGTGCCGTGGGAGATAATTCAGGAACTTTTCGTTGGTGAATACGGGATTATTACTTTAGGCCTGCGCTACGCCGTCGGCATTATTTTGCCGATCGTCGCGACATTTTTCCTCTTTTTTTCCATTTTGGAAGATAGTGGCTATTTCCCGCGACTGGCACTTCTGGTTGACAGGATCTTCAAAAAAATCGGGCTCACCGGTCGGGCGGTCATTCCCATGGTGCTCGGTTTTGGCTGCTCCACCATGGCGACCATGGTGACACGAACTCTTGAAACGGTTCGGGAGCGGATTATAGCTACACTGCTCCTGGCTCTGGCCATCCCTTGTTCCGCCCAGCTCGGTGTCATCCTGGCGCTGCTTTCCCGGGCGCCGGGAGCCCTGCTTGTCTGGAGCGTCTGTCTGCTGCTGATTTTCCTTGTGGTCGGCTTCCTCACTGCAAAGCTGATGCCGGGTGAAACGCCGATGTTCTACATGGAGCTGCCACCGATGAGAATACCGCAGCTTTCCAACATTCTCACCAAGACGTATACCAGGATGCAGTGGTATTTTCTGGAGATACTGCCGCTCTTTATCTTTGCTTCCGTGCTCCTCTGGATCGGGAAGCTGACGCACTTCTTTGAAAAGGCGGTCAACGGCCTGAGCCCGCTGATGGCGGCTTTGGGGCTGCCAAAAGAGGTAGCTGTTGCTTTTATCTTTGGTTTCTTCCGCCGTGATTACGGTGCTGCCGGACTTTATGACCTGCAGACCAAAGGGGGACTTGATGCCCGTCAGTTGACAGTCGCGGCTGTTACCCTGACTCTGTTCGTCCCCTGTGTTGCCCAGTTCCTGATAATGAAGAAAGAGCGGGGCTGGAAAGTAGCGGGTGCCATCGGTATCTTTATCAGTGGGCTTGCCTTTGGCAGCGGTTACCTGCTCAATAAATTTCTGCTGGTAAGTGGCCTGTTGTCATGATCTGCAGCTACTGCGGTCATGAGTTTGCTGAAGAGGCGGGCAGCAAGGGGTGCGGCAACTGTCCCGGCGGCTGTCACAATGTTCATTGCCCGCGCTGTAACTACAAAAACCCGCTGGAGCCGGCGGTTGTCAAAAAACTAAGAACGCTCTTTGGAAAGAATTTGCACGTTAAAGGGGGGAAGGAATGAAGCTGACCGACCATGCAGAAGAGATACTTGAATCAATGTGGATTGCGATAGAAGAAGAGGGGCGCGGTTTTGCCGATATCGACTCACTTGGATTAACAGCAGCTGATCCGGCGCTCAAAGAGCTTGTCGGCCATGCATTTATAGAGCTCAAGGGTGAAAGGCTGCATTTCCGCCCGGATGGACGGCAAGAGGGGGAGAAGACGATCCGTCGTCATCGCCTGGCGGAGCGGCTGATGATGGACGTCCTTAACATCCGTGGCGACAGCGCTGAAATCAAGGCCTGCCAGTTCGAGCACCTCCTCAACGAAGGGGTCGATAACAAGGTCTGTACGATGCTCAATCATCCCACAACCTGTCCGCACGGTAAAAGAATCCCGCCCGGTGACTGCTGCGATGAAGCCCGCAGTAGCGGTGATCTCGGCGTAGTTCCGCTGACGGAGCTGAAGTCAGGGGAAGAAGGGGAGATCGCCTACATTCTTACCGAGGATAACAAGAAGATGCAGAAGCTGATGGCCATGGGGGTGCTGCCGGGTAACCGCATCGTCCTGATGCAGTCATTTCCGTCATACATTTTCCGGGTCGGTTATTCGGAGTTTGCCATTGATACGGCCATGGCCAAAGAGATCTTTGTGCGGAGGTAGGATTTAACTACTCACCGGTCTCTCCGCCACTGCAAACACTGAAGTGCCGAAGGGGACTGCTGACTTGAGCACCAGCCGGTTCTCCTGTCTGGCAGCCCAGAGCAGCAGCCGGTTTACGAGCGGCTGGGGTGAAGTCACATCTGAAGTCACGGAGTGCGGATCGGACGCAAAGTTCAGCGTTTTTTTCACCAATCTGAAAGCGGCAATCGGTCCGAAAAGAAAGCTGATTCTGTAACTGGCAACCCTGACCTTGAAGCCGCAACTCTCAAGGAGCGCAACAACCTCCCTGCGGGTGTAGCGCTTTCTGGTATGAACAGCTAAGTCATGGGTGCTGCGAAGGAATTCATGGGCTACCAGGTTCAGGATCAGCACGCCGCCAGGCTTAAGCGCGTTCAGGAATTTTTTCAGCACGGCTTTATCATCAGTGATGGCCAGATGATAAAGGGTGTCGATGGAAGTGATGACATCGTAGTGGGCTGAGTGCAGCGAAACCGTGTTGAGGTCAGCCTGGAACAGCCCTTTTAAGCCCCGTTTGCGGCAAAGTTCAAGAGCCTGCGCCGAGATGTCGCAGCCGGAAACCGCTCCATGATCTTGAAGGAGTTGGCAGAGCCTACCGGTACCGCAACCGGCGTCAAGGATTTGTAACGCTTCTCCCTTTGCGGTTCTCGTTGGGATTGCAGCCAAAATCAGTTCATGCAGGGCAACATACCACCAGTGAAAGTCTTCCACCGCGAACATCTGCCCGTATTCACGCGGATTCATGGCGTTCTTTGCCCATCAAAAAAACTTCTGATCACCGCAATGACTCTTTCCAGATGTTCCGGAGGGAGCGCGCCGTACATCGGCAAAGAAAGAATTTCACCGGCAAGTTGCTCGGTTACCGGCAGACTCCCCGCTTGGTAGCCGAGAAAAGCGTAGCCCCGCATCAGGTGAACCGGATGGGGATAGTTGATCCTTGTTTCAATGCCGTACTCGCCCAGATATCTTTTCAGCTCATCACGGTAGCCGGTTCTGAGGGTGTAGAGATAAAAGCGGTGATCTCTGTCCGGACGGGTGACCGGCAGTACGAGATCACCGACAGTTGCCAGTTGCCGGTTATATTGCCTGGCTATGCCCTGTCTTTTCCTGACCTCTTCCTCAACTTTTGGCAGCATAAAATCAAGGAGGGCGGCATGGAGCTCGTCAAGCCTTGAGTTGTACCCCTCCTCTTCGGCGTAATACTCCCCCTGCATCCCGTAAAAGCGGAGCCGTTTGAGGCGCTCGGCAAGCGCTGTCGAAGAAGTCGTCAGCATCCCGGCGTCGCCGAACGTGCCGAGAATCTTGGTTGGATAGAAAGAGAACGCGCCGATATTGCCGAGACTGCCGACTCTCTGGCCCTGATAGCTCGCCCCTGCTGCCTGAGCGCAGTCTTCCACAACCGCCAGACCGTGCTGGGCGGCGAGGCGGTTGATTGGCGCCATGGACGCTGCCTGCCCGCAAAGGTGTACCGGCAGCAGGCAGCGTGTCCTCTCAGTCAGCAATGACTCGATAACATCGGTATCCATCAAATATGTGTCTGCTTCGACATCAGCGAACACCGGTCTGGCGCCGGTCGCCCTGATGGCGGCAACCGTCGGTACGGCAGTATTGGCAACCGTGATGACTTCATCTCCCGCCCCTATATCGAGAGCTTTCAGCGCCAGGAAAAGAGCATCTGTACAGGAGTTGACCCCGATCCCGAATCCCGCGCCGCAGTAGTTGGCGAAGTTTTTTTCAAAACTGTCGACCCTGCTGCCGAGGATCAGGCGCCCTGACGAAAAAACTTCATCGGTTATCCGTAGAATTTCGTCGCGATTGCGGACATAGTCCGGCAGGTAGTCCCAGTATTTAATCGGGTCAGCTGCCTGGTGACGGGTTTTATTGTGAGGCATATTTATTCTCCATGCAGCCTTGTGCCATGTTGTCTGCCAGTCTGGCCATTGTTGCCGCCTGCCTGTTGAGATGTGAGAAGTCGCTGCCGGTCCGGATAAGGAGACAGATGTTTTCAAGCATGAGTCTGAAGTGATCGGCAGCAGGGATGACAGTTTCGGTTACGGTATCAGCGCTGCTGAGAAATATGCTGTTTGTGTAGTCTTCCGGCGTGGTATAGGCCCGTTCAAGCCGGATGCTGCCGGTTTCACCGATGACTTCATAGCGTGCTTCGTAGCTCCGACCAAAAGCGATGGAGAAGGTGAATAGTTCATTGCCGGCGGTTATGGCCGTACCGGTGACGCCGCTGTTAAGTGTACCCAGCCAGGTTGAGTGCCCAGAGAAATTCTGTGGCTCGGCGCTGAGCAGATAATTCGCAATGCCGAGCGGGTAGCGGGCCAGATCAAGAAAGGCGCCGCCTCCCTGGCGCGGGTCGAGCCTGAAACTGTCCGTTTTCGGGAAGGGAAAGCCGAAAAAACTGCGCAACTCCTTAATCGTGCCGATTGTCCCCGCCGCCAGCATTGATTTGACAACAGCGTGCTGCGGATGAAACAGGAACATCTGGTTTTCGTAGATAAGCCGGTTGTTGCTTGTGGCGCAGGCAAGAATCTTCTCTGCTGAAGTCAGTGAAGTGGCGAGTGGCTTTTCGCAAATGAGATGCTTGCCCGCCTTAAGAGCATTCAGCGACCACTCTTCATGGAGATGATTCGGCAAAGAGAGATACACAAGATCGATGTCGGCTGAAGCCAACAGCTCGGTAGCGGTCATAGCACGGCAGGAATGAGCATGGGCGTAAGCGGCTGTTCTGGCCGCGTCCCTGCCCGCAACAGCTGCCAGCGAGGCAGCGGCGCAGTGGCGGAGCGCCGGGATGAATTTACGTCGAGCAATATCCGAGCAGCCGAGAACACCTACCCGCAGCAAATCACCACTTTCAAGCGGCGTGCTCCGCTCAGCTCGGCTGCGGCTCAAGCTCATAAACCACTACTCCGATACTCTTTGGGTCGGTGTACAGCAAAAATGGCCGTAATCCCTGCACCCGGTAATTGGGATCTGTATTGAAAAATCTGCCGGGTGGCTGGTTTAGACCCACAAGCGGGTCAAAAATCTCTGTTCCCAGTTTCGGTCGATTACTGTAAAGAACCCCATCGGCAATAAAGAAGCGCACGCCGTTTTCCCGTGCCAGTTGAATTACCCCGGCAAGTTCTGTTTCCGCAGGGATATTCACATAGTCCCGTTCGGCGTAAAATGCAATTCTGGCCCAGCGGGTCATTATCTTTCCCGGCGGCAGGGACTCTTTCAACAGCAGCCCGATATGTTTTTCGGCCCGGCGATAGTTATCCGACTCCGGGATGTACTCTGCGTCGGAGATATCCGCGTGTATCTGGGGGACGAAAACAGTTGTTGCATAAATAAGTACAGCTACAAGCAGGAGTGGCGTGCGCCGGAGCAGTTGCTGCTGTGCTGCTGACAAGACGGCGGCAGATTTAATTTTAAGCTTTTCTTCTATAGTTGTGAATCCGGCTGCGGCAAAGAGAAACATGATCGGCATATACGCTTCAACATAACCACTGTTTATATAGTAAAAAGTGATCAGTACCCCAATCGGGGTAAAGCTTGAGAGCAGAAAGAGCCGGATGGTGTTTTTATCCCGGTCAAACCCTCCGGAAAAAACCCCGATAGTAAAAAGTAGCCAGAGTCCGGGTGGCAGCAGAGTGCTCCACGTCGCTTTGAGGTTTTTTAGCGAGTTTACCCAGATGAACGCCGGGTGATCCCGTAAAATATCCAGGTAACCTTTTGGTTTGAAGCCGGGAACATAGCTCATATCGGTGATGTTGAGGTAGTAACTGAGGGCATCATTAAGAGCACTGTCAGTTTTGGCGGAGAGTTGCCAATGACCGGAAATATGATGCACCAGCAACAGGTTGACACTGAAGAGCAGGAGAAAACCGCCGCAGTAGGCGGCGATAAGACCCAACTGACTCCGGAGGTGGCGATAGTGGTAGACGCCCAGTGCCAGAGGCATGACGACAAAAAGAGCAATCCCTTCCGGGCGGGTGAGGAATGTCAGCCCCATGAAAAACCCGGCAAGGGTGCCGTTCAGCAGCGAAGGTTTTGTAAACGCCCGCCAGAGGAGCAAAACTGCTGTAAGCTGAAGAGTTGTATGGGTTGACTGGGTGATCACCTCGCAGGAAGAGTTAACCAGGCAAGGCCAGACTACGCTTAAAAGTGCCGCGGCAATGGCAACTTTTCTTGAAAAAACGGCTTTCCCCAAAAGGTAGAGCGGCACGACCAGCAGTGAACCCGTAATAATTGAAGTGATTCTCCCCGCGGTTTCAAGATCACTGATGAACAAATTTGTCACAGCAATAAGTACCGGATAGAGCCCGTAGGTGCCGATGCCGTGAAAATCACCCCCTGCCAAAGCACGGGCCGTAAGGGCGTAGCTTGTGCCGTCCGTTGCAATAACATGAAAAAATTGTAGTGAGTAGAGGCGAACGCCCAAAGCTGCCAGAATCAGCGCCATAATGGTGTAGAGATCTTTGTTGCCGGCGGACGTAGCTGAGCGGGTGTTTTTCTGCGGGCACGATTCAGGGGTGGGGATCATTTCTAGGCATGTTGCAGAATAAACTGTGTCGGTGTCATCCTGAAGTGGAGCGGTGCCGTAGCTCATTATCCGGCACCGTTGCTGAGCATCGTGGCGAAAACGCTTCTGGCGCAGGAATTGACGCTCTCGCCCATATTGATGAAGAAGTTAAGCTCAGATTGCGATAGCCAGCAAAAGTCAGCAGGAATTGGCAGCTCTTCAGTTGCAGGTAGATTTAGAATCCGATGGCTGTGAACTTCATTGTAAAATCTGGCCCCCTCTTCGCTCTGGATACTCTGCAGCAGAAGCGGAAAGCGTCCCGGTTTGTAAAATTCTTCAAAAAGAAAAGGTTTCCGGAGCCTTTCGTTGCCGATGTAGTTATTCGGAGTGAACTGCACCGTTGGTCCGAGTTGGACCAACCCCCTGTTACCGAACTCTGCTTTTGCCTGCATCAGGAAGAAGCGCTCATTGCCGCTGACTTTGGTCAGCAGCCCGATGATTCCAACCCCGGGATTGTCAAGGATCGGCTGATTCCAGACGGCAACTTCCCGTTCGGTTGTTGTTACATCCAGGCCGATAACCCGGAAAAACCGGCCATGCTCATGGGAAAAAGAGCCGTCACGATCCATTCCCCACTCTTTGAGGCTGTTTAGCGGAGTTCTTTTTACCCAGAAATGATTGACTGCTTTCCGGTCGTCCAGCCACTGGACTTTTGCCGCCAGAGCGCTGCCGTCTGGGCTGTCTGCAGCATCTTGGCGGCGGCTTGACGCTTTGGGAGAGATGACGCTGTCACTGAAAACCAGTGCCGAAAGGATACTTCTGGTGCAGGCGTGGAGCAGATTGTCGCGCTTTATCAGCTGGCCGATCTGCCTTAACGTCATCCAGATGAAGTTGTCCGGCAACTGCGTTAATTCAGATTCAGCAACTTTTACAATCATATTCCGGTTTGACTTGTAGAGGAATCTCCCGCCGTCTTCAGTCTGGAGCTTTGCATAGATGATCCGCCCTTTGGCCGGATCAATAAAATATTCAACAAACTTCGGCGGGGTGCCGCCATGCACTTGGGTATAATTGCTGTAAGTTGCCTGCAGTGTTGGCGAAAGCTGCACAGAATTGATGTTGCCAGGCTCTTCTTTTGCTTGCAGGCAGAAGTGGAGTACGCCAAGGATCTCTTTTGCCACTATTCCCAGTATGCCGACTTCCGGCTGATCAATGATAGGCTGATCCCACTCGATTTCAACTGAGTCTGAGCGGTGCTTTATGACTGCACCGGTAATAGTGAAAAATCTGCCCGTATCATGGCAGATATTCCCTGTTTCCGGGCTGACGCCCCAGCCCTGCATCTCATTGAGAGAGATAGTCTGTATCTTCAACTTTGGGGTCAGCAGCTGAGAAGTGATCCATTTGTCAAGCTGTCTGTCGGAATGAAGCGAGGTTTTCAGATCTCGGGAGCGGTTGATATCCCGGCAATCTTCCGGACTGAGCCAGCTGGGCAGGTTGCCGGGATTACGAGTATTATCGCTCCCGGAAACCTGAGAAGATGTTTTTTTAGTCAACATTTATAGAGACTCCTGATCTTTAGAGGCGATTGAATCTCTGCCTCGTTGCGCGCCAAAAACTTTTCTCTGATTACGAACTGGGGATCCCTGTTCAGCGACAGGTAAATTCTGCCGACATATTCACCGACAACACTGACTGCCAGCATCTGTATCCCACGGAAAAAAGTTGTAACGGCTGTAAGGGTCTCTATTTCAGTAGGATCGACCCGGCTTGGCATGAACTGGTCAAACAGGGCAAATCCGGCAACGTATATGCCGACGAGGGTCATTATCATGCCGACAAAGCCGAGAATTCTCAACGGGATGAGGGAGTAGCTGAGAATCATGTTGCCCCAGAGAGAGACGAGCTTCCCGAAAGAATATCCCGAGCGTCCGTGTCGGCGTTTGTCATGGCGCACCTCTACGCTGCCGATATTGGCGGTGCTGCGTAAGATGATGGCGTCAATATAGGGGTCAGGTCCGGAATATTTGATGACTTCGCTAACCAGAAAGCGGTTCATAATCTTGAAGCTGGAAAGATAAAGACCAGCTGGTTTGTGCAGGATCAGATTCGCCATCCTGTCATTAAAGAGACTGCCCATGTTTCTGAACAGGCCATCATTCTTTTCGAGGTATTTCGTATAAACAACGTCGAAGCCCTTTTCAATTTCGCATACCAGACTTGCAACCTCTTCGGGAGGATTCTGAAAATCGTCATCCATAATAACGCACAAGTCTCCCCGGGCGCAGTTAAGACCGGCCATTACGGCATTATGCTCACTGAAGTTGCGGGCAAGCTTTATATAGGTAATGGTTTCGCCATGCAGGTCATGGAGCCTTCGACAGATAATGTCCGTGTTATCACGACTGTTATCATTTACGAGCACAATCTCCAGACGATAGCAACTTGCATACAGGCCTAAAAGTTCATTGCAAAGAGGTTCAATGGTCTGTTCAGCGTTATATACCGGAATAACAATTGATAAAGCTGTCATGTCTGCACCTCGGCAGTCATCAGTAATTTGACGGTGTATTCAGCGAGTGCTGGGGGTAATTCAGGCAGTTGTCAACAAGAAGGCTGTGGTGGCGCGCGGGAAAGTTTGGTCAGAAGCGGTGAAGAGGAATCAACATGAATGGCGTGGAAGTGAGGTCTGACAGTGCTTTGATCTGTTCTGGAGGCAAGTATGGATTCCGGCAGAACCGGGTCGGCTGAAAAAGACTTGAGGATCTGTTTACAGGTTTTGATCTGATTCTGAGTGACTGCTTTAGGGCGGGGCTTGATTTTTCCGGAGGATATTCCGATTCCCCACTGGAGGCGGATTCCCATAAAAATAAGGCTGATAGTGAGTATTGCAAGGAGAAGTAGAGTGCTTTTGCGGCCGACTGAACTGTTGCGGAAAATGAAATGCTGAGAATTGCCCGTGAACATGTACAAAAAATATTCCCATTATATTAAAAGTGCAAGTATTTTTAATTTTTAGCGAGGATAGTGTGGAACTGTTTTCCCACTGGAACTGAGTGAAAGTTTGAAAACCTGCGTTGAATTTATGAAAAGAATAGGTTATAAGGATGGCTCGTACAAATTGACACGGAGAGGTGTCCGAGTGGTCGATGGTGCCTGACTCGAAATCAGGTGTACGGCAACGTACCTAGGGTTCGAATCCCTACCTCTCCGCCAGTTTAAAAACCGGTAACGTCCGGTAAAGACCAAAAAGCCATTGACTTATCAATGGCTTTTTTTGGTTCATACCTGCCCTTAAAATTAAGAAAATCCACCTGCCAACATGGATACTAACCCATGATCGAAGATATCAAAAAAACTCTCTGGGCCACCGCCGACAAGCTGCGGGCCAACATGGACGCTGCCGAATACAAGCATGTCGTGCTTGGTCTGATTTTCCTCAAATTCATCTCCGACACCTTCCAGACCCGCAGCAACGAGCTGACGGAGCGCTTTGCCGATCCTGAAGACGAGTATTACATTCAGGACGCAGACTCTGCTGGATTGGTTTCAGAGCTTGAAGACCGGGACTACTACCGGGAGGTCAACGTCTTTTGGGTGCCGGAAGCGGCGCGTTGGGAAAACCTGCGGGCACAGGCCAAGCAGCCGGACATTGGCAAGCGCATTGATGATGCCCTGACCCTGATCGAGACCGAAAACCCCAAGCTGAAAGGTATCCTCGACAAACGTTATGCACGCGTGCAGCTCCCGGATGGCAAGCTGGGGGAGTTAGTGGATATGGTCTCCACCATCGGCTTTGGCACCACCGGGCAGAGTGCCCGCGACCTGCTCGGCCAGGTGTATGAATATTTCCTCGGCCAGTTCGCCAGTGCAGAAGGCAAGCGGGGCGGACAGTTCTACACTCCCGCCAGTATTGTTAAGACGCTGGTGGCGATACTCGCTCCACATCAAGGCCAGGTCTATGACCCCTGCTGCGGCTCGGGCGGGATGTTTGTTCAATCTGAAAAGTTCATCGAAGCGCACGGCGGCAAGATCGGTGATGTTTCCATCTACGGTCAGGAATCCAACCCTACCACCTGGCGACTGGCGGCGATGAACCTGGCCATTCGGGGCATCGACTTCAACCTGGGCAAAGAACCTGCCGACACCTTTGTCCGCAACCAACACCCTGACCTACGTGCTGACTTCGTGCTGGCAAACCCCCCTTTCAATATCTCCGACTGGTGGCACGCCAGCCTGGAAGGCGACCCGCGCTGGGTGTATGGTACGCCTCCGCAAGGCAACGCCAACTACGCCTGGCTGCAACATATCCTCTATCACTTAAAACCTGCGGGGAGAGGCGGTATCGTGCTGGCCAACGGCTCCATGTCCTCCAGCCAAAACTCTGAGGGTGACATCCGCCGGGCCATGGTCGAGGCTGACAAGGTGGAAGTCATGGTGGCCATGCCGGGCCAACTGTTCTTTAACACCCAGATCCCCGCCTGCCTCTGGTTTCTGGTCAAACAGAAGAGCAGGCGTCAGGGTGAGGTGCTGTTCATCGACGCCCGCAAGCTTGGCACCATGATCAGCCGGGTGCAGATCGAGTTTACCGACGCCGATATTCAGCGCATTGCCGACACCGTGCATGCCTGGCGTGGTGATGGGGAAACAATAGCAGAGTATGCCGATGTGGCTGGTTTCTGCCGCAGTGTCACGCTTGCCGAGATCGCCGAACATGGTCATGTGCTGACGCCGGGGCGCTATGTCGGCGCGGAAGCGGTGGAGGATGACGATGAAGCATTTGCAGAGAAGATGCAGCGGCTGACGGGAGTGCTGGGTGAGCAGATGGCCAGGGGGGCGGAACTGGACAGGCTGATCCGGCAGAAGCTGGGAGGGTTGGGGTATGAGTTCTGAACTGGAGGATAAATTGCGCGAAAGCGAAACCATCGAACTCAAGAAAAGCCTGGGAGAGTTGAAGCAAGGTTTGGTTTCGATGGTCGCCATTCTCAACAAGCATGGCGGTGGCGAGCTCTGGTTTGGGGTTGCCCATGACGGGCGTATAGTTGGCCTGGAAGCAAACGAAAAGACCCTGCGTGATGTTTCACAAACCATCGGCGCACATGTCGAACCGCGTATTTACCCACGCGTTGAGATTGCATCACGCAACCACAAAACCTGCCTGCGCATCACTTTTGCCGGACAGGATGCGCCCTATTTCGTCTATGGCCGCTCCTACATGCGGGTGGCGGATGAAGACCGCCAACTGAGTGCTCGTGAACTGGAAAATCTCATCCTCCACAAGAACAAGGAAGCGCTACGTTGGGATAATCAACACTGCGAACCGGGAACAATTTCACTCGAAACACTTGATATTGGAAAATTAAGACGTTTTGTCGAAAAGGCCGAATTGACGTGGGACAGTCCGGAAAACACTCTGGATAAACTGGCATTACGCAAGAAGGGCCAACTGCTCAATGCCGTCAAGCTGTTCTTTGCCAGCCAGCCCCCGTTGCAACTGCGTTGTGCCGTGTTCGCCACAACCGATAGCGCCACCATTATCGACCGCCACGATTTCGACGGCGACATTCTGGAACTGGTGGAGGAAGCGCAAAAATACATCCTAAAGAACATTCACATCGGCATGAGGCTGGACGGACTCTATCGTGTAGATGTCCCGGAAATCTCCATGGATGCCCTGCGTGAGGCAATCATCAACGCTTTTTGTCACCGCGATTACCGCGACCCGGATTACATCCAGATTGCCGTATTCAAAAACCGGGTTGAGATTCGCAGTCCCGGTGGGCTGTATGATGGTCTGACCATGGAAGAGATGCGCGGTGGTAACGTCTCTCGGCGCCGTAATCCGCTGATTGCTGACCTTTTCCGTCGTATCCACATGGTTGAAGGGTGGGGGCGCGGCATGCCGCTGATTCTGGAGAATGCACCCAACGTCCAGTTCCGTCAGATAGCCGGGCTGTTTATCGCCAGCTTTGAAAGGCCGTCTTTTCTTGAGGATACTAACCAAGAAACTACCCAAGAAGTTATCGACACTACAGGAAAGACTACAGGAAAGAAAAAAACTACAGGAAAGACTGCAGGAAAGAGTGCTGTTTTGCTGGAACGTGTGCGCCTACAGCCTCAGACCACCATATCCGAACTGGCAGAGCTGCTTGGTCTGACGGAAGATGGCGTGAACTACCACCTGCGCAGACTGCAAAAAGATGGGCTGTTACAGCGAGTGGGCGGCAGAAAGTCTGGGCATTGGGAGGTGCTGGTCCCGGTGGTTGATCCGGCAGAAGTTGGGAGGGCTGGGGTATGAGTTCTGAGTGGCAAAACCTTACGTTTGGTGACTTTGTCTCAATCCAGCGTGGTCACGATCTCCCAGATCAAGATAGGCGAAAAGGCACTGTTCCCATATTAGGGTCGTTTGGGATCACCGGATACCATGATTCTGCCAAAACAAAAGGTCCTGGAGTGACCATTGGACGTAGCGGGGCGTCTTTTGGAGTCGCAGCATATTCTGGTATTGACTACTGGCCACTGAATACAGCTTTGTATGTCACCGACTTCAAGGGGAATGATCCTAAATTTGTTTTCTATTTCATGAAGGCGTTTGATTTTTCTAGTTACAATTCCGGTAGCGCGCAGCCGTCACTCAACCGAAACAACCTCTATTCAACTTCCGTAAAAGTTCCTCATCCGAACGAACAAAAACAGATCGTCTCAATATTGACTGCCCTCGACGACCGCATCGCCCTCCTTCGCGAAACCAACACCACCCTCGAAGCCATCGCCCAAGCCCTGTTCAAAACGTGGTTCGTGGACTTCGACCCCGTCCGCGCCAAACAGGAAGGCCGCGAACCGGAAGGGATGGACGCCGACACCGCCGCACTCTTTCCCGACTGCTTCGAGGAATCGGAACTGGGGTTAGTGCCGAAGGGGTGGAAGATTGGTGCCTTGATTGATTTACTAGTTTTACAGCGTGGATTTGATCTGCCAACTTCGGATAGAGTTCCTGGTAAATATCCAATCATTGCAGCAAGTGGTCCAAGCGGCACTCATAACGTCACAATGGCTAAAGCACCTGGTGTAATTACTGGTCGCTCAGGCGTTTTGGGTCGTGTGTTTCTTGAGCTTGATGATTATTGGCCATTAAATACTGCACTATGGATCAAGGATTTCCGTGCCGCTACACCTTGCTATGCTTACGAATTACTGAGGCTTCTTGATTTTGCCTCTTTTAACGCTGGATCTGCGGTACCAACTCTGAACAGAAACCATGTTCATAATTTGAAATATCTTATTCCTTTCTCCAAGTGCATTGATGCGTATGAAGAAATTGCTATCAAACTGCATCAGCGAGCTAAAGCTAATCGAGATCAAGCCCAAACCCTCTCCACCCTCCGCGACACCCTTCTCCCCCGCCTGATCTCAGGCCAGTTGCGCTTGCCGGATGCCGAGGCACTGATTGAGGAGGTTTGATTTTGTAGGGGCGCGGTCTGTGACCCGCCCCGGTGCAATGGCCGACAAGATGCCATTAATGGAAAACCCAACGTCAAAGGCGGGCGGGTCTAAGACCGCGCCCCTACAATAAACGCATTCATCGTCGGTTACAGCAACAGGGCGACCCACCGGGATCGCCCCTACGAAAAACGTTACCGTATGGCAACTGCCGAGGAATACTCGGTAGTTCAAAAATGGGAATTTGCTTTTTATGAACAAAATAACCTTGTGTTTTTAACTTTGTAATTATAAATATACCTTGTATTTTTAAATCAAAACATACTTCAAGGTGAACAATGCGCAGATTCATTGACAATCAACTCC
Source organism: uncultured delta proteobacterium (assembly GCA_963787125.1). Taxonomy (GTDB): domain Bacteria; phylum Desulfobacterota; class Desulfuromonadia; order Geobacterales; family DSM-12255; genus VEOV01. Next base: position 481,369 of record CAWBBV010000001.1, read on the forward strand.
AGCAATGGCAGGCCAGCACACGGCGCAAACCGCTGATTCTGCGGGGTGCCCGGCAGGTTGGCAAAACCTGGTCGCTGAAAGAGTTTGGTAAAAACCGCTTTGAATCGGTTGCGTTGGTTGATCTGGAACGCAATCCCTCCCTGCGCAAGCTGTTCGATGGCGATCTTAACGCGGCGCGCATCTGCGCCGACCTTGAGGTGCTGCTGCGGCAGAAGATCACGCCGGGAAAAACCCTGCTCTTTTTTGATGAGATCCAGGCGTGCCCCCGCGCCATAACCGCCCTGCGCTATTTTTATGAGGAGATGCCGGAACTGCATGTCGTGGCAGCCGGATCTCTTCTGGAATTTGCGCTTAAAGACGCCTCCTTTCCTGTTGGCAGGGTTCAGTTTCTCAATCTCTATCCACTCTGTTTCGCCGAATATCTCGAAGCGATCGGCAACGCCCCAGCTGCTGCGGCTGTTTTAGGTAACCCCGCTGACATATCACCCGTTGTGCATGAGCTTCTCCGTGAAGAACTGAAACGTTATTTTTTCATCGGTGGAATGCCGGCGGCTGTCAATGCATTCAAAGAAAACGGTTCGCTGCGGGATGCCTTCGAGGTGCAGGGGGAAATTGCGGAATCATATCGAATGGATTTTGCTAAATACACCCCTCAGGTTGACCGTTATTGTCTCGATTCAGTCTTTACCTCACTGGCGCAAAGTGTCGGGCAACAGATCAAATACGCACGACTGGGCGAGGGGTACGGCAACCCGACACTGAAGAAAGCTTTTGAAGCGCTCTGTCTGGCGCAGGTTGCCCGCAGGATAACCTCGGTTAATCCCACTGGCCTGCCTTTGGGAGCAAGTGCATCAGTCAAGGCATTCAAGGCGCTGATGCTGGATCTGGGCCTGATGCGTTACCTATCCGGTATGCCGGACGATATTGAATATGCCAGAGCGGATTTGCTTGCCATTTATCGCGGTGCCATGGCTGAACAGTTTGTTGGACAGGAGATGCTGGTATCACAGCAGGGAAGCCTCTATTACTGGGATAGGCAGGCAAAAAGCAGTTCCGCCGAGGTTGATTATCTGGCTGTCATGAACGGGATTATTCATCCGATCGAAGTTAAAAGCGGCGCCAGCGGCAGTTTAAAAAGTCTGCATCTTTTTCTGGCTTCATTCCCGGAGTGCGGTAAGGCGTTGGTCTTTTCCGACCAGCCCTATTCTGATCTTCCGGAGCAGAAAATCACCTTTTTGCCACTGTATAGTGCTTTTGCAGCAACAAAGCCGTCGGAGAACATATGACTGAAGACCAACTCGAACAGGAAACCCTAAGCTGGCTGGCCGATGCCGGCTACAGCCACCGTTACGGTCTGGACATTGCGCCGGACGGCACCGCGCCAGAGCGAAGCAACTACAGCCAGGTGCTGCTGGTGGGCCGACTGCGCGAGGCGATCAACCGGCTGAACCCGTTGGTGCCGACCGTGGCGCGGGAGGACGCCCTGCAGCAGGTGCTGAACCCGGATACGCCGGTGCTGCTGGCTGCCAATCGCTCCTTTCATCAACTGCTGGTCAATGGCGTACCGGTCGAGTATCAGAAGGATGGCGAGACCCGCGGCGACTTCGTGCGCTTGATCGACTTTGCCGATGTGGCAGCCAACGAGTGGCTGGCGGTGAACCAGTTTTCAGTCAAAGGGGCAAAGTATACGCGCCGCCCGGACATCATCCTTTTTGTCAATGGCCTGCCGCTGGTGCTGCTGGAGCTGAAGAACCCGGCTGACGAGAAGGCGGACATCTGGAAGGCATACGACCAGATCCAGACCTACAAAGAGCAGATCCCGGACATTTTCCAGTACAACGAACTGCTGGTGATCTCCGACGGCACCGAGGCCCGCCTGGGTTCGCTCTCCGCCAATGTCGAACGCTTCATGGCCTGGCGCACCATCGACGGCCTGACGCTTGATCCGCTGGGACAGTTCAACGAGCTGGAGACGCTGATACGTGGTGTACTGGCTCCGGCCTTTCTGCTGGATTTTCTGCGCTTCTTTGTCTTGTTTGAGGATGACGGCACCCTGGTGAAGAAGATCGCCGGCTATCACCAGTTCCATGCGGTCCGTTCAGCTATAGAGCAGGTGATCGCCGCATCCCGCCCCGGCGGCAACCAAAAGGGTGGGGTCGTCTGGCATACCCAGGGATCTGGCAAGAGCATCACCATGACCTGCTTTGCTGCGCGGGTGATGCGCGAAGCGGCGATGGAGAATCCGACCATCGTCGTCATTACCGACCGGAACGATCTGGACGGGCAACTGTTCGGGGTGTTTTCGCTGTCACAGGAGCTGCTGCGCGAGCAACCGGTGCAGGGTGAAACGCGGCAGGACTTGCGGGCCAAGCTTGCCAACCGGCCATCGGGCGGGATCGTCTTTGCCACCATCCAGAAGTTCATGCCGGGAGAGGATGAAGACAGCTTCCCGGTCCTGTCCGATCGTCACAACATCGTGGTGATCGCCGATGAGGCACACCGCACCCAATACGGTTTTGAAGCCAAATTCAAAGGAGATGCCAAGGGGTATCAGGTGGGCTATGCCCAGCATCTGCGTGATGCGCTCCCCAACGCGACCTTTGTCGCCTTCACCGGTACCCCGGTAGCCTCGGAAGACCGCGATACCCGGGCCGTGTTCGGCGATTACATCAGTATCTACGACATGCAGCAGTCCCGCGATGACGGGGCAACGGTGGCGATCTACTTTGAATCACGCCTGGCCAAGCTGGGGCTGAAGGAAGACATGCTGGCTGGCATCGACGCCGAAGTGGATGAACTGGCGGAAGATGAAGAAGACGATCAACAGGCCCGGCTCAAGAGCCAGTGGACGGCGCTGGAAAAGGTAGTCGGTGCCGAACCGCGTATCCAGCAGGTGGCGGCTGACCTGGTGGCACACTTTGAAGAGCGCAACCAGGCACAGACCGGCAAGGCGATGGTAGTTGCCATGAGCCGCGACATCTGTGTCCATCTCTACAACGCCATCATCGCCCTGCGCCCGGAGTGGCACGACGAAGACCCGGAGAAGGGGGTTATCAAGGTCGTGATGACCGGATCAGCCAGCGACAAGCCGCTGCTGCGGCCGCATATCTATTCCAAGCAGACCAAGAAACGCCTGGAAAAACGCTTCAAAGACCCGGACGATCCCATGCGACTGGTAATCGTGCGGGATATGTGGCTGACCGGCTTCGATGCCCCCTGTGTCCATACCATGTATGTTGACAAACCGATGAAGGGGCACAACCTGATGCAGGCCATCGCCCGCGTCAACCGCGTCTTTCGCGACAAGCAGGGCGGGCTGGTGGTGGATTACATCGGCATCGCCAATGACCTGAAACAGGCGCTCAAGGAATATACCAACAGCAAAGGTCGTGGCCGGCCGACCGTCGATGCCCATGAAGCATATGCGGTGCTGGAAGAGAAGCTCGATATACTGCGCGGCATGCTCCATGAGTTCGACTACAGCGGTTTTCTCACCGGTGGCCATGGCATTTTGGCCAAAACTGCCAACCATGTGCTGGGGATCAAGGACGGCAAGAAACGCTTCGGCGATACGGCACTGGCAATGTCCAAGGCCTTCACTCTCTGCTGTACCCTGGATGAAGCCAAGGCGGTGCGCGAAGAGGTGGCCTTCTTCCAGGCAGTGAAGGTGCTGCTGACCAAACGGGAGATCAGCACCAAGAAGCGCACCAATGAAGAGCGCGAGCTGGCGATCCGCCAGATCATCGGCTCGGCGCTGGTGTCGGATGAAGTGGTGGATATTTTTCAGGCGGTGGGGTTGGACAAGCCGAATATCGGTATTCTCGACGACGACTTCCTCAATGATGTGCGCAACCTGCCGGAACGCAACCTGGCGGTAGAGCTGCTGGAGCGCCTGCTGGAAGGGGAGATCAGAACGCGTTTTGCCACCAATGTGGTGCAGCAAACTAAATTTTCGGAACTGCTCGCCGACGTCATCAAGCGCTATCAGAACCGGGCCATCGAAACCGCCCAGGTAATTGAAGAGCTGATTGCCATGGCGAAGAAATTCAAGGAGGCCATTGGCCGGGGTGAAGAGCTTGGCCTCAATGCTGATGAACTGGCTTTCTACGACGCATTGGCCAACAACGAAGAAGCGGTGCGGGAGATGGGCGACGAGATCTTGAAGAAGATCGCCCATGAACTGGCGGAGAATTTACGCCAGAATATCAGTGTTGACTGGTCGGTGCGTGACAATGTGCGGGCCAAGCTGCGGCTGATGGTGAAGCGGATTCTGCGCAAGTACAAATATCCGCCGGATCGGCAGGAAGCTGCGGTGCAGCTGGTGCTGGAGCAGGCGGAAACGTTGAGTGCGGAGTGGGGGTAGCTTTTATTGCGGATTTGTAGCTTGTCTGGCAAGGCTCCTTCTTGCCCTGTATATGTTTAGGTGCATTCAACTTCTAAGAACGCCGGAAAACTAACTGGTGTTTCTATTATTCACATTATGAGGACAGAGTAGAGGATACGTGCATGCCATTGCCACCGAAAGAAATATGGACAATTACCGAATTAGCTGCTCGATGGAATATTAGTAATAAAGAAGTAGAACGATTTTTTTGGACTGACCGTTTACACGCATCAATATATATGCCACTCAGGAGAATGACAACACACCATAAAAATCGCAACATTCATGAAGCAGAATTTGAAGATATATTCGAGACTTATAATGAACAAGGCAATAAAGAATTTATGACAGACGGCGAGATTTTTATCCACTTCGAATATATTGAATGGAATGAACTTGATCAAGGCAAACTGGAGCCAAATATTGCTTATCTATATTCAATAAATGACAAATTAGATTTCAGCCTTGTTGAACCACTTATCGTAAATAAGAAGGATATATACGTTACTATTGCTGAACTGGAGGAGTTTGAAGCGAAAAATTGTCAGTTAAATCCTGTAGAGACTTCTCAAGATATAGCGCCTAAAATGCATCCTAAGGAAAAAGAGAGTTTGTTGAAAATGGTCATAGCAATGGCAATTGATGCCTATGGATTTGACCCAGCTCAAAAAAAGAGCCCGATTCCCAATCAGATTATGGGTCATGTCGAAATGTTGGGGCTTACAATAGATGTGGACACGGTACGAAAGTGGCTTGATAAGGCTGCTGAGTTACTTCCACGCAGTGAGCCCTCAGATGACTAAACCGAATTCGGTTTAGTAAAAACCGAATTCGGCCAACATCCAAATAAAACCGCATAGGCTTACCTCAGATGAAATCACACGGAGGTAATCCTATGAATGGCATGAAAGTATCGATCCAGTATTCACTCCCAGAAACCGGCTATCTGCGGTTAACGCAGATTATTGGCAATCCCAAAGCTAATCCACCCATCCCACCGATAATACCTATAAGTAAGAGTACCTGGTGGTCCGGCGTCAAGTCAGGTCTTTACCCATCACCGGTCAAACTTGGCCCGAGAATCACAGCTTGGCGTGTCGAAGATATACTGAATTTCATTACCCGCGATACAAATGCCGTTGAATAAAGCGCCACGGTCGGGGGGAAACAGTATGAATTCATCAAAATTACTTCCTGCATTCAATCGTCCTCAATGTGAAGACTCACAGGCAGCTGAAATGTCAGTTCTGGGGGCCATTCTGTTGGATCAGAGCTGTACACCCAAGGTGTCAGCTTTGCTTTCTGCAAACGACTTCTATCAGCAATGCAATAGGCTGATCTATACATTGCTATTGGGTTTGTATATTGAGCAGACCCCGGCTGACTTGATAACTGTCTGCCATCGGCTCAAGGCTGAAGGCAATTTGGATCGAGTCGGTGGCGCTGCGTATATTGCCGAGTTAGTCGACTTTACACCAACATCAGCGAATGTAACTTTCTACGCCGGGATAGTTTTCAGAAAGGCGCGTGAGCGAAAGATCACTGGCTTAGCCAACGAACTAGGTAGGAGCCCTGAAAATTTAACGGAAATATTTCAGCGCCTATCAGAGCTTCAGCATGAAGATCAATATTTAGTTCCTACTAAACGACTTAAAGTCCTGAGTCTTCAGGAACTTTTGCAAACGAGATTTCCTCAACGCGAGGAACTGCTTGCCCCAATTATCCTTACCCAAAGCCTCAGTATGATCCATGCCTGGCGGGGCCTGGGTAAAACCCACATTGGGCTTGGTATTGCCTATGCCGTAGCGAGTGGCGGTACATTCCTTAAGTGGCGCTCGCCACGGCCGCGGGGTGTTCTCTACATTGATGGTGAGATGCCAGGAAGTGCATTGCAAGAGCGCTTGGCTGCAATCAATTCCGCAAGTGATCAGGAACCTTTACCTGAAAACTTCCAAATCATCACCCCGGACTTGCAGGCTGTGGGCGGAATGCCGGATTTGTCGACATTTGAAGGCCAGGCTGCGGTTAATTCCATGATTACAACTGAGACTGCACTGATAGTGGTCGATAACATCAGTTGCCTTTGCCGCTCAGGCAGGGAAAACGAGGCTGAAAGTTGGCTCCCAGTGCAAGGCTGGGCGTTGCGACAGAGGGCAGCAGGTCGGGCTGTCCTATTTATTCACCACTCAGGGAAAAGTGGAGAGCAAAGAGGGGCCAGCAAAAGAGAGGATATCCTTGACTTGGTCATAAAGTTGAAACGTCCGGTCGACTACGATCCCAGGCAAGGAGCTGTTTTTGAGCTGATTTATGAGAAAGCGAGATATCTCAAGGGAGAAGACACCTCCAGCTTCGAGTCTCGGTTGACAACCAATCCTGTCAGCGGGCTGCAGGAATGGATCTACAGGGATGTTGCTCTGACGACATTCGACCGGGTGGTTAATCTGGCCAAAGAAGGTCTAACCCAACATGAGATTACTACCGAATTGCAGATCAACAAATCCAATGTGAGTCGTCATTGGAAAAACGCTGTCGAACAGGGACTGATACAGTCAGGTAAAAAGTGAGAGTTGCGCAGTTGCGTTCTCTGTGGCAGTGCAACTGCGCAACTCAATTTGAGGTGGGTCAAAATCGGCGTGCGGGTTTTGGCCCGCACGCCACACCGCGCTTGCGCGACGCAGAAACTGAGGGGATCTAAATGTCGTCATTTACATTCATGGCAACTGTTTGGCACATGCAAGTTTTATTGACACTAGCACCCTCCCCTCAGTTCCCGCGCTGTGTCAGTTTACCCAGACACAGCGCGGGAACAACCCTAGAGTGGCTTTATCATATTTAACGCAACAAATAACGGAGGACAGATAAATGAGTAAGATCGACGAGACATTTAATGCGAAGGCAGAGGTTGACCAAATCCGAGCAAGGCGAGCCGAAGCGAGACGTAAAATTCACCGTAAGAGTCGCCTCGATAAGTACCGGGCAGAGCTGGTCGCTATGAAATTGGCAGGAGCTTCATGTGCCGACTTAGCCGAGTGGCTCAGGGTAAATCACCGCTGCAAAGTAAGCCGTAGTTCGGTGGACCGATTTTTAAAAAAGTTACCCGAGATGAATAAGATTCCGTCAGATGCGAAAGAGGAGACGTAAGATGCCCAGTTTCCGCTCACCAAAAGCACAGGCCGAGCATGCCGTCACCTTAAAAGTGGCCTTGGGCAAGGGACGCCATGACCATAGGGACGACGGCAAAATTCATAGTGTCGGCTCTGCGAGGGGCTATCAGCAAGCCCTTAAGGGGGTGACCAAGTATGTGCAGGAACAGCGCCTTGGTGATCTTCGTAACATGACTACCGAGATCGCACAACAGTATCTGGCTGTTCGAGCTACGCTAGTTACACAGAAAACCCTCGATTTAGATCGACAGGCGCTCCAGATGCACATGGGAATACGTCTTGATGTTGTTAAAAGCGAGAAGGAGACCCATTTGTCCACTCGGAGCTATTCGACGGCGCAGATCGAGCGGATAGCTTCCGCCCAGTCGGAGCGAAACAGCTTGGCTACACAGATCGCCCACTGTGCCGGTTTAAGGGCACATGAGCTGTTGACCATCCGACCGATGGAGGAACGCGAAGCATCTAAACATCGAGAGTGGAGCGCTGACCGTTTTTTAGGCCGGGAAGGTGCGCGCTATACGGTGGAAGGAAAAGGTGGTTTGGTTCGAGAGGTAATGCTTTCGAATGAGTTGGCGAAACAATTGGAGGCAACGCGTCTTGTCGAACCTCGACAGGTAGTTGATCGGGGTGTGAATTATAGTCAGTATTACGACATTGGTGGCGGCCGGGCATGGAGTCAGAGTTTTTCTGCAGCCAGCCAGCGTGAGCTCGGTTTTTCGACTGGAGCGCACGGACTTCGTCATTCTTACGCCCAAGAGAGAATGGATGAATTGCAGGCCAGAGGCATGTCGTACGAAAACGCCAAAGGGACAGTCGCCCAGGAAGTCGGGCATTTTGATAAAGAGACTACGGAGGCTTATTTACGATGAAAACACGATATTGGTGGATAGTTGGAGGAGTATGTCTCGGCGCCTCACTTATTTATCTACATTCAAAGCAAGAGACAATGGTGGTTACATGGTTAAATGCTGGCGTTGACAATGCTTCTGAAAATTCAAAGTGGGTTTTAGTTAATTATAGCAATGGTAAGGTTGTACATGCCATTGAATGCTTGGAATTTGCAGAGGGGTGGGAAGCTTTACGGGCCATCTGGCCACTGTCGCTTGGCTTAATTGTATTATCGGTTTCTATTGGGATAATTATAGGGAGATTTATTCGAGATACGCACGCTGCTGCTGAACATCAATATGCGCTTTCTGAGATGGAAGGAAAATATCGAGAAAGAATAAACCTTGCGATAAAAATCCACGAGCGAGCGGTAAGCATGGAGGTCAACGCAAAAGTTCGTGTCAAGGAGGTCAATGATAAAGAAACAGCGCTTATAATGAAAGAGCACGCAGTGGAGTGCAAGGAGCGAAATATTGAAAATACAATTGACGAAAAGGTGTTAACGACTCAAAAACTGCTAAAAAACCTTCAAGAAGACCACAAAAATCGTTATTGCAAGATGGAAAACCTTGAACAGGATAAACTTGTTTTGAGAAAGAAAAATATCTTACTGGAGAAGGAACTCATTAAGCTACATGAGGAAAATGTCTCTTTAACAAGAGAACTTTTGACCATCAAGATGGCTTCCAGCAATAAATCGTAGATTCATTATTTCCCAAGTAAATTCCCGCAAACCATAAATCGTAATAAGCCGTTCTCAATCGACAAGGAGGAAGTATGAAAGTGCCATCAAACGAGTGTGAAATTCACCACAGAGCTATCATGTCAGACCTTAAAGGCCGTTCTGTGGTTGACACGAGTGTAGTTTCAGAAATCAAACAGGTTGTTGATAAGTTCTCTCCAGAAAACATACATGAAGAAGATTGGTGGAAAATTATACTGTATTTGCGAGAAAAGTTGTCAAAGTTTGATTGGATACCAGTTACTGATTCACTTCCTGCCCCTGGAAGAATGGTGATAACATTCAGTCCCTTTTGCGATATTCCAGTATATCCGGCGTATTTTAATGATGGCATCTGGGAAGATTCGAATAATTACGTACTAGCCACTACAGAGGTTACTCACTGGCAGCCGCTCCCAGAACCTCCGTCAGGTAAATTTTGATGTCGTAGTTGCATCCAAGTTTCAGCATAAAGACAATTGGGAGCATGTTGTGTATTCTTGAGCATTGTGAATTGCTAGGCGAACAACAGAACAGCTTCACCATCGAGTTCTCGCAAACAGCCAAAAGACAGATATTCCTGACAGATATTCCTTGCACAGTCAGATCTCTGAGGCTAAAATACCTCCATAATGTATGTACAGCGTACCGTAAGCTGAGAGTTCCACAGGAACAGCGGATTGGCTCCCAGAAACCAACCTCGGTAAATTCTGGCGGTTCTATCTCGACCGGCACATGATGCAACGGATAGCAGCGGTGAACAGTCCCACGCTGAAAACTGGGGGCGAATCGGGAAGGCGACTTCTCGCGGTGGTCAATGACCATCGGCCACAGCAGCTCACACTGACTGTATGGCAATCTAAAGCGACGCAATGTCAAAAACAAAGAAACTTTATAGCAATAAATCAGGTGAGCTATGCTTTAGTTCGAATTGATAGTAATTTTTGCCGTTATATCAGTCCTTTCACGAAGAATTCCCTTTCGAGCCTAAATCACCACTTGTACCACAATCACACACCGATAGAGTATTTAGCAGAATAAAAGCAACAGGCCAGCCCTATTAGGGACTGGCCTGAATAATAATACACCTGATTTGCACTTATTTTCGTTCTAAGTAGTAGAGCGTACCCGCTTTAATTTGTTTATCGAGCACAATATCGCCAATCAACTCTTTTTTGGGGTATTTTTGCATAACTGTGACGCTGATTGAATTTTCGGTAACACTTTCAAGGTACCACTGACCAACTTCAGTGGGGTCACCAATGCCTAAGGACTTCTTATTTACAGAAACCATTTTTCGAGTGATACTTCCCAAGGATTTCGACACAGCACTAATATCATGTCCAGCCAGTTTACTGTTATCATCATAACAGAAGTGTGCCCCATTTCCGATATTGGTGCATTGCTTCTCCTCTAATAGGGCTCTCTTCTTATTGTATTCTTCAGTTTTCCGCTTGCTGAGGTTCTTTTCGGATTCTACATTCGTGACCAAGTAGCCCTGTCCAGAGTTATCCTTGTAATGGGCGACTGATACAGAATACTTGCTGCTTCCATCAGCAATCTGATCGAGGCCTTGAGTGTCCGCATTTGTATGAGCATATATATAGTCGTCGTAACGTTGTCCTCCCATGGATACGTGTGATCCTGTCTTAAGTCTGACGAAATACTGTGGAGTTCCGTCAGCGAATGGGTCTCTCTTGCTAATTTCTTCACTTGGAACATCCCAAAATGCTTTGGAATTGTTCATGTTCGATGGCATATGCAAGGGGACATAGATAGGGGCACAAGCAGATAAAGCTGACATGACCAGTATTACAAAAAACAGAAGACTAATGTTCTTACGCATTTCAAACTCTCCTTTGCAATTAAATGAGGAACACAATAAACCGCTCAAAGATACCTATCTGCAATTTCAGGTGATACAAATTACATTATTAATCGTTTGAGTCAAGGATAATTATTAGCGGCCAGCTATTACTTCATACTAATATAATACCCATCCATCTCGGCATACGTGGAGAAGCCTTATCGCATTGAATAAGCCAGTCATAACGTTTGTCAGTAGAAAGCTGAAATATAGCGGCAATAATTTGTTTGAGTATACCTTAGGGTATATCGTTAATTATGTCTTGCTTAAATATCAATATACTACAGCATATTAGCCGGTTTATTAAAACGACTACCTCCCTGTAAAAACAGAGGGTTACAGTTTTTTGACTGTAACCCTTTTTGTATATGCTTGAAAAGTGTGAACGTAGGTGTGAACGTTTAAAGAGAGTATTCCAGTTACAGTTGCCGGATACACTCTTCCGAACTATGGCCCGGACTGTTAACGTAGGTTGAAACCTTGACTGCCGTCAGGCTGTCAGCTGCGCAGGGTTGAAAGAGTCGGGTTATATTGTCCAGAATATTTTGATCCGTACTTAACCAACTGCTGTAGTCAGCCGGCGACAAGATAACCGGCATCCGCTCATGTATCGTCGCCATAAAGCTGTTGGCCGCCGTGGTCAGAATACAGAACGTTTCCAGAGATTCGCCTTCCGGCGATCGCCAACTCTCCCACAGTCCGGCAAATCCCATCGGCGCATCATCTTTCAATGTAATATACCAGGGCTGCTTGCTGCCGTCAGTGTGTGACCACTCAAAAAATCCCGAAGCCGGGACGATGCAGCGTCGCTGCCTGAGAGCATGGCGAAAAGATGGCTTTTCATGAACTGTCTCGCTGCGGGCATTGATAATCTTAGAACCGATGAGCGGATCTTTTGCCCAGGAAGGGACAAGCCCCCAGCCCAGGTCATCAAGCCTACGCTCACCTTTAACTACTTCCCGTACCACCGGCACTTTTTGAGTCGGGGCTATGTTATAGCGCGGTGTCAGTTGTAGCGGGGGCTTAACGCCGAAGACAGTTCCCAGCAGTTCAGGCGAAAGCAGTGAAGTAAATCGACCACACATGATCTTAGCGGGAAATGTAGGCGTTCAGGCCGATGGTGATCGGCTTACCATCAACCATGGCGGTGGTAACGGCATTACCCCTTGTGCTGGCGACCACCAGCGTCTTGCCGGTAGATGAGGGGGTCGGTTTCTCCAGGTCTATCTCTATGCAAAGCTTATTGCCTTTTATTTCAACTGTCATTGCCATAGATGTCTCCTTTAGGATAACGGCTGCGCGTCCAACGGTGTGGTTGGAAGCTCAATTTTTATCGAGCATTTAATTTTGTCTCATGTCAAGGGCAGACCCTTCCGGAGTTCTGCAAGCACATCGTGGTGCACTTACAAATGTGAATCTGCCTAACAAGGCTTTTTTATCAGCTCTTTGGAAGCGTCTTAAAGATTCCTTCCAAGTGACTTCTGTCTATTTAACAGCAAACAATGCGCTGTCCTTCCCAAAATTAATAATCAAAGGTGTCTGTGGATGGCCTAGTTGCGTAGAAATTTCAGTTGTCTTGTTCTTGGAATACATTCCGAGACCTATTACCGTCACGTTTCCATTACTGTCTTTGCCGACTTCTTCTGTATTCTTAATGCCGCTCAGAAGGGTGTGGGTATACAGCCCATTCCCTCGGTAACCATCCATGGCAGTTTGAACACTACCTGCAGAGGCATAGATGTGAAGACCCATTTTCTTTGCCATAACTGACATTCTGGCATCATAGAGCGAGCTGATAATGTTGTCGACACCACCTGCGTGACAGGTGTCAAAGATGAAGAGCTGGGACAATGATTTTACCTTTTTCGATATCTCAACTATTTCGTTAGAGCTGATCAGTTTATTTGTGTCATTCAGGTTGCCATTGTAGTCAGAAGTTACGATGTAATACTGATCCTGTACCAGTGCACCATGCGAAGCTACAAAGAGGATAAAGCTGTCTCCATGCTTGATTTTACGGGAAAGGGTTTCAATCTTCGATAATATATTCGCTTTGCTGGCCTGGTTATCCAGTAAACGCTCTACATGGATATTGTCTGGTTTGTAGAGGCTAAGTGCTTTTTCTGGCAACTTGGTAATAAAGTCGTTAGCATCCTTGGCCGCATATTTGAGGTTAACACTTCCGTCTTTATATTTGTCTATGCCAATTGCGAGAATAAAGAGCCTAGGTTCAACAGGCTTGCGGGAAGATTCAAAGACAGCTGTTTGCATATAACTCTGGATCGAGTTGTTGGCATTAAATGCGGCAACGCTGATCTCGTTCTCACCGGATACCGCTTCCAGTTCAACGCACTCTTTGATTGAATCACCTTTAGACTTTGCGACAATGAAATCAGGCTTTTCTTTTGCCAGAATCGAAAGTCCCCGCATATCCTTCTGGATTGCACGACTGTTCATGCTGTCAAGTTGTCGTTTCTCAGATGTACTCTTGGCAATGGCATCGCGGTAAAAGCCATCAGATTTGACCAGTTTTCCATTCTGGAACAGACGGACCTCACCGATTCCGCCACCGGTACTCTTTATGCTGTAACAAAGCTGGACAAACTCTTTATCGGATTTATTAGGGATTGCTGAAAGCATGACAGTTGGGGGAGGATTACGTATGGCATCTTCAATTGTTATGCTGATCATGTTATTTATGTCTTCGCCTTTGAGTTTTACTTGTACGATATCAGGGCGGTAGAAAACATCATAGAACTGGTCAATGCCGTAGACCGTATTACTGTTTCTGAGACGAATATTGAGCTGTTTATGACCATTCAACGATGAGTTGTAGTACCCCTCAGGTGTCATGACAATCCATTCGTTATCACTGAAGGAGCTGAACTGGGCTATTTCTTTACCGGAAGCAGTCTCCCATTGCCGGATTGCATTTTTTCCTGCGAGAACATACTTTCCCTCTGGACTGAATGCGGCAAAATTAACATTACCTGATCCTTTAAAAGTACGTATTGCTCTACCAGTTCCCGTGTCATAGAGTTTCAGGCTATCCTCGCTAAATGATAATGCCCCGCCTTTTGTCCCAGCTAGTGCATATTTCCCATCCGGGCTGAAGGCAATAGATTCAACAAAGTCAATACCCCCCATTGACTTTATTTTTTGCCCGCTGGCAATATCCCAAAGTTTGATGGTTTGACGCGTTATAGAACTCCCTGAAAGAGCATACTTCCCATCCGGGCTAATTGCTATAGCCTGGACACTGCCTGCATTTTCGATAGTTTTAATCTTAGTTCCATTACTGACATTCCAAAAACTGAGCTTGCCATCATAACTTCCCGCGAGCAGAAAGCGACCGTCTGGACTGAAGGCAATCGAGGAAATCATGTACTGATCACTTTTAATGGTCCATATCTCTTTCGCGCTATTAATGTCTCTGAGAGTAAGGATCGACCCACTTCCTGCAGAAAGCACATATTTCCCGTCAGGGCTAATAACAACAGATTTAACTGCAGACTGCCCCGTGAAAGTTCGGATTTCCTTGCCGCTGCTTAACTCCCAAAGTTTAAGAGTTTTATCCTCACTTCCTGAAAGAGCATAATTTCCATCTGGGCTTAGGGCTACAGAATTAACTTTTTGGGAATGCCCCTTAAAAGCCTGTATCTTCCTGCCGCTGCCGATATCCCATAAATTGAGGTCGTTATCGTCACTTCCAGAAAGTATATATTTCCCGTCAAAGCTGACGGCGGCAGAATTTATATCTGCTGAATGGCCGCTGAATGTGCGGACTTCATTTCCGCTGTTAATTTCCCAGAGTTTACTGGTTTTATCAATACTACCTGAAAGCAGATAGTTCCCATCCTGACTAAAAACGGCCGAAAGCACCCGGGCTGAAAGTCCCTTATAATTTCGTATCTCCATACCACTATTAAGATCCCAGATTTTTAGAGCATTATCCCACCCTCCGGAAAGAACTTGCTTGCCATCTGGACTAAAGGCTACAGTCGCAACTCTATTTGTGTGCCCCTTAAGAGTTCGTATCTCCTTACCGCTGCGAATGTCCCAGAGTTTCACGGTGCTATCCCACGCCCCGGAGAGAGCATATTTCCCATCCGGACTGAAGGCGACTGATAAAACACCATCACAGAAAGGGGCTGCTCCCGAGTGCCCCTTAAATGTACGTATTTCCTTGCCGTCACTAATGTCCCAGAGCTTTAAGGTGTTATCTGCACCTCCAGAAAGTGCGTGCTTTCCGTCTGGGCTAAAGGCTATAGAATTAATCTTATCTTCATCGCCGAAACTGCCTATGATCTCATCGAAGTATTTTTTTAAACCTTCAGTCAACTTTTTATCGCCATCTGGGTCACTGTCTTGGCCATTGGCTTGTTTATCAGTCTTATTAGGTTGTCCCCAAGTTCTAACTTTAGTCCCGGCACTGATATCCCATAGAGAAATGCCTCTCCCCGCAGAGAGGGCATACTTCCCATCCGGACTGAACGCTACCGAGTTAATATCGCCCGAATCCCCCATTGAACGGATTTCAGCGCCGCTACCGAGATCCCAAACCTTAAGACTATCTTTTCTATTTTCATTCCCGCGATTATTACTGCCGGAGAGGACATACATTCCATTTGGGCTGATAGCAACGGTATTTACCGGTTGTGTGTGCCCCTTAAAAGTTCTAATCTCTTTACCTGTGCTAATGTCCCAGAGCTTAATGGTGTTATCCCAACTTCCTGTGAGCAAATGTTTCCCATCTGGGGTTACGGTTATTGCGCTAACTGCCTTTGAATGCCCAAGTTGTGCAAAAATCTCCATTTCCACTTTACTGTTTTCCGTGGCTGCTGCCACACTGTCTGCCATGACTGTATTACAGAGGGACATAAAAACTATTGCCAAGAACAGTTTCTGAATCATGAAAACTCCTTCGTGGAACTATATTCGTAAAACCTACTACCATTAAAAGTCTCATAACAACAACTCTAATCTATCAAAACAAACTATAATAGTTAACGGTATCAATTGCTCGAATTCAAACACAGAAAGCCAGACAAAATGCCTGGCTTTCAAGTTTAGAGTGCTGTTAAGCATTTACATTGCATCGGTATCCAGCATCTCTCGAACTTAACCAACCTTCTGCAAGTTCACAATGACCAGGCGGGTATCTGAATTTAAAGAATCTTTAGGATTACGCAAATTTATACCGATTTTCGTTCAAAACCTTTCTGATAGTTAATGTCTTAAGGATTAATTCCAGATGCCGAATACGACTTCACTAGTTGAGTGAAGTTATAAAACGCTCGATAGCATTCATATATGCCTTCACATTCACTGCCAGAATATTGTTGTGACCCCCCCGCTCGAATATCAGCTTCTCTTTCGGTTCTCTGGCCCACGCATACAACTGCTCCCCATGGGAGACATTGACCAGATCGTCGTTACGGGTATGCATGATCAACGTTCGCCCGGTGAACCTTTCTATCTTCAGCTTCTGGTTGAGGTGCTGCGCAACTGCACACTCGAGTGATTCCATGGTAGCTCCTATCTGATACGGCTCTACCCTGACCAGGATTCTTTCCAGCGGCTCTGCAAGTCCACTTTCGATAATAAGCCCTGCTGCATCCGGGTAGAGATATGCTCCATGCACGGCATACAAAGAGCCGAGAGAGCGCCCGAAGAAGATGATCCGCTGGGGCGGCACTCCGCTAGCTTCGACGATCAACCTCACATCGTCCAGCATGGCTGCCAGTCCCGGCTCACCGTCAGACATGCCGTAGCCCCGGTACTCAGCCAGCAGCAGGTTGACCCCCATGCCGGTCAAGATCTGCTCGAAATCGCCGAGATAATCGGCTACCGTCTCGCCGTTGCCGTGGAAATGGATAATTGTCGGATAGTCGTTCGAGAGCCGCAGGTAACGGCAGCCCAAGCGAAAACCCTCCCCTTGCACGAAAAATGGCTCGGCAAAATGATTCGGATACGGATAGAAGTAGCGTGCTGTCAGCAGGGGATGATCAAGAATTGGATCAGTCATATGCATTGACTCCTATATCAGTCTGGACACCTTGCCAACCGGAGCTATGTAAATACTGAACTCTTCTTTACCATCAACCTCCAACAGTTCATCTGCCAAAGTCTGATTGTACGCTGCAATGGCACATGTGCCGGCAGAGATAGCTTCACAGGCAAGATAAAGATTCTGGCAAACATGGCCGGCATCAAGGGCAATGACTTTATAGGAGGCATCCCCATAGCGCCATTCGGTCCGCTCAGGAATGACTGTCCAGATAAAGGTAACGGCAGCCTGGCCGCTGAAGTTCTGGCCGTGGGTCGCTGCCGTCAGATGTATTGGCAAGCGGTCTATTCCCCTGACGAACACAAGCGCGTGCTCAAGCGGCAGGTAGCGGTAAATAGCGCTCTCAAGACCATCTACCCTCAATACAGCAAGATATGTTTCAAAGGGATGGCGGCAGCCAGCAGATGGGACGGTGCGCAGCACTGCCGCTTCATGGATCACTGCACGGACACCTTGAGTCGCCCAGAGGAGAAAGGCGAGTTCCTCAAGTGAAAGTGGGTCTGGAGTAAAGCGTCGATGACTCTCCCGGTTGGCTATGGCCGCCTGCAGATCGCAGGGAGGAATCGACCATGAATCCAGACTGGGCAGGGGAATAATCCTGCTTCCCGGCGGTGCGGGTTTCTGCACGGGTGGCGGCTGCAAACCACGATTTTGAGCGGTTATCCTGAAGTCCACCTCTTCCCTGATCAGATCGGTCAGAAAGTACCTGCCGCTTGCCGTTGTTATCGTTGGCTGCTTTTTCATGTCATAACTCCTTTATCCAGAACTGCATTGGATGCTCACGACTCGTTCCATCAGTTTCAAGCCAGGAGAAGCTTGTAGTGACTGCCGCTATGGCTTTGAATCCTGTCCGGTTAAGAAACCTCTCTATCGGGAGATAATGCGCAGGGCGGTGCCGATGATCGTCGGGCCGCACTGCTGTGGCACAGGTCAGGTAGCGGTAGCTGCCTAAAGAGCGAACCTTGTCTTCCATCATGGACAATAGTTTCATCCCCAGACCACGGTTACGGTAAGCCGGATAAAAGAGGAGTTCTCCAACATAATAGATGCTGTCAACCGGGTAAGGGGTGGCGGCAAATGGATCGATTAACTCTTTCTGCTCATATTGCAGCGGTATGCCTGTCGCCGCGCCCACGACTCTTCCGGCATCAGTTACGGTAATAACACAAGCTTCAGCAGTCTGCGCATATACGCTCAGATAGCGGAGCTCACTCTCGCGCTTACCGTCATACAGGTAAGGGAACTCTCGGAATATTTCGATCCGGAGCGTGGCAAGAGCATCCAGGCTCTCGTCTACTTCATTCCCTGTCAAAAGCTTAGTGGTTAATGACATGATACATTACCTTCGTTGTGATTCATATACGCCTTCCTCTCCACGGCCAGAATGGTATTGTGATCACCCGCTCGAATAAGTGTTCAGACCTATGGTAACCTGTTTACCGACAACTGGCTCGAGTTAAAACAAAGCAAGCCAGACAAAAGTGCCTGCCTTTCTAATTTAATGCGTTGTTCTTATCCAGTGATCCGCCATGTATTAAAAGAACTCAGAAAAATTCTTTTACAATGAACGGCTTCAATATATTGTGAGCATAGTAAAAAGCATTTGCATCCCGTCCCATGTTTTTAGAGGCAAAAATGACCATCGGCGAAACACTTTCAAGGAAATCCCGCCTTAATATCGTTGCAGGGATTATAAGTTGGCTTGCCTACGCCGCTTCTATTTACGCCTCAAACAGAACAGGTAATAGCCTGTTACCTATATTTTTTCTTTTACCCTTCTTGTACATCGCATTCAGGCAAATTCTCTTTATGCGCTGCCCACGATGCAAAGGGAGACTTGGGCAACAGTTGGCTCTGGCATCTGCGCCATGGTCACGAAATAAGCAAGTGACACATTGCCCCCATTGCAAAGTCAATTTCAATGACCCTCTCTGATGACTGTCTCCCTGACAAATGGGGAAGTTTGTGGGTGGGCGGTCAAATCACTCATATGGAAAGAAGAGAATGTTTCACGAAGTACTACTGAATTTCCATTAAGAATAGATCAGGTTTTACGAGCTGATCTACGACAAAAGCGGCAAAAGTGGTCTCCGGAAGGACTTGAAGCGTGACGTCTGAAACTCCCCGATTTGATTTACGCCTGGCTTATTGGAGTAGGTCTTGGCCGGGCACTTTTTCAGGCAGCAAATAATGCTGCTGTCCTTTCACAAGCGCCAGAAGGAACAACTACTGTCGCATCAGGTCTTCTTTCCATCGCCCGCGTATCGGGGCAGGCACTGGGGAGTGTCCTTGCAGGCACACTTTGGGGTGCATTGGAGCACTCCGGCTCAAGATATGCCTTTCTGGTGATCAATTTAATTCTTGGTGGAGTTGCAGCTCTGTCAGGTTTACTGATCATAGGTCGAAGCAGAATCGGCAGGCAAGCTTTACGAGAATAGTTCATGCAGCATTGTCCTATCATGGTATGCCCCCGTCATGGTCAAGAATCCAGACATGACTACGACAATGTTGTTTTCAACTATTTCGATCCGGAGGATTGCCAAAAGACATTTTAGCTGGGCGGCCGACTTAAAGAATCTGTTGAAAATTAACCCGGCAAAAGAATCTGACCCCCTCCGAAATGTGATACGGAAATTTATTCAGGGGTGCTTTTAGGGGTAGCTCATAAAATCCAACAAGTGATATATAAATTATTACAGTATGTTGCATTATTAGTTATACTGACTACCTCCAGTAAAAACAAGGGGTTACAGCTTGATGCTGGAACCCTTTTTTTTATAGCCTGACAAGTGTGAACGTATGCGTGAACGTTTAAAGGTGTGCTTGCAGAGTGATATAGGACTGACATAGGAGTTCTTTATATGAATTTTTCCAGAATAAAATGTGGCAACTACCCGCGCCAGAACTGCTTTTTACTTCGTTAAGATTAACCGGGTGGAAGTATTCACAAAGAGATACAGCTTTAAAATTATATCTCATTTTGTTTATAATCTAACGCTTATAGGTTGGAAAACGGAGGTCTTATGCCAATAACAACCCATCGCTCTGTCTGCCCTTACGACTGCCCGGACGCCTGCGGGCTGCTTGTGGAGGTTGAAGACGGTCGCGCCGTGAAGGTGAGTGGCGATCCTGATCATCCTTACACCAGGGGCTCTCTCTGCGCCAAGATGCAGCGCTATGAACTGACGGTCCACTCCGAAAGGCGGCTGACGACACCGCTTTTGCGCAATGGCAAGAAGGGTGACGGCTTGTTCGTGCCGATCTCCTGGGACGAAGCGATTCAGCGTATTGCCGAAGAATGGCGCAAAATCATTGCCGATTTCGGCGCAGAGGCGATTCTGCCCTACTCTTATGCCGGCACAATGGGGATTGTGCAGCGGAACAGCGGGCACCCCTTCTTCCATCGGCTCGGTGCTTCACGGCTGGACAGGACGATCTGTTCGCCGGCAAAGAGCGCCGGCTGGAAAGCCGTCATGGGGGATACGCCGACTGTTGATCCTGATGAGGTGGTCAACAGCGATCTGGTCATTCTCTGGGGGATCAATGCGGCGGCGACCTCAATCCACTTTATGCACCGGGTCCATGAAGCGAAGAAAAAGGGGGCCAAGGTCTGGCTGATTGATACTTATAAAACGCCGACTGCTGCGGCTGCCGACAGGGTTTTTCTGGTCAGGCCGGGAAGTGACGGCGCACTGGCCCTGGCGCTCATGCATATCCTGCAACGTGATGATCTGGTGAATAGGAGGTTCATTGTGGAGAAGGTGCAGGGTTTTGCGCGCTTCACTGCCGAGATACTTCCTGACTGGACGCCGGCAGCTGCCAGCCGGGTGACGGGTGTTCCGCTTGCCGAGATAGAACTGATGGCTGCAGCCTACGCCGCGGCCAAGGCGCCGTTCATCAGGATCGGTAGCGGTCTTTCCCGCTACGGCAACGGCGCCATGACGGTCAGGACGATTGCCTGTCTGCCAGCACTTGTGGGCGCTTACGGCAAGCGTGGTGCAGGCTGTTTCCCTGACACGTCCACCGGCGCTGCTCTTGCCATGAGCGAAGTGCTTCGTGAGGATTTTATGGCAGTGCCGACCAGGGTCATCAATATGAACCAACTCGGTGACGCTCTTGGCAAATTGAACGACCCGCCGGTGAAGTCACTGTACGTGTATCACAGCAACCCGGCGGCAATTACCCCCGATCAAAATGCCGTCATCGCCGGGCTGATGCGCAACGACCTTTTTACGGTTGTGCACGAACGTTTCATGACCGACACCGCCCGTTATGCCGATATTGTCCTGCCAGCCACCTCTTCGCTGGAACACCCGGATATTTACCGGGCCTATGGAACCTACTGCCTGCAGCGAGCCGGTCAAGTTGTCCCAGCCGTTGGCAGCAGCCGGTCAAACAGCCAGGTTTTCGCGTTGCTGGCAGCGGCAATGGGTTTTGAGGAAGATTTCTTTCGTCAGGATACGGACAGGCTCATTGACCAGCTGCTGGCTTTGCCGTCTCCGCTGCGAAGAGAAATTGACCTTCAGCGACTCACTGCCGGGAAAGCTGTCCGGCTGGATGTGACAACGGATCAGAGCCGTTTTTTGACCCCTTCAGGCAAGATTGAAATCCTCAACCCTGTTGAAAAGGAGCCGCTGCCGCGCTATCTGCCGACACATGAAGACGGGGGCGTATTGCCGCTGCGCTTGATGACAGCGCCATCGATTCATGCACTGAACGCGTCGTTCTACGAGCGTGATGACTTAAGGGAGAAGCAGGACAGGATGTCCCTGCTGATGAATCCAGAAGATGCAAAGGTGCGGAACCTGCTCGACGGGGAGGTTGTTACCGCCTGGAACAGTCTTGGGACAGTGAATTTTTTCTTGAAGGTGACAGCAGCGGTGCCGGTAGGGGTCGTGGTTGCCGAGGGGGTCTGGTGGCTGGAATTTGCTCCGGGCAAGAGTTCTGTTAATGCCCTTGTGTCACAACGACTCACCGATCAGGGCGGGGGCAGCACTTTTTATGACAACAGCGTTGATGTCAGGAAAGCCTGAGATTCTGAGCTCACTCTTTTTTACCAAGCGCTTCTTCAAAGTAGGTCTCAATTAAGGCGATGACTGAAGGGTCGATGTCGGTGAATTCGACGCCTACCCCGGCAGGATAGCCAGGTTTCTTGAGTGAATCGGCGTTGTTCTCCCAGGCTACTCTGGCTCTTGCCGCCACGAGGACATTATTGCCACTCAACGGCAGGGAGAATGAGAGATCAATCGGGTCATCGGGCATGGCATCGCCGGGAAGGGCAATAAAGAGGCCTCCCTGACTGATATCGGTAATCATGCCGTAACGCGGCTCGCCGTTTTTTAGAAACTGGACATCGGCAGAAAGGCTGAAGCGGCGCCTGCGCCGTTCAAAATCCGCGATGTTTTTCCGCCCTTTTTCCAGAAAGATCTTGCCGTTTATCGGTTTTGTTATGTAATCATCGCAGCCTGCTGCCCGGCAGGAAAGCTCGTCCTCCTCTCGCCCGGCAGTTGTTACCATGATGACGGGAATCCCCTTGGTGGAGGGGTCGGCTTTCAGTGCTCGGCAACAGGTCGGTCCGTCCATTATCGGCATGTTCAGGTCGAGATAGATCAGGTCAGGATGTTCGCGCTTGACGATTTCCAAAGCTTCAGCGCCGTTGTGCGCCACCAGGATATCAACCGGTAACCCCTTTAGAAAGGCTTTTTCAAGTTCAAGAAGAAGATGGACATCATCAACCAGCAGGATTTTCTTTCTCGACATGGGACTTTCTCCTTGTTAAAAAAAATACCACAAGAATATTGATAGGGCAATTCATACCGCAAAATGAGATTGAAACCGGAACTCAGCATAATAATACCGACTCTCAACGAAGAGGAAAGCCTGCAAGGGCTGCTATTGTCACTTGCCTTACAGGTTGAGGTCGAGCTGGAGGTTATCATCGCCGATGGTGGTTCTGCTGATCTTACCTGCACAGTTGCTGTGGAATCCGGAATGGTGATTACCGTGCTTAAGGGGAGGAAGGGGCGAGCCCTGCAGCTCAATAGTGGCGCCGCAGTGGCACATGGGACCAATCTTCTTTTTCTCCACGCTGATTCAGAATTTAGTGACCGGCGGGCGTTAAGGAAGTCACTCGACTTTCTTCGGCTGAGTTCGATGCAGGACTCCGGACGTTCAGCTGCCGGGCATTTTGCCATCAACTTCAGAGTAAGCGTGGAGAGCAGTCAGTCAGGCTACAGCTATCTGGAGCGCAAGGCGGGACTGAACCGCAAAGGCTGTTCTCATGGCGATCAGGGGATTCTGATTCCGGCGGAGCTCTTCAGCAAATACGATCGTTTTGACGAAAGCTGTCAAATGCTGGCAGAAACGCGCTTTGCGGACAGCTTGCGTGATAATGGCGAGTGGCTGTTGCTGCCTGCGGTGATAACCACTTCTGCCCGGCGTTTTGAATGTGAAGGGCTGAAAGAAAGGCAGATTCTCAACGCCGTCATCATGGCTCTTGGCGCCTGTGGACGGGAAGAATTGCTTGACCTGCCGGGGCTCTACCTGCCGCCGCAGCAGGGGTCAAAACTGCAGTTGCAACCGTTTTTCAGGGAAATAGAAAAAGGATTATCGGCTCTTGAAACAGGAGTGCGGGTTGATTTCTGGAGAAAAACCGGAGAATATGTCTGTGAAAACGCCTGGCAGATACCGTTCTGGATTGATGTTCTGCTTGATTACCGCGGTACTTCCAGCCGGCAAGAGGGGAGTAATCGACTGCTTGAGTTTTATGATCGCCATTTGCAACGAATTGTTAACAGCAGGATCACAGCGCGGCTTGCAGCTTGTGCAAGCCGTGTCTGGCTTTGGTGTATGGCCAGGTTGTGATCGCTACTTCTGCTTGGCAGGCTTGATGATGTCTACTTCTGATTCGCCTTCTACTGATTGGTGTCGCCAGACAAGGCCGCAGGCACCGCACTCCTTGACCGGGTTTTCGTCAGAAGTGAAGCCTTCGGAGTGAAGGTCGATTGATATTGATTTCCTTTCGCCACAGTTTGGACATTTCATGATTCTCTCCTTATTCTACCGCACTAAATTTTACCGAGACAATCCTCAATCACGGCAGTGAACTCCCGCAGATCTTCCGGCTGCATATCACCCATGTGGGCAATTCGGAAAGTCTTCCCTTTGATCTTACCATAACCGTCATCAAAAGCATAACCGCGTTCGCCGAGCATCTTCTTGAGCGCTGCCAGATCAGTTCCTATGGTGTTGACGGCACAGGTCAGTGTCCGGGAGCAGTAGCGCTCTTCAGGGAAAAGTCCGTAACCCTGAGCTATTACCCAGCTGCGAACCTGCTCGGCCATGATGCGGTGCCGCTCCCATCTTGCTTCAAGACCCTCGGCAAAGAACCGTTCAAGCTGTTTGTCGAGGGCGTAGATCAAAGAGATGCAAGGGGTTGACGGAGTGTTGTCCTTGTCATCATTAACAGCAAACTCAAGGAAATCGAAGTAGTAACCGCGCCCCTCAATCGTTGCAGCCCGTGCCAGAGCCTTCTCTGAGGCGGTAAAGACTGCCAGACCGGGTGGCAGAGCAAACGCCTTTTGCACGCCAAAGATGCAGCAGTCGATACCAAGTTCGTCCAGTGGTATTTTGACCGCGCTCATGGAAGAGACCGTGTCGATAATGGAGACTACCTCAGGGTAGCGGCGCAGCACTGCACAAATATCCTCAAGCGGGGACATGACGCCGGTTGAGGTTTCGTTATGGATCAAGGTCATCGAATCATATCTGCCGGTGGCAAGCGCCTCTTCCACCATTTCGGGCGTGATCGGCTTGCCCCACTCAACCTTGAAGGCGTCGGCCTCTTTGCCGCAGCGCTTGGTGACGTCGTGCCACTTGTCAGAAAAAGCGCCATTGCAGAAATTGGCGCACCTTTTGCCAACCAGGTTGCGAACTGCCCCTTCCATGACGCCAAAAGCGCTGGAAGTCGCAAGGAATACCCGCCCTTCTGTAAAGAGGAGTTTCCTCAGATTCGCTTTGATGCGGGCATGAATGACGGCGTACTCTTTCATGCGATGACCGATCATCGGGGTCGACATAGTTGCCAGGATCTCCGGCGCGATTTCGACCGGGCCGGGGATGAAGAGTTTTTTGTGGGCAGATGGCATATTATCCAATCCTTTTAACAACCTTAATTATTTCATTAAATTAGCAAATTGCGACGCTGCTGTCAAGCGCCGGCGCTACCCTGATCGGCTGCTGAAAGCCGGCAGAAAAGCGATAAAATACCGACACTTTTGTATACAGCATACCGGTTTTTTTGATTGCATTTATGTTAACCCTCTTTTATCATGCGTTCTTGATTAAGCCCCTAAAATATGTTTTAACTAATAAAACATCGTTTAACTGCCATACATATCATCGGTACAAATTTAGCAACGGAGGAAAAAAGATGTTCAAATGGAAAACGGTTTATGCAGCGATCTCATTCTTACTAATGACGGTTGCCTCAACAGCGTTTGCAGAGCAGGGGATGGCGATTGACCCTGCAACCTGTCTCGGTTGTCACAGCAACAAGATGTCGATCAGCGGTTTTGCCGCCTCTGTCCACGGCAAGAACGGTTGTACCAGCTGCCATGTCGAAATAACCGATCTTGCCAAGCATATGCGCGGGGAGACCAAAGTCTACAAGGTCGCTTGCGAAAGGTGTCACAAGAAAGAGAACGCCGAACATTACAACAGCATCCATGTGCAGAAAAATGTTCGTTGTGCTGACTGTCACACAGACATTCACACCCATACTCATTGGAAAAAAGACAAGAAAATTGCCGTGGCAAAGTGCATCCAGTGCCACGACAAGGAGTCGATGTACCGGAATTCCGTCCATGGCAAGGCGGTAGCCGCGGGTAACATGGACTCTGCCGCCTGTCACGACTGTCATAATCTTCACGAGGTGCGCCCTCTGGTCAAAGGTTCTTATGAAGAGCGCCTGTTCCACTCGAAAGTCTGCATGAAATGCCATGCAGATGAAAAGCTGATGAGGAAGAACGGCGTTACCAATGTAGCCGTCAAGTCGTACCTTGACAGCTACCATGGCAAAAACTATAAACTCGGTTTCCCCGAGAAGGTCGCAGGCTGCGCTGACTGCCACTCTGCCCACTCGATTCTTCCCAAGAGCGATCCAAACTCAAACCTGCACCCCAATAACCTGGTGAAGATGTGTGCCAATTGCCACCCCAAGGCGACTCCGGCATTTGCCAAATACTACGCCCACGGCACCCATGACCGGGAAAAATACCCTCTGCTTTTCTACACCTTTGTTGCCATGACAGGTCTGTTGCTCGGCACATTTGCGGTGTTCTGGGTGCATACCCTGCTCTGGATGTTCAGGGGCTTTGTGGAAAATCGTGAAAAAGCCGATGCGCTCCAGGCCGGGCATGCCCATCACATTCATGTTACTGATGCTGGGACACATCTTCATGTCATTCCAGATGCTCACAAGCAGTACCGTCGCTTTAACAGGATCCATATCTTTCTGCATCTGCTGGTAATCACCAGCTTCCTCGGGCTCTCGCTTACCGGTCTGCCGTTGAAGTTCAGCGATCAGGCCTGGGCAATCTTCATGATGAAGCTTTACGGTGGCTCAGCCAACGCAGGGTTCTGGCACCGTATCTGCGCCGGCATCACTTTTGTTTACTTCGGCTCGGCAATCGTCATGAGTATCAACTTCCTTTTCTTCAAAAAAGATATCAAAGGGAACCCTTTGCAGAGGCTGTTCGGCCCGGATTCGCTCTGTCCGAACCTACGCGATATCTTCGATGTGATCAACATGGTCAAGTGGTTCTTCTTTAAGGGGCCAAAGCCGACTTTCGAGCGGTGGACGTACTGGGAGAAATTCGACTTCATCGCGGTCTTCTGGGGTATGTTTGCTATTGGAGGTTCAGGTCTGATGCTCTGGTTCCCGGAAATTTTCGGCATGTTCCTGCCTGGGTGGGCCTTTAATATAGCCACAATCGTTCATTCTGACGAAGCGCTCCTGGCAACAGGCTTCATCTTCTCGGTTCACTTCTTCAATACCCACGGTCGCCCGGAGAAGTTCCCGATGGACTTTGTAATTTTCAACGGCCAGATCTCCAAAGAGGAGATGATTGAAGAGCGTGGCGATCAGTGGAAACGCTACGAAAAAGACGGCATTACCGAGAAGTTCGCTGCCAAGCGTACCAGCGGCATCGTCTACGACTTCCTGGTAAAAGGGTTTGGTTTCACGGCGCTGATGATAGGGATAGGTCTGTTGATGCTGATGATAATAGCTTTTCTCGGCGGTGGTTCTCACTAACCAGAGAACTTCATAAGTAACACCAAAAAAGGCTGCCGAAATGGCAGCCTTTTTTTGTAAGCGATACCAAGTAGAGAAGCTGTATTTGATAAGCCGTTACTTAGTTTCAGTGAGAATCCTTCACGCCAAATACCGGCAGCACTCTGGTCACCAGGAAAAAAAGAACAAAGGGGGTGATGATAACTGCCAGGGCCCCGAAGAGCCCCTCTTTAAAAAGCTCAATACTGCTTGGCCAGATCGGGAGACGATAATCCATGAAGCCGGAGAACGAAGCAGAAAAGGCCTGTCCGCCGATAACGACGTTCCAGCGCATCATAAACACACCCATGAGCACCAGTAAGGCGCCTATCAGCGCTCGCCGGATAGTCAGTCCCGGCCGCAGAAAAATGATGAAGGGTACCAGGTTCCCCAGGCCGTACTGGAGGATGAAGATCTTGAAAAAGTCCCTTTCGTAAATGACACTGCGGAGGATATCCCATGATTTGACCGCCGTGTAGGTGCGGAAGATCAGATCCAGCAATTCAAGGGTGATGGCCAGAACTAGAAACATGACCAGATATTTGACCGTCATGGTTACGGTCAGGATTTCGGCGCTTTTCAGATCCTCTGTAGAGGGAAGCCCCGGATTGGCTTTCCTTTTTCGGGCCAAGATCAGTTTGCGGATTTCCATGGTGATGATGTAGGTAACAATGCAGAGAGCTATTCCGGATACTATTGCCGAACAGATGAAGATGACCGGCATGAGCGGCGTCATCCAGAGGGCATTGGCCTTGACCGAGCCGAAGATGAAGCCGGCATAACCATGCAGGAAGCAGGCGACCGGGATGCCGATCCCGGCCAGAACCCCTACCGCCTTTTCATCCTTGTGCAGAGCTTCCGGAGCTTAAATCCATGGCGCCCATGGAGAGGAGCGCATAGAGGCCAAGCTGGACCGACTCAAAACTGCTTCTTTGCGGTTTGGCGCGCAGCTCCAGGACCGTCTCGACGATAAATTGACGATAGACAAACCAGATTTCCGAGGCAACGATCAACCCATAGGTTGTAAAGACGATGCCGAAGGCGGCAATGGCCGAGGTGAAGTGCGGAGTCATCATGACATAGATGCCCCGCTGTGGTTGCTGGAGATGCAGCAGTAGCGGCATCATGGCTACCGGGAGCAGTGCCAGTGAGAATACCAGTGAAAAACGGGCGATCTCTTTGAGCTGCTTGACCCCGAAGACGTGATAGAGGGAGGAGAGAACAAAGGCTCCTGCCACAAGACCGGTCATGAAAGGGTACATGACGATCTGAATCGACCAGTAGATGTATTCATTCGGGTAGACAAAAAACTCTTTCAGGGTCCAGGCTTCACCGTGTACCATGGCTATTTTACCTCCATTGAAGATCCCAGATAGAATACCTGTGGCTTGGTGCCGAACTCTTCCTTCAGAACATTCACCTGCTCCGTGGTGATGATCTTGGTGACCGGATCCTCAGGATCCCTGATGTTGCCCACCCGGCGGGCACCGAACGGACAGGCGTCCACGCAGGCCGTCTTCATTCCCTTGGCAGAGGCGGTGATAGCAGAGGGTGCATTTCTCGGCAACGTGCAGTTGTCGGGTGGAAGTAGCGGACACCGTACGGGCAGCCCATGACGCAATAACCGCAACCGATGCACCAGGAGCGGTCAACCAGCACAACTCCATCCTGGGTCTGGTAGGTTGCCCCGACCGGGCAGACCTGAACGCAGGGCGGGTTTTCGCAATGGTTGCAGAGTTTGGGAACAAAGAAAGCTTTAGCGATCTCCTCCGGCTTGACCTCCTTGAGCCCCATGCTGAGCCTGATCGATTTTCTGGGTAAGTAAAACCGTCCCGGGCTCCTTTGGGTGAGTCGATCAGGGTCTGGCCATCATTGGTGATCACGTAGCGCTCCACCCAGGTTCGGGTGACGTTTGCATCCCAGTCGACATCATTTTCAATCTTGCAGGCTTTGACACAGAAGCCGCAACCGACACATTTGTGAACGTCGACCAGAAATACCCAGCGCACCTTGCCTTTTTCATTTTTTTCAGCGTGGAGTCTTTTGGGATTGAATACCTCCAATGCGCTGAGCGGTATGACAACGCCGCCTGCAACCAGCATCGCTTTCTTGCAGAATTCACGGCGGTTCATCATGACTTCACCTCCGGCTTCTGATGTTTCGGATTTGCCCTGGTCGGGTCATGGGGATAGTGGCACATGACGCATTCTGCCTGAGGATAATGCTTCGCAGGATCAATGCCGGGGATTTTTGCCCGGGCGCTGTCTTTGTAAGGGAGATAGGCATGGCAGCGGATACAAAGCCCGCGGCTCCGGTCGATAGTCATGCCCGTCGGATTCTGCGGATGGTTGAGGTTAGGTCCATGACAGTTCTCACAACTGATAGCTCCATGGGGGGAGTCCTTGATATCGTTATATTTGTCTTTGTGACATTCTCTGCAGACAGCAGCAGTCTTGTACTTGACCGGAACTTTCTGCCATTCAGCCTCATTGGACTTTGCGGTGCCAGCCATACATGTAGCCGCGTTCCTGTATGCCAAAATCATCCGGCACTAACAGTGTTCTGGTAGCCAGGATCCCGCCGACTATCGCCAGCACTATGAATAATGGTCGCCAAACATGATTCTTCAAGTTAGTTACCTCCTGGACATGGTTGGTGGAGTGTACGCATGCCGCTAAATATTTGCCGTGATTTAAGTCAAGTCAGATTAACATCATCTGCACCAGGCTTTACTTCAGCTTGCCAACAGCGGTTCAAAGGCAGTTAACCAGAAGATTATACCTTAAAATAATACAAACACCTGTAAGAACGGGAAATAACGATATTTTCATTTGACAAACTAACCAGAGACGCTGTAATTTCTCAAATTCAGTTTAAGAGTCACTATGTTTGCAGGAGGAAGTATGTCGGATACCAGAAAAAGAATTTTATCCTATCTGTTCAACCCCATCAGTATTTTCGGGTTTGTTCTCGCAATTCTGGGGGCTGTTCTCATTATTGCATTCCTTGCCATCGAGATGTTTACAGGGGTTGAAAATCCGTACCTCGGCATCCTTGTCTACTTTGCATTCCCGGGGCTGCTTATTTTCGGCCTGCTGGTGGTTCCTCTTGGAGCATGGCTGGTTCGTATCCGCCTTAGAAACAAAGGCATAACCGAAATACAGAAGCTTCCGATCCTCGACCTTAACGATCCCCTCAAGCTGAAACTCTCCATCTTTTTTGTAGTCGCAACCATAGTTTTTGCAGTAATAGTTGGCGTTGCCTCACTGAAAGGTTTCGAATTTACCGAATCGACGACCTTCTGCGGTGAACTCTGCCATGTGGTTATGGCGCCTGAGCATACCGCCTGGAGCAACTCACCTCACGCCAAAGTAAAATGCGTCGAATGCCACGTCGGCCCTGGCGCCCAGTGGTATGTAAAAGCGAAGATTTCCGGCCTCAGACAGGTATATGGCGTGCTTGCTCATGCCTACCCCACACCGATTGAAACTCCTATCGACAACCTCCGTCCGGCTCGCGATACGTGCGAGCATTGCCACTGGCCGGAAAAATTCTACGCCGGCAGACAGAAAATATTTTATCACTACGCTCCCAATGAAGAGAACACCCCGCGGGAAATCGATATGCTGATCCATATCGGTGCCGCGCCAAAAGGACCGAACACGAAAGGTATCCACTGGCATATCGGCAAAGATGTAACTTTTGTGGCAAATGATAGAAAGCGCAATGATATCCCATATGTCGCAGTAAAGGAAAAAGACGGAACTGTAACAGAGTACGTAACTACAGAGAAACCGTTATCAGCAGATGCGCTTGCCAAAGCCACCAAGCGTCATATGGACTGCACCGACTGCCACAACAGGCCGACACATATCTATCATGCTCCCGGCGAAGAGATGGATATGAAGTTCGTGACCGGCAAAATTGATCGTTCTTTGCCGTTTGTTAAAAAGGTGGCTGTTGAAATTCTTGAGAAACCATATAAAACGGCGAAAGAGGCTCACGCCGCAATTACTAACGGCATTCCTGCTTTTTATGCCAAAGAGTATCCAAAGGTTGCCCAGGAGAAAGCTGCCGCAATAACACAGGCGGTGGAGCAGGTTAAGGATATCTATTCCAGGAACTTCTTTCCTGAAATGAAGGTAAACTGGGCTACTTATCCAAGTAACCTCGGCCACTTCTACACCCCGGGCTGCTTCCGCTGTCATGATGACAAGCATAAAGGGCCAAATGGCAAAGTAATCTCCAAAGATTGCAAGATCTGCCACACTATCCTGAACCAGGTTCAGGAGAATATTCCGGCCGGAACAAAGCCTAAAGAGTTCGTCCACCCGGTTGATATCGGCACCGAGCTTAAAACTACAAACTGCAGTGACTGCCACCTTGTCGGCGGAGAAGATGTCACTGGTGGTGGAAGCCACAGTGAAAAGAAGAAACATTAACCTGACCCTAAAAAGACAGGCTAACTGCTAACTTACTAAAAAGCCCCCGGAAAACCGGGGGCTTTTTTTGTTTCTGGAAATCAACTTCAATGTCTACTCTCTTACAAAAGTATCCATCTCCGACTTGTCAACCATTCCCATAATATGCATGTATTCATCTTCGATCAATTCGTAATGCCCTTGAGTCTCCTTGATAACACGGTCAAAGATTCCTTTGACGAGAGGGTCTATAATGTCTTTAGCTATAACTGTATAGTGATCGACAACAGACTTCTCTTCTTTCATGGCGATTTCAAGGGCCTGCTTCTCTTGTGTTCCTTCGCCAATGACTTTCAATAACGCTTTGTAGGTTGAGTTATTGGTGTCCGGCGGAGTCTTCATAAAACTTTCGACATCGCCAAACTCCTTGCCTTTGTAGTACTGGAAAAAAGTTTTCAGATGACCGACCTCTTCATTGGCGAGCAGTTCAAAAACTTTTTTAGCGCGCTCATTCTTGGCAACCGAAGCTGCCTTACGGTAGAAATCCATACTGTCTTTCTCTCCCTGAATAGCCAGTTTAAGCGCTTCTTCAAGTGAATATTCTTTGCCCATATTCATCCCCTCCCTGCTTAATAGATTTGTTTGCTATCAGTGTAACGCAAATTTTAACCAGTTCAAGCAATACGGCGATTTTTTAGCAGGGTTAACTGCGAGTAACGATTTTGAAGAGTCATGTAATTCTAAAGAGTGTTTTGGCATTTTCCGTAGTAACCGCAGCTACCAAGTCGACAGATAACCCTTTTATCGCCGCAACCTTGCAGGCGATCTCCGGCAGAAACGCAGGCTGATTTATAGTGCCGCGGTGGGACTGTGGCGAGAGGTCAGGTGAATCCGTTTCCAGTAAAAGCTCCTGAAGAGAAATTTCCTTGACCACTTTTACCGGTTTAAGGGCGTTACTCCATGTTGCCGGCCCGGCAACGCCGATTTTAAGACCCAGGGCAATGAAAGCGCGAGCAGTCTCCACGCTGCCGGAAAAAGCGTGCATGACGCCACCAAACTTCTCGACCCGCTCCTCTGCCAGAATTCTGAGCGTGTCTGCAAAGGCGCTGCGACAATGGATGATGACCGGCAGGGCTGCCTCTTTGGCAATCCGCAGTTGTGCCCGGAAGACCTCTTGTTGCAGCTCAGCGGCGGGCATCCCTGGCGAGTAGTCGAGACCGATCTCGCCGACGGCAACCAGCTCACTGCTAACTCGCCGGAGAATCGCGCCATTTTCATGGTTCCAGGTGGCGGCATACTGGGGATGCACTCCCAGGGCAGCGAATATCCGCGGATTTTCTGCAGAAAGGGAGATTATCCTCTGCCAGCGCTGCGGCTCTATTCCGGGGACAATAAACTGCTCAACGCCGTATTCCAGCGCAGCGCTGATAATTGCAGTCCGGCGTTCATAAAGCCGCGGATCATCAAGATGGCAGTGGCTATCAATAAGATTAATTGTGCTGTTCACCGGCGAGTCTCCCCAGCGTTTCAATGGCGTGCTCAACCTTGGCGTCCAGATATGCTGCTGACAGGCGGATGTAATTACCGAATTTGCCGGAGAGGGAAAAGAGGGGGCCCGGAGTTATGCTGATCCCTTCTGCCAGCGCCTGGTGGTAGAGCGCGAGTGCGTTTGTGTCGGGCGGCATTTCGATCCAGAGAATGAAGCCACCTTTTGGCCGGGACATCCCTGTTCCGGGTGGAAAATACCTGGCGACCAGATCGGTCATAATGGAAATGTTGCGGCTATAAATTCTGCGAATGGAGCGGAGATGGTGGTCATAACCGCCTGTGGCAAGAAACTCTGCCAGCGCCAGCTGGGTCGGTGAGGCTGTTGCCAGGTTTATCATCATCTTGAGGCGTTCCATCTCCCCCTGAAAGCGCCCGCCGATTGTCCAGCCGACCCGGTAGCCGGGGGCAATGGTCTTGGAGAATGACGAACAGTAGATGACGAGACCTTTTTTGTCAAAGGCCTTGGCTGCAATCGGTCTTTCGTTGCCAAAGACAAGGTCGCCATAGATATCATCTTCAATCAGCGGAATTTCATGCTCTGCCAAGAGCTCTACCAACTCTTTTTTCCGCTCGTCCGGCATGAGATTACCAAGAGGGTTACCAAAATTAGGGATTACCAGGCAGGCGCTGATTATATTGTGCTCAATTGCGTAGCGGAGCGCTTCGATGCTGATCCCCTCCCTCAAGGTAGAGGGAATTTCCAGCGCCTTGAGGCCCATCTCCGCTACCAGTTGGAGGAAGTTGAAGTAGAAGGGTGATTCAACGGCAATCGTATCGCCTGCCCGGCAGGTTGCCCGCAAGGCAAGGAGCACTGCCTCGACACAGCCGGAGGTAATCAGCACCTGGTCCGGGCGGACGCTGAAGCCGGCCAGAATCGACCGCTTGGCGATCTGGGTGCGCAGCCGCTCACAGCCTGGCGGCATCATATAGCCGATGCTCTCCTTACCGAAGCGGCGCAACTCGCCGGCCATGATACGGTTGAGTTTTTCAACCGGCAGATGACTTGAGTGAGGGATTGCACCCCCCAGCGGCAGCAGCTCCCTGTTCATCATATTGCGGATGACCTGCTGACAAATCTCGTTGATGGTAACTTTCGCCGGAGCAATGATGTCTTGTCGCAGGGTGATTTCCTCACGGATTTCCTGAGCGCGGGCACAGACAAAATAGCCGGATTGGGGCCTTGCCTCGATGAGTCGCTGATCTTCTAGAACGGCGTAGCCCTGCATGATCGTATTGATGCTGACTCCGAACTTGCTGCTGAGCTGCCTGATTGAAGGGAGGCGGTCCCCGGCCCGGTAAGTGCCGCCCTCAATAAGGGCCGAGATCTCACTGCCGACTTTTTCGTAAAGGAGCTGAGTTTCCGGAGTCATTGGTTCACCGTCCGGGCCATGGATACAGATGCCCTGTTTTGGAATGGATACAGTCGCCATTATAGCAGACTGTTATGGATACAAAACAGATTTTTTGTATCTGTACGGATCCGGTGCAATCGGATATTTTCAACTGTAGTCAGCTTGAAAGGCAAAAGGGGGGGCAGATGAACTGTTCACTGCAAAAAGGGGAGATATTCTCACTTGAGGCTGCTTTAGAGAACGAGCTTCGCTGCCTGAAAGGACACCTGTGGATTACGGTCGGGGACGGGATAGATTATCTGGTGACGGACAGCTGTCCTCTCCGGAGATTGAGCAGTAAAAGGGTGCTGATAGAAGCTCTGGAGGATTCGGAGATTCGGATTCAAGGCCAGACCGGCAAGTCTTTATCAATCGGGTTTCACAAGGTAGCAGGTTTCATGGCCGGCGTTTAAAACGGAATGAAGCAATTCTCCTCATTGACTCCTCACAAACAAGATTTTTCCTTCTTTAGCCGCCCCTCTTCCCTGAGCATGTCAAGGGCAAGCAGGGCGACCCCGACACAGATGGCAGAGTCGGCAACATTGAAAGCCGGCCAGTGGTGAGTTTTCCAATACACATCAAGAAAATCAACGACTTCACCCATTCTCACCCGATCAATCAGGTTGCCGACTGCGCCGGCAAGGATCAGCGTGAGAGAGAATGCAGCCAGGCGCTGATCGTCACGCAGCTTGCTGAAAGCGATCATGATGGCGATGACGGCAATCACCGTTGCCAGCAGGAAAAACGGTAGCCTCCAGCTTGCCTCCGCCAGGAAGCTGAAGGCAGCTCCCCTGTTGCGGAGGTAGGTGATGCTGAAGAGACCGTTGATCACCGGGATTGACTGATACAGCTGCATCGATTTATGGATATAAATCTTGGTCAGCTGGTCGAGTATCAGGATCAGAGGGGTCAGCAGGAGCAGTATCTGGTATTTGGTCTTCATATTACCGCAGCGGTACATTTCGGGCAGATTGCC
Source organism: uncultured delta proteobacterium (assembly GCA_963787125.1). GTDB lineage: Bacteria > Desulfobacterota > Desulfuromonadia > Geobacterales > DSM-12255 > VEOV01. The sequence continues at coordinate 517,132 of CAWBBV010000001.1, forward strand.
GGATGGTCTGCAGCAGTCCCCAGCTCTTCACTGTAGCACCAGCAGCGTTCGCACTTCACACCGGGAGCAGCAGCGACGAAAATCCTCAGTCCGGTGACAGCTTCAGCTGCATAAGCGTCTCCGGCAATTTCCTGCACAAGCTCAACTTTCGAGACAATGAAAATGGCGGCAAGCTCTTCGGCATACTCGCCAAGAAAACCGAGGAGTTCAGCGTCTGCCGTCATTACCACTCTGGCATCCAGGGAATGACCGATGGTTTTTGCTACCCGTGCCAGCTCCAACGCCTTGGAAACTTCTGACCGGACCTTCATGATCCGTTCCCAGCGCTCCAGGAGGGTATCGTCCTTCAGTTCAGGTTGTAGCTTGGGGAAGGCGGCAAAATGAACACTTTTTTCATGCTCACCCGGCAGGTACTGCCAGGCTTCATCGGCTGTGAAGGAGAGCACCGGCGCAATCAGACGCAGCAGCGTATCGAGGATCCGGTACATGACAGTCTGGGCGCTGCGGCGCTGCAGTGAATCTGCCTTGCTGGTGTAGACGCGGTCTTTGAGGATGTCGAGGTAGAAGGAGCTCATCTCCACGGTGCAGAAGCCGTTAACCGCGTGATAAAGCACATGGAACTCGTATTCATTGTAGCAGCAGAGCACCTTCTCCTTGAGAATTTCCAGCTGATGCAGCGCCCAGCGGTCGATCTCGGGCATAGCTGCCGGATCAACCGAGTCCTTCGCCGGATCGAAATCGCTGAGATTACCAAGGATATATTTGCAGGTATTGCGGATGCGGCGGTACGCTTCGGAAAGGCGGGTCAGAATCTCCTGGGAGATGCGGATATCGTCGCGATAATCCTGAGCAGCCACCCAGAGGCGGAGGATCTCGGCGCCGTATTTCTTGATGACCTCTTCCGGGGCAACAACGTTGCCGACCGACTTGCTCATCTTCCGACCCGAGCCATCAACGACAAAGCCGTGGGTGAGGACGTTCTTGTAAGGGGCTTTGCCGCGGGTGCCGACGCTCTCAAGGAGTGACGAGTGGAACCAGCCACGATGCTGGTCGCTCCCCTCCAGGTACATGTCAGCCGGTGATCTTAATTTAGGGTTCGGCTCAAGCACCGCCGCGTGGGAGACGCCGGAGTCGAACCAGACGTCGAGAATGTCGTTCTCCTTGTCGAATGAGGCTGCGCCGCACTTGGGGCATATCGTCCCCTCTGGCATCAGCTTCTCCGCACTCCAATCGAACCAGATGTCTGAGCTGTGCTCCTTGAAGTGGTTGGCAACATGATCCATGATGGTGCCATCAGCAATGTACTCGCCGCAGGCAGTGCAGGAAAAAGCGGTGATCGGCACACCCCAGGTGCGCTGCCGCGAAATGCACCAGTCAGGGCGGTTCTCGATCATACCGAAGATCCGCTCACGACCCCATTTTGGAATCCATTCAACCTCGTTGATCGCCTCAAGAGATTTATTTCTAAGACCATTTGCTTCCATTGAGATGAACCACTGTTCGGTGGCGCGGAAAATGATCGGTTTCTTGCAACGCCAGCAGTGTGGGTAGGAGTGGGAGATATTTGCCTGTCCCACCAGCGCGCCGACTTCCTGAAGTTTTTCAATGACGTTCGGATTGGCGGCAAAGACAAACTGGCCGGCGAAGAACTCGACGTTGCCCAGATACTTGCCGTGATTATCCACCGGATTGTAAACCTCGACCCCTTCCTTCAGAGCCAGAACATAGTCGTCATGACCATGGCCGGGAGCGGTATGAACACAGCCGGTGCCAGCCTCAAGAGTTACATGCTCTCCAAGGAGAATCACAGAATTCCTGTCGTAGAAAGGGTGAGCACAGTTTTTCCGCTCAAGGGCGGTCGCCTTGAAGGTGGCGATGACGCTCCCGGAAAGTCCGTTCGCCTTCAGGAAGCCATCTTTTAGTCCCTCGGCAACGATCAGAACCCCCTGCTCTGTCTCCAGCGCCACATAGTCAAACTCCGGGTGCATGGCTATTGCCAGGTTGGCCGGTATTGTCCAGGGGGTTGTTGTCCAGATGACGACAAAAGCTTCCTTGCCCGCCAGTGCGGGAATAGCAGCGGAGACATCATCCTTCAATCTGAATTTGACGAAGATCGATGGTGAGGTGTGGTCGGCGTATTCGACTTCCGCCTCGGCCAGAGCGGTGACGCAGGAAGAACACCAGTGGACCGGCTTTCTGCCGCGATAAAGGCCGCCGTTGTGGGCAAACTTGGCCAGTTCGGCCGCTGTCAGCCCTTCGTACTCGTAATTCATGGTCAGGTAAGGGTTGTCCCAGTCGCCGAGGATGCCGAGGCGCTTGAACTCCTCCCGCTGGATATCGATAAATTTCTTCGCATAGCTGCGGCACTCCTTGCGCATCTCCAGTTTGGACATGTCGCGCTTTTTGCTCCCCAGATTCTTCTCCACCTGCAGCTCTATGGGGAGACCATGACAGTCCCACCCCGGCACATAAGGGGCGTGAAAGCCTTCCATCCGCTTCCCTTTGAGGATTACATCCTTGAGAATCTTGTTGAGGGCGTGGCCGATATGGATGTGGCCGTTGGCATAGGGAGGGCCGTCATGAAGTATATAGAGCGGCTTCCCGGCTCCGTTGGTCTCCAGTTCCTGGTAAAGCCCTTCTGCTTCCCACTTGGCCAGCATTTCCGGCTCACGCTGGTTAAGGTTCGCCTTCATCGGGAAGTCGGTAAGCGGCAGGTTCAGGGTATCTTTATATTCCATGGATTTTCCTCCAATAAGTGAATGCTCCAAACCTGACAAACTAGCCGGAACCCATTGAAAAGTCAAGGGTAAAGGGTAATTTATTGTGCTGTGCATGCTTCCATGCTATAAGGCGTTGTTGTTTGAAAGGACGGGTCATGAGCCAAAAACACGAAGATTCATTCTGGGGCGGGATAGTAAAATCCATGGGGCTGGTGTTCGGCGACATCGGCACCAGCCCGATATATACCCTGACGGTTATAATCGCCCTGACACCTCAGTCGCAGCAGAGCATCTACGGGATTATCTCCCTGATTGTCTGGACACTGATTACTCTTGTCAGTGTCGAGTACGCCTGGCTGGCCATGAGTCTTGGCCGCAAAGGCGAAGGCGGGACGATCGTCCTGAAGGAGATCCTGGTAAAACTCCTGAAACCGGGACGTCAGCTTGCCTTTGTCGGCTTTCTTTCCTATGTCGGCGTCTGCCTGTTGTTAGGCGACGGCGTCATAACTCCGGCGATCTCGATCCTCTCCGCGGTCGAGGGTCTGGAGTTGATCCCCGGTCTGGAACACACACCGCAATGGCTGCTGATAGGCATCGCCGCTGTCATCGCCGTAGTCCTCTTTATTTTTCAGTTCAAGGGGACTGACAAGGTTGCCAAGGCGTTCGGCCCGATAATGGTGATCTGGTTTGTTGCCCTGACGCTCTCCGGCCTGTTTTCCATTGCCGATCATCCCGAAATTCTCAAGTCACTAAGTCCTTGGTACGGGATCAAATTTCTGCTGGATAACGGTCTGCCTGGCTTCTTCATCCTCTCGGAAGTCATTCTCTGCGCCACCGGTGGTGAAGCTCTTTATGCCGACATGGGACATCTCGGCAGAAAACCGATCATCCGGGCGTGGTACTTTGTCTTTGGCGCCCTGGTAATCAACTATCTGGGGCAGGGCGCTTTCATTGTCACTCATCCAAAAGCGACCAACATCCTTTTCGGGATGGTCAGAAGCGAAGTTGAATTCCTGTATATTCCTTTTTTAATTCTCACCGTCATGGCCACGGTTATCGCGTCCCAGGCGCTGATCAGCGGGGTTTTCTCCATTGTCTATCAAGGGATAACAACCAGGATCATGCCGCTGATGAAGGTTGACTACACCTCCAGCAATCTGAAGTCCCAGATCTATATCGGCTCGGTGAACTGGTTTCTGATGCTTCTGGTCATCTTCATCATGCTTGTGTTTAAAAAATCAGAGAATCTGGCCGCAGCCTACGGTCTGGCCGTAACCGGCACAATGACCATTACCGGCATCATGATGGTGATGATTTTTGCCCGGACAACCAAAAAATGGAAGGTGCCGATTGCAGTCTTTGTGACCCTGCTCGATTTTGCCTTCCTTATCGCCAATCTGAACAAGCTCCCCCATGGCGGTTACTGGTCGATCATCCTGGCGGCAATACCTTTTGTGACAATACTTGTCTGGACGTATGGCCAGAAGGCGCTTTACAAGGCTCTCCGCCCTCTTGATCTGGAGACCTTTCTCATCAGCTACGAGCAGATATTCTACAAGAGCAGAAATATTCCCGGAACCGGGCTTTTTTTCACCAAAGAGTGGAGTGTTGTCCCCCCCTACGTTATTCACTGCATTATCAGAAGCAACATCATCTACGAGCGGAATGTCTTTATCTCCATAGTCCGGACGGATGAACCTTTCGGGATTCACACGGCATTGATGAACGGCATAGGCCCGGGGCTGGACTCTTTCGAGGTCCGGGCAGGCTATATGGAGATGATCGAGATTGAGCGGCTGCTGAAAGAGAACGGCATCAGCGAGAAGGTTATCTTTTACGGCATCGAGGATATCTCAACCAATAACCCAATCTGGAAGATGTTCAGCGCCATCAAGAAGCTGACCCCCAACTTCGTCCAGTTCAACAAGCTCCCGGCCAGCAAACTGCAGGGGGTTGTGACCCGGGTGGAGATGTAGGGTTGATTGCTACATATTGGCTGTTTGCTGCATGGTAAGTGACTTTTTTGTGGACTTACCATGCATAAAAACAGTATTGTGTGAGCATGCTCATGGACCTGCGCCGCCACATCCCCTTTGAAGAGTTCGACTACCAGATCCTCCTGGATTCGCTGCGGGAGTACGCGCATCCTCGCAAGAAGATCACCTCTCTTTTGCGCAAGGGTGAGATTATCCGGGTGAAGAAGGGGCTTTACCTCTTCGGCGAGCAGTACCGCCGCGCCTCGTACTGCCGCGAACTGCTGGCCAACCTTATTTACGGCCCATCCTGCGTTTCCCTTGAATATGCCCTCCACTATCACGGCCTGATCCCTGAGCGGGTCGAGACGGTCACCTCGGTCACCTGCGGCCGGTCACACAGCTTTGACACCCCTGTCGGACATTTCAGCTATCGTGCCATCCCGATGCCGGCCTACAGAATTGGTATCGACCGTATTGAATTGGCCGACGGGCGGGCGTTTCTCATGGCAATACCGGAAAAGGCGCTGGCCGACCGGGTGGTAGCGGAACGGGGGAGCGCCCTGAGGACGCAAAAAGAACTGGCAGTTTTCCTGCAGGATAACCTGCGCATTGACGAGTCCAGCCTCAAGGGGCTCGATCCCGAAGCAATCCTGACCATTGCCGCGGCTTATCGCTCCCGGCGGCTGAAGCTGCTTGGGCAGGTGGTCGCCCGGCTGAAGAGTGCGGAGGCGTCCCATGCATGATGCCGTAGCGCGGATGCTGTCCCGATACGAGAACAGAAGCCTGGACGACCAGATGCGGGCGCTGCGGGAGATCATCCAGGAGGTGGCCCTGCTCGGTTTGTGGCGCGCCCGGTTTTTTGAGCATGGGGCATTTTACGGTGGCACCGCTCTGCGGATTCTCCACGGCCTGGACCGTTTTTCCGAAGATCTGGATTTTTCCCTGCTGGCGCCGGCAGCTGACTTTTCTTTGCAGCGCTTCAGTGCGGCTTTGGAAGAGGAGGTGCGGGCTTTCGGTTTCAACCTGCGGGTCGAGTCGGTCAACAAATCGGTGGAAAGCGCCGTGCAGTCTGCCTTTCTCAAGGCGAATACCCGCAACGAGCTGCTGGTGATCGAGACCGACGAGCGGCTTACCCGGAATACCCCGCCGGGGCAGGTGCTGAAAATCAAGATCGAGGTGGACACCGATCCGCCGCCGGGGTTCATGACCACGACCCGGTTTCTGCTCCAGCCGATACCCTTTGCTGTCCGCTGCTATACGCTCCCCAGTCTGTTTGCCGGTAAAATCCATGCGCTGCTCTTCCGCCGCTGGAACAACCGGGTCAAGGGGCGCGACTGGTACGACCTTGTCTGGTATGCGGCTAATCATCCCCAGCTCAACCTGTATCACCTGGAACAGCGGATGCGGCAGACCGGGCAGTGGAGCGGCGAAAGCCGCCTGACAAAGAAGCAGTTCGCTGAACTGATGAACAGCGCCATCGATCGCCTGGATCTGGAACAGGCACGGCAGGATGTTTCCCCTTTTGTGAAAGACCAGCAGGCTCTGGCGATCTGGTCCCGGGATTTCTTCCGGGATGTGGCGGCCAGAATCAGTATTGTGGAAGAACAGGAGGTGTAACGCCCCTTGCCCAATTTCATCTCCGAAGACAGTATCGAAAAGGCCATTCTAATGCGGCTGGGCTAGCTCAGAGCAAAGCGACGTCATCGTTGTTATCAACAAGCTCCGCCGGCAGACTCTTCCCCGGTTTTATCCCCAGTTCCCGCAGCATCTCTGCCTGACGGATGACATTGCCCTTACCGCTATAGAATTTACCGCAGGCATCGTCATAACTTCGCTGCGCCTGGTTCAGCCTTGCGCCGAGCCCCTTCAGGTCATCCACAAAGCCGACCAGCTTGTCGTAGAGCTCAGCGCCCCGCCTGGCGATCTCCTGGGCATTTTTGTTCTGCTGCTCCTGCCGCCAGAGGTGGGCAACGGTTCGCAGGACAAAGAGGAGAGTGCCGGGGCTTACCAGGAGGATATTTCGTTTCCAGGCATCCTGCCAAAGGTCACTGTCGTGGGCGCTGGCCAGCATGAAGGCCGGTTCTACCGGGATAAACATGATGACAAAGTCGAGTGATTTGACGCCGTGAATATCCTGGTAGTTCTTCTCGGCAAGTCCCTTTATATGGACCCTGATGGAGTCAAGATGTCTCTTTAGAGTGATCTCCCTGGCCTGGTCGCTGTCGGAGTTGACATGCTCTTCGTAGGCACTCAGGGAGACCTTGGCGTCAATGACGATATGGCGCTCTTCAGGAAGATTGATAATCACGTCAGGCTGAACCCTGCTGCCATCTTCGCGGCTGTGACTCTCCTGAACAGTGTACTCAAAACCTTTTCGCAGACCCGATGATTCCAGAATCTTTTCCAGAATCATCTCTCCCCAGTTCCCTTGAGTCTTGCTGGAGCCTTTTAACGCCCGGGTCAGGTTGTGGGCATCATCAGAAAGCTGGCGGTTGAGCGCCATCAGCCCTCTGACCTGCTCGGCCAGGGCGCTGCGGTCTTTGCCTTCCTGGAGATAAACCTCTTCGACTTTCCACTGAAATTCGGTCAGTTTAAGTTTGAGCGGTTCCAGCAGTTGCCCGATATTGGCCTGATTCTGCTCGGTGAATCTCTTTGACTTATCTTCGAGAATCTCGGCGGCCAGCGCCTTGAACTGGTTGGAAAGCTGCTCCCTGGCATCATTCACCAACGCCAGTTTTTCCAGGTGGTGTCTTTGCTCGGCAGCCAGTCGCTCTGCAAGGCGGGCGATCTCAACCTGGCCTTCACTTCTGGCAAGCCGGGCAGCGTCTTGAGCCTTTTTCCCAAGGAGTACGGTTGCTGAGGCAATGCCGATACCGATGCCGATGACGAGAGTTATGACTGTTTCCATAGCTCCTCCCTGAAACGGAATTATTCCGCGGAATTAGTGTTGTTATGATTTGGTGTCGACAGCAAGGGTCTGCAGCGACGTTTCCAGAAGGGTCAGATCATTGTCGAGGATAGTTCGGGTGTCAAGGAGAAAGAGGCCCTTGGCAATCCGGCCGATCACCGGGGTTGGCGCAGTGCGCAGTCGCTGCTCTATCTCGACCGCAGAGAGGGTGGGACTTGTTACCGTCAGAAGTTTTGTCGGCAGTTGCAGTAGCGGCAGCGTACCGCCACCGGCCATGGAAAAACCGCTGACCAGTTCAAGGGAAATAGTTGGCGGTAGAACTTTCTTCAATCTTCGCAGCAGCTTCCGTGCCCGGATATTCAGATCCTTTTCCGGGATAGTCAGCATTCGCAGAATCGGGATGTCCAGTAAAGCGCTCCGCTCGTCGCGGTGCAGCTTTAAGACCCCTTCCAGGGCGCACAGGGTCATTTTGTCTACCCGCAGAGCTCTCAGGAGCGGATGTTTTTTCAGCGGCTCGATGAAACATTTTTTGCCGGCAATGATGCCTGCCTGTGGTCCACCCAGAAGCTTGTCGCCGCTGCAGACAACAATATCAGCCCCTGTGGACAGGTATTCACGCACAGTAGTCTCCCGGCAGCCGGATATGGGTGCAAGATCGATAAACAGGCCACTGCCGGCATCAACCATAACCGGCAGACCGGCTTCCTTGCCCAGTTCGGCAAGCTGGGTATGACTGACTTCAGCAGTAAAGCCGACCATGGCAAAGTTGCTGCAGCTGACCTTCAGAAGAAGAGCGCTCTCAGGTGAGATGGCGTTGCGGTAATCCTTGAGGTGGGTCCTGTTGGTCGTGCCGACCTCCCGCAGGAGTGCGCCACTCTGGGTCATGATATCCGGAATCCTGAAGGAGCCGCCGATCTCCACAAGTTCGCCGCGGGAAACGATGACTTCACGCCCTTTGGCAAGGGATGAAAGAGCCAGCAACAGGGCGGCTGCATTGTTGTTAACCACCAGGGCGGCTTCTGCACCGGTAAGCTCGCAGATCAGCGGTTCCACATGACTGTAGCGATCGCCCCGTTCTCCGCTTTGGCCATCGAATTCCAGATTTGAGTAGTGGAGCGCTGTTGCGGTTAGCTGTTGAGCGATCTTTTGCGGCAGGGGGGAACGGCCGAGATTGGTGTGGATGACTGTGCCGGTGGCATTGATGACCCGGCGCAGCGAAAAGCTGTTGTCTCTTTGCAGTTCTTTCGTAACCAGGGCGGCGATAGCGGGAAACTCAACGGCTGCAGCGGTAACAGCGCCGGTTTTTATTTGTGCGCGGATCGTTTCAAGGACAGTCCTGACGGCTTTCAGAACAGCCGTGCCGGGGTTGCTTTCCCGGATTGCCTGAAATGCCGGATCAGCAATCAGTTTGTCTACTTTTGGGATCTTGCGCAAAACTGACATGGTTAGTCTCAGATATCGACCTGTGCTGCGGCCAACTGCTCGCTCGGAGTGAAAGAGGCGTCTGCTTCGCCCTTCTCCATCAGAACCCGACCGCCGTATTCGGCGTTTTTCCGGACAAGTTGCTCTGCCAGTTCGGCGTTTCTTGCCCTGAATGCCTCGATTATTTTGACGTGTTCCTGGACGGAGACTTTCATCCGGCCCGGTTTTGAGAGTGATTCATAGCGGAGTCGCTGGAATTTGCTTAAAAGGCCGTTGATCATCTCATCAAGCTTCTCATTGTCAGCAGCTTTGCGAAACAGCTCATGAAAGTCGTTGTGAACTTTGAAGAAATGTTTGATGTCACCAGCGGCAGCCAGCTGCCCCAGCTTTTCGTTGATAGCGACAAGCTTGTCGATCTCCTTTTCGGTCAGGTTCTTACAGGCCTGCAGCGCCGCGTACCCTTCGAGGATGCTCTTGATCGCATAGAACTCTTCGATCTCTTTGGAGGAGAAGGAGACAACCACTGCGCCTTTGCGGGGAATAACCGTCAGATAGCCTTCAGATTCCAATTGGCGAAAGGCTTCACGAATCGGCGTTCTGCTGATGCCGAAACGTTCGGCCAACTCAGGTTCCGCCACTTTTTCGCCGGCTTTCAGCGTGCCGCTGGTGATGGCATCACGAATCGTTTCGAGGATTTTTTCCCGTAAAGTCAGGTGCTTTTCAATGGATCTTTTCATTTTCAAAACTCCGAATTGGTTTGTTTTCATTGTATACTGTATACAATGAAAGTCAAGCCGGAGTATAACATCATTTGGTAAAAATGATCAGGCTGAGTCTGTCAGGGGTTTTTTGCCTGGTTATCGTGGTCTTTCGCTTGAATTTTACAAGCGCGGGATGTAATCTCTCGACTGTTGCATAATGAGCGTAAGTTAGAGGTTTTGATTGGATCCTATCAGGCATCTGAAAATATCAATGATGGTTTTGCTGGCGCTGGTTTCTCTCGGCGTTAGCGGCTATATGACGATCGAGGGGTGGTCACTGCTCGACGCGCTCTATATGACAATCATTACCCTTGGCACCGTCGGTTTCAAGGAGGTACATGACCTCTCCCCCTATGGCAAGATGTTTACCATCTGTCTGATCATCTTTGGGGTCAGCGTGCTCGGTTATATTGTGGGAAGTCTTGCCCAGATCATGTTTGAAGGCCAGATTCAGAGGATTATCGGGAGGAAGAAAGTGGAGAAAAGGATCGATTCCCTCAAGGATCATTACATTATCTGCGGTTTCGGTCGCATCGGCCAGCTTATCTGCAAGGAGTTCGCCGCGAAACCGATACCGTTTCTGGTGCTGGAGAAGCATCCGGAGGCGCACGAAAAGCTGCATCACGAAGAGTATCTGCACCTGCGCGGCGATGCCACTGAAGATGAGACGCTGCTACGGGCCGGGATAAAAAGAGCCAAAGGGCTGATTTCGGTAGTAACGTCAGATTCGGAGAACGTTTATATCACTCTGACCGCCAGGGGGTTGAACCCGGACCTTTATATCCTTGCCCGGTCGGGTGAAGAGGGTTCGGAAATCAAGCTGCGGCGCGCCGGCGCCAACAAGGTCGTTTCTCCCTACGTGATCGGTGGCGGCAGAATGGCACAGGCGATTCTGCGCCCAAATGTAGTCGATTTTATCGAAATTGCCACTGGCCGCGAACATCTTGAACTGCAGATGGAAGAGATCATGATTCCGGCCCAATCAGCGTTTGTCGGCGAGAATCTGATCAGCTCCGGTTTTCGGAAAGAGACCGGCACCATCATTGTCGGCATCAAAAAGTGCAGTGGCAAGATGGTATTCAATCCTGAATCCCACTCCAAAATGGAGGCAGGTGATACCTTGATCGTGCTGGGCCATCCGGCGGCGATCAAGAAGCTGGAAGATCTGATACTGTGTGAATCCTGCGCTGCCGATGTAATCAAAAAACATAAACCGGAGTATCCCCGTGCCTAGAACCATTCATGCCCACGTCCCTTTCCCCCAGGTGCAGCTGCATCTGGACTACATGATCGCAAAGAATCTCCATCCCGAAATATTTTTCTCCGGAAATGTTCTGGACGAAACTTTTCCGGAAGAGATCGAGTCGGTGGCGGCAGCCCTGGCAGCCTCAGGCCGGGCCTGTACCATTCATGCCCCGTTCATGGATCTTAACCCCGGCTCTGAAGAGGATCTGATCCGGGAAGTGACCAGTCGCCGTTTCGATCAGGTCTGCGCTGCAGCGGCAATCCTGAAGCCAAAGGTGATGGTTTTTCATCCGGGATATGACCGCTGGCGCTACGGTGAAAAGCAGAGTTCCTGGCTGGGACATTCGATTGAAACCTTCAGTGAAATACTGCAGGCTACCGAGGCGATCGGCTGCACAATAGCGGTGGAAAATATCTTTGAGGAGGAGCCGTCCACTCTGCTCGCTCTTCTGGAGTCTTTCAACCACCCCCGACTGCGTCACTGCTTCGATGTCGGCCACTGGAACCTTTTCCATGCTCCCGGTATCGGCCTGGACGAGTGGTTTGACGCTCTTGGAGCCCACATTGCGGAAATCCATATTCACGATAATAGTGGCAAAAAAGACGACCATGCCCCTGTTGGTGAAGGCAATATAGACTTTGAACAGTATTTCAAGCTGCTGGACCGTTATGCCCCCGCTGCCGTCTGGACTATCGAAGCCCACAGTCGCGCCTGTCTTGAACGGGCGGTCGTCAACGTTGCCAAATTTGCCGCTATTCCGGCCGCTCCCTTGAAATATTGCTGATGAGCGCTTATTTTTCTTTAAGATGTAGAAAAGGAGGTCATAAATGAAAGATATCCTGCTGCTTGGCGGAGTTGTTGCCATCTGGTATGTTATGAACCGGTTTATTCTACCTAAAATGGGGATTCAGACCTGAATGTCCGACTCATGCTCCCTCGAGGATCGAGGGGCTAAAAAAAAGAACGAGTCTGAGAAGAAAGCGGAGGAATGAAATGAATCAGCTGCAGATTGACAGGGAAAAGTGCCGGATGGACGGCATCTGTGTTGCCGTCTGCCCGATGCGAATCATTGCCATGAAAGACAGCTCGTCACTGCCGGCGCTGGTGAGCGGGACCGAAGAGCTTTGCATCAAATGTGGCCACTGTGTTGCCGTTTGTCCTCACGGTGCCTTGGCGCTTGATGATATGAAAACAGAAGACTGTCCGCCGCTGCGGGCGGAGCTTGCCATTGACAGCGATCAGGCAGAGCAGTTGATCCGCTCGCGTCGTTCGATTCGTGTTTACAGTAAAAAGCCGGTAGAGCGTGAGAAGCTGGCCAGGCTGATCGATCTGGCCCATTATGCTCCGACCGCCACCAACAGCCAGCAGGTACAGTGGCTGGTAATAAACTCGCAGCAGCTGCATTCTCTGGCCGGGATGATTATTGACATGGTACGTTATCTGATCAAGGAAGGTCATCCGCTGGCCAAGGCCTATCGGCTCGAACGGTCGGTGGCAGCCTGGGAAGCCGGGCTGGACCCGGTTCTGCGCGGAGCGCCGGCTCTTGTCATTGCCCATGCTCCCAAAGGGTACGCCATGGGCCAGGTGGACAGCACCATCGCTCTTACATCACTGGAACTGGCTGCGCCGACTGTCGGCCTCGGCTGCTGCTGGGCCGGGTTCTTTATGATGGCTGCCGGCCAGTGGCCGCCGCTGCAAGAGGCGCTGGCGCTCCCTGAAGGCCAGGTCTGCTGCGGAGCGCTGATGATCGGTTATCCGCACTACTCCTACCACCGGCTGCCGCTCAGGAAGCCTGCGGTAATCAGCTGGCGGGGATGAAGGCGTCGGGAAGAGTGCCCCATCTTGATTAGGCGGCTATAAATGCTAAAACATCGGCAACTGCCGCTCTTTTTTAATAAAGTCAGTGTCCGGCTCGTTCTCGAAGAAAGTTATGGACGCCTGAACGGCAGCGTCCAGTATGGTGAGACACCGCTCAATCAGTGGAGTCGCGGTCTGCCGAGGGAGGTTGCTTCCTGGCTGACACAGCTACCGTATTACGAATCCACCCTGCGCTACTTTCTGGCGTACACTACCCTGACCAAAGGTAAATATCCGCTTGTGTTCAAGCACCCTGATGGCAGGGAGCAGCCGCTGAGGCTCCTTGCCGATTCACCGCGCCGGGCTTGCCTCACTTTTTCAATAATTGATGATGAGGTAACCATTTGTCGGACAGTCGACGGCGCCTCTCCCCTTTCCGACTGCTGCGTCGCTGCCCGGGAACTCCTTCTCGATCTGGATGCAGGGACAATCCACCCACTTGCCGACCGGGAGATCTGGAGAATATGGGATACGCTTGAGGACGAACTGAGTGTCGAGAGGGAGCCTGACGTTTTCGCCGCTGATTTTGCTGACGATGACGATTTTTATGACGACGAAGGCTTTGGTGACGACGTCGATGACTATTGTCCGGACAATGAGCAGCGAAAAGGCAACCGGAGCGTCACCACCCGCGCGCGCTTCAATGCCGCGGCGCTACGGTTGAACTCGAACTTTACCCCCCACTGTAACGAATCTATCCTGTTTTTTCACAACGGCGCGCCGGTCATCTGCCGTCCAGAGCGGCAACTCTCCTATCAGCTGGAGCTCCCCGCCAATCTCGACAGCGCATTTATTGGCCTGCTGCCGCTGGTCTGTCTGAATGATCAGAAATACACGTTTGCCGGCGAGCTTTTCCGGTTTTTTGATCACGACAACCGCGCCCAATATTACCGGCTGCTAAAGGCGAAGAAACGGGCGCGCAATCTCATAACCGCCTGTTTTGAACTGGCAGAGGCGGCCACCCCGGCGGCGCGCCGAGCTATCATCAAGTGCGCTGTCAGTGGGCCTGATTATCTCAAGCGGGTTGTAAAAAGAGAAGCAAAAGAGATCCTGACCGCCTTTGTGGAGGAGAGCGGCCAGCGGCCGCTTCTGATCCAGGCCGCCGCTGACGGCTGGCACTTCGCCGAGGATAACCGCCGGGAGCAGATCCGCCTGGTGCGGCTTCTTCATGACCTCTTCGGTATTGATGCTTTTGATTCCGGCACCAGTCCGGGTGAGATGACTGTTGCGCAGGAGGATCTGCTGGCGCAGCTGCCGCGCCTGGCAGAGCGACTCCAACTGGGGGGATTTTCCTTGCGGATTGGTGGCGAACCCCTGGCAACCGGAGCCTGGGATTTTGCCCTTGATGCGACCGCCAGCAGCGTTGATTGGTTTGAGCTGCGCCCCGAGATCCGCTGCGACGGTGAACTGCTCAACGCGGAAGATCTGCAACGCCTGGCAAACAGCGGGATTCTGCGCCGGGATGGCAAGCTGATTCTGATTGACGACCTGAGTGCACAGATTTTGGCCATGCTGGCCGGGAGCGGCCTTTCTATCGGCAAACGGAAGAAGAAAGGGGGCTCAGAGGCGCTGCGGATTCCGCGGCTCCAGATCCTCGACTGGCTGCAGCTGCGCAGTCGTGGCGTTACCGTGCGGCTGGGGGCGGACGATGCCAGAATCCTGGAGAGCCTGCTAAGCTTCGGCAACATTGCTGAACGCCCGTTACCACCAAGTCTCAATGCCACCTTGCGTCCCTATCAGTGCGACGGTTATCAGTGGCTCGGCTTCCTTTACGAGCACCGCTTCGGTGCCTGTCTGGCTGATGACATGGGCCTTGGCAAGACCATTCAGAGTATCTCCCTGTTGGCCGGTATCGCGGCAGAAACCGTTGTCAGCGCTGCTGCTCCCCGGACTCCCCATCTGATAGTGGTGCCGCCGTCGCTGCTGTTCAACTGGGAAAGCGAACTTGCCCGCTTTTTCCCCGGAGCAACCGTCTTTACCTATACAGGCTCCAGCCGCTCCAGCGATACTTTCAAGGAACACGATATTATTCTGACCAGTTACGGCATTATCCAGCGCGACATAGAAAAACTGCTGGCATTTCGCTTCAACGTCATCATTTTTGACGAAGCCCAGATTGTCAAAAATCTCCAGGCTGCCACCACCAGTGCGGCGCGGCGGCTTGTGGGGGCGTTCAAGCTGGCGCTTACCGGTACACCGGTGGAAAACCGCATCGAAGAGTATTACGCCATCATGGATCTTTGTCTCCCCGGACTGCTGGGGACAGCGGAAGAGTTTTACCGTGCCTGCAGCAACCGGGCTCAAGGGGGGATTGACCGGCTGCTGCGCCGTACCCGCCCGTTTATCCTCAGGCGCAACAAACAGCTGATCGCTGCCGACCTGCCGGATAAGATCGAAACCGATATCCACCTGGAGCTGTCGGCCAAGCAGAAGACGCTGTATCAACGCACTGTTGAAGAGGTGCGCAGCCAGATAGATGAGGCTTTTGCCAAGAACTCACCCGGTCAGGCGCGGATCATCGCCTTGACTGCCATCCTGCGCCTGCGCCAGATCTGCCTGGCGCCAGCCCTGGCACTGCCGGGCGCCACCGACTCCTCCCCCAAGCTGGATTTCCTCCTGGAGCAGCTGGCAGAGCTGCGGGATGAAGGGCATAGTGTCCTGGTTTTTTCCCAGTTCACCTCGTATCTCGATATTGTTGAAGCCGGTTTAAAGCGGCACCATCTCCCTTACCTGCGACTGGATGGCTCCACGCCGGTGCCACAGCGCAAAAAACTGGTAGAGAGCTTTCAGGATTCGGCGGCGCCAACAGTATTCCTGATCAGCCTCAAAGCCGGTGGCAAAGGGCTTAACCTGACCCGCGCCACCTATGTGTATCACCTCGACCCCTGGTGGAATCCGGCCGTGGAGAACCAGGCCTCGGACCGGGCGCACCGCATCGGCCAGACGCGCCAGGTCACCATCACCAGACTGATAATGCGGCACACGATTGAAGAGAAGATGATGGCTCTCAAAGAGCAGAAACTGAAGCTGTATAAAGCCATACTTGAAGAGGGAACTGCCGGCGGCGGTGCCGGCTTGACCAGAGAGGATTTCGACTTTCTGCTTGGGTAAGTGGTGAACTGATGTTCAGCTGATTTTTGATGATTCACTCGTCTTCGGCGGTGCCAACGCCAGGCTCTCAACGATGACTGTAGCGAAGCAACAAAAAAAGGGCAAAGCAGATATGGCTGCCTTGCCCCTCATTTTTAAAGATGTTTTCCGTCCTGCTTACTCTTTCTTCAGCTCTATCCCCAGATCACTGATCTTCTCGCGGAGTATAAACCACAGCGGCGTCATGACCCAATTGTCCCTGTCTTTAGTAGTGCACACCTCTGGGGCTGGCTTCCGGGCCTGACCCTTTTCGGTCGCCTGTCACCCTTCTCTACCTCGCCATCGGTGCCCCACCCTGGAACTTCGACATCATGTCGTCAATTTTTTTATTCAGCTCGCCAATCGTTACGGTCAGATCGGCCGCTCTACTTTTCAGGGTTGCAATTCTTTTCTGCTGCAGGTCCGCTGTTATAACCAGGTTGTTGTACTCACTCTGAACTGTCGGATTGCTAATGGGCATTTGATCCCTTATCTCTGACAATCGCTGATTAAGTTCCAATGCAGAGCCGGTCATCGCTTCAAGCTCTTTGTTGGCATTTTCAAGTGCGTTGGTATTTTGAAGGATTTGTTGCCGATTATATTCGACCTGGTTAAATACCCCCTGCATTTCGACCTGAATAGCCATAGAGTTTTTCAATTCCTTTTTAATATCTCGTAGTTCAGACAATATTTCACCCAGGTAAAAATTAGTATCTTGCTCCACTGCATGCGCCATAGCAGGGGGTATTAATACTGCAGACAGTGCGAATACAACCAAAATAATACCCACTTTTATCATCGTAATTGCCCCCGTGTGGATCCAGCATTAGTCACAATTTAACTGCCCCATATATAGCTGCAATAACTTCTAAGTCAACTATTAACGATCCAAGAGACAACTCTTGTTTATACCCTTTCAGGTGTCGGCTCAAATTAACGTACCAGCATTTTAGTATTCGTCACCAGAATGCCAATCTGGCCGCATATTCATCTTGTCTGGTATAGTAAACTACTGTTATGCGCAACAACATCTAGCATGAAATGGCCATAAATCTTCTAAAGCGAAAATAAAAATTCGTTTATACCGATACAAAAGAAGCGTTGCCAGGCATCATCACCCAATGCTATTTACATGAGAATGCAAGTATATCAAAGGTTTATAACGGACGCCCCGCCAATATCCAGCAAAATGATTATGCAATAGCCAAGTCTCGCCGGGCTCAAATTTTTCTTGTTATTTTCATTTTAAAACTTTAGATACTGGTACATCGACGGTTGGCGTTACGGGTCTGCATGTTGCATTCAAAACGCTATTTCAAATAACTGAGCACCACAATGGTATGCACAAAGGAGAATTGGTCATGAAAAAATCGTTATTTGTTGTTCTGGCAAGCTTGTTTCTGTACGTCACACCGGCTTCGGCACTCGATCCCATTGTCTTCGTTCATGGCTACTCCGGCAGCACCATCGTCAACTTTTCAGCCATGATTGGCTGGTTCAAGGCTGACGGGTACCCCTCAAATTACCTCAACTACTACACCTACAACACCATTCCCGGTGTTATCAACGGGGCAAAGATCTTGCAATCGAAGGTAAACGCTACCCTGGCGGCAACGGGAAAGAGCAAGGTGGACCTCGTCTGCCACTCAATGGGGGGTCTGGTCGCCCGTTATTACATGAAATATCTGGGAGGCGCAGCCAAGGTTAATCAGGTTGTTTATATCGCTACGCCTCATCAAGGGACCATTATCTCTTATCTCGACCCCTTTACGCAGGCGGCAAAAGACATGCATGCGGGGTCGTCGCTCCTCAAATCCATCGACGGGTATATCCCGGGGATGTCACTCTGGTCTTACTGTGACGAGGTAGTGATCCCCAACTCAAGCGCAAACTACGGCTATGCTGTCTGCGACGGCTGCCAGCTGCACATAGCCAGCACCTGGAACTGGGGCGTCTATACCAAAACAAGGGATTACATTAAGCCGTAGCGAGTAGCTAAATGAATCAGCTTGATTAGGTCATCTTGTCCGAACGTGGAATTCCGATAACGCTGCTTGATATTTTGCTAGTGCCATAATTAGCAATCTAACAAGCAGCGTTTTCAAGCGCACACCACGGAGGGGTCAAGTATCCTCGGGGTGCATGATGAATTCAAGACGCTATTTAAACATGCCGCGCCACAAATGGTATGCAAAAGGCGCAATGGTCATGAAAAACCGTTATTCAGGACCAAGACAGGGGCTCCAGTATTTTGTTCTATCTAAAAGAACTTAAAAATTAGAGAGGGGAACATTTATGAAAATTCGCATTACCGAGACAAAGCTCCATTGGGTCGTTTTTCTGACCGCCCAGTTGTTAATGATGTTTTCGGCTGCTTATGCCGCAAACCTGCCGGGAGGCAGGTACATCGTCACCGTCGCCAGCAGCCAGAAGTGTGTGAATGTCCCCAATGGCAGTACAGCTGACGGTGTGCAACTGCAACAGTTGACCTGCAACAGCTCTGTTGCACAACAGTTCGATATAAACCCCACCGATAACGGCTACTACAAGATCATCAACGCCAACAGCGGCAAAGCTGTCGATATCCGGGGCTCCTCAACCGCTGATGGCGGGGTTGCGCAGCAGTACACCTGGAACAATTCCAATGCCCAGCACTATCTGCTCCAGACTAACGGCAAGGGTTTTGTGCTCCGTAACCGCAATTCCGGCAAATGCCTTGACCTGAAAGACTGGAACAGTGCTGACGGCGGTCTGTTGCAGCAGATGGCCTGCACCGGCGGAGCCAACCAGACGTTTCAGCTTACCCCAACTGCCGGAGCCAACAAGACTGTGGAAGATGGCCGCTACTCCATAAAGTCTGTAAACAGCGGCAGATGCCTTGATGTCCCCAACTCCAGCACCGCTGACAGCGTCCAATTACAGCAGTGGGGTTGCAACGGGACCGCCACCCAGCAGTATGATTTCACCTATGTCGGCAACAGCCTGTATGAAATCATGAATGCCAACAGCGGCAAGTGTGTCGATCTTCGCTCCGGCGGCACCGGTAACGGTACTGCCATTCAGCAGTATAGCTGCAACCAGGGCGTCAACCAGCGGTTTTATGCCAAGGGGATGGGGGACGGTTCGTTCCAGTTCAACCCTTACGCAACTACCCGGGTATTTGACGTTTATAACGCTTCAACTGCTGATGGCTCGAAAATCCAGATCTGGGACAACGCTAACAGCGCCAATCAGAAATGGAATATGACCAAGGTCGCCTACACTCCGAACATGACCGATGCGACCTATAAAATAGTTGCCGTTCATAGCAACAAATGTCTTGATGTGCCGAACTCCAGCACCTCCCCCGGGCAGCAGATCCAGCAGTATAGCTGTAATGGCACCAATGCCCAGAATTTCACGGTTGCCCACCAAGGGGACGGCTATTACAAGATTGCCAATGTGACTAACGGCCTGTCCCTGGCGGTACGCGACTTCTCAGCCGGTACTAAAGCCATCGAACAGAGTGACCCGCATGGCGGCAACAACCAGCTCTTCCGGTTTGTGCCTTACGGTTCCGGGTATCTGATTCGTCCCAAATCCAGCTACCTCTGCTTTGACATTAATGGCGCCAGCACCTCCGATGGTGCGCTGCTGCAGCAGCAAACCTGCAACTACAATAATAATCAGGTTTATAAATTCCAGTTATCATCGTCATCTTCCTCTACTTTGCCGTCAGGCACCGCCAACTCCGACACCGTCGTGCTGCTGCATGGCTTTGCCGGCTGGGATCGGAATGAAATGTTTGGCCTTAAATACTGGGGTGGTGGTTGGTCCGGCAGTATGGATCTGCAGGAGTATCTGAAATCCCAGGGGCATAACACTGTCACCCTGGGGGTCGGACCGATTAGCTCCAACTGGGATCGTGCTGTCGAAGCATATTATGAGCTTAAAGGCGGGTGCGTCGACTATGGTGCCGCCCATTCAGCACGCCACGGCCACAATCGCAACGGTCGCTGCTTCACCGCTCGCACCCCGACCTGGGATGACAGTCACAAAGTTCATATCATCAGCCATAGCCAGGGTGGCCAGACCGGCAGGATGCTGATTGAGTTGCTGCGCAACGGGTCCCAGGCGGAGCGTGATGCCAGCGGCAGTTCGGTTTCTGATCTTTACAAAGGTGGCAAAAACTGGGTGCACAGCCTGACTACCGTCAGCACTCCCCACAACGGCACTACCCTGACCAATGTCGTGCAGATGCTCGGCATCACCCAGAAGTTTGTTGAAATGGCTTATGGCGTTGCAGGAATGATCAGTGGCGAGAATGTTGTATATGACCTGAAACTTGACCAGTGGAACCTGCTGCGCAATCAGAATGAGGGCTTTACCAGCTACTCCAACCGTGTTAATGCATCCCCCATCTGGACATCTTCCTATGACACCAGTCTCTGGGATCTCAGCCCGGATGGCGCCAAGGAGATGAATCAGTGGGTGCATGATTTTTCCGATATCTATTACTTCTCATTTTCCACCAAATCAACCTATAAGGCGTTTTGGGACGGGAAGCAGTATCCAATCATCAGCACTTTCACACCGTTCATACCGCAATCATTCCTGATGGGACGCTACACCCACAATGACCCGACCAAGGTCATTATTGACAGCAGTTGGTGGCCGAACGACAGCGTGGTGAACACCAGCAGCATGAAGGCCCCGTCCGGTTCGCTGTCGACCGACTACACCTACAACGGTTTCCCCCAGGTCGGTATCTGGAACAACATGAGCCTTTTGAACGGCTGGGATCATTTGGATGTAACCGGTATGTTCTGCGCACCATTCTGCAATATCAACTCGCTCTACCTGAATCATGTGAAACTTCTGAAAACCCTCTACTGATCTGAAAAAACTGCTCCATATTGTAAAGATATGGAGCAGTAACTCCACAGCGGGGCCAACACAGCGCGGGCAGGTAAAGAAAAAGGGGCAAAGCAGCTATGAATGCTGTGCCCCTTTTTTTAAAGATGTTTTCCGTCCTGCTTACTCTTTCTTCAGCTCTATCCCCAGATCACTGATCTTCTTGCGGAGGGTGTTGCGATTTATTCCGAGAATGCTGGCGGCGCGCACCTGATTCCAGCGGGTTTTTTCCAAAAGAAACGTGATCAGTGGCCGCTCAACCTGCTCAATCACCATATTATAGAGCTCGCCGCTGTCAAGTTTGTCCACATTGACAAAGGATGATCTCAGTTTCCTGTCTACCAGAAACTCCAGTGACACATCGTCTCCGGGGGCAGTGCCCCCACCCGCCGGCGTCAGCACCGGAAAATCCTCTATCGTCAGCAGCGGATCGGAAGAGAGGATTACCGCTCTCTTGATAACATTTTCCAGCTCCCGCACGTTGCCGGGCCATGAGTTCGCCGCCAGCCGGTCCAGTGCCGGTTGCTCGATCTTTTTGAGCTGAATGTCCAGTTCGGCACAGGTCTTCTGGAGGAAGTGGTCGACAAGGAGCAGGATATCCTCGCGCCTCTCACGCAGCGGCATAAGGTTAATCGGCACGACGTTGAGGCGATAGTAAAGATCTTCCCGGAAGAGCCGTTGCTGGACGAGTTGGTGCAGATCCTGGTTGGTGGCGGCAACAATCCGCACGTCGACAGCTATATTCTGACTACCGCCGGTACGGGTGATCTCCCGCTCCTGGAGAACTCTGAGGATCTTTGCCTGCAGGTCCAGCGGCATGTCGCCGATTTCGTCCAGAAATACCGTGCCGCCGTTGGCCTGTTCGAATTTCCCCGGCTTGCGCTCGGTTGCGCCGGTAAATGAACCTTTTTCATGGCCGAAAAGTTCTGTTTCCAGGAGCTCTTTCGGAATGGCGGCACAGTTCATGGCGATAAACGGCTTACCGAGTCTTTTGGAGTTGCAGTGAATGGCTTTGGCGATCAACTCCTTGCCGGTGCCCGATTCTCCCTGTATCAGGACGGTCATGTCGCTGGGAGCAACTTTGCCGATAGTTTTATAGACCTCCCTCATGGGGGCGGAATTGCCGATAATCCCTTTGTCCAGCAGGTAGTGCTCTTTCAGTTCGTCTTTGAGCGTTGATACCTGCAGTGTCATCTCCTGCGCCCTGCTGGCTTTCTCGACTATGGCGTCCATCATGTCAAGGTCGAACGGTTTTGTCAGATAGTCGTAGGCGCCCCGTTTCATCGCCTCGACAGCATTTTTCATCCCTGCTTCTGCGGTCATGATGACTACCAGCAGCTCGCTTTTCAGTTCACGCACCTTGTCCAGCAGGTCGAGACCGTTGATTCCGGGCATTTTGATGTCGAGAATGGCGAGATCGTAGCTTTCGCTGCGGATAAGGCGGAGCGCTTCGTCGCCATCACGGGCCAGATCAACGGTAAACCCTTTTTTGCGGAGCGCCTTTGATAGGACCCAGCGCATGCTTTCTTCGTCATCGGCCACAAGTATTCTATGTATTGACATAACAAACCTCTAGTGCCGGGGCTGTCCCGACTCTGCTCACTGAATCAGCGGCAGCATGATTGCAAATGTTGTCCCGCGCCCGACTGTTGAATCAACCCGGATCATGCCGCGATGCTCGGCAACAATCTTTTGACAGATAGCCAGACCAAGGCCGGTCCCTTTCTCTTTGGTGGTGTAAAACGGGGTGAACAGCTGCTCCAGCACTTCCGGCGGTATGCCGCTGCCGTTATCGGCGATCTCGATGGCAACCATGCGTGAGCGCCCCTCACCTTTCTGGGTCATGCTGTATTCGGAAACGATTCGACTCGAAATTTCAATGACCCCGGATTCACCAACTGCCTCAACAGCGTTTTTAATCAGATTGAGAAACAGTTGGGTCAGTCGCCCTTCATCCGCCAGGATGGGAGGAATGCTGGGGTCGAGATGGCGCTGGAAGATGATGTTTTTGCTTTCCGTTGCCTGTTGCTGCAAAAAGACGATATGGGCAAGAATCTTGTGGAGATTAACCCCGACAAGGTTGAGGCTCCGCGGCGAAGAGAGGTCCAGCAGCTCCTCGACAATCCGGTTGACCCGCTGCACCTCTTTGAGCACAACGCCGGTACATTCCCTGAGCTCATCATCTTCAGCAAGTTCCATCTCCAGGAGTTGCGCCGCCCCCCTGATGCCGCCGAGGGGATTTTTTATCTCGTGGGCCAGGCCCGCTGCCAGGGTGCCGAGAGCGGAGAGTCGGTCAGCCTTGCGGACAGCTTCTTCAAGCTCCCTGATGTTTGTCAGATCACGCAACAGGACGATGGTGCCGGCGCGGGCACCGTCGCCAAGGAGGAGCGGCGAAACCGAAACGCTTAACGGGGTGAGACGGTTCCCCTTTGTAAGGACAATATTCTCGTGGTCGGAGATAGACATGCCGCTGACAAGGCACTTTTCCGCCATCTCCAGCAGTTGTGATTCACCTTTGAAAAGCATGGAAAAAGGCTGGCCTTTGCTGATTCGCCGGGAGACACCGGCGATCTCCTCGGCAACAGGGTTCATCAGGATGACATTGCCGTCGCGGTTCAGGACTATGACGCCGTCGCCGACACTGTCGATCACGTTTGCGTAGAATTCGGGAAGATTTTCAGGGTTCATGGTTTCCTTGGAGGAAAAATTCATGGCAAGCGGCCTCCAGTTCGGCTCTGCTCCCCAGCCTGTTTACGGTTCCTCTGAACTGTGCCGCCCCGCTGAGGCCTCGTGCATACCAGCAGAGGTGTTTGCGCATCTCACTGATGGCGATCCGTTCACCGCTGTCTGCAATAAACAGCTCAAAATGGCGCATCGCCACGACGTATCTTTCTGCTGCCGCTACCGGGACAGCTTCGCCGCCGCTTTGCAAGACCAGCGCCTGCCTGAATATCCAGGGGTTGCCCAGGGCGCCGCGGGCAATCATGACGCCGTCGCAGCCGGTCTTTTGCAGCATTGCTGTAACGTCTTCAGCCGTGAAAAGGTCGCCGCTGCCGAGAACCGGGATGCTGAGGGCAGTTTTCAACGCAGCCAGGTGCGTCCAGTCAGAGTGGCCTTCAAACATCTGGTTGCGAGTCCTTGGGTGCAGCGTTACGGCATCGGCGCCTTCATCCTCGGCAATCCGGCCGACAAGCATAAAATTAATCGAGTCGGGATTCCAGCCCGAGCGGATCTTGACGGTCAACGGCAGTTTGGTCGCGGCACGCACCGCCCGGACAATAGCCCGAATCTTTTCAGGGTTTTGCAAAAGTGCGCTCCCTGCACCGCTCCCGACCACCTTTTTTACCGGGCACCCCATGTTTATATCAATCAGATCTGCATAGGTTTCGGATAGCCGCGCACCCTCTGCCAGCAGTTCTGCGTTATCCCCGAAGAGTTGAACGCCGAGCGGCCGGTCCGCACTACTGCTGCGCATCAGTTCAAAACTGCGCTTGCCATCTCTGACAAGGCCATTGACGCTGACCATTTCGGTAAAACAGAGCGCTGCCCCCTGCTCTCTGGCCAACAGGCGCGCCGCAAAATTTGTAATCCCTGCCATTGGTGCAAGTAGCAAGTTGTCTGCCAGTTCAAGAGAACCTATTTTCAGTTTTATGTTCATTGATTGTGGTTGCTGAAGGGCTGATTTTATTGCAATTGCGGGCATTGATCGGCCAATCTGTAAAATTATTATTCAAAGGCCCGGAAAGTAGTGTGCCAAATTTTTATGCAATTACGGCTGATATGCCTAAAAAACATGCACGCCGGACGGTTTGTTAATGTTAGCCGCTATTTTTTCCGGAAACAGTGCAGGAACTCACTCCGGGAAAGCTCTTTCTTCCTCACCAGATGCTCCACACTCCTGCTCATGGCCATCCGCTCCCCTTCCTTGGTAACATCCTTTAACAGGACAAAAAACGGGATATTGCGTGTTTGCGGATACAGTTTCAAGCGCTCCTGAAATTCGAAAGCAGAGCTGTCAGGCAGCATGAACGAGGTAAACAGCAGATAGGGATGAGTTGTTGTTGCAATAGCTACGCCCTCTTTTGCCGAGTAGGCATTAATCAGGGAAAAACCGAGTTCGGTTATCGCCTTTGCCAAAGGTTCGTCGCCTTTACGGGTGACCAGCATAACCTGAAGATCATACTCGTCAGCTTCATCAGTCAGCTTCATGACCGCCAGCTTTTCTGCCAGGTGATCCTTGTTGACCGGCGTGAGGAAAAAACCGGCAACCGGAAATGCACCGCCGATTCTGCCTGTTTCACTCAAAAAAACCGGGAGCACCGGTATGTCCCGGGTTTTTGGATTACTCTTCAGTATTGCCAAAAGTCCCCAGCCGTCGACGGAATGGGGCGATATGTCAAGGATAATTCCTAAGGGGCGTGAGTCAGACAGCTCTTCCGGTTTGGCGGTACGTGCCCAGTAGTCAGCCTCTGCCAGGTAGCTGCAGACAACAGCCCCTCTTTCTACCCGGTCACCAAGACCCATAATCCAGAGTTCGCGTTCCAGTTCGTTGCTTGTCATCAGCATCACCTGTAAATAATGATAGAAAGTAGGGAAGTCCCTTGCGGGGATACGAGAGTGATAACATATTTTCAGAGAATGGCAATAATACTTTAATCTTTTTGGCCACGCGGTATAATCAGCAAAAAGAAATCCGCAGGGTGGAGAGGAGGCTATCATGAAGGGCACGGTTTACTTTTCGGATATGAGGGCAGGGCACAAGGAAAATTTTTTCGACAAGATCTCGAAGCTGCTTGCCAGTTGCGACCTCGGAAATATCATCCAGGCAGGGGATCTGACCGCCGTTAAACTTCATTTCGGTGAAAAAGGGAATCATGCCTTTATCAGGCCGGTCTTTATACGCAGAATTGTCGAAGAGATCAAAAAAGCCGGGGGCAGACCTTTTTTAACTGACTCTTCGACCCTTTACCCCGGGGAAAGAAAAGAGGCTGTCTCCGCACTGCAGTGCGCCATCGAGAACGGCTTTGCCTACGCCGTTGTCAATGCCCCGCTGATCATGTGCGACGGCATCAAGGGGCAGAACTCGGTTAAGGTTGCAGTCGCCGGAGAACTGCTGCAGAGTGTCAGCATTGGCGCTGAAATTGTCGAGGCTGATGCTCTTGTTACCGTATCCCACTTCAAATGTCACGAGTTGACCGGGTTTGGCGGAGCGCTTAAAAATCTGGGCATGGGCTGTTCAAGCCGCGCCGGCAAGATGCAGCAACACTCAACAGTTGCCCCGAAAGTAGCTGAAAAGTTTTGTAACGGCTGTAGCGTCTGCCTGAAATCCTGTGCTCACGCAGCGATTGCCGTTATTGAAGGAAAGGCAAAAATCGACCCCGACGCTTGTGTTGGCTGCAGTCGCTGCATCACCGCCTGCGCGCAAAAAGCGATCAATGTGCAGTGGAATGAAAGCTCGGCCCTGGTGATGAAAAAAATGGCTGAATATGCAAGCGGAGCTGTTGCCAATAAAAACGGCAAAACGGTCTTTTTGAATTTCATAACCCAGGTTTCTCCAGCCTGTGACTGTTATGGTCACGCTGATGCTCCCATTGTCAACGATATCGGTATCTGTGCCTCCACCGATCCGGTTGCCCTCGATCAGGCCTGTGCCGACCTTGTCAATGGCGCAGTGGGGAATCAGCAGACGGCTCTAGGGAGTGGTCATGAACCGGGCGGCGACAAGTTTCGTGGCGTACACCCTGAAATTGAGTGGGAAGTCCAGCTGGAACATGCTCAAAAGATGGGAATTGGCTGTAGAGAGTATGCGCTGGTGAAGATCTAGGCGGCAACCTCTTCGCTATTAAACATCATGGAGTTCGATGGTGAAGATGCTTCCCCCGCCGGGAGCATCTTCAACCCAGACTCTGCCGTTGTGGAGCCGGGCAATCTTTTTTACCGTAGCAAGACCGATGCCTGTGCCTGAGACCTTTTTACCGGTAGACCCCCGGTAGAAAAGCTCAAAAATCCGCTCTTTCTCTGCATCGGGAACTCCGGGGCCATGATCCCTGACAGCCAGCCAGGCGGTTGAGCCGTCCCGCCCGCCCGAAACCTCGACCGGTTCACCGCCTGCATACCGCAGCGCATTGCCGATAAGATTGTCGAGAATCTGAATGAAAAGGGTTCTTGACAACATCATCTCCGGGAGAGCTGAAGTGGTCAGTACTGCTTCATCAGCAAAGCCGGCGGCAAACCGGAGCAGAATGTCCTTCAGCACCTCCTCTCCGGAAACAGGCGCGGATGGCGGTTCAACTTTGCCAAGCGTTGCCAGGGAGAGCAGATCCTCAAGCATCAGATGCATCCTTTCCCCCTGCTTCATGACCTCATCAAGCATCTCATTGACAGCAGGCGGCAAATCAGCGCCATACTGTTCCTGAATAAACTGAACATAGCCGAGAATCGGGGTTAACGGTGATCTCAGGTCGTGGGAGACGGTATGAACAAAGGCGTCAAGCTCCCGGTTTGCCTGCAGCAGCTTCTCTTCCAGAGCTTTTCTCAGACTTATATCCTGTACCAGGGCAATGGCATAGGCCGGGCGACCGTCTCCGCCGATAACGCAGGCAACCGAGACATGCCCCCAGACAATAGTGCCGTCTTTACGAATATAACGTCTTTCACAGTCGATTGAGTCTGTTTTGAAAGCAAAGAGCTCATCGTACATGGAGGTGATTTTCTCGGTGTCGTGGGGGTGGGTGATATCAAGGATGTTCTTGCCGATCAACTCCACTTCACTGTAGTCGGTAAAGGTGCAAAAGGCAGGATTCACCTGTACGATATTGTGAAATGGTGAGATCACCACCAACCCTGCAGCAGCTGTCTGAAAGATGGAGCGGAAGCGCTCTTCACTCTCTTTCAGCGCGTCCTCGGTAAGTCTCTGTCTGACGACATAACCCCACTGGCGCAGGGCCTTGTAAATAACCTTGGGAACATTGGCAAGGGATTCGGGGGTTTTCAGCAGGTAGTCGAAGGCTCCGGCTTTGATGGCGTCAACGACCTCAATCTCGTTGCCGACATCTGCGGTAAGAATAATCGGGAAATGAGCGCTGTTCTTGTCAAATGGCAGCAGCACGGTCCCTCTGCCGTCAGGGAGCAGCAGGTCGGCAATAACCAGGTCAGGCGTGTTCTCATCAAGCCATCGCCTGGCTTCAGCTATCGTCGTCGCCAGATGGAAAGAAAAACCTGTTTCAGAGGCGGCAAGCGACTCACGGATCAGGCTGACTGTACCTGCTGAATCCTGAACCAGCAGCAAAGATATCGGTCTGCTAATGTGAGTGTCGGCTGATATCAGCATAAAGAAATGACCCTGTGTTATCTCGACCTTGAAAATTTACCAGATTTACTTCAAGATAGATTTTCCCGGAGAATAACATAACCTAATCCTGATAAACAGAATAAGTGCATTAAAGAAGTTTTTACTAAACCCACTTCATGACAAAAGATAACCGATGAATCTTAAACAGCACCTGACAGCAACTGCCCTGGTAGCAGTCCCCCTTCTGGCCTGCAGCAGCAGCCTGGAGACTGCTGTCTTTTGCACTGGCAGCATCCTGATAGATGTTGACCACCAGATATTTTATTTTATCAGAACCGGCAGACTTGATATCTCAGGCATGTTCCGTTATTTCAGAGAGGATGTTGACGAACATCTTTACTCCATTCCCTACCTCGGGGTGTGCATTTTTCACACCATTGAATTTTTTCTGCTCGTTGGGCTGCTTTCGCTTTTTTACCCTCTGTTCCACTATCTCCTCGCCGGACTCGTCTTTCATATCTGCCTTGACATCTATGATATGGTCCGCCTCAAAGTCCCGTTCATCCGCGCCTACTCTTTGATCGAGCACCTGTTCCGCAGGCGGATGAAAGGGTATCCGTTTGTTTGAAACCGGCAGCAGCTCTGCTCGCTGTTGAAGTATTTAATGCTGGAGGTGCGGCCAGCAGCGGCTTGATAAACCGTTCGAAGGTGGCCTGTTGTTTGTCTGTCAGCAGGTCGAAGTTCCCTTCATTGTCGAGTAGAAAAGTGCCGACACCAATGACCGTTTTTGCCAGATAGCCGGTATCGCGAACACTCTTTTCAATTTCAGCGGACCGCCTGCTCAAAAGAAACCGCAGCTTGTTCAGGTCTATTTTCATATCTGTCTGCTCCCGTAATGTTAAAATGAGTTATTGCCGCGATAGTGAAGGCTATTGCTGGTGGCGAGGAGTTAATCGTCCCAGTTGCCCGATTCCCAGCGCTCAATCGCCATGCCGGCCCGAAAGCCGAGCAGCCCCGGTTCTGCTGCCAGCCGGCGCAGGGTCGCCAGGCAGTGGCTGCTGTTATGGCGCAGCGAGTAAACCGCCGCCATGCCGGCTACAACCGGGTCACTACTGTCGACCAGGGCCTGCAGTCTTTCCAGCCCTTGCTCTCCGCAGCCTGCCACTGCTTCATAAAGACCGGCAATCATCCGGGCCTGGCTTTCGGCGCGCTCTGCTGCCAGTGACTCCAGTGCAGCGTGATGTGCCTGAGCCGCAAAGGCGAAACGCTGCAGCAGCCGCTGCAACCGGGGATCAGCCGAACCGCTTTCAGGGAGTGTCATTAATCAGCCTTCTGTCCGGAGCGGTTTAATTTAAAGTTCCTCGCTTAACGTAAAACGCGGCACTTCTTTCCCATCAACATGGACCGTTTCTGTGAACATTGCCAGCGGTCGTACCCAGAGTGAGTTGTTGTCATAGGTGCAGCGATATACCACCAGCAGTTCATCGGACTCGCTATGCCGTGCCGTGCCGATCACCCGGTATTCGCCCCCCTTGTAGTGCCGGTATTGACCCGGAGTTACAGCTTCCTGCATAAACGCTCCTTGCTTGTCACTGTTGCCAGTCTTTGCTGCGAGTCATGCTTTGATCCGCCTCTACCTCGGCCAGCAGTTCCAGATAAGTGGCGTAGCGCCCGGCCGGGATCTCTCCCTGCTCTACCAGCTTGATAACAGCGCAGCCCGGTTCAGTCCGGTGCCGGCAGTTGCGGAAGCGGCAGCTCGTGTCGCCATGTTCTTCGAAACCGGGAAAGTGGCTGGAAAGTTCCTCCGCCAGGATGTCAACCAGACCGAAATCCCGGAAACCGGGGGTGTCGACCAGTTCGCCCCCTCCTGACAGGGCATGCAGTGTCGAGACGGTGGTAGTGTGTCGGCCCAGGCCGCTCTGCGCGCTGATCTTGCCCACTTTGAGATCGATTTCCGGGCAGAGAGCATTCAGCAGCGAGCTTTTACCGACGCCGCTGGAGCCGACAAAAACCCCCCGGTGCCCCTCGTGCAGAAAAGCCTGCAACGGCTCCAGTCCGGTTCTGCTCTTGGCGCTGATGGCAAAGACTGGTACCGAGCCGGCATAGATTCTGCTCAGATTGGCGAGCAGGGGGGCTGTGTCATCAATATCACACTTGTTGACTACTATGAACGGTTGCAACTTTGCCACCCTGGCCGCAACAATGGCCCGATCAATGAATCCGGCCAACGAATTCAGTGCCACGACAATGCCGAGAACATCCAGATTAGCCGCAACCAGGTGGATACCGCCCCGGGCATCGCGCCGCCTGAGCTCTGTCCGCCGGGGCAGACGTCGCAGCAGTTCTCCCGCGACCTCCACATCATCGCCGACAACGTGTCCGGAATTCCGCTTGACCCTCACCATCCGGCGTTTGCCGGTTGTAAAGACAACCTCGACCTCAACACCGTAGTGGGAGGATATCAACCCCTGGCACGTCTGGTCGGAATCGGTGGCAGCCGTTCTGATAGCGGTGCGGTCGTTGCTGCTACGATCCCTTTTCATATAAATATCACCAGGCCGAAAGCTGACAGGTGTTCGACAGCTGCTGCAAATATGCTCAAAAAATCCACGGAGGCGTTTTCCTTTTAGTTAAGACACTACGCAAAATAACACGTTACGGTTATGGGAGCAATTATTTCGCTTTTGTGTAAGGCTCATGGCATGTGGCTCGTCATGAAAGCGGGTTTTTTAAAGCCCGGATTTTAAAGCGGGAGTATAATGAAAATAGAGATAGCAGCTTCATCAATAAGGGCCTGACAAAAGGCAGGGAGGTGGCAACCATGAAAGCAATGACAACCAGAACAATGATGCCGCGCCGCCGGATGAGCGCAGCCATGAGAGCGTTGACAAGCAGAAAGCTCCGGATGACTCCGAACCGCAATGTTCATGTCATCACCCCTCACGGGAAATTGATGCTTGGGCGCAAGGGACGTAAAGTGTAAACCAGCGGTTACCTGCACCGGTATCCGGATTGCTGGCGCCAGTCGGGTTGGCCTGTGTGCCGGAGTGGCAGCGCTACAGAAACAGGAAAGGCGGCCGATGGTCGCCTTTCCTGTTGCAATTCTCTGCTCCCGCGTCTCCCGGGAAATAGCCGGTAGTATCGATGAATACGATTAACAGAATTGTGATTATTGAAATTATCAATTTGACCTTACCCTGGCGACCTGTTAATAATCCGTCCATTCATTAAAATAGCACCATTCTAGGCCCGGGAACATGGCAGGAGACTTTATTAAACTGGCCGGCATTGATATCGGATCGAGAAGTATCGAGTTCGTGCTCCTTGATAGTGAACGTAATGCGGTTATAGACCGCTTTCAGGCGGAGACATCCATCGACCTCTCCGCGCAATTGCGCCTGATCAAAGAACGTTATGCGTGGGATCATCTCATCTCCACCGGTTATGGCCGCCAGCTCTCCCAAAAGGTGCTGGGTGGTGCGGTCATTACCGAAATCAAGGCCTACTCCACCTCGGCCCATCATTTCCATCCGGACATTGACACCGTTATTGATCTCGGCGGCCAGGATACCAAGGCGTTGTCAATCAATCGAAACAACGGCCAGCTGCAGAAATTCGAGATGAACGATAAATGTTCAGCCGGTACGGGCAAATTTTTTGAAATGATGGCCGGCTCATTGGGACTCAGTCTGGATGAACTGGTGACTGCAGCGCTCCGGGGGAGCAAAACGATCGAGATCAACAGTACCTGTACCGTTTTTGCGGAATCGGAAGTGATCTCGCTCTTAACCTCGGGAATTGCCCTGGCAGATATCGCCCGGGCGATCCATGAAGCGTTGTTGATAAAACTGGTCTCCCTGCTGTCAAAAGTAATGCGGTCCGACACGGCAGAGATCCTTTTTGTCGGCGGCGGCGCGAAGAACAGCGCCTTGGTGCAGTTTCTTGCCGAAGCACTGAATCGTCCAGGTGATCGTCCCGGAATTTCCCGATTTCTACGGCGCCTATGGCGCTGCCATTCACGCAAAAACTTTAACTAACCAGGAGAACAGATGACCCCGCTATTTAATGATGATTTTCAGGATTTTCCTCTCAAACGCGCCCTGGCGCAGGTTGTCAAAAAAAGAGAGGCCGGCGCCAAGGTTATCGGCGCCTACTGCTCCTATGCACCGGTTGAACTCATCTGGGCCATGGGTGGTGTTCCGGCGGTGCTGTGCGCATTTTCCAACGCACCGATTGCCAAGGCTGAAGAGACACTGCCCGTCAATCTCTGCCCGCTGATCAAGTCCAGCTTCGGTTTTATCGAACTGAAAACCTGCCCGTTCTTTGAACTGACCGATGCGGTCGTCGGCGAGACCACCTGTGACGGCAAGAAGAAGATGTTCGAGCTGATTGAACAACATCGGCCGCTCTACGTCATGGATCTCCCCCAGTGTCCGACCAATGAAGGGGCGGTTACTTACTGGCGTCATTCCGTCAACGGCTTCAAAAATTTCCTTGAAGTGACGTTTGCCACCACTCATTTCCAACGATGCTGCCCTGGAAGAGAGCATCAAGGACTGCAACCGTAAAAACCGTCTGGTAGAAAAGATTTTCGCCTTCGGCGCCTGCAAGCCTCAGTCATCACCTGGCAGGAGATGTACGCCGTTGCGACCTATGCCATGGCCACCAACGGTGCCGAGGCCGGTGCGAAACTTGAGGAAATCATTGCCACGCTTTCGGCACGGAAAGAGCAGAAGGTCTTCACCGTCAAAGGAGAGTGCCAAAAGAGTTCTGATCACCGGCTGCCCGGTTGGCGGCGATGTTCTCAAGGTGTTGAAGACTTGTCGATGAAGAGGGTGCTGTTATTGTCGGCCTCGATTCCTGCACCGGTCTCAAGCCGTATGTCGGCGCCATTGAGGAAGGGAGCGGCGATCCGCTGCTGGCGATAGCAAAACGGTATCTGCAGATCCCCTGCGCCTGTATGACCCCGAACACCGGTCGTTTTGCGGCGCTGAAAAGCCAGGTAGACTCACTCAAGCCGGATCTGGTCATCGATCTCGTGCTGCAGTCCTGTCACACCTACAATGTCGAGGCGGTCAAGGTCGAGTCCTATGTGCGGGGGGATCTTGGCACCAACTATCTGAAAGTCGTCACCGATTTTTCCCAGCAGGATCTGGGGCAGCTAAAGACAAGAATCGCCGCAGCGCTTGAAATGGATTAGGCAGCATAGATAGCAGCTGTATCTGATCAGCACTGATCCTTGATGATGCTTGATGCTAAGCGACGGACGTAAAGGCCGCTTTACCGCGAATACCGGTGGAGCGGCCTTTTTATAGACTTAAATGATTGTCAGTTGAAATGTTGGCGAAAGGGTAGAAACCGGTAAAACCAGGTCGAAATATTTGGTCATTTTTTGAAGATGAACTGTTATAAATCAGCTGGTTAAGTCAAAACTTCGGGCGCCCGAAGTTTTGTGTTCTTTAATGGATAGTTTTCACCGGTTTAAGCTTAATTTGTGTGGCACATGCGGTTTCCGTCATTGTTTGAATGGCGGCTACGCGAGTAACAGGGCGATTGCATGCAGCACCAGGCCGATGACACCGCCGACCAGGGTGCCGTTCATCCTGATAAACTGCAGATCGGAACCGATGCTCAGCTCGATTTCGTTGACGTAATCTTCACTCTCCCATGCCTGCACTGTGCTTGAAATGTGCCCGGCGATGGCCGTACGCAGCGTATCCCCGTAGCGCAGCACCAGTTTTTCCAGATGCTCATTCAACGATTCCTGCAACCCCCGGTTGTGCGCCAGAGCAGTGCCGAGGCCGGCAACCGCTGCTGCAATCTTCTCCTGCACTTTTGAATCTGACTTGCACAGATCGGCATTCAGCCAGTCTTTCAGATCAGTGCCGATATTCTTCGCATAATCAGTGATCGTCTGGCTATGGACGGCTTCTCGCTTGAGCGCTTCTATCTTGCCACGCAGCTCCGGATCGGATTTCAGCCTGGCACTGAAATTCGCTATTGCCGTGTCAAACGTCCCCCTGACCTCATGAGCAGGATCGGCATTAACTTCCTGGATAAAGACGTTGATCCTCTTGACTATCTTCTCACCCGCCCCTTTTGCAAACTGATCCCTGTTGGGGATAAAGGCGACGAGCAGCGGATACTCCCTGGCGCACATATCGTCAATGGCCCTGGCGAGTCTCGTCTGGGCGTCATCGGTAGCCAGCCATCCGGCAAAACGCTTGAAAAGGTCATCAAGAACGAGCTGGTGGCGATTACTTTTTGTCAGAGTATCGAGAATCGCTCCGGCTGACGAGGAGAGGTCGAAGTTGTCGATCCGGTTGCTGAGAACATTTTTGAGCAGCAGTTGCACCCGCGCATCATCAATAAAATCAATAGAGTCGGCACAAGCGCGGGTCAGTCCCTTCGCAAGGCCGGCGGCATGCTCTTTCGACATCAGGTAAACGGCAAGATGTTCTGCCGGATTGTACACCCGCAGCTTGGCGATCAGGGTGTCGCTGGCAAGAAACTTGTCACGGATAAATACGGCCAGATTTCCGGCAATGGCCTCCTTCTTGTTCTTGATGATGGCCGTATGGGGGATCGGCACCCCCAGCGGGTGGCGGAACAGTGCCACCACCGCAAACCAGTCTGCCAGGGCGCCGACCATGGCCGCCTCGGCAAAAGCGGCCAGCCAGCCCCAGACCCCGACTCCCCGCTGCGAACGGGCGATCACGAATAGTATTGCTGCACCGAGCATCAATCCTGTGGCT
Source organism: uncultured delta proteobacterium (assembly GCA_963787125.1). Classification (GTDB taxonomy): domain Bacteria; phylum Desulfobacterota; class Desulfuromonadia; order Geobacterales; family DSM-12255; genus VEOV01. Next base: position 552,090 of record CAWBBV010000001.1, read on the forward strand.
ATTCTCTTGTTTCTGATCAGTAACTGTTTTCTGTTGTCCACACATTTTCTCCGGGTTTAAATTGTGCTGCTGTCGCGCTAAAAAGTTCTAAAACTGCCGGATCAGAAGCCGGTCAGGTCGAGATCGGCGCGTCGCCGAGTTTTCGGCCCGACCGGTTCTGCCGATACTGGGGGAGGATTCCAGGGGGGGCGTCAGGTTATATTGCCGTCATTAAAATGGGAATAAGTGGCGCATCGGTAGCGCGAAAGTTGAATGTCCGCCGCGCCGGAGTCAGCCAGGCAGCCGGACGGGTCGAAGTAGATATATAAGACGAAAACGGCGTTAAATGATATTGGAAATTGGGGAGAGTTTGCTAACGTCAGCTATGTCCCGTTACATCGTGCAACGTTCCCTCCCGTTCCTTTCCCTTTATCTATCTTTAATGCTTTGCAGCGTCTGTAACTGGATCGTTGCCGTCTCTAACGCCTTTTTTGCTTCCTGGTGGCCGGGTCTGATCGCGAGCAGCACCTTCCACTTACTGATAGCGCTTTCCAGGCTGCCGCGCCGATACTCTTCGAGCCCTTGTTCCATCAGACGGTTCACACAGCTGTCCAGGAGTGCCCGAATCTTCTTCGGGTCGTGGCTGACCCGGTCCCTGAGCGAGGCCTCAAGCGGATAAGCATTGAGCACCCCTCTGAAAGCACGCGCCGCAACCGCATAATCACCCGCTGCGTAGGCGTCAGTACCAACCTCCAGCAGTCCGTTGACAGCCAGAATATATTCCCGTTCCAGTCCTTCACGATTTCTGTTGTTCAGTAGCTCGAGCGCTTGGCGGTAATTTTTCTTTTCCAGCTGAAAGACAACCTTTCGGCGCAGGAGCGAGTGCTGCTGCTGACGATTCGCAGCGACTGCTGCCTGCTGCTGACTGTCTCCACCTGCTTTGACGAGAGCGCTATCCTGGCTGGAACAGGCGGCCAGGCCGATGGCCGCCGCAAGAAGAAGTATCAGACCGTTGCCGGTTTTCATACAGCTGTCCTGAGGAACGGTGAGTTGAAAACCGGCAGTTCGAGGGCCGTAAGATTCGGGGGGACAAGGTTTCGCCGCTGCATTGCGGCGACGAAACAGTCGGTGAGGAGTGGATGAAACTGGGTCCCCCGGCAACGAATGATCTCACGGATGGCATACTCGGCCGGGAGTCCGGCGCGATAAGGCCGGGAAGTGGTCATGGCATCATAGGCATCGGCTAGGGAGATGATTGCGGCAAAAAGCGGTATCGTCTCTCCCTTTAGGCCCTCCGGGTATCCCTCGCCATTGTGCCACTCGTGATGGTGCAGTACCGCGGGGATGACGCGCCGCAGGGCCTCGGAGTGGCCGAGGATATCTGCGCCATCGTGGGGGTGTCGCTTGACGCGATGAAATTCGTCGTCGTCCAGCGGGGCCGCCTTTTTGAGGATGTGATCGGGGATGCGGATCTTTCCCAGATCGTGTACCAGTGCCGCCACCTCCAGATCGCGCTGCTCTTCAGGGGCCAGTCCCATCTCTTTCGCCATCAGGAGCGACAGGGCTGCGACCCGGGTCGAATGCTCCAGGGTATAGCCATCCCGGGCATCGATGGCGGTGGCGAGAATCTTCACCGTGGCAAAGTACGACTCCTCCAGGCCACGCGCATATTCGGCAAGCTTGTCCTTCTGGTTCACAATGACGCCGGCCATTTCATTAAAATTGCTGGTTAGCTCGCCGAGTTCATCGTGCTGTGTTACCGCTATCGGCCCGATTTGACCACCAGATTTCAGGCGGGAGACGCCGTCACTCAGCCGTTTGATCGGCTGCGTGAAGCAGCTGGCAATGGCGCAGGTACCGGTCACCGACAGCAGCAGGATGATCACTGCCATCACCGCCACCTTGCGGCGTGCTGCTCCCTGGGCACTGGTCAGCGCGGTGGAATCGATGCCAAGAGCGAACAGGCCGAGCTCTTTGCCGGCAAACACAATCGGAGCCCTGAATTCATAGCTATCCTGCCCGTTCCTGGTTACCCGCAAGGCCAGCGCCCCGTCAGGCTCTCTTTTGAGTACGGTACCGGCTTCCGGCTTAAAGCTGCTGCCACTCTGCAGCAGGTCGCTGTGAGCTGCTATCATCCCGTGGTGGTCAATCACCGCCATAGAGATGATGTCCTCCTGCCGTTCCCTGATTTTCGCCACCAGGTTGTCCAGGGAGAGCCTGTCCCGGACCAGCATGCTGTAGCCGGCCGCATTCGCGGCCCCTCGCGACAAGGACAGGCCTCGCTTGACCGTTTCTCCCAGCAGAAAGGTATCCATGATTCCCATGACGATCGCCGAGGAGACGATGATAACAGTGGTAACGAGCAGGCACGTTAACAGCGATAATTTGAACCTGATGCCTAAATACACGAGCCGTTCTCCCTTACCGTCAAAGCGCAAAACTCGCCGCTTTCGGTCAGGCTGTCCATTCCTGTCCGTGGGCTTGAACCGAGCGCTTCGCTCCGGTTTTCCGGCGGCAAAATAAAAAAGCCGGGGCAAAAATATCAGGTGATATTTCGGCAACCCGGCTGTCTTCGAGAGACCCGTAGGCTTTCCGCCCCATCCTCGCGGATGGTTAGGTATTATCGTCTATTCCTGTGGTAAAAGTGAGTATTCTTATAACTTGCTGCGGCGCGAAAGTCAATTTCATACTGCCGGAATCCCGCTGAGGCAAGGACGTTGCCAATGCCCTGTCAGATGATTTGGGTTGCCCGCACAGTCAGATTTGTAAATCAGTATACCGATCCCTGAATTTTGCGACCTTCAAAAAAAGTTGCCGGATCAGAAGCCGGCAAGATCGAGAGCGGCGCTATCTATTTTGGCTAACCGTTGCCCGAGCCGCTTTTCAATCACCCGGAAATGGTTTAAATCTTCCGGGCAGAGGAGGGTCAGTGCCTCCCCGGCTGTTTCGGCGCGACCGGTTCTGCCGATGCGGTGGATATAATCGTTTGGGGAACGGGGGAGCTCGTAATTGACCACATGGGGGAGTTCGCTGATGTCGATGCCGCGGGCGGCCAGATCGGTGGCCACCAGCACCTGCAGTGTGCCGGCCTTGAAATTCTCCAGCGCCTTGGTGCGTCCTCCCTGGCTCATGCCGGCGTGGAAGGTGGCGGCGCTGATGCCGTTTTGCAGCAGTTTCTGCGCCACACTGTCGGCTCGCTTGCGGGACGCTGTGAAAACCAGATACTGCTCGCCGTCGCCGGTCTTGATCAGGTATCTGAGGAGCGGCCCTTTGCGCTCCGGCGTGACCGTATAGATCAGCTGGGTAATGAGCTCTGCCCCGACCTTTGCCGGAGTAATCTCGATCCGTAGCGGTTCGACCAGCAGGGCGTCTGCAAGCCGCTGCACCTCAGCGGCAAAGGTGGCGGAAAAGAGCAGCGTCTGCCTTTTTTGGGGGAGCAGGGCCAGGATCTGTTGCATCTCCTCTTCAAAGCCCTCCTGGAGCATTTTTTCTGCTTCATCCAGCACGAGGATTTTCAGCGTCCTCAGTTGCAGACTGTTTCTGGCCACCAGCTCCAGCAGTCGACCCGGGGTGGCAATGAGCAGCTCGACGTTATTCACCATGATCATCTGTGGGTTCAGTGCCACGCCGCCAAACACTGCGCCGCTCTTCACCCGTGGCTGCAGATACTGACCGAACTCCCGGGCAACCTCGCCAATCTGGGCGGCCAGCTCCCGGGTCGGCACCAGCACCAGCGCCTTGAGTGTCTGCCCCTGGTCCGCCGCCGATCGCTGGATCAGCTGCAGCAGCGGCAGGATAAAAGCGGCGGTTTTGCCGGAACCGGTCCGGGCGATGGCCAGCAGGTCTTGCCCGTGCAAAATTGCCGGAATGGCCTGATGCTGAATCGGGTAGGGTCGTTTGAACTGCTCTCGGTCAGCAAGCGCCTGGAGCAATCCGGGGCAAAGACCAAGTGATGAAAATGACATGTAAGGGACTCCTCGAGAAGTGGCAACAGGGGGTGCGCCGGCACTGCAGCGGCACCCAAAAATAAAACCACAGGAGTATCCCTGTGGTTCAGATCTGCCCGGAATATAACACGTTACGCGATGGGGCGACAACGGCTTTCTTGCCAAGGTGGAGTTGCAGCCGATTCCCGGGTGCTAAAGCTGTATAGATATGGCATGGTTTCCCCAAAAAGCTCCAAATACAACAAATCCCAGACAGATGTTGCGCCGCAACCGTTGAAAATGTTACATAGATAGGTAGCCCTCTTCACCTGCCCTGACCTTATGGACAGGATAAGTTCCAGTTCCCTGAAGGGATGGAGAATGCGGGCTCATATCAAATTAGTGAGGTTGAAAGCATGACAATGAAACAGTTTGGTCCGACGAGACTGGACGCAGCGCTCATCCCGAAAATAGCTCAGCAGTGGGGTACACCGGTCTATCTCCATGATCAGGAATATATCGAAAACAGCTGCCAGCAGTTGCTGGACATGCCCAATGCCTACGGCCTGCATGTCCGCTACGCCATGAAGGCAAACTCGGATCGGACGGTATTGCGGGTCGTCACCAATAAAGGCCTGGATCTGGATTGTTCGTCACTTAATGAAGCGGCCCGTGCTTTTGCCGCCGGGGTTCCATATAGCCGGATGATGCTGACGACCCAGGAGGTTCCGACGGGTGAGGAGCGCGTCGAACTGGAGGAGATGATCCGTGGCGGACTGAAGTACAACGTCTGCTCCATGACACAGTTTCATCTGATTGCCGACTTTGCCAGGAGCATCAATCTGGACCTGTCAATGAGGGTCCACCCGGGAGCTAAAGGCGGAGGCGAAAGCGCCACCCGCGATACCGGCAGCGAATATTCCTGCTTCGGGGTTCATTTAAACGATGTCCCCACGGTAAAAGCCCTGGCTGACAAGCAGGGACTGCGCTTTACCCAGGTGCATGTCCATATCGGTTCAGGCGGCGACCCGGAAAAATGGCGGGAGAATATCGACCGTGAACTGGGCTTTGTCAAAACCTATTTCCCCGATGCCGTCACGGTCAGCTTCGGCGGGGGGCTCAAGGTGGCCAGAATGCCGGGGGAAAAGCAGGCCGACATCGCGTCACTTGGTGCTTATGCTGCGCAGAGGGTAACGGCGTTCAAGGAGTCAACCGGAAGGCAGCTGCAGATGGAGATCGAACCGGGGACTTTTGTCGTGGCCAATTCGGGCCATATCATTACCCGGATTATTGATAAGAAGTTGACCAATGAGCTTAACTTCCTCATCGTCGACGGCGGCATGGAACTGCTGACCCGCCCGCTCCTGTACGGCTCCGAGCACCCCATTGCCATTGTCCGTCAGGACGGTACGCTGCTCTCCAGCGAGTATGACGGCAAGCCGACGGCCGGGCTGAAATCGTTCGGCATTGTCGGGCGCTGCTGCGAAAGCGGCGATTCGGTCCGTCTGGACAACGACGGCAACATTGTGCCGGTGCTGATTGCCGAACCGGAAATCGGCGATTATGTCGTCATCGGTGGCACGGGAGCCTATTCCGAGAGCATGTCGCCGGAAAACTACAATTCGCACCGCAAGCCGCCGGCTGTCATGAGGACGCGCAGTGGTGAACTGGTACTGATCAGGAAGAAGCAGGTTCGTGAGCAGATAGTCCAGAATGAGCTGGATGTGAAACTGTAAGCTATAAATCAGAGCTGTACTAAAAAGAGGCCAGGGGTTATGCACCTCTTGGCCTCTTTTTATGTGAGACCTTACTGCTGGCAACATGGTAGGTAGCCCCCTGGCCCTGTAAGTTTCTCCACACTAAGATTTTATAAGTATCCCTGGACCGGCCCGATAGCCTACACTGACGCAACAATGCAAAACAATCAAGGGAGTATCCAGTGAACAGACAGCCTTCAGCAGGAAGTAATATTGAAACCCGGTGTACCCGCTGCCGCGAAATTCTAAATCATACAATTGTCGCCATGATCGGGGAAAAGATCGCGCGGGTTGAGTGTAACACCTGCCACGGTACACACAATTATCGTCCGGAAAAGCCCGTTAAGGAGCCTGCCGCAGCCAAAACCGTCCTGAAGAAAACGCCGGTGCCCCGCAAGGCAAAAGTTGATCCTTTGGAGCTTGAGCGTGCCGAGTGGGAGGCGCTGCAGCCAGACATGAATCCGGAGAAGGCGATCCCTTACGATATGAACAAGCCTTATCGCGTCAGGAATCTGTTGCTCCACACTGTTTTCGGTCTCGGAGTTGTGCAGCTTGTTCTGCAACCGAACAAGATTGATGTTCTGTTCCAGGAAGGGATAAAACGGCTCCGTTGCGGTTAAATGCGCCTTAAATGACAGCGGCACGTATCCGCATAATTTTTGGACCGGCCCGTCTGGAGTTTCTGCCCCAAATCAATTCAACGCGATATAGTCTGAATGGCGGCTCATATCTTGCGTTCGCGAGATATGAGCCCAAAAAACATTCGCAGGATACACATCGTTTTTTCCTGCGCCGCTACCCACACAGATCGTTTTCCTGTTGACCGGCGCCATTCCTGCATTTTAAAGTGCTGCTGCGTATTTTTACGCGACCAATCCTGAAGGAGGACTATTAATGTCGGTATCACACCATCAACTCATAATACTGGGCTCAGGCCCCGCAGGTTATACCGCAGCAATCTACGCCGCCAGAGCGAACCTCTCTCCGACCCTTATTACCGGTCTGCAGCAGGGAGGGCAATTGATGACAACAACTGAAGTGGACAATTGGCCCGGCGATGTGGATGGTGTTCAGGGCCCTGAACTGATGGAGCGGATGAGTCGTCATGCCGAGCGCTTTGATACTAATTTCATCCATGATCATATTCATACTGCCGACCTGCAAAGTCGACCGTTTGTCCTCAGTGGTGATAATGGGCAATACAGCTGTGATGCCCTGATAATAGCGACCGGAGCGACAGCCAGATATCTGGGGCTCCCGTCGGAAGAGACGTTCAAGGGTAAAGGCGTCTCTGCCTGTGCCACCTGTGACGGTTTTTTCTACCGGGGCAAACCGGTTGCCGTTATCGGCGGCGGGAGTACTGCGGTCGAGGAGGCGCTCTACCTTGCCCAGATCGCTTCACATGTCACAGTCGTCCACCGGCGGAACAGCTTCCGCGCGGAGAAGATTCTGGCAGACAAGCTGCTGGAAAAAGCGCGCAGCGGTAATGTTACCATCGAATGGGATAGCAATCTTGAAGAGGTGCTAGGCGACCAGTCGGGTGTGACCGGCATAAAAATCAGGAAAAACTCCGGTGAAAGTCTGGATGTCCCTGTCCATGGCTGTTTCATCGCCATCGGTCATCAGCCGAACACCCATATTTTCGCCGGACAGCTGGAGATGGATAATGGCTATATCGTTACAAAAGGTGGTTTCAAAGGTAATGCTACCGCCACAACAGTTGCCGGAGTATTTGCTGCCGGTGACGTTCAGGACCAGAACTACAAGCAGGCGATAACTTCTGCCGGCGCCGGCTGCATGGCAGCGCTGGATGCTGAAAAGTACCTGGATTCACAGAAATAGTAATCCGGTGGGTTAAGCTGCTTACCCTTTTGCCTTGGGATGAGCTTTGTCATACACCTCCAGCAGTCTGTCAATGCTGACATGAGTGTATTTCTGAGTGGTTGACAGGGAAGCGTGGCCGAGCAGCTCCTGAATTGAGCGCAGGTCTGCCCCCCCTTCCAGCAGATGGGTGGCGAATGTGTGACGGAGCGTATGTGGCGAGGCCTTTTTCATTGTTTCAAGGTGGAGCATGTAGCGATCGACGATCCGGGCAACGCTGCGCCGGGTAAGCCTTCCGCCACGGGAATTTACGAATAGCGGCGCTGTTATCGCCGGGGTTCCTCTTAAACCAAGATATTCTTTCAGCGCCTGGATGGCTTTGCTTCCCAGAGGCACGATCCGCTCTTTCCCCCCTTTGCCGAAAACACGTACAGACCCGGCTTCAAGATCGATCCCCTTAATATCAAGCCCGGTTAATTCAGAGACTCGCAGGCCGGAAGAGTAGAGCGTTTCCAGAATCGCCCTGTCCCTTGAGGGGAGAATTTCGGGTGCCCGAGGCGCTTCCACCAGTGTGGTAATTTCGTCGATATTCAGATGGAACGGGAGTTTCTTCTCTTTTTTGGGAGTGCTGATAAGCTCTGCCGGGTTTTTCCCGATTATCCCCCGGCGCAGCAGGAATCTGAAGAGCGAACGGATTGCCGCCAGTTTCCTGCCGGCACTGCTCTTGGACAGCTCTTTATGAACAGATGCCAGGTAGCTGCGGATGTGAAGGTGATTGATCTGGTGGATTGTCAGCGTGGGGTCAATCTTTTTGGCGAGAAAAGCGCTAAACTGCTGCAAGTCGCGGCTGTAGGCTTCGATTGTGTGCGGTGAGGCGTTGCGCTCAGACTGCAGGTACTGAATGAATGTGGCGATTTCCTGCTGCATCTCCTCCTCCCGGCTTATCGTTGCCATATTTTTAGCAGAGTCCCATGATATGCGCAATTTCTTTGACAGAGGCTTTTCCCGCTAGTTATATTCCGGACATGATCAAAGTTGCCATTGAAAAAGTTGCATCGTATGAGCTGAGTCAGGTAAAGACCGGGGTGACAAGCCTGCTGCAGCATCTGGGCGGCATTGAGGCCTTTGTAAAGCCTGGCGAGCGGGTGCTGATAAAGCCGAACATGCTTTACGGGAAACCCCCTGAAGCGGCGATTACGACTCATCCCCGCCTTGTGCAGGCTGTCATTGAGTTGGTCATGGGTGCAGGAGGGCTGCCACTTGTAGGAGATAGCCCAGGGAACGGTGCCACCAGGAAAGTAGCTGAGCAGTGCGGCATTCTTGAAGTCGTCAGAAAGACCGGCGCTGAGCTGGTTGAGTTTATAGAGCCGGTAGCAGTCAAAGGGAGCGGGCTATACAAAACTTTTGAACTGGCGCGACCGTATCTGGAGGCTGATAAAATCATCAACCTGCCGAAGCTCAAAACACATGTCATGATGACCATGACCTGCGCGGTGAAGAATCTTTTCGGTGCTGTTGTCGGCAGGGAGAAATCAGCCTGGCACTTGAAGGCCGGTAAAGATCGTGACGTCTTTGCCAGAATGCTCGTAGAAATCTATCAACTGCGTAAACCTGATTTGACTATCGTTGATGCCATAACTGCCATGGAAGGAGATGGTCCGGGAAGTGGCGACCCGTACCATGTCGGCCTGCTGCTGGCAGGCGTTAACGCTCTGGCGGTAGACGTGATTGCCGGAGAAATTGCCGGTATACCAAGTGAACTTCTCTATGTTGAACGTGTGGCTGCCAAGATGGGACTGGAAGGAGCTGAGCGGACAGAGATTCAGGTTGTCGGAATTGACCCTGGAGGATTGTCGCTGCGGCCGTTCAATCTGCCGCGTAGCATGAGTATACCGTTTGGACTGCCAACCTTCCTTGGTCAACAGGTGCGACAACAGTTTACTGTCCGTCCGGTTGTTGTCCCGGAGCGGTGCGTAGCGTGTGGCATCTGTTGCGACGCCTGCCCACCGCAGGTGATGGCGCTGAATCAAGGGAAACTTACTATTGATTATGCAGGCTGTATTCGTTGTTACTGTTGCGTGGAACTTTGTCCGGAGAAAGCACTTGATCTCAAAGCAGGAACTTTGCTTGGGGCGGTGAAGAGGATTAGAAAGCTTGTCAGAAAGAAATAATGTCTGGTAGCAGATTTGAATCAGGTCTGAAAAGAATAAAGACTGAGCGATGAAACAGAGGCGATAGCTTCGAAGTCGCGGTCATTATGCATGAGCTCGGCTTTATGCTCAATGGCGGTTTGAGCTATCAGCAGATCAACAGTACTGCGAATGGTCATCCCTTTGGTTCGGCATTTGCGGTATAAATCAGCTGCTTTAATGTAGGAATCATGGGATTTGAGAGAGAGTATCGGAAAGGTCATGAGCGACGAAAGCACTTCGCGGTAGTCGCGCTCGTTGCGGATACCTTGCAGCACTTCTGTAAGAGTGATCTCAGCTATTGCAATATCGGCGTCGTTTGAAATCAGGATTTCAACCGCCTTGTCATAGCTCGAACCGGAGCGGTTAAGGAACTCGATAAGGGCGCTGGTGTCAAGCAGGATCATGGCGGCTTTCCCGTAATGCGTTCAGATCGCCCTTCCAGAGACCCGCATGGCGGATGGTCAAAAGCCTTTTCCTGCTGCGTTGCTTGATCAGCTCCTGCAGTGCGCAGATAATGACATCTTTCTTGGTCTTAAGCCCGGTCAAGCGTCCGGCCTCATCCAACAGGTCAGAGTCTATGACTACATTGGTTCTGGCGAGCATGATGCACCTCGATACGTGATATTCATACACATTATCTTACACTGTTTATGTGGATGCAAGCGGAAGTTTTCTTTTGAATTTGTCATGCAATATATTCAGCTTTTCCAATTACCCCCGCATCTCCTTCATCCATTCAGTAATCCGATAGAGTAGTTGCCGGTCTTTCTCGTCAACGCATTCCAGGTTTTTTATCAATATTTCGGGAGAGATTGCCTCCGGGTCGTGGTGCATGAAGTCGAACAGGCTCGGCAGTGCCACCTTTAGTGCTTCGGCGATCCGCATCAGGCGGTCGAGAGAGGGGTAGCTTTTGCCTAGCTCGATTCGACTCATATATTGCTGCTCTATACCAAGTATCTCCGCAAGCTGTTCCTGCGCTATTCCTTGAGCCTTCCTCAACTCCCGTATACGTGCCCCCAATAATTCAGTTGCGGCTCTCATGCTGGTATCCCCTTTCAATACCTAATTTTCAAGGGAAGTTGCACGAATAGTTACATTTGATTAGTTGTATTAATGTTGACTGTACAATCATAGGAATGTATTTTGTCTAATGTGCCATGTAACAAGCGCCAAAATACATTGTTACCGTTGTATTAAGCTAAGGAGGAGAAAATGAAAAAAACTACGTTCACACTTTTGGCTACTATGATTATGGCATGTTCAAGCATTGGGGGATGCGTTTCGGCACCGGCGCCAAGGGCAACCTACGATAATTACGGGTGTTTAATGCCTCAACCAAATACCTTGAGCAGTATTGGCATTGAGGCAAGCATATCCGGAGGCATTCTCAGTAAAATAATTCCCAATATCAGCGTCAAAGTTGATCCCAAGGTAATTGAAACTGGCAGCAAGGCAAGCAAGGACTTGGAGATGTCTCGATATGTAACGTGTACCCTTATGAACCAATATAATATTCCTCCTGATAGAGCGCTGCCGGTGTTCGAACTATTGACGTTCTTCACAACTAGCCCGACCTCAGAACAATTTATGAAATATGTAAATGATAGGCCTTCATTAAAGCAGATAGTTACAGTTGTTAATGACGACAAACCATTTTCAGGGCAATTGAATGGAAGACGAATTTACGTGGATGCAGTTCGTAATGGTTCATCCAGTAGAGATGGTTGGGCAAAGGGGCAGAAAATAACTTTGCAGGCAGGAAATTGGGAAGTTAAGCCTGTTGGTGGTGGCTGGTCCGCATGGAGAAGAGATAACAGCGCTCCGCCAAATGTAAAAGGTGCTTGGACTTGGTCTATGTATGTCACGATGGACAACAATACGAATGAAGTCGGTAGCTTTTCATGGTTGTATAAAAATTCGGATGAAGCTAATGCAGCGGCATCTAGCATTGAATCGTTAAAGTTCTCACTGGACAAACCGGCGGATGTGTTTTTCTGGATTTTCGACGTTGACGGGACTGAGGACAATAGAGGCGTTCTGGTCGTTGATGTAATTAGAAAGTCTCTCTGATTATGACCATAGCAATTCGCCAATCAAACGAGTTCTGTGTCGGAATAGAAGAACTCTTTGCCGACCTCACGTTCATTCCAGGCAAGCAAGTATTCGTCAAACCCAATCTTTGCGGACGCGAGCCGGTTTCGCCGGGCGAGAACACCAGCGTCGCGGTAATGGATGCACTGCTGGAGGTACTGCAAAACCGCAGATGTTCCGTAACCATCGGTCATGGCGAGCTGTTGGGAACCGCCGACAACAGGACGCCATTCGCGGAGACTCTGCATGCTTCCGGGTTTGACCGCTACCTAAATCGTCCCGGCGTGTCGATGGTCAACCTGGATGAACTGCCACGAGTGGCCGTGGAAACCGAGGAGATGACCTTCCATCTTCCAGCGCCGCTGCTGGACGGCAGTTTTGACACCTATATCAACCTCGCCAAGATCAAGACCCACATGGAAGCGACTGTCAGCCTGTCGCTGAAAAACCAGATGGGACTGCCTGCTGCTGGCGACCGGGCGCTGATGCACAAGACAAATCTTGAACGCTGCATTGCCCGGCTGGCGACCATTATCAAACCTCACATCAGCATTCTGGAAGGGTGTCCGGCAATGGAGGGTAATGGTCCGCATCACGGCACACCCCGCAACCTCAATCTTATTGCCGCTGGAACCGACATGCTGGAGCTTGATTCCTGTATTGCCGGACTGTTTGGTTTCAATCCCGCTGCTATTCCTCATTTTAGTCATGCCGTAGAACTTGGTGTCGGTTGTCTGGCCGATGCCTCTATCATGGCAAGGTTTGCTGAATTCCGAGTGCCGGATTTTCTCCCGGCAAGCCCGGTCTACGGTTTTGGCCGTACAGTGCGGGCCTGGCCGACCTATGCCTGCTCACGCTGCATCTATGCCGTGGAACGAGCAGGCCGAAAGATCAAGAAGCAGCCGCTGAAATACTGGCGTTTTGTGCTGCGGGCATATTTCGGCAAGCCACTGAATATTGTTTTTGGTCGGGCGGATCAGGCTGCAGAGGAGTTTTCCGGAGACACTATTTATGTAGGTTCATGTTCAAAGGAGTTTTCTCAAAACAATAGAAATGCTTGCCTTGATAAATGTCCACCGACAATTGAAGAAACGTTGAGTTTCATCATACAAGGCAGCAAACCATGAAATTCCTTGTAACCGGTGCAGCCGGATTTGTAGGGCAGACACTCTGCCATGAACTTGTGCGCCGTTATGGCAGCAACGGCAATAATTTTCTATTCATGGAACGCAGCGGTTCCACACACACACACACACAAATTCAGGTAGTTACGCGACTTATGGAGTTTCATACATAAAGGGTGATGTCACTGATCCGGAAACCATCGAACCACTGATTGCAGAAAGCGATGTCATTTTCCACGTAGCAGCACGGGTCAGCTATGGTGATTTTGAGAGTGAGCCATTTTACCGAATAAATGTTTACGGCACGGAAAACGTGCTGCGGCTGGCAGTCAAGCATGGTGTAAAGCGGGTGATCATAGTCAGCTCTGCCGGAATATGGACGCCGACAGGTGAAGTTCAGGCCACCGAAGAAACAGTGCTCCAGGAGAAACAGACAACCCGCTATACCCACAGCAAATATCTGGCGTACCTCAAAACGTTGGAGTTCATGCTGCGGGGCACGCCGGTAACGGTGGTGCTGCCGGTGGGTTTATTCGGCTCTGAAAGCCCGCTGTTCGTGCCGCTGATCCGGCTTTTGAAGCTCTTCCGCATGGCAGTCGTCCCTGAATGTTCGGCGCGGATGTGTCTGATTTCGGTTGATGAATGTGTCGACGGTATCATTAGAGCCTTTGAGCTGGGCAAGGCGGGCGAGAGTTACATCCTTTCCGGGAGGGCACTATTAATGGGCGAAATCGTTGAGCGCTGCCGCCCTTCTGGGCTCTGGTTCGGTACGGTGAAACTGCCGCTCGCGCTATTCCGGTTGCTGATCCGTGTGCTGGATATGGTAGGGCAGCTCAGCCGCCATGTCTTCTACTACAACAGCGAGTTCCTGGCTTTTTGTACCGGGGGGGTTTTTTTAGATGGCAGCAAAGCGGAGCGTGAGCTTGGTTTCAGGCAGGAAAATTTTGATGAAAAATTCAATGCAATGGTGAGGGGGAAGCAGTGAAACAAACGAATGAACCGTTGATTACCAGAATAGGCTATCCCTTCATGAAGCTCTTTTCTCCACTGGTGCGCAGGCTCTGGATTGCCGAGGTCCACGGTCTTGAGCATATCCCCAAGCATGGTCCCTGCTTGGTAGCGTCCAACCATGAGAGCTATTTTGACTTCATCATTTTTACCGCTGCCGTTGACCGGAAAATTCACTACATGGCTGCGGAGAAATTTTTTGTACACCCTTTCTGGAAGTGGGTTATGGCTTTTATGGGATGCATCCGGATAGATCGTTATAGCACCATGAATCTGCGTGCCTACAAAGAGATTGCAAGGGTTGTAAAACAGGGGCGGCTTATTGGCATTTTCCCAGAAGGAACCCGCTCGCCGGACGGTAAGCTGATGAGGGGGAAAACCGGTGTGGCGCACTTGGCGATAAAGTCCGGTCTGCCTGTCATTCCGGTAGGAATTCGTGGTTCGTATGAAATCATGTCGGTTGGGGACAAAAGGCCCAAATTGCGAAAAGCCAGTATTCACATCGGCGAGCCTATGAACTTTGACCATCTGAAAGAAGCAACGCTGGATGACACTTTGTTGAATCACACTACCGATAGCATCATGTTTCGTATTGCCAATCTGACCGACGAAGAGTATCGGTTTGCCGAGGATAAAAATACTCTCAGAAGCTCATGTTGACGAAGGCATTATCCTTCTGTTTTCGGAGGCATAGAAAATATGACTCGACCAGTTGACAACCTTCAAGGGGAAGATTATATTTAATTTACCTCGAGGAACTTCACGAACGGAGCTAAATCCCGTAAAAGGAGACCAAACGAAAATGTGGACAACAATTTATATGCTACGCCCGGTAACCCGCTGCAAGGAGGGTTGCCCTAGCAGGCCCACTGGCTAAGCGGTGGGCGCACAGACAGGCCCCTTGGTCAGGAGATGACAGGGGGCTTTTTTTGTGCCTGAAAAAAAGGTGGTACACTGATTATCCCGGTGGTATGCTGACACTCTGAAACCATCCTTGATAGAGGCATTCATGAAAAAGTATATAATAATTGCGGTTGTTGCTCTCCTTGTTGCCGGTGTCGGGATTTATTACTTCAAGACCAGAAAACCTGAAATCAGTTACAAAACTGCCAAGCTGGAAAAAGGGACTATTGTTTCCACTGTTTCTGCGACCGGAAATCTCTCTGCTGTGACAACAATCCAGGTGGGCACCCAGGTTTCCGGGACAATTCAGAAGCTGTACGTTGACTACAATTCGCGGGTCAAGAAAGGGCAGACCATTGCCGAAATCGACCCGTCACTTTTCAATGCCTCAGTAGAGCAGTCCCAGGGGAACTACTTGAGTGCCGAGGCAAATCTGCTCAAGGCAAAAGTTGCCTTGGCCGATGCCGAGCGGACCCTGCAACGCAATAAAAAACTGCTGGCTGACGGGATAATATCCCAAGGGGATTTTGATGTCTCCGAGACTGCCTGGCAGTCTGCAAAGGCATCTATCAAGGCAGCCGAAGGGAGCGTCGCCCAGACCCGCGGTGCCCTGCTGCAGTCAAAGACGAACCTGCGCTACTCCATTATCCGTTCCCCTGTCGACGGAGTAGTCATCTCCCGCGCCATTGATGTCGGCCAGACCGTGGCTGCATCTTTTCAGACCCCGACACTGTTTACCATTGCCCAGGACCTTACCAAGATGCAGATCGAGGTTAGCGTTGACGAGGCTGATATCAGTCGGGTAAAGCTGGGTCAGCAGGCGACCTTCACGGTTGATGCCTACCCGGAGCAGAAGTTCGGCGGCAAAGTTGTCCAGATCAGAAGCGCTCCTGTTGTTACCCAGAATGTTGTCACTTATGTGGTTGTCGTTAACGTTGACAACAGCGAAATGAAACTTAAACCGGGGATGACCGCTAATGTCTCCCTGGTTGTCGCCAAAAAGGATGATGTCGTCAAGATTCCGCCTGCAGCGCTCCGCTTCAAACCCAAAGGGGGAGAAGAGAAGCCTGAGGCTGCCAAAGGCAGATCTGGGTCGTCAGCAGCTCCTATGGGAAAAGCCGGACGTGAAAGTGGCGGCAAGCCGGGCGAGAGAAAAGGTGGTGGCGGCCAGATTGTTTACATTCTGAAAGAAGGGGTTCCGGCAGCGGTGTCAATCAAAACCGGGATTGCCAGCAGCGGCAGCATCGAGCTGGTCGAAGGTCCGCTTAAAGAAGGGGATGAAGTGATCATCGAGCAGGTCGGCGGTGATGCCAAGAAGAAGGGGAGCATGGGAAGTCCTATGGGGAGACCGTTCTAGGGATGAGCAGCGTCATCACCCTCACAGATATCCGCCGGGTTTTTATCATGGGGGATCAGCAGTTCGAGGCTCTCAAGGGGGTTTCGTTTTCAGTTGCAGCCGGAGAATTTGTCGCCATCATGGGGGCTTCGGGGAGCGGCAAGTCTACCTGTATGAACCTCCTTGGTTGTCTTGACCGGCCGACTTCAGGAGAGTACCTGCTTGACGGCATTGATGTTGGCGGGATGAACAGCGATCAGCTTGCGGAAATCAGAAACAGAAAGCTTGGCTTCGTCTTCCAGGGGTTCAATCTGCTGGCACGCACCCCGACTGTCGAGAACGTCGAACTGCCGCTGATTTATGCCGGGCTGAAATCCGCAGAGCGGCGGCAAATGGCCGTGGCAGCCCTGGAAAAGGTCGGTCTTGCGGATAAGCAGATGAACCACCCGAGCCAGCTATCCGGTGGCCAGCAGCAGCGGGTGGCTATCGCCAGGGCGCTGGTCAACTCGCCGGCAGTCATCCTGGCTGATGAACCTACCGGCAATCTGGACAGCGCTACCAGTGAGGAGATCATGACCCTGTTCACTACGCTGAACAAGCAGGGGATAACCATCATCATGGTGACCCATGAAGCCGATGTGGCGGCCTACGCAGGGCGGAAAATAACCTTTCGCGATGGCAAAATCATAGGCGATACGAAATAATGGACTTTCTCCAAACACTCAAAATAGCCATGCGCGCCTTGCGAACCAACAAGATGCGCTCTTTTCTGACGATGCTCGGGATCATTATCGGCATTTCCGCAGTTATCGCCATGATGGCGGTCGGCTCTGGAGCTCGTCATGTAATTTCGCAGCAGATTGCCAGCATCGGCAGCAACATCATTCTGGTGATTCCCGGTTCTACCACCAGCGGTGGCCTGCGAACCGGCACCGGTGGAGCACAGACGCTGGTAAGTGATGATGCCAGGGCGATCATGAATGAATGCCCGTCTGTGGAGATAGCCGCCCCGACAACAAGAAATGCGGCGCTGGTTGTCTACGGCAATATGAACTGGTCGACAATCGCCATGGGGACGACTCCCGAGCTCTTTACGATTCGTGAGTGGGGGGTAGCGAGCGGTCGCGGCATAGAACAGCAGGATGTAGATGGTGCGCTCAAGGTCTGCGTCATCGGCCAGACTGTGGCGGAAAACCTCTTCGGCTCCTCTGATCCGGTTGATAAGATCATCAGGATCAAGAAAATACCGTTTACCGTGGTCGGTGTTCTGGAGAGGAAGGGGCAGTCGCCCCAGGGGCAGGATCAGGATGATTCTATCTTTATTCCGGTCCGGACTGCACAGCGGAATCTTGTCAGAAACCCAACACCCGGGAGTGTCGGCGCAATCATGGTAAAAGCCCGCAGCGAAAATCTCCTCGGCAAGGCGGAAGAGGAGATAAAGGCGCTTTTGAACCAGCGCCACCGGATCACCAACAGTAAGGAAGCCGACTATTCAACCCGCAATCTTTCGGAAATTCTCGCTATCGCCGAACAGTCCTCAAAAGCGATGTCACTGCTGCTCGGCGCAGTTGCTTCCATCTCGCTGATTGTCGGCGGGATAGGGATCATGAACATCATGCTGGTTTCGGTAACGGAACGTACCCGTGAGATCGGTATCCGCATGGCCATCGGTGCCAGAAAGAACGATATCCTCCTGCAATTCCTCACAGAAGCAATCCTCCTGACAATGATCGGCGGGATAATCGGGATAATCATCGGCAGCGGCGGGGCGATGGTGGTCTCCAACCTGCTTTCCTGGCCGACTCTCATCTCCATCGAGTCGATTACTCTCGCCTTTGTATTCTCAGCCTTTGTCGGGATCTTTTTCGGGTTCTATCCGGCCAGGAAGGCCGCGTCACTCAACCCTATCGATGCGCTGCGCTACGAATAGGGCTACCTCATCTTTATCCAGATAAAAATTCCAATCGCAACAAACAGGATGAAAATCAGGATGCTTTTCCAGGGGCGCTTCTTTTCGGCAAACGGATCTGCAAGCTGCTGACTGGAGCCGGTCGGCAGTTTTGCCAGGGCGGTAAGTGAGGCACCGAAGGGAATATTCAGCTTTGCCCGGGCGTTGATTGCCCAGCCATTGGCGTCAAGGATCGGCCCGAGATTGCGCTGACGCAGTTTAAACCAGGCGATGATCATTGCCGGCCCGGAAACTATCAGCAACAGGCCGCCGAGAGCCAACGGCATCTGCCACCACTGAAGCTTCATGAAGCCGGTCAGGGTGGTGGCCAATGCTGTTCCCAATGCGCCGACAGCAAGACCGATGGCCGCAAATATTCCCACATATTTACCCATGTCGAAGAGCTGTTGAGGTGGGGCAGGTTTCGCGTCAGGTTTTTTATCGACCGTATGCAGTACGGAGGCCAAGGCCCGGTCTTCAGCGGCTTTGGAGCGGGCGGCGGCCATCTTTTGCATCTGCTCGCCAACCATCCTGCCGAGTTTTTTATAGGGCGACCAGAACGCCTGCCGCAAACTTATCGGGTGATCGATGATTCTGACCACTGTCGCATCCCAGTCGTCACCGTTATAATCATAAAAAAGGCCGTTGCGTCCGACAATGATCTGATCAGAATCGCCGTTGGTAATGGCTGCAGCAATGGTCATCTTGTCGGTTCCACCTCGTCTGACGCAGTCGCAGTAGACCAGATATAGTCGGCTGAGCGTCGCCAGGGCCGCATGTTTAGCCGGATCGGCAACTGCTACGCAGAGCTCGCAGCTTCGGCCATCTATATACAGCGTACCGCACTGAAAGATGCCGATACCTTTTTTGGTGTAAAAATCCCTGAAAGCAACGAAATTGTTGAGCAGAGGGTACAAATAGCGGACGTAATGCAGCAGCCTCTCCACCTCTATGATCGCCTCGGCTTCGCTGGAGAGCTCCAGATCCTGTTCAATCAACCGGTTCAGCCTCTCTTGAATTTCAGCCTCACGCCACTCGCAAAGAAGGGACTGCTCAAGCTCAATAACAGTTGCGACCGGTTTAGTTTTCCACCAGTCTGAAAGCGGTAATATGGTCAACTTCAGAGCATCCCATTGGCTTATTGACAATGAATCTGCTGCTCCAAGAAGTGGCAGAGCGATACGTTTTCTGAACTGCTCCAGTTGTGACTGCCAGGCAGGATTGATCCCTTTACTCAGGTCAAGCGTGGCTTGAGCGGAGACAAGTGAAAGCGGCAGACTGGATATCTCTGCAGACGACTCGTCCAGCGTTTTGGCTCCCAGGGAGAAAAGTTCGCTCTCCGGGCTGTTCATGGCGTCTACTGCTCGCGGATCAAAAGCAGCCAGACGACAGCGAACAAAATAGTCTTCTATTTTCGGGGCAAGATTTTCCCAGAGCGCGCAGATCTCATCAATCTGTTCAAGTTCAAGGCCGGCAGCTGCATATTCTGCCGCGGAGCGCCATTCACACCAATCTGTTGCCAATGTGGCAAATTGTGCTAACGCTGCGGCGTTGATTCCGTTTTCACCGCTTCTATCGATTACAGCGCCGCACTCGGACTTAATCCGCTCGATCCAGGCCTTTAACGTGTCATCGTCAGTGGAGAGGCAGGTAATGACTCCGTCACCGTTAAAACCGGTTCCCGCAAAGATTATTTCGCTGTCAATGGCATCCTCGAGAGTAATTGCCTTGGCGTCCGTCTTCCCCAGGTTCTTGAGGATTTCCAGTGACGATGCCAGCACCCGCTTCCCTTCAATACGGCTGGAATCTATCTCTGACAGCTGCATTTCGGAAGGGGTGGTTACCAGCAGGTCGAGGCACTTTAAGCGTTCTGCCGTCCAATCAAGCGCTGCGAGCAGTTCCGGCACCCTTATCTGACCATCGAAGTCAGTATCAATAAGCTCAAGAGTGCGATTGTCAAACTGCACACCTTTTACGGGAGAGCTGAGCGCTACCCAGAGTTTCTGGTCAAGAGCCGCCAGGTTGCGCAGGTCGTCACCGCTTTCCAGCAGTACCTGATCAAAGCCGCCGGCGCGAAAAAACCGCCATTTATGCAAGTTAGTGGGTTCTGGCATCACTTTCTCCTTTCACAGGCATATTTTTTATAAGGTTATCATACTCTGCGGCAGTTACCGCTGTCTTCCAGTGACCGGTGACTTTGCCGATGATTGTCCCGCCGCAGAAAATCAGCAGTACCAAAAGGGCAAAGATAATCCCGGGAACAACGATCTTTCGCCCAGGGAGTTTCATCGCCAGCGCCCCCTCTGCCCGGCAATGGCTGATACAGCGCCAGCAGCCGACACATTCGGGGGAGTGAACACGTAGTTGCTCCATGACCGGTATCCCTGCCGGACAGAATTGGCTGCAAGCACCGCAAGAAACGCAGATATCTTTGTCCCTGGTAACTTTTGTCGGAGAGAAGAAGGCGATGAGCCCAAGTAACGCCCCGTAAGGGCAGAGGAAACGGCAGAACGGGTTTTTGAGCGGCAGTGAAAGTAACAGAGTGACAATGATGAAAATCAGCGGGAAGCCGGAGATGTTAAGAAAAAAGTCAAGCATCCTCACATCGGCAATCTTGTTATAGTCCGACTCGATAAAGGCTGTAATCTGTGCTGCCGGCATCCTGACGAAGATAAAGAAAATGAAAAATGCAAGCAGCAGATATTTCAGGCTTCTCAGGGTGCCGTCGAGCCATGGCGGGAGGCGAAAATTTCGTTTAAAGAGAGAAAAGCCGCTCTTCCAGAGCAACTCTTCCATGGTGCCGATCGGGCAGATCCATGAACAGAAAGAGCGCCTGAGTAGCAGCGAGACCAGCACAATCGCAACAAGGATCACAACTGAAGCCGGATGTATCAGGTTGATACTGCCGGTAGAAAGCCAGTCCTTGACACCGAGCAGTGCGGCAATCGGCAGAAATCCTTCAACGCCATCAGGTCTGGCAACAGCGGGAGATATGCCGCCGGTTCTGAAGTGAGCGACAAACTGATAAAAACGGATGCCGAGATAAATAATGAAAAAAAGGTAGAGCCACTGTATCGCCACTCTGAGGGGCTGCATGAAGCGGTTTCCCATAGTTTTAAAATTCCTTTCCGTGCGCAAGACTTTACGACTTATTCTGTCGCACACATGTGTTAGCCTCTCGATACAAGGATCAGGGAGGGGTTATGGAACTTATATCATTTTTTAGCGCAGGGATTACAATTTATTGCGGCTGGGTGGCGGTGCAGGATGACGTAAGGTGCTGGCGGCATTTTCGGAGAGTCTCCGCGCAGCGGGTAAAAAGTCCGCCACAGGTAAAGGTTGTCACTCAGACAAGCTATTCATGTTCGCTGCTCTCTTGTTCAAGGTTATAGCGTACGATTCTGCTGCGCAGGGTATTACGGGATATTCCGAGCATTTTTGCTGTCAGTACCTGGTTGTGGCAACTCTTTTTTAATGCAAGCTCGATGGTGGCTTTTTCCAGTCCCTGGCTGACATTCTGATATAAATCTTCGATGTTGTCCGGATGAGAAGACTCTATTTTGGGTTCGAGTAGTCGCATGAAATAGGCGTAGTAGCTGTTCTCCTCAAGGTTGGGTATTGCGGGAGCCGCCTGTGCGGTGCTGACACTGACAATATCTTCCCTTCTCAGTATTTCCCCCTGCGCCAGCGCCGCCGCTGAGCCAATTACGTTTTTAAGCTCCCTTATATTACCTTCCCAGCGGCATTGTAGCAGGTAGTCCCTGGCCTTGGTAGAGACCCCCTTGATCTGTTTTCCATGCTTGAGAGAAAATATCCTGCAGAAAAGATCAATGAGAATAGGGATATCCTCAGGCCGCTCCCTTAAGGGCGGCAGGGTTATATTCACCCCTTTGAGACGGTGATAAAGATCCAGTCGGAAGAGTTTCTGGTGAACAGCCTCTTCCAGGTTTGCGTTGGTGGCGGCAATAACACGCACGTCTGTTCTTATCGGCTCATTGCCGCCAATTCTCTCAAATTCTTGATTTTCCAGAACTCTCAAGAGTTTGCTCTGGCTCAGCAGACTCATCTCGCCGATTTCATCAAGGAGGATCGTGCCACCGTTGCAATGCTCGAATTTACCGATTCGCCGTTGATGGGCATCGGTAAACGCCCCTTTTTCATGACCGAACAGTTCAGCCTCCAGCAGAGTTTCCGGCGTTGCTGCGCAGTTAATGGCAAGAAAAGGTTTGGTGTTGCGGTTGGAATGGCTGTAAATGGCCTTTGCAAGGAGTTCCTTGCCGGTGCCGCTCTCGCCCTGAATCAGCACGGTTGCGTCATTATCGGCGATTTTACCTATAAGTTTCCATATTTCCATCATCTTTGGCGATGAGCCGATCATCAGATCCTCGCCAAGATCCGACTTATCAAGATGGGTAGAGTTGGGAATGTAGTGGACGCGGCGATTGAGAATGCTGCATTCAAGGGCTTTACGGATCACCAGCTGAAAAAGTTGCAAGTCCGGCGGTTTAATAAGGTAGTCAAAAGCCCCGTGTTTCATTGTTTCGATTGTGTCACTGACATTGCCGCAAGTAGTGGTCATTATGATTGAGACGGCATGGTCGATTTTCTTTGCTTCAAAGAGAAATTGAATGCCGGTCATGCCTGGAAGGCACATGTCATAGAGTATGACATTGGGGTGATGTGAGCTGATATGGCGCATCCCCTCATGGGGGTCGACAGTCTCAAACAGAGAAATGTCATAATCCGGAAGAGTTTTAAAAAGTCTGGCGGAGAGCTCTTTGCCGTCTTTGCCGTCAACTATCAGAAAGTGGTATTTCATGGTCGCGGCCTTATCAGATGCAGTTAAGTTAGCGCTGCATAATTAAGGCTACTACCAGGAATTATTTTGTCAACTCGGGAGTCTATCGGACTTAGGAAATCAAAGCGAAAATTCGGCTGTATGATGGCAGATTTCGCCAAATTTGCAGGTCAATAGCTGTTCTATTGATCAAGAAAGTGGCGAGATATGAACCGTTCAGACGGATTTGCAGCAGATTTATTCTAAGTCCGACAGCCTCCCAGTCGCTGGTCCAAGAGGTGTCGTGGCTGGACATTGGCGAGGGCGCTCAGGAGACTGCGCTTGACGTGGGGGATTGATTTCTGCAGTTCAGTCAGAAGCTGCTTCATTTTTTTCCGTTGCATGTCAGCCGTGCCGCAGACCGGACAGCAGCAGCAGACAACCGGGAAGCTGTTTTCCAGGGAGAACTGGATGATCTCCTGCTCTTCTACATAGACCAGTGGTCTGATAACAGTCGTTTCACCATTGTCGGCAAGCATCGACGGCGCCATTGCCTTGAGGGAGCCGACAAAGAACTGGTTAAGGAGCAGAGTCTCGATAAAATCATCGAGATGGTGACCGAGTGCCAGTTTGTTGCAGCCGTATTGCTTGGCAAGAGTATAAAGCGAGCCGCGTTTCAGCCGGGCGCAGATGGAGCAATAGGAGGAACCGGGGCGGCGCTTCTCCTTGATTATTTCGTAGTGCCCTGCATTCTCAAGGTGATGCTTAAAGCTGTTATCTTCCAGATGATTGACAATGACGTCAGAGCGAAAGCCGGGATAACCCGAGTCTATGGTTATGGCAACAAGCTCGTATTTGATCGGGGCACGGCGTCTGAGCTCCTCAAGAATATGGAGCAGAGAATAAGAATCTTTTCCTCCAGAAACTCCGACCGCAATTCTGTCTCCATCCTGTATCAGTGAAAAATCGGCAATCGCCCGGCCGACAGCATTTTTAATCTGTGTATAACGCTTGTTTTTTATCAGCGGCATTATCAGTCCTGTTCTTGAAAACGAAGTCCGGCATTTAGACCGAAGCGGCTGAATTTCTCGTCTGGAGGAGCACTGGCAGCAATCCTTCTACCAGCATTATCTATAAAACTCATGTTCCGGCAGTGGAGCATCATCCGCTCGGCCGGAATCCCGCCATAGGGTTCATCGCCGACTATTGGGAGGCCGCAGTGGGTGAGGTGGACCCGTATCTGGTGAGTGCGGCCGGTGACCGGCCTTGCTTCAATGAGAGTGTATCTGCCAGCGGTGGAAAGTATCCGGAAATTTGTTACCGAAGCCTTTCCCGGGAGAATGACGCCGTAACGAAATTTGTTAAGCTTGCCGATCGGGGCGTCAACAGTCCAGGCAGTCTCTTCAGGGAGGTCGGCGACGATAGCCCAGTAGACCTTTTCAACCCGGCTACCTTTAAGTTCTCCTGAAATAAAAGTGGCGGCCGCCTTGTGCTTGGGAAAAAACATGACGCCGGAAGTGCCGCGATCGAGACGATGGATAACCCGTGCCGGTTCGCTGCTCCCTTGCTCTTTCAGGTATTGCGCCACCGCATACTCAGCTGTACCTTTAAGCTGGTAGGGGGTGCGCTGGCTGTTGATCCCCGGGGCTTTATTCAGTGCCAGGTAGTCAGTGTCTTCGTAAAGCAGCTCTTCTTTGACGAGCCTGACATCAACAAAGCGCTCGGCTTCCATTACTCCCAGGATAATCTCATCTCCCTGGCGAAGTTCACGGGAGGCAACCCTCACCATCACCTGATTGACAGTGCAGCCGCCAAGGTCGATTATTTTGCGTATCTGGGTCTTGGAGAGCTGAGGGAAGATTGCTTTAGCAGCGTCATCAAGCCGAAAACAGTTCTGCTCGGCTCTGACAGTTGAGGTGAGGATCATATGATTTCAGTTTTCGGTCATGAAGTGCTGTTCGTACAGATCTTCAAGCTGCTGCAGGTGGCGACTTTCATCGGCAACAAGACGTTCCAGGAGCTTGCCCATGGGGGCGCCGGCGCAGGCTCCGGCCATCTTCTTGTAAAAAATGATGGCAGCGTTTTCCAGATGGATTGAGTAGGCCAGGGCTTCCCGGGCGTCTGAATCCGGTTTCAGCTCCTTTTTTGCCAATACAGCATCAAGATTCATTGTCGGCAGCGGTTTGTCAAGCGTCCCTTCAGTTATATGGCCATCAATCAAGGCTTTCTCCAGCTCGTATTTATGGGCAAGCTCATCCAGTGCCGCTTCTTTAAGGATCGCACTGGCCGCCTTGGACTTGACTATGCGAAGCGCTGCCAGGTAGCTTCTGAATCCCTCTTCTTCCATGCGTATGGCCATTTCCAGGGCGCCTTCAAATGTGTAGCATACATCAGCCTGATCGCTCATAATCCCCTCCATTGTCTCTTAAAAATTTAATTATTTTTTAGCATATTGCGTAAACAAGCTCAATGGTATTGTATGCAGATAAACTGTCCAGGCAAAATAAGAATATTTTTAGCTTGACGAAACAGACCACGTTTAAGTAAAATCCGGTTCTACTTTTTTGTAGACAAGTATTCTTTAAGAAAGATTTTAAGAGGAAAACTGAAGTTTCCATAGGGCTTTTCACGGCTGTGCTGTGAACCCCAAAACAAACCAGGAGGTAGGACAGATGGCCGATTATGGTACCCTGCAGGATCGCGTACGTCACAAATCACTTTTGAGCAAGGTCATGACAGCAGAAGAGACAGTTCAGTTCTTCCAGCCGGGCATGAATCTTGGCTGGTCAGGCTTTACTCCGGCCGGTTATCCGAAGGTAGTTCCGATTGCAGTTGCTGAGCATGTTGAAAAAAACAACCTTCAGGGCAAGTGGAAATTCAACCTTTTTATCGGCGCATCCGTCGGTGCTGAGACCGAAGACCGCTGGGCTGTAAATGACATGATCGACCGTCGCTGGCCTTATCAGACCGGCAAGAATATCGCTGCCGGTATCAACGAAGGCCGCATCCGTATGGGCGACAAGCATCTTTCACTCTTTGCTCAGGATCTCGGCTACGGCTTCTACACCAAGGACACACCTACCGGCAAGCTTGACCTGGCAATAATCGAAGTATCCGCAATTACCGAAGACGGTGGCCTTGTTCCGACCTCTTCCTGCGGTGTTATTCCAGAAATTCTGATGATGTGCGACAGGATCATTGTCGAGGTAAACACCGGACAGCCTTCCTTTGAAGGGATCCATGACCTGATCACCCCGGGCACACCGCCAAATCGTCAGGTTTACAACATTACCAAGGCTAACTCCCGCATCGGCGGTACTTCTATCCCGTGTGACCCGAAAAAGATCATCGCTGTTGTTGAGTCCAAACTCCGTGACCAGGGTCGTGCCTTTGCTGAGCAGGACGATACATCCGAAGCAATTGCTAACCATATCATCGACTTCTTCTCCCATGAAGTAAAGGCCGGTCGTCTGCCGGACAACCTGCTGCCGATCCAGTCAGGCGTCGGCTCTATCGCCAATGCGGTTATCGGTGGCCTTGCCAAGGGTCCGTTCTACAATCTCTCTGTTTACACCGAGGTTTTGCAGGACACTATGCTCGATCTGTTTGATTCCGGCAAACTTGATGCGGCATCTTCCTGCTCACTGTCGCTGTCAGCATCACCAGGTTTCCCGAAATTTTTCGAGAACATGGACAAGTATTTTGACAAGATTACTCTCCGTCCGCTTTCCATCTCCAATGCTCCAGAACCGATTCGTCGTCTCGGCTGTATTGCCATGAACACTCCGGTTGAGATCGACATGTATGCTCATGCCAACTCAACTCTCGTCGGTGGTACCCGGATGATCAACGGCCTTGGCGGTTCCGGTGACTTCCTCCGTAACGGCTTCCTGAAGATGATGCACACCCCGTCAAGCCGCCCAAGCAAGACCGATCCGACCGGTATTTCTTGTGTGGTGCCGCACTGCTCACACATCGACCACACCGAGCACGACCTGGATGTCGTCATCACCGAGCAGGGTCTGGCCGACCTTCGTGGTCTCTGCCCACGTGACCGCGCCAAGGTAATCATCGAGAAGTGCGCTCATCCCGAGTACAAACCGATTCTTACCGAGTACTACGAGATGGCTCTTGCCGATTGCCTCCGTCGCAAGGTTGCCCACGAGCCGCAGCTCTGGGATCGTGCTTTCAAGATGCACTTGAACCTTGAGAGAAACGGCACAATGAAGATCAAGAACTGGGATATCAAACTTGATCTTTGCGAGTAAAATGTTTCACCCGGCTAAACAAGAACCCGCCCCTCAAAAGGCGGGTTTTTTTATGCCGAGTCTTGACAGGAAAGCTGATAGCGATTAATTTCAGAATATTTCCCGAGGAGGCCGGTCATGCGTAAAAATATTATGTTTATTGTCGCCGCACTATTCACATCACTAACCTGTTCAACTCCCCCCGCCATTGCCAAATACTCACCGCCAAACTTTGTGGAGCTGGCCAAAAAACTAAAACCGACTGTCGTCAATATAGGCACAGAGAGAAAACCAAAACAACAGCGACGCCAACAGGCCCGCCCTTTTGGCAACTCACCTTTTGGCAATGATCCGTTTCAGGATTTTTTTGATAGGTTTTTTGATGAGCAGCGTCCCCAGGGGAGGGCACAGAAAAGTCTCGGTTCCGGTTTTGTTA
Organism: uncultured delta proteobacterium; assembly: GCA_963787125.1. Lineage (GTDB taxonomy): Bacteria > Desulfobacterota > Desulfuromonadia > Geobacterales > DSM-12255 > VEOV01. The sequence goes on from CAWBBV010000001.1 coordinate 579,635, forward strand.
TCAGCGCCGATGGCTACATTCTTACAAACAATCATGTTGTCGATGGCGCCGATGAGATCAAGGTTAAATTTGATAACGGCAAAGAGCTGAAAGGAGAGCTCAAAGGGAGCGACGCCAAACTCGATCTTGCCCTGATAAAAGTGACTACTGATGAAAAACTCTCCGTTGCCGTTCTTGGCGACAGTGACGAGATAGAGGTTGGTGAATGGGTAATGGCCATCGGCAATCCGTTCGGTCTCTCGGAAACGGTCACTGCCGGAATTGTCAGCGCCAAAGGCCGGGTGATAGGGAGCGGCCCTTATGATGACTTTATCCAGACAGATGCGTCGATTAATCCGGGGAACTCCGGCGGACCGCTCTTTAACGCCAAAGGAGAGGTCATCGGGATAAACACCGCCATCATTGCCGGCGGCCAGGGGATCGGTTTTGCCATCCCGGTAAACATGGCAAAGTCGATAATTTCACAGCTTAAAGACAAGGGGAAGGTGACAAGAGGGTGGATTGGCGTTTCAATTCAGCCGGTAACAAAAGATCTCGCCGATTCGTTTGGGCTCCCGGCTGAACGGGGCGCACTGGTCAGCGAAGTGAACCCTGACAGCCCTGCAGAAAAAGGTGGCGTTAAGTCAGGTGATATAATTATTATCTTTGATGGCAAGACGATCAAGGAGATGAATGATCTGCCGCGACTGGTCGCTGCTACAGCTGCCGGGTCAAGCGTTAAGGTTAAAGTTATTCGCGAGGGCAAGGAAGAGACTCTGACTCTTGTCATTGAGAAGATGAAGGATGGAGAGGAAAACTCTTCTGCTGATAATCAGGACAAGCTGGGTTTGTCGGTAAAGGATCTTACTAAAGAGCTTGCTGCAACTCTACAGATTAAGGAAATCTCGGGTGTCGTTGTTGCCGATGTCAAGCCTGATAGCCTGGCCATGAGCGCCGGAATTCAGAGGGGTGATATCATCAAAGAGGTTAACGGAGCCAGGGTTGCAAAGGTCGAGGAATATGAGAAAGCTATTGCCAGCGTTAAGAAGGACAAGGTGCTGCGACTGCTCGTCAAGCATGGTGACAGTTCAAGGTATCTGGCAATAAAGATGGAGTAGGTGCAACATAATCAGCTGGCTTTGGTCTCAACATTTGAAACAGAGTATTTAGCCTCAAGGGAATAGATCACCAGTCCGCACCAGATACAGCAGAAGCTGATAAGGTGGGGGGTGTCGAACGCTTCCCGGTAGATGAAAACTGCTTGCAGAAAGTGAAGTGACGGGGTGATGTACTGCAGAAAGCCGATTGTGGTGAGGCGGAGTCTGCGCGCCGCCGCGGCAAAGAGAATCAGCGGCACTGCCGTCAGCACCCCGGCAAGCGGCAGTAGTGCCAGATCCTGCGGCAGTCTGCCGACTAGATGGCCGCCGTTGATATAGCCGTTAAAGAGCAGATAGCAGCAGGCCGGCAGGGCGAGCATGCCTGTTTCGACCGCCAGCCCGGAAAGCGCCTCAACCGGCGCGATCTTGCGTAAAAGACCATAAAGGCCGAAGGTTGAGGCGAGAACAAGGGCAATGAGCGGCAACTTGCCGACCATTATCAACTGCACGCCGACGCCGGTAACCGCCAGGGCGATACTGACTGTCTGCCAGGTCCGCAATCTTTCCCTCAGGATCACCACTCCCAGCACGACATTTACCAGCGGTGTCATGAAGTAGCCGAGACTCGACTGCAGCACTTCACCTTTGCCGACCGCATAGATAAAAACCAGCCAGTTTGTCGAGATGAGCAGCGATGTTACCAAGAGATAAAGGAGGGCGCGCCGGTCGGTACAAATCCTGCGGATAAGCGGCAGTTCTCCCTTGACAATAATCAGAACTGCCAGAAAAAGCATCGACCAGAAGATTCTGTGGGACACGACCTCAAGCGGGTTCAAGTGCTTGAGCTGCTTGAAGAAAAGCGGAAAAAACCCCCAGATGAAGTACGCCACGAGGCCGTAAATAAAGCCGGTGCGAGCTGCGCTTCCCCCTTTAGCCGGCATCTGCAGCCCCTTTTGGGATGGAGCTCCGTGAAAAAAGATACAGTCCGGCAAAGATGACCCCGCCACCTATAAGCTGTCTGGGGCCGGGGTACTCCTTCAGGAAAATCGCCCCCCAGACAATGGCGCCAAGTGATTCGCCCAGGATACTGACGGCAACTGTTGAGGCCGGAACGTATTTGATGACCCAGTTGAAGATCGTATGGCCGCCAACAGTGCAGATCAGCGCCAGGGCAAAGAAGAGCAGCCACTCCCTGGCAGGATAGGGGGCAAAGGGGAGTGAGTTCATGACGCTCAAGAGCACCAGAGTCAGTGCACTTGTTCCGTACACGACAAAGGTGTAGGCGCTTAAGGCCACTTTGGCACGAATCTTCCGCCCGATAATCATATAGCCGGAAACAAGGATGGCGGCCAGGAGAGCAAGAACGTCGCCGAAAAAAGCGTCTGCGCCAAGCCTGAAATCACCGGCGCCGATAATAAAGCTTCCGCACAGTGCCAAAGCGCCGCCGATCATGGCAAGATGCGAGATCTTTTCGCGAAAAAAGAGCCACGATCCCATGACGACAAAAACCGGCTGCAGCGTCACAATGACGACAGAGCTGGCAATGGTCGTATATTTCAGCGAGGTGAACCAGGTGGCAAAGTGCAGCGCCAGAAACAGACCGCTTAAAGCGGCAAGCAGAACCTCACGCCGTTTCATGGCTGCGAGTTCGTGGCGGTGCTTTACAAGGGTAAAAGGGGCAATCAGGAGAAAAGTGAAGAGCAGCCGGTAGCTTGCTGTTATCAGCGGCGCCGCCGAGGAGAGCCTGACAAAAAGTGAGGAAAAAGAGACGGCAACGACACCCGCCAAAATAGCGATATGAGGGTTAATAAGAGGCTTGTCGGACATAAAGTATGGGGATTATTCCCCGAGATACGCTTTGCGGACTTCCGGATCTTCTGCCAGATCCTTGGCTATACCGGAAAGGACGACTTCGCCGGTTTCAAGCACATAGGCCCTGTCAGCAATGGAAAGTGCCATATGGGCATTCTGCTCCACCAGCATGATCGTGGTGCCGGTTTTGTTGATATCGACGATTATTTCGAAAATTTTCTCCACCAGCATCGGCGCCAGTCCCATTGACGGCTCGTCAAGGAGGAGCAGCTTTGGTGACGACATAAGAGCCCTCCCCATGGCGAGCATCTGCTGCTCACCACCAGAGAGTGTCTTGGCAAGCTGCTTTGTCCGCTCTTTCAAGCGGGGGAAAAGAGCGAAGGCGCGCTCGATACCTGCTTCGACAGCACTTTTCTCCTTGAGGCAGTAACCACCCATCTCCAGGTTTTCCAGGACGCTCATATTGGCGAAGACGCGCCGTCCTTCCGGCACCTGACATATTCCCATCTTGACGATTTCATGGGGAGCCGTTTTGGTAATCTCTTTGTCCGTGAAAAAGATTCTACCGTCATTAATCGGCAGTATCCCGCTGATGGAGTTGAGAATTGTCGTCTTGCCTGCGCCGTTGGCACCGATAAGCGCGACGATCTCCCCCTGATGAACTTCACAGGTGATCTTTTTCAGCGCCTTTATGGCACCGTAATTAACCGTCAGATTCTCGACTCGCAGCATCAGTGTCCCGCCCCTTTGCCAAGATATGCTTCGATCACCCGCTCATTACTGCGAACTTCCAGCGGCGTGCCGTCGGCGATTTTTATCCCGTAATCAAGAACTGCAATCCGGTCGGAGATTTCCATGACGAATTTCATGTCGTGCTCCACCAGGAAAACTGTCAGACCGGTATTACGGATAGCCTGAATCATATGCAGCAACGACATTTTCTCCTGCGGATTCATCCCGGCAGCCGGTTCGTCAAGCAGCAGGATTCGCGGCTTGATTGCCAGCGCCCTTGCTATCTCCAGGCGGCGCTGCTCACCGTAGGGGAGGCTTCCGGCCGGCTCGAACACCCGATGGATCAGATCTACCTGCTTGAGGCATTCGACCGCCCAGTCGAGCAGCGCCCCCTCTTCGCGCCTTACCCAGGGGAGGTATTTGAAGATTGCCCCCGGCAGGCCGACTTTTCCCCGTGTATGAGCGCCGATCAGGACGTTCTCAAGTACGGTTAAAGTGGAGAAAAGGCGAATATTCTGGAAGGTACGGCCAATTCCCTTGGCAGCTATCCGGTACGGCTCGCCGCCACTGATACGCTCGCCGCCAAAGATTATCTCCCCTTCAGTCGGTGCGTAGATCCCGGTAATCAGGTTGAACATGGTACTTTTACCGGCGCCGTTCGGCCCGATAAGGGCCAGGATAGACCCCTCTTCAACCTGCAAATTTACCTTATCAACAGCGGTAAGCCCGCCGAAACGTATGGTCACATCATTTAGTTCAAGCAGTGCCATGTCTCTACCTCAACTCCTCTTTCAGCCCGTTGCGCACAGGTAGCTGGCGTTTCTTCCCCAGCTTGTGCAGTACGAGATCAACGAAATTAACCCCTCCCAACAGTCCATTGGGACGGAAAACCATCAGGAAGACCATCAGCGCACCGTATACGAGCATCCGGTACTGGGACATGAATCTGAGGAACTCAGGCGCAGCGGCGAGTACAGAAGCGCCAATGACCGCGCCAGGGACGCTGCCGAGGCCACCGAGGACTACCATGCTGAGGATGTCGACCGATTTCAAAAAACTGAAATCTGACGGATTTACGTAGCTGAGGAAGTGCGCATAAAGAGCGCCGCCAATCCCGGCAAGGAAGGTGCCGAGGGCGAACGATTGCAGTTTGTAAAGAGTAAGATTGATCCCCATGGATTCAGCGGCGATTTCATTCTCGCGGATTGCTTTAAGGGCTCGGCCGAATCTGGAGTTCTGGACAAAAGTTACTGCGATGATGGCGATGATGGCGCAGATCCAGACAATGACCGGCATGGGCAGAGTTGTCTTCGCTGCAGGGACGGTCAGACCGAGCGCCTTGTTGGTGATGTCCAGATTGAGGAAAACAACCTTGACAATCTCGGCAAAGCCGAGAGTACAGATTGCCAGGTAGTCACCGGTAAGGCGCAGGATGGGAAAGCCGATCAGCATCCCGATGAGGGCGGTAAAAGAGCCGGCCGCAAGGAGATTGAGCGAAAAAGGAAGCCCCGTCTTTATCGTCAAAAGAGCGCTGGTGAAGGCTCCGACACTCATGAAGGCCGCGTGGCCAAGCGAGAGTTGTCCGGTCAGTCCGGTGATGACGTTCAAACCGAGGGCAAGAATAATGGCAATGCCGATATTGACGACTATCTGCAGGAAGTAAGGATCCATGCCACCGACAAAATTATGCAGAGACGCTCCCATGGCTACACCTTTTTCTGGATTTTCCGGCCGAGCAGACCGGTCGGTTTAACGAGCAGAACCAGCACGAGGATGGCAAAAGCTATTGCATCACGGTACGAGGAGAAGCCGGCGGCAACCCCGAGAACTTCTGTGATCCCCAGCATAAGTCCGCCGAGCATGGCTCCGGGGATTGAGCCGATACCGCCGAGAACTGCGGCTGCAAAAGCCTTCAGACCGGCCATAAGTCCCATATTGAAGCTGACCGCATTGAAGAGTACCCCGACAAGCACACCGCCGGCAGCTGCAAGGGCAGAGCCAAGAGCAAAAGTGAAGGAGATGACGCGATTCACGTTTATCCCCATCAGCGCGGCAGTGTTGTAATCTTCGGACGTAGCGCGCATCGCCTTGCCGATCTTTGTCTTTTTGACTATAAATTCAAGCCCCAGCATGAGCAGGGCAGAGATGCCGATTATCAGGAGTTGCAGGGAGGAAATTTCAGCGTCACCGATCTTGATCTGTTTTACCGGAAAGGCGGTGCTGGGAAAAGCCTTGGCGTCAGCGCCGAAGACCATCAGCGCCAGTGAGGAGAGGAATATGGAGACACCGATTGCCGAGATAAGAGCAGAGAGACGGGATGATTTACGCAGCGGCCGGTAGGCTATCAGCTCGATAACCACGCCGATAATCATACTGGCGACCATGGCAACAAGCATTGCCAGGAAGATATTGAGCTTTAAGACAGAGACCGCAAAGAGACCGACAAAAGCACCAACCATGAATATCTCGCCATGGGCAAAATTTATCAGGGTTATGATGCCGTAAACCATTGTATAGCCAAGGGCGATCAGGGCGTATGTGGACCCCAGGGCTATGCCGTTTATAAGCTGTTGCAGAAGCATGATCAGCTCCTCACTGTTCTCATTAAATACGCGTAGTTCAAAAAAATCCGCAGCCCCCCGTAAGGAGAGGCTGCGGCGAAACTGCCACTAATCGATTTTTACCGGCACTTTTTTCTTCAACACAAATTTGCCGCCTTTGACTTCGAGCAGCGCAAGAGGTGACTTGATCGGTTCGCGTGAAGCCTGCATCGAGAGTGTTCCGGAAACCCCTTCAAAACCTTTGGTGGCTGCAAGAGCAGTTTTAAATACCTTGGGATCAATGCTGTTGCCACGCTTCATTGCGTCAGCTAGCAGCATGATTGCATCATAACCCTGAGCGTCAAAGAGCCCTGGCTCGGCGCCATTGAATTTCTTCTTGAATGCTTCGACGAATTTGGCTGTTACCGGAGAAGCCTGCTCAGGGGAGAAGCCGAGAGCCGACATAGTCCCTTCAACAGCGTCGCCGCCGAGTTCGACAAGTTTAGGAGAGAAGAGGCCGTCGCCGCCGAACATGTTGGCTTTGAGACCCTGCTTGCGCGCTTCCTTCATAATGAGAGCAGCTTCGGTGTAGTAGCCGGAGAAGAGGATGACATCAGGCTTCTTGGCCTTGATGTTGGTAATCTGGGCGGAGAAGTCCTTGTCGCCGTCTTTAACTTTCTCGTCGGCAACGATCTCAATCCCTTTGCCTTTCGCTGCGTCGCGGAAAGTCTGGGAAAGGCCGACCGAGTAGTCGTTGTTGTCGGAGGTGATAACAGCTACCTTCTTGTACTTCATTTCAGTTGCAAAGAAGTCGATACATGCAGGGATTGCAATGGAGTCAAGGAGGGTGTCGCGGAAGATGAAGTCGCCGGTCTCAACAACGCCAGGGCCGGTTGCGCCGGCAGAGAGGAGAACTACGCCGGCTTTTTGGGCAATCGGCGCGGCAACCTTGGTTATACCGGTGGTCGGGTCGCCAACGATGGCAACAACATTGTCACGGCTGATCAGCTTTTGGGTGACGGAAGCCCCTTCCTGCTTGTCACCGCGGTTATCAGCTTCAACAATTTCGATCTTTTTGCCGAGAACGCCACCGGCAGCATTGATTTCTTCTGCCGCCATCTTCATCCCTTCGAAGGTTGGCTTGCCGAACATGGCAACGTCACCGGTCAGAGCGCCAAGAAAGCCGATTTTCACGGTATCGCCGGCAGCCTTGGGAGCCTCGCCCCCCTCTTTCTTCTTGCAGCCGGCAGCGCCGAAAGCAAGCATTCCGGCAAGAAGCAGTACGGTTACTTTTTTCATGTAAGTTTCTCCTTTATCGTGATTTCAGCCTGCATTGCAGGCGATACTTCAATAAGTGTTCTGATTATGGCTCAAAATGCAGCGAACTTTTCCTGCCGGCATTGCTATTGTTTAATGCGCGGAAGAATACCATAACAACTTTAATATGAACAAAAATATTTCTGCTCTGTCAAAAAATCTGCGAAAATTTCCGGTGTAGTTCGTTGATGAATGAGTATTCAGCAAGAGTCAGTATCTGAATGAGCTAAACAAATGGACTTGCAGGCAGTTTTTCATTTGATATCAATAATCAGCGTGTGCAGCGAAGAAGTGTATTATCAGCTCTCCGCTGCACTCTGGTGGATGGATTTACGGCTCGTCCACAACAGATTTCTTTTCAAACCAGCTGTATACCGCTGGAATGATCAACAGCGTCAGCAGGGTTGAGGTAATCAAGCCACCAACTACAACCGTGGCTAACGGCTTCTGGATTTCAGAGCCTGTCCCGCCAGCCAGCAGCATCGGTATCAAACTGAATATGGCTATGGATGCGGTCATCAGTACCGGGCGTAACCGGTCAAGAGCACCTTTTTTGATCGCTTGCGGCAATTCAAGTCCTTCATCACGTAGTTGGGCGATTCTCGAAACCAGGACAAGCCCGTTTAAGACGGCAACGCCGAACAAGACTACGAAGCCTACCGACGCCGGCACTGACAGGTATTGCCCGGAGATGAAGAGCGCGAAGATACCGCCGATCAAGGCGAACGGCAGGTTGGCAATAACCAGCAGCGCCAACCGGAGCGAGCGGAAGGTGAGATAAAGTAGCAGCAGGATCAAGCCGATAGCCACCGGACCGATGACCATCAGTTTTTTCATGGCCCGCTGCTGATTCTCGAACTGACCACCCCAGGTAAGATAGTAGCCGGTCGGCAGCTTGACATTCGCTTTGATCTTCTGCCTGGCCTCGGCAACGAAACCGCCCATGTCCCTGCCGCTAATATTCATCTCGACGCCGATTCGTCTCACTCCATCCTGACGACTGATCTGCACCGGCCCTTCGATCATTTTTACTTCAGCCAACTGTTCCAGCGGCACGTTGATGCCGTTCTTGGTGGTGATCAGCAGGTTTTTAATCGCCTCCAGGGAGTTTCTTTTTTCTTCCGGCAGGCGCACCGTAATGTCGAAGCTGCGGTTCTCTTCATAAAATTTGGAGGCCGCTTTCCCGGCCACGGCAATTTCAATAACCTTTTGCACGTCGCTGATGTTGAGGCCGTAACGGGCAATTTTCGACCGGTCGATATTGACGGTCAGGTATGGCTGGCCGTCAACCTTCTCCGCGTTCAGATCTGTGCCACCTTTTATAGTGGAGAGCACCTTGGCTATTTCTGCCGATTTTTCACTGAGTATGGCGATATCATCGCCAAACAGCTTGACGATCAGCTGTGCCCGGGTGCCGGCGACCAGCTCATCAATCCGGCACTGAATCGGTTGGCTGAAGCCAAAGGTGATTCCAGCTACCGATTCTAACGATTTTCGCATCTCATTAGTCAGCTCTTCTTTCGTTATATCCCGTTTCCATTGGCTCTTTGGTTTGAATATTCCCACATAGCCGGTCTTGTCAGAGCCTCTGGTGTCCAGGGCGACCCCGGTCTGCCCGGTTCGTCCGACGATGGTATCCAGTTCAGGGAATTGCATCAGTTTTGCTGCGGCCAGCTTGTTAACATCCATGGCTTTGGCCAATGAAACACCGGGGAGCATGGAAACATCCATATCAAACGAGCCTTCATCCATAATCGGGATAAACTCCGTTCCCAGCCGGGTCGCCAACAGGAGCGAGACAACCAGGAGAACTCCGGCAACAGTTAACACCACCCGCCTGGCATTCATGGCATAGTCAAGAAGCGGCAGATACAGTCTGGTTGCATGCTTCATAATGAAGCTCTCTTTCTCTGGATGAGGTTTCAGGAAGAGAATGCAGAGGGCCGGGATAACGAATATTGACAGAAAGAGTGAGGCCAGCAGGGCAATCGCCACGGTTATGGCCAGCGGCCCGAACATCTTTCCTTCGATCCCTTCCAGGGAGAGGATCGGGATGAAAGTGAGGGCGATGATCAGCTCCCCAAAGATGCTCGGCTTTCTGACCTCCATGACGGCCTGCAGCACCGTCGCTATTGACGGATGGTTACCACCCTCTTCGCTCAAGTGGCGCTGGACATTTTCGACCTGAATGATGGTTGTATCGATGATCATGCCGATGGAGATGGCTAGACCGCCCAGGGACATGAGATTGGCGGTAATCCCGGTAAGCTTCATGACAATAAACGTGGCGAGGAGCGACAGCGGCAGTGCAATCAGAACAACGATACTCCCCCTGATGCTGTTCAGGAGCAGGTACAGCACGATCAGTACCAGTATGGACCCCTCGATCAGCGCCTTGTTAACGGTGCCAACGCTCGCCTTGACAATGTCGCTGCGATCGTAATAGGGTACGAGCTTAATCCCTTCGGGGAGCAGATTGTTTCCGTTCATCTCCCTGACTTTTTCCGCGACCAGCCGCACGACCTCTCGGCTGTTGGCGCCGCGCAGCATCATGACAATGCCGCCGACACATTCATCTTTGCCGTCCTTCATGGCGGCGCCCATCCTGACTGCCTCACCCACTTTTACCTGGGCAACGTCGCGGATATAGGTGGGGCTGCCACTCGAAGATTTCAGAACAATACTTTCGATGTCGCTGACATTCTTTATCAAGCCGACTCCGCGGACTATGTACTGATCAGAACCCCGCTCAAGGAGGTTCCCGCCGATATTTTCATTATTGCTGCCGATGGCGGCATAAACGTCATCGGCAGTAACGGCATATTTCACCAATTTCTCCGGTGAGACGATCACCTGATATTGCTTGAGATAGCCACCAAAGGAGTTGATTTCGTTAACGCCGGCGACGCTTTTCAGCTGCGGCGTCACAATCCACTCCTGAATGGTGCGCAGGTCGGTAAGGTAGGCAAGCTTCTGCTGCGGGTCAGCCGGCATCTTCCCTTCAAGGGTGTACTGGTAAATCTCCCCCATGGCCGTGCCTATCGGCCCCATGGCAACTTCGACCCCCTTGGGGACCTTCTCCCGGGCCTCGGCCAGGCGCTCGAATACCAGTTGCCGGGCAAAATAGATATCCACATTGTCCTTGAAGACAATAGTGACAATGGAGAGGCCAAACTTGGTAACTGAGCGCAGCTGTTCGATATTGGGCAGGCCGCGCATGGCCATCTCGATCGGGTAGGTGACGTTGCGCTCGATCTCGATTGCCGACAGACCGTCGGCGTGGCTGACCACTTCGACCTGGATGTTGGTGACATCCGGGAAAGCATCAATCGGCAGGCGCAGATAGGAATATAAGCCGAACCCGATAATAAGTAGCGCCAGGAAGATGACCATCCCTTTCTGCCGCAATGTATAGGCTATTATTTTTTCCAGCATCAAAAACCTCTCTTCGATAATTGTGATGAGTGATTATTATGGGGGGCCGTCAATGCTCGTCTTTCATTTCCTTCTTTTTGATTTCCGACTTGAGAATGAACGCACCTTTGACAGCATAGGTATCACTCTCTTTGAGGCCGGAGACGATTTCAATCAGACCGCCAACAGACCTCCCGGTCTGAACCGTCCGTGCTGCAAACCCGGATTCATTCTCCGCGACGAAGACCACTTTTTTGCCGTCCAGATCCTGCAGGGCATCTTCAGGAACCGCCACCACAGGAGGCGCATCAGCCGGCAGCGCCAGCTCTACCGTGGCAAACATCTCCGGCTTCAGCTTCCGTCCCGGATTGGTCACTTCGATCCGCGCCTTGACTGTGCGAGAGGCCTGATCAACCAGATCGGCAATATAGGTAATCCGGCCTTTCAATCGTAAATCTGGAAAAGCGCCTACAGCGACAACTGCCGCCTGTCCCCGGTGAATCCTTGCCAGGTCCTTTTCGTTTATGTCGACCACTACCCAGACCGAGGAAAGATCGGCCACGGTGTAGAGACTTTTTGACGGGTCAGAAAGCTCACCGACGATGGCGTGCTTTTCGGTAACAGTACCGCTGATGGGTGACTTGACGGGCAGCAGCGGTCTTTTGCGGGTTTCTCCCTTGAGATCGGCAGTTGAGACACCATAAAGGGACAGTCGCTCTTCGTCAGTATGCAGTTCAGTCTGGGTGGTCTTGAAATCGGTTTCGGCAAGGAAAATATCCTTGCGGGCGGCAATCTTTTTCTCTACCAATGTTTTGATCCGCTCCATGTTGGCCTGGGCCAGAGCGAGCTTTGTCTTTGACTGGTGATAGCGATTGAGAGCTTCACCCAGTTCGACACTGTCCAGAGTTGCCAGTGACTGTCCGGCTGAGACACTGTCACCAAGGGAAGCGCTCACTGTGATGACCTTGCCGGAGATGCGCGGCGATACATGGGCGATCTTGTCGGCATTAGCCTCCACCTTCCCGGTGACACTGATCACACCGGCCAGCCGCATCTTTTTAGCCACGCTGACGGCTACACCATTTTGCTTCTGCACTTCGGCGGTCATCTTGATCTTGCCTTCTTCATCATGATTGTCACGTCCTGCTTGCTTCTCTTTGAGTTCACCAGCTGCACCCGGCTTTTCATCCTTGTGGCCGGCATCTTCTTTTTCGACACGTTCCGTAGTGCCACTTTTGAACGGTGAATTGCGATAGTAGAGGCCGCCACTCAGGGCTGTGGCCAGGATAAGTCCGATGATGATTATTTTTTTGTTCATTGCACACCCCCACTAAGATCTGTTGCAGTTGCCGCCTCGAGTTTTACCAGCGCCGCCTGCCGATCATGCAGTGCCAGCAGATAGCCGTCGCTGACTTCGTAGAATTTTTTTTGCTCCTGAATAACGGCCAGAATGCCGACTTCGCCAAGCCGATAAGCTTCCTGGGTCAGTGCCAGGTTTTCTTCCATTTGAGGAATGATATCGGCTTTATAAAGAGACCGGATTTTTTCGGCATTCAGCAAGTCGGCGTAGGCCGTTTCCACTTCCAGTTCAGCGTTTCTGGCAGCGGTCCGCAGGCGGCTTTCACTGCCGCTCCTTTTGGCTTCGACTTCCTGAATGCCGGCCTTATTATTGTCAAAGAGGGGAATGGGCATCGATAGTCTTACGCCGATGGTATAAGCCGTCTCTTTCCCCTCAAAGCCGTTGATCTCCATAGACGCAGTGTCCCGCCGCAAAACAAGACCAGCCGTAACATTGGGAGTTCGTTCGGCCCGGGCAAGGATGCTGTCCGCTTCCCCCCTGTTTTTTTCGGCTTCCAGAGCTTTCAGGTCCGCTCGCAGCAGCTGGGACAGCTGTTTAAGTTCCCCCAGGTTTTTCGTCAGGTTGAGTTCGCTTGCAAACGCCCCTGAGATGGGCGGAGATTCACCGGGTGAAAGACCCATGAGTGTCCAGAGCCTGAAATGATTCTGGTTCAGTGCCTTTTCAACGGCAATTCGGGTTCCTTCGCTGCGTGCCAGCTCCACCCTGACCAGGTTCATTTCCAATTCAGGAATATCCCCTGCAGCCAAACGCTCTTTTGCTACATCAAGAAGCTGACGATTGAGCTGCGTGTAACGATCCGCCAGGTTGATCCGCTGCTCTGCCAGAATTACATCATAAAAAACCGTCTTCACCTCGGCGCGCAGTTGTCTCTCCCGATCAGCCACTTGCCAGCGGTAGCTATCCAGTTCATGTTCGGCGCTGGCGAGACGTTTCTCCCTTTTCCCTGCCAGCAAGAACTCCTGTGAAATGCCCAGTAACAGACTGTTCTCATTGGTACTGCCGGTCAAAGCGCCCGTGCCGGCTTCAATTTCAATGGTTGGGTTCGGCAGGAGACCCGCTCTGATCTTGCCGGCTTCATGGACACCTTTTTCCTCACGAAATGATTTGAGGTCGCCGTTATTCTGTAACGAAACTTCAACTATTTGCCGCAGTGTCAGTTTCTGTGGTTCTGCAATTGCCGGTGCAGATACCAAAATACAGATGCTGAAAGACATCAGGAGCCGCGCTCCTTGTCTAAATACAGTTATTCCCAAAGGAAAAACCTCCTTTAATTCAATTTTGAGTCAGGAAAGTAAAACAGGTTGCGGACGCACCACGACCAGGAGAAAAGATAGCTTTGTCCCTGGATGGCGACGGACCACTCCCGTTGCGGTGGTTTATGCTTGTATTTGCGGGGGGATAAACTTGGAAAGATGTACTTCGGGCAGATGTTTGAACAGGTCGAATCTGCTCAGGTTTACGATGATAGGGTTATAGCTGAGCTGAAACGGTTGAACAGTCAATGAAGCATGGCAGGCACAGTTTACGCAGCTGTCACAGCCGTCATAATCCTGATGATGCTCACAAGGGGGACAGGGGGTATCGTGAGACGCCGCTGATTCCATGGCTGAAAAAGCTGTATTGACAGGGCTTTGCAGTGCATGGGCGCTTTCATGAGCACAACTGAGTGTCACGGCAAGTATCACGAGAAGAAGAAGCGTGGATGTAATTTTTAAGTGGATGAATTTTCGCATAGGCTGATTAGGTTGACTATAGCCGGATGTGGCAGAGACTGTCAAGAGTCAGCTTCCGGAGATCTGTTCTTTGCCGCCCCGTGCACTGATGGCCAGAATCGCTATGCCGCTGAAGATAAGAAGTGTCCCGCCAATCTGCCAGCCGCCGAGTCGCTCCCCTAAAACTAACACCCCCAAAAGCGAGGCTGTCAGCGGTTCGCCCAGAGATAGAGTCGCCGCAGTGCCAATCTTCACTGTCTTCAGCCCGCGCACAAAAAGCCAGTATGACCCGGCTGTGGCAAAAACCCCCAGATGAAGCACAACCGCTGCCCCTCTTGCCGTCAAAACCCAGCCGGAATCATAAATGAGCAGTAGCGGTGCCAGTAACAGCGCCGCTGTACAAAATACTACCGCCAGAACTGCGTCAGAGCACTGCTTGTCCAATAGCCCCTTAATGCTGACTGTGTAGGCGGCATAGGAAAAACCAGCACCCAGCGCCAGTGCGACCCCTGGCGGATCTACCCGCAGGGCTCCTCCACCGGCGGCCAATAAGGTGCAGCCGGCAACGGCAAAAAAAGTAGCAAGCAGCCAGTTCTTTCCCAACCTCTCTCCTCTGACCAGGTAGCCGAGCAGACCTGCCGCAATCGGGGAGCTGCCGATAGCAACCATGGTTCCGACCGCAACACCGGTCTTGGAGAGTGCGGCGAAGAAGCAGAGCTGATATGCCGCAATAAAGAGGGCAGAAACTGCTGTCGGCAGGGCAGGCCAGGAGGTAATTCCTCTCAAGCTCCCCCTTGAAAGGGCAATAATCAGGAGCGTGACTCCTCCGACAAAAACCCGGAGCGCCCCGAGCGCAACAGGGTTTGACCCCGTTGGAGCAAGCCCCTGAGCGGTGCCGGTAGTCCCCCAGAGCAAGGCAGCTGCGAGAATGTAGAGTGTCCCGCTGAGATTGGATTGATCTGGCTGGTGCGGACTCATGGAATAGCCTTCTGACAAGAGATGATCTTGGGGGCTGTAGGATTTGGAATAGTAATGATGCTTTAGAGAAGCAGCATGCTGATAACCGGTGCTTATACCATTACCCGACTTTAAGTGGACAAGTCCAATAAATTGACTGATTGTAGCTGCTATTATCTTGAAGCTACTGTAAATGAACCTTGACAATTTATGAATTAAGCAGATAATTTGCCAATAAATCAGTTGTTTACATCATGTAAAGCCGGTAAGAACCGGGTTATTGAATACTGAGTCAAAATACGGGGGTATTAACAGTGAAAACATTGCTAGAACTTGTTGCCGATATCGTATCTTCTCATGCTTCAAACACATCAATGACTACCGATCAACTTGTTCAGGAACTTCAGACTGTCCACTCTGCACTGAAAAATCTTGAGCAGGGCGGCTGTGTAACTGAACTTGCGTCAACTATAGTCGAAGAAGTTAAAGAGAGTACCCTGACTGTGCGGCAGGCTTTCAAAAAAGATGAAGTAATCTGTATGGAATGTCAAAAAGGTGGATTCAAGACTTTAAAGAAACATCTTTCAACGGCACATCAGTTGACCCCTGGTCAGTACAGGAAAAAGTTCGGAATCAAGACCACTCAGAAACTTGCCGCAAAAAACTTCTCTGATGCCAGAAGAAAAGCCGCTGAAGAGAGAGGCATGAATGATGTCCTTGCAAAGGCACGTGAGAAGCGAATGGCAAATCTGAACGCAGCCAAAGCACCGGCGGCAAAAGCGGTTAAAGCTGCTGCTCCCAAAAAGGCGGCAGTAACAAGAGCAAAAAAAGTAGCCTGATGCACTGGATATAACCGAAAAAGACCCGCATTTGGCGGGTCTTTTTCGGTTATTGAACTATTAATCGCTCCAGATCCCCGATCAGATCATCAACGTCCTCAAGTCCTACCGAGAGCCGGACCAGCGTATCGCTGATCCCCCTGGCGGCTCGCTCTGCCGGCGGCATCGCCGCATGCGACATTTTAGCCGGGTAGGATATGATGCTCTCTACGCCGCCAAGACTCACCGCAAAAGCCGACAGTTCAACCCCCTCCAAAACTCGCTTGGTTAACTCATAACTCTCAAACTCGAAGGAGAGCACTGCGCCAGGCCCGGAGCTTTGCGCGGCGTGGATGAGATGCCCGGGATGAGACGCCAGGCCGGGGTAATACACCTTTGTCACTTCTGGCCGGCTTTCAAGCCAAGCGGCGATCTTTGCGGCACTTTTCTGGCTCTCTTCCATCCTGACTTTCAAGGTTTTCAAACCCCGCAGCGTCAACCAGCAGTCCTGTGGTCCGAGAATGGCGCCGAAGGCGTTCTGGACAAAACGGAGTCTCTGAGCCAGCTTCTCGTCTTTCACAACCGCAAAGCCGCAGACAACATCACTATGGCCGTTGATGAATTTGGTACCGCTGTGGAGGACGATATCGCAACCAAGTTCAAGCGGTCTTTGCAGGTATGGGGTCATAAAGGTGCTGTCTACAAGGGTTAGTAGGCCGTGCTTGCGGGCGATTGCCGCTGCCCCTTGCAGATCGCTGATTTTCAGGAGCGGGTTTGAAGGTGATTCCAGGTAGAGCGCGACAGTTTCCGGCAGGATGGCAGCCTCAATCGCTGCCAGCGAGGTTGCATCCACAAAGGTAACTTTCAGCCCCCACTGACTGAAAAGCCTGGTCAGCACTCTGAAGGCGCCGCCATACACGTCCTCACAGACCACCAGATGGTTGCCCGGAGCAAAAATCATCAATGCCGAAGAGATAGCTGCCATGCCGGAGCCGAAAGCACATGCGGCCGTGCCCCCCTCAAGATTGGCAACAACCTCTTCCAACGCTTCACGGGTCGGGTTGCCGGAGCGGGCATAATCATACTTGCCGAAGTGATCAACCGACTTCTGGGCAAAGGTTGATGTCTGGCATACCGGGATGGAAAGTGCTCCGGTTGCCGGGTCGATTGAATGGCTGCCGTGGATAAGCCTTGTAGAGAATTTCATCTACTCCTCCCTGAACGCCTGCTGCAGGTCTGCAATCAGGTCGTTGACGTTTTCTATGCCGACAGATAACCGCAGTAACCGGTTGTTGATCCCCATTTTATCCCTCTTTTCAGGCTCGATGTCGGCGTGGGTCTGCACTGCCGGGAAGGTCATCAGGGTCTCAACGCCGCCGAGACTTTCGGCAAAAGAGATCAGTTCTGTTTTGAGAAGCAGTTTTTCCACCAGCTCCGGCGATGCTACTTCAAAGGAGACGACAGCGCCAAAACCATCGGCCTGTGTTTTCTGCAGGTTGTGCCCCACATGATTTGCTAGCCCGGGATAGTATACCTTTGTGACCTGTGCGTGCTTACCGAGCCACGTTGCTATGGCGAGTGCATTCTCTCCCTGCCGGTCAAGCCGTACTGCAAGGGTCTTCATGCCGCGGATTGTCAGCCAGGAGTCCTGGGGCCCGAGGATTGCGCCAGCTGCGTTCTGGTGAAAATAGACCCTCTCCGCGAGGGCGGGATCCTTGACCGTGACCAGTCCGCAGATTGTATCGTTATGACCGGAGAGATACTTGCTGCCGCTGTAGATGGCGATGTCTGCGCCGAGTTCAAGGGGCCTGAGCAGATACGGCGTGAGAAAAGTGTTGTCAACGATGAAGAGCAGCCCCTTTTCCTTGCAGAGTGTGGCGAGAGAACGAATATCGGTAACTTTCAACAGCGGGTTGGTAATGGATTCAACAAAAAGCCCCTTGGTATTCTCTCTGATAGCGGCCTCAACCAGACTGTTATCGCTTGTGTCAACATAGGTGAATTCAAGGCCGAACTGCTGAAAAATCTGCTCAAAAAGCCGGTAGGTGCCGCCGTAAAGATCTTCGGTGACAATAATGTGATCGCCTTGTCTGAAAAGCAGCAGGAGACTGGTAATTGCTGCCATGCCGGATGAATAGGCGAATCCCCGTGCCGCGCCGTCCAGTCTGGCAATGCCGGCTTCAAGCGCCTGCCGCGTCGGGTTTCCTGAGCGGCTGTAATCATAGCCGGTACTCTGGCCCAGACCCGGATGGCGGAATGTTGCCGACTGGTAGATAGGCACAGACACCGCGCCCGTTCGTGTATCCCACTCAAGACCAATCTGGACTGCCTCTGTTGCAATATTCATGAACAACCTCCAAAAAAATATTCCCCTTCCGGGGTGCGGAAGGGGAATATTGTGAAAATAGTCCTCGCTCCCTTATCTCGCGCAACCTTGCGGTTTCGCAGGAATTGGCACCTTCCCCTTTGGGGAGGTTGCCGCGACGTCACAGGGCCTGTCCCTCAGTCGCTCTTGATAAGAAAATATGTAGTGTTAACCTATACAACGGGTCAAGAAATGTCAAGCTGTTTTATACTGTTTTACTAGGGAATCTGTTTCCTTGCCCCATGGAGATTTTCTTTCATGCTTGACGTTGAACAAGGGTATCGTAAAAATAGTGGAATTTAAGTTTAACGCGTAGTAGTAATTATGCTGCAACTGGCGTCACTATCAGCATCAGGCAAGAAAAAAGGGCTAGCCAATGTTGGCTAACCCTTTGAAAAGACTGGCTGGGGTGCGAGGATTCGAACCTCGGATAACGGAGTCAGAGTCCGTTGCCTTACCGCTTGGCGACACCCCAAAAAGAAAACAGTGTATAGCAGATAGTCGCCCCCTTTTCAAGCATTAACGCAAGATGCTTTTACATTAGGGTACTGTGCAGAAGCTCTTTGTAAATATTTCTGGGTTCAGGCAGGCCGTTGATGACTGACAGGTATGTCAAATGCAAATGTGATGGAGACCTTCGCTTCCAGGCATTTAATCCTGTTCTGCCTACCTCGGCAATACTATCCCCGGGTTTAACCAGATCGCCGATTTCGACAAGTAAGGTGCTGTTATGGGCGTAATATGTCAGGGCATCTGCTGTCGGGTCATATATCCAGAGGTATTTCCCCCCGCGCAAGGTGCTCGAAACATCCCAGCCATTTTCCCTGGCGACAACTACACCACCGGTGAGTGACAGTACCCTTACAGGTTTTTGGGATACGTCATCGATACTGACCTGCTTTTTATCCCGTATAAAAATATCCTGTGAGGGGTGTCCGCTATGGCTGTTGCCGTCAAAATAGTTGTACCCACCCCTTTGATAGCCGTTTCCTCTGATTCCACCGATTGCTTTATACCCGTACCCCTGTAAAGGGAACACCCAATCGCTAACAGAATAGTCATCGCCGCCTGCAGCGTAATATTCTTTTCTGATTGCCCCGATCAATTTTCTGAACTGAACTTTTGCCGCCGGCTTTTTGATGGACCTGTCTCTGATGCTGGTATTCAGCACATTGAATTCAGTACACAATACTAGTAATTTAGCAGGCGCTCCGGTCGCGTGTCCTACAGTGACTAAACTCACTATCATAATTACAGCGAGAGTCATTGGCAGCAAGATCTTGAAAATGATTTCGATTCTCCTTGACTTTTTAGCAGTGCATTTTCTTCCAGACAGATAAAAAGCTGCCGACTGCGCCAACTGAATTAATCGGTCTTTTGAATGTTTTGTAACTGCCTGAATACGGTCATGGCGTATTTGTCCCTCTTGCTGGGGGTCTGGCTGTTATAGCAACCGATGGCTTCCCAGGAGTAACCATATTTTTTCATGCAAGCGGATAATATCCTGGCTCCACCTTTAATATTGCTGCATGGGTCGCCGAGAGTCATCCACCAATCTTTTCCCAAGGTATAGTACCAGCTTGAATTGATCTGCATGACACCAAAATCGTAGGTGCCGTTTTTGTTCCAGTTGACTGCTCTGGGGTCGAAGTTGGATTCAACCTTGGCAATGGCTTTCAATATCTGGGGGTTTATGCTGTATTCAACCCCTGCTTCTTGAAAACAAAGCTCTTCTGCTCTTACAGCAGTTGCCACAAGTAGAAATGTCATTATGCAAAACAACTTGAACTTGATCACGATTTTGGTCCCGGATGTTTACAAAAAGTGTAAAATTTCAATACGCGTCATTCTACCATGTATGAATAATTCAAATGAGTAAAAATGAAAAGCCCCACTAAATTTATCAGTGGGGCTTCTTTTAAGTTCAAGCTAGGATACCTTTTCAAGGTCTTTTCCGGCTCTTTATGCCTCCGGAGCATTGTTTCAACTCTCTGTATCCAAACTACCCAAAATACCTGGTGGAGTGCTATCAGTCATGTTCCCCTCCTTGGTCAGTTTCTACATCCTGCTTCTGTCTAAACAGTAACATCTGTTGCGTGAAAATACAGTCTGTTTAAAATATTTTTATCGGAGTATATTTTAAAGGTTAAATAAAGAACGATCTTGCTGCGCATCCTCGCTTGGAAGCCACCCTGCCAGCGTTACTCTCTCCCCGGTTACCGATAATATGCCAACTATGCAGAGTGGGAAAGAGCGCTGCTAATTCAATCTAGCCAAAGAGTTATGCTTCATGTAGATATATTCCATGCAGATATATGAATTCTATCGGGAGTTTTTAAATTGACCGATTTTGTTAAACAACTTGCCGCCGTAGCCGCCTGCCTGAAAAAAAATGATAAAAAAACTATCCTTACGGGGCTTACCGGTTCATCGGCAGCATTTCTTCTTACCCGTCTCCTGGCAGAGTCCACTGAGCTTTTCATTGCTGTCACTGCCGACAGCGATGCCGCTGAAGAGCTTTTTCGGGAACTGCGCTTTTATGCCGAAAAGCCGGAAGAGATTCTCCATTTCCCCGCCTGGGATGTAACCCCCCTTGATGCCGTCTCGCCCCACAGCAATATTACCGGGGAACGGCTGAACACGCTCTTCAGGCTAATGGGTGGTGGTGTCAGGGTGGTTGTCACCCCTTATGCTGCTGCAGTTCAGAAAGTTCTTCCCCGCCAGACACTCGGCGATCTCTCCCAGTATCTTGTCGCCGGCGAAGAGGTTGCTTATGATGATCTCCTGGGGAAACTGGTGAAGCTCGGCTATTCACCGGTGCCGCTGGTTGAGGATCGCGGAGGATTTTCCGCCCGGGGGGGGATTCTTGACATCTTCCCGCCGAATCTTTTGCATCCCGTCCGGATTGAGTTTTTCGGGGATTTTGTCGAGACGATCAGAACCTTCGATCCGCTGACACAACGCTCGCTTCATCCCATGGAAGAGTTGGTACTTCTCCCTTCCAGAGAAGTGATTCTGGCTCCGGAAGTTATGAAAGAGTTCACCGGTCGCTTGAAACGCCTCTGCGATGATATCGATATACCGGTTCCCCGCCGCAGGGAACTTGTAGAACAGCTCAACTCATCAATATACCCGCCAGGGATCGAGAATCTTCTGCCGCTTTTCCACGGACCGCTGGAGACTCTTTTCGATTACGCCGGAAGTGCGGCAGTGTCGGTGCTTTTGGATCCTGATCTGATTGCCGAGGCCCGTCAGGAGTGGCTCTACGAATTAGATAAGAATCGCAACAGCTCCCTTGAGCAGGAGCGAGTCATCTGCGAAGCGGCCCAGCAGTTTCTGGTTGGCGCTGCCGGGCTTGCGGAAAACTTTCCCGGTCGCCATCTTCATCTCCCCAGGTTGGAACTGCTCAGCAGTACGCCAGGGACAAGCTTCAATTTTGCCGTTGAGCAGAACAGCGACCTGAAACTCTTGGTGACTCCCGATGGTGAAGGGGTTATGAAGCCGCTTGCAGAGAGGCTCTCAGGGTGGTTAAAGTCTGAGATGAGGATCTTCATCCCCTGCCATCAACGTGGTCAGGCCGAGCGGCTGATCTCCCTGCTGGAGCATTACAAGCTGCCGCTGAAAATAGTTGAGCGCAGCTTTGCGGCCGAGCATTTCAGGCGGGACGGCGGTATTTCCCTGCTGATCGGTGAGATTTCGCGGGGTTTCCGTCTCCAGGCTGCAGGCGTAGCCGTTGTCTCTGAAGAGGAGCTGTTCGGCAAACGCGTCCGCCGCCGCGGCGTTTCCGAGATGAAGAAGAAGCAGATCCTGACTTCGCTGGCAGAGCTGAAAGTCGGCGATTATATGGTGCACCTTGACTTCGGGGTCGGGGCATATCGTGGCCTTGAGCATATTGAGCTCTCCGGCGTTGCCGGCGATTTCATCCTGCTTGAGTACGCCGGTGGCGACAGGCTTTATCTGCCGGTTGACAGGATGGCGCTGGTGCAGCGCTATGTGGGGGCGGAGGGGCTTGAACCGCGGGTTGACCGGCTTGGTGGCGTTGCCTGGGATAAGGCCAAGGCTAAGGCGCGTGAAACGGTTGAGGAGATGGCAGTCGAGCTGCTGGAGATATACGCAGCCCGTCAGGTGGAAAAAGGCTTTGCCTTTTCGCCGCCGGACGATCTTTATCGTGAATTTGAAGCAGCCTTTGCCTGGGACGAAACCCCGGATCAGCTTTCGGCAATTGATGATGTGCTCCAGGATATGATGAGTGAACGACCCATGGATCGGCTTGTTTGCGGCGATGTCGGTTACGGCAAGACGGAAGTTGCCATCCGGGCCGCGTTCAAGTCGGTTATGGATGGCAGACAGGTAGCGGTGCTGGTGCCGACGACCATTCTGGCTCAGCAGCACTTTGAATCTTTCCGGGAACGTTTCAAGGATTATCCGGTCACAGTTGAAATGCTCTCCCGCTTCCGTAGCCCGAAAGAGCAGAAGATTATTCTGGAAGATCTGGCCAAAGGGAAAGTTGACGTTATTATCGGGACCCACCGGTTGTTGCAGAAGGATGTTGAATTCAGGGAGCTGGGACTTCTGGTCGTGGATGAAGAGCAGCGTTTCGGCGTTGTCCACAAGGAGAGGCTGAAAAAATTCCGGGCCACTGTCGACATTATGACCCTGACCGCCACACCGATTCCCCGGACCCTGTACATGTCCATGATGGGGGTCAGGGATCTCTCCATTATTGATACCCCTCCGGTGGATCGCCTCGCTATCAAGACCTTTGTCGCCCGCTTCAATGAGGAGCTTATTCGCGAGGCGGTCATGCGGGAGCTGCGGCGGGGCGGGCAGGTTTTTTTCGTCCACAACCGGGTACAGTCCATCGGGGTCATGGCCGAGCATCTGGCACGAATCGTACCGGAAGCGAAAATCGCCGTTGCCCACGGCCAGATGAAGGAAGGGGAGCTGGAAAAGGTGATGCTCGGATTCATGCACGCTGAGACCAACATCCTTCTCTGCACCACCATTATTGAGTCAGGACTCGATATTCCCAGCGCGAATACCCTGATTGTCAACCGCGCCGATGCTTTCGGGCTTGCCCAGCTGTATCAGCTGAGAGGCAGGGTCGGTCGTTCCAAAGTCCGGGCCTTTGCCTACTTTCTCATTCCGGCTGAAGGGGCAATCGCTCCTGATTCAAGGGAACGGTTGAAAATTCTCCAGGATATATCGGAGCTTGGCGCCGGTTTCAGGATAGCCACCCACGACCTGGAGATCAGGGGGGCAGGCGATATTCTCGGCGCAAAGCAGTCCGGCCAGATTGCGGCTGTCGGCTTTGAGCTCTTTACCGAACTTCTGGAAGAGACTATTCAGCGGTTGAAGGGAGAGGGGACGACCGAGCGGGTTGAGCCGGAAATCAAGCTGCGTGTGCCGGCGTTTATCCCGGAGGATTTTGTCAAGGATGCCAATCAACGACTGGTTCTCTATAAAAAACTGACCCAGGTGATTTCTGAAGAAGAGGTTGTTGATATCCGGGCAGAGCTTGTTGACCGGTACGGCAAGCCGCCGCTGGCCGTGGAATACCTGCTGGAACTGATGAAACTGCGTCTGCTTTTCAAGAAATTCCTTATCCTTGAGGCCGAGTTTGACGGCAAGAGACTCACATTCGCGTTCCACGAAAAGACCCCCGTTTCTCCTGATCTGATCATCGCCCTGATCAGGAGTCAGCCGAAGAAATACCAACTCACTCCGGACTTCAGGCTGATTGCCGAGCTGACGGACACCAGCTTTGACGGAGTGCTGCTGGAATCCAGAAATCTCTTGAAAAAACTGGGGGGTGTATGATAGTTTCCGGAGGGTTTTACACAAATTTGGTGACTACAAAAAATCAAGGAGATCAACTGTGACAAGACAGTCTGTAATAAAATCTGCGGCAGCTGCTGTATGTATTCTGGCTCTTTTCGGCTGCAACGGCAAGAAAGAGAGTGATGTTAAAAAAGAGAGCAAGCCGTCAGGGCCAGTCCTTGCGGAGGTTGGCGGGACGACCATTACTGTTGAATCGTTTAAGAAAGAGATGGAAACTCTCCCCCCATACCTTAAGCCGATGACTGAGACGGCTGAAGGTAAAAAGGAGATGCTGGAGACCATGATCATTCGTGAGCTGATCCTCCAGGAGGCTTCCAAGGACGGCATTGAGAATACTCCTGCTGTCAAAGAAAAGCTGGATGAGCTGAAAAAACGCCTCGTTGTCGAAGCGTATCTGAAGAAAAAAGTTGAAGAGCAGGCCAAGGTTTCTGATGAAGATCTGAAGAAGTTTTATGATCAGAACAAGGATAAATTCAAGACCGGCGATCAGGTGAAGGCAAGCCACATCCTCGTGAAGACAGAGAAAGAAGCAAAAGATGTTCTTGCCCAGCTCAAAGGCGGCGGCAACTTTGAAGAGCTTGCCAAGAAACTCTCTACCGATGGCGCAGCTGCCAAAGGTGGCGATCTCGGCTGGTTCGGCAAAGGCTCCATGATCCCTGAATTTGAAAAAGTAGTCTTTGCCATGAAAGAGAATCAGACCTCTGACGTCGTCAAGACAAAGTTCGGCTTTCATATCATAAAGCTGACCGGCAAACGGCCTGCTGGTGAACGCAGCTTCGAGGATGTCAAGGAGCAGATCAAGTCATCGATGCTGCCGGGCAAGCAGCAGGAAGTGTTTCAGAAATTGAAAGAAGATCTGAAGAAGAGCGGCAAGTACACGATCAAGGAAGATGTACTGAAAGGCCTTGGCGGCGCAGCTTCTCCTGAATCAAAAGAGCCCAAACCTGACGCGAAAGCGCTTCCGTCCCAGCCGCCTGCACCTGTTGCCCCAAAGGCGCCGGAAACTAAAAAGTAACTTTGACAGAGTTTCAAGTTTGACGAGGCCGGGTACCCCCCGGCCTTTATTTATTAAGGGTTATAACCATGATAAATATAGTGATCTCAACAATTCTCATTACACTACTTCTTTCTCCCTTCGCAGCAGCAGAGACACTGAGCGGAGTTGCGGCTATTGTTAACGATGAGATTATAACCTTGCGTGAACTTAACCGGGCGTATTCCGAGGCACTGAAAGAAGCAGCAACGAAGGGGGATGTTGCCCCTGAAACGGCGGCTAAGATAAAACGTGACGCTCTTGGCGCGATGATAGATAAAAAACTTATCCGGCAAAGAGTGGTTGAACTGCGCATAGTTGTGTCTGATGATGAGGTGCGTCTCTCAATTGAGGACGTAAAAAAACAGAACAAGATGAGCCAGGAAGAACTTGTTGCCGCGTTGCTCACCCAGGGGATGACGTTGGATCAATACAAGGCGCAGATGAAAGAACAGTTGGAGCGCCTGCGACTGATGAGCCAGGAGGTGAACTCTAAAGTTCAGGTGAGCGAGAAAGAGATCAAGGATTACTATGAGAACAATCAGCGAAACTACACCGATGAAGAAGCGTATCGTGCCAGAGCCATTTTTCTGAGATTGGCAGAAAAAGCCACATTCCAGGACATAAGAGCGGTTGTGACCAAGATTGAGACTGCGACAGCAGCTGCTAAAAAAGGTCGGGATTTTACGGAACTGGCAAAGACGTATTCGGATGATGACAACGCTCAAAAGGATAGCGGTGATCTCGGCTTTTTCAAGAAAAGTGAAATGCTTCCGGAGCTGGAAAAAATCGTACTTTCGATGAAGATTGGGGAAGTTGAAGTAATCGCCATTCCCGGTGGGTTCTATATACTCAAACTTGAAGAAAAAAAACCTGGCTACGTAAAGCCGTTTGATGATGTAAAGGGGCAGATAGAAGATACTCTTTTCCGGAGCAAGTCAGAGCAGCGCTTTACCAGATGGTTGGAAGAGCTGCGGAAAACTGCGACTATTGAAGTAAAGCTGTAGACTTCAGAACCGATTCTTAGTCGCCACCTGTGGGAAACAGCCGTAGATAGCGTCACTTCTGTTGAGCTAATCACTTCTTTAGCTCTAATTTTTCATTGAAAATCAACTGTCAATGAAATTAGAGGGCCAAAGTTTTGATTTCTTTCGCCGTTGACAATCCAGGCAGTAAGATGGTACTTATTTAAAAATTTTTGTATTCTTTCGAAACCTGTCAGAAGAGGTGTAATAAGTGGGTTTTTATAGATTTTTTCACAATGCCTCAAGCAGAGTTCTGATCGGTTTTTTCCTGATTGCCTCACTTTTCACCAGTCCGGCTTATTCTCTGGATACCAAGGATTCCGAGCTTTTTATTAACGGGTTTAATGCCTATCTCAAAAGGGATTATCAGGTAGCAATTGATAATCTGTCAGGTTCTCTCGAGAAATATCCCGACTCTTCACTCCGGGACATGACCATCCTCTGGCTTTCCCGTTCTTACCTAAAGGCTGGAAACAAGAAGGAAGCCGGGCGCTACATGGCGCAATTTCTCAAGGAGTACCCCGACAATCCTTTAAAGAGCACTGTCGAGGAAGAGTTATTGGAGCTTGCAACGAAAGCTCCGCAGGTTGATGCCCCACCAGGGCAACAGGTTGCCAAGGCAGCTCCTGTTTCAGCAGCTGCCAGTCCTCCGGTTGTTGGCACGCCAAAGAATGAATCCGCCTCGAAAACTATCCCTCTTCTTGCGCAGGATGAAACTGCCAGGCTTGCTGATGAAAAACTTGCAGAAGAAAGGGTGGCGGCAGAGCGGTCAGCTCAGGCAAAGGCAGTTTCTGCTCGTAAGGAAGCGGAGCAGATTGCTTTGGAGAGGGCTGAATCCCAGCGTACTCTTTCTGCAGCAGCACAGCAGAAAGAACAGGACGCTCTGCAAGCAAAACTGTTAAGAGAGCAGGCCATTACTGAGTACAAAGCTGTTTTGGATCGCTATCCAGGCAGTCAGGCTGCGACAAGTGCAAAAATCCGTCTCAAAGAGTTAGGGGTTGCCTATCAGGTAGCTGCGGCCAAAACAACCCCCTCAAGTCTGGTTATGGACGAAAAGTCAACCTTGCTCGCCGTTGAAGTCGGCCAACACGTTGAATTAGAGCTTAGCCTGGCCTCCGAGCAGCAGATAGTTGAAGTCGGAAAGCGCTTCACCATGCCTTTCGCAGTTATTAATCGGGGTAATTCTCCGGACAGCTTTACTCTGGAGTCGGGCTTCCCGGGTACTTACAAATTCCGTTTTGTTGCTGCAGCTGCGCCTGATTTGCCAGTCGTAAAAACTCCTCAGTTGTTGCCGGGCGAACAGTTTAACGGACTGATGCAACTGGAGATGCCTGCCATCTCCATGGATGGGGAGCGAAAGATATTCCCTGTCAACGCGCACTCTGTGGCAGACGCATCTAGTTCACAATCCAGGTCGATTCGGTTGGTGGCAAAGGCTCCCGTGCTCAGGGTAGTTTTTAAAAGCGATTTGCCGCAAATAAGTCCCGGAGAACGTATCCCATACAAGTTGGTCTTGTTGAACGTCGGCTCTGCAGCTGCCAGAGATGTGTCGCTCAGAGTTACTTTTTCGCCTCAATATAATCCGGCTGATTTTACGGCAGCAGGATTCACGCTTGAGGGAAACAATGTGCTGGTCGTTTCAGGATTGCAACTGGCCCCGGGCGAAAGCCGGGAGATGCCACTTGCGATGCAGTTGAAGGACTCCGCTCTGGCCAGGGAAGAACTGTTCCTGCATGCGGAGATGATTAATCCTCTGCTTAACCGGACTGACACATTTATTTCTGCACCGGTGACCGTCAAGGCTGTTAGTGGCATTAATATCCTGGCAAATGCTCAAATTGTTACTGCCGTGCCGGGTCAGACCGTCACGGTTCTGCTGACCGTTACCAACACCGGCAACGTCCGCGATGATTTTGTGATTAAACCGCTGCAGGCAGAGAATCTAAGTCATTCATTTTATCTGGATACAAACCGTGACGGCGTCAAACAGGCCAGCGAGCCACGGGTAAATCACGTCGGACCGTTGGCCCCCAAGGAAGTAGCTAATCTGATCCTTGAAATTACGACTACAGCAGCCGAAAAGGATGGCGTCTCCATTCCTTTGACATTTACGCTGGACTCACAAAACGATCCTTCAAGAAAATCATCAGCAAATCTAAACATTGTTTATTCAAGACCGGTGCTGAACCTGACACTGGCAGGAAAGGGCGGGAAGATAAAGCCGGGCGAAGTCAATTCATTCGAGCTTTCTTGTGTAAATGCCGGCAGTGGGATGGCGAAGATGGTGGATGTTCGCAGCAGCCTTCCGGCTGAATTGGAACTGATCGCCTCTGAACCGCATGTTGCCGGTAATAACAAGGGGCTTTATTCCTGGCGGTTTGACCAGTTGGGCGCCGGGGAAAAGCGAACCATCACGGTTTCATACAGAGTTAAACAGGGTACGGCAGTCGGGACATCACTGTCGCTGAAAAACTCCCTGACATATCAGGATCATATAGGGAACAGCTACTGATGATGAATGAATGGCGATTGGTTCTGTTACTGTTGTCAGTTCCTCTGCTTTCTCTGGAGGCGCACGGTTCTGAGTATATGCTCTTTTCTCCAAACCAGCAGGAGGAAGTGTCTCAGCTGCCTGAAGCCGGCAAAGGGGTGCTGGTGCGACGGATTACCGTTAAACCTGGTGATACATTAAGTAAAATATCTAAAGAGTTTGCGGGGCGGAGTTCCTACTTCCCCCAGATCCTTCTTTTTAACAATATTCACAACCCGGACCTTATCCGTGCCGGCAGAGAACTGCTTGTTCCCGTCAGCAGGCAGAAGGCCATCGCCAAGAACCCAGCTTCGCAACAGTCTGTTTCTCCTGGAGTAAATAACGTCTCGACTCCTGAACTTCACTCTGCTGAAGCGACTCGGGTGAAAACCAAAGCTCCTGCTAAAAAGAGTCGGCAAAAGAGTGCAGTTTTGAAGCCGGAGAGAAAACAGACGCCGCCCGGGCAGACTGTCTCCAGGGAAGAGAACGACTCTTATTCGCAGGCAATCAACTCATATCGCAGTGGCAAGTATAAGGAGTCGTTGTTATTATTCACCCGTTTCCTTGAGAAATACCCATCATCTCCACTTGCAGCTGACGCTTTACTCTACAGAGCAGAATCGCTTCTCAAACTTTCCGGTCAATAAATCAGGTTCCCATGAACAGAGTAATCACCACACTAATTCTGGCTTTTGCCATATGTTTTATTGCGACCGTATCTCTTGCCGAGACACTTAACGGCATTGCGGCTATCGTCAACGACGAGATAATAACTTCCCTGGAACTGAATCGTGAATATGCCATGGTTCTGAAAGAGGAGGAGAAGCGTGGCGCGTTCTCCCCAGAAGCGGCAACCAAGCTCAAGCGTGATATTCTCGACGCCATGATTGACCGGAAGTTGGTTAAGCAGAAGATAAAAGAGCTGAACATTGTTATCTCCGAAGAGGAGATTCGTCAGTCTATCGAGGATGTCAAGCGTCAGAACAAGCTCAGTCAGGAAGCGCTAACCTCGGCACTGCTCGCTCAAGGGATGACTTTCGATCAGTATAAAGCGCAGATGAGAGAGCAGTTGGAGCGCCTTCGACTTATGAGTCAGGAGGTTAAGTCCAAGATTCAGGTGAGCGAGCGGGAAATCCGCGAGTATTATGATGCGAACAAGTCGCTTTACACAGAAGAGCCGACCTACCGAGCCCGCCACATCTTCATCAAAGTTAATAAGAACGCTTCAAACGAAGAGATAAAGAAGCTGATGGCCAAAGCGGTTACTGTCATGACCGAAGCAAAGAGCAGTAGTGACTTTATCGCGTTGGCGAAAAAGTACTCCGATGAAGCCAGTGCAGCAAAGGATGGCGGAGATCTGGGGACGTTCAAGAAAGGGGATATGCTCCCTGAGATAGAAAGTGCTGTCATCACCATGACGCCGGGAGAGATAAGCGATCTGGTCACCACTCCGGCGGGTTTTCATATCATCAAGCTTGAAGAGAAGAGTGCCGAGAGACTAAAACCCTTTGATTCAGTCAAAGCAGCGATTGATGAGATCCTTTATAAGAAAAAATCTGAAGAGCGCTTTAAACAGTGGGCTGAAGAGTTGCGCAAAGCTGCAGCTGTGGAGATAAAACCGTAACACCCAGAATGGCAGCGTCCCGAAAGCTTCTGTTCACGTCCCGCTTTTAAGTTCACAGCTTTTTATAACCGCTGCTGATATCCCCTGTAGCGGGAGAACTCGATCCACTCCTCCCATCTTGATGGCCTCGCACGGCATACCGAAAACAACCGAAGTCGCTTCGTCCTGAGCAATGGTTTTTGCCCCCGCTTCTTTTAGTTCCAGCATCCCCCTGGCACCATCGTCACCCATGCCTGTCATGATTACCCCGACAGCATTCTTGCCGGCGTAGCGGGCTGCGGAGCGAAAGAGGACATCAACTGACGGTCGGTGGCGGCAGACAAGCGGCCCGTCCTTGATCTCAACAAAATAGCGGGCACCGCTTCGCTTCAACAGTATATGGCTGTTTCCTTGCGCAATGAGGGCCCGACCGGACATGACCGTGTCGTTGTTCTCCGCCTCCTTGACACTGATACGACAGAGTCCGTCCAAACGCCTGGCAAATGCCGAGGTGAAATGTTCCGGCATATGCTGGACAATAACGACACCGGGACTGTCTTCCGGTAGGCTCTCCAGAAAGACACGCAACGCCTCGGTCCCACCGGTGGAGGCTCCCACAACTACAACTTTTTCCGTGGTCCGGATCATGGCCTCCGACTTGGACCTGAATAACACCGCGTCGGCAGTCAGTTTCGGTTGAACCGGATTGAAGTTGACGGGCACCCGCTTGAGCCTGGCCTGGCTGGCCGCCTTGAGCGCCGTGCAGATAAGTAGTCGCGATTCTTCGAGGAAATGCCGGGTGCCGAGGCGCGGTTTCTCGATTATTTCCACGGCCCCGTATTCAAGGGCTTTCATGGCTGTTTCTGAGCCGTGCCCGGTCAGACTCGAACAGATCACCACCGGAATCGGGTGCTGACTCATGATCCGCTGCAGGAAGGTAATACCGTCCATTCTTGGCATCTCCACGTCCAGGGTTATTACGTCAGGGCGAACAGTTTTTAGCCGTTCAGCAGCAATGAAAGGGTCTGCTGCCGTGCCGAGTACCTCCAGTTCCGGGTCGGCGGAGATTATTTCTGTCATAACCTGGCGCACCACGGCAGAATCGTCAATAATGAGTACGCCAATTTTCTTTTTCATATCTACCACCCTTTTTAAACCCCAGGTCAGGACATCCTACGGTAGATTGTCGGACTGACCTGCATTAGCGGGACATCCAGACCGCTCAGGGTCTCCGAATGGCCCATAAAGATAAAACCGCCCGGTGCCAGATGGGTACAGAAACGTTGCAGCAGACGCTCCTGGGTTGGCCGATCAAAGTAGATGATCACATTGCGGCAGAAGATGATGTCGATTTCTTCCCTGATAGCGAAATCTTCTCCCATGAAGTTCAAGCGGCGGAATTCAACTTTTTCCCTGAGTTGCGGCACAATTCGCACCAATCCTTCACTGCGATCCCTGCTGCGGAGGAAATATTTCTTTTTGAGAGCGGTCGGAACCGGAGCAGTCCTCTCTTCGCTGTAAACAGCCAGTCGACCGGATGCGAGTACTCTTGTGGAGATGTCGGTAGCCAGTATCCGGAAGTCGAAGCCGGGTGACTGCTCGGCGAACTCCTGCAGAACCATGGCCAGCGTGTAAGGTTCCTCACCGGTGGAACAGCCGGCGCTCCAGACTCTCAAAGTGCGCGAAGCTCCGGTGCCTTTTTGCACGTAACCGGGCAGAACTGACGCCATAAGGTACTGAAAATGATCGGCTTCACGGAAAAAGTCGGTCTTGTTGGTGGTGACCAGGTCGAGCATTGGCACCGCTTCCTGCGCCAGCCCTTCGCTACTGAAGAGATAGGCGCAGTAACGGGTGAAGGACTCCATCCCCAAGGTGCGCAATCTTTTCTGGAGACGCGATTCAAGCATCGTCTTTTTAATAGGGGGCATTCGGATGCCGCTTTCAGCGTAAATGAATCGACCCAGTCGCAGAAAGTCGCTTTCTGACAAACGATTGCCTTTGTCTGCCAGAGGTCGCCTCTTGCTGATCACCGTTCTCAGCATTAGCTCATCACCTTGCTGATAATACGCAGCAACTCTTCCTGCTTGAATGGTTTGGTTAGCCAGGCGGTGGCTCCCGCTGCCACACCTGCCTGTTTCATGGTGGTCTGGTGTTCGGTTGTCAAAATTATGATAGGCAGAAAGCGGTAAGCGGGATTTTTGCGAACCTCATTGATAAGCCCGATGCCATCCATGAAGGGCATATGCAGATCGGTAATGATCAGGTCAGCATGCTCTGCTGCCAGTTTTCCCAGTCCATCCCTGCCGTCTACCGCTTCGATGACCCGGTAACCTGACTGGGAGAGGATAGATCGCAGCAATTGCCGGATACTTGATGAATCATCAACTGCCAGAATAGACTTAATCATGTAATACATCCTCTCTTATGCTGTTCTTGTGCCGTCAGGGAAGGTTATTGGTGTTCTCTTGATTCCCGGCGGTTCATTCGCTGCAGTTCTCAGCTGCCTTCGGAGGAGCACTTCGCCGGTGTTACTGGAAAAGATGATTTTCCTGCTGGCGCCACCGCCCAGATCACTAGCCACGACCGGTATGTCGAATTGCGCCAGAATCCGCCAGGCCAAATCAATATTTCCGGTGCCGATCGGCATGAACCTGTCGGCATTCTCCCACATTGCTGCGCCGCCAAAGAGCTTTGCCTGCAGGCGCGAGACGAGACAACCGAGCCCGGACAACCGGTCAATAAGGGTATCGATGGCAATATTGCCGTAGCGGGGGGTAGGGAGCCCTTCACCGTTCCAGAGAGGCAGCATGAAGTGATTGATGCCGCCGACGCGCCGCACCGGATCGAAAAGGCAGACACTGACACACGAACCGAGAATGGTCGTAACCCGGTGGGGTTCCTGTTCGGCAAATAGCATCCCCGGATATAGATAATGTTCTTTCATGGCATCGTTATTCCTGAACGGTGTGCAACTGCCATGACAGCAGTTATCAAGCCGCTTTTGCAACCGTTTCTGATCTGGCGGTCAGTACTGCTCTTCTTCAGATAAAAAGCACAACTCACCTTCCGGAACCATTGTTGCGGCTGTTCCGCCAGGACGTGGCAAGGTCAGAGTAAAGGTGCTCCCTGCGCCGAGAGAGCTGTCAACGCAGACCTCTCCACCTGACAATTCGGCAAGGGCGCGGCAGATGCTCAGTCCGAGACCGAGACCACGGTGGCTTTTGCACGGACCCTGGTCTAACTGCCGGAATCGATCGAATACGGTTTCATGGTTGGTGGAATCGATGCCGGGACCATCGTCACGGATGGCAATCTTCAGAAGAGAGTCATCAATGAACTGAGTGATGGTAACTATTCCCCCCTGCGGACTGAACTCCATTGCATTGGCGACGAGGTTTCTCAGCATGAGTTGCAGGAACCTCGGGTCAACGGTGAATGGCATGGATCGCGAAAAATCGCCACGCAGTTCCAGCTCTTTAGCAAAACGCCGATGTTCCAGACTGGCGAGAACTTCAGGGAGAATAACCGCTACATCCGTCTCTACAAGGTGCGGCATCTCCTGGCCCGCTTCAAGTCCGGCAGCGGTAAAGACATTCTCCAGCTGAAAATGCAGTTCGAACGCCTCGTCATAGATCAGTCGGCCGTTAAGAGACGCCTGGTGAGGGTCGCTGTTGCCGGCCATCAACTGGTAGGCAAAACCCATGATTGTCGCCAGAGGGTTATTGATCTCGTTACGGATATTGGAGAGGAAGTGCCCCTTGAGCGCTTCCGATTCCTGTAACCGGTTATTGGTCTCTTCCAGCTTTTCGGTGAGTTCGCGCAGTTCATTGATGACCCGTCGCTGCAGATCAAACCGCTCCCGGAGGGCAGCAATCAGCTCTTCATCGCTTAGCTTCGTCATGATTGTCTCCCCTTTAGTTCACCCAAACAGGGGCTCTAAAACTTTTCAAATGATGCATCAAGCTTGTCGGTGCCTGTGCCCATATCCAGATTGACTCCGGCAGCCAGCGACGCTGCGGCGGGGCGCCACCTGTGTGGCTGGGCCATGGCATAATTGTGTTGGTTGACTGTTCTGCGCTGATTATTCACTGTTAGTGACTGCAGCGGCGCCGGGACGTTTTGCCTGATGTCTCTGTTGTCCAGGCGGAAGAAGGCGATTGCGTTCTGCAGCTGTTCAGCCTGTGATGAGAGCTCTTCGGCTGTCGATGCCATCTCTTCGGAAGCTGAGGCGTTCTGCTGAATTACCTGGTCAAGTTGCTGGATTGCCTTATTGATCTGCTCAGCGCCAAGATCCTGTTCGCGACTGGCCGCATTGATTTCCTGTACAAGTTCGGCTGTTTTTTGAATGTCCGGCACCATTCTGCCGAGAAGTTGCCCGGCTTTTTCCGCAACATCTACACTTGAAGCGGAAAGGCTGCTAATCTCTGCCGCTGCTTTCTGGCTCCGTTCAGCCAGCTTACGTACCTCGCTTGCTACCACGGCAAACCCTTTGCCGTGCTCGCCGGCTCTGGCTGCTTCAATGGCCGCGTTCAGAGCCAGGAGGTTAGTCTGCCGGGCGATCTCCTCTATTATGGAAATCTTGCCGGCAATATCCTTCATGGCAATCACCGTCGCTTCCACGGATTTACCACCTTCAATAGCCGCCGCCGCAGATTTTACGGCAATTTTATCGGTCTGCAGGGCATTATCGGCATTCTGACGAATATTGGAGGTCATCTGCTCCATGGATGCCGAGGCTTCCTCGGCAGCTGCTGCCTGTTCACTGGCTCCCTGGGACATCTCTTCAGCGCTGGAGGAGAGTTCCTGGCTACCGGAAGCTACATTACCCGCGGCGCTCTTTACCTCACCGACAATCTCCCGGAGTTTTTCCAGCATATTCTGCATGGAGCTCAGGAGCAGTCCGGTTTCATCCTTACCGCTGGATGTTATGGATACAGTCAGGTCTCCCTCTGCCAGGCGGTTGGAAACCAAAACCGCTTCCCTGAGTGGGTTGGTGATGCTCCTGGTAATGAGGAAGCTGATGATCATGCCGGACAGCAGGGCAAAAAGCGCCACTCCGAAAGTCATGATCCGCGTAGATTTGTAAAGTTTCTTTGCCTCGTGATGACTTGCAGCCATCTGCTCTTCCTGATACTTGACCAGTTCGGCAAAAGGGATAAAAATTTTCAGAATAAGAGGATGCGCTTCTTTGTTGTAAACATCTTTGGCTGCGGCAACTTTGCCGGCAAAACAGAGTTCTTCAACCCTGAGATCGGCCGCCTTGGCATTGGCTATATTGGTGTTGATCTGAGCCATCAGATCTTTCCCCTTCTCGGAAGATTCCAGTTTTTCCAGCTGGCCAATGAGCTCTCGGTAATCGCCGCGATTTTTATCAATCTCGGCTTTCACATCTTTGAGGGAGGTCTGATCGACTATGAGCATGCTCTTGATGTCCTCTACCACGACCTTGAGCGCTTTCTGGGCATCTGCCGCCAGTTTTATCTTGACGTAACTCACCTGGACGATCTTTTCCAGATTTTCATTGACCTTACCGAGATTACTCACGGCAATACCGGTAATTGCTACCAGAAGCATGAGCACCGCCCCGAATCCCAGCCCTAAACGCACCCCAATCTTCATATTGTTAAGTTTCATGCTGCCGTTCTCCTTTTGGTGAAAATAAATATTTGAAGCAGATTAAGTTGTTTAAAGTTGCAGGCTTGGTTCCTCATCTGCACCGCAAGCGGCCAGTTCATCTGCGGAAAAGACCCGGTCGACATCGAGAATCATGACGAAGCCTTCGTCACGCTTCCCCATCCCCCGGATGAATTCTATGTTGAGTCTGGCACCGATGCGCGGCGCCGGTTCGATCTGATGTGGTTCCAGGTCCAGCACCTCCTGTACCGAATCAGCCAGGGCTCCAAGGACAGTCGTCTCTTCGTCAACTTTCACCTCCACAATGATGATGCAGGTATTGACCCCTTTTTCGGTCGCTGCCATGCCGAATTTCAGCCGCATATCAACAACCGGCAGCACATTGCCGCGCAGGTTGATAACGCCGCACATGAATTCGGGGGTTCGTGGCACCCGGGTAACAGCGGTGTAATCAAGCACCTCCCGCACTGTACTGATATCGAAGGCAAACAGCTCATCAGCCAGGGTAAAGGTCAGATACTGGGCTGTTTCTGTCACCGTTTCATCATGCATGTGTTATCCCCTTCTTCATTGATATTGTGTCGCTTTCAGACCTGCGTTTTTCGGCAAGCTCTTCCTCGCTGACCAGTTGCAGCAGATCCAGAATCAGCGCCACACTGCCGTCACCCAGTATGGTCGCCCCGGAAACACCCTGCACCTGGCGAAATAGTCGCCCGATGGACTTGATCACTGTCTGGTGCCCCCCTATGACGTGATCTACCACAAAACCGACCCGCTTGCCGTCGACCTCGACAATGACAATCTGTTCGATGGCAGGTCTGGTGCCGCCTATGCCGAACCGCTCCCTGAGGGGAATATACGGGACAATGGTGTCACGGACGTTGATGAGGTGGCGGCCATGGGTCCGGGCCAGATCTTCACTGGTCAGTTCGATGCACTCTTCAACCAGTGACAGGGGGAGAACGTAATGATCCGGGCCGACCCGCACCAGCAGGCTTTCAATTATCGCCAGGGTCAGGGGGATTTTGACAGTTACTCGTGTCCCTTCTCCCTGATTGCTGGAGACGCTGATGGTGCCACGGAGTGCATCGACCCCTTTTTTAACCACATCCATTCCGACACCACGCCCCGAAATGCTGGTAATTTTGTCCGATGTTGAAAATCCCGGGGCAAAGATCAGGTTGAGCAGTTCCCTGTCGGACACTTCGGTTCCAGACTCAATCAGGCCCTTTGCCTCCCCTTGGGCGTGTAAAAGTTCCCTGTTGATGCCGGCGCCATCGTCACTGAGAGAAATCAGGACACTGTCCCCGGAATGAGTGGCCGAAAGGCGGATTGTCCCACGTGCTGATTTACCCGCTGCCTGGCGGACCTCCGGTGATTCAATGCCGTGATCGACGCAGTTCCTCACCAGGTGCACCAGTGGATCGGCGAGCCGCTCAATAACTGTCTTGTCCAACTCTGTTTCCGCCCCTTCGGTGAGCAATTCGATATCCTTACCGAGTTCGTGGGACAGATCGTGTACCAGGCGCCTCAGTTTGCTGAAGGTGACGCCGATGGGGATCATTCTGATATTGAGGGTTGTGTCGCGCAGTCCCTCGGTCAGCCGCTCGACTTCTTCGGCCAGGGTGGAGAGTCCGACATCGTTGTGGTTTGCGGCAATCTGGTTAAGACGTGCCTGTGCTGTTACCAGTTCCCCGACCAGATTCACCAACTGATCGAGTTTCCTGGCTGCAACTCTGATGCTGGAGATTGTCTGCACCTCCCGGGTTTCGCTGTCCCCGAAAAAATCCAGCCCGGCAGAGGGTGGCGATTGGGCTGCTGGTTTTTCAGCAGCATCACCGCTCGGCTCGTTCTCTGAGATAACTGTAATCTCGACCGAACTCTCTTCGCCGATAAACATGAAAACATCGTGGATAGCATCCACGCCTTGTGCAGTTAAAAGCGTCACATCCCAGTAAAGGTAACAAAGCTCCGGATCCAGTTCGGCAAGCGGCGGAATTTTGTCGGTATGCACCGTAATCCGGCATGGCCCGAGATCTCGCAGTTCATTCAGAAGCTGGAGAGGATTGAGTCCGCGCCTGAAAATATTCCTGTCCGGATGAAAACGGATGGCATAGGTTTTCGTGATGACGGAGTCTGACTGACTGCCGGGCTCAACCGGCAAGGTATTCGTTGTCACAGCCAGCGAAACCGTCGCGCCTGCAAGCTGGCGAAAGGCAGTGACGAGTTCTTCCTCTCGCGCCTCTTTGAGCCCATTGCCGAGCGGTGAGATTCTCAACATCTCCTTGAGCAGATCACGCGCCTGCAGGGTAAGGAAGATCAGATCCTTGCTGACAGCCAAACTGCCATCGCGAACAAGGGCAAAAACCGTTTCAATTTCGTGACTGAATGTTGCCACTTCATCAAAGCAGAACATGGCGCTTGTCCCCTTGATGGTATGCAATGCCCTGAAAACCCGGTCAATCAGACCGCTGTCACTCGGGTTTTGCTCAAGTTCCAGCAGCGCGGTTTCCAGTTCGACAAGTAGCTCCGCCCCCTCATCGAGGAACGCCTGCCGGTAATGATCAATCATCCAATCACCTTACGTACCACCGCCAGCAGCTGTTCCGGCTGAAAAGGTTTGGTTATCCAGCCGGTCGCACCTGCTGCCCGGGCTTCGTTTTTTCTGATATCATGGGATTCGGTCGTCAGCATGATAATCGGGGTGAACCGGGACGCAGGATTTAACCTTACCCCGCGGATAAGGCCGATACCGTCCATGTGAGGCATATTCAGATCGGTGATGACCATGTCGACTTTCTCATTTTGCAACTTGGCAAGCCCGTCTCTGCC
The DNA here is from genome assembly GCA_963787125.1 of uncultured delta proteobacterium. GTDB lineage: Bacteria > Desulfobacterota > Desulfuromonadia > Geobacterales > DSM-12255 > VEOV01. Next base: position 618,236 of record CAWBBV010000001.1, read on the forward strand.
GTCCTTGGCCTCTATTACGCGATAACCTTTCTCCTTGAGGGTGAAAGAAAGCATCATCCGGATACTTGCAGAGTCATCAACTGCCAGAATGGTTTTGTTCATAGGTGTTACTCCTTCCAGCGCGTCTGGATGCTCTGGTAATTGTTGTCATCTTCAGGCATAAATCCTGCTGCAATTGCCGTTTCGTGAAAAACAGCGCCAGATTCACCTGCCAGTGTAAAAGTGATGCCGGCGCCGATTGAGGTGAGGCGAGCCGCGTGAATCAGCTGCAACAGCGCAGTGTCTGCGCCGGTAATATGACCGATGTCGAGCTGCAGCTCATTGCAATCGCTCATGGCGGCAAGCAAAGCCGTTTTTATCTTCCCGACTTCACTAATGGTCGCAAGCCCTGCCAGGGCAACGATGACCCTGGCTTCTGTTCCTGCCGGTGCGTTTTTCGTTATGGTTAATTCCATGCTTGGCTCCTGCAGGTTTTGCCTGTCCTGATAACCCGGAATAAAGGGTGATTCCGCGGTTATTTTCAGCGGCATAAATGAGGGAATAACTAAAAAAACTCGATGTTGTTGTCAAAGTGGCCATCGCCACCAGCGGAGCCTTTCCATCCGCCGGGAACAACCGCGCCGGTAAGCTCTTGATGAACGGCCCGTTCGCTCCCCATTGTGTAGCGGAGTTCGGCATCCTGAATACCTTCAGTCCAACGGCCCTGCAGGCCTTTTGGGACTCCGGCAGGCAGTCCCGTCGCAAATCGTTCAATCTTTGGAATTAGGTCATTTTGCACGGTTCCAATGAGTTCACGGCTTGCCAGGGCTGCCGTAGCGGCGTCGATTGCTTCAGTCAGGGATTTTGCGGCCATATCCGTGCCCAGCAGCAGTTCACCGGTTTCATTAATTAAACCCTTGAGCTTGTCAACGGTCATAGCAAGTTCATCACTGCGCAGCGTGGTAGAGCCCTGATCCTGCCCGAGGGCACCATGACGCAAGTCGGTAACGTGCCGGGTGATGGCCCGGATAGTGGTATTGATTGTGGTCGCTTGACTGCAGATATCATCGGATTGTTGCTTGATGGTTGCGGCGATCACACCGAATGCCGCTCCTTCTTTGCCAGCCTGGGCTGCCTTGATAATGGCGTTGAGGGCAATCAGGCGAATTTCGGAGCCGACTAAATCGATCTCCTCGGCAAAGCCGGTGATTTCTCCCATGGCCAGAGTTGTTGCCTGAACGATGCCGGCGAGCTTCTCTCTGACTGACATGTTCTCGGCAAATGCTGCCAGCAGAGACTTAAGTCCCAACTCGATATCTGCAAGGGAGGATCTGCCGACACCATCTGCCTGACTGAAAAGGCCATGGATTCTTGCCGCAGAGTCGCTCGCTTCCCGTGAAACCGCTTGCAGACCGGAGTCTATTCCGCTTACGGCGCTCACCAGTTCAGCCGCACTGTTGGAGATTTGCGCCACCTGCAGCACGCAGATGCCGGCCAGATCAGCTGAAAGCAGTCCAGTGTCAGCACCCCCCGCAGCCGGGGCAAGACGTTTTTCAACTTCGATAAGCGCGTCCCTGGCGTGTTCCAGCTGTTGCCTGGTGATGTCCTGAAACTGTAGTGACACAACTATCGAGCCGACATTGCGGGACATCTCGCCTGAGCGGTTGGAGAGATTGGTTGCTATATTTGTGCATTTGGCATGCATGTCAGCCATGATGACGATCTTGGTCCGGACAGCGCCGACCATTGTGCGGTTGAGCTTTTGCTGGGTAATGCCCAGACCTGCAACCATCGCGCTACCTTTAATCAGGTCGGCATTCAGGGCTCTCCCTCGGGAGAGGATAGCGTTAGATTTTAGCTGGATATTCTCCGACAGCGTGCCGATATCGCTGGCTACGTTCTTTAAGCTCATTCCTTTTTTTGTCAGCGATGCCACTTGAATATTGGTAAGCAGTTTCAGCATGCGCAGGTTGCCGACATGCCTTTTGAAACTCTCCATCAGTCGTCCCATGTCAGCCAGTTCGTCAACTATTCCGTTCAGGAGATCGCTGACCTGGCCGACGGTCCGGTCAGCGGCGATAAAGTCTTCCTCCAACCGGTCAAGGAGCAGCGCCATCTCCTGGATAACCGCCTGAGTCTCCTCACCTGACACCTTTGCTGCTGTCCGGTCCGCGGCGGCGCCGACTGCCAGTAACCGGGCGGAAATCTCCTGTAGTCTGGTGCCGGCCTGCAGAAAACGAAGCTCTGTCAGTGCCGGTAATCGCTCCAGATCAGCAATCAGGCCGAGAAGAGAGAGGCGCCACTGGGGAGTGGTTCTGGTGTCTGCCGGTATGCAGAATTGCCGATCATCGCCGCAGATCTTTGGCAAATACTGCGCGGGCGTTGCTATTGTTCGACTGCTGACATTCAACACGCGTAAAACTTCTTCAGTTTGATCGATTCACCGGGCGTACGGGGGCTGTCTTCGTTATTGGCGGCGTAAATTTCTGCAAGGCGGTCGGCAGACAGTCGAAATGCGCGGATAACTTCCGGATCAAAATGTTCCGGCCTGGTCTGGTCATCACCCTCAAGAATGATCCGACAGGCGGTCGCATGATCAAAGGCCGGCTTGTAGACACGTCGGCTGCGTAGAGCTTCATACTGGTCAGCCAGGATGACGATCCTGCCTTCAAGCGGGATCTCTTCGCCTTTAAGACCATGGGGGTAGCCGGAACCATCCCAGCGCTCGTGATGGCTTAAGGCAATGGTGGCAGCCATTTCGATCAGCGGGTGGGTAGCGCCGCGCAAAATCTGGCAACCTATTTCGGCATGAGACTTGATGATTTCGAATTCAGCGGCAGTCAGTGCCCCCTGCTTGAAAAGCACGGCATCCGGAACCCCTATCTTGCCGATATCGTGCATGGCGCTTGCACAGCTGATATGCTCGATGTATTCATCCGGCAGATTCATGGTGCGGGCAAGCTCAGCTGTAAGCATCCCAATCCTTTTGATATGCATACCGGTATCTTCATCACGCAGCATGGCTGCCATGGTGAGTCGTTCGATAATCTCCCCGTTCATTCGCTTATGGTTTTGCAGCATTTCCGCCAGGTCTTCGATATTCTGGTCCACGATCATATTCAGGTCGTCACGACTTTTCTTCTCCGCCTGGATCAGACGTTTGGCGCTGATACCGCGTTCCACGGCATCCACCAGGCCCTTCTCGGAAACCGGCTTGACAATGAATTCGAAGGCCTTTAGCCGGATTGCGGATAGCGCTACATCCAGTTCGGCGTTGCCGGTAATGAAAATTACCGGTGTTTCATTGTCGAAATTGCGAATCTGTTCCAGTAGCCTGAAGCCGTTGATGACCGGCATGTTTATATCCGTAAGAACCACCTCTGTGGGAGTCTCCCGGAACGTGGAGAGAGCAATGAGTGCGTCTCTGTGCGCCGACACCTCGAAACCGTTACTGCTGAGCAGCATGGAAATCGAATCAAGGGTCAACGGGTCATCATCCACTACCATTACGCTGCCTGCGTTGCTTTGTCGCACGGCTAACCCCACCCGTAAATTCAAGGTCGATGCATTTAACTCCGATCACATTCATTAGAGCACAGGGCGTGCCAATGGCTGCCAGCGGATATTTGCTATATATATCAGCATGTTAACCGAAGGTATGCGTAACTGATGATTGCGACAAAAGTAGCCACCATTAAGTGGTCTGGAAGTTAAGGCAATCGCAACTAGCTGAGAAGTAACGGTATAATGCGGAGTGCGACATAATTTGCGCGGATGCTAAATGTCGCAGTTTCTTAGCAGATTGAATTTGGCAAGGGTATCACAGCGTGGGGACAATGACAGGTGTTGAGCGGCAGGGGAGCGATGGGCAACAGGCTATTTACGACAGAGTCTTTTGTTCAAGGCCTGCCGGGTTAGTCCCAGCATGGTTGCTGCCGCCCCCTGATTCCCTTCGGTACGTTGCAGCGCTGTGGCGATGAGATACTGTTCCATCTCCTTAAGAGTTGGAAAACAACCGGTAACTGCGAAGGCTGTTTCAGCTTTAGGCGCCAAATGCGTCGGAGGAATAGGGGCTGAGTCTTTGGTGACTGACAATTTGTCGAAGTTTGCCGAAGTAAGATTCCCACCCTGGTGCCTGGTCATGGCATCGAAAATCATCCCCTTCAGTTCACGGATATTGCCGGGGAAGTGATACGCCTTGAGGTGAGTCAGGATTTCAGGCCGGTACGTCGGTTTAGCTTTTTGTAGAGTTAGGCAGGCTTCCTCCAGAAAAGTTTCCAGAAGGAGGGGTATGTCCTCCAGCCGCTCCCGCAGGGGCGGAATCTCCACTCTATGAGCGCAGAGTCGATAGTAAAGATCCTTGCGAAACAGTCCGTCAGCCATGAGCTGTTCGAGATTCTGATTGGTGGCAACGACAAACCGGGCCCGGCTCTGCACCCCCCGGTCCGCGCCGATAGGGAAGTATTCCCCTTCCTGGAGGAGTCGCAGGAGTTTTACCTGGGAAGCCGGGCTAAGGTCGCCGATTTCATCCAGAAAGAGGGTGCCGCCGGCGGCACGGGCGATCATCCCCTCCCGGGCTTCGGCGGCCCCGGTGTAAGCTCCTTTGCGGTGGCCGAAGAGGGTGTCGGCAAACATCAGGTCGTCGAGTCCGGCAGAGTTGATCGCCACGAATTCACCGCCGGCACCGCTGAGGGAATGGGCGGCCCGGGCTATGAGCTCCTTGCCGACCCCGGTTTCTCCGGTAATCAGGATCGGTTGCCCGGCAACGGCGGCTGCTTCCAGATAACTGAACAGCGCTTCCATCCTGGTACTGCGGGTCTGAATGGCGGCAAAGGCAGCTTTGTTGCGTAATCGGCCGGTCAGGAGCGATTCCTTAAGGGAGGATATTTCCCGGCGGAGAGTATGCAGTTCCAGCGCCTTCTTGACGGTTGCCACCAGTCTGTTGATCTCAACCGGTTTTACCTGGTAATCGAAGGCGCCGGCCTTCATGCAGTCGACGGCAGTATCGAGCTGGTTGGCTGCGGTGACAATAATGACTGGCAATTGGGGATAATTGGCGGTTATTTCCTTAAGAAGGTCAGTCCCGGAAAAGTAAGGCATCTGCAGGTCGAGAACAACGACTCCCGCCTCCTGTTCGGCAAGGAGCGGCAGCAGCTTCCGACTGTCTGAACAGGTGCTGATGGTAGTGATACCCGCACCATGCAGCATCACTTCATAACTGAACAGAATTTCATGTTCGTCATCAACGAGAACCACGGTCGGCGATGTTGGTGGTAATGTTTCCATAATGCGACTCCCTGGTGAGGATTGTAGCCAACTATCCCTTCCCCGGCAAGGTGAAACTCCGGGAGAATTACTGCAAGGCAGCGGTTTTCATGGCTGAGCGGTTGTGACGGCAAGAAATCAGGTCAGCATAAAAACCATTATTTACAGCTAATTCGGCAGATAACTCTTTTATTCCCCCCGGCGGAAACAGTATCATTCTCATTAATATATCTGCTCCGACCCCGCCACGGATGATCCGACTTTCTCTCCTTTTGGTGCGGCGCACACTTAACCAGGGAGGATTCCCCTTGAAGATCAGGCTCAATCTTTTCTTTTTCAGCTGCACCATTATAACCCTTGCCCTGACCATCAGCACCCTGATGTTTCTGATCCAGATGCACGCCGATGCTGTTAAATGGGCGAAGACAGAACAGGAACAGGCGATCCAGACCTTTTGGCAGTTCCTGCACGCCAAAGGGGACGGCTACCGGGTCGTCAACGGCAAGCTGATGGTGGGCGACTACGTGATCAACGGAAATTTTGAGCTGCCTGACAAGGTGCAAGAGATCTTCGGCGGCACCGCGACAATTTTCCTGGGAGATACGCGGGTTTCGACCAACGTGCTCAAGGAGGACGGCACCCGGGCAGTCGGCACTAAACTGCTGGGCCCGGCCTACGATGCCATCTTCAGGGCCAATCGTTCCTACCGTGGTGAAGCGCCGATTTTTGGCATATCCTACTATGCTGCCTATGATCCGATTCGCGATGCAAGCGGCAATATCATTGGCGTTCTTTACGTCGGCAGCAAGAAGGGTGATTTTCTCGTCGACTACAATCGTCGGGAAAAAGAGATTGTTGCCGGCACCTCACTGCTGGGAATTCTGCTTATCGCCTTTGCCTGGAGCGCCCTGCGTGAGCGGAGCAGAGCTGAAGCTAAAATTCGGCAAATGGCCGATCAGACCAGACTGATTGCCGATTCGATTCCTGCTGCTATCGCCTATATTGACATCGACCTTCGCTATCAATTTGCCAACAGGCGTTACTATGAACTGTTCGGTGGCGAGTTTGTGGATCTGGTTGGTAAATCGGTCAAAGAGGTGCTCGGCGAAGCGCTGAGTGCTGAACGCGAAGAGAATATTCGTCAGGTGCTGGCGGGTAATAAAGTTGTTTTTACCGGTCAGATAGCACCGCAGGATGGTGACATTATCCATCTTCAGACCGCTTTTATTCCCCATCTGACAATTAACGGTGAAGTGCTCGGTTTCTTTATCCAACATTACGACATCACTGATCTAACTTTGACACAAGAGGCGCTCCGAACCTCAGGGGAGCATTACCTGACGCTCTTCAATACCACCGGAACCGCTACTCTTGTCAGCGAGGAAGACACTACCATGTCGCTGGTCAACGAAGAGCTTGTCAGCCTTACCGGCTACTCCCGTGAGGAGCTGGAGGGTCAGCTCAGCTGGACGATATTTGTTGCTCCCGAGAGCCTGGAGAGAATGCTCGGCTACCATCGCGCCCGCAGAGCCGACACGGCAGCAGTTCCCCGCGTCTATGAGTGTGATGTCATCCGCCGCGATGGTACGCTCCGCCATATTCTTGTCCATGTAAACATAATACCCGGAACCAACCGGAGTATCATCTCCCTGCTCGATATTTCCGACCAGAAGCAGTTACAAGCCAGCCTCCAGAGCCAGTTGACATTCCTTCAGACCCTGATTGATACCATTCCAAGTCCGATATTTTACAAGGACCGGGCCGGCCGCTACCTCGGCTATAATCTGGCTTTTCAGCTAATGCTCGGGCTCAAGCGGGACCAAGCCATCGGAAAAACCACTCATGATATTGCCCGGCCGGAGCTGGCCGACAACTACTCTGCAATGGATGATGCGCTTTTTTCCAATCCGGGGACACAGGTTTACGAGTCGTCTATCATTGATGCCAATGACAGGCGGCTCGACGTCATTTTCTACAAGGGTACTTTCATCGGTGAAGATGGTCTTGTGGCGGGTTTAGTCGGTGTTATCCTCGATGTAACCGGGCATAAGCAGTCTGAACGGCTGCTGGCCGGAGAGAAGCTGGTCATGAAGATGATCGTCAGTGACGCGCCGCTACCAGAAGTTCTGGCGGCGATCTGCGTGAACATCGAGGAACAGACGTCAGGCGGGCTCTGCTCGCTGCTACTGCTTGATGACGACGGGCGCCACCTTCGCCATGCCGCTGCCCCGAGTCTGCCCGAGGCTTATAATAGAGCGATAGACGGCACGCGTATCGGTCCGCTTATCGGTTCCTGCGGCACCGCTGCTTATAGCGGGCAGCAGGTAATAGTGAGCGATATTGCTACAGATCCACGCTGGGCAAAATACCGCAAACTCCCATTGAGCTTTGGTCTGCAGGCTTGCTGGTCACAGCCGATTAAAGCCAGTAGCGGCAAAATTCTGGGAACCTTTGCTATTTACTACTCTCTGCCACGATCGCCGAATTCTGAAGAGTTGTTGCTTGTGGAGCGGGCGGCTCATCTTGCCAGTATCGTGATCGAGCGAAAACGAGCCGCCGAATCGCTAAGGGAAAGCGAGGATCGCTTCCACCGGATTTTTTCCCAAAACGATGACGCCGTTGTCCTGTTCCGCATGGATGACCTTGTTCTTATAGATGTCAACCCGGCTGCATTGGCGTTATTCGAGTACGACCGTTCCGAATTGCTCGGGCTGAAAGCGTATATGCTGATTGCCAATAAAGATTTTGAAGCCCTGGTCGATGCCATCCCGAGGGACAATCCGACAGAGGCTTTCCAGCTCGATCAGGCCTACGGCATACGCAAGGACGGCAAACAGATTATGATCGTTATCCGTTGTAAGGTCCTGATGCTCCGTGAAGAGTACGTCGTACACTGCTCCATCAGGGACATCACTGAAAAAATGCGACTGGAGGATGAGGTTCGGGGCACTCAGGCAAAGCTGATTCATACCAATAAAATGACCTCAATCGGCATGCTCGCATCGAGCGTTGCCCATGAAATCAACAACCCGAACAACTGCATTTCTGTAAATGCCGCAATGCTGGACGATGTCTGGCAGGATGCTGTGCCGTTACTGGAGACCATCCATGCCACGCAGGGTGAATTCATGCTCAGGGGGATCCCGTTTACCAAGATGCGGGAATTTGCCCCAAGGCTCCTCGGCGGTATTAGAGAAGGCTCCCGGCGGATTACCGCCATCGTCCAGAACATGAGAGATTACGTTCGGGAGGATAAAAGCGGTTCCGACGGTAGCGTTGATGTCAACCAACTGCTGCAGAATGCAATGTCGATCCTCTGGCATCATATTCATCTCCATACGGACCATTTCAACACTGAGCTGGGAGAAGAGCTGCCTTTGGCGCGGGGAAACGGTCAGCAGGTCGAGCAGGTTCTTATCAACCTGCTGACGAATGCTCTGCAGTCGCTCCCGGACAAGAAAGCCGGAGTAAACATCGCTACCTTTGTGGAAAGCGGGGGGGATATAACTGTCAAGGTCAGGGATGAAGGAAAAGGGATGGACAATGCGACGCTGGCGCGTCTTACCGAACCGTTTTTTACGACACGCACCGATGAAGGGGGGACCGGGCTTGGCCTTTATATCTCCGCCTCAATCATCAAAGAACATGGCGGGACTCTGGAATTCAAGTCAGAGCCGGGAAAAGGGACGACTGCCACTGTCCGGTTGCCGGTATCGGGGAAAAGCAGCATTTGCGCAGCTGATTCGAGGGCTTGAACTGTGGCTTCAGGCAAGAGCTATAACCCTGCAATTGCCAACTTTTCCAAGAGTTCCAGCTGCTGAGATGAAAGAGATTGCGGCACCGCTATTTGAACCATAACGTAGAAATCACCCCTGATCCCTTTGCCTTGTTGTGGAAAACCGAGCCCTTTCAGCCTGATCTTCATGCCGGGCTGAATGCCGGCCGGCACCTTTATCCTCTTTGTCCCGTCAAGGGTTGCAACATCCAGAGAGCCGCCCAGGCAGGCATGGCTGAATGAGATCTGCTGTGGAAAGATGATGTCCGCGCCTTCCCTGCTGTATCTGGCATCCGCTTTTACAATGATATTAAGATAAAGATCACCGCTGGCTCCGCCACCGATGCCGGCACCCCCCTTTCCTGCAAGCCGCAGGCGCGCACCGCTTTCTATGCCGGCCGGGAGTTTTACCGAAACCTCTTCGCTGCGTCCTTCTCTACTGAAAGATATCCGTTTTTCGCCGCCTGAAAAAGCCTCCATGAAGCTGATGGCAAGCTCCATTTCGAAATCCTGCCCTTTTCGGCTCATGCTGCGCCCGCCCTGCCTGAAACCTCCTCCTCCACCAAAGATTCTGGAGAAGACATCATCTGAGCCACCAAGATTGAACTCCTTGAAAATATCTCCGGCATTGAAGTTACGAAAGATGTCTTCCTGTGAATAACGCTGGTGAAACCCGTCAGAGCCGAAACGGTCATACTGGGTTTTTTTCTCGGGATCCGAAAGCACGGCGTAAGCTTCGTTGATCTCCTTGAAGCGGTCTTCGGCCTTTTTATCGCCTGGGTTCTTGTCCGGGTGGAACTTGACTGCAAGTTTGCGGAAAGCCTTTTTCAGTTCGTCAGCAGTCGCCCCTTTTTTTAGTCCCAATACTTCGTAATAATCCTTATCTGCCAATTTAAGCGCCCCTTTTTTCAGTTTGAAAAGAATCTAACCATTGGCACAGCTCATGTCAATGATTCGCTAATCCAAATTTGTACCGTCGAAAAATTATCTGCTAATTTTTAATGCATCGCTGAAATTTCGTGTTATATTTCCGTGGTTGATTTTATCGAGCCAGAAGATAAAAACTGATCATTAAACCTGCAAAGGAGACGTATTAGGTATGTTCGGACTGATCCCGAAAGAAGAGAAGTTTTTCCAGATGTTCCAGGAAATGGGTGGAATTATTGTTGAAGGGGCGAAAGAGCTCAAGAACATGCTCGATCACTACGCTGATCCGCCTGCAAGCCAGAAGCGGATCAAGGATATAGAGCACCGGGGTGACGTGCAGACTCATGACATCATCAAGAAGCTGAATAAAAGCTTTATCACTCCTTTTGACAGGGAAGACATCTACTCCCTGGCGTCCTCCCTTGATGACATACTTGACTTGATTGATGGCTGCGCTCAACGTCTCGTCATGTATAACGTCGAAAACACCACGCCGGAGGCAAAAGAGCTCGCTTTTCTTATTCTCAAGGGTGCTGAGGCTATTAATAAAGCGCTTCATGTTATCGGCGGGAAGCTTGAGCCGATAGCCGAGTACTGCGTCGAGGTCAATGCTCTGGAAAATGAGGCTGACCGTGTCTGCCGCGAAGCTATCAGCCGCCTCTTTGACGAAGAGAAGGATCCTATCCAGCTGATAAAATGGAAGGAGATTTACGAGACTCTGGAGAAGGCGACGGACAAGTGTGAAGATGCTGCCAATATTCTCGAAAGTGTGGTAGTCAAAAATGCCTGATGCAACCATGATAATGCTGGTGCTGGTAATTCTCGCGGCGCTGGCGTTCGATTATATAAACGGTTTTCATGACACGGCCAATGCCATTGCCACCTGTGTTTCTACCAGAGCGCTGACTGTAAAAGCAGCTATTTTAATGGCTGCAGTGCTTAATTTTGCCGGGGCAATGGTATCGACAAAAGTAGCAGCGACTATTGGAAAAGGGATAGTCGACAAGGATCACATCACTCAGATGGTTGTGCTTGCCGGAATTCTGGGGGCGATAATTTGGGACATCATAACCTGGTATTACGGACTCCCCTCTTCGTCCTCCCATGCGATCATCGGCGGCCTGATGGGCGCAGTGATGGCGCACGCTGGTGCTTCGGCGCTTCACTGGACGGGACTCAAGAACATCGTCCTTGCCCTCTTGATCTCGCCGGTAATAGGCACTGCATTAGGCTTTACCTTTATGGTCATAATCTATTGGGCTTTTCGCAACAAAGCTCCTTCCGGGCTCAATAAGGGCTTCCGACGGATGCAGATTGTTTCTGCTGCATTCATGGCATTCTCTCACGGCACTGCCGATGCCCAGAAGTCAATGGGCGTAATTACCATGGCGCTCCTGAGCTACGGACTGATTCCATCTTTTGATGTTCCGACCTGGGTAAAAATCGCTTGTGCGGTTTCAATGGGCATAGGAACAGCTGCCGGAGGATGGAGGATAATAAAGACGGTAGGTCACGACTTCGTCAAGCTGCAACCGGTGCATGGGTTCTGCGTGGAGACAGCCTCAGCAGGGGTAATTCTGGGGGCTGCTTCAATGGGTATGCCGGTCAGTACAACCCACGTCATCACATCGGCAATACTTGGTGTAGGCCTTTCCAAAAGAATATCCGCAGTGAACTGGGGAGTTGCCCAGCGGATTCTGATAGCTTGGGTACTTACCATCCCGGCATCGGCAATCGTTGCCTACGCCTGCTATCTTCTTCTGTCACCCTTTCTCGGCACGTAAAACCAGATAGGGCATGCCTGAAGGCATGCCCTATCTGGTAATCCCAAAGAAAACCTACGACAACCCTCCATTTTCAAGAAAGTTCGGCGCAGAATCAGAGGCTCTTGAAACATTTGCCGGCAGCGGCAATTGTCCGATCCAGATCATCAGGCGAGTGGGCGATTGAAACGAAACCGGTTTCATACTGTGAGGGGGCGAGATAGATCCCCTCTTCAAGCATGCCACGGAAGTAAGTGGCAAAAGCTTTGGTGTCGCTTGTGGCGGCGCTCTCCCAGTCAGTTACTACATTGGCGGTGAAAAATGTACAAAACATGCTGCCAACTCGGGTTGAATAAACTGGATAACCGGCGTCTTTGGCGGCTTTGGCGATGCCTGCAGCAAGGTAGGCGCTCTTCTCTTCAAGCTGTTGATAGAATCCAGGTTTTTTGATGAGGTTGAGGGTCGCGATACCGGCGCTCATTGCCAGCGGGTTGCCGGAAAGAGTTCCTGCCTGGTAGACACCGCCGGACGGCGAGAGCAGAGCCATTATCTCTTTCTTGCCACCAAAAGCGCCAACGGGCAGGCCACCGCCAATGATTTTGCCGAGAGTAGTCATGTCGGGAGTAACTCCGTAAACCTCTTGTGCGCCGCCGTAGGCGACTCTGAAGCCGGACATGACCTCGTCAAATATCAGGACGATGCCTTCATCAGTGCAGAGTTTGCGCAGGCCTTCAAGGAAGCCTGGCTGAGGCGGAACGGTCCCCATGTTGCCTGCAACCGGTTCAATGATAATACAGGCTATCTGGTTGCTGTTTTCACTAACAAGCTGCTTTACGGAATCAAGGTTGTTGAAAGTTGCTGTAAGGGTAAGTTTGGCAAAGTCCTGTGGCACTCCGGGAGAGTCTGGAACACCGAAAGTGGCAGCGCCGGAACCAGCCTTGACGAGCAGAGCATCTGAATGGCCATGATAGCAGCCGGAAAACTTGATGATCTTGTCACGACCGGTATAGCCGCGGGCAAGGCGAATGGCGCTCATTGTGGCTTCGGTCCCTGAACTGACCATTCTGACCATCTCGATTGAGGGGACAGCATCGATAACCATTTGCGCAAGAGTGATCTCTTTTTCAGTCGGGGCACCAAAGCTTGCACCGCTGTCAGCGGCGGATTTTACTGCAGCAACAACATCGGGATGACAATGTCCAAGAATCATTGGTCCCCATGAGCCGACATAGTCAATGAACTGATTGCCGTCTACATCAAAAACGTTACAGCCTGAAGCTCTGGTTATAAAAAGCGGGTCGGCGCCAACTGATCTGAAGGCCCGAACAGGGCTGTTGACCCCTCCGGGGATAGACTCTTTTGCTAATGAAAACAGCTGACTTGATTTAACATAATTCATTTGCTACCTCACAGGCCATAATGTAATTAAAGTATGATTTTCTCGGAGTTAGCATAGTTTTCTCAGAACTGTCAAGGATCGATTCCCGGTGCTATAATTAAAGATATTTTTTCTTGACATGGAAGATTAAATGCCCTAAATTACGCGGCGTTGTATACAGTATACAAAAGAGAGTTTCACGTACAACTCGTTGATATTTGGATAGTTGCACTAAGAGCAAATAAACTTTTTGAAAGAGCAGGCGGAGGTTCAGATGTTAGGGGCATATCTCCCGATAATTTTACTTTTGGTCATTGCGGTCTGTTTCGGACTCGGTTCTCTCGTATTTTCTTCCCTTATTGGACAGAAGAAGTTGTCAGCTGTAAAGCTGCAGCCTTACGAGTGCGGCTGTGAGCCGGTAGGGAGTGCTCAAGAGCGTTTCTCAATCAAGTTCTACCTCATCGCGATGCTCTTTATACTGTTCGATATCGAATGTGTATTCCTTTACCCATGGGCGGTTCTTTTTAAGCGTCTAGGGGTTTTTGGTCTTCTGGAGATGGGGGCTTTCATGCTGATCCTCTTCGTTGGCTATATTTACATATGGAAAAAAGGAGCCTTGGAATGGGAGTAGATAATCCGCTTGGCGACAACATTATCACTGCTTCTCTTGACGGTCTCGTCAACTGGTCACGGAAATCATCAATCTGGCCGATGACCTTTGGTCTTGCCTGCTGTGCTATCGAAATGATGGCAACCGGTGCATCACACAACGACCTTGACCGCTTCGGCATCATCTTCCGGGCATCACCACGTCAGTCTGACTGCATCATTATAGCGGGTACGGTTACCAAGAAGATGTTACCCGTCATCAAGACTGTTTATGAGCAGATGCCTGAGCCGAAATGGGTTATTGCGATGGGTGCATGTGCCTGCTCCGGTGGTATTTTTGACACTTACAGTGTTGTTCAGGGAATAGATGAGGCGTTGCCAGTTGATGTTTATATCCCCGGCTGTCCTCCTAGGCCTGAAGCGCTTTTATTCGGACTAATGAAGCTTCAGGACAAGATAATGTCAGAACGCAATTCGTTCGGTGCGACCATTGGTCTTGGCGAACGTTACATACCTGAAGCAGCATAAAAGATATCACGACCAAAGGAAAAGGTGTGGCTGATATGGCTGAAAACAATCGTGCAGTAATCAAGCTTAAAGAGCGTTTCGCTGCTGATATAGTTGAAGTTAAAGAGTTCCGTGGTGAAGTTACCGTGACGGTCAAGAAAGAGAACATTGTAGAAATTTGCACTTTTCTCAAAACAGTTCTGGCGTATAACCTTCTGACAGATGTTACCGCAGTAGATTATCTCGGTCAGGATCCTCGTTTTCTGGTTGTTTACAATCTCTACTCAATTCCTAACAAGGACCGGCTTCGCCTGAAAGCACAGGTTGCAGAGTCTGCCAGTTCAATTGACACAGTTTCAAAAGTCTGGTCTTCAGCTGATTGGTTGGAGCGCGAGGTTTTCGACCTTTTCGGGATAACATTCAATGGCCATCCTGATCTTCGCAGGATTCTTATGACTGACGACTGGGTAGGTCATCCGCTTCGCAAGGATTATCCACTACAGGGGCCTGACCGGGAGCCATATAAAGGGCGCCTTTCCTGATTAACAAATAGCAGTTCTACACTCTGCAGGGGTGATAAACCAATGGCAAAAAAAGAGACAATGACAGTAAATATGGGACCACAGCATCCGTCAACTCACGGTGTTCTGCGTCTTGTAATCGAGCTTGACGGAGAGATTATCGAGAAGATTACTCCGCATATCGGTTATCTCCATCGTGGCGTAGAGAAACTTTCTGAACACCGCACCTATCATCAGACTATTCCTCTTACTGATAGACTCGACTATTTGGCGCCGATGAGCAACAACCTCGGTTATGTTCTGGCCGTCGAAAAGCTGCTAGCTATAGAGATTCCTGAACGTGCGGAAACCGTCAGGGTTATTCTTGCCGAGTTGACACGACTCAAGTCTCACCTTGTCTGGATTGCCTGTCACGCTCTTGACATCGGCGCAATGACAGTCTTCATTTATGCTTTCCGTGAGCGCGAGAAGATCATGGAACTGTATGAGAAGATCTCCGGTGCACGTATGACAAGCAATTACTTCCGTATTGGTGGTCTTTCAAGCGATGTATATCCTGGCTTTGAAAAGGATGTTCAGGAGATACTTGATACCTTCCCGGGGCATCTGGATACTTACGAGGGACTTCTTACAAAGAATACCATCTGGCTGCAGCGCACAATCGGGAACGGTGTGATCTCTGCAGAAGACGCCATTGATGCCGGTATCACCGGTCCGGCGCTGCGCGGTTCGGGTGTTGATTGGGATCTCCGCCGTGATAATCCTTACAGTGGCTACGAGAAGTACAGTTTCAAGGTTCCGGTAGGTGAAAATTGTGACACTTTCGACCGTTATAAGGTCCGTCTGGTCGAAATGCGTCAGGCAATGAACATTATTGCGCAGGCACTCAAAGCGCTGAAGCCGGGACCGGTTCTTGCTGATGAGCCGCAGGTTTGCTATCCGCCGAAAGAGAGTGTCTATAACTCGATAGAAGGTCTTATTCACCATTTCAAGATTGCCAGTGAAGGTTTTCCTGTCCCAGAAGGAGAAGTTTATCAGGGGATTGAAGCTCCAAAAGGTGAACTGGGCTACTATCTGGTAAGCGATGGCAGCAACAAACCTTACAGAATGAGAGTGCGTCCGCCTTCATTTGTAAATCTGTCGGCAATTGAGAAGATGGCAAAAGGTGGAATGATCGCAGACTTGGTAGCAGTAATCGGAACCCTTGACATAGTTCTGGGTGAAATCGACCGTTAAACTCCCTGCAAAGGAGATGGAAGTTCATGAGTAACGTAGCCACCCAAAACAGTGCAACTGAAGAGAAAGTTGAAGAGACTGTCGATTTGACAGCCGCGAATGCGGTGATTGATAAATATCTCACGCTTCATGGAAATCTTATGCCGGTCCTTCAGGGGATTCAGGATGAGTATGGTTATGTTCCGAAGCCAACAATCGATCTGGTTGCTGAAAGGCTGAATGTTTATCCAAGTCAGATTTTTGGCGTTCTTACCTTTTATGCCCAGTTTCACCTCAAGCCTCGCGGTCGTTTTATTATCCGTGTTTGTGTTGGGACCGCCTGTCATGTTCAGGGTGCAACCAGAATTGTAGAAACTTTTTTTGACAAACTACGTATTGGCCATGCGGAAACATCACCTGACCTGCGCTATACGTTTGAGAAGGTTGCCTGTCTGGGAGCCTGTGGCATGGCACCGCTGGCGATGGTCAATGACGCTACCTACGGCGCGATGACAGTGCAAAAGGTCGAAGCGATCGTTGCTGATTACAATCAGCGACCAATGAAAAAATAAGTAGCTCGATACTATTTCGGTAAGGGACAATTCAGTCATGAGCGAAAATGCAGCAATAAAAATTCTGATCTGCCAAGGTACCGGCGGCGTATCGATGGGTGCCAAAGAGGTTGAGGCCGAGTTTGTCAGGGTCATTGCGGATAAGGGCGTTGATGCCACTGTCGGCAAACGTTGTGACGTTATCAAGACCGGTTGCCGCGGACTTTGTGCCAACGATGTTCTGGTTGATATTATCACCGAAGATCAGGGGCGCGTTACCTACGACTTTGTTAAGCCGGAAGAAGTCGAAAATATCGTCAATGAGCATATTGTCAATAAAACGGTATTGGAGAAGCGTAAGGCAAAGCCTTATTACAATACATTTGTTGATCAGCAGATGCGCGTCGTCATGACTGGTTGCGGTCAGATAAACCCGGAGAGTCTTGACGCATATCTTGCGGAAGACGGCTTCAAAGCTGTACAGCAGTGCGTCAAGCAGATGACCCCGGCTTCAGTCATCGATGAAGTGAAGAAGTCAGGTCTCAGAGGCCGTGGGGGCGGAGGTTTTCCCACTGGTATGAAGTGGTCCTTCTGTGCGGCTTCGCCAGGCAAGCTTAAATATGTAATCTGTAATGCTGACGAGGGTGATCCTGGTGCGTTCATGGACCGATCAATACTCGAAGGTGACCCATACTGCATCATCGAAGGGATGATGATAGCCGGTTTTGCAATCGGTGCAACTTATGGTTACGTTTATGTACGTGCTGAATATCCTTTGGCAATCGATCGTCTTCAGATGGCTATTGATGTCTGTTATGAAAAAGGGTATCTGGGTAAAAACGTCATGGACCTCGGCTTTGACTTTGATCTGAGAATCAAGAAGGGCGCTGGAGCATTCGTCTGCGGTGAAGAAACAGCTCTCATGGCTTCCATTGAAGGTGAGCGTGGGATGCCTCGCCCTCGTCCCCCATTTCCAGCGGTTAAGGGTCTATGGGGCAATCCGACCAATATTAATAACGTCGAAACATTTGCAAATATTCGTCATATTATCCTCAAAGGCGCTGAATGGTACGCATCGCTTGGTACTGAGACAACCAAAGGTACAAAGATCTTTGCCGTTACCGGCAAAGTTAAGCATACAGGCCTTGTTGAAGTCCCTGCCGGTATGATGGTTAGTGATGTTATTTACAAGGTTTGCGGTGGCATTGCCAACAACCGCAAGTTCAAGGCTGTTCAGGCCGGTGGGCCGTCAGGCGGCTGTATCCCTGCTGATATTCTCGATACACCGGTTGATTATGACTCACTGATCAAGGCCGGAGCCATGATGGGGTCAGGTGGTCTGGTCGTCATGGACGAAACAACCTGTATGGTAGACGTTGCCAGATTCTTTTTAAATTTCACTCGTGATGAGTCCTGCGGTAAGTGTGTTCCCTGCAGGATCGGCTTAAAGGCGATGCTGGATATTCTGGAGAGAATAACAGAAGGCCGCGGAGAGATATCTGATATCGACAAACTGCTTGAAATGGGGACTACGATCAAGAAGGCTTCACTTTGTGGCCTCGGTCAGACAGCGCCTAATCCGATACTCTCTACTATAAAGTATTTCCGCCATGAATATGAGGCGCACATAAATGATAAGCGTTGCCCTTCAAACTGCTGCAAAGAGCTCCTTAAGTGGGAGGTTATAGCAGAGAAATGTGTCAAATGCGGTGCCTGTCTGAAAGCCTGCCCGGTTGACGCAATAAAGTGGGAAAAAGGGCAGATTGCTGAGCTGATCAAAGAAAAATGTACTAAATGCAAGTCCTGCTATGATGCCTGCCGTTTCATGGCCATAGAGTAACAGTTCAACCTGAGAAATTCGAGGGAGACAGAGGTCGAGATGGTTAATCTTACTATAGACGACATACAGGTTTCCGTAGCTCCTGATGCTACGATATATGACGCTGCCAAGGCTGTCGGCATTCGGATTCCTATACTTTGCCACGACAAAAAGCTGCATCCGTTCGGCGGTTGTCGTATGTGTCTGGTCGAAATTGAGCAGATGAAAGGGCGTCTTATTCCAGCTTGTACAACCCCTGTTTCAGAGGGGATGATTGTCCGTACAACAACTGACGAGATTATGAAGGCAAGAAAGCTAGTGCTTGAACTTCTGCTCCTCAAGCACCCGCTTGATTGCCCGGTTTGCGACGCGGCTGGAGACTGTGACCTTCAGAATCTTACCTATGAATATAAGGTAGATAAAAACAACTTTACAGATGAAAAATTTCGGTGGGATATCGACTATGATAATCCACTGATCGAGCGTGATCAGAACCGTTGTATCCACTGCGGTAAATGTTCTCGAATCTGTGATGAAATTGTCTCTTTTGGTGCCTACTCCTTTATTAATCGGGGTATTGAGGCAAAAATCGGTACTCCTTTTGACGAGAAACTCGACTGTGAATACTGCGGATCATGTATATCTGTCTGCCCAGTGGGTGCACTAATTGCCAAACCGTTTAAATTCAAGGCACGATGGTGGGCGCTGAAAAAAGTCAACTCTGTCTGCTCTTACTGCAGCACCGGCTGCCAATTGACTCTCGGCGTAAAGGACGACAAAGTTCTGACAACCATTTACAATGAGGACCAGGGTTTCCATAATGGTCAGCTCTGCGGCCGTGGACGTTTTGGTTATCAGTTCATAAACAGTGAAAAGCGTTTGCAGGCCCCGCTCATTCGTAAAAATGACCAGCTTGTGCCCGCAACCTGGGACGAGGCTATTGAACTGATTACAACTAAACTTGCTGGGCAGAAAGCAACAGATGCCTCAGCTGTAGCCGCTCTGGTCACGCCAAGACTAACCAATGAGGAGCTACTGCTCTTTAGAAAACTTTTCAAGGAAACTATCGGTACTGACAGTATCGATCATTCAGCAGGATACGCTCATGAAGCGCTTACCATCGGGATGAAGGAAAGTTTTGGCTTAACAGCATCTCCTTCCGTAATTGCTGATATACGGAAAACAGATCTGCTTCTTGTCGTTAAGACAGACGCCTATGAGACGCATCCTGTAATAGGTTTTGAAGTAAATCTTGGCGTTAAACGTAAAGGCGTTGATCTAAGAATTATCTCAGACAAGAGTGGCAAACTTTCCAAACTTCCAGACGCTAAGACTCTTGTGCATAAGCCTGGCAGCGAATTGATGCTGGTAAATGCGCTTGCAAAAATACTAATAGAAGAAAAACTTGCAGTCACCACTGCAGATGGTTTTGAAGCTCTCGAGTCTTTTCTTGATAAGATTTCTCTCGATCAGGTTGCCACAGCAACTGGACTTTCTGCAGAAGCAATGACTACGTTGGCACGTGACTATGCAAAAGCTGAAAAAGCGCTGATACTCATGCCGCTCGGACTTGCCTATCCCGGTCATAATAGTGAGTTGGCGCAGGCCCTTGCAAACCTTGCTATCCTGACTGGTAAGTTCGGGAAAGAGGGTTGTGGAATTCTAATCCTTGGTGAGAAGAACAACAGCCAGGGCGCAGCTGACCTTGCTATTCATCCAACTGCAGGCGGAATGAATGCGACGGCCATTATTGACGGCTGTATCAGCGGAGCTGTAAAGTTTCTCTATCTAGCCGGTGAAAATCCGCTTATATCCTACCCAGATAGAGCCAATACCCAGAAAGCGCTTGATACGGTACCTTTCATTGTGGCTCAGGATCTATTTTTGACTGAAACAGCTCAGATGGCTGACGTTGTGCTGCCAGTGAAGTCTTTTGCCGAGAAGTGCGGCACATTCACCAGTGCCGGTCGCGCTGTTCAGCGTGTGAGAAAAGCAATCAAGGCAGTAGGTCAGTCAAGAAGTGACGGGGAAATATTTGCTTCACTAATCAGCTCTCTATCCGGTGTGACCGTTTCTGATGATGCTGACCAGCTGCTGAAAGAGATTGCCTCAACAACTCATGGCTATGAGGGCTTAACTTTTGAAAAAATCGGTGAAACAGGCTCAGTATACCCGGTTACCGTCTCACCAAAACTTCGCATAGTTTCCGGAGTTAACATAGCTCATGAAACTGGAAAGTTCTCACTTGTAATCGGCAGTTCACTATATCATTGCGGCACGATGTCCCGTTACGGAGTAGGGCCGCTACTTGTCTGTCCTGAGCAGTATTTAGAACTTGGACGCAAAGATGCAGCAAAATTAGGTGTAGTTGAAGGTGATAAGGTAAAGGTGAAATCAATTGCCGGCGAGCTAGTTCTTCCGGTTAAAGTCGGTTTGCGTATGCCTGAAGGTGTTGTCTTTGCTCCATATCACTTTGATGAGAATTCGATTAACAGTATTGCAATCGGTTCAACTGTAACTTACGTAACGATCAGTAAATAGAAGAGCCTTCGGCACAGTTCTAACTTTCTGGAAGAGGGGAAGAGGATAATATGGAAATATTTGGCGGTCAACCCTGGTACATATATTGTGGAGCCATGCTCTTAAAGGTTTTATTGGCGTTCTTATTTGTACTTCTGACAGTAGCATATGCAACCTATGCCGAGAGAAAGCTGATCGGATTTATGCAGGTGCGAATAGGACCTAACAGGTGCGGCCCAAAAGGACTTCTCCAGCCGATAGCTGACGGAATTAAACTCTTTTTCAAGGAAGAGATTATCCCTGCACAGGCCAGCAAGTTCGCCTTTGTTCTTGCTCCACTTGTTGCCCTAATCCCTGCATTTATATCTTTCGCGGTAATCCCTTTCGGGGACTCTATCGAAGTTGCCGGTTATAAGTTTCCTCTTCAGATTGCTGCTTTTGCAGACACTACAGGCGCAATCCTAGATCTTAATATCGGCGTGCTTTATATTCTTGCCATGGCTTCGCTCGGGGTATACGGGATAGTTCTTGCCGGTTGGTCGTCGAACAGCAAGTACTCACTTCTTGGTGGACTCCGCGCCTCTGCACAGATGATCTCCTACGAGTTGGCAGCCGGACTGACGATAGTCTGTGTATTCATGGTTTCCGAGTCACTCTCTTTGCAAGCAATAGTTGCTGGTCAGAGCGGTCTTTTCGGCTGGTACATTTTCCGCAATCCTTTTATGTTTGTTGCCGGGATCATCTTCTTCATCTGCTCACTGGCTGAGATCAACCGTACGCCTTTTGATCTACCTGAGGCCGAGACTGAGCTTGTCTCAGGTTTTTGCACCGAGTACTCCAGTATGAAGTATGCAATGTTCTTCATGGCAGAGTACGCCAATATGGTGACCGTCTGTGCTGTGACAACTACTCTTTTCCTTGGCGGCTGGCATGGCCCTCTGTGGCCCGTTTTTAACTTCGTTGCGAAAGTCTATGTGCTGATGTTTGTCTGTATGTGGATTCGTGCTACCTACCCACGCTACCGCTATGATCAGTTGATGAAGCTCGGTTGGAAGTGTTTCCTCCCGATAGCCCTGTTTCTGATTATGGGCAACGCAATCTGGATGACTCTGTTCAAATAATAAGTTTATTAAACTTCCCGACTGAATCTGTGGAGAGGATACGCAAATGATAGTACCCCTGATCAAAGGCCTGCAAATAACATTCAGCCATCTCTTCAAGAAGGCGGTAACGCTTCAGTATCCTGAGGAAAGGCCGAATGTTGCTCCTAATTTCCGTGGACTGCACACCCTCAAGGTTTCGCACGACAATGCAAAGTGTGTTGCCTGCTATCTCTGCCCGACTGTCTGCCCTGCAAAGTGCATAATTGTCGAGGCAGGTGAGGATGAAAACCATGAGAAATTCGCAGCTAAATACGAAATTGACATGCTACGGTGCATTTTTTGTGGCTTCTGTGTAGAAGCGTGTCCAGTTGATGCGCTCGGCATGACACAGAATTTTGAACTTGCCAATTACAAACGCGAAGATTTTATTTTTTCCAAAGAACGACTGCTAGAAAAGAGATAAAGGAGCAGCAATGGAAACCCTGTTTTTCCTGATTGTCGCAGCAATAGCCGTAATCTCCGCAATCCTTGTGATTACGAATAAAAACCCGCTCAACAGTGCGCTATCGCTCATAATGACATTTTTCTGTCTTGCAACCCTGTACGTCATGCTTGAAGCACCTTTCATGGCAGCAATCCAGATAATTGTTTATGCCGGTGCGATTATGGTTCTGTTTGTCTTTGTCATTATGCTTCTGAATGTCAGAACAGAGTCTGCCCGCAGAGGCAAGCATGCTCTCTTCCTTGGTACAATGACGGGATTACTGCTCCTTATTCAGACCTGGTATACAATCGGCAGAAGTTCACTGACCGGAATGAACGGCCCAGTTGACTCAGCTCTCATTGCCAAGGTAGGTCACACCGAGCTCATAGGAAAATCACTCTTTACTGATTTCCTCTTGCCGTTTGAAATCACGTCTATTCTGCTTCTGGCTGCCATTGTCGGTGCAGTAATACTTTCCAAGAAAAAACTGTAAGAGTCAGGAGATATATAATGGTTTCCCTAAACAGCTATCTTATTCTCAGCGCAATACTCTTCGCAATCGGTACTATTGGTGTTCTGACTCGCAGAAATGCTATTGTAATTTTCATGTGCGTCGAACTGATGCTGAATGCAGTCAATCTGACCTTCATCGCTTTTTCAAAGTTCCATGGCAATCTTGACGGGCAGATTTTCGTTTTTTTCGTCATGACAGTTGCAGCGGCTGAAGCTGCGGTCGGTCTTGCCTTGATGATCGCCTTCTACAAAAATCGAGAATCGATTGATGTGGAAGATATGAATATGATGAAGTGGTAGTCCGATCCTGCTTAAAACGAATCATTTTACTCGAAGGAGTCCGTAATGCTTGACAATGTATGGCTCATACCACTGTTCCCTCTCATTGGGTTTCTGATTAACGGCTTATTAGGCAAGAAGATCAAAAATGAGGCGATTATAGGCGGAATTGGTACAGCAGCGATTTTTTGCTCCTTTCTGGTCTCTTGCGGAATATTGAAAGACCTGATTGCTCTTGATCCTGAACACCGCGTATTCGAGAAGGTTGTATTTCCATGGATTCAAGCCGGCGTTTTCAAAGCCGACATGGCTTTTTTGGTTGACCCCCTATCTGCTGTCATGATTATGGTGGTAACAGGTGTTGGCTCCCTGATTCACCTTTACTCAATCGGCTATATGCATGGCGAAGAGGGCTTTTACAGGTTTTTCGCTTACCTAAATCTTTTTTGCATGTCGATGCTGCTTTTGGTTCTTGGCGCAAATATGCTTGTCATGTTTATCGGCTGGGAAGGTGTAGGTCTGTGCTCTTACCTTCTTATCGGGTATTACTTTGAGAAAAAATCTGCCGGTGATGCGGCCAAAAAAGCATTTGTTATGAACAGGGTGGGTGACTTCGGTTTCCTTATCGGTCTTTTTATCCTTTTCTGGTGGCTTGGCAGTAACCATGGCATCTGGACTGTCAACTTTACAGAGATCAAAGCAGCTTCCCACCTTCTCCCTTACGGTGGAGTAGTGACAATCGCGACTCTCTGCTTTTTCGTCGGCGCAACCGGTAAATCGGCCCAGATTCCACTCTATACATGGCTCCCTGACGCGATGGAAGGTCCTACACCTGTTTCCGCACTCATCCATGCTGCCACTATGGTAACTGCAGGTGTATACATGATCGGCCGGATGAGTTTTGTTTTCATCAAGGCGCCGGAAACAATGCTGGTAATAGCCGTGATAGGTGCTGCTACTGCCATTTTTGCTGCGACAATCGGCACAGCACAAAATGACATCAAACGTGTCCTTGCCTATTCTACTGTGTCGCAGCTCGGATTCATGTTTCTTGCAATGGGTGTCGGCGCATTCGGCGCGGGTATTTTCCACCTGATGACACACGCCTTCTTTAAAGCCTGTCTGTTCCTTGGTTCAGGTTCGGTTATACACGCCATGCACCATGCTTTACATAAGGGGCATTTGAATGATGATGCTCAGGATATGAGAAATATGGGCGGACTGCGTAAGGCAATGCCAATTACGTTCGCTACATTCTTTGTGTCAACTATTGCTATTGCGGGTATCCCACCGCTTTCAGGTTTCTTTTCCAAGGATGAAATACTCTGGCAAGCATTTAGCAACCCTTTCCACGGTAGTGTTAACTTTTATTTATGGCTGGCTGGTGCAGTTGCTGCCTGCTTTACCGCGTTTTACATGTTCAGACTTGTCTTTATGACATTTTTCGGTGATTGCCGCATCAATCCGAAAGTAAAGGATCATCTGCACGAGTCACCTTTAGTCATTACTATCCCCTTGATGGTGCTTGCTTTCCTGGCTGCTGTCGGTGGATTTATTGGTGTCCCGAAGCTTCTGGGTGGGCTGAATCATTTTGAACATTGGCTTGATCCAGTATTTGAATTGGCAGGTGAATACAGTAAGCAGTATGCACATGTACATGAACATGGCCATTCTCTTGAAGTTGGGTTAATGGTCGGGTCAGTTATTATTGCCACTATCGGTATTTCACTTGCTTATACAATGTACATGGCAAACAGGACTCTTCCTGGGAAATTCACATCCACATTCCCTGCACTGCATAAAGCAGTTTATAACAAGTGGTATGTAGATGAGATTTATGATTTCCTTTTTGTGAACCCGTGCAAGTCTTTTGGCAATCTTCTCTGGAGAGGGTTTGATGTAGTGATCGTAGATGGCATTGTCAATGGCACAGCAAAGTTAGTGATGGCTTTTTCTGCAGGACTTAAAGGCCTGCAGTCCGGTTATGTTCATAATTATGCCATGGGAATGGCGCTCGGTGTTGTCGGTATTCTGGCGTTTTACATATTCCGTTAACAGATTCAAGACTGTTGAGATATTAAAGGAGCAGATTCAATGAATGAAGTTATCCTGAGCCTGATCACCTTTTTGCCGCTTGCAGGGGTTATTCTTCTGCTGTTTATACCAAGCGGCAATCATGCCCTGTTGAGAGGGTTCACACTGGCGGTTACGGTCGTTACTTTTATAGCCTCTCTTCCGCTTGCGACCGGTTTTGTAACCAATGCAGATTATCAGTTCGTCCTGAAAATGCCCTGGATCAGTGCCGGACCTTTTAAAATGAACTATCATGTCGGTATTGACGGTATCAGTCTCTGGCTGGTCATGCTTACTACCTTCATCATGCCAATTGCAGTTCTCTCAACATGGAATGCAGTTCATGAGAAAGTAAAAGGTTACATGTCCTGTCTCCTGCTTCTTCAGGTAGGTATGCTAGGAGCGTTCATTTCGCTTGACCTCTTTCTTTTTTATATCTTCTGGGAAGTCATGCTGATTCCGATGTACTTTATCATTGGTATATGGGGCGGAAAGAACAGAATTTATGCCGCTGTCAAGTTCTTCATCTATACAATGGTTGGCTCACTCCTGATGCTTGTTGCGATAATCGCCCTTTATTTCAAGGGTCTTAGTGCCGGAGTAACAGATTTCAGCCTGTTGAATTTCTTCGGGCTGAATCTTGATCCTGTAACCCAAACATGGATGTTTCTGGCGTTTGCCCTTGCCTTTGCCATTAAGGTTCCGATGTTTCCTCTCCATACATGGTTGCCTGACGCACATACCGAAGCTCCTACAGCCGGTTCAGTTATTCTGGCTGCAGTTCTGCTGAAAATGGGTACCTACGGTTACGTTCGATTTGCTATGCCGCTCTTTCCAGATGCAGTTGATAAGTTTACACCGCTTATCGCCACTCTTTCAGTTATCGGTGTTATCTATGCTTCCCTGGTGGCTATGGTTCAGGAGGATGTAAAGAAACTCGTTGCCTACTCATCTGTTGCTCACCTGGGATTTGTGATGCTCGGTGTTTTTTCTCTCAACCAGATGGGGCTTCAAGGTGGCATGCTGCAGATGCTTAATCATGGGGTTTCTACAGGTGCACTCTTCCTTATCGTCGGCTTTATTTATGAACGCCGCCATACAAGGTTGATTACAGATTTTGGTGGACTTTCGAAGCAGATGCCGATCTTTGCAACAATATTTATGATTGTTACTTTTTCTTCCATTGGCTTGCCAGGTACTAATGGTTTCGTCGGTGAATTTCTCGTTCTGCTTGGTGCTTTTGAGAGTAAGCTCCGCTGGTACACTGTTGTTGCTTCCAGCGGCGTTATCCTCTCTGCTGTGTATATGCTCTGGATGTTTCAACGTGTCATGTTCGGCAAGCTCGACAACCCTAAAAATCAGAAGCTTGAGGATTTGAACGGGCGTGAGATCGCTATTATGTTGCCTCTTGTATTTCTTATCTTCTTTATGGGGCTTTACCCTACGCCATTTATTAAAAAGATGGCCCCTGCTCTGGACAAGGTTATCGCTCAGAGCCGCGTTAACCAGCCAGCTCCACCGCAGGCAATGCAGATGATACCTCAGGGTATGATGCCGCAAAGTCATCCAGGTGTGCCAGCAGGGCATCCTGATATGCCGTCTGGTAAGCCAGCTGGGCATCCTTAATAGGTTTAAAACAGATCCGCTAAAAAGATACCGGAGGAGATAGATGGTAGCAATTGATACTTCATTGATGATGATTAAGATGTCTGTGATAGCGCCTGAGGTGATACTTTCACTCTTTGCGATGGCGCTTCTCTTGATCAACGTTTTTGTTAAAAGCGAGACTAAGGGTTATCTTGGCTACCTAGGCATAGCGGGTATTGTCGTAAGTCTCTTAACCCTTTTGTCTGGATGGGGAAGCCCGACAGAAGCTTTTAGCGGGACTATTGTACAGGATAATTTTGCGATCTTCTTCAAAGGAATATTCCTGATTTCAGCGGCAATGAGCATTCTTATCACTGACAAGTATCTGGTGCGCGAAGAGTGCAATCAGGGTGAGATTTATCCACTGATTCTCTTTGCAACAGTCGGCATGATGCTGATGGCTGCAGGCACAGATCTGATGACTATTTTTCTCGGTCTTGAAGTTCTCTCAGTTTCTCTTTATATCTTGGCTGGTTTCAACCGTGCTTCTCTTAAATCCAATGAAGCAGGGCTTAAATATTTCCTCCTCGGCGCATTCTCTACCGGGTTCCTTCTCTACGGTATGGCCCTTATTTACGGCGCAACTGGTACAACCAAAGTTGCCAAAATCGCTGCGGTCATTTCACAAACAGGAATGGGAACATCTAATTTAGTGCTTGTTGCCGGCATGCTCCTAATGGCAACCGGGTTCGCATTCAAAATAGCAGCAGCACCATTTCATATGTGGACACCTGACGTTTACGAGGGTGCCCCAACACCGATGACTGCTTTTATGTCTGTCGGGCCAAAGGCTGCGGGTTTCGCTGCGTTCCTCCGGGTGTTTCTTGTCGCGCTTCCTGCACTTAAGCCGGAGTGGACTTGGCTTATATGGGGACTTGCTGTTTTGACAATGACGATTGGTAACATCACTGCTCTTTATCAAC
Source organism: uncultured delta proteobacterium (assembly GCA_963787125.1). Lineage (GTDB taxonomy): Bacteria > Desulfobacterota > Desulfuromonadia > Geobacterales > DSM-12255 > VEOV01. The sequence continues at coordinate 646,087 of CAWBBV010000001.1, forward strand.
AGAATATCAAACGGATGCTTGCATACTCTTCTATAGCTCATGCAGGCTATGTCCTTGTCGGTTTTACTGCTGGAAATGCAGTTGGAACGGCCGGCATTCTATTTTATATGCTTTCGTACGCCTTTATGAATATTGGTGCCTTTGCGATAATTATCCTTGTCGGTAAAAAGGGAGAAGAGAACAATAATGTTTCTGATTACGCAGGGTTTGGTTATAAACACCCGATTCTCGCTATAGCAATGTGTATCTTCCTTTTTTCACTTGCCGGCATTCCCCCGGCAGCCGGTTTTATCGGCAAATTCTATCTATTCTCCGGTGCTATTCAGGCAGGTTATATCTGGCTTGCTATCATTGGTGTGCTAAACAGTGCAGCATCAGTTTATTATTATCTCAGGGTCATGGTTTTTATGTACTTCAAGGACCCTACGGAAGAGTTTGCGTGGGTTAAGTTGACACCAGCTTTTGTAGTCTGCCTCATTATCGCGGTTGCTGGTGTTCTCATCCCTGGCGTGCTACCCGGCGTTTTCCTTGAGATTGCTCAGAAAGCAGTATTCATGTAATCCTCTTTATATACTCTTAAAGAACCCCTCTGTCCAACTACAGAGGGGTTTTTTTGTGTATGGCAATTGTCATCGCTGCTATATGATTGACAGAGATTTCTTCAGCTGTTAGGATTTTTAACTTTGGAGATTTCAAACGGACTTATAATGCGACCTAAATCACTTATAAATAGAGAAAATTCAATACCAAAAGGTGTTGCGGACTTCCTGCCGGAGCAGGCAGAGCGAATAGGTTTTATTGAAGCGAAAATAAGCCGAACCTTTGAGCTATGGGGCTTCAGAAAAATCATCCCGCCTATGCTCGAATTCGAAGAACTACTTGCAGTTGGAATGGATGAGTCCTTGCGGGAAAAGGCATTCAGATTTGAGGACAGGCAGAGCCATAGGCTTCTAGCTATCCCTCCCGATATTACCCCGCAGATAGCCAGAATCGAGTCGATGAGGATGAAAGGATATCCTCTTCCTCACCGTATTTACTATAATGGTCGCGTTTTGCGTCATGTTGAGTCTCAATCAGGCAGGAGCAGAGAGATCTTCCAGACTGGTGTGGAGCTTATTGGTCTGGTTTCCCCGGAAGCTGATGCTGAGATGATTGCAATGGCTGTCGAAGTAATGCACGAGATCGGTTTTGACGGATTCAAAGTTGATCTTGGTCAGGTTGATTTTTACCGTGGAATCATGGCTTCAGCTGCTCTTGATAAAGCCTCAGCCGCAGATATTCAAGGTGGTATTGCCCGTAAGGATCTCTCCGCAGTCAGAGCCACACTTGAACCACTAAGTATTTCAGATGAGCTGAAAAACCAGATACTTGCACTTTCTCGACTTTTTGGCGGCATTGAAGTGCTTGATAAGGCTGCAGCGATTGCAAAAAATGACCAGTCCAAGCTTGCGCTGGAGAATCTTGCCAAAGTTATTGATATACTGGCTATCCACGGAATTAAGAACGAATTGACTATTGATCTTGGTGAGATCAGAGGGCTTACCTATCACACAGGCCTGACGTTCGAAGGCTTTGTCCCTGGTCTTGGCGAGCCCGTTTGTGGTGGCGGTAGATATGACACTCTCATGGGTAAGTACGGCGACACACGACCGGCAACTGGTTTCGCGTTTAATGTACTTAATCTGTTGCAGGTTTTCGAGAGCTCATCAATCGCTAATATCGGGAGGCCGCCGTCAATACTTGTATTTAATCTGAGAGAAGACAAGAGCGCAGCTTTGGAGCTTTCTGCAGTTCTTAGAGGTCAAGGATTCCCGGTCGCCAGAGATATTATTCGCAGAGATTTCGCAGAATCGGTCGAATATGCAAAACTTAACGGAATTCAGTATGCTGTCGTGATCGGCGAGGCGGGTATTGATGTTGATGAAGTGCTGCTTGTAACAATTGCTAATGGAATTAGTCGTACTATTAAAATCCATGATTTATATGTTCATGCGACACAGTTTCTTTAGAAGATTCAAATAAAACTGATATTTCTATTTACAAGGAGAGCGCTATGGCAAACGTCGTAGTAATAGGCGCCCAGTGGGGTGATGAGGGTAAAGGTAAGGTCGTAGACATCTATACAGAACATGCGGACAATGTTGTTCGCTACCAGGGTGGCAATAATGCCGGCCATACCCTAGTAGTAGGTGATGAGAAGGTTGTGCTTCACCTTATCCCTTCCGGGATTCTTCATGAAGGCAAGCGCTGCATTATCGGCAATGGCGTCGTGTTGGATCCTGAAGTTTTCATCAGAGAGATAACCAACCTTAAAGCCAGAGGAAAGATGCTGGATGACTCAGTGCTCTGTCTGAGTGAGGGGCTTCATGTTATAATGCCTTACCACAAAAGGGTCGATATCGCACGTGAAGCGATGAGCGGTGACAAGAAGATAGGGACAACCGGTCGCGGGATAGGCCCGGCTTACGAGGATAAAATAGGCCGTCGTGGTATCAGGCTGTGCGACCTTCTTGATAAAGAAATTTTTGCAAGGAAGCTTCATGAAGCGCTTGACGAGAAAAATTTCCTGCTTGAAAAGTTTCTAGGAGACAAGCCGTTCACTTTCGAGGAAATCTTTACTGAGTACTGCGGCTATGCGGATATTCTTCAAAAATACGTTGCTGACACAAGCCTTATGCTGCATGAAGAGATAAAGGCAGGAAGAAATATACTTTTTGAAGGAGCGCAAGGCACACTCCTTGATGTTGATCACGGCACATATCCGTATGTAACTTCATCGTCAACTTGTGCTGGTGGAGCCTGTACAGGTACAGGTGTCAGCCCACGCCAAATACACGAAATTATCGGTATTTCAAAAGCGTATGTCACTCGAGTCGGCAGCGGGCCTTTCCCTACCGAATTAATGGATGAAACCGGCGAAGATATGCGCAAAGCTGGTAATGAGTTTGGCTCAACAACCGGTAGGCCGCGTCGTTGCGGATGGTTTGACGCTGTGGTTCTACGCTATGCAGTTAGAGTGAATGGCCTTACCGGGATCGCAATTACCAAGCTGGATGTTCTGGATGATTTTGATTCAATAAAAATCTGCACTGGATACAATTACAATGGCAAAATTATAACCGAGATACCTGCTACTCTTGATGTTTTCGCCTCATGCGAACCTGTTTATGAAGAAATGCCCGGCTGGAAAACACCAATAAGCGCAATAAAGAGTTTTGAAGCATTGCCAGAGAATGCTAAAAAATACGTGAAGAGGCTTGAAGAGCTTATGGATTGTGAAATAGTCATGGTTTCTGTCGGCCCACGCAGGGATGAGACTATTTCACTAAGAAATCCTTTTTTATCAAAAACATTAAAATAAAGCTTGACGTGAAAAGTTCGATTTGATATAAAAATTAACTGGTCACGACGAGCCGCTAGCTCAGTAGGTAGAGCACCTGACTTTTAATCAGGTGGTCGTTGGTTCGATCCCAACGCGGCTCACCATAAAAAATCAAGGGGTTACAGCAAATGCTGTAGCCCCTTTTTTTGCAAAGTTTTACCTGATAACCGGATAATGTAAAATCAGTTCGGATATAAAAATGCGAATGCTCAAATAAAGCCTTTCACCACCTTATTGTCAGTTCTAAAGCGCCTTCAGCCCCATCCGGAAGTTGCGGCAACTCCTGAATAACCCCGATTTTTTCAAGACGACTCATTAGTTCGAAAAATCTATCAACTTCAACTCTTGTGTAGAGGAGATCATTCCCGCCGTTGTAGGCCCTTCCATTGACTTTTCCTCCTAGTGAGGTAACTGCATTTTCTATATCATGCCCTGCAGCAACAGGATCGACAGTTTTCAATGCAACAGCTAATTCACCGCTTCTGGTACGAGGTAAAGGAACCTTGTTGAGCTGGGAGCGACTTGGAGCGGGCGCATCACCCCACTCAGGCAGAACGGTAGGGGGTGCCCCGACCTTTTCATTTTTTTGAACTGAATCTATTTTGCTTGTCGGTATCAGCGGCGGTAATTTAGAAGTAATTGCCGCTTGTGGTGCTGGTTCAGAAGGCAGTATTGCTGGAGGAAGAGGAACGTTGCTGACTACTGTATCAGGCTTAGACACTGTATCAGCTCTATTGAAAGAACCTTTAAAAACGCCTTTGAACAGAGCTGTAAAGTCAGATCCAATCTGCTCCGGTCTCTTTTCGGCAGAGAGCGGCTGCGTTGGTTGACTTAGGTTTCGAGGGAGAACAGAATCGGACTTGGATTTGATTAGCAGCAGATAGGAAGAGATGCCGATAAATGAGGTAAGCAAGATAGCAACGGTAATCATAATGCGCAACTGTGAAGGAGCCTGAACTCTGACAGTTTTACCGGGAGTGCTCTTAACCTTCTGCATTATTACGGCAGCAAGCCAATGAGGCGGCTCTGCATCAGGGAGGCTTTTGATGTCCTCAATCATCCATTCAAGCTCTGCGAGAGCTTTACGACAACTACCACAGTTTTTCAGATGGTTTTTAATATGCTCTTTCTCGTCACTCTTTATTGAGCTGTCGAGGTAAGCCGAGAAGTTGCGCTGTATCTCGGGGTGAATGACAGCGTCATCGGTTTTCATGACTGAAAATTCTTCGGGGTTATCAGTCGTGCTCTTAAGCCAGATGGCAAGTGTGCACTGAGCTTCAAACAGCCTGGCGAGCAGCAGTTCACCGCTTATTTTAAGAATTTCCTCAATTCGCTCAAGAGAGTAACCCCTTACGTAACGGAGCAAGATGAGCTCGCCTAATTCGACAGGAAGCGCCCTTATGCAGAGTGCAAGTTTCTTGTTCATCGCTGCGGAATAATTGGATTCGTCGGGGGTAGGTTCAGCTAAACCAGCTTGAAAGTCTGACCCTTCAGGTCGATAATCATTAAACTCTCTGCACTCGTTAAGTGCAATGGTAACGAGCCATGAAGAAAAGCGGACAGAACCTTTTTGAGTTCTTATGTTCTGAAATGCGGTCAGAAATGAGTTTTCAGTGGCTTCGCATGCACTCTTCTGCGCGCCAGTGAGCAGCAGAGTGAGATTGAAAATCCTTTTCTGGTATTTCCAGATAAGAGTTTCAAAAGCAGAAAGATCGCCACGATGCCATGATATCAGCAGCGGTGCGTCTTCATCAGGGGTAAAGTGGCGGAAATTTCGCATTTTTCGCCCGTAATAATTAAGAGGTCGAAAGAGATATTCTGGCTGATTATATCATTAATAAGATAAATAGGAAGAAGTGATCGTGCGTGGGGGATGAAAGACACTTGCTGTACAAAGACAAAAAGGCTATCTTCAAAAAAATTCACATTTCAAGAGGATTATTCATGTATCGTTTTTTTGCAAGAGCAGTGTTTGTGATAATTCTTTCTTTACCGACATTAGTCTCTGCCGAAACAGTACCGGTTCCGACGGCTGCTGCAGCAGTTTCTCAAATTCCCGGTGAACAGAAAGCGTCGCCATCTTTGCCGGTTGAAAAACGCTTTCGGGTTGGCTATGCAGACTTAATGAAAATAGCAGAACAGTCTGATGCGGGAAAGATCGCCAAGAGTCATTTTGAGGCTAAGGCAGATCGTTATAAAGCGCAACTTGATACAAAGCAGAAGCTGTTGGAAAAGCAAAAGGCGACACTTGAAGCAAAACTGCCTACGTATACTCCTGAGCAGCGGACAACAAAAATCAAGGAATACGAAAAGAAGGTAGATGAACTCAGAAAAATGCTGCAAAAGGCCGATAAAGAGATGCGGCCGATGCAGGAGGAGCTTGTCAAGGAGGTTTACGGCAAGATTGAAACAGCAGCGCGCGAGTATGGCGCAGCTAACGGGTTTTCGGTCATTCTTGAAAAAAAGGAGCTGCTCTATCTTGGCAAAGGAATTGATGCTGAGGACGTTACAGATGCATTGTTGAAGGAGCTAAATAAAAAGTAAATCGGTACTGAGGCGGTTAAATGCTTTCGGAGATAAATTTTTCGATCGAACTTTTGTGCTCTGGCAAAAGAGAAGTGAATCTGATTCCGCACTGGTGTTTTCCGTCCAGCGTAACCACGGTTCTTGCAATCTCGCCATCAACGGTTATATGTGCCGATCCCGGAAGAAAAAAGGAGCAGTTAAGCTGATTGCCAACCAAGAGTTTACGATCAGTTTCGATAAGCATTCCAGAATCACTTATATTCTGCGATGTGCAGAAAAATACCGCATCATCCTTTGATCCCTTCACTTTTGCTCTTAGAAGTACCCGATATCCTCTTCTCACCGCGATAGTCAGCAGTTTTTCTACATGTTCGAGTAGTACCCTGGCGCTAAACGGTTTTTTAAGGCAGATATTGGCGCCGCAGTTTTTGGCGCGTTGTAACTCTGCCGGCTTGTCGTGGCAGACAATGATGAAAGAGACTTCCCTGGATACGCTCTCTTCACGGAGGCGTGTGCAGAGGAGATCACCGCCCATCTCTGGCAGGTCCAGATCTGAGACAATGAGGTCTACGTTCTCCTGGCGATGAATTTGTAGGGCTACCATGGCGGACGGCGCCATCAAAACCTGAAACTCTTTTCTGTCAAGCAGGCTCTTGCCCTCATCAAAAAAATAGCGTGATGAATTAATTAGAAGAATTTTTTTCATATGAGCTCAGTTATATCTGGAAGCTGTCAGCAAAGTCAAGCAGGCAGCAGATATTGAACAGGGCTTCACTTCATCAGGAAGCCCCTCAATTTAAATATTTTACGACAAGCTTGCATAAGCTTATCGGTCCAATGTTATTTGACGACAAAAGCCGGCGTTGGTTCAAGCCCCCAGATGTCGCTGTTGTATTCTGAAATAGTCCTGTCAGTTGAAAAGCGACCACTCTTGGCACTGTTGATAATGCTCATTTTTACCCAACGCTCCTCGTTCCGATACGCTTTTGCCACCTGTTCCTGAGCAGCAACGTATGAAGTGAAGTCAGCTGCAGTCAGCCAGGGATCGTAAGGACTTTTTATGGCGTTGATGATCGGGTCGAAAAGACCTGGCTCAAACATATTGAAATGTCTGCTCTGCAGAAGATTGAATACACGCTTGAGATTAAGGTCAGCAGCAATAATCTGTTCCGGATCGTAATGCCTTCTGGTATTTTCAACCTCTTCAGCAGTCAGGCCGAACATGAAGAAATTGTCATCTCCCACCTCTTCCAGAATCTCTATATTTGCTCCGTCCAGCGTCCCGATGGTGAGCGCGCCATTCATCATGAATTTCATGTTGCCAGTGCCGGAAGCTTCTTTGCCGGCAGTTGAGATCTGCTCGGAGAGGTCAGTGCCGGGACAGATGATCTCCATGGCGCTCACCCGGTAGTTTGGCAGGAACGCCACCTTCAACCGATCCCCGACGTCCGGATCACTGTTCACCACTTGGGCGATATTGCTCACTAGCTTGATTATCAACTTTGCCATGAAGTAGCCAGGTGCAGCTTTGCCGCCGATAAGAACGCAGCGGTTGGTCCACTCCGCTGTATCGCCCCGTTTTATCCGGTCATAAAGGTGAATGACATGAAGCGTGTTAAGTAATTGGCGTTTATACTCATGAATTCTTTTTACCTGTACGTCGAAAAGAGAATCCGGATTAAAAACAACACCGCAGTCATCGTAAACGAGTGTGGCAAGCCGCTCCTTGTTCTTTCGCTTGACAGCCTGCCAGCGATTACGGAATTCAGGCTGCTCTGCGAGTGGAATTATGGCTGAGATCTCCTGGAGATCCTTTACCCAGCCACTGCCGATAGATTCGGCAAGCAGAGCCCGGAGCCCGGGATTGCACCACGAAAGCCAACGTCGTGGGGTTACACCGTTAGTCTTGTTGTTGAATTTATTTGGCCAGAGCTCATAGAAATCTCTGAAAAGCCCTTCCGCAAGGAGTTTCGAATGGAGCGCAGCGACTCCGTTCACCGAGAAACTGCCGACTATTGCCAGGTACGCCATTCTCACCTGCGGGGAGGCACCCTCTTCAATGATCGACATTTTTCGCTGACGATCAATATCTCCGGGCCAATGGTTGGCAACTTCTGCCATAAAACGGGCGTTGAGCTCCAGGATTATGTCGAGGATTCGTGGCAGCAGCCTTCTGAAAAGCTCCAGGGGCCATTTTTCCAGCGCCTCTGGTAATAGCGTGTGATTGGTGTACGCCATCGTTTTGCTTGTAATTTTCCAGGCGTCGTCCCAACTTAACCTGTGTTCATCCATGAGCAACCGCATCAATTCGGGCACCGCACAGCTTGGATGGGTATCATTGAGCTGAAAGACGTTTTTATCGGCGAATCCCGTGAAATCACCCTTTTTTACAATCAACCAGCGGGCAATGACATCCTGAAGGCTTGCTGAAGCTAGAAAATACTGTTGTTTGAGCCTGAGCTCCTTGCCGTTTTCGCTGGCATCATTTGGATAAAGAACCATGGTAATGTTTTCAGCGGCATTCTTGGTGGCAACAGATTCAGGGTAGCTGCCCGCATTGAACTCGCCCAGGTCGAACTCGTCAGTTGCTGCCGCCTTCCAGAGCCTCAGCGTGTTGACAGTACCGTTCATGTAGCCAGGAACAGGGATGTCATAGGGGACTGCCAGAACATCAAGGGCGTCTACCCAGCGGACGCGAGTTTTGCCTTCAGCATCATTATAAAACTCGCTTCTACCGCCATAATGAATTTTCTGGCTGTATTCAGGGCGTGCAAGCTCCCATGGATTGCTGCCGCTGAGCCAGTGATCAGGCTCTTCCACCTGCCTGCCATTCTCGATCTTCTGGCGAAACATGCCGTACTCATAGCGAATGCCATAACCGGTAACAGGGAGCTGAAGTGTGGCGCAACTATCGAGGAAGCAGGCCGCCAGTCTTCCCAGGCCGCCATTACCAAGCCCGGCATCATGTTCTGCCTCGACCAGATCTTCAAGATCAAGGCAGACAGAGTGGAGCGCAGCGCCTATCTCTTCTGTTATCCCCAGACTTAAGGCGGCATTGCCGAGAGTCCGTCCCATAAGGAATTCAAGTGACAGGTAGTAACCCCGCTTGCAATCACTCTCTTCGTAGGCGTAGCGGGTGTTTTTCCAACGCTCCATAAGCCGGTCGCGTATCGTCAGTGCCAAAGCAACATAGCGATAGTGAGCCGAGCAACAGTATTTGTCACGGCCGAGATTGTGAGTGTAGTAATGGCGAAACCCTCTGGTGATACCGGCAACATCCATTGCCAGTGCCGGGGCGTCGGTAAGTGAATGGCTGTAGATTTTCTTCCGAATTTTTATAGCGCTCATCCGTTTTTGTCCTTTTTGGGTAAAATAGAAGTTATTTCAATAGTTTCCGACAGAAAAAATAACCTAATTAATGTACGTATCCTGATTTTCAGGGTTAAGTCGCTGTTTTCTGATAGTATAACGCCACTGGCAAGATTTTCATCTTACATCTTTTTATTGTTTAGGGTAATTTTTACATCAAAGGAGTCACCGTGACTAATCTTATCACAGCTGAAGGGCTGAATAAATTGCAGGATGATTTCGATTATCTCTGGAAAGTGGAGCGGCCGAAAGTTGTCCAAGGAGTTTCTGACGCCGCTGCCGAAGGAGATCGTTCGGAAAATGCAGAATATATTTACGGCAAGAAGCGCTTGCGGGAGATAGACCGGAAACTGAAACATCTTAGCAGCAGGCTGAAACTGCTTAAAGTGGCTGCTCCGCCGGCAAACCCGCACTCAGTATCGTTTGGCTGCTGGGTCACCTATGAAGAGGAAGATGGCACCGAACGCTGCTACCAACTGGTAGGCGCCGACGAGTTCGATGTGACCCTTGGCAGAATCAGCGTCGACTCCCCAGTCGGGCAGGCGCTTCTGCAAAAGAAGGTGGACGACGAAGTAACCATCCGTCGCCCTTCCGGCGAACTTGTGGTGGTAGTAACCGGGATCAGGGGCGCAGCTTAGTCAAAAACACTTTCTCCGTGCACCTATAAGAGTCATGCACAGATATTAAGAGCAGGAATCAGGAAGATAGCCCCATGACCATTTTGCTGCATAAATCAAGAATCGGCCAGATAGTTTCCCGAAAGGTAGTAACTGTTGCCCCGGAAACATCCCTGCAAGAAGCCATTACCCTCATGGCCAGTTCCCAAATCAGCTGTCTCGTTGTTGCCGAAAAGAAAAGGCCAATCGGTATTTTCACGGAACGGGATCTGGTCAGGGCGATTGCCCGGCGTGCCGAGATGGGCGCCAGGCCGATACGTGAACTGATGACCAGTCCGGTGGTTACCATTCATGGCAATCTGAGCCTGTATGAAGCGTACAGTATCATGCTTTCCAATAAAATCCGTCACCATGTAGTGGTTGATCATACCGGCAAGATTATGGGGGTCATGAGCCAGTCCGATCTGATCAACGTGCTCGGTCTGGAATATTTTGTGGAAATGCGTCTGATTGACCAGATTATGACCAAAACCGTCATGACAATACCGCTGCAGCTACCACTCTGCGAAGCCCTGACGAGGATGGCCGCCGCCGGGATCAGCTGCGTCGTGGTCGTGAACGGCAAATCTCCCGTCGGTATTCTGACCGAACGGGATGCAGTCAGGTTGGTGGCCGAGGGGGTCGATCCGGATTCGGTGCTGATTGGTTCGCTCATGAGCAGGCCGGTACTGACAGTGCCTCTAGGTGCAACACTCCACAGGGTCGCTCTGCTCATGAAGCAGGAGCGAATCCGTCACATAGTGGTAGTAGATGCCAAAGGCGAAATCAACGGCATTGTCACTCAGACTGATATCGTCAAGGGTTTGGAAGGGAAATACATCGAGGCGCTGAAGGAGATCATCCGGGAAAAGGAGGATATCTTCCGCCAGACCGCCCAGGAGCTGCTCGACAAGACCTTTTACCTGGACAACATTCTCAACTCCTCCATCGACATGGCTATTGTTGCCACTGATAGTGATTTCCACATTAAATATTTCAACCCGGTTGCGGAAAAAGTGTTCAATAGAAGTCCGGCGAGCGCCATCGGTCGTTCTGCCCTGGAACTGAATGACCTGAAGGGTGCTGCCGGTTCCTATCTGGAACGGGCTTTGAAGATTGTTCGCCGCCGGGGCAAGCACGATTTTGCCACGGAAATCACGCGCAAAGGTCAGACCCGTTACTACCAGGGCTCCCTCTCCAGCATTCTCGACCGGCAGAAAAAACTGGTCGGTTACGTCCTGATGCTGCAAGACGTCTCAGAGCGGCGGCAGCAGGAGCGAACCATTCATCATATGGCCTATCACGATTCCCTGACCGGCCTCCCCAACCGGGTTCTGCTGGCTGATCGCCTCAATCAGTCACTGGCAGCGGCAAAACGGAACTCCGCTGCCGGGGCGCTGATGATTCTCGACCTTGATCGGTTCAAAGATATCAACGACACACTTGGTCACAGTACTGGCGACGAACTGCTTAAAGCTGTCAGCACCAGACTGACAGAACTGCTGCGCAAGAGTGATACCGTCTCGCGCATGGGCGGCGACGAGTTTGTGCTGCTACTGCCGATAATTGCCAGCAGTGAAAGTTCGGCACTGATTGCTGCCAAGATCGTCCGGGCCTTCCGCAAACCGTTTTTCTGTGACGGCCATACCCTGAATGTGACGACCAGTATCGGCATTGCCAATTTTCCTGCGGATGGCGAGGACGCGGGGACCGTCCTGAAAAATGCCGATATCGCACTCTACCGGGTCAAAGAGACCGGCCGGGACAATTTTCAGCGGTATACGCAAACCGGGTTAAATGGAGAATAATTGCATGACAGAACAGCCTGTGAGGTTAAAGTTGCGCAGCGAATCCGACAGTATGGGTGAAATAGAAGTTCCGGCGGATGTCTACTGGGGTGCCCAGACCCAACGAGCGCTCGTTCATTTCAGGATAGGTAACCAGCAAATGCCGCTGGAAGTGGTTCGGGCTATGGGAATCCTGAAGAAGGCTGCCGCGATCGTAAACATGGAGCTTGGACTCCTTCCGGCGGACAAAGGCGAACTGATAATCCAGGCTGCTGAGGAGGTCATCTCCGGTCTGCTTGACGATCATTTCCCGCTGCCGGTCTGGCAGACAGGCAGCGGCACCCAGAGTAACATGAATGTCAACGAAGTCATCTCCAACCGTGCCATTGAACTCTCCGGCGGCATCATGGGGAGTAAAGCCCCGATCCATCCGAACGATCATGTCAACCTGTCCCAATCCTCCAACGACACTTTCCCGACTGCCATGCATATCGCTGCCGCCCAAAGGGTTGTGAGCAGCCTGATCCCGGCTGTTACCAGGGTTCACGCTGCCATAACCTCGAAAGCAGAAGAGTTTAGCGACGTTGTCAAGATAGGGCGGACTCACCTCCAGGATGCGGTCCCCCTGACGGTCGGCCAAGAGATGTCAGGCTGGGCCAGCCTGCTGGAGCGGGACATCAACCGCCTGCAGCTGTCAGTCGCTGGCCTGTATGACCTCGCCATCGGCGGCACCGCTGTCGGCACCGGACTGAATGCACCACCAGGTTTTGCTGAAAAGACCGCCGCCAGGATCGCCGAACTGACCGCGCTGCCTTTCCGCTCCCATCCGAACAAATTTGCCGCGCTCTCAGCTCATGACGAGCTCCTCTTTGCTCATGGAGCGGTCACCACTCTCTCTGCCTCACTGATGAAGATTGCCAATGATATTCGCTGGCTCGCTTCCGGCCCCCGGTGCGGCCTGGGAGAGCTGCTGCTTCCGGAAAACGAGCCGGGCTCATCCATCATGCCCGGAAAGATAAACCCGACCCAGTGTGAAGCCCAGACCATGGTCTGCGTTCAGGTACATGGCAACAATTCCGCAATTGCCTTTGCCGGCAGTCAGGGGAATTTCGAGCTGAACGTCTTCAAGCCGGTTATCATTCATAACTTTCTCCAGTCGGTAAACCTGCTGACCGACGCCTGTCACTCCTTTGTCGAGCATCTTCTGGAAGGTCTGACCATCAACCGGGAGCAGATACAAAATCATCTTGATAATTCACTGATGCTCGTTACCGCACTGTCCCCAAAACTTGGCTATGACCGGGCGGCAAAAATCGCCCATACCGCTCTGCACGCCGGCCTGACGCTCCGTGAGGCCTGTTTGCAGCTGGGTTTTCTGACGGGAGAGGCGTTTGATGAGTTAGTGAAGCCGGAGGAGATGACAGGCCGCTAAAAATAGCTGTAACGCTGTTGCAGCAATCGTTACAGCTATTTATTGCTAATGACACAATATTGTAACATTTTTCTGTCAGCATGACTGCTGAGGTCCGAACTGATGAAAGTCGTTATTATTGAAGATGAAAAAGATCTGGCCGAACTGCTTGCGTTCAATCTTGAAAAAGAGGGTTGGCAGACGCTCATAGCCCTTGACGGTAAATCCGGCTTGGAGCGAGTCTCAGCTGAACTTCCTGACATTGTAATTCTGGATCTGATGTTGCCGGAGATAAGCGGCACAGAGGTCTGCAAGCAGCTCAGGAAGCAGGCAAGCACCGCTGCAATCCCGATCATTATGGTTACCGCCAAGGGGGAAGAGATTGACAGGGTCGTCGGCTTTGAGGTCGGCGCCGATGATTATCTGGTCAAGCCATTTTCTTCTCGGGAGCTTTTGCTCAGGATTAAAGCCATTCTGCGTCGTTCAACCGCAGAAATAAAAACTGAAAAAAATCTTGTCCTTGGGTGCGTAGAAATTGATCCTTCGCGGCACACGGTCCTGGTAAGCAGGGAAGAAATCGTACTTACTTCAACGGAATACAAACTGCTGGTTACCCTGGCAGAGCGCCCCGGCAGGGTTCAGAGCCGTGAACGCCTGCTGCAGGACGTTTGGGGGTACAGCAGTGACGCCGATACCCGCACGGTGGATACCCACATAACCCGCTTGCGGGGCAAACTTGGCGAGGCCGGCGAGATGATAATAACCGTGCGCGGCTTCGGCTACAAAATGGAATGCCGATGAGAATATCTTTCCGCTTCAAGCTGATGATCTCTTATCTTCTTATCCTTCTGGTGATGGGGGGATCGGTTTATTTTTATCTCAACCGCACTCTGCAGAGCTCTTTTGTCACCTCGCTGACAGATAATCTTTTAAGCCAGACCAGGCTGGCAGCGTTAATGTTGGGCCGGAACCTGAATAGTCTGGAAACGGATGCGCCCCCCCTGGCCGCTCAACTGGGGAAAACTCTTACCGCACGAGTCACGATAATTGCAGCGAATGGCACCGTTGCCGGTGATTCGGAAGTCGCTCCGGCCCAGCTGCACGAGCTGGAAAATCATCTGGGCAGACCCGAGGTTCAAGATGCCTTGATGCACGGTACAGGTAGAGCCGTCCGCTACTCCGCGACACTTAGACATGAAATGCTCTACACCGCTGCCACCTTCGGCAATAACGGTCATGTTGCCGGTATTGTCAGACTGGCACTGCCACTTTCGGCCCTGCAAAGCGTTCGCAGCGGCTTGCACCAGACGCTCGGCAGCGCCCTCCTGTTATCTTTTCTTTTGACGCTGATCTTCAGCTATATTCTTTCCCGCCTCACTTCGCGCCCGTTGCAGCAGGTTGCGGCCATTGCCAAAGAGATCGGCAAGGGTAACTTCAACCGGCGCCTGCCGGCAGAATGGCATGATGAACTTGGGGATCTTGCCGGCATCATGAATGATATGGCGGCCAAGCTGGATGAACAACTTTCACGGTTGACCGCCGAGCGTAACCGGCTTGATGCGATTCTTTCCGGTATGGGCGAAGGATTGATGGTGACGGACAAGAGCGGCAGGGTGGCGCTGGTTAATCCGGCGTTCTGTGAGTTGTTCAGAGTGAATGAGGGGGTGGTCGGCACCCCTTTAAGTCATATTTCCCGGCACCCGGCGCTGCTCGCAGCGTATGATCTAGTCAGGAGCGACAAACGCGAGCTGCAGCAGGAGATGACCGTCCAGACCCCTGAGGAGAGGTTTCTCAGCACCCACTGGGTTCCGCTATTGGCTGAAAGCGGCATGCAGGGAGTCGTCGCGGTTTTCCATGATGTGACGGATCTGAAACGGCTGGAAAATATCCGCCGGGATTTTGTTGCTAATGTTTCTCACGAACTCCGCACCCCGGTTACCGTTATCAAGGGTTATTCAGAAACCCTCCTTGACGGGCTTATAATTGAGCAACCGGAAAAAGCGACAGAGTTTGTCAGAATAATCCTCAGCCACTCCGAAAGACTGGCCGCACTCTTGAACGATCTCTTAAGTCTCTCTGAGATGGAGTCCCCGGCTTTTTCATTCCAGATGAACTCGATCTCTATTGAAGGGACCGTCCGTAAGGTTTGTACGCTGTTGCAAAGCAAGGCAGCCGCCAAAGAGGTCAGCATCAGCAGCTCTGGTCTTGGGTCACTTTCGTCTGTCATGGCCGATCAGGGGAGACTTGAACAGGTACTGGTCAATTTACTCGATAATGCTGTCAAGTACTCAGCAGTAGGTGGAAGGATCTTTATAGCCGCCCATGAAGAAGCCGATCATGTTCGGATTTCAGTTAGCGATACCGGTCCGGGAATCCCGGCTGCCAGTATTCCCCGACTATTTGAGCGGTTCTACCGGGTCGATTCGGGCAGAAGTCGCAACGAGGGTGGAACCGGGCTTGGACTTGCAATCGTCAAGCATATTGTCCAGTTGCATGGCGGGACAGTCTGGGTTGAAAACAATGTCGCGGGGCCAGGCGCTACCTTCAATTTCACCTTGAAAAAAGTGATCACGTAACCCGGATAAACTTGATAAGTGGGATAGCAACGTTATTTTCTGCCAGAAAAGCGCAGTAAAAACGGCTAGATCACTAAAAGCGGGTTAAATCAGCTCTCTTCTTCATAGATATCGATAAAAACTTTCTTGTCGATCCGGTCGAGTCCTTTTGCCATCAACCGCAGGCCGAACATTATCAGTACCAGTCCGAAAAATGCGAACACCGGGTCTCTCCAGGCAAGTGCCATTATACCGATAACGGTGTAGCCTATCCCGAGTTTCTGGCAACGATCCTGCTTGTCTTCCCCTTTACGGCTGGAGCTGAACCGGTAAATCTGGTAGCAGATAATTAGCAGCGGGATAATAACGAGCAACTGAAAGAAAAGTACCATAATGCTTCTCCGATATATTTTGTTGATTGTTAAAATATAACTATCAGTTTTTAATCTAGTGTAGCCTTTATACTCCCCACTGCGAGGCAATGCAAGTGTAAGTTGCTGATTTCATGTATTTTGCATGTGTGAGGCGACAGTTATCTCAGCTTCCCGCCTATCCCAAGCTCCAATTGATCCGCACCAGCACTCTTTGCATAATTTTTTAAAACCTGTAACTGATCCGCAACATCTCCATTCTATGCTGCCTATAACACGAACAATATGAATGGAGGCGATATGAAACTGATTCCGTTGGGCGATTATTACGTTTGGCACTGCGACTGGTGCGATAGCACCAACTACACGATCTGGACACGCATGGAGCTGGATGGTCTTGCCTGCGCCGCCTGTCACAAAAAAGCCACTGCTTTTAGCGAAAGCTCAGCGGCATTCAGCCGCCAGCATGGTGCTGACAGAAGCGCTAATAATCTGACACTGTAAATCTGGTGACTCTTTAGTTGTAACGGGAGGTCTTATTTTTACTGCAGCCGTTGACGACCTGAAAGTAACGCGGTTTTTTGAAACATCTGCCAGGGTACTCCTGTCGTTTCTGATTATGGCGATCATGTGCGCCATTCTCATCGGCATAGGTTTCACCTTTTACGATCTGCGCCTGGTATTCCGGAGCGAATTCCACGATTTTTTCAGGAAAATTCTGGTCGATACCCTGACGGTCCTTGCCATGGTTGAAGTGCTGCGAACTGCTTTGGCCTATTTTAGCGAAGGGAGGGTGAAGGTTACCTACATCATCGACACGGTCATTGTCACCGTGCTAACGGAAGTTATGGCATTCTGGTATCAGGAGATGGAATGGCAGCAGATCGGCATGGTGATTGCGCTGGTACTATCGCTGGCGGGAGTTAGAATCGTCGCCGTCCGCTTCTCGCCGCGCAAAGCTCGGGAAGAGTTGTAAAGAGTTATCTGAACTTTAGCAGGGTTGTAACAAGATTGTAACATCCGCCTGCTACCTTGAAATCAGCTGAAAAAGTCAATTCCAAGGAGAAATGCTGATGTTCAAAAAAATTGTTATTTTAGTAAGTGCCTGCCTTATGGCAACCGCCTCACTGGCAGGAGCCGAAACGCTCGTAAACGGCGCCGGTGCGACTTTCCCTTATCCCCTTTACTCGAAATGGTTCAGCGAGTACGCCAAGATCGATAAATCGGTCAAGTTCAATTACCAGTCCATCGGCAGCGGCGGCGGCGTCAAGCAGATTACCGCCCAGACCGTTGATTTCGGCGCCTCAGACGCCTTTCTCTCCGATGCGCAGCTGAACGCCGCCCCGGGCAAGCTGCTCCATATCCCGACTGTCATGGGGGCGGTTGTCGTTACCTATAATCTTCCGGGCGTAGCCAAAGGGCTGAAGCTTAACTCGGAAGATGTAGCCAATATTTTTCTCGGCAAGATCACCAAATGGAATGACAAGCGAATTGCCGATGACAACCCTGGAGTGAATCTTCCGGACAAGGCAATCATCGTTGTCCACCGCTCTGACGGTAGCGGCACTACCAGTATCTTCACCGATTATCTTTCGGGTGTAAGCAACGAATGGACCCAGAAAGTAGGCAAGGGAACCGCTGTCAAGTGGCCGGTCGGTCTTGGCGGCAAAGGAAACGAAGGGGTAGCCGGACAGGTAAAGACCACCCAGTACACTATTGGCTATGTAGAGCTTGCCTATGCCTTTGAAAACAAACTCCCTTTTGCCACCCTGAAGAACGTGGCAGGCAGTTGGGTCGAACCATCCATCCAGAGCACCAGCTCTGCTGCCGCTGCTGCTATCAAGCATATGCCTGCTGACTACCGGATCTCCCTCGTCAACCAGCCGGCAAAAGATGCCTACCCGATTGTCGGTTTTACCTGGTTGCTGGTGTATCAGGATCAGAAAGACAAGGTTAAAGGTAAAAAGATTGTCGAGTTCCTCAACTGGAGCCTCCATAAAGGCCAGAAGATGGCAGCACCGATGCTGTATGCGCCGCTGCCGGAAAGTGTTCTGAAAATGGTTGAAAAGACAATCAAGACGATCAACTAGAAGTTTTTTCAAATAAGGTCAGCCCGGACGGATGCAGCCATCGTCCGGGCTTTTTTTCGCTAAATGGAGTGTTACAGCCATGCAACAACATGATTCTGCCGGTTCGGGAAAAGCTTTGGCTACGGGTAGCGACTCTGCCGCGGCAAATCGCAGAGGAGTTGACGGCGATCGGCTTTACCGTTGGCTGACCGCTGCGTTTGCCGCGGCTATTCTGCTGATCCTTGCTCTGATGATCTATGAGATGACCAGGGAGAGTCTCCCTTCCATCGCCAAATCCGGCTGGAGTTTTCTTTCGGGAAGTAACTGGGATGCCGTGCAGGAAGACTTTGCCGCACTGCCGTTTCTCTACGGTTCGGTCGTCTCATCCATCCTGGCCATCCTCCTTGCTACCCCCTTAAGCGTTGCTACGGCCCTGTTTATAACAGAAGTGGCCCCGCAGAAATTTGGCGGAATTGTTGCGACACTGATCGAGCTATTGGCGGCGATTCCCAGCGTTATCTACGGTCTCTGGGGGATTCTGGTGATGGCGCCCTGGCTGCAGAAGAGTGTTCAGCCCTGGCTTGTGGACCACTTTGGTTTTCTCCCGTTTTTCAACGGCGCTCCGTACGGGGTCAGCATGATGGCCGGAGTGCTGATTCTGGCGATCATGATTGTGCCCATTATCACCGCTATCAGCCGGGAAGTGCTGCTGGCTGTGCCCCAAAGCCAGCGGGAGGCGGCAGTCGCCCTTGGCGCCACCAAGTGGGAAACGATCAAGATAGCGGTACTCCCCTATGGCCGCTCCGGGATTCTTGGCGGAGTCATTCTCGGTCTGGGAAGAGCAATCGGCGAAACCATGGCTGTAACCATGGTGATCGGTAATACCCCGCAGATCTCACTATCGCTCCTTTCGCCTGCCTATACTATGCCGAGTGTTATCGCCAATGAATTTGCCGAAGCCACTAACAAGCTGCACTCCTCAGCCCTGATGGAAATCGGCCTGATGCTGCTGGTGATGACTTTGATCATTAATGCCTTTGCCAGGATTCTTATCTGGAAAGTAACCAAGGGTCATAAGGGGGGGATGGTCTAATGCAGAATCTTTCCTTTCGGCACGGCAAGAGTTACACCGCAACAGCGTTGATGCTTTTGGCGACTTTTATTGTTCTAACGCCGTTGTGTCTCATTTTTATTCACATTTTGAAGATGGGGTTCAGTTCACTTTCGCTCGATTTTTTTACCCAGATTCCCAAGCCTACCGGTGAAAGTGGCGGCGGCATGGCTAACGGACTTTTCGGCTCGGCTTTATTGATAGCGCTTGCTTCCTGTCTCGGTCTGCCGATAGGGATTCTGGGAGCGATCTATCTTACCGAGTTTGCCGGCGGTCGGCTGGCTACAGTTATCAGATTCAGCGCTGACGTCCTCGCCGGGATTCCGTCCATAATCACCGGCATGGTTGCCTACACAATGCTGGTGCTCCCCATGAAAGGTTTTTCGGCTCTTGCCGGAGCTGTCGCCTTGTCGCTGATAATGATTCCGATTGTCCTGCGGACAACTGAGGAACAGCTAAAAATGGTGCCGGGAACGCTGCGCGAAGCATCACTGGCACTGGGAGTGCCCTTGTGGCGAACCAGCCTGAAGGTTATTCTGAAAAGTGCCAGTAAAGGGGTTGTTACCGGAATACTCCTGGCAGTTGCCAGAGTCGCCGGCGAAACAGCGCCGCTGCTCTTTACCGCCCTTGGCAACCAGTTCTGGAGTCGTAAACTTACCGAGCCGATAGCGGCGCTGCCGCTGCAGATTTTCAGCTTTGCCATTGCTCCGTACGACGACTGGCATAAGCTGGCCTGGGCAGGTGCGCTGGTTCTGGTGGTAATCATGTTTACCCTGAATCTGGGTGCACGTCTCCTGGGCAGACAGAAGAAATATTCGTGAGGAAAAAATGAACGCAATTATCAAACTTGAAAATATGAGTGTCCATTTCGGGACTAATCATGCGGTAAATGATGTTTCCCTTGATTTTATCGAGAACAGTGTCACAGCGATAATCGGTCCTTCAGGCTGTGGTAAATCGACCCTGCTGCGCTCCATAAACCGGATGCATGATCTTGTCCCTTCTGCCAAGGTTAGCGGGCGGATCCTTTTCGATGGCCGGGATCTTTATGATCGCTCCGTCGATCCGGTAGCGGTGCGGCGCAAGATCGGCATGGTTTTTCAGAAACCTAATCCGTTTCCGGCCATGAATATTTATGATAATGTTGTGGCCGGGTACAAATTAAATAACCGTATGAAGCGCAGTGATGCCGACGAGATCGTCGAAACCTGCCTGAAGCGGGTTGCTCTTTGGGATGAAGTCAAGGACCGGCTTAAAACCAGCGCTGTCGATCTCTCCGGCGGCCAGCAGCAAAGGCTCTGTATCGCCAGAACCATTGCCGTCCAGCCGGAAGTGATCCTGATGGACGAGCCCTGCTCGGCCCTTGATCCGATTGCCACCCTCAAGATTGAGGAGTTGGTCGAAGAGCTTAAAGAGCGCTTCACCATCATCATCGTGACGCACAACATGCAGCAGGCCGCCAGAGTTTCTGACGCCACCGCTTTTATGTATATGGGTGAGCTTATCGAAAGCGGGCCGACCAAGAAGATTTTTACTACTCCGGAGAGGAAGCAGACTGAAGATTATATTACCGGGCGTTTTGGCTAAAAAGGCGGGAACAGTGAACTGTAAACTGTGAACTGTGAACTGTAACATCTATAAAAACATCGGTTGGGTATGGTTTTAGCTTTTACTGATTCCGGATCCCGGATCCCGATTCACGAGGTTCAATAAATGGAAAGAGAACATTTCAGCAAACAGTATGACGCCGAGTTGAAAAACATCAGGGAAAAGCTTCTGGAGATGGGGGGCAAGGTCGAGCTGATGATCAATGATGCCCTTAAGGCGCTTGTGGAGCGGGATTCCGCCCTGGCTGACAGGGTTATTATCTATGACCACGAGATTAACCGGCTGGAGATGCATATCGATGAGAAGTGTCTTGAGGTGCTGGCGCTGCGGCAGCCAGCAGCCCGGGATCTCCGTTTCATTACCCTGGCGCTGAAGATCGTCACCGATCTTGAGCGGATTGGCGATCAGTGCCGCAATATCGGCAAACGTGTCAAGGAGTTGAACGAAGAGCCCCCCTTGAAACCTTATATCGATCTGCCGAGAATGGCCACCTGGGCCGGTGTTATGGTGAAAGAGGCGCTGGATGCCTTTGTGCGCGGCGACGCTGACCTGGCTATCAAGGTTTGCCGGGATGACGACTTTGTCGATCAACTCAACGAGCAGATTCAGCGGGAACTCCTGACCTTCATGAGCGAAGACGCCAGCACCATCAGCCGTTCCCTGAAAATCATCTATGTCTCTAAATGTCTGGAGCGTATTGCCGATCATGCCACCAACGTGGCGGAGATGGTTATTTTCATGGTCAAAGGGAAGGATATCAGGCATACAGAGGTGTAGTCGCAGGGTTTAAATAGCTGGCTTTAAGTAGCTGGCTTTAAGTAGCTGGCTTGCCTTGATAAGGTCTGAAAACGTTCTGTTTTCAGACCTTGTTTTGTTTCAGCTGCAAAGGGGATTTGCTGATGGTTTGGCCAGCAGATACCCCTGGCCGAAATGGATGCCGATCGTTTGCAGATATGCCAGTTCTTCAGGCCGCTCTATCCCCTCGGCAATGACTTGCGCCCCGATTTTATTGCAGAAAGTTACCAGACATTCGACCAGCGCCTGTTTCGTAGAGGATTGATCGATATTGGCGATCAGGAATCTGGCCAGCTTCACGTACTCGGGTTCAAGACTTGCCAGCATCTGCAGGCCTGCATAGCCGGAACCCAGATCATCAATGGCGATTGAATACCCCTGCTCCCGGTAATGAGCCACTCCCCGCAGGAACAGATCATAATCTTCAATGACCGTTCTTTCCGTCAGTTCAAAGACAATCCGGGAACGCTCGATCTGCAGCTCATCCAGAAGACTCGCCGTCAGGCCCCGTTCGTGGTCGCTGGACTGGAAAAGGGCCGGACTGACATTGAGGAATATCTTGCCGGGAATCTCCAGATTTCTGACATTGCCGAGCGCTTTTTTCCGACAGAGGATCTCCAGCGCCGAAGCGAGTCCATACGCTCCCGATTTGGCGAACAGCTCTTCGGTATTGTCGATGATGCCGGGCCGGCTGACGCGACTCAAGGCTTCATAACCATAGACTGTGCCGCTCTCCAGGTGTACGACCGGCTGATAGACCGGCGTGATCAGCTCGCAGCTGATGATCTTTTCAATGGCGGCCAGTTCGCTATTGTGGCCGCTTTCGGGCTGAACCGGCGCGCCGAAGAGTTCCTGAAACGCCCTGAAGAGGGCGTTATCACTGCTCTCACCGATCCGGTTGGTGAGGTAGACCCCCTCAACCTTGATGGAGACTTCGCGGTCGCTGCCAAGGGGGAGAATCTGTCTGGCCATGAGCGTATGCTCGTCAAGCAGCGCGAGTTCGGCCTGCATCAGGGCAAGGTCCTGGCGAAACAGCCGGTCATCGTAGACGCTAACAGGCACCAAGAGGAGAAAAAAGTCCTTCATCCCTGACTTGTAAGCCCCCGCAACCCGTCCGGACAGTTGGCGTCCCAGTTTACGGAGCAGAATTGCTACCCTGCTCATAAGGTCGTCGGGGAGAAATTCACCATAGTTAAGATGGATGGCGACAATGCCGGCATGGCCTGATTTTTCCAGAGTGGCTTTAAAGGTGGTAAACAGGTGCGTACAGTCGCCGATGGACTCTTCAAGCCGCGGTTGCCGTACCGACGCTAGCGGAAGTGACGGCAGGGGAGGCAGGACGTGACTACTCCCCCCCGGGTAGCCTACCATCTGCATAGCCATCATTTTTCATCCAGCAGGGCAAAAAGATGCTCGCCGAAATATTCCCTGTTGGCCTGGCGATATTCATCGCGCAGTTCACGGAATTTGGCTATGGATGAGTCCAGGTCTTTCAGTCCGGAAGCTTCGGAAAATGTGACTTTTTTGAAGTTGAAAAATAATAACTTCATTTTTGGATCTCCTTATTTTTCGTGACTGGCCAGCATGAAGATGCCGGTCATTTTGAAAAGTATCGTGTTGGTCGGATTCAACTGCCGCAGAAAAATCTCGGCCTTTTTTTCGTCGCGAATATTCTTGAAGCAGCGGAGCAGTAGAGCTATTCCCATGGAATTTATCCGCCCGGCCTGACTGAAATCGATGCGGACAACCTGATTGCTCACCATGGCGGGAAGTCCCTGCAGCTCTTTTTCGGCAGCAGCATCGATGTTGCCGTGCAGCTCAATGTGGTCAATTAGCTCCGCAGAGCGGGCGGTGATTTTGAATAAATCAGCCATGAAACCTCCTTTTGTTACAGGTAGTTGTAGTCGGTGGAAATGGAAAACCCTTTGGGGCTTTCACAGTCGAGTGGCGAAGAGGCTTTGAGATGCCCGCCGAGCACTGTCTGCATGCCGGGGAGGATATTCACATGCAGATGGTCCAGAAATCGCCAGATAATGAAAAGTCCGCGGCCGCCGACTTCTTCCTGCGCCGTCTCCATGCCATCTTGATTACGCGCCAGAAAATCGACGACCATCCCCGGCGCCAGGGTTCCCCAGCCGTCGGTAATTTCCATGGCCAGAGTCTCGCCGTCAAAGGCGAAGCGAAATTTTATCTTTTCGTCGGCGTCTATGGCCCGATTCTCTCCCTTACTGTAAAGCTTTCTGCCGTCATCACCCTGAGGCGCCCCGTAAAGAGCGTTTTCCACCATTTCGTCTGCCAGCAATGCTGCCCTTTGCCGGAGTAATTCCATCTCCTCGGAATCACCGCTGATAGTGGTTACCAGGGCAGCGATGAGAGACTCTTTCTCGTTGGACGATGTCAGCGAAAACTCATGAACCGGACTGCCCGCGCTGACATAGTCATGCAACTCCCAGGGAGATCTCACCAGTAGTCTGGTTATGGCCTCATGCAGAGAAGCAATTCCGCTCTCATCGTCTGCGGTCGGGGTAACAAGCAGATGTCTGATACTGTCGGCTGCGAGCTGTTGGAGTGGCGGCAATGGGTCTGTTGCCAAGGTAACCAGCAGTATTTCGGCTCCAGGGTATAATTTATTGATTTCTCTGACCAGCTCCGGGCGCGACTCGGGATAAAGCCTGCTGGAGAGGATCACCAGCGCCGGCTGCAGCTGTAACAGGGCCATTTTTTCACCGAACAGCTTTTGCTCCGGAGGATTGCCAATACATAGCAGCCCGGGAAGCCCTGTTAACAGGGGCAGGAACGCATCTTCATCAATTACGCTGTTAAATAGTGCCAGGACGAGGTGACGGTCCGTAATGCCCTTCATAGTGCCTCCTTGGTCCAATCCTAAATCAAAGCGCTATCTTCGTTGGCTCGTCTTCGGCTCCTCAGCGTACTGATGTACTGCTTCGTTGCCTCAATCCTCGCCGCCTTGATTTCATCTTTGATTTAGAATCGGAATTAAATCTCTGTTGCCGCAATCAGCAGGGTTACATCATCTTCAAAGGCCGTGGTTTCCGTAAAGAGTTCCGCTGATCTCCGTAATAGATTACGCAATTCCAGCGGTGAGTAATCCCCGGCTTTGGCCAGAATCCTCTCCAGGCGCTCATAACCGAATTCTTCTCCTTGCGGGTTTGTGCATTCCACGATGCCATCGCTGTAAAGAAAAAGGGTATCACCGGGATGGAAATCACAGGTCAACTCCTGGTAAGAACAGTTTTCCTCAAAGCCGAGCGGAAAGCCGGCCACCTCCTGGATCATTTCAGGAGCAAAATCCCTCCGGCGGATGATGTAGGGGAAGTTATGGCCGGCGTTGGCCAGAATTATTTTATTGGCAGTGCGATCAATGACAATGATCAGGCAGGTCATCAGCAGGCTCTGGCGGGCGGTGGCCAGGATGGCGTTATTCATGCCGTAGAGCAGCTCTGCCGGAGTTTTTACTCCAAGGCCTATCAGTGAGTGGAGGCTGGCTTTGGCAGCGGTGGTCACCATGCCTGCCTGCACCCCATGACCGCTGACATCGGCAACTACCAGTCCCAAAAGATCTTCGCCAAGGGGAAAATAATCATAAAAGTCGCCGCCGATTTCCGATGAAGTAACCACCCCGGCACTGATGCTGATGTCGCCATGACGACACTCTGCCGGGGGGAGAAGGTCCCGCTGGATCTTGCTCGCCTTGTCAACTTCCGCAGAAATTCTTGCACTGAGTAGTTGCAGAGTGTTGAAAAGCTTCACCTGGGTTTCCGAGATTTTCATCATCAGATCGGAAACGGCGACGATACCGAGACAGGCGTCAGCCCCAACAACGGGAAAAGAGTCGATCGTCAAGCCGGGGTCAACCTCAAGCAGTCTGACCAGGGCGGCGTTGATATCAAGCTCTGCTGCCAGCGCCAGCTGGCTTTCTGCCAACAGCACCCGGATTGCTTTTTTGCCATACAGGTCAACGGCAAAAGGACGGCCCAGCTGTTCGAAGAAGAGCACCTTGCGGTTGATTACCCCGATGAATTTCCCCTCCGCGCTCACCGGCAGGGCAAGCAGGGACTGATCCCTCTGGAAGAGCTCCATAACATCTTTTACCTGGGTTGTTGCAACGATCTCCGGCGCAGTGCGCATGATATCGAACAGCGTCGGGACAACTTGAAGCAGATGATTCATATATCCCCCATTTGTATGACGGGCGGCCGCAGAATGCCCTTTGCAACCCCTAAGAAATTAACAGCGCCATGTTGCAGGGAAGTCTCATTAAAGACAAAATCTCGTGACAAAAAAAGTAAGTGGTGCGGCGCAGACTGGCGCTTGAGCTGCCCGGACGCTGGCTGGTTGCGGGGGTAGCGATTGTAACAAGAAATTTGCCTGCTCGTGCTGCTACTGTTGCAGAGTCGGTTTATAGTTAAGGGGGATAGTGTCAAAAGTTTCATGAAAAGCCGGGATATTGAAATGGAAAGTACTCGAAAGTAAACGATGCCCTTCATCTGCATCTTTTCCGAGTCTGTCCAGACTGTGACTTCACTACTTTGTGGTTACTGGCTTGAATTTTGGGCAAGCCACTCTGTGACCAGGCACGTGAGATAGTTGGTCAGATTAAAACAACAATCAGTAAATTGATCTTTGAAGACGGGAAGTCAGGCAGCTAGCGAGAGGATCTTGGTCCATCTAGCCTGAATGGTCGGCAGTGCCTTCAACTCCTGCAAAGGCACCGGTGGTAGATATTTTAGCGACATGTGAGGCCTGAGGAAGTTGTAGTGGGTCACAAACAGCGTAGTTAAAGATACCGCACCGTTTGTGCTGTTGAATCCTGCTGCTGGCCTTACATGATACTTGAAGGTTCTGTTGAGCCGCTCAACGAGCTGCTTGAAGGATCTGTACTCTTCGGACTCGGCATCAAGGTTTTGGAGGCCAATAACCTTTTTGTGCTGAATCGTCTGGGAATCATCAGTCTGGGCATTGATGAAATGAATGCCAGCTGGATAAGAAGGGTTTCCGTCGCTGACAAGGGTTATTTGCTGATCGGCAGAAGCAGTCCTGATGGCTTCATTCATAGCGATAATGGCAGGCTGAGTGCCCCTGTTATCGGCCACGTGATAGGCGGAGATTTTCAGGTTCTTTGCCGAGATAAAAAAGAAGACATAATGGTGCTTGCCCAGGATCTTGATGTAGGTCTCATCACCTGCAGAGATATTATCGATATGGCCTTTATGCTTGAGATTGAATCGGTGGCAGTGCCAGGCGGCGCCAGCGGCATAATTGAGAACTGTCTGATGAGAAACCTTGATACAGAAGACTTCGCGCAGGATTTGAGCAGTTTTTCTGGCCGGAACGGCGAATGAAACATAGAAAGTCAGAATCAGGCCAAGCACGTTTTCGCTGTTATGGATTCTCGCCAGTTCGACCGGCGGTTTGTCCGGAGAAGAGAGTTCCAACTCTTCCGGTTTGTAGTGATATTCGCGGTACTGGTAGTTGATTTTGAACTGAGAACTTTTCTTTTTCATCAGCTCTTTCTCGGCTTTATTGAGCTTGGCAAGCGCCTGGATACGGTGAGGACAGTTATCATTTGGGCACTTGTGGATGGTCACTTCCTTTTGCGACTTCCACCTGAAGAGAGCCAGCCCGCAATGGGGACAGAAGAGCTTTGACTTTCTGTTGGTTCTGAAGCGCTGTTGGAGTTGGAAGAGTTGAGAGCAAACCTTGCAGAGAACTTGAGAGCGCTTCTTTCCGTCGTTGAAGTAGAGATAAGTATTTGGCGCTCCGCAGCAGGGACAGGTGACATGCACTGGAACCGGTGATGAACCCGCCCGGAGCTTGACCGGAGCAAGAGACTTTCCGTGAAGTGTTTCGTACTCAATCAGGAGTTGCCGGTAGTCTTTTTGATCGAGGTCTTTTTTTTAAACTTTGGGGGCTCAGTCAGTGGCGGCTTGGGATCGACAATAAAGTTTCTGTAGTTCGGATGTTTCTCTTTGAAATCGTCCTTTGGCTTAACTTCAGGATTACGATTTTCGAGGACATCTGACAACCCGACGACGATCTGTTCAATCTCGGTCTTTGTAAACTTGGAGCAAATCCAGACAACAAACCGGGCAGTTTTGGATAGGTACGACATGAGCTAGCCCTCCATAACTGGCATTCTTAACCAGAATCACGGGGGGAGGCAAGACTTTGATTGGTAATGCATTGAAATTAGAACTGAAAAGCAAAAAGACATGTCAAGAAGTTTGACACAACGTTAAGGGGGAAAAGGAGAAAATCATATGTTGACAAAGCTTAAGACTGACTATCGGCAGATGTTTGAAGTTGAAATGGCGGTATTTCTTGTCGTGCTGGCGATCCTTGCCTGCACAGTTGCCATTGCCAATGCGGCGGAAATTCGGGTTGGCGGCGCAGCTGAAGCCTGTAACGGCATGTTTGCCGTGATCAAAGAGCAGGTACGGGATGAAATCGGCACCAGTCTGCTGGTAAGCCCGAACTCCTCGGCACAGGCGTTACTTGACCTCGACCGGGGAAACATTGACATTGCCACCACCGACGTCCCGCTGGATAGCCTCATATCTGACCTGGAGAAAACAGGCTATCTGATTGTCCCGGAAAGCTTCCAGGTGCAGGGGATCGGTACCAACAGAATCCTGGTTTACCTTAACAAGGAGATCAAGGTGACGGCACTCTCCCAGGGGCAGTTAAGCGATATTTTTACCGGGAAAATCTCCAACTGGAAGCAGCTGGGTGGTGATAACCGGAAAATTGTTGTTGTCTGGGGGGATAATACGCCTGACCAGAACCGACTGTTTCGCTGGTACGTTATCGGCACCGGGCCGATTGCCAAAACAGCAGTCAGGGCAATGGATCAACAGGATATAATTGAACGTGTCAGTAAAACACCGGGCGCAATCGGCATTGCCTCCTATGTATACGCCAGCGGTAGAACCCGCAATCCGAAAACCCCATTTGTTTCGGCCAAGGTAATTGCCATAACCAAGGGCGCTCCCAGTGGCGAAGTCCAAAAGCTGCTGGAAGTGGTGAAATCCTATGATTATTGAGCGCGGTTATTGTCGTAATAACTAGCTGAAAATTTGTTAGCAAAAGCATAAACTGAAACCCATGCAAACGGTTAGCAACTCAGACTTCATTACATCCCAGCGCACTTTACTCTTATCGCCTCAAAGTCCTTCCCTTTCGGCATGATGAAAAGGCATTTGCCGTTGCTCCGTTTTTCCCACAACTCGCCAAGTTTCCGTTTCTCATCATTCTCCGGCAAGATCCAGTCGCGGCTGTTTTTGTACTCAACCGCAAGGATTTTCCCGTTTTCAAGCTGGCAAAGAAAATCAGGATAAAAACGGTCACTGCCGGTTTGCAGTGAAAAGGACGTTTTCTTGCACTCGACGTTGCGGACCCAGAATTTTACCCCTTCAAGCTCCGTTGCCAGGAAGAGCGCACATTCGAATTCTTCCCCATCACCCTTCAGATTGCCAATCTGCGGGAAAAAGTGCTTGGGCAGCTCGGTAAAGCCGCAGTATATTGAGTCGTAAGCATAACGCCCGGCCTCAAAGACAACCTGACTTCTGTCATTAACGGCAAATTCCTCGGGAGAGAGCAGCAGACATTGATGCACTTGCTGCATCGCCTGTCTTTTCCCCTCATTGATCTTTGTTTCCAAGGCGCTTCGCAGCCGGAACTTGGCATAAGCCAGCTCTTCCAGCGTAAAACCGCTCTGCGTCAGCCACTCAACACCCCTGTTCAAAAAGGCAGCTTTTTCGTCAGGCATAAGGTTTGCGTCATAGATATTTCCTTCCAGCCAGGAAACCAGCTGCACTTGATCCCAGCCGGAACGGTACTCGAACAGATAAGTTTCTGCCACACCCGGCGTAAAATTGATGAATTTCACCTTTTCTTTTTCCAGATACATTGTGCCGCCCTGGGGTGCCTGGTTTGCCTTGGTGAACGCTGACAGTTCGCTGGAATAGTCGAGCAGGCTCCATTCCCCTTGCAGCAGGTGGGTGGCTTCAAACGATTCCCATAGTTCCCCTTGGCGGAACTGCAACTGCGGCACCTTGAACAGCTCGCCTTGTTCTGACGGTGTCTTTGGCGGTACCTTACGCGGTGAACGCAAGCGGGTTATGGCCTCCCGTACTGCCTGCTTTCCCTCCGGAGTCTGGAAAACCTCCTGCAAGGCTTTCACCTGGGGCTCGGTAAAAGAACCCTTCAGGGTGATGGAGCCGTTCTCCGGCGTGATCTCGATCTTTTTCAGCAGATTATCGGGAATATTCCCAGGCTCGGGCAGCTCCGGCGTGCTGTAGGTCAGGCTGGTCTGATGGCTGAAAAGGTCATCATCCAGTTCTTCATCCTGAATATTGATCAGCTCCTTTGTCTCCTGCCGCTCAAAACCGCTTCGCACCAAGCCATCCTTGAGACTCTCGACCGTGGCCGCAAAGTTGCTCGATGTCAAATAAGCATAGGCCATATTCAGGTCAGGGTGTTCATTGCGCTTTGCATAAGGAAGGCGCAGAATCCGCCCCAGCACCTGCTCTGCAGCCGTAGCCGAACTGGTGTTACGTAGCGAGCAGAGCACATAGGCAAAGGGGCAGTCCCACCCTTCACGTAACTTGTCCACAGTGATGATGAAACGGAACGGGCAATCCTCAGCTAGAATATTCTTTCCCGCTATCTCGTCCGTGGTGCCGGTGGCGATGGCGATTTCATGCGCCGGAATACTGAAGTCGTCCAGTAGCGCCTGCTTGACCCGTTCCGTCGTCAATGTTTCGTGGTCGGCGTCCTTGCGCTCCGCTTGCAACAGCATAATCGGCCTCAAGTAGTTGCCGCCCCCGGCCCGTTCAGCCTCTGCTGACACCTGCAACTTGTTCAGACGTCCAATCGCATCCCTCAGGGCGTCAAGCCAGTTGGGCCGCCGCACCAAAGTCAGTGGCATCTTGATCATATCTTCCGAATGCAGCACCGAGGCGGAGACACTGTAAAGCACGTTACTCGGCTGATAGGTGCGGTCCGGTGTCGCCGTCAGCTCCAGAATGGCGCATGGCTCAAAGCGGGCCAGGGTATCAAATGCCAGCAGAGTCCCTTGATTGTGGGCTTCATCGACGATGACAAACGGTTTGCGCAGTCGCAGCACATCTACCAGCGAACCGTTGCCGCGCACGCTAGCGTCGCTGATCCCCTCGAAATGTTCCATCAGGCTGCCGTTCTGCTTATAGACGCTCAGGCGACCGGTCTCCTCCTGCTTGAATGCCTGCATGGTGGCGACAATGATCACATTGGAACCGTTCAGCAGATGCGGCGTCATCCGCAAGGCTTCCTCGATATCCAACACGGTCAACTCACCCAGCGCCGACGCCACCGACTGGCCGAGGATTGACGACTTGTCACGTAGAGCCTTCAAGGTCTGCTCGCGGATCGGTTCCGATGGCACCAGCCAGAGAGTCAGACTGCATGGGGAATGCAGCAGACTGCGGTTCACCCGTTCGATAGCCATGCCTGCAACCAGAGTCTTGCCGCCACCAGTGGGGATGCGCAGGCAGACATACGGGACCGTTTCAAGATTGCGCAAGGGCCGGTAGAAAAGCGCCATGCCCCGCCACTCCTTGGTGGTCTGGGCATAGCTTTCGCGGGGATAGCCGGTTTCGCGGCAACGTTTGAGGAACTTTTCAAACCATTCCAGCGCGTCAAACTGATATCTCTTCAGTATCATGCAACCCCCACTTTCAGCTTGTATGGCAACTGCTTGAAGACAATCCCCTCGCGGCGCAGCCGCTCCTGATCAATGCGGCAAGCCGTGCCGTAGATGACCTTTGGCCCGGCGTGTCCGGGCAGCGCGGCCAAAATCATCGTGGTCAGCACATTGCCCCCCTTTTGTGTCTTATCTTTGAGGATGCCGTTATAGAGGAGGTAGACCGCCGTGCCGTTGTGGATGCCGAGCAGCGGGCTATCCAAGGTGGCAGTGGCAGGCAGCGGTCCGCCGGTTTCGGTAAAATAGACATGCCGGGCGAGATCGGCAAATCGTACGGTGGAGCGGATGTTGCCCCGTTCGTCAAAGAGCGGTTCACCCAGTTCGCAGAAGCGGAAGCCGCCACCAAGAGCGGGAACTTTTTCGTAACCTTGAGATACCCGCAATAACCGTGTAGACGTAATGTTGCGGCAGATGTTTTCGTCCATCTCAACTAGGATGAAGCGGCGGTTGCCACCGTCAGAGGCGTTCTGTGCCAGTACGGCGTGGCCGGTGGTGCCACTCCCGGCAAACGAATCAATAACAAGGGAATCCTTGTCAGTTGCAATCTGAAGTATGCGCTGAATCAATCGGGTAGGTTTGGGAGTATCGAAAACCTTGTCATCACCGCCCAACAAATCTTTAATTTCCTGTTTTGCTTCTTGGCTATGACCAACCTCGCTATTTGCCCACCACGTCCATGGAGTAACTCCTGAAGACTCTTCAAGGAATGTCTTACGCCGAGGAACGCCATTACCGTCTTTTCCAAACCAAATACGATTATCCGCAATAAGTTCAAGAAAACCGCTCTCCACATTTTTCCAGCAATTGCCTGGTGGCGGAGCAACTTTTCTTCCTGAAGGTGTAACAATCTCGTACATTTGATTTGGCCTAAATCCTTGAGCTGCAAAATCAGTCGATACCCATGGGCCACGTGGGTCGTTGTCAGGGTTTTTAAACGTCGCACGCTGTTTTTCAGATTGTGGAATTTTATTCAAGTTCAAGTTTGTAATTGCTTTGCCATAGACAATTATATGTTCATGTGCGTCGCTCAACATCAAACGTGCATCTGGTGAAGTTCTCTTCTGCCAAAGCACATTCGCAACAAAGTTATTCGCTCCGAAGATCTCATCCAATAACATCCGCAAAAGATGCACCTCATTATCATCAATGCTGATAAAAATAGCTCCGTCATCCCGCAGAAACTCCCGCAGCAGCGCCAATCTTGGATACATCATGCACAACCATTTGTCATGGCGCGACAGGTCTTCCGCTTCCTTCCCCACGGCTCTGCCCAGCCATTCGCGCATCTCGGGACTGTTGACGTTGTCGTTGTAGACCCAGCCCTCGTTGCCGGTGTTATATGGAGGATCGATATAGATGCACTTCACCTGCCCGGCGTAGTAGGGGAGCAATGCCTTGAGCGCCAGCAGATTGTCTCCCTGCACCAGCAGGTTGCCGCTGCCTGGGTCGCCCACTGATAGCTCGGGGTTTTCCCTGAGCAGGTGAAACGGTACTTCGCGGTGATGGTTGACAACGGCTTTTTTGCCTATCCAGTCGAGTTTGGGCATGATCTCCTCATATACAAAAGGCCGCCCATGCAGGAACGGCCTTAGCTTTCAGTTACGTAGTTATCCGAACAGCAGCTATAGAAGTTCTTGAGCGGCCAGCAGTTTTTCGTACCCCTGGCGGTCAAGTGGGCAATCGATCAACTCGATGAACTTCTGTTTGTTCAGCTTGCACTGCTTTGCCATTCTGCTCAGTAGTTCATCGGTAATAGTTTTCATCTTCGGGGTGTGGCTGGTTTTGGTGAAGGCCATTGTTTTCTTGCCGGTAGTTGCCCGGTAGCAAAAAAAATGGTGGTCGCCTTCCTGTAGTTCAAATCCCTTGGCGACTAGGCTCGTTTCTATCTGCCGCTTGTCACGCTGCACCGGCTACCTCCCGCAGTGCGGCAAGCAGGCTTTGCTTGACGGCAAGCGCCGCTCCGGTTAACTCCTCATCGGCAGCCATGGCGTAGGTGTCCCATAAAAAAGCTATCTGCTCTCTAAGCTCCAGATCAAGTTGATCGCGGGTATAGGCGTAGACGTCAATTCCCAGTTCCGGCATTTCAAGACAGTATAACTGCTGGGTCTCGTCAAGCTCCGGCGTCAACTCAAGCGGTTTGCTGAACTCAAATGTTCTGCCGGCATATTCGATTGTCTGGAGGTAAAAGGTGGAGAAGTCAACCTCTTCGATACTCTCCACATTGATGATCTTTTTCGGCAGGTCGTTTTCATCCATGATGACTTCCCCCGTGACCTGAATCAATTCACGGGGGCGTTCCAGCAACATCTCTTCGAGAGCTTCGCTGTAGGTGCATTCAAGCTCTCTGCTATTGGCCGGGTAGACGATTTTTATCTTTCGTTCATCAAACTGAATCTCCGACAAACGACCGGTGACGGTGCGCACCTGTCGTTCAGTATCAGCGGCAGTGGAAAGGCACGCTTTGCCACGCTCGTGCAGCGTGTCCAGCGAAACATGGAACGACCCGGTTGGTTGCGAAATCCCGGCCTTGATACCGCTCCCCATGCTGGGAGTCATGGCCCTTATTGCCTCGATAAAGCGGTCACGACGAGCACTGTCAGGTATTTTAGCGGTAAGCCCGGAAAGTTCGCCGCATGAGATAAAGGTGCAGCAATCCGAGAAGAGCTTGCCGACAGATTCGACATCGTTGATTGCAAACAAGGTAACGGTAGGGTCGCCGATCTCCACCGGCACGATATAACTTCCTGGTTTAGGGAGTGAACAGAGGAGAGGATATTTTGCTTCGACGTTTTTGCTTAGCCGTTCGCGGAGCCGCACGGAGATGTTTTCATGCTGCATGGCAAGCAGATGAACCGCTCGCTGCATAGCGCCAAGAACTTGAGTCAAGGTAGCAACGGGCAGCATCTGGCCGTCGGCGAATCGCCCCTCAAACTTTATTTCAAACTGCCGCTTGTCACTCATGAAAGCAAGCTCTCCAGATTAAATGCATTTAGTGGAGAATATTTCGCACAACAAGAAGAAAATGTAAACAGTATTCTATGCTTATGAAGATATATACATCTTTATTTAGCTCTCATCGTTAGGCATTATTCGCTTTTACAAACAAGATGGCATTAATTTCAGGCAAACGTAAGGATCTGCTTGTGATCGGGCAAAAATCGGCAGGTTTTCCGCTAAACGCGAAAAATCTGCATAACAAGTTGAATGATATCAGCCAACTAACAAAAATTCGGTGCACCGAACTTTTAATAATCAGCTGATTACCGGTTCCAGAACCAGCTTCAGCTCAAACGCTTCCTTGAAAAGATCGCTTTTGGAGGTAGCGCCATAGATCTCGACGGCAAGATCGCCATTGCCTTGCAGGCGCAGTACGAGGCGGGAAGGGGAGAAGAGCGGTTCGACAATGCTGACCATGCCGGTGCGGCTCCGGTCAAGACCGTCTGCCAGTCTCAAAATGCCGCCTAGCCTTGAGACAAGCAGGCGATCAGCTACGCTTAGCCGCATGAACTGCTCGTGCTTTTTTTTAGGGAGTGACTTGCGATGGTACCGGGCAACATTGGCGATCAATTCCCGCTCGCGAGGGGTGAAGCCGAAAAGGTCGGCGTGGCGAATCAGGTGGTAGGAGTGTTTGTGATGACTGGAGTAGTTGATAAAATAGCCGACGTCATGGAGGATTGCCGCCGCTTCAAGAATCCGACCTTCCCGTTCCCCCAGGCTGTACGGCCTGGCAAGGGCTTTAAAGATCTGCTGCGCCAGATGCGCTACCTGGAGCGCATGGTTGGCGTCGAAGTGACATGATGCGGCAAAACCGAGTACGGACTCGCGCCAGGAGCGTGGCACATCCATAGCCGCAAGCATGCCGTGCTTCCTTAGTCCGCGCAGTATCAGCCCTTCCCGTATCCCCCGCTCGTTAACCTTGAGAAGATTAGTCTGGCAGAACTCCAGCAGCTCATCGATGACCATGACTCCGGCTACAATGATATCGGCACGATCCGGACTTAAGCCCGGAATGGCGCGGAGCTCTTTGAGCGTTTTTCGCAGCAGCATTGCCAACAGGTGGACTACGTCACTGCGCAGGATTTCATAGCCATGGGCCGAGCCGTAACCCTCTTTGCGCCCGGCCAGAAGCATGGCAGCGATGGAGGTTACTGTGCCCCCTGAGCCGATGACCGCATTGATTGTCGCCATGCCGTCCGGAAAGGTCTGCTTGAGGGTTTTTCTGATATGGCGGCGCAGGCGGTTGTGAGCTTCTGCTGAAGATAGATCAACATTGAGAAAGGTTTCCGACAGATATACCGCCCCGAGCTCCAGGGAAAAAATCTCTTCAACATGTTGCCCGACGGTGGTGACCAATTCCAGACTGCCGCCGCCGATATCTATCAGCAGGTACCGGGCATCCTCAATGTCGAAGTTATTGAAGGCGCTTAAGGCGGCAAGTTCGGCTTCTTCCTCACCCTCAATGACACTGACTGCAATGCCGGTCTGTTCCTTGACCGCAGCGATAAACGCCTTGCCATTGGTTGCCTTGCGCACGGCACTGGTGGCAACAGCCTCAATCTCCCGGACACCATAGCCGTCAATGATCTTTTTCTGGCGGATAAGTGCCGTGATCGCCCGGGCGCAGGCTTCAAGCGAGAGCGCTCCGGTTTTGTGCAGCCCTTCGCCAAGGCGGACTGTGGCTTTTTCATCATCAAGAACCCGGAACTTCCCGGAACTTTCAGCTTCAACGACAATGCTGCGAATGGAGTTGGTGCCGATATCAATGGCGGCCAGACGATTATTTGTCACAGGAGACCCCTTACACGCGTGCCCATTTCAGTCAGGGGCTCTCTAGCCTGGAGTTGCAGGAACTGAGTGAAAAGCTGATGGCGGCGGTCAGAGATGGTATTTTTTAGCAGCGGCTCAGCCGAAGGCTCGCTTGTCATCCTCCCGGTCATGCTGCAGAAAACATCCAGATCATGCAGCTGCCCGAGAACTTCCTGGTAAGCCTTGATTGAATTGTAAACATCCTTGTAATTATCTGCAGCCAGGGGCGCCAGAAATTCCAGCCGGTATCTGAAACGCTTGACGGCAATCCGCAGCCGGTGCTGGGCAGTGATATTCTCCTCCATTAGAGCCTCGGGGTAGATCTCCAGCAGCGGCTTCTCCCGTTCCGTAACGGCTTCAAGAAGATACGCGCCGACCGGCTGGAAAAGATTGCTGGCGTTCGGGTTGAAAATGCGCGGATTGCTGCAGATTTCATCGATCCTGCCAAGGAGTGAGCCGGGATCAATTTTCTTCAGTTCACGCCTAAGTTTGCGCTCTTCCGTCACCCTTTCCGCCTGTAAAGCCCTGACTATAGAGGTGATAGCCGCAGTTGAGCTCTCAGTGGATGTTTCCGACAAGGTGTTGAAATAGAGGAGCGCTTCATCAGTGTTGCGGATTGTTCCGAGCATGTCAGTCAGCCTCTTGAGCTCTTTGCGGAGTCTGGTGAGCTGGCGTTTCCTGAAGCAGTGGGCAAAGATAGCGATCCCTTCCCGCAGACGGCGCGAGGAGACCCGCAGGTCATGGAGGGCTTCAGGTTCGAAAGCCTCTCTGCTAAGGGTTAGCTGGAGAAAAAAATCGTCGCTGCGGTCCAGCAAAAAAGCCCGGGCGGCAAGCCAGGTTTGAGTGTCGGCAGTCACGTTTCTCATGAAGTCTTCTTCTCGGCTGAAAGGCTTTTATCGTTGCCTGCTGCCGCCCTGGTCTTTTTCCCGGCAGGTTTAGGCGCCCGTTCCGGATTGTCGGCTTCAATAGCGCTGTCGAGGAGATCATGCAACAGAACGTCGATTTTTTTCAGATCCTTGACACGTCCCTTGGCAGGTTTAATTTTGAGGCCATGAATTTCTTTTACCCAGGTGCGCGCAATAGTTTTAAGTCTTACCGGCGGCATTTTCAGCAGATAATCGAGCAGTGCCTCTACCTCCCCCTCTTTGCAGAGGATGAAGCCCTCGGCCGTCTCGCGTACTGACGCCCGCAGAGACTTAAGTTCGGTGACGAGTTCGTGTTGCAGTAGTAGATGGCGGGATTCTTTCTTTTTTTCCATTCCTATATCCCCAGGCTGTCAGCAACCCGGCTGCTGATTTCTCGCGCCACGGCCTTTACTGACAGGTTGCCATTAACCATTGCAAAGTCGTACTCGGACTCCATCAGGGCAAACTCTTTCTGGATGAGACGTTGGTAGCGGATGAAGCTGTCAAAACTGTCGCGGGAAAATCCCAGGTCCATCCCTGATTCCCAGTAGTCCAGAGTTGCATTTTTACGCAGATTTCGCTCGACTAACTGAGTCGGGCTGACCTTGACATAAACCACCAGATCAGGAACCAGAGCAATGCCGTAGAGAGAGCGGACCCAGTCCCGGTCGGCGCCCCGGACGATATCCCTGGCCATGAGAGTATAGATATATCGATCTGCCAGCACAATAAAACCGGCTTTTAGTGCCGGAATGATCCGGTTCTCCAGTTGATCGGCAAAATCGGTTGCATAGAAAAGGCTGCGGGTTATCTCCCCCAGCACATTCCCCTGCTTGGCTTCTTTCAGCTCATCGGAAACCAGTGTCGAGCGCCGCAGTCCCACGTTTACCGTGGCATGCCCCTTGTTTTCCAGGGCATCACGCAGAAGCTCCATCTGAGTGGAGCGTCCGGAGCCGTCGGCCCCTTCGATGACAATCAGGCGACCGGTCAACTCTTCCGGATTAATTCCGGGGATACCATCTCCGTAAAATTGCATAAACCCTTATCCTATTGTCCTTGAACGATAACGCGGCAGATCAATCTTTGTGGCAATGATATCTCTCACCGTCTGCTGTTGTGTTTCTATGGGAGACGAACCATCTACCTCGATAAAACTGAAGCGATCGCGCAGCGAAAGATACTCTTCATAAATCTTCCCCTGAAAAAGCCGGAAACTTTCATACGGATCGTTGGATAGACCAAGATCCATTCCTGCTTCATGGTATTTTAGCTGCGGTCTGCCGCTCAGAATTCTGCCGAGCGCAATCTTGAGCGGGGTATTGAAGAAAAGAGTGATATCCGGGTGGCAGGCAAAACCGTAAAGATTCTGGAGCCAGGATTGGGAACAACCCCGAACAGTGTCACGGGCAAAGGCGGTATAGATGTAACGGTCACAGAGCACCAGATAACCCGCTTTCAAAAGCGGCAGGATCTGCCGCTCGTAGCGATCGGCAAAATCGGTGCAGTGAATCAGGCTGAAGGTTGTCGGCGTAAGGAGTTGGCGTTTCTTCCCCTTGCTGGTAGCCTTTTTGATCAGCAGGGATGAATTCCACTCGGTGAAAAAAACCTTTAGCCCCTTCATCTCCAGCCAGCGTTTGAGGAGATAGAGCTGGGTAGATTTTCCTGAACCATCCAGTCCTTCGACAGCGATGAGTCTGCCGGGGTAGCGCTCAAGTTCACGGTGCAGCATCATGCATGTACCCTCTGAAGTGCTTTTCGTGCTTTTTTCAAGCCTGTGCGCAGCTCCTTCAGTCCGGCTTCGGCAAGCCCTTCAAGTTGCTCCTCGGCCTTTTTAACGACTTTACCGGATCGCTTGAGCTTTTTGCCGGTGTTTTCTTCCACACTCTCCAGCGCCTCGATAAAGCGAACAAGAGTTTCGGTGAGCTTTTTACCGGGCTTGCCGGCAAGCTCTTCACTGAAGCGGTCTTTTGCCGCTCTGGTCAACTCCTGCACTGACAAGCGTAACCCCTGGAGTGAATCTTTAAGCGCGGCCGCCCTGAGATCACGCTCGTTATTGTTGCTACCCGCGAAGCTGGCAGCCTGTTCGAGGATGTCGGGGATAGTTTTCGGGTTGAGTCCCTTGATTTTTCTGAGACCACCGTCGCCAAGCTTGACGATCTTTTTAAAAGTGTCATGCCCGGCTTCAAGCAGGCGCAGCGCCAGTACCTCACCAATGCCCCTGATCTGCTGCAGCTCTTTGGCTGTTAAACTCATGGTGTAAACTCCTGTAAGTAGCTATGATTTTTGCCAAATAAACGTTCCAAGGCCTCAGACTGTTTACGGATCGCCTTGCCACTCCCGCTGATCAAGCTGGACAACTCACCGGAGAGTCCTGATTTATTGATCGAGATATCAATAGACACTACGCATCCTTTGGAGAGGTTGCAGGGTGGGGTTAGCCGGAGGAGGGTTCTGACAACCTCTCCAAGTTCCGGCTCGTGACCGACAATAACTATTTCGCTCGCTGAGCTTCTTGTTCGCAGAAGATTGCCGAGTGTTGCCATGTCGGGTCCGTCAGCCAGGCCAGGAAAAATTTGGAGTTCACCATTGAATCTGATTGTTTCGGCGAGAATTTCAGCTGTCTGCACAGCCCTGATCAGGGGACTGGAAATTATGAAGTCGGGATCGATCGCCATTTTTTTCAGGCAGGCCGCAACCTGTCGGAATCTTTTCCGTCCGCGGCAGGTGAGATTACGCTGTTCATCGAGCAGATCAGCCGAACGCTCAATGGCTTGAGCATGGCGGATAAAATGTACCATCATAAATTGATCCAATTGTGACAATTTTCGTGTAAACTATCCTATAAGCAGGCGTTGCTGCAATGCAGAAAATGGCATTAATGCCAATGTTTACGAAGTGTCACAAAATTGTAACATGACTTTAATGATTCGCAAGAGACTACATAGATTTAACAGCTGAATTGCCAGGAGAGATGACCATGAAGATACGTTTCTGTGAACAGAACAAAGGTGTTGGGAAGGTGTTCAAGAAGCTGAAAGAGAACCATCCGGATTGGAACATAAAGCGCAAGGATTGTATTAAGAAGTGCGGGCCATGCGGGAAAATGCCCATTGCCGTGGTAGATGGCGAAACCGTCAAAGCTGATGACGGCGAAGAACTTTACTCCAAAATTGTCGATCTGCTGAAAAAATCATGAAATAGCAACCTTCTAAAGCGCCTTCTCGATGGCCTTGCAGAGGGTTTTCATGACCTTGATCCGGGCGTAGTATTTGTCATTGGCCTCAACCAGCGTCCAGGGCGCAATTTCAGTGCTCGTCCGGTCGATCATGTCACAGATTGCTATTTCGTACTCTTCCCACTTTTCCCGGTTGCGCCAGTCCTCGGCAGTTATTTTGAACCGTTTGAAACCGGTGCTCTCCCGCTCTTCAAAGCGCTTTAGCTGCTCATTCTTGCTGATGGTCAACCAGTACTTGACTATCACGGTCTTGTTGCGAACCAGCTGCTCTTCAAAGTCGTTGATCTCACCATAAGCACGCATCCAGTCGGCCTGCGAGCAGAAACCTTCGATGCGTTCAACCAGAACCCGCCCATACCAGGAACGATCAAAGATGGCGAATTTCCCTTGTCTCGGGAGGTGTCGCCAGAATCGCCAGAGATATGGCTGCGCCCGCTCGTCTTCGGTCGGAGCTGCCACAGGAATTATCCGGTACTGGCGCGCATCAAGGGCTGAGGTGACCCGGCGAATACTCCCCCCTTTGCCGGCGGCATCATTCCCTTCAAAGAGCGCAACAACCGACAAATTCCGGAAATTATCGTGGCGGGTAAGTAGAGCGAGTTTGCGCTGATATTCAGCCAATTCATCCTCGTACTCTTTCTTGGAAATGCTTTTAGTCAGGTCAATAGCGTGAATCAAGAGAAGATTGTCTATTGCCGGAATCAGTGGCGGCAGGGTCACTGATTGGTATTTCTTTACAGATGCGTCAAGTCGCTGCCTGAGAGCAGAGAGTACCGCTTTTCCCACGGTCAGGCTGCGATAGTTGGCATCCTCCCCTTCGACAATCGCCCAAGGAGCTTCTCCCGTACTTGTCTGGCGGAGGGCGTGCTCGGAGCTTCTCCGATAGCGGTCATACAGCTTGAAATCGGCCCAGTCTCTTTTAGTTACCCGCCAGCGGGTATCCTTGTCCTTTTCCAGACTCTTCAAGCGCTTGCGCTGTCTATCTGCTGACAGATGAAACCAGAACTTGAGTATCAGGGCCCCCTCATCGGCGAGCATTTTTTCAAAACGAATAACCCTTTCCATGGACTGGTCAAGTTCGGAGTTTTTGGTCTTGCCGGTAACATGATCGATGATCGGTGCCGAGTACCAGGAGCCAAAAAAGATGCCGATCTTTCCCTTCGGTGGTAAAGCCCGCCAAAAACGCCACATGTAAGGACGCTCCAGCTCTTCATCGGTAGGGGTGTCAAGGGCGTTTGTCTGGATATGGCGGGGGTCCATCCATTCATTGAGGATGTTGACCGTTTCTCCTTTGCCGGCGCCATCGACTCCGCCAATGATGATAATTACCGGGAAATCAGCGACAAGCAGGTCGAGTTGGGCATTGAGCAGTGCTTCGCGCAACTCAGGCACCTCCTGCCGGTAGCGTTCCTTGTCAATTTTGTGACCCAGTTCAGCCGATTCAAACATGAGCAGCCCCCTTCAGCGGTTTTATTGATTAAAAGTTTCCGGATCAGCTATGCGAGCCTTCAACTCTCTGACCTCTTGCATAGCCGCCCTGAGCTGGGCATTGAGACGTTCTTCATTGAGGAGCATACTTCTGATGCGGGATACGGTGAGAGCCGTGGTGAGGAAGGAGATGAGCCGCATGAACACCTCCCAGTAAATAAAAAAAGCCTGTGAATAGGGGTGATAAGTGTACTTGTCGGAAAGATACCAGCAGAAGGCGGAAGCAAAGGCGATAAAAAGACCGGAACTTTTGCCGCAGAACCAGGCAGCGATAGAGACCGGGATAAAGTAGAAGATGAAAAAACCGAACTCGTAGCCGGTGATATAGTCGAGCCAGCCGATAAGCAGCAGAACAAGCAGGCTGACAACATCGACAACCGTGCAGTTTACCGGCTTCTCCAGCCGCGACATTTTCCGCAGATCTGCCAATGTCATAATGTATAACTCCTCGACCCCCTATTTATAGGGGTCTTCAGACCCTTTGCCGTTTGCAGCCGGCTCCTTTAGCGGCGACCGATCCTTGACTGCAAAGACCTCTATTCCAGACTTCCCTTCGAGCGGGCAGACCTTTTCGCAGATGCCGCAACCGTTACAAAGCTCTTCCACCACGTAGGGCGCTTTTACCTGGCGGCGAACGTCATCGAAACCGGTCATGGTGACAAGCTCTGATCTGATCGCTTTTTGTGGAATAGGGCAGTGTTCTTCGCAGACAATGCAGTCGATCCGCCGGGCGAACGGAATGCAATGGTTTTTGTCGAAGATTGCCTTGCCGATAACCTGCCGTTTTTTCTCCGGGATCGGCAGATCGGGGATCGCCCCGGTCGGGCAGACCTGGCCGCAAAGGGTGCAGTTATACTCGCAGTAACCGAGTCTCGGTATCAATACCGGCGTATAGAGACCTTCAATACCTGCCTGTGACAACGCCGGATAAAGGGCGCTGCGCAGACAGACCTTCATGCACTCACCGCATCTGACGCACTTTTTGAGAAAATCCTCTTCATTCTTGACGCCGGGGGGGCGGAGCAGCTTAGACTCTTTTGCCGGATCACGAAAGCGCAATAGTCTTGCCAGCATAAAGCCGGAAAAAATCCCGCCAAGAAAGACCCGGCGTTCCATGAAGGCGGGTTTTTCAGGCTGAAAACCAAAGGAAAACTGCACCGTGTCGGCCGGACAGGCGGCTACGCAGCTCATGCAGGAGAAGCACTCCTCTTTCTGCATCAGTTCCCGGTCGAAGCCGGATGGGCAGGCGTCTGCACACTTCATGCAGGGTGAGCAGGGGGCTGGCGGAGTTCTGACCAGGGGGGAGAAACGGGC
This sequence comes from uncultured delta proteobacterium, assembly GCA_963787125.1. GTDB lineage: Bacteria > Desulfobacterota > Desulfuromonadia > Geobacterales > DSM-12255 > VEOV01. Next base: position 689,238 of record CAWBBV010000001.1, read on the forward strand.
GGCAATTCCCAGCAGCGTGCCGAGAGGACAGAGCTGGCGGCACCAGCTCCGCTCACCGGAGCGTTCGAGGAGAATAATGACTGCCAACAGGGCCGCAGAGGTGAAGGCCAGCGGATAAAGGGCTTCGCGGAAGGGGAGCAGATAACCGGAGATGGCCAGATAAGCAGGGGCTATGCTGTCGCGCTGATCGCCGACGAGCTGATAGAGCCCACGCCAGGTTCCGCGTACCGTGTCGCCAAGGAGCGGATGAAGAAAGAAGGTCATCCCCCTCAGGAGGATGGCAATCGGATCGAGCAGACCGGCAAGGTTAAGATTGAAAAGACTGGCAGAAAGGAGCGGCAGGAGCAGCCAGTACTTCAGGCTCCTGTTGAACAGCAGCGGTGAGGTTGATTTTTTTATCCGCTTTGTCATTAAGTCGAGGATTGTTCCCAGGGGGCAGAGCCAGCCGCAAAAAAATCTCCCGAGAAACAGAGAAAAGAGGAGGGTCAGCATTCCCGGTAAGAGGAGCGGTTGCCATGATTTTGCCGCCAAAAGCGTGCTGAGGCTGGTCAACGGGTCGGCGCGGAAAAAACCGTTGACCGCGGCAATGATCCGGTCGCTCCCCCGGTACTCCGTCATCAGGAAAAGGATGATGAAGAGAGCAAAAAAGATAAGTTGTGCTATCCGATGTGCACGGTATTTTCTCAGAATCTGATACCTCGATATAAAAAGCCGTCATCAGGAATATTTGCCAGCTGCCGGCTTTATGTCAACTAAATCTCTCAGTTATCTGACTGAAGCGTAGCGCCCAGTTCCTGCCCCGGTTGGGGTGTAGAATGTTACGTTTTCCAGTGCTGTGCCGGAGTACTGATCTATCCGGTATTTATCAGCATCTTTACTGACCACATAAGCGCGAGCCTGACCGTCTTTATCTGTTGTTACGACAGACTTGCCGCTTGTGCTATCCCAGTTGATGAGGGTTGTATCTGCCAGACCATTTTTATTGTAGTGCTTTATGGTGTAGTCGATCATGCCGCCGTCTTTGCGGGCGTGAATCTTGAAGGTGTCATCGTTTTTGACATACTGAAAATCCTTTTCTCCGGAGACCACCGGATTACTGCCACTCCAGAACTCAATGGAGTTGAAAGCGACAAAATCGACGAGAGCCGCGATTCCGTAAACCGGCACAATTACAAACACCCATGTCAGGCCGCTGCGCAGAAATTTGTCGCTGATCTGGCCGTTGGCCTGATAAATTTTCCTGGTTAACGCAAACTTGCCATAACAGCCGGTGAGTGTTGCGGTAGTAATAATCACCATCATTGCCATTAAAAGGAATCGTTTCATTTATTCACCGCCTCTTTTGAAATAGTCCTTGCTGGACAAGTAAATACAGTAACAATCCAAGAGAGGGTGTCAAGCTAATCTTTAAATTTTGACTACTTGAGATTATCCCGTAAGAGCATGATCTCAAGAAAGGTCCAGCTGGCGACAATCCCCCGGAGGGCAGCTTCGCTGAAGAGTAAGTGTTGTGTTGACATTAGTTAATAATTCCAGAATAGTTACGGCCTATGAACCGGCTGAGTGGCAACTCCTCCGGCAGGGCAATCGATAACATTCGGGAAGAGTCGGGAACAATCGGGAATATGCTTGGAGCAAACGGTAAAAAAGTGGGAAGTCCCCTTAGAAAATTAATGGTTCAGGTCTGTTACCTGCTCGCCGGCTCAATATTGCTGCTAACCGTCGGCTGCTCAGCGCTGTTGTTCTACCCCGAACGCCAACATTCTCCCAATCCTGTCGCAGAGCGCTTTTCTCCACGAGATCTCTTTTTCCCCAGCGGTGACGGTGAAACCCTCCATGGCTGGTTCTTCAGCGCTACCAATCCCAAAGGAACAGTCCTGGTTTTTCACGGTAATGCCGGTAATCTCAGTACCCATGTCAACGGCGTTCTCTGGCTGGCGCAAGCAGGTTTTAATCTTTTTATAGTAGACTGCCGCGGTTACGGCCGCTCGACAGGAACAGCGGATCTTGCCGGGGTACATCGTGACGGACTGGCAGCATTTCATTATCTGCTCACCCTTCCGGGAGTCGACAGGACGCGGATCGCCATTCTCGGTCAGAGTCTCGGCGGTTCGGTGGCAACTTATGTGGCCGCAGTAGCGCCGGAACGCCAGCGGCTGGATCTGCTTCTCCTGGACAGCAGTTTTTTCGGGTACCAGCAGATCGCCCGTGAAAAACTGGCCGATTTCTTCATTACCTGGCCTTTTCAGTATCCGCTTGCACTGTTGTTCAGCGACGCTTACAGCCCGGGAAAACGGATCGGTGCAGTCACCGCTCCATTGGTTATAATTCATGACAGGGATGATAAGATCGTCCCGTTTCACCATGGCGAACAGCTCTATGCCGCCGGCAGAGAGCCGAAAGTGATGTTGTCGACCAATGGCCGAGGGCATATCTGCTCCTTCGCCGATGCGACTATCCGCCTCAGGGTAGCAGAATTGATTGCCGGGATCACGATTGTAAAGTAATTCGACAGGATAATTGTTGACAAACTTGCAAGGTAAAGTAAGATTTGAGCAGTTGGAATCCATTTAGTTGTAAAGGGGGAATCAATTATGAAGAAAATTATGTTAGCTGCTGCCTTAACCGTGCTGTGTGCCAGTGCGGCCTATGCTGACCACAACACCGGCTGTGGTCTTGGTTCAACTCTCTGGGCGGGCAAAGCGGATTCTGTCGCTTCGCAGTCGCTGCAGGCTACTACGAACGGTACTTTCGGCAACCAGACTTTCGGTATTACCTCCGGGACACTTGGCTGCACAACTCCGGCCAAAATGGTGAAAAACGAGCAGTTAAACCAGTTCGTCAAGACTAACATTGATAACCTGGCAAAAGATATTGCCCAGGGCCGTGGCGAAAACCTTGATGCCTTTGCTGAACTTCTTCAGGTGCCGGTCGAGAAGCGCGCTGAATTCGCTGCCAAACTGCAGGGTAATTTTGAAAAAGTATTTACCTCCAACCAGGTCGTCATGGCTGAAATCATCGACAATACTCTGACTGTAACCAATTAATGTTTCTGTATGGCAGTCGTTTTTTAAAGGTATACGGAGCCTTGAGCTCCGTATACCTTTTTTGTAGCCTGACGGGAACAGTGCCGAACCTTGTCTCCCCAGCAGCGGCTGCCAGTTACCAGCAACGGTTGCTGGATCAGGCAGGCAGCCTGGGGGTCAGCACGTCAAGGGAGTGGGATGTCCTGCTTCACTACCGCCATAAAGGTGACAAGCAGGAAAGCATCATCGACGATCGCCGTTTTTTCCTGGCCACAAACGGTAAAACCGACCCGGCAGCTGAATTGACAGCAACCATTAACAGTCTGTTTGACAGCGCAGAAGCCGGCGATGAGCACCCTCGCTGCCGTTTTCCGGCACGGTTTGAATTGCTGCAAAGCCGGCTCGGCATTGATAAAAGCCGCCTGCCTGACCCTGTCTGCGGCAAGCTTGACGAAGCTCTCAAGGCGGTAGACCCACGCTCGGCAGTTCTGGTCTTTCCGGCTGCCCACAATAATGGTCCGGCTTCCATGTTCGGCCACACCCTGCTGCGAGTCGGCAGCTCCTATCAGAATGAACTGCTCTCCTATGCCGTCAACTATGCTGCTCATTCCAACGAGACAAACGGATTTCTCTTTGCTTTCAAGGGGATCTTCGGCTTTTATCCAGGCTATTTCTCTATTTTGCCCTACTATGAGAAAGTCAAGGAATACAATGACCTGGAACATCGCGATGTCTGGGAGTACGGCCTTAAACTGACCCCTGATGAAGTCCGGCGGATGGCGCTCCATATCTGGGAGTTGCAGGGAATCTCTTCCGAGTATTACTTCTTTGACGAAAACTGCTCATTCATGCTGCTCTCCCTCTTGGAAGCCGCCCGGCCTGAGCTAAGGCTTTCTCAGGAGTATTGGGACCGCTGGAGTTTCTGGGTTATTCCGGCCGACACTATCAGTACTGTTCGCCGTGCCGGCTTGATCGATAAGGTAAATTATCGCCCTTCCCAGGCGACACGCATCCGCCACCTGGCCGCCCTGCAGACCGAGAGTGCTCAAAAGGCCGCGCTTGCTATTGCCATGCAAGAGCTTCCTGCCGCGACCGAAGCAGGCTCAGTCTCTCCTCTGGAAGAGCGCCGTCAGGTGCTCGATCTGGCGACTGAATACCTTCAGTATCGTTTTTCACGCAAGGATTTGACCCAGAAGGAATTTCAAAGCCAATTCCTGCCGATCCTTAAAGCAAGGAGCGGCCTTGGCACAGGCGACAAAAAGGCGGCCGAAACGCCTGTTCCGCCACAGCCTGAAGAGGGGCACCTACCCGGGAAAGTCTCTCTCGGCGCCGGAGTGCGTCGAGACCAACCTTACCAGTCGCTGACCTGGCAGGCGGCCTATCACGATCTTCTTGATCCTGATGCTGGATACACCAGGGGTGCTCAAATCAATTTCGCTGCTGTCAGCGGTCGCTACTATCCGCAGGAGCATCGATTCCAGTTGCAGAGTCTCCACCCGGTTGACATAATTTCTCTCGCCCCGAGGGACCTTTTTTTTCAGCCGTTTTCGTGGAAGGTCAGCGGCGGTTTCGATCGTAAAACTTTTGCCGACGGCACTGACCGCCTTTTTATGCGCCTTGACACCGGCGGAGGGATGGCATGGGATATCCCTCGAATGAACAACAGCATCGGCTACGTCATGGCCGAAGCCGATATCAATCTTTCTGACCATTTTGAGCACAAAACTGCGCTCGGCGGCGGAGCGACGGTCGGCGTTCTCTCCAATCTCACTGATACGTGGAAAGCCCACCTGTCATCCTCAGGACTCTTCTACGTTATTGAAAAGCATCAGCACTTCAACCTGGCTCTTGACCAGCATCTCAGTCTGTACAAGAATTCAGGTTTGCTCCTGCATACTCTCTGGGAGCGCTCTTTCAATTACAACAGGACCGAAGCCGGCGTGAGCTGGGTCAGATATTTCTGAACCCTGCAACACCCCCCCCGCAGTGCAACTCCTGCAAGAAATTTCGACTATCAGTTCTTAAGGAAATCCAGTAGCAGCATTATGTTCAGGAAGGTTACAATGGCAGCAATTCCCCAGAGGAGAGTTGCGCCAAAGAGGGTGTTTGCATGACTCCCCATGACTTTTGTTGACGAGGTGAGATAGATCTGCAAAAAAATAGTCCAGGGGAGCTGGATGCTGAGAAGTACCTGAGAGAAAATTAATCCTTTGAGCGTGTCGTTAATAAAGAAGATTGCCGCAGCGCCGATAACAAGAGTCAGCAGTATGCCGGTTTTGGTGTGTTGATCACTGCTGTTAAATGGTTCGGCGAAAATTCCCGCGAAAATGCTTCCACCGGCCATACCGGCGGTGATTGATGAAGCGATGCCGGCCAGCAGGAGTGCCAGGGCAAAGACAATCGCGGCGCTGTTGCCCAGGAGCGGATGGAGCATCTCTTTAGCCTGCGCGAGCTCTGTGATGTTGAGTCTATTGACGTAAAAAGTCGCTGCTGCCAGGAGGATCATGGCGCTGTTTATCCCCCAACCGATAATCATTGATATGAGGGTGTCGAGAAACTCGAATTTCAGCTGATAGCGGATCGTTTCATCGCTTTCGAGATTCCACTGTCTGCTCTGGATAATCTCGGAGTGGAGAAAGAGGTTGTGCGGCATGACAACCGCGCCGAGAACGCTCATGATAATCGGTAGCGAGCCGACCGGGAAAGCGGGGGTGATCCAGCCAAACGTCGCAGCATGCCAGTCTGTCGGCACAAGCCAGAGTTCAAAAATGAAGGATAAGCCGATAAGAGAAACAAAGCCGATGATAAAGCGTTCGAGCTTTTTGTAGGCTGTGCCGAAAAGCAGCCAGATGGTAAGGGCAAGCAGCAGGAGTGCACCAACTTTCAGCGGTAGGCCAAAGAGCATTTGCAGTGCGATTGCCCCGCCAAGAATCTCGGCAGTGGCGGTGGCGCAGGCGGCAAGGCAGGCTGAACCGAGGATCGGCCGTGAAATAAATGCCGGTAGATGGTGAGTGGCCGCTTCGGACAGGCACTCGCCGGTGACGATGCCGAGATGGGCGGCGTTGTGTTGCAGGAGAATCAGCATGAGTGTGGATAGGGAGACCATCCAGAGGAGTTTGTAGCCGTAGATGGAGCCGGCAGCGACATTTGCCGCCCAGTTGCCTGGATCGATGAAGCCGACAGTTACCAGCAGGCCGGGGCCGATGTATTTCCTGATGTCCGAAAATACCGCCTTTGTCTGCTCATCCCACCTGAAAAGACCGGATAGCTTCATAATGCCGGGCACCTGTCAATTTCAGACCTTGAGAATTTTCATCCGTTCCACTTTGATTTCGCCAAGCCCTCTTTTGTAGGCTTCCACAGTCACAGCAATCTCCTCAGGCTTCAGGCCGAAAAGGGTGGTGGCATAAGCGTCTGCGGCAACAATATCGGTTGAGGCAATGACTTTGTTCAAGATTTTTACATCTTTAATATCGCCACCTTGCGGGCCATGGGCAATCAGTATCCTGGTTGCATCGACAACGACCAGGTGCGTTTTGAAAACAGCATTGATATCAGCAAGCGCAACATCGATGTTTTTATGGATTGAACCGCGATTCCCCCCCATTATCCCCATGATGTTTTTCATGCCGATGGTCAGTTTTGAAAGGCCGTGGTGTTTCAGCACCGGAACATTAATATAAACGTCAGCTGAAAGTGCTTCACCGTAAAGGTCCCACTCCTTCAGAGCTTTACCATTGAGAGCGACTTTTTTGTAGCGCTCTTCTTCCAGGTATTTAACCTCTACCCCTTTCAAACCTTTTAAAGCAGCTTCGATGCCGCTGTTTTTGTAGCAGCGGCGTTCATCATTACAGGTCCGGTCAAATACCTTGACCTTTTTCGCCCCGGCCTGCAAGCACTCTGCGACAACAGCCCTGACTACCAGCGGATTTGTGTTGGCTGCCAGCTCAGGAGTCCTGTCCCACCCCATGTTGGGCTTGACGACAACGGTATTGCCCGGCTTCACAAAGCGTTTCATGCCGCCGAGTGCATTGATGGCATTTCTGGTGATCTGTGCAGCATCAATGCCATCGGCAACGGCCACGGTCGGGCCGGTAGCGGCAAAGAGATTCCGCAAAGGAAAACTCCAGAATAGCGAAGACAGTCCAAGTAGTCGTAAAAAACGTCGTCTTTCCACCCCGTTACCTCCTGCAACTATTTTTTAGGAGTTGTCTTTGCCGGCGGTTCTTCAATTTCCGGGCACTGGCTCTTATGCTGGATCCACTGGGTCTTTTTCGGGCTGATCTTGAGAATGTCCACCGGAGCGCTTACTTTCAGCGGTTCAGCTGTCGCTTCCGCCAGGATCCATTCGTTGATGTTTCTCACTTCGTCAAAATCGCTGAAAAAATCTTTCTTCTTCATGAGAGCATTGATGGCATCCTGCATGCCAAGAAAGAGAATTTTAGGTTGGTCCGAACCAGGCTTGGTCACGATGTTCTGCTTGATCGCCTCAAGCTTCACCGGCTCAGTTTTCTTGCTGGTAATCCGGTACTCCAGCATGGCGAGAACCGTCCCCTTTTTTTCAGCTCCAGCGACCAGAACCTGCATGGCGATACGGTTTTGCACATCTTCTGTGTACCATCTGGAAAAAAGTTTATCGTCAGTAGTGCGGAGTTTTTCAAAAGCCGCCTGCAGCTTCCCCTGAACGGCGGTGTCAAAGGCATCAAGCCGGGCGCTGATAGTCCCTTTACCGGCAAAACTTTGCTCAGCGATTGTGTAGGCGCTGAAGCTGGAGGCCGGAAGCGCAGGAATGCCAGAGAAAACTAGGTAGACATCACTGATTTTCGAGAATTTGCATTGGCTTATGGCGACATCTTTTTCGATGAGTACCCTGCTGTCAGCGCCGATGAAAATATCATCACCGGTTTTGATGGCAACGATACTTGTAGCCTGAGCTGCCGAGGTAGCAAGTGCTAGCGCTACAGCTACAACTGAAACACGGAATAGTGGTGAAATGCCGATCATGATGAGACGGTCTCCTTTACTTTGTAATTATTCCAGTATCTTAATCTCTTTGACGAAATACTCTGTATCACCAAACCAGTTTGACGGCAGACCTTTGTGCTGCTCATAAACAACCGCTACTCGCCTGCCTACCGAGGTGTTGATCCTTTTGGCGAGGTCATCGGTTCGGACGGTGAAGAAGAATTTTTCCGGCATTGAACCCGGCACGGCAACGAGAGTAAGCTCACCTTCCCAGGTCTTTAACAACCACCCTTTTTCGGAAAACTTCTGTATGTAGCCGGCACGTTCACCCTTGGAGTAGCTCCAGTTGAGCGCAACCCAGAGATAACCTGCCAGTAGCGCTGCACTCAGTGCAAAGGGGGTGAATATCCAAAAGAAAACTTTTGTTTTGGTAACAGCCATGATCTCCTCCTGTCATCAGTCTGGGATAAAGCTAACCTTGCGGTGAATTTATGTCAAGTTCCTTGACAGGGTAAAGGTTTAGATGGCATAGGATGTAAAAGTTTGACGAGTAAACCGCCGGTGGATTGCTGCCGGTATTTCAAGGGCCACATGAAATGTAACGGCGATAATATTTTTGAAGAGATTTCCTATCTTATCAAGCATCCCAGGCCGGTCATCCGTGACATCCCCGGGCATAGAAAAGCAGCGGTTGCACTGTTGATTGAGAGAAGCTGTGAGAGCTGCCGGATACTTTTTATCGAACGTGCCACGCATCCGGGTGACCCTTGGTCCGGGAATATCGGTTTTCCCGGAGGGAAGGTCGAGAAAAGTGATGTTGATACCCGTCATGCGGCGGAACGGGAGACAATGGAGGAACTCGGAGTTGATCTGGGCAAAGCTGAATATCTCGGCAGGCTATCGGATCTTGACGGCACACATCTGCCGGTGCTGCTTTCCTGTTTTGTTTACGGAGTTTTAGAGGAAAACGTTGAATTTACGCTCAGCGAGGAGGTCAAAGACGTCTTCTGGCTCACAATCGAAGAGCTGACCGATCCTGTCCGTCAGGGCATGCACGCCTTTACCTTTGCCGGGGATCGCTTTGAAAGCCCCTGCATCCGGCTTCCCTATGACGATAAGCCGGTGTTATGGGGACTTACCTATCGCCTTGTCAAGGAGTTTCTTGAGAAGACGGGTAGATTTATGGGAGAAACAAAATGAAACCGCGAAGGCCGGTAAGTGTCAAGTTACCGACAGAGGAGGAGATCGCCGCGAAGCTGCGCAGCATGCGGGCGGCAATTGATGATAACGGCAATTACCGCCAGAAATCCCTGAGAATGTTCGGGCTCATCTGTGCCAGATGTGCCAGGGAGTTTGACCAGAGCAATGTTCACCTCCTTACGGTGCATCATCGCGACGGTAATCATAACAATAATTCTCCGGACGGCTCAAACTGGGAAAATCTCTGCTCTCATTGTCATGATGATGTGCATGCGCGCGGGGAGCTGGGGGAGTATCTGAATAAAAAATGACTGGAGCGGCAGTGGGGCTGCTCTGATTACTTCGCGTGCGCAGTCGAATAGATGCAAGCCGTTGTCAATAGGCTATTCAAGGAGAATATGGAAGCTATAAAAACCAGAGATGAACTTGCGCTGAATATTGATGAGGCCCAGTGGCAGTGGCTGAAACCTAATCTTGAGCGGGGGGCGCTGATAACTGTTGCAGCGGCACTTGATCTGGCCGAAGCCGGTGAGAGGATTGCAGCCGATGATTCAGTGATGTTGGCTGCCTGGATAGCTGCCGGTACGGTCAGCAAGCCAACTGCGGAAGAAATCGGAGCGTGGGATAAGGAACCGGGGAAGAAGTTTCTCACTCTTATCATCAGCCCTTATGTGTTGATTCAGGAGTTAGGAACAATTAATTGAGATCTTGAAAACGGGAGGGATCATGTCCGAAAACAGCGAAAAGCTTTCATGCAGTTCTTGTAATAGTGTCTGGGCAAATAAAGGGACAACCAACTGCTGGAGTGGCGATCCCGCCACTGCCCCGCCCCGCCCCGGCTACTGCCCGACAGGGCACGGCGCCGAGATTATTGAAAAATCCTTTGCCGAGTACACCAGTGACAGCGAGGATGCCCGGTTGGCAATGGTTGCCGCTAAGGTTGAGGGGCTCTGCTACCTGAAGGTTCCTGGCAGCACGACTGTAACTGCCCGCTGGACCAGGGTCGAGGATACAATTGCCCTTGCCAGGCTTATGGGGTGGAAGAGGATCGGTATTGCCACCTGTATCGGCCTTTTGGCGGAGACTGAGAGTCTGGCGGCAATTCTGACTGCACAAGGTCTTGAGCCGTTAACCGTCTGTTGCAAGGCGGGCAGCATCGACAAGAACGCTCTCGGTATCGCGGAAGATGACAAGGTACGGCCGAATACTTTCGAGCCCGCGTGCAATCCGATTGCCCAGGCTGAACTCTGCAACCGGGCGGAAACCGATATGAATATCATTGTCGGTCTCTGTGTGGGACACGATATGCTTTTTAATAAATATTCCAAAGCGCCGGTGACAACACTTGTCTGCAAGGACAGAGTGACCGGACATAATCCCGTGGCAGTACTCTATGGGCAGAGCTTCTATTATAAACGGCTGCAGAAGTTTCCATTGGACTTAAACTGAAAAATGACAGTTGTGTAATCTGTGATATGCTTAATCTCGATTGATAAAATTACATCAAAGAGAAATCACGATGAGCAACATTCCCCCTCCTGAAAATAGAGCGGATATCCTGATAGTAGACGATATCTCGCTGACACGTCGGCAGCTCACTGACATTCTGAGTGAAGCCGGTTACCAGATCGAGCAAGCTGACAGCGGTTTCAAGGCACTTGAACTCGCCGCGGCTACTCTACCACAGCTGATTCTTCTTGATGTTGTCATGCCGGATATGGATGGCTTTCAGACCTGTAAAGAACTGAAAGCTATTCATGCACTTGCCGATATTCCGGTGATTTTTATAAGCGCTCTGGATGAGACAGCCACAAAGGTTAAGGGGTTTGAGGCCGGAGGTGTTGACTACATCTCAAAGCCTTATGAAAAAGAAGAAGTCCTTGCCAGGGTTAAGACCCATCTCTCAATCAGGCAGCTACAACTCTCCCTTATGGCAGTCAATGCCGAGATGGAGGATCGCGTCCACCAGCGCACGGCCGAGTTGATGGCCAAGCACGAGCAGCTCTCCAATCTCTTTCAGCAGGTAAGGCATGCGAAAATACAGTGGGAACAGACAATGGACTGTATTGACGATATTATCATGCTGGTTGGCGAAGATGGCTGCCTGCTAAGGTGCAACAAGGCGCTGCTGCAGTTTGCCAGGGTTGATGTTTATAAGGATCTGCTTGGCCTTGACTGGCTGAAGTTGCTTGCTTCTTGTGGGCTTAATCTGGGAAGCCAGCACAGCAGTTCTCAGGAGCTTTATCACGAAAGCTCCGGCAGATGGTTTACGGTCAACTGGTATAATTATGCAGATAAAAACGGAGCTGTCATAGCGTTACACGATATGACGGCAATAAAGAAAGTTTATGAAGAGCTTGGTGCGGCTTATGAAAAGCTCAAGACGACGCATCATCGGCTTGTACAACAAGAGAAGATGGCGTCGATCGGTCAGCTTGCAGCAGGCGTCGCACATGAAATAAATAATCCCATGGGGTTTATTTCAAGCAACCTAGAGACGCTGGGCAAGTACGCCAGGCGATTGAGCCAGTTCATGGCAGTTCAGGATGAGGTGTTAAAAGGGGTCTCCGATCCGGAAGCGGTAGGGATGCTTGCCGAAGCCAGGAAAAGACTAAAGATCGACTATTTGCTTGATGATATCCCGGCACTTGTCGCCGAGTCCAACGACGGCGCGGCCAGGGTCAGGACGATAGTTCAAAATTTGAAAGGTTTCTCGCGTACTGATCTTGCCGAGAAGGAGCCGGCAAATATCAATGAATGTCTGGAACGGGCGATCAGCATTGCCTGGAACGAGCTGAAGTACAAGGTGACTCTGGAGCGGGATTTTGGCGAGTTGCCGACGATAAACTGTTATCCGCAACAGCTCGGACAGGTGTTCCTCAATTTCCTGGTGAATGCGGCCCACGCAATCGAGCAGCATGGAGTAATAAAGGTTGCTACAAGATTTAATGACGAGAGCGTCTCCATCTCAGTAAGCGATACCGGTGGCGGTATCCCTGCAGAGAATCTTGACAGGATTTTTGAGCCATTTTTCACTACTAAAGAGATTGGCACCGGCACCGGCCTTGGGTTGGCAATCAGTTATGAGATTGTGCAGAGTCATGGTGGTACAATTGACGTTGAGAGTGAAGTTGGCAGAGGAACAACGTTTACTGTGCGTTTGCCGCTGGGAAATTAGCTATGGGAGGTTTTATGAACAGTTCTATTTTGCTGGTTGATGATGAACAGAATGTCCTTTCCGCCTTGATACGGGAGTTTGCGGATGAGCCGTATGATATTGTTACGGCATTAAACGGCGAGGAGGCGTTAAACTTTGTAGCCGGGCAGACTTTCAAGGTAATTATCTCAGATGAGCGGATGCCAGGTATGGACGGGGCGTCATTCCTGGCAGCGGCAAAGGAGATCTCACCTACAAGTGTAAGGATGATGCTCACCGGTCACGCCAGTATCGATGCCACCATGAGGGCCGTCAACAATGGCGAAATTTACCGCTTCTTCACGAAACCGTGGAATAGTCTGGAGCTGAAACAATCAATAAAAACGGCGATAGAGAGGTACGATCTTGAAGATGAAAACAGAAGACTGCTGAAGGTTGTCAAGCGGCAGTCACAGGAGCTGCGGGCTCTTGAAAACAATCACCCCGGGATCAGCAGGTTAAGAAAAGACAGAGAAGGGGCATTTGTCCTGCCCGAGATAAGTGATGATGAAGTCAAGCAGTTGCTGGAAGAGTATGGGCACAATTGAAATATTACTCGTCATCGTTCCGCTGGAGCAGGTAACGGCCATTCACCGCGGCAATTCTGCTTCCCATTATAGCTGACATGGTATCTACAGCTTTCACCGCCCTTTCAGCCGGCTTGCCTGAGAGCGGTTTTGGCTGGAAACCAACTTCGCTGTTAAGTACGTTCAGTGGGATAACCTCGACCTCTTTTACGCCGCCGTCAAACAGGATTCTTGCGATCATGCTTCGCTTTGAACTTCTGCTCATGCTGCCAAAGGTAAAATTCCCCAGACTGTAGAATATGACCCCGTTTTCATACTGTTCCACTCCTTGAAGGACGTGGGGATGATGGCCTATTACAATGTCTGCACCTGCATCAATTGCCTTGTGTGCAATCTTCACCTGGTAAGGCTTAGGCTTGTCGAGCCCTTCTCCTCCCCAGTGGAAGGAAACAATGACGCAGTCAGCATTTTTTTTTGCTTGCTCAATGTCGGCAGTAAAGAGAGAAGCGTAACCTGGAGCAGTCCCTGCCCTTTCCGCTCCGGCAAAGAACTCTTTTGGGTAGGTGAGGGAGTAGGCGAGAAAAGCAATTTTGATGCCCCTAATGGAAGTTACGTCCGACATCCTTGCCGAAAACAAGTCCTGACCGGCGCCAGCATGGGAAATAGCTTTGCTATCTAGAATCTCGATCGTATCTTTTAACCCCCTGGAGCCAAAGTCGAGAATGTGATTGTTGGCAAGGGAGAGATGGGTAAAACCGGCATTTTTAATCGCTTCAGCGGCCTTTGGGTCGGCTTTAAAGCGAAACGTCTTGGTAATAAGTTTTTCGGCTGATGTGGTGATTGGAGATTCAAGGTTTCCGATAACAAGGTCTCCCTGCTTCAGGATCTCCCTGGTTAAGTCAAATGGGTAGTCGTAACCGTATTTTTTGTAAGCCTTTTCACCGGATCCGGCGAGCATGATGTCGCCGACTGCAGTGATATTAAGAGGTTCTGTCATGGCTAGATGGGGCAAAAATAGTAGCAGTAAAGCGGTAATAATCCAGTTCATAAGGCAATGCCCTTTCGTCAGATGGTTGACTATGCTTTTAGCAAGTGCTACAAGATAAAACCTTATCTACCAATTAGCAAAGGATTTGAAAATGCTTGACATACGGTACATTCGTGAAAATCTGGAAAGTGTAGAAACCCGTCTTAAAAGTCGCGGCGCCAGTATATCACTTGCCGGTTTCAGGGACCTTGATGAAAGTAGAAGATCTCTTCAACAGGAAACTGAAACACTGAAGGCGCTTAGAAACAGAGTCTCTGACGAAATCAGCCGAGTGAAAGACAAAAGCCAGGTTCAGGGTCAGATTGCGGAGATGCGTGAGGTCTCCCAGCGGATAAAGGGGCTTGATGATAAGCTTAAAGAGGTAGAAGATTCGCTTGAACAGTTCATGCTGACAGTTCCCAATATCCCCTCAACCGAAACACCTCCAGGCGCAAATGAGTCAGATAATAGGGAAGTGAAGCTCTGGGGTGAAATCCCGCAAATGTCCTTTCAGGCAAGGCCTCACTGGGAAATCGGCGAGGCACTTAATATTCTGGATTTTGAAAGGGGTGCCAAAATTACCGGTGCGCGATTCACCCTTTACAAGGGAGCTGGTGCAAGGCTGGAGCGGGCTCTCATTAATTTCATGCTCGATCTGCATACAACCAGACATAATTATATTGAAATGCTGCCACCTTTTATGGTAAACAGGGAAAGTATGACCGGAACCGGTCAGCTCCCCAAGTTTGAAGACGACCTCTTCCATCTGGAAGGGGTTGATTATTTCCTGATCCCGACGGCAGAAGTTCCGGTTACAAATATCCACCGTGGTGAGATTCTAAAAGGGGCCGATCTACCGATTGCGTATACGGCACACACGCCTTGTTTCAGAAGAGAGGCCGGCTCATACGGCAAGGATACGCGCGGCCTGATTCGCCAGCATCAATTCAATAAGGTCGAACTGGTTAAATTTGTTCATCCGGCTGACTCGATGAAGGAACTGGATCAGCTTCTTGATAACGCAGAAGAGGTTTTGAGGCTGCTTGAACTCCCCTACAGGGTTGTTGAACTTTGTACAGCTGATATAGGATTTTCAGCCTGCCGCACTTTTGATATAGAGGTCTGGCTGCCCGGGCAGAGTACTTACAGGGAAATATCCTCCTGCAGCAATTTCGGGGATTTTCAGGCAAGGCGGGCAGGGATAAAGTTTCGCGAGGATGAGAAGTCAAAGCCTGAGTTTGTTCATACATTGAATGGCTCCGGGCTTGCAGTTGGCAGGACAGTGGTGGCAATTCTGGAGAATTGCCAGCAAGGGGATGGATCAGTAGTTATCCCGCAGGCGCTTCGTCCATATATGGGCGGACTTGAGAAAATAGTAGCTTAAAATTAAATACGGAAGAGTGGCCGAGTGGTTGAAGGCGGCGGTCTTGAAAACCGTTTAACTAACGTTACGTGGGTTCGAATCCTACCTCTTCCGCCAAATATTTTTTTTCAGTGACAGTCCAGTTGAGAATAGTAGCGGTGTGTTTATTCAGCACGCTATATAGATTCACGGAGAGATGGCCGAGTAGGTCGAAGGCGCTCGCCTGCTAAGCGAGTATACTGGGAAACCGGTATCAAGGGTTCGAATCCCTTTCTCTCCGCCATTTATATTCCAGGGAGTATCATGGTAAAAAAGCTGGTCCGGTTATTTTTTACGGGGTTGATATGCCTGTCAGCTTTTACGTTTGGCTGCAGCAAGAAAGAAGAGCCGAAGAAATCGCATCAAACTGAGGTTCCGGCACAGGATACGATTATAAGAAAGCAGACAGAAGTATCGATTCCTGACAATGTAAAAGGGAAATGGAAGTCTGTAAAAATCAGTATCATGGACAAGGAGCAGAATAAGGAAGGGTTTGTTGTTATAGAAGTTGGTAAGGCAATGAAAGTAAACGGCACAAATCTCGTTATTAAGGTTGAAAGTTTTCTCCCGCACTTCATAATGGATGGAACAACGCTCACCTCAAGCTCAAATTCACCCAAAAACCCGGCTGTACAGGTTCATATCACCGAAAATGGTAATGAAGTGTTCAAGGGTTGGCTCTTCACTCTCTACCCGAACACTCATGCTTCTCAACACTCAAGATACGGATTCGGTCTTGTAGACTTCACCCCGACAAAATAATTTCATATGCGATCAAGCAAGGTTCTGGAAACTACTGGAGCCTTTCCTTAGTGGCACTCCTTACTTGATTATTGCGATTAATCTTCGCTTGTGAAGTGAGTCTCTGTCTTTCAGTTGTCCCTTCCCAATAACCTCTATACGATCTTGTGACAGGCAATAAAACAATTATCCTCTGGCGACTATATGCATAGGTTGGCACAATTAGTAGCTGTTACCGGTCTGGTCATGATTCAGACCCGGGGTTTCACCTTCCCGAAAAAACTTTTCAGCTGAAGGCATTTGTGCTAATTTGCATCTTTTTAATGTCATTGAGTAATAGTTAAGCTGAGGAACTCTCACTATGTCCCGAATTATCTGCATTGCCAATCAGAAGGGTGGCGTCGGCAAGACAACTACGTCTGTAAATCTCGCGTCTTCGCTTGCCGCAGCAGAAAAGCGAGTTCTCCTTGTCGATATCGATCCGCAGGGTAATGCCACCAGTGGAGTGGGGGTCGATAAAAACGGGCTGACCAGCAGCGTTTACGATCTGATTATAAATGATGAAGAACCAGCAGGGATGATCCTTGAGACAGAGCTCAAAACACTGCATATCATCCCGGCTACTCCGGATCTTGCCGGTGCCGAACTTGAGTTGGTTGAGCTAACTGATCGAGAAAATAAACTCAAGAAAATTCTCCACCCGCTAAGAACTTTGTATGATTTCATAATTATCGACTGTCCACCGTCTCTAGGCCTCCTGACTATCAACGCGATGACAGCCGCAGACAGGGTGATAATTCCGTTGCAAACAGAATTTTATGCGATGGAAGGACTTTCTCAGATTGTCAGAACCATCGCCCTTATTCAGAAAGGGCTGAATCCTGGTTTGCAGATTGAGGGGATACTGCTGACAATGTTTGACGGCAGGAACAATCTTTCCAGGCAGGTTGAAGAGGAAGTGCGAACGCATTTCGGAAACAAGGTTTTCAGAACAGTAATCCCGAGAAATGTAAGGCTTTCGGAGGCCCCCAGTCATGGGAAACCGATCATCCTTTATGACATAACATCTCGAGGTGCAGTTGCATATCTGGAACTGGCAAGGGAGCTGGTCGAGCGTGGAGGAGGGGTAAATGGTTAAAAAAACCGGTCTCGGTAAAGGGATGGGGGCGCTTCTTCCGGTAATGGCGAAGGAGCATACCAGCTATTTTATCTGCCCAATTGAGGATATAAAGCCGAACAGGGCCCAGCCAAGAAAAACATTTACGTCAGAAAAACTCGAAGAGCTGGCCGCTTCCATAAGGGAACAAGGGGTGATTCAGCCTCTTGTTGTCATCAGGAAAGCCAACCATTATGAGATCATTGCCGGAGAGCGGCGCTGGCGTGCGGCCCAGAAAGCGGGTCTCCATGAAGTCCCAGTCGTAATTCAGGATGTTTCAGAGAACACTGCTCTTGAGATGGCGCTGATTGAGAATATCCAGCGAGAAGATCTAAATGCAATAGAAGAGGCCAATGCATATCGCTCGCTAATGGAGAAGATTGATCTGTCTCAGGAAGAGATGGCCAAAAGAGTCGGCAAGGATCGTTCAACGGTTGCTAACTCACTCAGGCTCCTCAAGCTACCAGAAGAGATTCAACGAGACCTTGTGGAAGAACGTCTTTCGATGGGGCACGCCAGAGCACTACTTGCACTTGAACACCCTGAAATGCTCCGCAAAGCTCGTGAAGAGATTCTTAAAAAGCATCTGAGTGTCCGTGGCGCCGAAGCGTTAGTGAAGAGACTGAAAAATCCATTGCCGAAAAAATCCAAAGGACAGGACCTGGAATATGTCGAGGTGATCGAATTGCTGAAAAAAAGATTTCGGACAAAAGTTGAAATTAAAACAGGTGGACGCTGTGGCAAGATAGAAATCAGCTACAGCGGCCGTGAAGAGCTTTCCAGGGTTATCGAACTGCTCGGAATCTGAATCACAGAAATAAATAATCAATCAAAAAACTTGACACGAAAATAGTGGTATGGTAGCTATTTCATGTTTTGCTTCTAGGGCGTTTGCCCATAAGCTTCGTGTATACAGTATACAACTTGCCCGGCGAGAGGTGGAAGCGTGATTAATATAGATTTAGCGTTTGTAATTCAGTTGATCAATTTCTTGGTTCTGCTTGCAGTCCTGAATGTTCTTCTTTACAAGCCGATAAGAAAAGTTCTTGCGGAGCGACAAGGGAAGATAACTGCTGCACGGAACAAGGCTGAAAGCGTTGATCAGGATGTTCAGGCAAAAATGGCCGAGTACGAAGCCCGTCTCAAAGGAATGAAGAGTGGTGCTGCAGATGAGCGCGGCGCACTGGTGAAAGAAGCCCAGGTGGAAGAGGCTGCAATTCTAGAGTCTGCTCGCAAAGATGCTGCGACGACACTTGCTACTATCAAGGCAAGAGTGGCGAAAGAAGCTGCTGACGCAAGGGTTATTCTTCAGGAGCAGGCAAAAATGCTTTCGATTGATATTTGCGAAAAAGTTCTCGGGAGGAGCTTGTAATATGAAGCGCTGTATGGAGATTTTGCGCAAGCCGGCCGCTATTGCCGGGATTCAGTTGCTGCTGGTTATTGCTCTCGTGTCATTCGGTTTTGCGTCAGGAGGTGAAGGCGGCGCACATGGCGAAGGACACGGTGGAGCTGCACAGTGGAAAGACTTTATGTGGCGTTGCATCGATTTTGCAGCACTTGTCCTTATCATGGTCTGGGCAGTCAAGAAAGCTGATATGAAAAAGGCGCTCGCAGACCGTCAGGCAGGTATTGACAAGGCTCTTCGCGAAGCTGACGAAATGAAAGCTGCTGCAGAGAAGAAGTTTGCCGAGTACAGTGCACGGCTTGCCCAGGCAAACAAAGAAGCAGAAGAGCTACAGAAAGTTATCCGCGAAGACGGGCTTGCAGAGAAAGCCAGGATTGTTGCCGAGGCTAAAATTGCTGCCGTGAAGATAAAGGATCAGGCTACAACTATGGCTGATCTGGAGATCGTCAGAGCCAGGACGGAACTCCGTGAAGAGGCTTCACGGCTTGCTGTTCAAATCGCTGAGCAGACCCTCAAGTCGGCTCTGCGTGCAGATGATCAGGATAGGCTGGTTGGAGAATATCTTACCAAGGTGGTGGAATTACATTGAGCGCGAACGCAATAGCACGACGTTACGCCAAGGCTCTTGTTCAGCTTGCGGCTGAAGAAGGGGCAGTGGAAAAATTTCATGGTGATCTTGCCGGAGTAGCAGACCTCTTTTCAGCACACGCTGAACTCGGTTCACTCCTTTCAAATCCGGCATACGGCATTGAAGCCAAGTTGGAGATCTTGCGGGATGTTGCCGATAAGCTTTCTCTGTCAGGGTCAGTCCGTAACTTTCTGCTTTTGCTTCAGGAGCGGAACCGGATGTCGTGCTTGCCGGCGATTTTCTCTAGTTACAGTGTTCTTGCTGATGAGCTCTCAGGAGTTGTCCGCCCGCTCATTACTTCGGCTCTGCCGCTGGATGACGCACGTATAACTGAGATCAAAGCTGCTCTGGAAAAGAGTACCGGCAAGAAGGTTATATTGACAGTAGAAATTGATCCTACGCTGATTGGTGGCCTGATTACCAAAATAGGCGATAAAGTTCTTGATGGAAGCGTTAAAACACAGTTGACCAGAATTGAAGCTATATTACAGAAGGGGTGAGATGATCCTATGGAAATCAGAGCCGAAGAAATCAGCGAAATAATTAAGAAGCAGATCAAGGGTTACGGCAAGGATGTTGAAGTTGCCGAAACAGGTACCATCATCTCTGTTGGTGACGGTATTGCCCGCATTCATGGACTTGACAAGGCAATGCAAGGCGAACTGCTTGACTTCCCGGGCGGCCTTTCAGGAATGGTGCTGAACCTTGAAGAAGACAATGTCGGCGCCGCAATTTTTGGTGAAGACAACGAGAATATCAAGGAAGGCTCTACAGTCAAGCGCACCGGAAGAATCGTTGAGGTTCCCGTCGGTCGGGCACTTATTGGCCGGGTAGTTGACGCTATCGGCCAGCCGATTGATGGTAAAGGTCCGATCAATACCGACACCTTCAGCAAGGTCGAGATTAAGGCTCCTGGTATTGTTCAGCGTAAATCTGTTCATGAGCCGATGCAGACCGGTCTTAAAGCTATTGACTCTATGGTGCCAATCGGGCGGGGTCAGCGTGAGCTAATCATTGGTGACCGTCAGACAGGCAAGACTGCTGTCGCCATGGACACCATCATCAACCAGAAGGGTGGCGATGTTGTCTGTATTTACGTTGCTATCGGTCAGAAACGTTCCACTGTTGCCCAGGTTGTCTCCAAGCTGACAGAGCATGGCGCTATGGATTATACCATCGTTGTTGCTGCTACTGCTTCCGAGCCGGCACCGCTTCAGTTCATCGCCCCTTATACCGGTGTCACCATGGGCGAGTTCTTCCGCGACAGCGGCAAGCATGCTCTTATCGTCTATGACGATCTTTCCAAGCAGGCAGTTGCCTACCGTCAGCTTTCACTGCTTCTTCGCCGTCCGCCAGGACGTGAGGCGTATCCAGGAGACGTTTTCTATCTCCATAGCCGTCTTCTTGAGCGTGCCTGCAAAGTTTCCGACGAATTAGGCGCAGGCTCGCTGACTGCATTACCGATCATTGAGACCCAGGCTGGCGACGTATCTGCTTACATTCCGACCAACGTAATCTCGATTACTGACGGGCAGATCTTCCTTGAATCCGACCTCTTCTACTCAGGTGTTCGTCCGGCGATTAACGTCGGTATCTCCGTATCGCGAGTCGGTGGTTCCGCTCAAACTAAATCGATGAAGCAGGTTGCCGGTACTCTCCGTCTTGACCTTGCCCAGTATCGTGAGATGGCAGCATTTGCCCAGTTCGGTTCAGATCTTGATAAGGCCACTCAGATGCAGCTTGCTCGTGGTGAGCGTCTTGTTGAGATTCTCAAGCAGGCTCAATACCAGCCGCTTTCCAATGAAAAGCAGATTCTGATTATCTTTGCTGCTAATCAGGGCTTCTTGGATGAGTATCCAGTGACTGTACTGAGACGTTATGAAACTGAGCTTATGTCATTCTTTGACAGCCGCAAAAGCGAGCTGGTTGGTGAGCTCAAAAACAAGAAAGCGATGGATGATGAACTGAAAGCTAAATTCATTGCCGCTCTTAACGAGTTCAAGAAAGAGTTCACAGTCTAAACCAAGGACGGAATTCCGTTATGCCAAGTTTAAAAAGCATCAAAAAGCGTATTGCTTCAGTAAAAAATACGGGTCAGATAACCAAAGCCATGAAAATGGTTTCGGCTGCCAAGTTGCGGCGAGCTCAGGAAAATGTTGTTGCGGCGCGTCCATACGCAAAAAAACTGTCAGAGGTTCTCGGGCGTCTGTCGGGCAATGTCCCGGCTGATTGCAGTCCGCTTATTCAGCGTCGTGAAGATTCAAACAAGGCTCTTCTGGTAGTAGTAACGTCTGATCGCGGTCTTTGTGGTGGTTTCAATGCCAACCTGTGCAAGGCGGCAGACCGTTTTGTCAAAGAGCGCAAAGCTGACTTTTCAGAGTTGAAAATCATGGCCCTCGGTAAGAAGGGCAATGACTTCATGAAGCGGCGCCACGGGGTTTGGAAAAGCCATGTGGGTTTGCTGTCCGCGCTCAATTACCATACAGCTGCTCTGCTTGCCCAAGAGATCATCGAGGGATATATTGCTGGAGAGTATGATGAAGTCCATATCGTTTATAATGAGTTTCGTAGCGTTATGTCCCAGGAGATTACCTTCACCCAGCTTCTCCCGGTAACACCGCCTGCCTCCGATAATGAGGCAGTTAGAGCCGCGCGAATATATTTACGAGCCGAGTCAGGCTGAACTTCTTGCCGAACTTCTGCCTAAGCATATTGAAGTGCAGATATTCAAGACACTGCTTGAAACGGTTGCCGGTGATCATGGTGCCCGTATGACTGCCATGGATAGCGCATCCAAAAATGCGAAAGAGATGATCGGCAAGCTGACTCTTATCTACAACCGTGCCCGTCAGGCAGCAATCACCAAGGAACTGATGGAGATTATCTCCGGGGCTGAGTCGGTAAAAGGTTAATAAGGACATAGATCCATAATTAATAAGTGGTCTCAGGATCACAGAAGGAAGGGATAAAAATGAGTCAGAACTTTGGAAAGATCACACAGGTAATCGGCGCTGTTGTTGACGTCGAATTTGAGCCGGGGAAACTGCCCCCGATTTACAACGCCCTGAAGGTCACCAATCCTGCCATTGATGATCGCGAAATGAATCTGGTTCTCGAAGTTGCCCAGCATCTCGGCGAGAATGCAGTACGTACCATCGCAATGGATGGTACCGATGGTCTTGTTCGCGGCCAGCAGGTTATGGATACCGGTAAGCAGATAGTCATGCCGGTCGGTCGTAAGACACTTGGCCGCATCATGAACGTCATCGGTGAGCCGATCGACGAGATGGGTCCAATCGGTCACGAGAAAGAACTGCCGATTCACCGTCCCGCCCCAACTTTTCAGGAACAGTCAACCAAAGTCGAATCCTTTACTACAGGAATCAAGGTTGTTGACCTTCTAGCCCCTTATGCTCGTGGCGGTAAAATCGGCCTCTTCGGCGGCGCCGGCGTCGGCAAGACCGTTCTCATCATGGAGCTTATTAATAACATCGCCAAGCAGCATGGTGGTTTCTCTGTTTTTGCCGGTGTTGGTGAGCGTACCCGTGAAGGTAACGACCTTTGGCACGAAATGAAGGACTCGGGTGTTATCGATAAAGCCGCTCTCATCTATGGCCAGATGAACGAGCCGCCTGGAGCTCGTGCGAGGGTTGCTCTCTCCGCTCTTACTGTCGCTGAGTACTTCCGTGACGAAGAGGGTCAGGACGTTCTCCTTTTTATCGACAATATATTCCGTTTTACCCAGGCAGGTTCCGAGGTTTCCGCACTCCTTGGGCGTATCCCGTCTGCTGTTGGTTACCAGCCAACCCTTTCTACTGAAATGGGTGAGCTCCAGGAACGGATCACTTCCACCAACAAAGGTTCCATTACCTCTGTTCAGGCTATTTACGTTCCTGCTGACGACCTTACTGACCCTGCTCCGGCAACCGCTTTCGCCCACCTTGACGCCACAACCGTTCTTTCTCGTCAGATTGCCGAGCTTGGTATCTACCCGGCAGTTGACCCGCTTGACTCAACTTCCCGTATTCTTGATCCACAGGTTGTCGGTGACGAGCACTACGCTGTTGCCCGTTCCGTACAGTATGTGCTCCAACGCTACAAAGACCTTCAGGACATTATTGCCATTCTCGGTATGGATGAGCTTTCCGAAGATGACAAACTTGTCGTTTCCCGTGCAAGAAAGATTCAACGTTTTCTCTCACAGCCGTTCCATGTTGCTGAGGCATTTACCGGGACCCCAGGTGTTTATGTCGAGCTGAAAGACACTATCAAGGGTTTCACTGAAATTGTAGCAGGCAAATACGATCACCTTCCTGAGCAGGCTTTTTACATGGTCGGTACAATCGAAGAAGTTCTCGAGAAAGCGAAGAAATTGGCAGTTTAATAAAGGCAGGCACCAGGCGCCAGACGCTAGGCTTTAACCCAGAGCCCAGAGTCAAATGTCCGGAGTCTTGAGGTAGATATGGCTGAAAAACTGAATCTTGAGCTTGTAACCCCATATAAAAAAGTTCTTTCTGAAGAAGTTGACGAGATTACCGCTACAGGAAAACTAGGTGAATTCGGTGTCCTTCCCGGTCATGCTCCGTTTCTGTCGTCACTTAACATTGGCGAGTTCTGTTATAAACAGGATGGCGTTATTCATGCCATGGCAGTTAGCTGGGGTTACTTCGAGGTTGAAGATGACAAGGCGACTGTTCTTGTGCAGACAGCAGAGCGTGCTGATGAGATCGACCTTGAAAGAGCTAAGGCAGCTTTGGGGCGCGCCGAGGATATGCTGAAAAAGCTTGCTCCCGAAGACAGGCAGTTTAAAATTTATGAAGCTGCTCTTGAGCGGGCTGTCATCAGAATGCAGGTCGCTGGTAAAGCAGTTCGCAAATAGCTTAAATGTTTTTATTGTTCAAAAAGAGCGTCCTACGGGGCGCTCTTTTTTTGTTTACGTGGTATTTAATTTATTGTTTTGATATAACCTCCAGAGTAATGGAGAAAATTAAATGAGTAGAGATAAACCGCTTATAGCTATAACCATGGGCGATCCTTGTGGTATCGGCCCGGAAATCATTGTAAAGTCACTGCAAAGCGAAGAGGTCAGTGAGAGTTGCAGTCCGATAGTTGTTGGAGATCTGACTTCGATCGAACGGGCTGTTCAACTTGTTGGTGCAACCCAAAGACTGATATCTCTTCCTGGAGACGATTTCCCGGAGGTTGTGCTTCCGGGAGCTATTTATCTAAAGGAGATTTCAAATCTTAAGACTGCTGATATGGAATACGGAGCGCCAACCTGTGCATCCGGTGATGCAGTTTATAGATACATTAAGGCGGCGTCAGCACTCTGTCAGAAAGGAACGGTTGCTGGTATGGCAACAGCACCCATTAATAAGGCTGCCATGAATCTGGCAGGGCACAATTACCCTGGCCATACTGAGCTGCTTGCCGAGTTGACCGACTCCAAAGAGTTCGTCATGATGCTAGCCGGCAAACGTCTCAGGGTAACTTTGGTGACTATCCACGAAGCTTTTATCGATGTTCCGCGATTAATAACCTACGATAAAGTCCTGGCAACAATTATTGCTACTCACCAGGGCGTGCACCGGTTTTTCTGTCCAACTCCCCGGATTGCGGTGCTTTCGCTGAATCCCCATGCCGGCGAAGGCGGAATGTTTGGCGATCACGAAGGGCGAATCATAACTCCGGCGATAAATGCTGCGCGAAAAAATGGTATAGATGTAAGCGGTCCCCATTCTGCAGACACACTTTTTCACTTCGCGGCAATGGGCGATTATGATGTGGTTGTCTGTATGTACCATGATCAGGGACTAATTCCTTTGAAACTGCTACACTTTGATGATGGTGTCAATATAACGCTTGGACTGCCGATTATCAGGACATCTGTTGATCATGGCACAGCATATAATCTCGCTGGTAAAGGTATTGCATCTGCTGAAAGTATGAAAGCAGCTATTCTTACTGCTGCTAATATGGCGGGTTTCGCCAAAGGGTTATTATGAAGGATCAAATCCCTGCAATGTGCAACATTGGCAACAGTAGCGACAAATGTAGCAGGCATGCTGCAGCAATTGATACTCTCATGGAGATTGCCAGGGCGCTTGCCTCACCCAACGAGATCCAGGATATTCTTGAGCAGATAATGTGCCAGGTAAGCCGGCTTCTCAATCCTAAAGCATGGTCACTTCTCTTGAAGGACGAAGTAACTGGAGAGCTGGAGTTTACTGTTGTTGTTTCCGATGTTGCTGATAATTTGAAGGGTGCAAGAATTCCTGCAGGTCACGGTGTTGCCGGCTGGGTCGCTGAAAACGGCGAATCACTCATAATTCCAGATGTGCGCTCAGATACAAGGTTTGCAGCAGAGTTTGACAAGAAACTTTCGTTCACGACAAAATCTATCGCCTGTGTCCCGGTAAAGAGCCAAAACAAGGTCTATGGCGTTATCGAGCTGATCAACAGTATTGAGTGTGGTGTCTTTGACGAAGCGGACGATCAGATACTGACGGCAATTGCCGACTTTGCCGGCATCGCAATTTCAAATGCCAAAGCTCTTGAACAGATCAAGCAGCTTGTCATAACTGATGATCTTACAGGGCTTTATAACTCGCGATACTTCTTTGAACAGATAGAGTACGAGGTTGAGCGGGCAAAAAGATACCTGTCTCCGTTGTCGCTGGTTTTTTTCGACCTTGATCACTTTAAAGATGTTAATGATACCTACGGTCACCTGACAGGTAGTCGACTCCTTGCCGAAGTGGGTGCCGTGGTTTCTCGAAATATTCGTATCACTGACAAGGGGGCACGCTACGGTGGTGATGAATATGTTATTATTTTGCCGCACACTGAGAAGAAAGGCGCCATATCCCTTGCGCAAAAACTTCATCATGAGCTTTACGCCCAGGAATTTTCCAGTAATAGCGGCAAGCTTTTGAACGTTTCAGGAAGTTTCGGCGTAGCTTCATTCCCGGACGATGCCATAACATCAAGTGAACTGATATCTGCTGCTGATGAGGCTATGTATCAGGCTAAAGAGGCAGGACGCAACTGCGTCTGTGTAGCTGGACGCGCCGGTGTTTTGCGCGGTAAGAGTTGATGAAAAAAACCTTGTTGGGTTTTATATTTCTTCTGTTTGCTTATGCGCTCTATATTGCTATTTCACTTTCACTGCTACCTCCGGTGGCAGCCTTGCAAGACCGAAAGGCGAGTTTGACCCTTCAGGTCAGGGACTGGCATGGAAAGTACCATCCGTTCGTTCTTGGCGCAAAGAATAGAGACTGGACACCGTCTGCCAGCATTCCTGCTGAAATGAAGTGGGCGGTTATCCTTGCTGAGGATGCCAATTTCTACAAGCATGAAGGGGTGGATGTCACTGCTATCAAAAAAGCAATCAAGCATGATCTGGAAAAGAAGAGTCTTGCCCGGGGAGCGTCAACCATCACCCAGCAGACAGCCAAAAATATCTACCTGTCGAGAGAAAAGACAATTACCCGCAAGTTCAAGGAACTTTATCTGGCACTGAGGATGGAGCAGGAGCTGACCAAGGGGCGGATCATCGAACTATACCTGAATGTGGTTGAGCTCGGGCCTATGGTCTACGGTGTCGGCCACGCTTCGAGGTACTATTTCGGCAAACCGGCGTCAGAGATGACATCACGGGAGTGCGCCTTCCTTGCAGCTATGCTCCCCGGGCCAAGAGTTGCGTATAATCCTTACCGCAATATGTCCAAGGTGTTACGGCGGTCAGACATGATCCTGAAGTTGCTGAAGTCAAATAAGGTTCTCAGCGAAGAGGAGTATAAAAATGCGCTGGCGACTGCTCCGAACATCAACGGCCTGCAGCGGAAAGTTGAGGCGAGTATCGTCAGAGAGGAGCTGTTTACTAACCGCAGTAGCGCGTTAACTCTGCCAATACTGCCAGAAAAAACGGAGATCAGTAAGCCGGTGCCAGCTGAAACTGATCTGCTGCCGGAAAAGAGTGGTTCCCAGGGGCCTGTACAGCAATAGCTTTTATATTCTGAATCGTTCAAGATCTTCCGCAGAAAAATCATTACCGCAGTAAAAGATAGGCGCATCTTTGTCACTGACTATTAACATCCTGGCGGCATTGTTTTTCTCACTCTTGGTATAGCGCAGCAGAATTTTTGCCGCTGTCTGAAGTTTGTCACCTCCAGCCTCACCGATAATGAGTCCGAGCGGCCCGTTGCCATCTTCCCATCTGAAAGCTGTTTCACCCGCTTTGACATGATTTTCCAGCAGGGAATTCTCTTTGTCGTCACGACCGATTACCAGTCTTGTCGCGGCATCAAGGCGAAAATGCCTGCCGACCCGCAGCAACCTGAAATCACGGGCTTTCAGCTTTTCAGAATGCTCGAAAATATCCCGCACCTTTGAGGTGTAGGAAAGTTCAGTTAAAAGGCACCCTCCGGCCGGGTTTGGGTACTCTTTAACCCCGAGTTCAGCGGCAAGCTTAAACTGTGTTTTTCTGGTGCGGCCCTTGATACCTTGGAGTTTGGCCCTGTCTACCCAGCCTTCTGTTTCAGGGGTAGTCGGCGTAAGAAGTTGGGCGGAGAGTGGACGGAGCAGCAGTCCGTCAAGTTCTCCGTCACGCGCCACAATAGCAAGTGCGTCGCGACGCTGACTCATAGGCCGCTGTCCAAGAACCTCTCCGGTTATTACAAAATCTGCACCTGTTGAGAGCATGAAATCCTTTGCTTTCCTCAAAAAATAGGCATGGCAGTCAATACAGGGATTTATCGCCTTTCCGTAACCATGGCGCGGCATACGCAGCATTTCAAGATACTCTTCGTCTAGGTTTATAATGGTCAGAGGGACATTAATCGTTTCTGCGGCTCGTCGTGCATCGTACTTACCGCAGTCAGCATCAGGCGAGACGCCGAAAAAAGGTGAGGTGAAATGTACGGCATGGACATTAATCCCCTGAATCTGCATCAGACGGATCGCCAGGGTAGAGTCAAGCCCTCCGGAAAAAAGAGCTATTGCTGTTCGTGTCATGCTTCTCCTTTAAGTATAAAACGGAATAGTACCAAAATAGCACATGGTTGACTGAAAACGACAGCTTTGAAAAATGATATAATGTATAGAAAAGATTATAAAACGTTAGTATATAAAAAATTGACAAATTAATGAGAACTATGGTACCAGTATGTTACTGACATTTGAATAATAACGATAATACTAAACCACTCGCGAGGGTGGGGCGGAAAGCTTATAGGGTCTCAAGTAGACAGCCGGGTTGCCGAAATCATGATTTTCGGCAACCCGGTTTTTTTGTTTCAGGGCGGTTACACCGGAGATACGTTCCACCTTGTTGCTTTAATGATGGTTGCGTAAAACAGTGTTATCTGGTAATGGTAAAATATTGCAAAAAAATAATCAGTAGACAGCTTGTATTTGGAAGAACAAGAGCTAAAATATAGAACCTATTAACGATCGAATCCGGGAGAATTTAAATGAGATTATGGTTACCAGCCTCTCTTGCTCTCCTTATAAGCTCAACTGCAATCCTTGATGCAGCCGAAACTACAATCAGCGGCACATCGCTTTTAAAGTTCGAGCAACGCAGTATCCCTGGCTTTGACAAACAGAACCTTATTCCTGCTACCCAGTTCATCTCTCTTGAGACTGCCGGAATTGGTGATCCAAATCTTTCCATGCATCTGAGTGGTTGGGGGCGCGTGGATCTTGCGGACAACAGCACCGATAAAAGTAGTGATGGCACTCTCTCCTACGGCTATCTACGCTATCTTTTCCCGAAAGCTAATGCAGAACTTAAAGCTGGTCGAATATTTGTTTTTGAGGGGGTTAGCAGTGAAAATGTCGACGGCATATACGCAAAGACTGAGCTGGCAAAAGGCTTCATTCTCTCGGCGTTTGGCGGTGCGCCTGTTCACCCTGCAAGCAGCGTCGATAACCGTGGCAACTACATTACCGGGGGGCGATTCAGCTATCTGAATCCGTCTTTTTTTGAACTCGGCTTGTCAACGGTTTATGAGCAGGGGCTGATAAGTGGACCACTAACAAATCTACATGATACGCGTCAACTTGTTGGAGGAGATTTATGGCTTAAACCTCATCAGATTGTCGATTTTAAGGGTCGCCTCTCCTATGATACGGTTAATAACGGAGTGGCTGAGCAGAGTTGGTTGATGGCGCTCAAGGCAGGCAACGACTCGACGATTATCGCCAACTACAGTCAGTATGAGTTCAAGGAGTTTTTTGCAGCTTCTTCGATCCGCTCTCTCTTTAATCCTGATACGGCCGGAAATCTGAAAACAGCAGGATTGAGCTACACTTTGCAGGTGAGCAAGCCGCTGGAAGTGACGGCTGCATACAAGCATTTAGACCGTGACACAACCGGCACCTCGGACAGATACGGGGCTGAAGGGCGTTTGGCGTTATTTGAAGGGAGGGGGATGTCGGGACTCTCATATTTCAGGGTTTCAGCCCCTACAGGCATAAATTCATTTCATGAAGTCCGCGCATATCTCCTTTACACCGCACCAACTTACTCGGCAAGCATTGATGGAATTACTCATCTTTACGATGATCCGATTAACGGGAAAAGCAGTGGCTTTGAAATTCAGAGTTCGGCGGGATACCGGTTGAAGCCTGATGTGAATCTTTCGTGCGATCTGAGTTATGCCCAGAATCCCAGTTACAGTAATGAAGTCAAAGGGCTGGTACGGCTGACTTTTAACTACAATACAGGTAGAGGAGCAGCAAAATGAGACTCCGTATATCCGGCTTACCGATTCTATTACTGCTTGCTGCCATGGTGTTATCTGCCTGTGCGACGCTGTTTTCCCAGGGGACAAGCCTCCCTGCCGCTCACCCGGAAGCATTGGGTGAAAAGAGAGTCCTCTGCAGCGAGTGTCACGAGGAGCAGGCAAAAGGGAGCCTCAAAGCTTTGCCAACCTTTAGCCATACTCCAATATTTATCCGCGAGCATCGTCTTTACGCCATGAATAGCGAGCGACTCTGTTCAGTCTGTCATGCAGTTTCGTTCTGTAACGACTGTCATGCTACAAAAAATGAGGTTAAACCTTCAGAGAAACTAGGTAATCGGCCTGATCGTGATCTGATGCACCGTGGTGACTTCATGACCAGGCACAGGATTGAAGGGAAGATAGATCCGTCAAGCTGTTACCGCTGCCACGGCAGGGGCAATAACGAACAGTGCCGCACTTGTCATAGATAGGGGAGAGCGATGAGAGTACTCATGATAATTGCGTTGACTTCCCTCTTGTGGGGTTGCGGCAAGGCAAATGATGCTATGGTAACAGTAGATCCTTCCGGCAAACATCCCACAACCTGGAGAGTATCGCACGGTACATCGTTCCTGCAGGATGGGACAACCTGCAGAGGTTGCCACGGAGCAGCTCTCGGCGGCGGAATATCCGGAGTGAGCTGTTCGTCTGCCACTTTCAACGGACTCTCCTGTCATGCAAATGGGCCCCATCCGCTTCCGTGGCCTGATCATAACAAGGCGACCAATCAGCTTAACAGCTGCTCCCCTTGTCATGGCGTAGCATTAACAGGCGGAGCAACAGCGCCGGCATGTGCAAAATGCCATATTAATCTCCCCCCAGGGAGTGTGCCGGTCTTGGGTGTCTGTACCAGCTGTCACGGCAATCCTCCTGACGGTTCGATCTTCCCTAATTTATCCGGTTCTCACCGTGCCCACACTCAAATTCCACTGTTTTGTGCGGTCTGCCACGATGGCGGTGGGAGTGGAACTGCAACCCATGGCAAAACTCTTACTGTTGCCTTTCCGGCAGCATACAACGCTAAAAGCGGCATTGCCGTGCGTAACGCTGATGGAACCTGTTCGAATATCAGCTGTCATGGCGGAAAAACCACCAAATTTTGGCGTGGCGGCAGAGTCGATCCATTAAAAGACTGTCAATTCTGCCATGATGCCGGATCAGCTCAGTATAATAGCTACAATTCGGGAGAGCACCAGAAACATTTGCTGGAAATAGGGCTTCTCTGTGTCGACTGTCATGATATGACAGCGGTCTCCGGAGGCAAATCCCATTTCAGTGGCCTCTCAACGCCGGCGTTCGAGCTCCCTCCGCAAAGCACTCTGAGAGCTCCACTTAATTTCAACAGTGGCAGTTGCACTCCAAATGCAGGATCATTTTCTATCGGAGTCTGCCATGCGACCAAAAACTGGTAAGTCACTTTTGTGTTGCCAGGAGGCGTTTTTGATGACTGTTTTCAAGAAAATTATGAGTGCCCTGATTCTGCTAACTGTGGTTCTCCATATTAATCTTCTGGCTGCTGCCGCCGCAACAGCTCCACTTGTTCAGGTCCTTGCTCCTATCATAACCGGAGTTGCCACTCCAGTAAGGATTGCGGAGGATAAGTCCGGTAACTTTTACCTGACAGATCCAAAGGCCGGAGGTGTACTGAAATTTGACAAGTCAGGGCAGCTTGTCACTACCTTTACCATGAAAAAACCTCAAGGAATTGCAGTTACAGATTCTGGTGATCTGGTCGTCAGTCAGGGTGATGTCGTAACGGTCATGAATTCGTCAGGTAATGAAAAGTTCAAACTTGGCAAAGGTGTTGGTCAGTTCAAAATGGCAAACGGGATAGCCATTGATGCTGCCGGTTACATTTACGTTGTCGACAGTCTTGACGATTGCGTGCAGTTGTTTAACTCTGCTGGTGCAGCGGTCAATAGCGGCAATGCTGCCAATGGCAAACCTGCCAATAGCTTCGGAAGCAGCGGTTCCGCGAATGGCCAGTTTTCAATGCCGACCGGGATAGCTTTTGAAAAAGTTGCCGGCCAAGTTGCTGTAGTTGACACACTCAACGGTCGAGTCCAGTTCTTTGACACTGCCGGAGTCTGGAAAAGAGCTATTGGCGGTCTTAGTCCAGGTGTTTTCAGGTTCACATCGCCGCTTTCTGTAGCCTTTGAATATGCCGCAGGCAGCAATGCGGCGCTGCAGCGGATGTACGTCACCGACTCATTTCAGAGCAGCGTTCAGGTTATTGACCCGGCGACAACGCCTGTCTGGCTCGGTTTCATTGGCAGTTACGGCAAGTCAGCCGGCAAGTTGATGAACCCTTCAGACGCGATATTTGATCCGATTGGCGGGCGTCTTCTGGTTGCTAACGGTTTCGGGAACATAACGGTATACGGCATAAACGGCGGCGGGTTGCCTACAGATACAATCCCTCCTGCCCTTACGGTTAATCCGGTGCCACAAATAACATCCTCAACAAACATAACAGTCAGTGGCACAGTTGAGTCCGGAGCCAAGCTCTCTGTAGTTACTGATACTGCGGCTCTGGCAGGAGCTCCGGTCTTGAGCAGCGTGACAGAATGGTCTGTGCCGGTTACTTCGCTTGTGCCGGGGGCAAACGGTATTACAGTTACGGCAACTGACCCGGCCGGTAATGTAGCTACCCAAAAAGTTACCGTATTTTACAGTGCTGCAGCTGTTAACCTGACAATCAACAAGGTTGCAACTCCAACTAACAGCAGTAGTCAGACCATTGCCGGTACTATGGATGCGGGAGCGACTGTTTCAGTTGCCATCGACACAGTTGCAACTGTTGTTACAACTACAGTTGGAGCTACCTGGAGCAGCGTAATCACAGGGCTGGTCAACGGAGCAAATGTCGTTACAGTTACTGCGTCCTTGGCTGGTAAAGATACGGCAGTGAGTAAAACTGCCATCACTTTGAGTACAACACCTCCGCCAATTGTCTTTGCCATGTTGGCTGACGGTAGCGTGACAAGTTCGCCACTCCTTACAGTTAGCGGCCTTACGGATGGAAATATATCGCTCGTAACTATCAATGGTGCACCGGTAAAGACAGACAAAGGACTCTTCTCTAAAGGGATAATCCTAGCCAGTGGGGTAAACGTTATCACTGTCTCTGCGACCGATGCAGCCGGGAACAGCACGACTATGACGAGAACTATCACCTACGATCCGTCTGCTCCGACTGTCAGCATCTCAGCACCGACCAGCGGCAAGGTAACCAGTCAGAACAGCGTGCAGGTGAGCGGGACATCTTCTGGCAGCAACAGTGTGATCAAAGTTAATGGCGCAATTCAGGCTAACGTTTCAGGTGGAAGCTGGACAGCTAGTGTCCCTCTTGGCGGCGGCGTCGGTCTGTATACCATCGAAGTTGTAACAACTGCAGGCAGCAAAACAGCTGCCACGGCTGTCACCATCTCGCTTGTCGATCTGACTGCCCCGACGCTGGAGCTTGTTTCCATCCCTCAGGACGTTGCGACGAACAGTACCAGTCTTGCCGTTTCAGGGTTTGCAGGAGCTGCTTCGGTAAGTGTAACACTTGACGGGGTTGCACTGCCGGTAACCTTTGCTCCGGCAAACGGCGACTATAATCTGACAGCAACAGTAACAACTGCAGGGGAGCACCGGCTGGCAGTAACGGCTACCGATGCCTTTGGCAACACCAGTACCGTTATCCGGACAATTATTTTTGACATAACATCGCCTGCTCTGACAGTTACTGCCCAAAGTTCAAGCCTGCTCTCAGGAACCGGCGAATCAGGGGCTGTCGTTACCATCAAGGATTCAAGCGGCGCTACGGTCGGGACTACGGTTGTTGGCAGCAATGGTGTATGGAACCTGCCGTTAACAGGTACTGAGGCCGGACCGCTCAATATCTACGCGCTTGATATTGCCGGCAACAGCTCCAGAAACGGTGATATTAATGGTGGCGGAGCAGTGGATATTGCAGATGCCCTGAAAGCGATGAGAATTGCTGTCAATCTTGATCCAGTGCCGGGTGCAAATTCACAGGAGCTTTTAAGGGGAGATGTTGCACCTTTATTGAAAGGTGTTTCAATGCCTGACGGAAAGATCGATATGGATGACGTCCTGGTGATTTTGATGAAAGTTACGGGGCTCTTAAAGTAAAAACATCAGCATTAAAAGGGTTAAAAAATGAGAAAAATAGTTATTATTGTGTCAGTAAGTCTGGTTGCGGCACTTCAATTAGCCGGTTGTGGTTCTGGTTCAACGGTTACGATTCCACAACAAAAAACCGCAAAAATAGTCTTTTCTGCTTCAACGTCGGCAGCACTGCCAGTGCCCGTCAGGACATTGACAATAGTTGCCAATATCCCTGCAGGGGTCACCGTGCCTCTCAATGCTGACGGTACGCCGGTCTTTACTACTACCAAAAGCAGCGCATACCCTACCGGTAGTTTTATCCCTCCGCGTTTGACCATAGCTCTGGCAGATGCAACATCACCTTCTGGACTCGGTTCAGTCAATGTGGGGGCCTTTGCTGAAATTGTTGTTTCGTATCCGTCCGGTTCTTCGATTACTGAAGCAAGTTTTACCGGAATCAACAATCCTTTTCCGAACTTTACTGCGACAGGGCTGGATAGTGCGCCCTCCACAGTAATCCTTACAGGGGTACTTAAGCCCTCAATGAAGGTAACGTTTTGATTTCGGTTTCTGACAAGCCTGTTTTTCACGGGAGTGCAAGATGATGATTAAAAGCCTTCTGCTCGCGATACTCTGCCTCATACCTGTTTCCGGAATGGCAGTCACTGTTGACGCTCCTCACGGCGGAGTGTCAAGCGGCTATACATGTGCTAATTGTCATACGACTCACGCTGACCTTGGTAGTAACGGTTACGATAACATCTGTCTCAACTGTCACCGGACAGGTATGCCAAAAAGCGGTAACAGGCCGTTTAGTCCTGCGGATGCGGCAAATCCCTTTGGAACAATGACAGGCATCCTCCCGGCTAAACTTTACCAGACCTCCCATAACTGGAGCAGTCCGGATACTCTGGCTGCAGCAGGAGCTGAGCCGCCACTGATGGGCGCGATGACTTCCAACAGTCTGAGAGCGAGAACCGGCAACCGCCTTGCCTGTGTGCGCTGCCATAACCAGCATGACAACAGTAATCCGCCCTTTCTGCGCGTAACTAACAATCGTGACCAGTTATGTCTTGATTGTCACCGCAGTCGCAATGTCAGAAATCATGCGGCCGGGAGCCACCCAGTCAACTTCAGCTACAGCGGTGCAGGTTCAAAAGTCAGGACAAATCCAACTCAGTTCAACAATCCCCCTCTCAATGCCAATCCTGCCAATGCCACGGCTGATCTGGGCAGGGCAATGGGGAAAACTGGAGGAACGCTTCTCTGTACCACCTGTCATGCGGTTCATTATGGCGATTCATCAAGTGCTACCTTTGACAACCACTCAGGCTATAATGACCTTAAAGATGCAGACGGGAATCTACTCAGAACCGATCTTCATGGCGAAGGTGCCGATGCGACCAATATTTGCACCAATTGTCATGCCGGGAAAAAGGCTCATAACGGCCGGGGACAGAATGTTCAGTGCGCCGACTGCCACGGAGCCCATGTTGCCTATGATAAAAATGCCGTAACTGCAGGGCAGAAAATTCCTAATGTCTGGCTGGTCAAGCGCTACATGAATATTTCAACCGTGTCAGGTTCCGCAAAGAAGCATGCGGTTTATTTCCAGTCGACAACTGCAAAAAATTACAAGGACTCTGCCGGCAATGGAGTATGTCAGTCGTGTCATGAAGTGCCGATCGGGTCCGGATATCCGGCAGAGCATAACAGTCTGTCAGCAGATGTCTGCAACGGCTGTCATTTCCACTCAAACAGCTCCGGTTCATTTTCCGCGCTTGCTTCAGGGTCGTGCAATTCCTGTCACGGTTATCCACCGCAGGCCAACACTCCTGGCGGGCCGCGAGGTTACGCTGTTTTTAACGGTAATATCGCCTCACCGTTTACCAACGAGTCTTCAAGTCCTCACATCACTCATGCCGGTGGAATAACCTACAGCAAAGCGTGCAAGGAGTGTCATCAGGGTAACATCCACCGCTCGGGGACTTTTCAGGATATATTCAAGGACACGACCGGCCTTGTTGCCGGACTCTTCGGCGCTGTGCCGACTTTCAGCGGGGGTAACCCGCAGGCGCCGCTCTGCTCGAATGTCTACTGCCATAGTGACGGCGCCCCCAGAAACGCGGCGCTGATTCCGGTACTGACTACCAAGACGATCCCTGGTTGGGCAAATGGCCGCGGAGCACTGGTCGGTCAAGCTGATGAATGTCGCCGCTGCCATGGCGATGCGACAAGTCTCAATACAAATTCACACAAAAAGCATCTTGCCGGTGCTATCGGCTGTGTCAGTTGCCACAGCGCCACTGTTGCCGACAGCAAGACAATAAAAAATTTCATCCTCCATGCCGATGGCGTAAAAAATATTCAATTCGGCAGTTTTACCGCTGCTTTTCGAGCCGGATGGAATGAAGCAACGGCAACCTGTTCAACGCTTTACTGTCACAGCACAGTGCAGGGGGCCGCTGGCAAAGGTGCGCCGACAGCCTATGCAACTCCTGTATGGGGTGGTGCAACCCTTACCTGCGGCAGCTGTCATCTGGACGAAGCAACCGATGCGGTTGGTACCGGCAGCCACCATGTTCACACCAATGTCGGCGGCGCCAATCTTGACTGCGCCCGCTGTCACCTCGGTTACACCAAAACAACGTCAGCTCCAACCACACATGTGAACGGTTTGATCGATCTCGGCGCTGCCGGAATCAATTATTCACAAGGAAGCGGCGCCGGTCATCCGGCCGGCAACGGCTACGGCAACTGCTCTTCAACGGTCTGTCACGGTAGCGGCATACCTGTTTGGGGCAGTCCGCTCTGGTCAACTACCGACCAGTGCGGCAAGTGCCACAGCAGTTCTGCAGCAGGAGCTGTGACCGCAGGCACCCCTTACTACAGCACCTCCTTCCCGACCAAAACCACCTTGAATACCGATCCCAAGGTCGGCGCTCACACAGCCCATATAACCGCCAGTGAAAGCCTCCATCCGGGCTTGGCCTGCGCCGACTGCCACGGCATAGTCAACCTCAATGATGCCACCCATATGAATGGCGTCACCAATTTCAACTGGAGCGTTTTGGCAAAAACCGGCAACCTGTCCCCTTCCTACAACCCGGCAACCGGCCAGTGCACCAACGTCTACTGCCATGGCAACGCCATGCCTGGTGGCGACACCAGCGGCAGCAACAAATCACCGATCTGGAACGTGCCGACATATCTGCCGGCGACACTAACAGTTGCCGGCTGCGGCACCTGCCACGGCTTCCCTCCGCCGACTGCTAACGGCCACCCAGCCGTTATCCTGCCGGTCGGTTTTCCGTCAGCAACAGTGCCAATCGGCACAAGCTGCAACTGCCACGGCAATATAAATCCTGCCGGCTATAGTTATGCCAACATTTTTGTCGACAAAACCATGCACATAAACGGCACGCTCGAAGGTGGCAAATGCGATTCCTGCCACGGTTATCCACCGGCAAGTGTCGGCTTCAAAGGCACCCAGAACAACTGGAGCAGTGCCCGGACAGAAGATTACGCCGGTGGTGGTGGCGCTCACACGATCAACAAGCATGTCAGCAGCACCGCCAAGCCGGCAGACGGCTTTGCCTTCTGCAGCAATTGCCATGTGTCGAATGATCATCAGATGAGCCCGACTGTATTTATTCCCAGCCAGAACATCAAAATAAGGATCAGTCAGGGTGTCAGACTGGTAGCGGCAAAACAGGCTAAATACAGTTCAAATCGACTCGATGGCGTCACGCATCAAACCGGGACCTGTTCCAACATAAGTTGCCACTTCGGGGCCACTCCTAAATGGGATCAGAATCATTAATCTTAAGCGGGTCTAAAAAATACTGTAAGGATTTGTTTTGGTGAAAATGTTTATAATTGACAGGGAAAAGGAGTCCTAAATGAAAGCTCAATCAACGCTGGTAAGCTATTCTAAGGTGTCTGGAATTCTGGTTTTCATTGTCGGGCTGCTAATATCTGTATTTATTACTGCCGACGAAGCTGCAGCAAGCATGCTCAACTCCTGCACGCTCTACTGTCACGGCATGCCGCCGCGAGATGCCGCCCGTAAGGCCAACCCGCACTTTGACTCCCAATCGAGCGCCTTTGTCGGCAATCACCGTAACCATCTCCCTGCTGCACCTGTTGCCCCTGACTGTAGCGTTTGTCACTTTCCGGTTGCGTCAACCGATTTTGGCCATCAAAACGGTACAATCAGCATGGCAAACAGCTTGAAGGGTTACTCATCCGCGGCTCTGAGAGCCAAATATGACAAGGGAATTTTCTTTAATCAAACATCAATACCCAACTTGACTAATGCCACTTGCTCAAATGTAAGTTGCCACTTCGAGAAAAAGACCCCGGTCTGGAACTCTGCTGCATTTGTCGCCCCTGCTGACTGCAGCGCCTGTCATGGCGCACCTCCTTCAGGTGGGGCTGCCGGCTCTGTTGGCAGCCATCTTCGTCACGACGCCTACTTCCCGGGAACAACCGGCTGTCAGAAATGTCACCCCGGTTACAGCGGTTTCGCCCACGCAAGCAGCGCTGGCCGTCCTTTACGTGTCCAGGGTTATCTGCGGGATCCGCTTAATTCTCTGGAATCGGCTGCAATTTACTCCGGCTCCGGTACTAATTATCTTCCCAGTCAGAGCGGTTCCCAGGCTTTCGGCACCTGCTCTAACCTTTATTGTCACAGTTCGGGTCAGTCTGCAAGCGGCGCTGGAGCAGGGACTGCTGTAACAACAGGCAACTGGGGGAGCGCTGCCCTCGCCTGCGGCAGTTGTCATCAGAATATGGGGCCGGCAGTCAATGCCAACGCAACCGGCAAGCATGCCAGACATGCCCAGACGGCTGCAATCTCCTGTGCAGTCTGCCATGGGGCAGCTTATAGCAGTACGACTGTGCCGACCGGTGCAGGTACTACCCATGTGGATAAAAATATCAATCTGTCCTGGACTGGGCTTGCAGCCTTGCCCGCAACAACTTAT
Organism: uncultured delta proteobacterium; assembly: GCA_963787125.1. GTDB lineage: Bacteria > Desulfobacterota > Desulfuromonadia > Geobacterales > DSM-12255 > VEOV01. The sequence continues at coordinate 728,405 of CAWBBV010000001.1, forward strand.
TCCAAAGGTAACAGTTTCAGTGCCGGTGTTGCAGCCTACGGCACCTGTTCTAACAGCTACTGTCATAGTTCTGTCCAGAATGCTGTTGACGGCTTAAATACGGGTATCAGCTATAGTGCCGGAATCAGCTGGGTGGCAGGTGCAACCCTTACCTGCGGCAGTTGCCATCTGGACGAAGCAACCGATGCGGTTGGTACCGGCAGTCACCATGCTCACACCAATGCCGGCGGCGCCAATCTTGACTGCGCCCGCTGTCACCTCGGTTACACCAAAACAACGTCAGCTCCAACCACACATGTTAACGGTTTGATCGATCTCGGCGCTGCCGGAATCAATTATTCACAAGGAAGCGGCGCCGGTCATCCGGCCGGCAACGGCTACGGCAACTGCTCTTCAACGGTCTGTCACGGTAGCGGCATACCTGTTTGGGGCAGTCCGCTCTGGTCAACTACCGACCAGTGCGGCAAGTGCCACAGCAGCTCTGCAGCAGGAGCTGTGACCGCAGGCACCCCTTACTACAGCACCTCCTTCCCGACCAAAACCACTTTGAATACCGATCCCAAGGTCGGCGCTCACACAGCCCATATAACCGCCAGTGAAAGCCTCCATCCGGGCTTGGCCTGCACCGACTGCCACGGCATTGTCAACCTCAATGACGCTACCCATATGAATGGCGTCACCAACTTCAACTGGAGCGTTTTGGCAAAAACCGGCAACCTGTCCCCTACCTACAACCCGGCAACCGGCCAGTGCACCAACGTCTACTGCCATGGTAACGCCATGCCGGGAGGAGACACCAGCGGCAGCAACAAATCACCGATCTGGAACGTGCCGACATATCTGCCGGCAACACTGACAGTTGCCGGCTGCGGTACCTGCCACGGCTTCCCTCCGCCGACTGCTAACGGCCATCCAGCCGTTATCCTGCCGGTCGGTTTCCCGTCAGCAACAGTACCAATCGGCACAAGCTGCAACTGCCACGGCAATATAAATCCTGCCGGCTATAGTTATGCCAACATTTTTGTCGACAAAGCCATGCATATAAACGGCACGCTCGAAGGTGGCAAATGCGATTCCTGCCACGGTTATCCACCGGCAAGTGTCGGCTTCAAAGGCACCCAGAACAACTGGAGCAGTGCCCGGACAGAAGATTACGCCGGTGGTGGCGGCGCTCACACGATCAACAAGCATGTCAGCAGCACCGCCAGGCCGGCAGACGGCTTTGCCTTCTGTAGCAAGTGTCACAGCCCTGCAGACCATCTGACCGTGCCGAACTCTTTTACCATAACCCAGCATATTAAAGTAACCGTCAACAACCGTTACCGCCTTGAAGCCGGCAGTCAGGCGAAATACACTTCCAATCGCCTGGTTAGCCCTGCTCACGTTACCGGAAACTGTTCCAACATAAGTTGCCATTTTGGAGCGACACCCAAATGGGATCCTAGTCATTAACTGACCGGCTTGGCGGGGAGTATTTCTCCGTCAAGCCGGGTTTTTGCGTATAAGTTGATCGAGGGAAGGAGTTGATTATGGGGAAAAATCGCGTGAGAAGAAGACAAAACTCACAAATGATAATGGTAGCGCTTACTGTATTGGCAACATTGGTTCTTAGCTTTGGCAATGTTCAGGCTGGCGTTCTCAATTCATGTAGCAGCTACTGTCACGGTATGCCCCCGCGAGATTCTATCCGCAAGGCTAATCCTCACTTTGACTCCCAGTCGAGCGCATTCCTCGGCAACCACCGTAACCACCTGCCGCCTGCCCCTGTTGCCGCTGATTGCACCCTTTGCCATATTCCTGTGCTGCCAACTGACTTTAGTCATCAGACGGACATCATCAGTATGGTCAATTCCCTTAAAGGCTATTCGTCAGCTAACATTCGGGCTAAATATGACAAGGGCACTTTTTTCAATCAGACCTCGGTTCCCAACTTTACTAACGCAACCTGCTCAAATGTAAGCTGTCACTTTGAATCAAAAACCCCTGTATGGGGATCGCCATCTTACGCTGTTCCTGCCGACTGTAACAGTTGTCACGGTTTCCCGCCGGTTGGGGTTACCGGTACCCCTGCCGGCGGTCTCGCCGGCAGTCACCCCCGACACAATGCGTTTTATTCCGGAACAACCGGCTGCCAGAAGTGTCATCCCGGGTACACAAGCTTTACCCATGCCAGTAGCGCAGGTCGCTCTTTGCGCGTGCAAGGTTACCTGAAAGATCCGCTCAACAATCTGGAAACTGGCGCTACCTACTCCGGTGCCGGCACTAATTACCTCCCAAGCAAGAGTAGTTCGCAAATATTCGGCAGTTGCAACAACGTATACTGTCACAGTTCAGCGCAAGGTTCAGCCGGAACCGGTGCAATTACCTACCAATCGCCTGCCTGGGGCGGCGGATCGCTCACCTGTGGCAGTTGTCATAAAAACATGGCTACCGACGCAACCGCTACCGGTAGCCACCAGATACATGCAACGACATCTGCGACAGCCAACGGCACCGGAGTCAACTTGACCTGTCAGGTTTGCCACGGTCTTTCATACAGCCGGACAATGGCTCCGGTTGGTAGTACCCATGCCAATAAAACAATTGAACTGTTTTTTTCTACAATATCAGGGGCTAACGGTCTAGGTACCAATTACAATAAAAGCGGTTCATTCGCTCCCGGCAGTGCCTATGGCCAGTGTTCTGCAAGCGCCTGCCACGGATCCGGCAAACCGGTCTGGGGGGCAAACACGACGCGACCGGAGTGCTTCAAGTGCCATGGTTCAACTGTGGCTGCATTTTCTACTGTCAGTGCGGCCAGTGTGGCTCCAGGTTTTAATAATGAAGGCCGCGATACCGGTGGTAACAGTGTTGCCACATCTCCACGGGTAGGAGCGCACCAGACTCATCTGACTGCAACAGATAACATCTCCGGTCCGATTCATTGCGGCGAATGTCACACTCCGCACCTGACTGTCAAGGATACCACGCACCTGAACTATACAACTGCCACAGTCTCCTTCGGACCGTTGGCTAAGACAGCCGGCCATGCCCCCGGAGTCAGTCGCTCAGCCGGCGTTATCAGCTGCGCCAATACCTATTGTCATAATGGTAACAGGGTCGGTGCAACTGCCGTTGCCACAACCCCTATTTTCACCTCCGCCAGTCTGATCGGCAACACGACCATAGCTGATACCTGTACTAATAAGTGCCACGGCATGCCCCCTGGTGCCAGTGTAGCCGGTGATACCCATGCTGCTTTGACCGGTGCGTACACTACGCCGACCAGCCTGTCGGCCTGTAGTTCACAAACAGGCGGCACCGGCTGTCACCCAACGCTGAATGGCGCTCCGACACTCATGACAAATATATTCTTCGACAAGACAAAGCATATTAACGGTTCTGTCGAGGCGGCCGGTGGGCACGCTTTTCCTTATGGAGGTTCCGTTCACAGGCCGGGAGGAACCGGCAGTCCGCTTGCCAATGCCAGTGCGCCGTACACAAACTGCAGCGGTTGCCATGATACATCAACGGCGAGTGGAATCTATCCTGTTGCCAGCGGCGTTAAGCCGCTCTGTTCAGCCTGTCACGTGAATACAGCCACCTTCACCGGAGCAACTCCCGGCTGTTACGATTGCCACGGCTCCAGCGCAACCAACGGTATGCCCAGCGGGGGTGCCTTCCCTAACTTGAGTGGCAGTCATTCCAAGCATGTAGTCGGTCAAGCTCTGGCCTGTTCTGTCTGTCATGCCGGCAAGGGTGGCGGCGTTGGTGATACCACCCATGGAAGTAGTAACCGTGTTGCGCACACCGCCGCTAATCCATTCGTAAACGTGACGTCAACTACTGCCCAGTTCCATTTTACCTGGACCGGCAAGGGCACCTGCGCCAATGTTGCCTGTCACGGTACCGCTGAATGGGGCGTAACCAAGTTCAACTGTCTGACTTGTCACTCGGTAGCAGTGGGTGCAAGGGCAGCAGTAGTCGGTCAGTTTGCTTCACAATCGCATCATATTCAAGGTGCAGAGACGCTCACTACGGCGCAGTGTTATAAGTGCCACTGGGAGGCCAAGATTGACGGCTCTGTCGACAGTGCATACCATAGCGGCACAGCGGGTAAAGGTGTAAGCCTTGTGGTCTGGAACGGTGCAGTCAGGCCAACGGTCGCGACCATGGGGACAACCTATATCTCCTATACCGCCAACGGTTCCCGATCCCAGATTGCCAAACTCAACCAGGTCTGTCTTGGCTGCCATAACTCAGCCGGTATTTCTGCGGCCAACCTGTTTGGTACCTTCGCTTCGGATCAGTACTCACCTGAGCCGAGAATGCAGCCGGCACTTGCCAGGACAAGTATCCTTTCACGTTACTCAAGTACACGGACAGTTGCTTGGAGTAATTACAACTTCACCAACTCTTCAGGTCAGGTCAATCAGTACGGCACAAACCAGAAATACAGAATTACCAAGGCGCTTTCAGCTCACGGAAATGCTGTCAAAAACCAGTTCCCGGCCTGGGATGCATCGTTAAACGGTACCGGGGAAGATGAAACTATTGCAGATATTGCCAGCGCCACACTCAGCACCAAGCGTAACGTCTTCTGCTACGACTGCCACAACTCACACGGCTCCGACGTTGCTGGTATCACCAGTTCCTACTCCAGCGCCACTGGGCGTTACAAAGGCGGCCTGCTCAAATCGACTGTAGCCGGCACTGGTGGGTACACCGTAACTTACAAACCCGCGGCCAGAACCGTTAACTACAAGTCATACAGTACTCTTGCAACGACGGCCGCAACTTTCAATGCCGGTGCCAGCATCTGCCATGACTGCCACAATAATGACACCAGAAAGCTAAATATCGCCAGGCCGTGGTCAATCATCAATACTTACAGCTCGACGAGGCCGATCGTCGGTTACTGGAGTACGCCATATTTCGACAATTACACCGGTATACCTGCCAAACGTTTTCCCTATAAGGCGGGTGGCCCGATTAACGGTATCAAAGACCTCCGCAAACCAATGGGTGGTCACTTTGCCTCCAGTGTCATTGGCGCTCAGGCCAGTCACAGCGTTGAGATCAATGGACTCTGTACTCCTTGCCACGATCCTCACGGTGTCTCCAGCGCCATGACAGCCCTGAACAGGGGCAAATCAGTGCCGTTGCTTAAGGGGACATGGGTAACTTCACCCTACCGTGAAGACAAGGCAACCCCTGTTGTCAAGCGTGGCGGCGGCAGTAACTTTACCGGTATAGCAGCTATTGCCGGAATGCCAGGCTACAACATCGACCAGAACACCCTTGTTAACCTGCCGGCAGCTGTTAGTGGCGGAGCTGGGACAGTATCGGCAAAGAACAACAAGCGGGCACAGGTATTCTCAATCTTCCCGGGAGTCGCAGGAAACGCACTTTCTCTCCACACCGAGAAGACCCCCGCCGAGTTTGCTGGACTCTGCGTCGGTTGCCATGCCCAGGGAACTCTGACAAATGCAGTTGCACCGGCTGCTAGCAACTGGATGACCAAGGAACGTGTTCACCAGTCAGTAGCTGGCTGGGCAGCTACAACCGGAACCAACGCTAATAATACTGTTCACGCTTTCACCTGTTCCAAATGTCATAAAGCACATACTTCTCATCTGCCGCGGCTTCTGGTTACCGACTGCCTTGATGTCCGCCATGTTAAACAGTCAGTTTCAGGTGGCAGTATTTCTGCAACTCCTATCGCTACCAGTCCGGGTTTCAGTTTCGGCAACAACCTCCAGAGCTACGCATCGTCGGCTTATGGTGCAGGCCGGTTCCCGTCCGGTGGCTCCAGATATTCGGGAACACCGACTACAGCTCAGAACAACGGACCGTGGTACTTCCAGACGGTTCAGCCGGCTGCAGTTACTTACCCCTCCAACTGCCACAACGCAGTAAACGCAGGTGGAGGCGCAACAACTTATGATCCGACCAAACAAATCTGGAACAAGAAAACAAGGTGGTAACATTAAGTTTGCGGAAGAATAAATTTACGTGATTGTTTTATGTTGACAAAAAGGGGTTGAAACGCTAATAGATATTTTTCGTCGGGGCGTAGCGCAGCCTGGTAGCGCGCCTGCTTCGGGAGCAGGAGGTCGGAAGTTCGAATCTTCTCGCCCCGACCATGAATTTCGAGGGGTTACGGCGAAAGCTGTGACCCCTTTATTACTATGTGGAGACTTGCGTAGAGTCACTGGCGCAACAGATGCGCAATAAGCGATCAAATATTTCTTGACAAAAGTTTTACTCTCCGCTTATTCTCGAAGTATACTATGGGCTTAGTGGGATAATATGATTTCAATGCGGAGTAAATACGCCCTTAAGGCGCTTTGTTATATGGCACGGACGAGCGATAAAGATTCATTCCTTATTGCCGAAATTGCCCAGGCCGAAGGGATTCCAAAGAAGTTTTTGGAAGCCATCCTGCTTATAATCAAAAACAGTGGCATACTCTCCAGCAAAAAAGGTCCTGGCGGCGGCTATTCGTTAGCAAAGAGTCCGGCGGCAATAACTGTCGGTGCCGTGATCAGGGCGTTTGAGGGTAATCTTATTCCGCTGCAATGTCTCAGTGAATCTGCTCCGGTCAGTTGTCCTGAGTGCGGCGATGCAGACGCCTGCGGGGTAAAACTGGTAATGGCAGATGTGGAAAAGGCTCTTTCAACCATTCTTGATGCAACAACTATTGCCGACATGAATCAAATGAGTGAATTTGAACGCCAGAGAAGGCGGCAGGTAGTGGATTACTCGATTTAAAAAAATTTAGTAAATAAGACTATAACGAATATAGGCAAACAAGTTAATGCCCTCACAATAAGATGATAAAAGACGAGCAAATTAACTTTATCAGATAAGCTCAGTAGAGAGATTAACCATGGAAAACAACGAATTTGATTTTGACACAGTCATAGATCGTAGCGGTACCGGTAGTGAAAAGTGGGACAAATATGCCGGTCGTGACATTATTCCACTCTGGGTGGCGGACATGGACTTCCGTTCACCGCCGGCAGTTATTGCGGCGTTGCACGAACGGATCGATCACGGTGTGTTCGGCTACACTCAGCCGCCGCCAGGTTTGGTGGAGGCTGTGCTGGAACATCTGCAGCGTGATTTTGACTGGCGGGTAGAGCCGGAGTGGATCGTCTGGCTCCCCGGTCTGGTTTGCGGACTGAATGTCCTTAGTAAGGCGGTTGGGGGTGATGGGGATGAAGTCCTCACTTTTACCCCTGTCTATCCACCTTTTATGTCGGCGCCGATCCTGACCGGTCGGGTTACGGTGAAGGTGCCGCTGGTTCTGGAAAATGGTCGCTGGGTGGCGGATTTGGAGGCGTTGGAAAAAGCGGTAACACCCCGGACAAAGTTACTGCTGCTTTGCAACCCCCATAACCCGGTGGGGCGTGCCTGGACCAGGGAGGAACTGCTGCAGTTCGCTTCCTTCGCCGAACGACACGATCTGATCATTGGCTCCGATGATATCCACGCCGGGCTTATTCTGGATGCAGGAAAGAGGCATATGCCCATCGCTACTTTGTCGCCCGAAACCGGCCGCCGCACCATAACTCTGCTGGCTCCGAGCAAGACCTACAATATTCCGGGCCTCGGCTGCTCCTTTGCGGTCATCAGCGAATCATCACTGCGGCGACGCTTCACCCAGGCAGCTGGCAGGATCGTGCCCCATGTCAACACTCTCGGTTATACTGCGGCAGAAGCTGCGTATCGCCATGGAGAGGAGTGGCGGCTCCGATTGATTGAATACCTGCGGAGCAATCGGGATCTGGTCACCAGTTTTATCAATGCCCTTCCCGGACTTTCCATGACCCATGTTGAGGCTACCTACCTTGCATGGATCGATACAAGTGCTCTCGGCATAGAGAAGCCGGGAGCGTTCTTTGAGCAAGCAGGAGTGGGCCTTTCCGATGGTGCTGATTTTGGTGCCGCCGGTTTTGTCCGGCTTAATTTCGGTTGTAGGCGATCACTACTCTTTGAGGCGTTGCAGCGGATAGGCAGGGGCGTCAGTTTACAGTAACTGCTTTTCGTGTTTCAGATGTTCAAGTGAGGGTAAGTCCAATTCTAATTCGCAGATGAAATCAAGGCGGCGAGGATTGAGACGAGTGGTACGCTGAGGAGCTGTAGACGATTTAGTAATGAAATAACGCGGAAAATGTTGCCCATGAAATTGAGTTTTTAGCTGTACTTTAACTGATTAACAGACAGTCAATAGTTAACAAGAAGCCCTCCGGACTTTAATCCGGAGGGCTTCTTGTTGCAAAAAAAACAGAAATTTTATGCTTTACTGATGGAAACGGGCGTCATGTTGGCGCTGCCTGAAAGTAGCAGTGCCGCATTAAGCTCCGGTGAGTGGTATGTGGTGAAAATGAGCCCTGGCTGGAGCCGGTCAGAAAGCTTTAATTTACCGGTGATTGAAGCTGACGCTGATTTGAGGGTTACGGCTGAGCCTTCAGCCAGGCCAAGCCTGGCAGCATCAGTCGGGTCAAGCTCCAGGCAGGCTTCAGGGGCTACCGCGAGGTTGTTTTCAGAGGAGAGCGTCGAGGTGCCGTTATGGTAGAGAGATGCGCCGACAAGCAGGGTCAACTCACTGGTCACGGCTTTCGGCACAGCTACCGGCGTAAATGCCGCAGCTGCTGAGGCAGTTCGCGGTGTTGCCGAGCCGTAAAGTGGGTTTGCCGCAGCGATTGCGTCGCTGACAGATTCTGTCGTGTACTGCTTTGCTTCACCCGTATAACCGGCAATCATAGCGGAAAGAATGGCGATGTCCTCACGGGCATCTCCTGGCGGATTTACAGCCTTCTGCAGCGACTGAACCCTGCCATCGGGAGTGGTGAAGGTGCCGTTCTTCTCGGCTGCGGCTGAAGCAGGTAAAAGGACATGGGCCATCTTTGTCAGTTCTGAAGCGAGAATGTCCTGCACAATGAGAACGTCCAGTTTTTCAAGAGCCTTTTTGATCCTGCGATTGTCAGGAAATGATGCCAGAGGATTGCAGCCGAGGAGATAGAGGGCCTTGATGCTGCCGGTTTCGATTCCGCTGACTATGCCGTTGACATCGAGCCCGTTATTTCCCGGGGATACACCCATTTCCAGCATGCCGAGAGTGTTGTTCTTCTCGTCCACCGGGAAGATTCCGCCGGCTTCCTTGCCGATGGCTCCAAGGAGCAGGGCAAGGTTTCCTACTGCAGCGAGAGCTTCCTTGGAGTTTGCGCATCTGATTATGTCTGCGCCAAAAAGCAGGGCCGGATTTTTGCTGCCTGCCAGGAGTGTTGCTGCACTTTTGATAGATTTTTCAGCGATGCCGCAAGCGGCAGACAGGTCGGTCATGGAGAGCGCTGCAAGTGACGCTGCAAGTGCATCTGTACCGGCGTATTCAGCAGTACAGCCCGCTTCTAAAAGAGCTTTGGCAAGCGCTGTCAGCAGTGCTGTCTCGCCGCCGGGTGTGTACTGCAGGTAGGCGTTGGCAAACTTATTTAGCTTTACAGCGCGCAGGTTGGCAACTACCAGTTTCGCATCGTTTTTGGTGGCTGCCTTGATTACCCGGTATTCCATGCCGGTTGATTCACTGTTCAAATCGGAACCGATGACAAGAACCGCATCAGCACGGTCTATCCGGTCGATGGTAGCGCTTGCCCCGTCAATGCCGAGCTGTTGCTTGAGCATGTCTATGGCGGCAGCAAAGCCGAAGCCGGCTTCCGAGTCCAGATTCGGTGAGCCGATTACCTCTTTGATCAACTTTGCAAAGAGGAAATTGTCTTCGTTGGTCAGGCGCGGCGAGGAGAGGCCGGCAATTGCATTGGCCGGTATTGCCTTAAGGCGCTCAGCAGCCGTGCTGATGGCAAGCTCGAAGGAGACCGGTTTCTGGTCGACCAGCGGGGTTTTGAGGCGATCCGCCGAGTTAAGATAAGCGTAACCGAAGCGGCCGTTAATGCAGAGGTTGCCTTCGTTAAAGGTGCTGTCATCGCTGGTTACGCGCTCAACCCGACCGTCTTTGGTATGGTATTCAATCTGACAGCCGGTGCTGCAGAACGGGCAGACGCTTTTGGTGATTTCAAAGGTCCAGGGGCGTCCCTTGAACTTGAAAGGTTTGCTGATGAGTGTGCCGGTCGGGCAGACGGCGATGCAGTTGCCGCAGAATTCACAGTTGAGCGGCTTGCCGTCAACAGTGTCAATAATCGTTGCTTCACCTTTGGCGACAACAGCTATCGCATCACAACCGACGATCTCGTGGTCAACTTTGACACACTTTTCGCAGAGGATGCAGCGATTTGGATCACTTTCAAGCAAGTTCCAGTCGTAACGGATCGGCCGGCGCTCAAGCACAGCAGTATACTCCTGACTGGCAACTTCAAGCCCGTAGCAGTTGTCCTGCAGGTCACATTCACCGCCTGCATCACAGATCGGGCAGTCGAGCGGGTGATTTACCAGCATCAGCTCCATTATCTTCTTGCGGATGACGGTAAGCTTCTCCGATTGTGTTGTGACAACAATTCCCTCTTTGACAGGGGTATTGCAGGCCGTCATTGGTCGGTCCACACCTTCTATTTCAACCGCACATATCCGGCAGGCGCCGGTCGGAGAAACTTTTTGCAACCAGCAGAGGGTAGGAATCTTTATCCCCAACTCCTGTGCCGCCAGAAGAATAGTTGTCCCAGGCGAAACGCTGGTTTTTTTGCCGTCTATCGTCAAACTGACCATGTATCAAACTCCTGAAGTCAGGCTCTAGGCTTGAGGCTCTAGGCTCTAAAATTAACTCTTTGTTCAGTGCCCTGAGCCTGGTGCCCGGAGCCTTTTACTTACACCGCTGCCATCGCCATCCGGTAACAGCGCAAGCATCTTTCAGCCTCTTTCACCGCCTGCTTATTGGTAAAGCCGAGTTCAACCTCCTGATAGTTGCCCTGGGAGGCCCGCTCTTTGCCGTGAATCTCGGCTTGATGGGCACGCGTTGCTGAATCAAGCCACGGCACCTGTTCGTTTTTGTCATATACGGGGAGGTTGGTGAGAATATCCTCCATCAGTTCGTCATCAGTTATATAGGCTTTGCCCTCTTCCAGCCAGCGCTCAATTACCCGCGCCGCACGGTGGGCGTTGCCGATGCAGGCCACAACCGTGAGTGGTCCGATTTCAGCATCACCGCTGGCAAAAACTCCGTCAAGATCGGTTCTCAGGGTGCGAGCCAGCTCATTGCCCATGCCGTCCTTGAGATTCTTGCCGTCAGCGCCTTTGAGCGGAACATACTGAGTAACTATAGTGTTCCATTTAGTGATGTCTATGCCGCTGTCAGCCGGGATAAAGGAGAGATCCGGATCCTGGCCGATTGCAGGAATGACCGTGTCACATTCGATGACAAACTCGCTGCCTGCCATCGGTTCCGGCCGGCGTCGCCCAGAAGCATCCGGTTCGCCAAGCGCCATTCGGACGCACTCGACGCCGGTTATCTGGCCGCTTTCGTCGGCAATTACCTTTGTCGGCAGTACCTGAAATTCGAACTTGACACCCTCTTCGTCGGCACCATCCACTTCCCAGACATCAGCCGGCATCTCTTTGCGGGAGCGGCGGTAGACAAGGCAGGAGAGTTCGGCCCCTTCACGCAGTGCCACCCTGACGCAGTCAATAGCGGTATTGCCGCCGCCGACAACGACAACTTTGTTACCCATGCCGGTCGGTTTCCCCATGTAGGCTTCACGGAGGAAGTCAATTCCGCCTTTAAGGAACCCCTTATAGCCGGCATCTTCACCTTCAACGCCCATAGGTTTAGAGCGGTGGGCTCCAGGGGCAAGGAGAACGGCCGAAAATTTCTCTTTCAATTCAGCCAGGGAAATGTCCTTGCCGATTCTGGTGTCGTAGATTATCTCCACACCCATTGAGGCAATGATATCGATATCCCGTTGCAGAATGTGCCGTGGCATCCGGTATGCCGGTATGCCGACAGCAATCATGCCGCCGCCGTACCCTTCGGGGAGTGCTTCGTAGATAGTTACCGGATAGCCTTCAAGGGCCAGGTAGTAGGCGGCGGCAAGTCCGGCAGGGCCGGCACCGACGACGGCGATCTTTTTGTCCTTTCTCGGTTTGGGCTGCATTGGCGGTGTCATATTGTGCTGCCATTCGTAATCTGAGGCCGAGCGTTTCAAAATCATTATGCTTATTGGCTCGTCAACATTCTTCCTTCTGCAGGCACTTTCGCATGGGTGCGGGCAGACACGGCCGCAGACGGACGGGAGTGGCATGTTATCGCGAATTATTTCGAGAGACTCGTCAAAGCGGTAATCCTTGATGGCCTCAATGTAGCTGGGAATATCGATATGGGCGGGACATTTGTCCTGGCAGGGGGCGGTGTATTTGTGGATGAGCCGGTGGACTTTTTTGTCTGTTTTGACACCGTTTAAGCGGGCGACGAAATCATCCTTGAAATACTGGACAGCATCAAATACCGGAATTGTGGAGCTTTGACAGAGCGTGCATTTACAGTTTTTCAGCAGCTCTGTAAGGTCCTGGACAGTGTCTAGGTCAGATTCTTTGGCAGTCCCTTCGAGCACTGCCGCCAGAAGGTCAGCTAACACCTTTGTCCCTTTTTTGCCGGGGGTGCATTTGCCGCAGCAGTAAAGAGTCTGTACTCTTTTCATATACTCTGCTGTCATGGCAGGAACATCGACCGTCGCGTCAAAAAGGATGATCCCGTCCCATCCCATAAACGCTGCCATGGGGTTCACGCCATCATGTGCTACCGGCAGACGGAAAGTAGCTTCCTTAGCTTCACCACCCTTGCGGTTGTCGATAATATTTCTACCCCAGCTGGAAAAAACCACCTGTGCCACTTAAGCCTCCGGTGCAACTCTCCCTGCCATGGCAGGTTACAGTCACATAACTATTTGCTATTATTGAATAAAATTCATGTGGGTAATTGTATACAGTATGCAGGTTTATCACAGTTATCATCTTGAAATCAAGGAAAAATTCTGTCTGAACGTATGGTAGATTGCCAGATTATGGCGCCTCTGATATACCACAATTAACAACCAGATTCCGGAGCAGGAGATTTTTTTATGAAGGGTCTTGAAAATGCGTTTTCGTCGCTACTGTTGACAAATATGGGGCTGATTGCCGGAGAGCGTGTTGTCGTTTTCAGCGATAAAGTGCGCCCTGATGAAATGCTCTCTGTTGCTGAGCGTTTCAGGCGCGAGCGGCTACTCAGTGCGGCAGAATCTCTGGCCGTTTTTGCGCTGCAGCAGTTCGGTTGTTGTACTTTTGTGGAATTTGAGGCAACGCAGGCGTCCGGAGTTGAGCCTCCTGTGAGTCTCTGGAGTGCTGTCTTTGGCGACGCTATTGTTCAAAAACTCACGGAGGATGGTTGCTTTGAGCGAATCCTTGCCAAGAGTGCAGGCAGTGCAGATCTTGACGCAGCCAAAAATATTGTCTCTGAATTCAGTGCGGAAGTCGCCAGCGTTGTAATTGCCATGTCGAACAATTCAACCAGCCATACTCGTTTCAGATGGCTGGCAAATGTTGCCGGAACCCGTTTTGCGAGTCTGCCGCACTTTGACCCGGATATGTTTTTTACGTCGATGGCGGTTGATTGGGAAGTTCTGGCAGCAAGGACTTCCCGTCTTGCTGATATTGTGAATAAAACGATCTCGATGGAACTTACGACTCCGGACGGCACCAGACTTTCCTTCAGTATTGAAGGGAGGCACGCGGAGGTGGATGACGGACTATTGACTGCACCGGGAAGTTTTGGAAATCTGCCGGCTGGTGAGGTTTACCTTGCTCCCCTTGAAGGGACGGCGGAGGGGGTAATGAAAATATGGTATGCTCCTACCAACAAGTTGACGACGCCGCTCACCCTGATAATACGTGGCGGAGAAGTTGTTACTGTTGAGGGTGATGATCCTCACAAGGATTGGTTGGGACGTAAATTCGCCGAAAGCAGTAAAAACCGTAACATTGCCGAGCTTGGAATTGGCACAAATGACCGTGCGACAAGACCGGATAACGTGCTTGAGGCAGAGAAAATACTCGGCACTGTTCATATTGCATTCGGAGACAATACCGGTTTTGGCGGGGTTGTCAGTACGCCTTTTCACGAGGACTATGTCCTTTATAACCCAACTTTGAGTGGAAAAACGAGGGAAGGGGAAAGTTTACTGATTCTTGATAATGGCAAGCTTCAGGTGTGAGATGCGAGTAATAGGCCTGACAGGCGGGATTGCTTCCGGGAAGAGTACGGTCGCCAGAATAATTATTGATTACGGGATACCGGTTATTGATGCTGATCAACTTGCAAGGGATGTAGTCCTGCCGGGATCAGAAGGTTTGCGTCAGATAGTTGAGTTCTTTGGCAGAGCCGTTTTGCAGGCGGATGGCACTCTTGATCGGGCCGCGCTGGCGGAGATTATCTTTTCAGAGCCATCCGCAAGGCATAAGCTTGAATCAATCCTGCATCCTGCCATAAAAGCGCTGGCAGAAATACGTCTTGATGTGTTCCGGCAACAAGGCGTCCCAGCGGTTTTCTACATGGCGCCACTGCTGGTTGAAGCTGGCGCAACGGATCGAGTTGATGAAGTCTGGGTTGTTTATGTTGACCGGGTAACTCAGCTCGAAAGGGTGCAGAAAAGAGACCTTCTTAGCTATGAGGAGGCGGAAAAGCGCTTGGCCGCGCAGATGTCAATGGATCTAAAGAGAACTTACGCCAGGATTGTCATTGATAACTGTGGCGGAGTTGAGGCTTTGCAAGAGAAGGTTGCAGCGCTGCTGAGGGCGGAGAATCTACTGCAAATAAATAAAGAGGCGGAACCCGGGGCAGCGACTATGTACTGATCCCGGTTCCCGCCTCTTCTTATTTTACAGTTAACTGCGTTTATTACTTATGAAATCCAAGCTTGGTGGAGATGTCCTCACCGGCTCTTCTGACCAGAGGAATCAGCTCTTTTTCCATCCGCTCTTGAGAAAAGCGCATGGATGGCCCGGAGATGCTGACTGCACCGATGATGCGGCGGGTATAATCACGAATTGGCGCGCCTACACAACAGACACCGATATCCATCTCTTCATTGTCTACTGCATAGCCCAGTTCAACAATCTTTGCGAGGTGAGCCTTGAATTCATCGCGGTCTGTTATGGTGTTGGCGGTGTAGCGTTTCAGTTCTTTTGTCGGCAGATAATGATCGAGTTCCTCATCTGTCATGAAAGCCAACTGAATCTTGCCGGCAGCAGTACAGTAGGCTGGGAGGCGTGAGCCGACACGGGGAACCACTCTCACTGTAAGGTCAGTCTCGACAACGTCAAGATAAACTATGTGTGATTCTTTGAGAATGGCAACATATGTGGTTTCATTACACTCTTTTACCAGCGCTTCGAGTACCGGTCTCGACTGCCGCAACAGTCCCATCTGCTTGATGAACGTCTGACCAAGCTCAAGAGTTTTCAGACCGAGACGGTAATTTTCGGTCACTCGGTTCTGTTCAATGTAGTTACGTGATTCCAGGGTCGCCAGGAGCCTGAAAACATTGTTTTTATGGAGCTTGAGGCGTTTGCTTAATTCTGTAACGCCAAGTTCGTCTACGTCTCCCTGAAACTGCTCAAGAAGGTCGAGGGCATGATCTACTGCCTGAATTATATATTCTGATTTGTCTTTTTTCGCCATTTCTCTATTCCTCAGTGGTTTATTCAAACTATAATAACTAGCTCATTTTTCCCAGTTTAGTCAAGTAGTATTAACTTTAAACTAATTATGAATCAGGACGTTAGTCTGTCAAGTAGTCGGAGTGAAATTAATGTAACAACTGTTTTATTGAAAATTAAAGTCAAGCTATATGGTAAACAATCTTGACTAGATAAATAAGGTAAGTACCCAAAAATCTATAAATATTTCTTGTGTCAAAAATATAAAATAATGTTTTACAGTTGTCAAGAGATAAAAATAAGGATATTTTTATCTCCAGGCGGTATAATCCGGTAATTGCCTGGAACCACAGTCCGCGGATAACTTATAAATCACAGGATGCAACATGCTCTCGTTACGAAAAAAGATCCTCGTCGCCATAGACGGCTCGCCAATGTCTGACAAGGCTGCGGAAGAGGCGGTCAGGCTTGCAGCCGGGAATCTTGCCCAATTTAAGAGCAAGGTATATGCCATGCTGGTTCTCCCCAACGCTCCAAGGACTACATTCACGGATTTTGTTCCGCCAAAGCCGATCACAGAGACTCCCCAGTGGAGTGAACTGCGGGACAAGATCTTTTATGTAGTCGAAAAGAGTGCCGAGGAGGCCAATATCCCGCTGGAAGTCAAGGTAGCCTTCGGAGACCCGATAGATGAGCTGCTGGGTTTTGCAGAGAAAGAAGAGATTGATGTGATTGTGATCGGTAGCACCGGCAAAGGCTTTATTAAAAGAAAAGTACTCGGCAGTGTTTCAGACAAAGTCGTCAGGAATGCAAAATGCTCAGTTTATGTCGTTAGAGGCTAGCTTTATTTTGTTTACCTGACTGAACCGGCAGAGTGATTGATTTCGAATAACTCGGTGCCACGGCTGAATCTGATGCGGTTCTCCCTGATTTCAATGACTTTGGCGCCGAGTATCTCCGCCCCTTCCCCGACCAGAACGCCGTTTATAACGGCTCGCCGTAATGACCGCTCTTCCTGCCAGGCAATCCCGGAGACAATGAACTCGTCATCACCGGTTTTACGCCCGGTTTTCTCTGCTTTCATCGCCGTACCGGGTTGTTCGGTGCTGCTTTTCACTTCAGCAGGAATGCTTTTTGTGGTCGGCGGCAGCGGCTGCAGGGAAATGACAGGCAGCGGCTCAGGTTTCACAATCACAACGGCTTTTGCCGGGTCGCTCTTGCCGGATTGCTCTTTGGTAAAGTAGAAAAAACAGGCAGTTGTTACAATAACGGTCAGTATCACTGCAGTAACAGGGTTTACGCCGGTTTTTTCAGCAGCTGGTGCCACGCCCCGATAGTTAAGAACCTCGGTTCTGACCTCCTTGGAAGTTTGACGTTTTGCTTTTCTTTCCAGTTCCATCTTTCTGAGTGCATCAAGAATAAGACTCATCTGGAACCACCCCCTGTTCCTTTCATAGCGACAGAATAGGTCAGGAATTTACCCCCGGTCTTCTGGTAAAGCCGTAGCAGAGTCTGGCCTCCGGGTTTGCCGTCCACTTTAAGCCCTTCTTTTTCCTGAAAAGCACTAACTGCGGTTTCAGTTTCGTTATCAAAAACTCCGTTAGGAGTGCCTGGATAATGACCTGCTGTTTTCAGTAGCTCCTGCAGGAGCGCAACCCCTCCTGGAGGAGCTGCAGGTTTGGGCAGCACTGCTTGCGGTGGTGCGGTGACAGGCTCTTTCTGCAAGATATATCGTGGTGGCAGTAAATATAAAGAGGCCGAAACTGTCAGCAGTAGAACCGAGAGGATTATCAAGCGAAGCGGCGAGCGCTTTGTGTCTTTGGAGAGATCAACAATCGCAATGGCTGCCATTTGGCCGGAAATTTCCCGGGCGTCTCTTGTGTATGCAAGCAGCAGTGTTCGGTCGCAGAGGCTGTTGATGAGTCTCGGCAGACCTTTGGAGGCGCGGGCGATCCGCTTTACCGCCGCCTTTGAAAAAATAACAGGCTCTTTTCCTTCGGCCGCAATTTTAATGCGGTGGCGGATGTAAAAGTGGATATCACCCGCATCCATCCTTTCGAGGTGGTAGCGGACCGTTATCCGCTGGCGTAGCTGGCGAAGGTCTTCTCTGGCAAGAAGATCCCTTAGTTCCGGCTGGCCGACAAGGACGATCTGGATGAGTTTCTCCCGCTCAGTTTCCAGGTTTGATATGAGCCGAACCTGCTCCATTACGTCACGGGAAAGGTTCTGAGCTTCATCTATCACCAGGACAACAGTGCGATTAGCGCCATTCTCCATTAACAGGAACTCGTTGAGACTCTGATGCAGTTCGCGGCTTTCACAGCTTTTTGAAGGGAGACCGAATTCGCGGTTGATCTCCTGCAGCAGTCCAAGAGGGGAGAGTGTCGGGTTGAAGATGAGCGCACTTCTATAGATTTCAGGGTCAAGCTGCGTGAGCAGTGTTCGCACCAGTGTTGTTTTGCCGGTGCCGACCTCTCCGGAGAGTTCAATAAATCCTGCCCTGGATTCTATGGCATAGAGCAGGTGGGCATATGCTTCCTGATGACAGCGGCTGAGAAAAAGAAATTCCGGATTGGGAGTCAGAGTGAAAGGAGGTTCTTTGAAGCCGAAATAGTCTTGATACATAGATCAGTTGTCCTTAAAACAGCTACTTAGTTTCCATCCGGAAAGATAACCGGATGAAATTGTTAAGATATTTTGCATAAAGTGGTTCAGTTTTATCTCGTTTTATGCTATCCTGCAAACCATAACAAGCTGTAAACATTACACATTATGGTTTCAGGGGTACTCCGGATGCGACAAAAACTGACACGACAGATGAGCCTTTTCTCTGTCACCATGCGTCACGATATTGGTAAAGAGTTGGCAGCAATTTCTTCAATTCTCGACGCCACTCCCCAGATGCTTGATCTGGTGTTCTCCGACCTGACAAGAGAGTCTCGTCAGGATACCGGCCGGGAGGGACTGACCGCAGAACAGGTGCTGCGCTGCGTTGTCCTGAAACAGTTTCGCAGCCTCTCTTATGAAGAGCTCGCGTTTCATCTTGAAGATTCCAAATCCTTTCGTGCCTTTGCCCGACTGGAGATGGGACAGTATCCGTCGTCATCGACTCTTCAGGAAAACATCAAGCCGCTTTCCGAAGAGACCTGGGAGGCAGTTCATATCTGCCTCATGCAGTATGCCATGGAAGCCGGCATAGAAACCGGTCGTAAAGTCAGGATTGACTCGACCGTTGTCGAAAGTAACATTCATGATCCCTCTGATTCCACCTTGCTCTGGGATGGGATCAGGGTCATCACCCGTTGGCTTGAGGAGGGTCATGCCCTTACTCCCCGTCCTGACTACAGCTATTGCGACCATTGCCGTGTTGTCAAGAAACGGCTTATGGTGATTCTCAACGCCAAGAAACAAGAGGATAGAGTCTCGGCCTATCGTGACATGACGCACTACGCGGGCAAGGTTGTCGGCTATGCCAATAAAGCGATTCCGGCTCTGCAGGCGTACCAGGCAAACGGTCTTGGTGACATGCTTGCAGCCATGAATCTTGCCGCACAGCTGAAACGGGCAGTGGGTCTACTGGAAAAGGTTATCAGTCAGACCGAACGACGGGTATTCCATAACGAGAAGGTGCCGGCATCAGATAAAGTGACATCCTTCTTTGAGGACCACACCGACATCATCGTCAAGAAGAGGCGTGAGACCCACTTCGGCCACAAGATATTTCTGACCGGCGGCAAGTCCAACCTGATCCTTGACTGCCTGATTGCCAAAGGCAACCCGGCTGACTCGGATCAATACATCCCTATGCTGGAGCGGTACAAAGGGGTCTTCCGCAGGGTGCCGCGCCAGGTAAGTGCTGATGGTGGCTTTGCATCGAAGGATAACCTGACGGAAGCAAAAGGCCTTGGCGTAAAAGACGCTGTTTTTGCCAAGAAGCGCGGGTTATCGGTAATCGACATGGCCAAGAGTTCCTGGGTGTACAAGAAGTTGCGGAACTTCCGTGCCGGTATCGAAGCCAACATCTCCACACTCAAGAGAGCTTTCGGGCTTGACCGCTGCACCTGGAAAGGTTGGGAAGGATTCAGACGTTATGTCTGGAGTTCGATCTTTGCCTATAACCTTCAGGTCATAGCCCGGATCAAGCTGGAAGCGGCTTAAAAAGGCAAAAGCAGCAGCGAAAAGCATCTCGACGGGTGTAGTGCGTCATTAAATTGAGAAAGAGCAGATAAAACTGGTTACGTGGTAGTCAAAATCTTCCGAAGCAGAGACTGCCAACAGCGACCGGAGGTCCAGTACGTCTTAAACTGGGGTTTCCGGATGGACACTACTTAAGAAATCCCGGCTGATGGCTAATCAGGTTGTGTTGCCTGCTCCAGCTGCCACAGAAATGTCATGGCCTCATTTTGACTTTTCCCGCACATTGACACGGTCGGGCGCAGGCTGGCGCAGACTGCCGGCCGCTCGTTCTGTCCGAAGATACGACAGCTGTTCTCATCCGTCAGCTGACTGCAGCGGCTGCCGGCCGGCTTGCCCAGTGGCATGCCCGGGATCGGCGACGAGATCGAAGGGGCGATGCAGCAGGCGCCGCAGCCGGGGCGACAACTGCAGGATTCTTCTATCATGATTTCCTCACAATCGGTCTGCCTTTTGCAGCAGCAGCGCCAGCTCCTCCGGTATCCTGGGGCGACCACGCTCATTCAGCGCCGTACCGATAACTTTCCCCCGCAACACCAGCTTGCCATCCGCCGCGCGGAAAATGTCCTGATAAAAGGCAAATCGAACCCCCGATTCCCTTTCCAGCCGCACCCCGATCCAGAACCGGTCACCACTGGTCAGCGGTTGCTTGTAGTCAAGCTCGGCCCGCACTACCACCAGATTGATCCCCTGATCAGCGTAGGTCTTGAAATTAACCCCGATACTCTGCAGATATTCGTGACGGGCATGCTCCAGATACTGCTGATACACGGAATTATTCACAATCCCCTGCAGGTCCAGCTCATAATCCCGCACGCTCATCTCGATTTTGTATGAATAATCAGCCATCTGTATCACCTGAAATTTGTTGTATCGTCCTTTTACATAGGCGCAAACCCTGAATAACGGAGCTGATCACGCCTTTTTGACGAACTGCGATTTCAGCTGCATGGCACCGATGCCGTCGATCTTGCAGTCGATATCGTGGTCACCCGCAATGATGCGGATATTCCTGACCTTGGTGCCGACTTTGACTGCCGCTGATGACCCTTTGATTTTCAGGTCTTTGATAACGGTTACCGAGTCGCCATCGTTAAGGATAGTGCCAAAAGCATCCCGGACAACAGTAGCGGCTTCTGCAGCCTCGGTTACAGCCTTTGGCCATTCATGGGCGCATTCCGGGCAAACGTACATCTCTCCGTCTTCGTAGGTATATTCCGAATTGCACGAGGGGCATTTGGGCAGGGTAGTCATTTGATCTCCATGTATGATTATTTTGCTATTTTTACCACGAATCCTGCTTATGTTCCATGATCGTTTTACATTGCCGAGATGTCCGTTAATGCCTGAAGCTCAATAAAATCAAAGTAACTGTCCTTATGAGGTCGCAGACACGTAGTAATCTGCTTTGGGGCCGGCAACCCACTTCAGGACGCCGGACTCTTGCCGGTCTCCCGGCGCAGATAGTGGAGGATTTCGGTCAGGCTTGCTTTGATGATCTCTTCATCTTTGGGAAATTCATGGGGCGAGAGTTCAAGCGTTACCGTGTCACTATAGTCGGTGTTGCTGAGGTGATTGAGGAATCGCGTCAGTGGGAGCATGCCGTGACCAGGGATAAGATGCTCTCTATCGTGACCGTAGTCGGAGAAGTGAATATTTCGGATTCGCTTACTGTTGTAGCAGAGATAAAAGTCGTTGATAAAGTTCGCTTTGCCTGACCCCATGTGGGTGCAATCAAAGGTCATGAAGAGATTGCGCTCTTCGATGAAGTCGATGAATTTGCGGGTATCGGCGAGGATGTGCGGGTTTATTTTGAATTTACCGACCCATGGCATATTCTCCAGTGTCACGAGGACTTTTTCCGTGCCGACCTCTTTCTGGAAATCGCGGATTTTATAAAGCCAGCGCCAGAAGTCAACCTCGAATCCCATCCAGGAGGGTGGATGAAAGTTGACCAGAGGAATCCCGCAGTTTTCGGCAAGTTCCACGCTAAGCTTGAGGGAGTCAATCTGTGTCCCCCAGCCGTCAAGGGGCATGAACGGGGCATGGATCGAAAGGATCGGCACCATCTCCTGCAGCTCTTCCACCAGTTTCAGGGTATTAACCCGCTGAAACTCCTGATTGATAATCAATTCGATGCCGTCAAATTCCAGTTCACTGGCGATTGCAAAGACTTTTCTTAAGGGGAAGGTGTGAAGTGTCCCGCTGGAGAGGGTGATTTTCATGCTTTCTCAACCTCGACCAACTGCTGGTACACAAGTCGCTGCAGGGTCGTGATATCCTCAAGACCAGCTTTGAAGCGCTCTTTTGACTCTTCACTCAAGCTGTCAGGGTTGAAAAAAAACTGGGTTGTTTCCTGCTGAGTCTCAAGTTCAAGCCTTATCATTTCACGCATCAAGTCTTCATGGGCAATCAGGAGCCTGTCTGCCAGTGCGACCCCGATTCTGCCGGCAGCAAGTATCGCCTGCATCCTTCCCGCAAATGTTGCTTCAACCGCTCCGCAGGCGGTTGCAAGTATTCTGGTTGCTGCGGTGAGGGGGGTGAGGGCGAATTCTTCCAGCTCAAATTTACCCCTGTTTATGCCGCTGTGCAGTGTCTTGATCCTGCCGAAGATGCCAAGAGCAACAGGCATGACGGCAATCTCCTTGGCATAATGCCAGAAATACTCGCTCCGGAGTGAATCAGCCAGCTGTTTTCTCCCAAACGCATTAACGCTCTGACCGAAATCACGGTCGCCGCAGACCGGTCTCAGATCGCTGATAGTTTCGACAATCCATGGGAAAGCAATTTCACTGCTTTTAAGGCGACTGCCGGTTTTTTCACCCGAAAATGCAGCGACAACAGTTGCTTTCCAGTCGGATTCAGAGCTGAACCAGAAAATCGCCGGGCTGTTCATGTTTCTGCTCAGGTTGGGCAGGCAAATTACAAGAATAGCCATGAATCTCAGCGCCAGTTCTTTGAAATAGTCGCTTGAAACATCTGCGGTCTCCCGGTAGATAAAGAAGATGCCGCTTTTTTTGCCGAAAACTGACTCTTCTCTCCCCAGTTCTCCCGAAACCTGCACTGTCCAGGGTGTGGCGGGATTTTTCCTCCCTTCAGATGCAAGCAGCATGACGGCATGATTGAAAGCCGTCTCAACAAGTTTTTCACAAAAAGAGCGGGAGAGGGTGCAGACCGTACTGACCGATGAACGTGCAGTAAAAAACCCTGTTATCAGTTGTGCATATTTTGCTGCGACCGGTTTAATTTCATCGGCGGTGTTAATTTCCGGCAGCACTTTAGTTAATTTGTTGATTTCTTCAGTAATCACTCTGCCCAGGGCCAGTTCAGCGTCAAGTTCGGTTTTAATTCCGTAGAGAAGCTGGAGCGCTTCGCTTGCACCTGTTTCTGATATTCGCATTGACAAGCTTTTACGAAGCTCATCAACAAGCTCTTTCGTGCTTTTGGCCGGCAGAATGGTGCCCCAACGACTGGCTGTCACTGGATCTCTCCATGAACTTCTTCTGCCAGAAATCTTCTGATCTCAGGTGAAGGTGGCTCGGTAAAGCGGGCGACGATTATCATTACCATAATAACGATAGGCGCCCCGCAAAGAGCTGAAGCGGTAAGAGGGAAAAGGGTGTTTACCAGGGGGAGTGTTGTGCCGAGAAGCGGCTGGGCAAAGGTGATGAAAATGCCGGTCAGCATTCCGGAGGTGACGCCGTATTTGTTCGCGCCGCTCCACCAGATTCCCAAAAGGAAGGCCGGGAAGATCGTGTTGCCTGCCAGGGCAAAGGCAACAGCCGCAATCTCGGCAATCAGGCCGGGTGGGTTGAGGGCGGCGAGCATGACCAGAAAAGCAAAAAACAGGGTTGCCCCTTTGGCAATCGCCATCCGCCGCGATTCACTTGCCTGTGGGTTGATGATCCGGTAGTAAATGTCGTAGGATATGGAAGCCGCTCCGGTCATCAAAAGGCTGGCAACTGTAAAAAAGGTGGCACTTACAGCTCCTGCGGCCAGGAGACCGACCACCCAGAGGGGCAGTCCACCGATGAGGGCCGTGCGCAGGACGATGATATCAGCCATCTTGTGAGAAATTTCAGGGGCCAGGAAAATTCCGCTTCTGGCCTCTATCAATCGTCCGAAGACTGCATATGCCGGGGCAGACCAGTAGATCAGGGCTATAAAAAAGAGACCCCAGACGACACTCCAGCGGGCATCACTGATATTGGAAACCGTGTAGAAGCGGGAAAGCACATGGGGGAGTCCGGCAGTGCCGAGCATCAGGGTAAAGCAGAGTGCTGTCCAGTGAAAGAGTCCGAATTGGCTGAAAGGGGAAGCGATGTTGATGCCGAATTCCCTGGAAAGGTCGATAATCCCCTGGCCGTAGCCGAATTGCGGCAGCAGCCAGAAGTAGCCAAGTTTGTAGGCAAGCAGCATCAACGGCAGAATAAAAGTAACTATCAGGACGAAATACTGCAGTTTCTGGCTTCTGGCAACTCCCATAACTCCTGAAATGACAATGTACGCCATCAGGACGACTGCCCCGGTTATCACCCCTTTGCTGTACTCCATTCCGAGGAGCCAGGCGAAAAGCATGCCGATCCCTTTGAATTGGGCCACGCTGTAGATCAGGGTAATGATGATGGAGATAATGGCGGAGACAAATCTTGCCGCAGAAGATTCATAGCGCTCACCGATGAAGTCCGGAGCGGTGTACTTTCCAAAACGGCGGAGCTGACCGGCCAGGAGGACGAGTAAAAGGACATAGCCGCCTGTCCAGCCGATAACATAGGCAAGAGCGGCGTAGCCGTAAAGGTAGATAATGCCGGCAATGCCGAGAAAACTGGCGGCGCTCATCCAGTTGCTGGCAATGGCGGCGCCGCCGCCGATTCTGCCGGTGTAGCGGCCTGACAGACCGTATTCCGAGCCTTCACGGGTTTTGTAGAGCAGCCCGGCGATAACGAAGAGGAGCAGTACCGCAAAGACTATCAAGAGCGGGATGACCTTTTGGCCCGAGTCAGTCATGATAATCACCCCGTTCCCTGTTTTTGCCTCTTGCCAGTCGATCGATAACAAGGTTGAAGAGTACACAGAGAATGATAAAGCATAATGGGAGCATCTGCGCGGTAAACCAGTAATGGAACGGCAGGTTGAAAAAGGTGAAATTCTCAAGAGAACTTTTTCCTGAAGCACCGCTGGAGAGCAACAGGAAAAGCTGGAAACCGAAGGTGACACCCCCCCAGAGTCCAAGAACAGTCAGGATCGCCAGAACTTCACCCTTCATGCTGGCAGATTGGGGCCGGAACGGGTTGACCTGATACTTGTCGGCGGAGCTGTTCATCTTGGTTCTCCTTTAGTATGGGGGTCAGATTTTGCGGTAATGCACAAAATGGATCTTCTTTCCTTCAGCCATGAATTTTAACATGTATTTTGAATGGTGATAGCCTTCGAGCTCAAATCTGAAGAGATCAGGGGCAAGCATGTTCCGGTAGCCGGACTGCAGAGCCATGAAGGCTGCGACCTCTTCTCCGTAATCCTCAAAGTCGGTGGCAAAGAAAAAGTCTCCCTCCGGCTGCAGGTAGCCCCGCATGAACTCCATGAACTCGCTGTTGACGAGGCGTCTTTTGCGATGACGTTTTTTTGGCCAGGGATCGGGGCAGTTGATGTGGAGCGCAGACAGGGAGTTTTTCTCGATATGCTTTGTGACAAATTCCCTGGCCTCGACCCGCAGGACGCGGACGTTGGTGACGTCATGCCGCTCAAGACGGCGGCAGGTGCTGTCGCACCCTTTGTTGTAGTAGTCGATGGCGATAAAGTTACAGTCTTCTTTATCTGTGGCCGTCTTTACAATGAAATCGCCGATGCCGCAGCCAATTTCCAGGGCCAGTGGGTGGTCATTGCCAAAAATGCTCTGCCAGTTTGGTTGTATGTCGAGATTCTCTTCCGTGAGGAAAAAAGGTGAAGTTATTTCAATCATTCTCTGCATAGTTGTAACCCTTTTTAATGATTTTATTGCCGATAAATTAACACAAGAGGGGGCGACTGTTGAAGCAAAATGAAAAATTTGTGGTGGCTTATCTTTTTGGGGATGAAAAGGCACCGGAAATTTAGAAACCAGTTGCATGAAAACAGATTAAAGTATTAATATCTGCGGCGGTATAATGTTTTATTCTCGGCGGGTCAAATTCCTCACCACTCGTGGCTGTTCAAGAATCAACAAAGTCTATAGATTCCCCGCTACTTACAGCGAGGTGATTCATCCAGAGGGAGTCACTTTCCATGCTTGCTAAATATCTGGTCCTCCGGTCGATCAGAACTAAGTTTCTGTCTCTTACCATATTACTGATCATCATTCTCTTCGGCGGACTTGGCATTTTTTTGGCAAATCGCAATGCCACTGAAATCAACAACGCGCTTATTTCAAAAGTAAATGCCGTAGCCGGTCTTGCAAGCCAAACCGGCGCTGTGTCTATGGGAAACTTTGACTACATCGCCCTTGACTATCTTGTCAAAAATATACTTAAGGATCCTGAAGTCAGTTTTGCTGGTTTCTACAACGAAAAAAACGAACTTGTTACCAATAAGGCAGCGCCGTCGTCTTTCGCTTCACTGCATATCGTCGAACTTCCCTTGAAGGTTACCAGTGAGTCTCCGGTAATTGGCTCCCTTAAAATAGGATATAAAACTGATTCTGTTGCCAGAAACCTCAAAAAATCCGTACTGACCGTGCTCGGTTCCACTGTATTGGTAATCCTCCTCTTTGCAGTCGGCATCAGTATCGCTGCCAACCGGATCATCTTGACACCTATCCGCAGCCTCAGTGAAATCATCGGCCAAATTGCCCAGGGAGACCTGTCGCCACGACTTGAAGAGGTCTCAGATGATGAGCTTGGCGAGTTTGCCGGAGCACTCAACAGTATGGTCTGCAACCTCAATAAGGTCGTCTGCCAGGTAACCCGGGCAGCCGATGAACTTAATGCTATTACCGGAGACCTGCTGGGCGCAGCCGGCAAGGTAGTTGATTCGGCCAACCTTCAGGTAGAGGGGGTTAACTGCACATCTTCTGCTGTTATGCAGATCAGCGCCTCCATAAAAGAGGTAAGTGACAGTGTCATCGGCCTTTCTACCGTGGCCACAGAGAGCTCTTCTTCCATTCTTGAGATGACGGCCAGCATTGATGAGGTTGCCTCTAACACCGAAACGCTCACCCAGTCAGTTTCAGATGTGAGTTCATCCATCACCCAGATGGCTGCATCCATAAAACAGGTCAACCTGAGCGTCAGGAGTTTGATGGAGTCGGCCAACAGCAGCGCCTCTTCAGTGATGGAGATGGATTTCTCCATCAGGCAGGTAGAGGAGAATGCTGCTGATGCTTCCCTGATATCGGCAGAGGTGAGAAAAGATGCAGAAATAGGCCGGGAAGCGCTGAGTGAGTCTATTGCCGGCATTCAGGAAATCAAACGCTCGTCAGAAATAACTTTTGAAGCGATAAACTCTCTTTCTGCCAAGACCGAGGATATCGGTGTGATACTTTCAGTCATTGATGACGTTGCCGAGCAGACTAATCTACTCGCTCTCAATGCCGCCATCATTGCTGCTCAGGCTGGTGAGCACGGTAGAGGTTTTGCCGTGGTGGCAGATGAGATCAAGCAGTTGGCAGAGAGAACCCGCAGTTCCACCAAAAAGATAACTGAAGTGATAAAAGGGGTGCAGGACGAAACTTCCCGGGCGGTTGCCGCTATCCGGAGTGCCGGCAAAAGTATCAGTAACGGCGAACTGCTGGCGGATAAATCCGGCGTTGCTCTCGGGAAAATCTTTGAAGGGGTGCAAAAGGCAACAACACAGATACAGGAGATTGCCCGTGCCACTCTTGAGCAGACGAAGGGTAGTCAGCAGATACGCGAAGCTGTCGAACAGGTTTCAGCGATGGTAGGGCAGATAGACAAGGCCACCAGGGAGCAGGCGCAAGGGAGCGATCAGATCATTGCCGCAGCAGAGAAGATGAAGGATTTGACTGCGCAGGTAAGGAACGCTGCCCACGAGCAGAGCAAGGTCGGAAGATTCATCGCCATTTCGACAGAATCGATCACCGGAATGATCCACCAGATAAGACGCGCCTGTACTGAACAGTCACTGGGGAGTGAAATGATTACGGTTTCGGTTGAAAACATAACGTCATCATCTGCCAGCAATCTGGAGGCGTCAAAAGTCATGGACGAGTCGGTAGCCAGGCTTTTCGGGCAGATAGATGTCTTGCGGGAAGAGATGAAGGTATTCAAGATTTGAGCGCTGCTGCTGAATCAATCAACTGGTGATGCGGGCGTCCAGCGCTGGGGCCGTGACCGGTTTTAGCTTGACAAGAGCAGCAGATAAAATTACCCTTTGATTCTCTAAAGGGGAGTAGCTATCAGCCACATGAAAAGGCTGATCCCGCGTCCGTCAACACAGTCGAAAAGACTCGGATCGGGAACGATATATATCGCAAGCAAGACCTTTATCCAGGCATAATGTCGCGGGTAAAGGTCTTTTTTATTGCCCAGACAATTACGGGAGGCTTCTATAATGAATTGGTTGACAGATCCACAGGTCTGGATGGCGCTGGTAACGCTCAGCGCCCTGGAAATTGTACTCGGCATCGACAATATTATCTTTATTTCCATTCAGGCCGGTAAACTCCCGCGTCATCAACAGGAGAAGGCCCGCTTGCTGGGTCTCGGGCTGGCGATGTTCATCCGCATTGCCCTGCTGTTTTCCCTGACCTGGCTGATGGGGCTTACTACCCCGCTGTTTACCATCACCGGGACCGAGATTTCCGGCCGAGATCTGATCCTGATCTCCGGCGGACTCTTTCTTATCTGGAAGAGCACCATGGAGATCCACGAGAAGCTTGAAGGCGAGGAGACCATCTCTTCCGCTCGCGTCAGTGCAACCTTTGGCGCGGTTATCGTGCAGATTCTTCTCCTGGACATTGTCTTTTCTCTTGATTCGATCATTACCGCCCTGGGAATGGCCAGTCAACTGGCCGTAATGGTGGCGGCAGTCGTTATCGCCGTAGCCTTTATGATGCTCTTTTCCGGGAAAATAAGCGCCTTCGTCGAAAAACACCCGACCATCAAGATGCTGGCGCTCAGCTTTCTGCTCCTGATCGGGGTGGCTCTGATCGGTGATGGTTTGGACATGCACATCCCTAAAGGCTACATATACTTTGCCATGGCGTTCTCGGTAGTTGTAGAGATGCTCAATCTGAGGCTCCGGCGCGGTACTCCGGTCAAGCTTCATGAACCGCATCTGGAACATAACCGTGAAGAGTGATTCCTGCTCTGCTGGTGATCTGAACCGTTGCTATTCCTCGTTAATGAAGTTAAGATGGTAAAAGCCATGACGTTTCAAAAACAACTGACATTTTTACTCCTGCTTGTTGCAGTGCTGCTGGCACCACTCAACTCTTTTGCTCATGATCTGAAATCTGAGCTAGCTAAGAGTTCGTGTGCCTGTCATGTGCCCGACTTTAGTGCAGGCGAAGGAAATGCCCAGCCGGATCGGTGTCCGGGCAGCAGTAGTGATGAATGCTGCGATTGCGAAGGGTGTTGTCCGGAGGCCACAGAGTCTTCAGCCTTTTGCGGGCCGATTGTAAAAATTACGGTAATGCAGCATTTCCACCCTTATGCAAACGGGTACCCTCCTGAGGTTATTCTCGCCATTTTTGTCCCCCCCCAAAGTTGCTCCTTGACGTAGATCTGCGGCACCACGCTTAAGATTATTGCCGTGTCCACTTTAGGTTACCATTACCGCTGTAAACGTCATGTTTACAGTCGGCCGGCGATAACTTAAAACGGCATTTACATCCAAGGAGTATTATCGTGACAACTAAAGAACCACCTTTTTTCCAGGCCATCCTGGACTTTTTCTGCTCGCTTAAATTGACCATGTTTACCCTCGACACTCTGGCGGTTATCTCCATCATAGGGACAGTAGACCTTCAAGGCACGCCACCTCCCGAGTATCTCCATAGTAGCCAGAACAAGCTGAAACTTTACCAGAGCCTAGGTTGCTTCGATATGGATCACTTCTGGGGGTTCATTCTGCTCCTTTCCCTGCTGTCGCTAAATCTGGTCGCCCGGTAAGAATCCGGGTGGATTTCAGCTTTTCATGGAGCAACTGCTGATGAAGCTCAAGAACAAACTTTCACTAGAGGAGAAAAAATGACCAGTTCACTGCTGTTTAACATCACAACCTTTGCATATCTGATTTCCATGCTCTGCTTCTTTGTCCATGTTGCGACCCGCAACGCCCGGGCCGGGGCTGCCGGCAGTTACTGCGCATACGGCGGACTACTGGTGCAGACCGTGGCTATCCTGCTTCGCTGGAAAGAGTCCTATGATCAGGGCATGGGGCATGCGCCGCTCTCAAATCTTTATGAATCAGTGGTTTTCTTTGCCTGGACGATAATCCTGATTTACGCCATTGTAGATTTCAAATACCGCTACCGGATTATCGGCGCCTTTGTCGTCCCGTTTGCTCTCTTCGGTATGGCCTGGGCGCAGTTGGGGCTGAAAAGCGGTATTGAACCACTGGTGCCGGCACTGCAGAGCAACTGGCTATTGTATCACGTCGTTACCTGTTTTCTCGGTTACGCCGCCTTTGCAGTGGCGTGCGGAGTCTCTATCATGTACCTGCTAGCTACCCGTGCCGGCCTGGGAGTAGAGGGAAAGCGCGGTGCGATACTGGAAATGTTTCCGCCGACCAAGCTGCTGGACGATCTCAACTACAAGTCGATCATGATAGGCTTTCCACTGCTGACGCTTGGAATCATCACCGGTGCCGCTTGGGCAAACTACGCCTGGGGGACCTACTGGAGCTGGGATCCCAAGGAGACCTGGTCGCTGATTGTCTGGTTCGTGTATGCGGCCTTCCTTCATGCACGCATCACCCGTGGCTGGGTGGGTCGCAGGGCCGCCTGGCTTTCGATTATCGGTTTTGCCGCCACCATTTTTTGCTATCTGGGGGTGAATCTCTTCCTCTCCGGACTGCACAGTTATGGCGGATAACTGCAGGACGCAGGTAAAATTCTCAAGGAGAAACAATGAAAAACCAAGTAGTGAAGGTATTTGCAGTGCTGGCAGCAGTACTGTTTTTGAGTGTTACCGTGCTGGAGCTTAATGCCCATGCCAGAGCCGGTGGTGGGCGCTCATCGGGCGGGGCACGCAGTTACTCCAGACCGGCCAGCTCTGCCGCACAACCGCGACAGCAGCAACCGGCCGCCATGGCTCCCGGCGCGTTTACGCAACAGCAGGGCGGTGGCTTCATGAGAAGTATGGCCGGCGGCCTGGCGGGAGGTATGCTGGGAAGCATGCTGTTCAGCAGCTTTGCCGGAGCTGGCGGCGGCATGGGTGGCGGCTCCGGCGGTGGTGGCATTGGCCTGTTTGGAATCATTCTTCTGGCAGGCGGTGGCTATCTCCTTTATCGCTATCTGAAAAAGAAAAGGAATGATAATGCGTCCAAGCCTTATGAGTGGCGCTGATTTTATCCACACACACCAAACGGTCCAGAACCGATACGAT
>CAWBBV010000002.1:0-150389 GCA_963787125.1 uncultured delta proteobacterium
ACGTTATATATGACTGAGAGCTACAGATTTTTCCCCGGAAATTATAGATAAAATAATAAGTTACCAGTCTTGTAGTTCTATTGTCAGCCTGTTATTGAATAGCCATTTATTCAACATACCAGGAGGACAGAATGGAAGCTGTAACGGATAGTCTGGCGTTGTTCAGACAGATGAAGGCATCAGTCAGGGGCTCGGAAAAACATCTGCTAGTCGGCATCGATGTTGCCAAGAACAAGCACCATGCTTTCTTTGGAACACCCAATGGCAGAACGCTACGCAAGAACATGATCTTTGACAACAGCTTACAAGGATTCGAGAATCTGCGCAGTTTAGCCGGAGATCTCAAGAATCAACATGGCCTGGTCGAGGTTGTGTATGGACTTGAGCCTACAGCCTCCTACCACAAGCCCTTAGCCGAATATCTGCTGCGACAGAAGGAGCAGGTTGTCTATGTATCCAATGTGGCCGTGGCAAAGAATCGAGCGCTACTGGATGGCCGTTGGGACAAGAACGACAAGAAGGATGCCGCCAATGTTGCCGATCTGGTGGGCCAGAGCCGCTGCCTCTTCTATGAGCTACCGCAAGAGAACCTGCGTGAATTACGCAGCCTGATTGGTTTCAGGATCAGGCTGAAGAAGGAAGAGCACGCACTGAAAATGCGGCTGAGAAATAATGTTCTTGCCCAGTTCTTTCCCGAATTGGACCAGCTCTACATCAAAGCAGGGCAACCGGACGACCTGATTCTTTCAATTGCCGAACATTGTCTGGACCCGAGGGAAATTGCCGGGATGGAGTTCGACGCCTTCCTGAAGCTCATTACAAAACGCAAGATCAGGATAGAACAGGAAAGACGTCTGCGCGAGCTTTGGGAGACTGCCGGAGAGTCCGTTGGTTGCCTTGTTCATGACGCCGCCAGATGGGAGGCCAAGAGTCTCGTCTGCCAGCTGAAGTCGATTCGTGAAACGGTCAAGGGTAATGAGCAGTTGATGGCAAAAGCAGCAAAGCAGTTTTCTGAATATGAGTGCCTTCTGTCTATTCCCGGATTCGGTCCGATTATTTCGGCCATGGTTCTTGCCGCCATCGGCAATCCTGTCCGGTTTCAGAATCAGGGACAGGTAGTGCGTCTGGCCGGACTGGACTTAAGTGCCGAGCGGAGCGGCAAGAACAGCAACAGTGCCAAGCCGGTGATCTCCAAGCAAGGGAAAGCGGCACTGCGTTACGCCCTGGTGCAAGCGGCAATGGTTGCCTCCACAGCGAATCCGGTTATCAGGACTTACTTTAGCAAATTAATCAGAGGTCGCGAGCTTGAGCGCGGCATCAACCTGAAGATGAAAGTCAAGCTGGCGGCAAAGCTTTTGGTTGTGGCCTGGACACTTATGAAGAAGAGAGAACCATTTAATCCTTCCTGCTTCACGGGATAACCACCCTAGAGGCAGGCAGTAGGCGAGATAAGCCCGTTTAACAACGTAGAGGCAGCAATGACCTCGGGAGGGACAATACCGGGCATCTCACTAAAATCTTGGAGCTTTGATAAGGAATGATAGACAACCCAGTTCCCGATGCGGGCGGGGGATGTCGGATACAAGTAACGATTAAGCTCAAGGTTTGCCGTAAGTGAGAGACTCGCCATTTCACCAAAGCAAGGGATAGCTGCGCCCGCAATCCGCAAGGATGACTAACTATTTGATTTTAAAAGAGCGATATTTTCAGTTGACAGGTGGACTATAGAATGTCCCCCAAGGGTCCACCCAAAACCGGCGGTTACTCGATCCTTTTCATCCAGCCCGGAACCGTCGGCTATTACAGCCTCGTCTTTGGCCAGACCCAGTTCATCAAAAAAATCATAAACCGCTTTCAGCCCTTTTTCCCTGGTCCCCGGTTCTCCTGATGCCTCTCGTCCCAACACCAGCAGCAGGTTGTCAGCCATAACATTCAGGCTGTTAACGTTTGTCTCGCGCAAGAGTTGGTTGAGGTCGGGGCTGGCCATCTCTGTCAGGATCAACGCACCTGGCGGCGTTATCCCAAGCTTTACGTCACCTTCCACCGTTACCGCTGCCTGCAGCAATTCAGTTTTCAATGAACCGGCTGCATACAGAGCCGGTTCATTGAGAGCAAACCTCTGTCTGTATGGTGCAGCATTTTGCGGAATATCGCCTGTGACCTTATAAGCGGTGTCGTCGATCCGCACTATCTGTATGGAGCTGCTTGACGCGGATATTGTCCTCGCCGTCAATGCCACTCTTACGGCGTCATTTGCCGGTTCGAACTTTACCAATGGAGTTTTGCCCGGTTCAGTGGGGGTGACGGTCACGCTTACCGTATGGAGATTCAGCCCCAGCGACCCGGCAGGGGCGTATCCCGGGCCGGTGCGGGTTCGCTCCAGCCCTTTCGGATCGAATCGTGTATCATCAGCAATCATGTCTCCGGTTACTTTGCTTATTCCCATCCGGGAAAGCCTCCGGGCGGCATTTTTGATATCTTCATCGGATAGCAGCGCGTTACCTTTTCCCACAAGATAGATGTTACCTGCTATCGTGCCGTTTTTTTTGCCCCGTCGTGATAAATGGCGGTTCGCAGGTCGAATGCGCCATGCTTTGCCGCATGTTCTAATATTGCACCGCCAGTAAAAAGCTTCACCAGCGAACCGGGCATGAGACGCTCTTTCATTCCACTTCCGATGGCAAAAAGCTCTTTTCCGCTAGGGGCATCAAGTAAAACCAACGACCATTTGGCATCAACGGGGAGGAGTGATACTATCTTTTCCCTGAACAAGCTGCTCTCATTGGCATATATTTCGGCCGGAGATAACAGACAAAACATCCAGATTAGGAAAAAGACGCATGGCATCTTTGTATAATTTGTCAACAGTTGTAACCTAACCACTTTGGTTTACCATCGATCCTAAAAAATGTATTATGAACCATAATGCACTGGCTTAACTTAATTTTTTTCTCGCAACAAAATAACAAATAACAACTAGTACTGGTCCGAGTATTTTTGAAGTGAAAAAATCAGTGAAAGATAGTAGCGTGAATATTTTTGTATTTGTGACATAATGAGTTGCTTTTATTATAATGTAGATAACTGACACTATTGCACACAGTAAAAACCATGTTATAGCTTTCATATGCATCTCCTCACATACAAGATTTAAGATAGCTGGCTAATGAATCTTTAACTGAACTTGTAACATCATACGACCAATAGTATCCTTCAAGTGTAGTAGCTGGTGCAGATATCCTCATACCAGCTACAGATAAAAATACATTATATGCATTATATGCAGAGTTGGCTAAATTATTATCTTTAGTAGCGATATATACAGCATTATATATTATATCTGGATTTGGTACCGATATCTTATTGTCTTGAATAAGTCCTATTATACCCTTAACAATGGCTGTAGAAAGTTTTTCAACCCCAATTAAAGTGGTTGGAACTCCTACTATTGCCCCTGGGAGGCCAAGAAGCGCTGTACTAGCAATGCCAGTACCAATTACTACAAACGACATACCTCCTTCATCTAAAGCCTCGCTAAAAACATCTTCATTATATAAACCTAATTGATCCGTTGACATTATTGAGTTATTTTTTACATACCTATAAACCCGAATCCGCAAACCTTTGCCGGACACATTCATACAGGGTGATTTCGGAGGTATTTTTTTGAGTGAGACCCCATTGAGGGGAGTCGAAATCACAGTTTTCAGCAAATTTCAAAAAGTGACGAGCTATTTTCCTCTTCAGGCGGTGTTTTTGCCGAATTAGGGACGAACTGCCACCTTGATCTTGTTTTTTGCTCTTTGACAATCTTGTTTTCAGTGTTTCCTTTAGCCGGTTACCGGCTGGAGCCTGCTGATTCTCGCCTGTATTCTGTCAGGGCGAAGCTTCTCCAGCCACCAGCCGTTGACTTTTAGCAGGTTCTTGCGAGCATGATTGACCACGATTGCCGCACTACGCAGCAGATAATCCTGAATGGTCTTGATCCGCCGCCGCACTGGTGTTGCCTGACTGTCCGTCTCTATATCACCAGTTTCATCCCGCCACTGCTGGCCCAGCAAAATTAGCAGATTGTAGGCCATGGTTCCCAATGTAAGGAATACTTCGTTGACACTGAAGGTCTGGGAGGGAAACCGTTCCAGGTCCAGATCGTGCTTAAGCTCTTTGTTTGCCTCCTCTGCCGCTCCACGTCCCCGATAGAGTTCGAATGCTCGCTGCGGGGTAACATCTTTGGGCAGGTTGGTGGCCAGTACGTGATAGCGGACATCATTGATCAGCAGTGGCTCCCCTTTTTCGTCTACAGACTTGATCTGAACGCAGAAGACGAAGCGGCGTGGAATCTTCCAGCCGCTTGGGGTGTACTCGAATTCTCCGTAGAACTCACCACCGAAGTCCGTGACTTTGAGGCTCATAACGTCTACATCGAGATTCTCGTTTACCACCCGGTCCAAAGCGCCACTGGTTCGGGCCTTGACCAGATAGTACGCCCCGGCATCTTCGCTGGCCTGGACAGTTTTGATGCTATAGAGCCCGGCATCGTAGCGAAAGAGGAGCTTGTTTCGATCTATCTTCTCAGGGAGCAGCTCTGCCGTTTCCCTGATAAAATCGTCAATCCGTTCGACAGCTTTCTCTCGTCCT
This sequence comes from uncultured delta proteobacterium, assembly GCA_963787125.1. Taxonomy (GTDB): domain Bacteria; phylum Desulfobacterota; class Desulfuromonadia; order Geobacterales; family DSM-12255; genus VEOV01. The sequence continues at coordinate 4,639 of CAWBBV010000002.1, forward strand.
GGCAACAGCCAGTGATTGATGCAGAACCGTTCGCGACCTACAACAGCAAATACGGGGGTATAGCAGAGTTTGCCGTTGTATGTGGTTTGAGCACCTTCTCGTTTGGGCGCAAACTGCTCAAAAATACTTGGATCAATATCGCAAGGGATGTAACCTTCAGCTCCCGGTTCAGCAGTGATGGTTGCCTGGGAAACAATCTTTGCTCCGACCCGCTTGAGACCAGTGATCTGCTCTTTGCCATATTTTTCAAGATGCGTGGCAACAGCCCGTTCTTTTGGGAGTTTGTTAAAGCCAAGCGACTTCTTGAGCAGTTTTTCTTCCCGAGCGAGCCAGGCAAGATCAGTGTAACTAGTCCGGCGTAGGGAAATGTTTAGTAACAGCGGGATCAGATGTTCCTCTTCCCGGAAGCCGTAGTCGATCTTCTTGACCCGCACCTCGCTTCTGATTGCTCGAATCAAATCGAGACGGCGTATGAGGGTGGTGAGCAACTCCAATCCTGCTACGGAAGTTAGTGTCTGTCGGGCTGCTACATACTGGAAACCAAGATTGTCTTTCACCATTCGGGTGAACTCCTTCACTGCAATTATGTGAAGGATTATAGCATGTTACGTTACATTAGCCCAATAGTTTTGCGGATTGGGGTTAAATCAAACTGACTAAATTTATCAACATCAGCAACTGCACCCAAAGCGAAAAATCGCGACTGTATAATTCTCGAAAATATTTCATATCTGTCTTTAGTGTCTTCAGGGTCTTTAGTAAATCGCTTAACCCCGCTAAGCAGATCAAAAAACAGGTCTTCGCCTTGCACATATTTGTCTGCGTTACCACTGTAACTGTAAGGCGTATCAGGTTTCAAATTATTACCAAGTCGCCAAATACGTAATGCATAATCATCAACATTAAAGTAGTTAAGGAATACCGTTTTATCAAAACTCTCTGCAAGGTATGGCTTATCTCCTGAGTTTGGATCTCCTGAAGCGTAATAACCGGATACATTTGGAATGGTAAAGGTACGATCCGTCCAGACTTTTTTGTTGTCATAAAAGTTTGTCGAGATTGCCCCTTGTGTAGCTATATAGCGCTGAACGATACCATTTCCCGACAGCTTGTTTATTGCTTCTCCCGCAACAACTGTTCCCATGCTATGGGCAAGAAGCCTGATCTGCCCTTTGTGTTTGGATAAACCCTGTTCCAGCAGATTCTTCAGAGCCTCAGCAGAATTCCAGGCGATGTTTTCACTCCGTGGATAGTTGGTAGACCACATGAAATGGTAACCCAATATCCCTGTTTCTGCTTCAGTTAACGTCGGCCAGCTGAAGCTGCCGACACGGCCTGCGTACCACTGCCACCAGAGCCTTTTGAAGGTTGTTTCTGTCCACCGTTTTTTCTCATACTCCTTCATGTTCCAGCCATGAACATACAAGAGATATGCTTTATCATCGACAGGCTCATAGGCACCTTTCTGTATTTGATAAGGGGCAAGAGAAATATTTGGCGCTGTATTACTGCCTGGAGGGGCAGTAGGGGACATTCTATAGTCCACCTGTCAACTGAAAATATCGCTCTTTTAAAATCAAATAGTTAGTCATCCTTGCGGATTGCGGGCGCAGCTATCCCTTGCTTTGGTGAAATGGCGAGTCTCTCACTTACGGCAAACCTTGAGCTTAATCGTTACTTGTATCCGACATCCCCCGCCCGCATCGGGAACTGGGTTGTCTATCATTCCTTATCAAAGCTCCAAGATTTTAGTGAGATGCCCGGTATTGTCCCTCCCGAGGTCATTGCTGCCTCTACGTTGTTAAACGGGCTTATCTCGCCTACTGCCTGCCTCTAGGGTGGTTATCCCGTGAAGCAGGAAGGATTAAATGGTTCTCTCTTCTTCATAAGTGTCCAGGCCACAACCAAAAGCTTTGCCGCCAGCTTGACTTTCATCTTCAGGTTGATGCCGCGCTCAAGCTCGCGACCTCTGATTAATTTGCTAAAGTAAGTCCTGATAACCGGATTCGCTGTGGAGGCAACCATTGCCGCTTGCACCAGGGCGTAACGCAGTGCCGCTTTCCCCTGCTTGGAGATCACCGGCTTGGCACTGTTGCTGTTCTTGCCGCTCCGCTCGGCACTTAAGTCCAGTCCGGCCAGACGCACTACCTGTCCCTGATTCTGAAACCGGACAGGATTGCCGATGGCGGCAAGAACCATGGCCGAAATAATCGGACCGAATCCGGGAATAGACAGAAGGCACTCATATTCAGAAAACTGCTTTGCTGCTTTTGCCATCAACTGCTCATTACCCTTGACCGTTTCACGAACCGACTTCAGCTGGCAGACGAGACTCTTGGCCTCCCATCTGGCGGCGTCATGAACAAGGCAACCAACGGACTCTCCGGCAGTCTCCCAAAGCTCGCGCAGACGTCTTTCCTGTTCTATCCTGATCTTGCGTTTTGTAATGAGCTTCAGGAAGGCGTCGAACTCCATCCCGGCAATTTCCCTCGGGTCCAGACAATGTTCGGCAATTGAAAGAATCAGGTCGTCCGGTTGCCCTGCTTTGATGTAGAGCTGGTCCAGTTCGGGAAAGAACTGGGCAAGAACATTATTTCTCAGCCGCATTTTCAGTGCGTGCTCTTCCTTCTTCAGCCTGATCCTGAAACCAATCAGGCTGCGTAATTCACGCAGGTTCTCTTGCGGTAGCTCATAGAAGAGGCAGCGGCTCTGGCCCACCAGATCGGCAACATTGGCGGCATCCTTCTTGTCGTTCTTGTCCCAACGGCCATCCAGTAGCGCTCGATTCTTTGCCACGGCCACATTGGATACATAGACAACCTGCTCCTTCTGTCGCAGCAGATATTCGGCTAAGGGCTTGTGGTAGGAGGCTGTAGGCTCAAGTCCATACACAACCTCGACCAGGCCATGTTGATTCTTGAGATCTCCGGCTAAACTGCGCAGATTCTCGAATCCTTGTAAGCTGTTGTCAAAGATCATGTTCTTGCGTAGCGTTCTGCCATTGGGTGTTCCAAAGAAAGCATGGTGCTTGTTCTTGGCAACATCGATGCCGACTAGCAGATGTTTTTCCGAGCCCCTGACTGATGCCTTCATCTGTCTGAACAACGCCAGACTATCCGTTACAGCTTCCATTCTGTCCTCCTGGTATGTTGAATAAATGGCTATTCAATAACAGGCTGACAATAGAACTACAAGACTGGTAACTTATTATTTTATCTATAATTTCCGGGGAAAAATCTGTAGCTCTCAGTCATATATAACGTTGTTGATCAATCAACTAACTTGCCTCTAAGAGCCGGATTACCCCTGACTATCTCCGCGCCCCGCTTTACCGCCACACTCACTCCAGATCGAGTCATGGTAAGCGCTCTGGCAACTGCAACTCCGCTAAATTAAGGCACCTTCAACGATGTTTGCTGGTTTGCTAACTACCCAGAACCGACTCTCTAACACCCTTATTTGCAGCACAAACACCTCGCCACGCCTTGGGGCAAGACATACTCACGATCTCTCTTAACCAACTCTTGCAGTATGTCGTTGTAGCACAACGGCCATCATTAAAGACCACAAAACTTCGGGCGTCCGAAGTTTCGACTTAAGTAACTTATTTACAACAATTCACCCCTAAAAACAGGCCAAATATTTCGGCGATTTTGGACCGAATTTCACCCGTTTTCTCATTATTTCAGCAATTTCATCTGGCCGATCTCTTTGCACCTGGTATGAAGGAGCGGTCCGGGGCTATTTCCGCAACATCTTGAGCCGCTTGTTCAACGCCGGGGGGGAGATCCCCAGCAGCCTTGCGGCAATGGCCTGAACGCCGTTTGCCCGGGAGATGGCTTCATCCACCAGCAGTTCGGCTGCTTCAGTAAAGGTGGGGAGCCGTTCGAAAGCGGTAAACGGGTTCTGATCGGGAGTAGGGAGCGGTTGGCCTTTGCGGGCCGGGCCGATTGCTTTAAGAAAGGTATCCATGGAGAGAATTCTCTCTTTATGGAGACTGACCGCATTATAAACCATGCCGCGCAGTTCCCGGACATTGCCGGGGAAATGATAGGTGGCAAGCAGCTGGGCAAGCTCTTTTGGCGGGGTGGGCTTTCGTTTGCCGCACGACCGGGCAGCTTCCCCGAGGAAATAGTCCAACAGCAGCGGCAGGTCACCGGTCCGCTCGCGCAAAGCCGGAATATGAACGTGGTGGGTGCGGAGCCGGTAATACAGGTCGCGGCGAAAGGTCCCGGCCGATTCCCTGGCAGTCAGGTCACAATGGGTGGCGACGACGATGCGGGCTTTCAGCCGCTTGGGACGATCACTCCCCAGAGGGAAATACTCCCCCTCCTGGAGGAGCCGTAGCAGCTTGACCTGGGAGGCAATACTGAGGTCACCGATTTCGTCGAGGAAGAGGGTGCCGTCAACCGCCTGTTCGATCATGCCGGGTCGGGCCTGATCAGCGCCGGTATAGGCGCCGCGCACATGGCCGAAGAGGGTGTCGGCAAAAACCGTGTCGTCAAGGCCGGCAACATTAACGGCGATGAGCGGCCCGGAGCAGCCACTCAGCTTGTGGGCCGCCCGGGCAAAAAGCTCCTTGCCGGTACCGCTTTCGCCGGTGATCAACAGCGGCTGATTGCTGGGGGCGACCGCTTCGATATAGGTGAAAATGTCGTGCATGCCGCGATCAGCGGTGACAATGTCGAGAAACGCTTCCGGGTGCTGCAGCTCCCGGGAGAGCATCCGGTTAGACATGGTGCGAAACTCATGTTGCAGCTCCAGGATACGGATTGCCCGCAGCACCCCTCCCACCAGACGGTCTTCTTCGTCAGTTTTGACAAAATAGTCGAAGGCACCAAGCTTCATGCAGCTGACCGCGGTCTCCAGCTGGTTCATGCCACTGACAATGATCGTCATTATTTCAGGATGAGTCTCGGCGATCTTTGCCAGGAGCGCTTCTCCTGACAGATGCGGCATGGTGAGATCCAGCAGCACCAGGCCGATATCACCCTGATCAAGCAGCGCCAGGGCTTCCCGGCTGTCCTGGCAGGTATGGAGGTTGTTGATACCGGCACAGCTTTTCAGGGTCAGGGAGAAGGACTTCAGCCAGGCAGGCTCGTCGTCAACCAGCAGGATACCGAAACCGGGATATGGAGTAGTCTTCATGTCATGTCAGCCTTTGGGTCACAGGGAGGGAGAGAATCGCTGTTGTGCCTGTTTCCGGGGTAGATTCAAAACGGAGTGTGCCGCCATGCTCCTTGACAATCCCAGCCGATACTGACAGGCCGAGGCCGGTGCCGCCGGTATCACGCTTGGTGGTAAAAAACGGGTCAAAGAGGTACTGGAGATGCTCTTCCGCAATGCCAACCCCCTCGTCCCTGACCGTGACAACAACCTGCTGCTGCTTATGATCGAACCCGGTATTTAATAATACCGCCTTGTCCATATCCGGTAGTGCCTGGCAGGCGTTCAGCACCAGATTGACAATGACCTGTTCGATGCGTTGACCGTTCGCGAAGATTTTCGGCAGCTCCTCGTCATAACTGGCAGAAAAGCGCCGGGTAGCCGAGCGAATCGTCGGGTCGACCAACCGCAGGGCAGTGCGGACCGCGTCATTGATGTCAATAAACTCCTTGTTGCCGACATCATCACGGCGGGCAAAATCCTTGAGATCGTTGACGATGCGCTTGATCCGCTTGGCGCTGTCCTGCATCTCTTCGAGAATCCGGGGAATCTCAGCCCGCATTTCCGAGTAAGGGATACCTCCCAGAATGAAGTCGCCCTCCGCCTGATATCTGTCTTCAAGGATCTCGGCAGCATCATCGTGAACGCGTTTCAGGATCGGAATATCCAGCAGCAGCAGCCCGTTGGGATTGTTAATTTCATGGGCAACGCCGGAGACAAGGGTGCCAAGGGACGCCATTTTGTCCGCCTGGATCAGTTTATTCTGGTGACGTCTGAGCTCTTCCAGCGCCTTGTTCCGCTCAATCACTTCCTGGCCGAGCTCAGCAGTCCGGCTGGCCACCTGACTCTGCAGCGTTCTTGACCAGAAAACCGTAATGGTCAGGATGACTAGCAAAGGGATCAGGACCATTGCCCCGTATTTTATGGCCAGATCCTTCGTAACCCGCGGCGGCTCGTTTATGCCGAGCCACTTGTCATAGATAACCTTATACTGGCCGGTTTTTGTCAAGATTGCCAACCCTTCGCTGAAGCGGGTCAAGAGTTCACTGTTCCCTTTGGCAACGCCGTAACCGTACTGCTGGTTGAAGACCGAACGGGCAACCGGCACAAGGTTGGAAAGGTGCAGCTCCCGGATCAGGTACATGCCGGGGAGCATGGCAACGACGGCATAGTCGTGCTGGCCGGAAGCCAGCAGCCGCAGCGCTTCCGACGGCGTTGGCGTCAGAATCAGGTCAGGACCGAAACCCATTTTCACCAAGGTTTCATGCATGATACCATCGCGAAAGACTATGACTTTTTTGCCGCGCAGCTCTTCCAGGGTTTTCACCGGGGGAGTCTCCTTGCGGGCGAAAATTGCGTGGTGAATAATGGTGTGCGGCGGGGAGAAGTCTACTGATCTGGCCCTAACGTCGGAAAAGGAGATTCCCTGAAGGATGTCGATTTTTTGCTTCAGCAGTCCGCTGCGCATGTCGGACCAGTCGCCGAAGCGGAATTCGACTTTCATCCCCATGACTTCGGCAATGGCTCTGGTCAGATCCACATTGTAGCCGGCCGGGTGGCCGTCCTTGTCGATGAATTCGTAGGGCGGGTAGGCGCGGTCGCCACCGACGATGATAGCCGGCCCACTGACGGCGGTATCGGCATAGTCCGGTGTGGGGAGTTCGGCATGGGCAGCAGCTGTTGCACAGCAAGAAAAGAAGAGCATAAATGCAAATACATCAAGCTTGAAACAGCGCAGTAATTTAAGATGAGTAGACATGCAATCCTCCGGACGGGCAAGGTTCCCCTTGGAGATCCTGCTTTCAATACCCTATCGCCGTGTAGTAGACTTTCTGGCTGCTCGACCAGCTGTATACCCCGGCAGTGAAGTTTGTATTTGTCAGAGCTCGCAAGTAGATCACATATGATTGAACATACATCTGCGGAAATAAAGGTGTGAATGTGACGGATGTTACGGTATTTGGAAACGGTATAGAAAAGGTTTCATCTGCCACCTGCCCTGTTCCGACACCTATGATAAAAGTGCCCCACTGCATAATCAGACCGTTTGGAAGCTTTGTCCAGCCTTTGGCGTCAAGCACCCCTGTTACTCCGCCATGCAGTGTTGTGCCGTTCAGAAACCTGATCCCGCCTACTCCGGCATTGATTGTGCCGTTTACCTTCAGATCTCCGTTGCCTGCATTGGCGGTGACGGCTGTTGTGATTATAGCGGCGAAGATCAGCAGTTTCAGCTTTCTCATTTCTATACCCCTTTAGTATCTGAATTCTGTCAGTTAATTCTCTTACGACTGCCACCAATCTGCTGCCTTATTCAACTACGCTGATGTTCTCCAGTACGACTGTGCCCGTCCGGATATCCGGCTCACCATGAAGCGCGGTTTCGTATGCATTTGACGTGAAACTGCATTTATAGCCGCCATCAATAGTTACATCTATCCCTCTGTTGGCGACAAAATTCTCATAGATATCCGTTGCCAGAAGTTTGATGCTGCTGCCATCCGGCGCGGCATTATAGGCGGCTTGAATTGACGGATAGACGCTGCCATTTACAAAGGTCGGGTTGGCGCTACAGGCAGCAATCGGAATTTCAATAAAAGTGGCGGTTACAGAATAATCACTACTCATGATCAGATTGCAGCTGCCTGTACCGCTGCATGCGCCTGACCAGCCGCTGAAGCTATAGCCGAAGTCAGGATTTGCTGTGAGGGCGACGGTTGAATTCAGCGTATAAGCAGCTGTACAGCTGTTGCCGCAGTTGATCCCGGCGGGTGAACTCGTAACTGTTCCAAAGCCATTTCCGGTCTTGGCAATTGAGATAGTCGGCAACGTGCCGATGCCGTTCAGCGAAACGCTAAAAACCGGTGTTTGCGGATCATTGGAGGAGAAGAGAATACTTGCGGTTTTGGCTCCGGTTGAGGCGGGGCTAAAAACAACCTGAACGGTGCAGGTCGCTGTGGGTGCGAGGGTGCGGCCTGAACAGGTATCACCTGAAGCGATGAACTCGGCTGTGTCTGTTCCGGTCAGAGACAGAGTTCCAAGTATCAGGTCATGAGACCCTGAACTTGACACGGTAATTGTCTGCGGAGAGGTAGCAGTCCCGGCATAAACACTCCCCAGGCTTTCTGAAGATGGCACTACGTATATCTTTGCTGCGCTAAACAGCGCCGTTACGGCCATGTCGCCTGTCATAGTGACTGTACAGCTGCCAGTGCCGCTGCATCCGCCGCCGGACCAGCCGATGAATGTGGCGTCGCCAGCAGGGGAAGCGGTGAGAGTGACCTGATCGCCATTAATAAAAGAAGAACTACAGTTACTTGAACAGTTGATGCCTGAAGGAGTGCTGCTGACTGTGCCTGAAGCTGGGGTGTTGACGGCAACTGAGAGAGCGGACTGATAACTTGAGCCGCCAATCTGCAGTCCATCGACAATCACGGTGCCGCTGCTGATCGTCAAAGCCCCTTGCAGAACGGATTTACCGGCAGTGTCGATAAAGTTGCCGTTGTAGCCGCCGCGCAGGGTTGTGTTGACCGAGCGGTTAAAATTCAGCGATTCATTGAAGTTGGTCGCCATGAGCTTTAGTTCGTTGCCGTTGGTGACGGAATTATAGGCGCTCTGGATGGAGGCGAAACCAATACCTTCAAGGCTGCTGGCAGCGCTTGTCATTACCGACATGCCTGCCTGACCGGAAAGGGGAATTACATATGTTGGTGAAGTCGATCCGGTTGACGGGATGATAAGGCTTGCAGTCTTGTTTCCTGCTGTTGCAGGGGAAAATCTCGCTTTGATCATGCACGAAGCTGCCGGAGCAAGCTGCCCGCTGCAACCGTTGGCGGTGATGCTGAAATCGGCGAGATTGGCTCCGGCAAGCTGCACAGGAGTAAACGTTATTGATTGTGCTCCGCTGTTGAAGACAATAAAGGTATGTTCCGGTGAAGATGAGCTGGTGGCAACGGATTGAAAGTCGCCGGAATACGATGCAGCAACTGTCGGCGCGATGCTGGTGAAGTTGGCAACAAGGGTGCTGTCACCGGTGACGTTGAAGGTGTAGGCCGGGGATGAACTGATGATGTCGCCGTTTGCTGTCCAATTATTAAAGTAGTAGCCAGGATTTGGGGTAGCCTTCACAGCCACTCTTGTATCCCATGGAGAATGATATTCTTCATAACTGCAGCAGGTGGATTGATAGCGTTTGTCGAGTATGCAGACGTCGTTTGCCGGTGTGCAGGCAGGGAGACGGTCGTTTTCCCGGTAAGCAGCCGTTATTCCGGATTGGGGGTCCGGCGTGCTGGTGGCGATCTTTGGCAAGTCGCCAACTCCTACCGCAGCCCAGGCAAGATTGATCTGGTTGATTTCGCTGGGGGTGGCGGAGAGCTCTTTGACAGCGTCAACCATTTCATCTCTTGCTTTACCAAAGGTCACAGTATCTTTTAGGGACCATTTCTCTGTGTTCGACTTAAACGCAATCTGCATAGCCCTGGCAATACCGACCCCTTGCACTTCCACCTCATAATTTCTCCCCCCCGAGGCCAGCAGTGAGAACATCCTGTTCGGCACGCCGCTGTTATAATGAACCCAGCAATAATCGTTAATTATCGGATCGGGAGTGCAACTGTCGGTTTCTCCCCAGTTGGGGGTATCTTTGTAATCGTTCGTCCAGGTATCTTTTTTCTGATAAATTACCGGCTGCGCGGGGTTTGAAAGAGTGGGATCGGCAAGGTCGCGCAGCAGACTGCCGTCTCCCCTGATGATTCTCCAGCTATTGTCGCCACGGGCCTGCTTGTGGGCAATTGCCATCCAGTCGGAAAAAGCCTCATGCAGCGCTCCGGTCTCTTTGCTATAAGCCAGCTTCGATGTAGAACCGGTTATTCCATGCGCCCATTCATGGGTGACAATATCTTGCGCACTGGCGCTGGTGCCGCCAATGACAAAGTTGACCGACTTGTCGGGCGGGTTGAAACATGCTGTAGCGGAGCCACATATACCGCTGCTTATTTCTACAATATTCACCATGCTACTGCCGCTGTCGTCAAAGGAGTTGCGGCTAAAGCGCCTGGGTGTGGTGACCCGATCAAGTAGCGGATTCAGCAACGGATCGTAGAAATAGTCATACACCTTGGCCGTGTTGTCATGTGCGTCGATAGCCTTTTTCTGGCTCCCCGCTGTAGTCCAGCTGTCGCTGCTGTTGGTCAATGCTCCGGCAGTTGCCGAGCTGACCTGGGTGATAATGGCATTAGCTGAGCCCATGTCGCCTTTATGGCCGTCGATGTCCATGTTGGTTCGCCTGCTGATGTCCTTGAGGCGGTAAACTTCTGGATTTGAATTCAGGTCGTAACAGGTGTCAATATGGCTTTGACCGGTGCCGGTGCCGACTTCGGGCCAACAGTCAGCCGCACCGACAATAAACTGCTTTGCTGTGGCTGGCGTCCCCCAACCAAGATCGTTCGCCGCAGTTACCGTCCAAGAATATTTGTGGGCTCTTTGCAGACTGATACTGCTGTCCGAACCTGTATTGAAACTTGTTGCGCCGGTTTCGATGGTTTTGTTCAGGCTGCCGCCGTCCGTCAGATTGAGAGTGTATTTTGTGGCATTAGTTACTGCTGACCAGACAAGATTCACGCTGTCGGAGCCGACCCAGCTTGGGGCAACAAAGGTGCGATGAGCAGGAGAAGTCAGGGTGGGAGCCCCGGCGATGGGCGACATGACCCGGAAACCAAGTGCCGCTTGTGCAAACGCTGCCCCTTCTTTCCGTACCCATGGGCTGGTTGCATAAGTGTTTCCGTGACAGACCGAGCAATAGGGTTCAGGGTAGGCGCAACGCTCCGCATAGACTCCGTACATATTGAACGTGGCGTTGTGAGAGTTGTCAGTAAGTGACATCACGTTGATAGCAGCTATTTTGTCCTGGTTGTCGCCGATACGTACGTCCGCAACGTTACTGCTACTGCCGTTGTCGATACTGTATTTGAGGCTGGCGATGATGGAGCCTGGATAGGCGTCATTCAAATAGTCAGTCTGCTCTATTAAGCCGTACCATCTGGGATCGGGGTTATCGACAGGGTAACCGGGACCACAATAGATACCGGTCTGGATTATTCCTGAAGACGGAAGGTTAACAGTAAAGCCGATCCCGGCGTCGAAAGAACCGCTCTGCTTGTTAATTAATGTGTTGTTCGCCGGATAGTCCACCCAGATGCTGCCGGTGCGGCCCCAGACGTATTCTGCACTAACAGAGCAGAGCGCCAATAGCACAAAAACAATCCGTATAGTTCGTAAGCTCATGCCTTTCAGATAACACTCCAGCTAACAGATTAGACTCAATTTATAATAATAAGGTCACGTTTTTCCAGCACATCTCCAGTGAATGCGTCGAACAGAATTTGCCAACGGCTCTCCACCTTCCAGAGAATGTAAGGGGGGGTGGGGATGGCAATCTTCTGAACTGTCATTGACTTTTTGATGTTGGTCAGATCCGAATAGTGATCCACTTCTTTAAACACTTTTACGGCGATTTCACGGATTTGCTCTTCTGGCAGGGTGTCTTGTTTAGCCATTGCGTAGAGTTGAGGCGGGGCAAGTTCCAGCGTAGCAGAAACTGAGCTTATAAATAGTTCCGGACTGACAGTTACACGTATTGCTGTATCGTCTAGAGAAATGCCATTTATATGCCGACCGAAAAAAATATTTGTATAACCTTCAGCGCTTACAACAATTCTATGTGATATATATTCATTCAAATCCGTTATTCCAAGCAAATCAGCTTCCTCTTCTAAAAAAGCCAACGCAATTGCTTCAGCATTGGAGTCTTTATTTAACTTTAAAACAAGTGAATTGTTTTTTTTCGGAATATTTGTCGGCGACATTTTTCCACTTATATGCAAATGACCTTTCGGCCCATGCGGAGTATGCTCAAGCCTTATTGTTAACGCTTCCTTATCAAGATCATATTTTTTCAGAAGCATCTTTTTCAGCTCCTTGTTTTTTTGCTTGTTCTCAGGGGATTCCTCCGGTTTTGGCTTGGCTGGATAAGTGGTTCCTGCCGATTTTGGAGGTACGGGGTATGAGTCCGTAGGAATGGCAGTCGGCGCTGCGCCGCTGGTGGTGTAGTAGATGGTTTGCGGCTCTGACGCGGGCAATGACAGGGCATTAGCGGCTGTTGCTGCGCCAGCGGGGTTAAGCAGCGTGATGATGGTGAGGTGAAGCAGCAGCATGATAGTTGTTCTTGATAACATTGCCAGACTCCTGTGCCCATTCTTGAATAATAATATCCTTACTCCAACATTATATCTGTTCGTTTTACTCATGGCATTGTTCTCCCTCCGAACATAGAGAACAACAACCATCCGGTCACTCCCGCACCAACAAGGATGAGCAGCGCCCATTTGACCGCAAGCACGCCTAAAAACAGCTTCACTCCGCTCCAGGGCCGATCCAGCCAGCGTGAAAGTAAATACGCCAGAAGGACGCCGACAACCGCGCTGATGGCAAAAGCAGGTGACATCAGCCTTTCCCCTCCACCAGGGCAATCTCCTGATAGAACCAGTCGGTGTTGCTGCTGACCAGCAGGCCGTCATGCCACTCTTTGTAGCTTTTGACGAGTTTCTGATTGCCGAAGAAGAACCGTTCGAAATCGGCGGCATCGAAGATGTACCACTCGAAGATATTGCAGACGATCAGGCGCTTGATCTCCTGATTACCCTTGATGTAACGCTCCTGCATGTAGTAGTGCAGCAGTTCGTGCAGCGCCTTGGTATTGGGGCGTTCAGGGGTGATCATCTCGTTTTTGTTGGAAGGTTTTTTCGTCTCGATAATGACGGCAACGGTATCGGCAGAGCTTGTGCCGTTGTGAATGACCAGATCGGTCCGACCGCTGGTGTTGATCTCGTTGGTCTGCTTGTACCAGGTATCCTTGAGGAAGTCAGAGACGATATTTTTCAGGTGTTCTTCGTGCTCGTCAGTGCGGATACGCTCGAAAAGCCGGGACAGATTGGTTTTGAACAGTTCAAGCTGTTCACGTTTGAGGCTCTGTTTGAGATAGGCCTTGTTGAGGGACCTGGCAGGGTATATCAACAGCAGCTTCATGGCAACACCTCATAAAGTAGCGATTACGGGACGATCATAATCGACATAAAAGCCCGCTCACACTACAACGCCAACGCCATGCTGTCAACGCTCTAAAGTGGCCAGAATTGCACTGTTTTTATCGGTTCTCGCCGTACGGGCCACAAACGCTGTTCAACGTTAATCAACACAAAACAGATTTAAAAACCAAAATTCCGGCCGGCCGGAATTCCGCTCTAACCATCGGTTTTATAACAGTTCACCTCTAAAAAAGGGCCAAATATTTTCGGGGCAAGGTACTTGTCACCTCCGCTGGACCCTGGCCGGTCGCGAGCCAGGCTGATGCCGATAAGTAAGTCTACATATCGAGTGCGGTCATATTTCTGAAAGACCACCTGCTACATGATGTAGCCAACCCTGAAGCCGCCAAAATGACGACCGTTGACAAAAACCGGTGCAGAAATATCCCACAGTTTTTCGCCGGTGTCACGGGTATAAACCTGAACCAGCACCCCTTCAGTGTTGCGCGCAGCGGTCAGCTCGACTGTACCGTTGAACATCCGTTTGGTCCGGTTGCCGACCCGGTCTTTTTCCCGGTCACCGGTCAGCGGCAGGGAGTTCTTGCGGTGGTGAGTCGGCACATAACCGTTGCGATCAGCCAGCACGGCAAAAATCACCTGACTGTCCTTAAGATGATCATCTTCCAGATCCTGAATCCACTGGTCGCAGTAAGCATCAAAGCGGGTATGAAATTTAGGTGGATCAGTGCCCGGAATCGGCTGGTAGTTGTCATCGAAAATATCTTCCAGAGTCAGCCGGCCGGCAGTGAGAGCTTCAGTCAATACTCGCTCCATGGCCTTGGCGCCAGCCAGGGCGGTGCTCTTCCCCTTGCTCTCGATCTCTTCTTCCATCAGCGCTTTGAGCTGATCGGCGAGATTGGCCAGTTCCACTATGGCGGCCTCGGTCTCCCGGGCGCCGCCGGCAGCCTGCATGGCAACATCCCTGACTTCGTTCATGGTTTCGGCCATCTGTTCACAAGCGGAAGTCTGCTGCCGGGTTGAGAATGAAATTTCCCGTGATGCCCGGAGTGTCTCGTCAACCATGGAAAGAATGCAGCCAAAAGACTGATGGACGTTTTCCACCAGATTTGCGGCATGATCAACGGCCTTCAGTCCATCTTCAGTGACCATGACGGTACTGTTGGTAGACTTCTGGATCGCCTCTACCAGCCCCTTGATCTGCCGTGTGGCAACAACCGTCCGCTCTGCCAGGCGGCGAACCTCCTGGGCAACAATGGCAAAACGCTTGCCTGATTCACCGGCGCCGGCAGCCTCTATAGCCGCGTTAAGCGCCAGCAGGTTTGTCTGGTCGCTGATCTCGTCAATTATTTCGACGATACCGCCGATCATCTGGCTCTGCTCGCCAAGGGTCAGCATACTTTCGGCAATATTCTGCACCTGCCCGCGCAACACCACCATACCATCAATCGCCTTGATCACCGCATCGGTACCTGTCAGGCAGTTACTACTAGTCGCCTCAGCAGTGGACTCAACGGTCTGGGCATTGTCCGTTATCTGCCGGGCAGTGACGGCGATCTCCTCACTGGTGGTGGTGACCTCCTGCACAGCGGCAGCCTGTTGGCTCGCCCCTGACACCTGATTAACGATGATGGCATTCATCTCTCTGGCCGAGCTGGACAGGGAGAAAATAGCCTCGCGAATGGAGACGAACAGTCGGCCGCTTTTGTCAATCTCTTCCTTGAGGTTTTTGACGATCACCGTGGTCATGACATTGATGGCCCCGGCCAGCTTGCCGATTTCATCGTCCCGGTTGATTTCCACCTGTTCGTCCAGTTGACCTTCACTGATGCGCCGGGCCGCTCCGGTCAGTTTCTCCAGCGGCAGGGAGATACTTCTGACAATGCGCAACCCGGCAACTGCCATCAACAGGAGAATGACCAGGGAACAACCCAGGTTGTATTTGAGGAAATTGATTCGCAATTGGCCGAAATAATCATCCTTGCTCACCCCCGGCACAATCCAGAGTCCCCACGGCTTGATATAGCGATAGGCAACAATTTTTTCCTGGCCGGTGGTAGTGGCCCGGTACTCGCTCATGCCGCTCCCACGGTGGGCGCGGATCTGGTCGATATGAGCCTGGCCGGCGAGGCTTCTCCCCTCGTCCTTGGGGTGAATGACCAGAACACCCTGGGCATCAAGGAGGAACAGATACCCGCTTTTGCCGATTTTAGTGTTGTAGACCGTCTGTTTGAAATCCTGCTCTTTGTACGCATCAGGCCTCACCGTGGCAATATAGGTAATGTTCCTTTCGAGGGCGTCGGCAATAGTGGTGATATCGGTCTTCATGATGGCAACTATCTGGCGCTTGGCAACTAAATAGGAGACGGCAATGCTGCTGGCTACTGCCAGGCCGCCGAGCAACAGCAGAAGGATAAGTCGTGATTTGATTGATCTGAACATAATTGGTCCTCCCCGATGAATCAGGTGCAACACAGAAGGCGCTGCGGCCGTCGGTCTGTTTTCAGCTGTTACTGTTAATTATTAACCAGATTGATCGGCACGCCGGCCTGGAATGAGGCAATATTGTCGGCCACGATTTTCACCAGCCTTTTCCGCGCCGCCAGGGAAGCCCAGGCGATGTGGGGCGTAAAAACAGAGTTGGCTGCTGTCAAAAGTGGATTGTCGGCCAGCATCGGCTCATAGGCAACCACATCAAGACCGGCACCGGCGATGACACCATTGTTGAGGGCAGCGGCTAAATCGGCTTCGTTCACCAGACCGCCACGAGCAACGTTGAGAAAAAAAGCGCTCGGTTTCATCAGGGAGAGAAGATCCGCATTGACAAAACCGCTGTTCTCAGGGGTCTGCGGACAGTTGAGGGAAACCACGTCAGCAGTCGTGAACAGTTCTTTCAGAGGGAGGAAACGGACCGGTGTCGGGCCGGGATCAACGGGGATGCGCGGCGCATAGACAACCACCTGCATGCCGAAGGCAGCCGCAACCCGGGCCATGGCCCGGCCAATAGTGCCGTAGCCCACAATCCCGAAAGTGAGACCGTCCAGTTCGATTATCGGGCTTTTCCAGAAAGCATGATCCGGACAGCGGACCCATTCGCCGGCTTTGACCGCCGCATCGTGCAGCCCGACCCTCGTGGTCAGCTCCAGCAGCAGAGCAAAAGCGGTCTGGACGACCGATTCGGTGGAGTAGGCCGGCACGTTGGCAACCGGAATCCCCTGCCGGGCCGCTGCGGCCACATCAACGTTGTTGTAGCCGGTAGCGAGCATGGAGATATAGCGCAGCTGTGGCAATGCGGCAATGACTGTCTCGGTCAGCTTGACTTTGCTTACCAGCAGAATATCAGCCTCTTGTGCCCTCTCCAACACCAGCTCCGGTGGGGTCCGGTCATAAACGATGCACTCACCCAAAGCTTCCACCGGACTCCAGGGGTTGTCGCCGGGATTTATGGTATAACCGTCCAGGATGACTATTTTCATGCTTTCTCCTCTAGAACCGGTAGCTGGCGATCGTCAGCTAGCGGAGCTGACGACGCTAAAGTTAGTGGCAACAGCACTTTTTTGCAAGTGTAACATTAGTTATCGACACAAAACCAACAGGGCAGACGATCTAAAACCAATGCCGACTGCAATTGATTAAAAAAAGCCGGGAAACGTCTCTCCCGGCTGCGATAGGAGTACCCATGGCTGGATGTACTCGTTTAGATAGGTCAATCAAGGGTTCATCACCCGGTTGCAATTGACGGACGAACCGGGGCGGCCAGGCGCTGCAATTGCGGCCGGTACAGCAGCATCGCTTCCCTTAGCAGCATGGAAACGCTTTTGCGGGTGCTCTTTTTCATTTTGTCCATGAACGCTTTTTCTTCATCTGTAACCCTGATGGAGAGGACGTTGTATTTCGGATTTTTCTTACATTTTCTCATGTCACTGGTCTCCGTTTGAATCAGTTCAGTTCGCCATGCTTTCTGCCAGAATTTCGGTCAGATGCATGAGCCTAACCCCCGGTAATTGTTCCGCCAGCCCTTTTTTCAGCTGCAGCAGGCAGCCGGGGTTGCTGGTAACAAGGATGTCGGCACCGCTTTGCCGCACCGTATCCAGTTTGCGCTGCAGGATCCGGTCGGACATCTCCGGCTTGGTAATGTTGTAGGTCCCGGCGCTGCCGCAGCAGGCGTCGGCTGTTTCCAGCTCGTGGTACGTGAGCCCCGGCACCAGTTTCAGCAACTCACGAGGCTGCTTGCGGATCCCCTGGCAATGGGCGATGTGGCAGGGGTCGTGATAGGTCACTTTGAGCGGCAGCGGTTTAAGTAGCTCTTGCAGTTCTTCGGCATGCATTGCCAGCACTTCTGAGATATCACGGACAATGGCGCTGAAGGCCGCAGCAGCCTGACCCTCGACATGGTGGCTGTATTTCTTCAGTTCAGCCCCGCAACCGCCGCAGTCGGTAACGATAAAATCCACATCATAGCCGCCGAATATCGCCACATTAGTCCGGGCCGCTTCTTCCAGGCCAGCCAGATCGCCCCCCAGCATGTTTGGCGCGCCGCAGCAGACCTGGTTTTTAGGGGTGATGACCTTGTAGCCAAGGGAGGAGAGCAGCTTGATTGTCGCCCGACTGGCATCGGAGAAGATCAGGCTCATAACGCAGCCGAGAAAGAAGCCGACTGTGCCACGCTCCGGACCAATTGCCGGAGTGATTTCATTGATCTCCTGCCGCAGCGGCCTGGCGGGCAGATCTGGCAACAGCCCTTCCATCCGCTCCAGGGGCCTCGGGAACATCTTCAAAATTCCCAGCTTCCTGACCAGTTTCTGCAGTCCGGCCCGCTGGTAAAGGCGCATGGGAACCATGGAACTCTCCAGCCGGTCAGGATGGGGCACCAGCTTGCGCAGAATCAGATCCTCCATAAAGCCAAGTCCGCTTTCCGTTTTCCGCTCGCAGCTGAATTCCGCCACCAGTTCACCGGCATTGACCCCGCAGGGGCAGGCCGAGGCGCAGGCCTGGCAGTCGAGGCAGAGGGAAAGAAACTCCAACAGCCGCTCCGACTGATCAAGTTCCCCTTCCTGCAGCTTGCGAATCAGCGCCACCCTTCCGCGTGGCGAAGCAGTTTCCAGAAAGGTCTCCTTGTAAGTCGGACAGGCAGGCAGACACATGCCGCAGCGCATACAGTTGATCAGTTTGACGTAGTCCATTCGATGAATTCCTTATTCATTTCGCTAAAAAAACACAACCTAAACCTTAATAGAACGCGGATGACGCGGATGTAACGGATTTACACAGATTTTTAACCCAAATATTTTTTCAGTTTCTACCCCGTCTTTTTTTATCCGCGATAATCCGCTCAATCCGCGTCATCCGCGTTCTATTGCCTTTGCAGTTAAAAGATTTTCCCGGGGTTCAGAATCCCCTTGGGGTCAAAAGCCTGCTTGATCCCCCGCATGACACGGATCCCCGATTCACCAACCAGCTTGGGCAGGTACTTCTTCTTGGCCAGGCCAACGCCATGCTCACCGGTAATGGTCCCTCCCATGGCAATGGCGGCATCGAAGATCTCACTGAAAGCGGCGTGAGCCCGTTTTATTTCATCCTGGTCCCGTTCGTCGGTCAGACAAGTCGGGTGGAGATTGCCGTCACCGGCGTGACCGAAAGTACCGATGACCACATTATATTTTTTGGCCGATGCCTGAATAATCTGCAGCATGGCGGCAATACAGCTGCGCGGCACCGTGGCATCTTCCAGAATGGTGGTCGGCTTCAGGCGTGCCAGGGCCGAGAGAGCGGTCCGACGGGCCTCGGTCAGCTTGAGTGCTTCGGCAGGGTTCTGAGCGGTCTGAAAGAATGAGCAACGGTGTTTCCTGCAGATCTCAGCTACCGCGGCGGCCTCCTCGGCAATGACGACCGGATGACCGTCCACTTCGATCAGCAGCACGGCATCAACATCCAGCGGCAAACCGACATGGGCGTAGTCCTCAACACATTTGATGGTTACCTTGTCGAGAAATTCGAGCGTGGCGGGGATGACCTTGGCGGCAATGATGGCCGACACTGCCAGGGCCGCATCCTGCAGCACCGGGAAATGGGCCAGCATGGTTATCTTCCCTTGGGGTTTGGGGATCAGTTTGACGGTTATGCCGGTAAAGAACCCGAGCGTCCCCTCCGATGAAACCAGCAGCGGGTTGAGGCTGTAGCCGGCCACATCCTTGACCACTTTGCCGCCTGTTTTGAGAAGGCCGCCATCTGCCAGGACCGTTTCCAGGCCCATGACATAGTCGGCGGTAACGCCGTACTTGAGACCACGCAGACCGCCTGAGTTTTCAGCGACATTCCCCCCCATGGTGGAGATATTCATACTGCCTGGATCTGGCGGATAAAAAAGCCCGCGGGACTCAACCTCGCGGTGCAAAGCACTGGTTATCAGCCCCGGTTCCACCGTGGCGGTAAGGTTTTCCTCGTCAATTTCCAGGAGCCGGTTAAGGCGACTGGTCTGCACCACGACACCACCGGCAGAGAGAGAGCCACCCGACAGATTGGTGCCGGAACCGCGCGGTGTGACAGTTATTCCGGCACCGCAGCAGAGTCGCATGATGCGCGCAACCTCTTCAGGTGAACCCGGCAGCAGAACCGCTCCGGGAAGACTCTCGATCTCCGGAGTGGAGTCATAGCCGTACACAGCAAGGGATTCCCTGTCAGAAAGGGTGTACTGCTCACCGACGATGTTTTTCAGCTCGTTTACGAATGATGATTCCATGATATGCACCTCTCAAGTAACTGCAGAACTGAATTCAAAACCAAACTGCAATAGAACGCGGATGACGCGGATTGAACGGATAAAGACGGATTACAGTCAAAATTTGTTTGTTATAATCTGCGAAAATCCGTCCAATCAGATTTGATCCGCGTTCTATTGCCTTTGCTTGACTCATCTTTAACCGGCTTAGGGTATCATCCATTGGAGGAAATACGCCTGCAGATAAACGATTACACCCACGACAACCGTCAAAAAGATGGAATGCTTGAGGGTGAAGCGAAACAGGGTCCCTTCCTCGCCCACCATGCCGCAGGCTGCGGTGGCCACGGCCAGTGACTGGGGAGAAATCATCTTGCCCATGACGCCGCCGCTGGTATTGGCCGCACCCATCAGGATCGGGTTGAGACCGAGCTGTTCTGCGGTTGCTTTCTGCAGGCCGCCGAAGAGGACGTTGGATGAGGTGTCGGAACCGGTCAGGAATACTCCCAGCCAGCCGAGGAACGGAGCAATGAACGGGAACCAGTGCCCGGTTTTGGTGAAGACCAGGCCAAGACAGTTGGTCATACCGGAAGCGTTCATAACATAAGCAAGGCCGAGTACCGAGGCGACGGTGACTGCCGGAAAACGCATGTCATAAAGGGTCTTCCCTGCCAGCTTGAACACATCGCCGAAGCCGACGCCGCAGAGCAGTGCCGAAAGGAAGGCGGCAATCAGGATGGCCGTTCCGGCGGCTGACATGAAGTTGAAGTTATACTTTGCCGGCAGCTTGATAGGAAGCTGGTCACCCAGAGCTTTAACCAGCGGCTTGAATTGATCCTTGGCTGTCACCTTGTTTTTCTCAAGGTCATCCTTGACCAGTTTTTGGATATCGGCACTTTTCTTGGCAATGGCGTTGAACCCGGCGCTGCGCTCATCGGTTAATACTGCTCCCTGGCCGGCCATCCCCTGCTCCAGCGGCAGAAACTTTTCTTCCAGCCCTTTCAGTTCATTCAGCATGACTATGGCACCGGCAAGCTTCGGTTCGGTTACCGGCAGCGCAGCCAGCAGTTTGTCGGCTTCTGCGGTTACGGCAGCAATTTTCTTCACGCCATCTTCGGGCTTGGAGACCTTCTTGACAATCATGCTGTCAAGTCCTGCTACCGTAATGACGGTTTTGCTTTTGTCCAGCTCAGCCTTGATCGAAGGAATTCCCCACAACAGCACCATAATGGTCAGGGCCAGATAGGGGGACCAGGCACGGAGCACTTCGCCAAAAGTATAATGATGCTGCTCTTTTACGCCTGAATGTGTTTCATGGTCAAAAACATAGTTCTCTTTTGGCTGCCAGACCTGTAACAGGGCTACCAGGGCGACCATTGATGCCAGTGATGCGGTGATGTCCGGGAGGTATGGGCCGAGGTAGCTGGCGGTAGCCCACTGGGAAACAGCAAAGGTGACACCGCAGACAATGATGGCAGGGAGAACTTCGATAGTCTTTTTCCAGCCGACCATGATCAAGATTACGTAAAAAGGGATAACGACCGAGATGAACGGCAGCTGACGACCAACCATTGTGGAGAGTTTCATCAAGCCATCATCGCCGTAGCCCATGACCCCGGCCAGAGCGACAACCGGGATCCCGATGGCACCGAAGGCGACCGGGGCGGTGTTGGCAATCAGGCAGACTCCGGCGGCATACAGCGGCCGGAAACCAAGACCTACCAGGGTGGCGCCGGCAATTGCCACCGGGGTGCCGAAGCCTGCGGCACCTTCAATAAAGGCACCAAAACAGAAGGCTATCAATAACGCCTGGATGCGGCGGTCACCGGTTACGCCGGCCAGCGATGCCCGGATGATTTCGAACTGGCCACCCTTGACCGTGATATTATAAAGAAAAAGGGTGGTGATAACTATGTAGAAGACCGGAAAGAGACCGAATGCCGCCCCCTGCATGAAAGCAAGGCCGGCAAGCTTGGCAGGCATCCCCCAGACGGCGATGGCAATACCGATTGCCGAGGCTACCGCCAAAGGGGCTGCCTTGTGAGCTTTCATCTTCAGAACAGCAAGACAGACAAAGATGATGATGAGGGGAATGGCGGCGACCAGCGCCGACAGACCGAGACTTCCTGCTGCGGGGGTGTACGTTTGAATCCAGGGCATAACGTTTCTCCTTTCGTGGTAAAGTTACTGTAATGGGATTCCTGCACGCTACGGCTATTAAAACAATAAGAACTGCTTCAATCAGTAAAATAAAATCAGGTTTTGAAAACTTGTAATACCAATTACTATTTTTCTGTTATTTTTGTCAACAGTTTTTTTATACTTGATAAAACACTGTTGACAAGAGGAGTTAAGATGATTATGGTAATATGTAATGTGGTTATATGAATTAAATCATGGCGGCTTAACGGAGCTGCATAAAGCATTTTTACCAAATTTGCCAACCTCTGTTTAAAACGCTTTTCCGCCAGGCTTCAGCAGCAGACCGTTAAGAACTCTTGTCTCGCACCGCATCACGAAAAGGGGGCAACTTACATGTACGAACAGTTTAAGCTCAGAGCAGAAGGGGTCGGGGCAGAGGTGCACCGTTTCAACACCAGGGAAGAGGCGCTTGATTTTATCAGCCTGTTTCTGCGGCAGACAGATATGCTCCCGGCACGGAAACCCTTTGCCGTCTGGGCACCCGGTCCTTTTCTGGCCGCCATTGACACTGCCCGACTGTGCGAAGAAAACCCCGGCCTCAGCTTTGACGTCAGCCGCCAGACAGCTGCTGATGCTCAGGTAGGCATTACGGAGATGGGCTGGGCCTTAGCTGACACCGGCTCGCTGGTAGCAGATCAGACCGCGGTTGAACAGCGGTTGGCATCGACTCTGCCGGCCATCCATGTAGCACTGATCGGCACAAACCGGATCCTGCCCGACAAGGTTGCGGTTTTCAGCCGGATCACCCCGTTGACAAGCAGGTACATCGCCTTTATTACCGGACCGAGCCGGACTGCCGATATTGAGCGCGTCCTCACCATCGGGGTACATGGCCCGAAGCGACTGGTCATTGTTTTTATTGATGAGATGGAAGGAGCCGGAGCATGAAAAGTGAATTCAAGGATTCCATAGAAAAGGCTGTTAATAACGCCAACTTGACCGGCGCGCTGGGCAAATTTTCCGAAGTCTACAAGGTCAATCGCGCCAAGGCGTATGAGGGGATAGACTTCGAGGCGCTCCGGACCGTCATTGCCGAGCGCAAAGGCTACGCTGCAGGACACCTGGAGCAGTTGGCAGCCCAATTTACCAGGAACGCCGAGGCACTTGGCGCCCGGGTTTTCCAGACCTGTGATCCGGAAAAGGTTAAGGAGTACATCCTCAAAGTTGCCCTGGACAACAACGTCAAAACCATTGTTAAATCCAAGTCAATGGCCACAGAAGAGATCCATCTCAACAGCTATCTGGAAAAAGCCGGTATCTCAGTGGGAGAAACAGATCTTGGGGAGTGGATTATCCAGCTGGCAGGACAGACCCCGTCACACATGGTCATGCCTGCCATCCACATGACCAAGGAAGAGGTTTCCGAGCTCTTCAGCAAGGAGATTGATGAACGCCTGAGCACTGACATTCCGCAACTGGTTGAAGTCGCCCGCAAGGAGCTCCGCTCCAAGTTTCTGGCTGCCGACATGGGAATATCGGGAGGGAATCTGGCAGTAGCTGAAACCGGCAGCATCGTCCTTGTCACCAACGAGGGGAACGCCCGCATGGTCACTACGCTGCCGAAGATCCACATCGCCCTGATCGGCATCGAAAAGTTTGTGGAGAAGTTCAGCGACGTTGCCCCTATTTTAAACGCCCTGCCTCGCAGTGCTACGGCTCAGCTCCTGACCAGCTACGTCTCCATAATCACCGGTCCGTCACCCAACACCGATGGCTCGACCAAAGAGCTGCACATAATTCTCATGGATAACCGCCGCAGCGAAATGGCAAACGATCCGAAATTCAGGCAGGCACTGCAGTGCATTCGCTGCGGCTCGTGCCTCAATGTCTGCCCGGTCTTCCGTCTTGTGGGAGGCCATGTCTTCGGTAAAATCTACACCGGCGGCATCGGCACCATCCTCACTGCCTGGTTCGATGAGTTGAAGAAATCCGAGGAGATTCAGGGCCTCTGCATCCAGTGCGGCAACTGCAAGGAGGTCTGTCCCGGGAAGATCGATATCCCCGAACTGATCATGGAGATCCGGCGCAGGCTGGTGCAGAAGGACGGGCTGCCGCTCCTGCAAAAGGCGATCTACGGAGTGGTCAACAATCGCCGTCTCTTTCACGGCATGCTGCGGGCTGCCTCCATTGCCGGCAAGCCGTTCACCTCGGGCAAGTTCCTCCGCCACCTGCCGCTTTTCCTGGCAGATCTCACCGACGGTCGCAGTCTACCGGCAATTGCTGCGGAACCTTTCCGGGACCGTTTCAAAAAGATAGTACAGCCGCAGTGCTCAGAAAAAGCCGCGTTCTATGCCGGCTGCCTCATCGATTTTGCCTATCCTGAGATGGGCGAGGCGCTGGTCAAAATCCTCAACCGTGCCGGTGTCGAGGTGATTTTCCCTGAAGATCAGACCTGCTGCGGCGCACCGGCCCGTTATAGCGGCGCCTATGAAGTCGCAGCCAAAAATGCCGTTGACAACATTGACGCTCTCTTGAATGAGAAGGTGAACTATGTCATTTCGGCCTGTCCGACCTGCACGGTGGCGCTGGCCCATGAGTTCATCAGCACTTTTGAAAGCCTTGGTCAGAGCGAACACCTCCCCCGGGCAAAGGAGCTGGCAGGAAAAACGATCGACTTTTCCACCCTGGTAAAAAAACTGGTGGATGAAGGCCGCCTGTCGCTGAAGGAGGGACAGACCCTGGGCAAAATTACCTATCACGACTCCTGCCATCTAAAGAGAACTCTGCAGGTGGCGGCGGAGCCGCGGGAACTACTGACCAAAGCAGGCTATGAGCTGAGCGAGATGTTCGAATGTGACACCTGTTGCGGCATGGGCGGCTCCTACTCCATCAAATTGCCCGAAATATCTGCCCCGATTCTGCAGCGCAAACTGCAGAATATCAAAAACAGCAATGCAAAAGTTGTCGCCATGGACTGCCCCGGCTGTGTCATGCAGATCAGGGGTGGCATGGATAAGGACGGCGCTGGTATCAGCGTTTGCCACACGGTGGAGCTGCTGGCTGCGCAGTTGAAGGATTGAACCCGCGACAGCAGCTGTATCCGAGCTGTCTTTAGTAGAACCATATTTCCGCTGAACAGAAAAGCAGATGTATATTGTTGACAATATATGTCGTGATATGGTATCGATTTTTTAGTTTCATTAAAAGAATAGATTAAAAGCGGTTAAATGTCCGCTGTAATCGCAACAATAATTTACTCTCAATAAAAAAACTCTCCTCTTCTGAGATAAGAAATTGTCAGGGCTGTTATCTGCTTCTGACCGCGAAGAGGACAAGGAGTTGCAATGAAAAACTCCAAAATGACACTTTCAGCAGAGACGATGAACATCGACTTTGTGAAGAAAGTGGAAAATCTGTCCGGCAGCTCGGTGCGGCGCTGTTTCCAGTGCGGCAAATGTTCCGCCGGCTGTCCCATGCGCTCGTTCATGGAGCACCCGCCCAACCGGATCGTCCGCCTCCTCCAGCTCGGCCAGTACGAGCGGGTTCTGGCCGGTCGCTCCATCTGGTACTGTGCCTCCTGCGAAACCTGCTCCACCCGCTGCCCCAACAAAGTTGATTTGGCCTCCATCATGGATGCCCTGCGCAAATGTTCCTGGGACGCCAACGGCGCTTCCAAGGAGTCGCTGGTGCAGCTGGCCAACCGGTTGTTTCTGGAGAACATCCGCACCTATGGCCGCCAGTACGAAATGCGCCTCGCTGCGGCCTTCAACCTCCACAGCGGCAAACTGTTGAAAGACTTCATGCTCGGACCGAAGCTGTTCTCCAAAGGGAAACTGAAGATGTTCCACCAGAAGAACAAGAACCTTGGCGAGATAGAGAAGATATTCAGCAGAATTGAAGAGCTACGCAAAAAAGGTGAAGCCCCATGAGCCCGACCAAAAATGTACTCGAATACTCCTACTACCCCGGCTGCTCTCTCCATGCCTCTGCCAAAGAGTATGACGAGTCGACCCAGGGGCTGTTTAAAGCCTTGAAGATAGGGCTGAAAGAGGTGCCGGACTGGCTTTGCTGCGGCGCCACCCCGGCCCACAACGTTGACGAACTTTTGTCACTCTCTCTTTGCGCCAAGAACCTGGAGCTTTCCGAAAAAGTTGAAGGGGATCTGGCTGTCGCCTGTGCCGCCTGTTTCTCAAGGCTCAAGACCGCCCAGCACAAATTGGAAGGGAATCAGGAGAAGCGCCGCCAGGTTGAGTATGCCCTGGATGCCCCCCTGGCCATCGACAAACCGGTCAAGCACCTCCTGGAGATCCTGGCCAAGGACTTCGGCCTTGAACGGTTGGCAGAGTCGGTACAAAAACCCCTTGCCGGCCTCAAAGTCGCCTGCTACTACGGCTGCCTTCTCACCCGTCCGGCCGACGTCCCCCAGCTTGACTGCGCCGAAGCGCCGACCATCATGGAGCGGGTCATCACCGCTGTTGGCGCCGAGACGGTAAAATGGAGTCACCGCCTGGAGTGCTGCGGGGCCAACTTCACCCTCTCCCGCCCGGGCGTCGTCATCAATCTATCCGGCGAGATCCTCGCTTCGGCAGCGCGCGCCGGTGCCGACTGCATCATGGTCGCCTGCCCCCTGTGCCACGCCAACCTGGATATCCGCCAGAAAGAGATCGAGGATACCAGCGGCGTGCGCTACAACATGCCGGTCCTCTACATGACCCAGCTCCTGGCCCTGGCTGCCGGTGTTAACCCGACCAAGCTCGGCTTTGACAGTATGATGGTTTCCCCTTTGCCGTTGTTGAAAGAGAAGGAGTTGCTGTAAATGTCCAGAATAGGCGTTTTTGTCTGTCACTGCGGCGAGAATATCTCCCGCACCGTTGATGTTGAAAGAGTGGCACGGGCGGCGGAGAAGATCTCCGGAGTAGCTTATGCCTGCGACTACAAGTACATGTGCTCCGACCCGGGGCAGAACCTCTTGAAAAAAGCGGTGACCGAGCACAACCTGGACGGCGTCGTCGTAGCCGCCTGCTCCCCCCGCATGCACGAAAAGACCTTCAGAAAGGCGGCCGATGCTGCGGGATTAAACCCGTATCTCTGCGAGATGGCCAACATCCGCGAGCACTGCTCCTGGGTCCACGAAGACAAGGAAGAGGCGACAGTCAAGGCGACCGAGATCGTCACCATGCTGGTCGAGCGGGTAAAGATGAACAAAAAGCTCCAGCCGATCACCGTTCCGGTCACCAAGCGAGCCCTGGTCATCGGCGGCGGCATTGCCGGCATCCAGGCAGCCCTGGATATTGCCGACTGCGGCCACCAGGTCGTACTGGTCGAGCGGGACCCCTCCATCGGCGGCCATATGGCCCAGCTCTCCGAGACCTTCCCGACCCTGGACTGCTCCCAGTGCATCATGACCCCGAAGATGGTCGATGCGGCCAATCACCCCAACATCACCCTCCACACCTACTAGTGAAGTGGAGAATGTCGACGGCTATATCGGCAACTTCCAGGTGACCATCAAAAAGAAGGCCCGCTCGGTCGACATGGACAAATGCACCGGCTGCGGCGTCTGCATGGCCAAATGCCCTCAGAAGAAAGATCCCCAACGCCTTTGACAAGAACCTCGGGATGCGTACGGCGATCTACGTCCCCTTCCCCCAGGCAGTCCCCAACACCCCGGTCATCGACCGGGAGAACTGCACCTACTTTAAGATCGGCAAGTGCGGCGTCTGCCAGAAGGTCTGCGGTCCCGGCGCAGTTGACTTCACCCAGGAAGACCAGCTGATCGTCGAGAACATCGGCGCCATCGTCGTTGCCACCGGCTTCGAGCTTTACTCCATCAGTGAAAAGCCGAAAGGCTCCCCCATCAAGGGCTACGGCGAATTCGGCCACGGCAAGATTCCCGACGTCATCGACGGCATGACCTTCGAGCGGCTCGCCTCAGCATCCGGCCCGACCGGTGGCAAGATCGTCCGCCCCTCCGACGGCAAGGAGCCGAAACAGATTGTCTTTGTCCAGTGCGTCGGCTCCAGAGCGCGAGAGAAAGGGATCTCCTACTGCTCCAAGATCTGCTGCATGTACACCGCCAAACATACCATGCTCTACCACCACAAGGTCCACGACGGTCAGGCCTACGTCTTCTTCATGGACGCCAGAACTCCGGGCAAGGGGTATGACGAATTCTGGCGCCGCTCCATCGAAGAAGAGAATGCCGTCTACATCCGCGGCGCCGTCTCCCGCCTTTACGAGAAAGGTGACAAGATCGTCGTCATGGGGAGTGATATCTCGCTGGGCATCCAGGTGGAGATCGAAGCCGACATGGTTGTCCTGGCTACCGCCGTTCAGCCCAGATCCGGAGCAGAACTCCTCGCCCAGAAGCTCGGCATCTCCTACGACGGCTACAACTTCTACTCCGAAGCCCACGCCAAGCTGCGGCCGGTTGAGTGCGCCACCGCCGGTGTCTATCTGGCCGGCGCCTGCCAGGGCCCCAAAGACATCCCCGACACGGTCAGCCAGGCATCAGCCGCCGCAGCCAAGGTGATGACCCTTTTCTCCAAGGATGAACTGCAGCGGGAGCCGATCGTGGCCAAGGTGCGCGAAGCCGGCTGTGTCGCCTGCTTCTACTGCAAGAAGGTCTGCCCCTACGGCGCAGTTGAAGAGAAAGAGATCCGTGATCGCCAGGGTAACCTTGTCAAGGTGGTCGCCTACGTCAACCCCGGCGTCTGCGGCGGCTGCGGCACCTGCCAGGCCACCTGCCCGTCCAAGTCGGTGGAGCTGGATGGTTATACGGATGAGCAGATTATTGCCCAGATAGAAGCTTTATAAACAAGATCAAAGGCAATAGAACGCGGATCAAATCTGATTTAAGCGGATTTACACGGATTTTATAAAATCGAATTTTTTGTTATGTCATCTGCGAAAATCCGCTCAATCCGCGTCATCCGCGTTCTATTAAAAGGTTTATTATGCATCCTGAAAAACAGAAACACGACTTCGAACCGAAAATCATCGCCTTTGTCTGCACCTGGTGCACCTACGCCGGGGCGGATCTGGCCGGCACCAGCCGGATGCAGTATCCGAGCAATGTGCGGGTGCTGAAGTTCCCCTGTACCGGCAGGATTGATCCGGTCTTTATCCTCAAAGCCTTTCAGCAGGGGGCTGACGGCGTGCTGGTTTCCGGTTGCCACCCCGGCGACTGCCACTACATTGCCGGTAACTTCCATGCCAGACGCCGCTTTGCTACCTTCCGCAAGCTGCTGGAGTTTGTCGGCGTGGATCTGAACCGTCTCCAGTTCTCCTGGGTTTCGGCCGCCGAAGGGGGCAAATGGGTGGAGATGGTGACCGGTCTGACCGAGCGGGTCAGGGACATGGGACCGATGGTGGAGTTCAAGGAACTGGCCATGGAAGAGCAGTGGTCAGGAGCTATCAATACAGCGGAGCTGCAAGAAGCTTACAAGCAGATATAAAGGCAATAGAACGCGGATCGGGCGGATTACCGCGGATCAGAGTCAAAAACAAAAGCCAAAAAGTTTAGGTTTAAAACCGATCTAAAAAATCCGCGCGAATCCGCTAAATCCGCGTCATCCGCGTTCCATTAAAGGTTTAAAGGTTTCTACATGACCAAAGCAATCGATACATCCATCTACACCGCCGTAAGCGCCGCTATCCGCAGCGAGGCAAAACGGATTCTCAACGAAGGGCTCGTCACTGCGGTGGTCGGCTATACCGCTGCCCGCCGCAAGGGCTCCGTCCAGCCGATCGTCATCACCAGCCCTGAAGATGCGGACAAGCTCCTCTTCAGCAAGGGTGCGGTCAACAATCTGGCGGTCTATCTGACCAAGGCAAAGAAAGAGATCCCCAAGACAGGCCGCATCGGTATTGTCGTCAAGGGGTGCGACTTGAAAGCCCTCGTCGGTCTGATGGGCGAATCCCAGCTGAAGCGGGAGAATCTCTACCTGATCGGTGTCCCCTGCGCCGGGGTGCTCGGCTCTGTCATCCAGCCGGACAGTGAGCTGACCGCAGCGACTATCGCCCCCAAATGCCTGGAGTGCGATGCCCATCTGCCAAAGGGGTGCGACTTTGTCCCCCAGGGCGAGCCGGTAACTCCTGTTCTTGAGAAGCAGTACGCCGCCGAGATTGCCCGTCTGGAGTCGCTGACTCCGGCCGAGCGCTGGAGCTTCTGGAAAGAGCAGTTCTCCAAATGCATCAAGTGCTACGCCTGCCGCCAGGTCTGCCCGTTCTGCTTTTGCGAGCAGTGCCTCTGCGACCGCAACAAGCCGCAGATGGTGGAGACCACGCCAAGGCCTGCCGGCAATTTTGCCTGGCATGTGGTGCGGGCGATGCATCTGGCCGGCCGCTGCGCCGGCTGTGCCGAGTGCGAACGGGTCTGCCCGATGGATATTCCACTCAACCTCTTAAACCGCAAGATGGCCAAAGAGCTGAAAGAGCTCTATGACCATGAAGCCGGCTTTGAGGTGAATGACAAGGGGCCGCTGGCCATGTATAACGAGAAAGATGATCAGAGCTTTATAAAATAAAACAGGCTAAAGGTTGAAGGCTGGAGACTGAAGGAAAATCAAAACCTTCAGTCTTCAGTCTTCAGCCTATTAACCTCGAGATCCAGATGCAAAAATTTATCTCCGAAATTAATTTCAACACCCTCATCGACCGGTTGATAGGCGCAGGCAAGCGGGTGGTCGCGCCGAAGCTGAATGCCGGGACGCTTCTTTATGAACCGCTTACAACTGCCGCCGAGATGGTCATGAATCAGTTGCCGCGCCGCTCGGGCAAGGAGGCGTTCTTTCCGCTCTGCGAAGATATTGTCTCTTACAAAAAAGAGGGGCAGAAGGTTACGCTGACGGATGTTGATCCGGCTAACTTCCCGGAGACGTTCCTGGTGGGGGTGCGGCCGTGCGATGCTGCGGCCATTCCGGTGCTGGATGCGGTCTTCTCCTGGGACTACAAGGATCAGTTCTTCTTAGAGCGGCGCAAGAAGACTACGGTGATCGGTCTGGCCTGTACAACGGCCGATGACGCCTGTTTCTGCACAGCTGTCGGCATTTCACCCGATGAAAGGCGTGGTTCGGATCTCTTTATGACTCAACTGGAGGGTGGCGGCTATCTCTGCGAGACCCATTCCGAAAAGGGTGAAGCTCTGCTGACTGACTATGCCGAGCTGTTTGCCGCGCCAAACAGCCAGCAGCCAGTGCCTTTGGCAAGGCCGGAAGTGGAGAAGGTTGACCTGCAGAAGGTGAAAGCCTGGCTGGAAAGCAATTTTGAAGATCCGGCCTGGGACTCCATCGCCACCCGCTGCGTCGGCTGCGGCGCCTGCGCCTTTGTCTGCCCGGCCTGCCACTGTTTCGATATAGTGGATGAAGGGACAGAGAAGGGTGGCAAGCGGCGCAAGAACTGGGATGCCTGCGGTTTCTGGAAGTTCACCCACCACGCTTCCGGACATAATCCCCGGGACGGCCAGCCGAAACGCTACCGCAACCGGATCATGCACAAGTTCAAGTATTACGATGACAAGTTCGGCCAGACCCTCTGCACCGGCTGCGGCAGATGTATCAGGCTCTGCCCGGTGGGGATCGATATTGCGGCAATCGTTGAAGACATCAGCAAAAAATAAAGACGGGCAATAGAACACGGATCAAATCTGATTCCAGCGGATTTACACGGATTAAACAATAAAAAAGTTCAAATCCGCGAAAATCCGCGAAAATCCGCTCAATCCGCGTTATCCGCGTTCTATTGAATTGGACTTAAAAATCATGTGTGATAATAACAAAAACAACATTTATCTCCCCTACCTGGCAACAGTCGAGCAGGTCATCGACGAAACTCCGGATGTGCGGACACTACGGCTGGTGTTCCAGGATGAGGCGGTCCGGGAGAGTTTCACTTTCCGTTCCGGTCAGTTTGCCGAGTACTCGGCCTTCGGTGCCGGCGAGTCAACTTTCTGCATCGCTTCTTCGCCGACGAGAAAAGGGTATATCGAGTGCTGCTTCCGTTCAGTCGGCCGGGTGACGGAGTCGCTCAGGCGGCTGGAGGTCGGTGACAGCATCGGTGTGCGCGGGCCCTACGGCAATTCGTTTCCGATTGAGGATTTTTACGGCAAAAACCTGGTGTTTGTAGCAGGCGGTATCGCCCTCCCCCCGCTGCGCACCATGATCTGCAATGCTCTTGATCAGCGGGATAAGTTTGGTGACATCACTATTGTCTACGGTGCCCGGACTGAGAGCGATCTGGTCTACAAGCGGGAGATAAAGGAGTGGCAGGAGCGCAGCGATGTGCGCCTGGTGAAGACGGTCGATCCGGGGGGCAATGGTCCTGAATGGGATGGCCAGGTCGGTTTCGTGCCGACGATTCTGGGGGAAGCGGCGCCAAGTGCGGAGAACACCATTGCTCTGGTCTGCGGACCGCCGATCATGATCAAGTTCACTCTGCCGGTGCTGGAGAAACTCGGCTTCAGTGACGAGCAGGTTTACACTACGCTGGAGAACCGGATGAAGTGCGGCCTGGGGAAATGCGGCCGCTGCAATGTGGGCAATATCTACGTCTGCAAGGACGGGCCGGTCTTTACCGCCGGGCAGGTCAAGGCTATGCCTCAGGAGTTCTAGAAAAGCCGTCATGACATTATATAGCAATCTTCAAGCAAAAAGCCCGGTCCTGACCGGGCTTTTTTTGTTACTCCGTTTCTAAATCAAAGATGAAATCAAGGCGGCGAGGATTGAGGCAACGAAGCAGTTCATCAGTTCGCTGATGTGTCGAAGACGAGCCAACGAAGATAGCGCTTTGATTTAGAATCGGAAGTAGTTATTTCCCTGCTGCATTCATCTATCAAGCATCTCTATTTGCGCAGGGATGTGTAAACACCATCCCAGTCTTTTGGGGGCGGTTTGGCGATGAAGTCGGCGCAACGCTGGTGAAAAAGGCGCGATGGTGGATCGTTATAGCGCTCCACCAGTTCCGCGAAGATCGCATCGGCCTCTACGAACCGGCACTGGCGGAAATGATCGAGAGCTTCTTCGTAAGGGGCGAAGACCGGGCTCTCCTGCACTGAAACCTCGTAGAGTTCAGTAGGTAGTTCCTTCCCCTTGAGGCGCACCGCATCGACGCGGCGCAGATAATACTTCCCCCGGGGGAGGAGCGAACGGGTCCCTTCGCTGATCAACAGCCGGGTACCGTAGAGTTTATTGATACTCTCCAGGCGCGAGGCGAGATTAACATTGTCGCCGATGGCGGTGTACTCCATCTTTTTGCCGGTGACGCCGATGTTGCCGACAATCACCTCGCCTGTATTGATGCCGATGCGCAGCGACAGGGGGGCCTGCCCTGAAGCCTGCCAACGGCTGCGCAACTCCTCCATTTTGACTCTCATGCGCAAGGCGCAATCGACCGCCAGCTCGGCGTGGTTGTCCTGCGGCAACGGCGCTCCCCAGAAAACCATGATGCCGTCGCCAATGAACTTGTCCAGGGTCCCTTCGTGCTCCATGACCAGATTGGTCATCTCCGCCAGGTATTCGTTGAGAATACGCAAAACTTCCTGGGGCGGGAGTTTTTCACTGAAACCGGTATAGTTTTCCACATCGGAGAAAAGGATGGTGAGAACCCGGCTGTCACCGCCTACCCGTGCCTGGCTGGGATCCTTTATGAGCCGGTCGACGACATGCTTGGAAACGTAGCTGGAGAACATCTCCTTGACCTCTCGCGCCTTGCGATCGAGGAGGGCAAAGCGAAGATAGACGGTAGTAAAAAAGGAGAGTGCCAGCGACATTTCCGGATAGACGACGCTTATCCACATCCCCTGCAGGAAGAGGAAGTAAGCACCGCCGAAGTAGCCGAAAAAGAGTGCCGCGATCAGCGTCAGGGAGAGCGAATAGCTCAAGTAAAGGGTGATGATTGCCGCCAGGGCGCCGAGGACGACAATGGCTGTCAGGTCGATCAGCGACTCGACGCCGCTGCGCTTCATGTAGGCGCCGCGGGACATGGCGTCAATGGCATTGGCGTGGACTTCCACCCCCGGTGAATTGTTGGAAAAGGGGGTAACTCGCATGTCATAGATGCCGAGGGAGGTCGCCCCTACGAGAACTATCTTCCCTTTCAACTCGGCGGCGCCAACCCGCCCGGC
Source organism: uncultured delta proteobacterium (assembly GCA_963787125.1). Taxonomy (GTDB): domain Bacteria; phylum Desulfobacterota; class Desulfuromonadia; order Geobacterales; family DSM-12255; genus VEOV01. Next base: position 38,882 of record CAWBBV010000002.1, read on the forward strand.
AACGACATCGCTGAAGGAGAAGCGCTGGTAGGTTCCCGGCGGACCGATATAATTAATGTAGTGGTAAAACTCACTGTCAGTCGGGATGTCATGGTCGCCAAGGGAGATGTGAAGATTGCCGGGTTGAATGCCCGTGGCGCCAAGCAGCGCCTTGGTGGCACTTAAGGACATTGATGCGACCTGACCCTGTTCGTCGTTCAGAAGAAGGCGGATCGAACGGACCACGCCGTCGTTGTCGGGGAACATGTTGATGTGCGGCTCGGAACGCGCCGCCTGGGAGAGCAGGGGGATGCTGCGCGTTACGCCGGCGACCGTGCCGTCGCGGTTGAACTCAAAGGCTACCGCCAGAGACGTTATTCCTGAACGTTTAAGGGCGTCGGCAAAAGCCTGATCGGCGACTTCACTCTCTTTCTCCGGGAAGAAGGCATCCAGGTAGATCGCTTTCGCTCCGGCAGCGGTCGCCCGGTCAATGAATTCGGCAAAACGGGTTCGGGTCCAGGGAAAACGCCCCAGCTCCTTGACGCTCTTGTCGTCGATGGCGACGATGACGATGGCGGGGTTGGGCTTTAGCGGACCGCGGAGGTGGTAACGAAAGTCATAGCTTTTGGCTTCGAAGCTTTCGACAAGCGGGTTTTGCCCATAATAGAGAAGGACGCAGACCACCGTGACCATAAAGGTGAGAGTCAGAATAATCAGTTTTTGCCGTTTCATGGAAGACTCCGCCGCATTTAGTGGGGATTGATGGCAGCCATTTTAGTGGAGGGGATGGCGAATGTAAATAAATGTGATCAGTAATTTGCAAACAGGTCCTCAAACGGACCTGTACAATCGTTTGTGTAAACCCCAATCCGCAAAACTATTGGGTTAATATAGTGTAACATGCTATAATCCTTCACATAATTGTAGTGAAGGAGCTCACCCGAATGGTGAAAGACAATCTCGGTTTTCAGTATGTAGCAGCCCGACAGACGCTAACTTCCGTAGCAGGATTGGAGCTGCTCACCACCCTCATACGCCGTCTCGATCTGATTCGAGCCATCAGAAACGAAGTGCGGGTCAAGAAGATCGACTACGGCTTCCGGGAAGAGGAACATCTAATCCCGCTGTTACTAAACATTTCCTTACGCCGGACCAGCTACACTGATCTTGCCTGGCTGGCACGGGAAGAGAAACTGCTCAAGAAATCGCTCGGCTTTGGCAAACTCCCCAAAGAGCGAGCTGTTGCCATGCATCTGGAGAAATATGGCAAAGAGGAAATAACCGGTCTCAAGCGGGTCGGCGCAAAGATTGTTTCCCAAGCAAGCATCACAGCTGAACCGGGGGCTGAAGGCTATATTCCCTGCGACATTGACCCGAGTATCTTCGAGCAATTTGCTCCCAAACGGGAAGGGGTTCAAACCACTTACAACGGTAAACTTTGCTACACCCCTGTATTTGCAGTTCTCGGGCGCGAACGGTTCTGCATCAATCACTGGCTGTTGCCAGGCAGAGAGAAAGCTGTTGAACGGATTGACGAATTCATCAGGGAAACGGCAGAGCTGCTCCCCGAGAAAATAGATCGGAACAAGCTCCTGTTTCGCTACGATGCCGGGCTTTACAGCATCAAAACTGTTCAAGCCAGCGAAGATGCTAAAGCATACTATCTGGTCAAGGCCCGAGCCAGCGGCGCATTGGATCGAGTGGTAAACGAGAATCTCGATGTCGATGTTATGAGCCTCAAAGTCACTGACTTCGGCGGCGAGTTTTACGGAGAATTCGAGTACACCCCAAGCGGCTGGAAAACTCCCCGCCGTTTCGTCTTCTGTGTTCAGATCAAGTCCGTAGACGAGAAAGGACAGCCACTGCTGCTCAATGACGTCCGCTACCACATACTGGCCACCAATCTACCCAAAGAAGTCACCCCGCAGCGGGCATTCGAACTCTATCGGGGGCGTGGAGCTGCAGAAGAAGCGAACAAGGAACTCAAGCACGACCTGGATCTGGAGCGACTCCCCTCCCAGACCTTCAGTGTCAACGAAGTATTCCTTACCTTGGGGACCATGGCCTACAACCTGCTTATCCTGCTGGGTCAGCAGTGGCGGGATGAAGCTGGTGACGGAGAGATGGACAGTCACTTAACACCGGTACGGCGGCGGATCAAGACCATTCAGGATTATCTGCTGCGTAGTGCGGCAATCGTGGTCAATCATGCCCGCAAGAGCCTGCTGAAAGTCAACGGCTGGTGGCTGGAGAAACTTCGCCCTGACAGGATTCAGGCAAGAATCGGCAGGCTTCAGCCGGTAACCTGCTAAAGAAAAGCTGAAAACGAGATTGTCAAAGAACAAAAAAGCAAGAACAAGGGGGCAGTTCGTCTTCAGTCCGGCAAAAAACATCGTCTGAAGAGGCAAATAGCGCGTCACTTTTTGAATTTTAGAGAAAATATGTGTTTTCGACTCCCATCAAAGGGAGCTCACTGAAAAAATACCCCCGAACTCACGCTGCCTGAATGTGTCCGGCAGAGATTTGCGGATTCGGGGTAAATGCTGAAATTCGGTAAAACAACCCACAGGAGGGATATACCGATGGCAACCACAGACGAACTGCTCGACATTTTGATGAAGAACTACAAGAAGCCCGAAGATTTGATTGGAGAGAACGGGCTTCTGAAGCAACTAACCAAAAGGTTGTTAGAACGGGCAATGCAAGCCGAGCTGACTGAGCACCTTAGTTATGAGAAACATGCTCCCAGCGGCAAGAACAGTGGCAATTCCCGTAACGGTGGTTATAATAAAACCATCACTGGTGATTTTGGCAACCTCGATATTACTACACCTCGTGACCGCAATTCAACGTTTGAACCGGTCATCCTACCCAAAGGTGAAACCCGCTTTACTGGCTTTGATGACAAGATCATTTCCATGTACGCCCGAGGCATGACCACTCGTGACATTCAAGGGCATCTGCAAGAGATTTACGGGATAGATGTATCACCCGCCCTGATTTCCCAAGTTACCGACGCAATCAGTGAGGAAGTAATCCTTTGGCAGAACCGACCACTGGACGATGTCTACCCTATCGTCTATCTTGATGCTGTCCGGATCAAGGTGCGCCACGATAGCAGGGTCATCAACAAGGCGGTATATCTTGCTATCGGTGTCAACATGGACGGCATCAAAGAAGTTCTCGGCATGTGGACAGCCGAAAACGAGGGGGCCAAGTTCTGGCTTCAGGTTGTTACCGAACTGAAGAACCGTGGAGTCAAAGACATCTTCATCGCCTGCGTGGATGGCCTCAAGGGATTCCCTGAGGCAATAGAGGCAATCTTTTCCAAAACCCAGATTCAGCTTTGCATCGTTCATATGGTGCGCCACAGCCTGAACTACGTCTCTTGGAAACAACGCAAAGAAGTGGCAGATGACCTCAAGACGATTTACCAAGCCTCAACAGTCGAACTGGCAGAGAGAAATCTTGAAGCTATTACCGCCAAATGGGATGTCAGCCATCCGTCAATTTCAAAATCATGGCGGAACAACTGGGAGCGGATCATACCGCTGTTTGCATATCCAGCAGATATTCGCAAGGCGATTTATACGACCAACGCCATCGAATCCATGAACATGTCACTCCGCAAGGTTACCAAAAACCGAGGTCACTTTCCAGTGACGAAGCCATGTTCAAGCTGTTGTACCTGGCTCTGAGGAACATTGCCAAAAAATGGACAATGCCTATCAAGGACTGGAAATCAGCATTGAACCAATTCAGCATTCTGTTTGAAGATAGAATGCCACACCATTAGAGTTTTTGGCGTTCAACAGATTATTTAGGGATTTTTGGTTGTAATTTACCGGAATAACGATATTGTTTTCTTCAACAGTACTGTTTCAGGAGAGGTCCCAAGTGGCAATACTATTGCACAGACAGACAGACAGACAGACAGACAGACAGACAGACAGACAGACAGACAGACAGACAGACAGACAGAAAAAATCTCTTCCTGACAAATACTGCTGTCAACAATTATTCTGATTGATGCCAATATAAACCGGCGTTGCGGTCTTTTCCGTGCGCCGGTTTTCGTTTAAATGTAGTGACTCTGGTTTTAAAAAGGACTGCCATGAATAAAGGTACGCTGATAAAAATCCTGGCGGTTATACGCGGGGTAGTGTGATTAGGGGGTGACCATGTTTTCCACACTTGAAAGGAGTTGCTCATCTACTCCAATTATTTGGCGGGGGTTCAGTAGAGCCTTGCCGGTATTCTTTATTGCCCTTTTTCTTTCGCTATTTGCAAGCATGGCTACACAAACTTCGGCATCTGCCAATCAATCTCCTCCCAACAGTACAAAACCTGTTACCTCCAATCAAGAACAAAAAGACACGCTGATCGTCGGAAGTGAACAGGACTATCCCCCTTTTGCTTCAGGTATGACCGATGACACCGCAGGTGGTTTTACCGTTGATCTGTGGAAGGCCGTTGCCGCTGAAGCAGGCTTGAACTATTCAATCCGTGTACACCCTTTTAATCAGGTACTGCAGGGATTCAAAGAGGGCACAATCAATGTCCTGATCAATCTCGCAATTTCTGATGCGCGCCGTCAATTCGCCGATTTCAGCGTTCCCCATGTCACCGTCCATGGTGCGATCTTTGTACGCAAAGGCGAGTCAGGCATCCACACAGAAGAAGACCTTGCCGGGAAATCCATTATCGTACTCAAAGCCGATCTGGCACACGACTACGCTGTATCCAAAGGGTGGGAGAAACAACTGGTTCTGGTGGACACTGCCGCTGAAGGCTTGCGGCTCTTGGCGTCGGGCAAGCACGACGCTATGCTGCTGGCTAAACTGGCCGGAATACTGACGTTGAATGAAACGAAACTGACCAATATTAAAGCGCTGAAAACCAAGGCAGGGTTCTCACAAAAGTTTGCCTTTGCTGTACCGCATGGACAGGCTGAGTTGTTGGGCAAGCTCAACGAGGGATTGGCGCTCACCAAGTCCAATGGAACGTATGACGCACTGTACGAAAAATGGTTCGGTATTTATGAGGTAAAAGAAGTCGGTCTGCGCGATATACTGAAGTACATCATTCCTTTAGTCGTGCTCTTCCTCGGTTTCGCGGGGTATTTCCTCTATCGACGATACGTTGAACGCAAAGAGGCAGAAAGGAAATATCGCGATCTTTATGACAATGCGCCAGACATGTTTTTGTCGATCGAAGCGAGGGGTGCCGCTATCACCGATTGCAATCAGACTTTGCTGAACGTCACGGGTTTGTCCAGGGAAGAAGTAGTAGGTAGTTCTATGTACGAACTTTTCCACTCAGATTGTGCCGACCAGGCCAGGGATGCGTTTCAGGCTTTCATAGTCAGCAAAGAAACACTTGATGTGGAGCTCACATTGCGGTGCAAGAACGGTAATAAAATCTATGTGAGCATGAATGCTTCGGCAGTATGCGATGAACGCGGCATCACACTACACAGTCGCACGACATTGCGCGATATCACCGAGCGCAAGCTGGCGGAAGAGGAGCTCCACCGGATAAGCAAGCTCTTGGAAATGATTTTCGAGAATATCCCGAACATGATCTTCCTCAAGGAGGCCAGAGAACTCCGGTTCGTTCGCTTCAACCAAGCTGGAGAGGAACTGTTGGGCTATTCCAGAGAAAACCTGATGGGGAAGAACGACTACGACTTCTTCCCGGAGGAGCAGGCCGACTTCTTTACAAAGAAGGACCGGGAGGTACTGCATCTGGGGGGGATTCTGGATATCCCTGAAGAAGCACTGCAGACCCTCAACAGGGGAACCCGAACTCTTCACACCAAAAAAGTACCGATCTTGGATTTCGATGGAAAACCGGAGTTCCTGCTTGGTATCTCTGAAGACATCACTGAGCGAAAGTTAAGGGAATCATATCGAGAAATGGGACGGGAAATCCTACTGATACTTAACGAGCCTGGAGATATCCAGGATTCAGTCAAGCGCGTTCTTACCGTATTGAAGACATATACAGGGTTTGATGCGATCGGCATTCGTCTTCAAGAGGGGGATGACTTTCCGTATGTTACCCAAGAAGGTTTTTCCAAAGAGTTTCTGCGGACGGAAAACAAATTAGTCGAATGTGACGCTGATGGCAAAGTGTGTCGAGACAATGACTGTAACGTCAGGCTAGAATGTACCTGCGGTCTGGTTATTTCTGGTAAGACAGACTCGACTAATCCGCTATTCACTGATGGTGGAAGCTTCTGGACGAACAATTCCATAGCATTGCTCGACCTGCCGACTGAGCGGGATCCTCGGTATCATCCACGTAACAAGTGTATGCACGACGGCTATACCTCCTTAGCTCTGATACCAATTCGGGATAACGACAGGATCGTAGGCCTTATCCACCTCAATGATCGGCGCACAGGATGTTTCACTCTCGAAACGATTGAATTCGTGGAAGGAATAGCATCGCAAATCGGAGTAGCACTGATGCGCAAGCGCGTAGAAGAAGAAAATTTGGCACTTGAACAGCAACTCCAGCGGTCACGGAAGCTAGAGAGCCTCGGTGTCCTGGCCGGCGGCATCGCCCATAACTTCAATAACCTTCTGCAGGTCATAATTGGAAATTGTGCTCTGGCAAAGATGACACCGGAAACCTCAAAAAAATGTATCCCGAATATAGAACTGGCCGCAGAGAGTGCTGCTGAACTATGTCGGCAGATGATGGACTACGCTAAAAATGGCGAAGCTATCCAGACACAGGTCAATATGCGTGCTCTGGTGGATGATCAAATCAATATATTGAACTCTTCCCAACGCCAGAATCTGGTGATCAGAGCAACTCTTCCTGCAGAAATTACATTCATCAAGGGCGATGCCAGCCAGTTAAAACAGATCGTCATGAATCTAATCATCAATGCATGCGAAGCCATCGGTGAAGAGCAGGGTTTGATTACAGTATCGCTTGTCGAGTTGGAGGTAAAAGCCGGTAAAACTGAGAGGGACTATCTGGGTCAAGTCATACCACCTGGATGGTATGTTTATCTGGAAGTAACCGACAGTGGTTGCGGCATGGACGAGGAGACAAAACGTCACATATTCGAACCATTCTACACTACCAAATTCACAGGACGCGGTCTGGGGATGTCGGCAACCCTCGGCATCATCACCGCGCATAAGGGGGCATTGCAACTGACCAGTCAACAGGGACAGGGAACAACCGTCAAAGTTTATCTACCTGTTGCGGCACGTGACGCCAGCGGAGACGAAGTTTGTGAGCAGACAGCCTCTGGTCCGTGGCAGGGAAGCGGCACGATACTGTTGGTAGAAGATGAAGAGCAGGTCAAAGCTGTTGCAAAAGAGATGTTGGAGGCACTTGGTTTCACGGTTCTTGAAGCAACAAACGGCAAGGAAGCGTTGGAGTTGTACAAGAAAGCTGCTGAAGAAATCACCCTTGTTGTAACAGACATTGGCATGCCGGTCATGGACGGCTATGCGTTATTCAGGGATCTGAAAAAGCTTGACCCATCACTGCCGATCATCATTTCCAGCGGTTTTGGGGATGACGAAGTTACCTCCAGGATCCCTCGCAAGGCTATAGCCGGCCTGATCAGCAAGCCGTACCGGTTTGACCAGTTGCGTGATGTGCTGAAGGTGGGTTGTGGAGGGAGTACAGTAAGCCCGGTTTAAGGGGAAAATTTACTAATTTGCAGGATAAAAACCAGCTTCAACTATTACCGAAAAGTTGTTTACACAAATAGATTGACAGGTCCATTCAAACGCCCGATTGGCTGACAATGCCGGTATCTCAAAGGTCTCCAGTCAATCGCTGCAATTCATACAACTTGGGATTGACACTCCTGACGCATTCGATCATCTCCTTGAGCTGCTCTTCATCCAGCCCGAGTTCTTCATCTTTCTCCTGAAAATACGGATACCCTTTTGGTAGCGGCGAATAAGTTCCGTCTTTGAGTAAAGATGCATCCACATGGTCATTAACCCTACCGATTGCTTCCCACGGATCACGATAGGTAAACTGGCGGGCGACAATGTGAAGCTCAAGGCCGTTGGGGAAGACGCTGCGGACTTCAAAAGAAAACTCCCGGGGAGCGCTGTAATGTTCGCTCCGCCCGGAACGGGCCATGACACTTGCCCCGGCAACCTCCAGCAGTTCCCGCACCGAATCTACTGTCATCGTTTTCCTGTCTTCCATCCTTAACTCCACAAACTACTTTTTTTTGAATGGCAACACCAGCAATGCAACAAAGGAAAGTGCTGTTGTTGCCCTGAACTCCCTGAGTCCAATGGTCATTCCGGGATGACCATCCTGAGGCTGCGCCCTGTAGGTGCCAAAAAGCCGGTCCCAAACCGGGATATTAAACCCGAAATTACTGTTGGTTTCACGCACAATGACAGAATGATGCACCCGGTGCATGTCAGGAGTCACTATGACAAGGCGCAACCACCGATCAATCTGCGGCTGAATCCTTATGTTACCATGATTGAACTGGGCCGCAGCATTGAGAATTGTCTCAAAAATGATGACTGCAGTAGCAGGTGCTCCGCATATCGCAACAGCAGCCAGCTTTATCAACAGGGAGATGATGATTTCCAGCGGGTGGAAACGATTGCCGGTGGTAACATCGATATCAAGGTCAGTATGGTGAACCCGGTGCAGCCGCCAGAGGAGGGGCTGATAATGAAAAACCAGATGCTGCAGATAGATAATCAGATCGAGAAAAATCAGGGCGGCTGCAACCTTCACCCAACCGGGAAGTGACATGTTGTTCAGAAGCCCCCAACCGTTCACGTGCGCCATAACGGCCATACTGGCCGGAAGTATCGGCACAAGGAATCTTGGAACTACGGCATTGATTGCCACCAGGGAGAGATTTATCCGCCAACGTCTGCCTTTGCTGTCGCATAACTGACGGCACGGCGCCAGCCGCTCCCAAAGCGCAACCAGCAGAAAAGTTCCGCAAAAAAATGAGAGTCTGATGCTTTCCTCCGCGTGCATATACTCACCAGTCTCCACAAAATTGAACGTTTCACCATCTACGCTGAAACCGTAAAGCCACATTTACCAGGCCTATCATCACCGGAACCTCCACCAGCGGGCCGATGACCGCGGCAAAGGCTGCTCCGGAGTTAAGACCGAAAACCGCAACTGACACTGCTATTGCCAGCTCGAAATTGTTGCTTGCCGCCGTAAAGGCAAGGGTCGTGGTCTTGCTGTAGTCAGCACCGAGCCGTTTACCCATCCAGAACGATACCAGAAACATAACTACAAAGTAAATCAGCATCGGGATGGCGATCCGCAGGACATCCAACGGCAGTTGCACAATCAGATTCCCTTTAAGACTAAACATGACAACAATCGTAAAGAGCAGGGCTATCAGGGTCAACGGACTGATCTTCGGCACCACTTCCCTGTGATAACGCTCTTTACCCATGATCTTCACACCGATGAAGCGGGTCAAGGCACCGGCCATGCACGGTACCCCCAGGTAGATGAAAACACTTTCGGCAATCTGCCGTATGCTGACATCAACAGCCATCCCTTTGAGACCGACCATGGGCGGCAGAATTGTTATGAAAAACCAGGCGTAGATGCTGTAAAACAGCACCTGAAAAACGCTGTTAAAAGCTACCAGTCCGGCAGCGTACTCGGTGTTCCCTTCAGCCAACTCGTTCCAGACAATAACCATGGCTATGCAGCGCGCCAGTCCGATCATGATCAACCCGACCATGTACTCAGGCTTGTCCGGCAGCAGCAGCGCAGCCAGCACAAACATGAGCACCGGCCCGATCAGCCAGTTCTGCACCAAAGAGATACCAAGTATCCGCTTGTTCTTGAAGACCTCCGGCATATCCTCGTACTTCACCTTGGCAAAGGGTGGATACATCATCACAATCAGACCGGCAGCAATCGGAATATTGGTTGTCCCGACCTGAAATCGGTTAATGAACTGCTCTACACCCGGCATAAAATATCCCAGACCGATTCCGGCTGCCATGGCGGCGAAGATCCAGAGCGTCAGCCAGCGATCAAGGAAAGACAATTTTCGGGAAAGATGTTCACTCACGATTGTTCTCCTGTCAGATATTTGGTCAATTTCTGGCGCAAGTCATCCCGGACCCGCCGGAACTCAGGCAACAGCTCCTCGGCTTCCCCTGATATCTGTGAAGGGTCATCGAAGCCGATGTGCACTCGCTTGACCCCTCCGAAGAACAGGGGGCACTGTTCGTTGGCAGCGCCGCAGAGAGTGATAACATGGTCAAACTTTAGACCTTCAAACTCAGCGATAGTTTTGGAGTAGTGGTGCGAAATATCTATACCCAGTTCAAGCATCACCCGACTGGCCAGAGGGTTGACCCGCGTAGCCTCGGTTCCTGCGGATAAAGCCTGAAAACCGTCGCTCAGGAAATGGTTCACCAGACCTTCAGCCATCTGGGAACGGCAGGAATTGTGAGTACAAAGAAAAAGTATGCGCTGTTTCATTGGGTCAATGACCTCCTTGCACGGGATGCGTCAAGAGTATATCTGCTCATACGGATTTATCAAGAGCTTTATATCCGGCTATGCAGATACAAGCGACTTCTTGACCATAGCCGCCATCTGCATTATAAATATCTGCCATGAAACATCTTGCCCAAACCATCAAAGCCCTGTCTGATCCGATCCGCCTGCGGATCGTCCTCCTGCTGCAAGCCGAAGGGGAGCTTTGTGTCTGCGACCTGATGGCAGTGCTCAAACTGCCCCAGTCCACGGTATCGCGCCACCTTGCCTACCTGAAACGGAGCTGTTGGGTCGATACCCGTCGCCAGGGGCTCTGGATGTACTACACGCTCAGCAGGGAGAGCTGCTCAATCTGCACGGAAATATTGACGACACTCAGGCAGCATGCCGGCGACCTCCCTGAAGCAAGCGCCGATCGCAAGGCTCTTGCCGATTTTCTGAATATCAAACCCACGCTCTGCACTTGAACAAAGAAAGGCCGGTCAAAAATGACCGGCCTTTCTTAACGTCAAACCTGTTGTGCATGAACGCATAATGCTCAAAACGAGGAGAATTACTGCGGCTGCAGCTTCAGGATAACGGCAACCTCCTGCTGCATGTTTTTAGGGTCAATCATGGCCATCTGGAGTAATGAGCCCCAGCTCTTCAGCCCTTTTTTCACCTCAAAATAGATCTGTCTGGCCGACTGTTTCATCTTGACGGCAATCACAGTGGCAATAATCAGTTCCTGATTGGAAGCCCCCGCTTTTCGTAATGCTACCAGCTCGGCGTCAGTCAGCAAGCGCTGCTGGAGGAACAGTTCATCAACCACGGCGTCGGCCAGACGGGAAGTTGACGACCTGGTGTTCAGGGCGCTTGCGAAGCGGCCGCCAACGGTTTTTGGGGGAATCCGCAGTGGGGCAAGGACATCCGGCCACGCTTCCTGAGTCTTTTTTGCCTGAAGCAGAGACTCCGCAGAAGTATTCCCTTTAGACGCGACCCAATAGGCAATCCAGAGATCATCAGAAGATGTTCCTTGCTGCTTTTTCATGACGATGGTTTTCTTGTCAACATTGAACATATTCGCAAAAAAGGAGTTCTGGGTTGTGGCCAGAAAGTATGGGTCGGCCAGCGCCGGCTGGGCCGGATTGAAGGAGCGATCGGTAAAGCAGTGACAGGTAATGGCAGGGATGGCCAGCACCGGCAGCGGCAGGGCGAGGAGAGCGGCAAGGCTGAGCAGACAGATTGTAGTGCTGATATGGCGCATAAGGCGGCCTCCGGGCAGACAGGTCTCTACAGGAAGTAATTTCCCATAGACTCGAGGCGGCAGCCTTGATGCAAATCAAAGTATTAAAAATAGTACTACTGTAGCCAGCGTCCCACGCTCCCCACCCCCTGCCATACAAACCAACCACCCACCAGGGCCACCACCAGTCCGCTGATCCGTTTGGCCCAGAGGGAGAAGTTGGCAACCCCGCGGGCCTTGACAAAGCCTTCAACAAAACCGGTGAAAGTCCCGGCCAGCAGCATCAGCAGGCAGTGACCGATGGCATAGGTGAAGAGCAGGGCAATACTGTACAGGACCTGCCCCTTACCGGCAACGACGGTCAGCAGCACCACCAGTACCGGAGTGGCACAGGGAGAGGAGACAACCCCGAAGAAAAGCCCCAAAAGAAATGAACCAAAGAGACCGCCACGCTTCGGCTTGAAATCCCGCTTTATGGGGATGTGGATCTCGTAGAGCCCCATTAACTGGCCACCCATGAGCAGTGCTACACCTCCGGCAAACAGATACCACTTGCCGCCAAGGGTGCCGAACATGGTCCCCAGGAGGCCGGCAGCTGCACCGAAACCGGTAAAGGTCAGCGACAGACCGGTAATAAACGTCAGGGAATAACGAAAAGCTTTCCAGCGGTCACCATCGCTGTAGCCGCCGACAAAGCCGACCACCAGCGGGATGGTCGCCAGCACACAGGGGGAGGCAGACGAAAGTACTCCGGCCAGGAAAACTGCGCCAAAGGCCAACAGCGGGTAGGCAGCAACGAGTTGCTCGAAGTTGTCGAGAAAGGTCATTGCAGCCCCGCCGCCTTTAACTCCTTGAGGATGTCGGTTTTATCCATGAAGCCGATATGGCGCTTGACCTCTTTCCCTTTAGCGTCAAAGAATACCTGGGTCGGGATCATCCGGATCTTGAATCTATCGGCAGCGGCGTTGTCTTCATGCACGTCGATGAACAGGACGTTGGCTTTACCCCTGTATTCCCGGGAGAGTTTTTCCAGAATCGGTGCCATTTTCTTGCAGGGTATACAGGTTCGCGCTCCCAGGTCGATAACCGTCGGCTTGCCGGAAACCATGGCCTGATTGATCATTGCGGTTGCCGCTGAGGGGAGTTCGGCATGAGCTGTGGTCGAAGTCAGAAGCAGCAGGAAAATGATCACCGTTTTCATGGCAGCAATCCCTTGATTTCTGCTGCCGAAGCGACCTTGCCGGAGAATTTCACCTGACCATCGATCACCAGGGCCGGGGTGCTCATAACACCATATTTCATGATGGAGGGGATGTCCTCCACTTTGATAACCTCTGCTGACTTGCCGCTCTCTGCCAGGGCCTTTTTGGTGTTTTCATAAAGCGTCTTACATTTTGCACAACCGCTGCCGAGGACTTCGATCTTCATGGCTACGTCTCCTTATCTGTTAGTTTTCATTGCTACAGTTGCAAGAACAGCTGAGTCCTTGTGCTTTCAGGAAAGCTTCACGCCCCTCCCTGAAACTCAGCCATGAGATCAGAATAGCACCAAGAGCATCCAAGCTGCCGATGCCGGTTAATTCATAGCCGATACTGGTGCTCATAAGCACGACAGAGAGATAGACGCACGCTCTGGAACATGCGGCGTCAGCAAGTATCGCCTGAGAATTGAGCGCTGTCCCGACGACTGTCTTCTGCCGTATCAGAAACCACATGAAGGCAATGGATATGGTAGAGATGACTAAACCCCACAGGGTCGTCTCCGGCTTGTGATGCTGATAGAGATTCATTCCCGCCATCAGCAACAGTCCGGCAGTCAGAAGATAAAAGGCTCCACCGGTAATCCGCAGTGCCCGTTGTTCAAAGTCGTCGCGGGTTTCGCCTTCGTTCGACCTGATCCTGCGGAGCATATGCCAGACGCCGACTGCCGAAATCACCTCGATGAAGGAATCCACGCCGAAACCGAACAGAGCCAAAGTCTCATCAGCGGCGCCCAGCCAGACGGAGACAAGACCTTCCAGCAGGTTATAGACGATGGTGAACAGCGCCAGATAATTGGCACGGGCGTAGAGATTCTCTTTCACGATAATTTTCTCCATTTAGCGTCCAACATCGCTACAGCAGCGTTTTTTAGTGGACAAATCAGGTGAATCACGCTTCGGCTCCGCTCAGCGCGCGCCTGTTCCCTGAGCGGAGCCGAAGGAAACTACCTCACAAAATGGCGTTGAACAGATAGCCGACAATGACAATCGCCGTGGCAACAATGCCAAAAAAAGTCGCCAGCAGCGGTCTCTTCAGCACGTTGCTGAGGATGATCGCCTCCGGAAAAGAGAGCGCGGTGACCGCCATCATGAAAGCCAGCACCGTGCCGATTGCCATCCCCTTTTCCATCAGGGCGTGCACAATGGGGATCACCCCGGCGGCGTTACTGTAAAGCGGCACGCCCAGAGCCACTGCCAATGGCACGGCAAAGAAATTGTCCCGCCCGGCCCAGCGTGCCAGAAAGTCTGTCGGCACGTAGCCATGGATGAAGGCGCCCAGGCCGACACCGACGACCACATAGGGCCAGATCTTTTTCAAAAGACCCAGAGTGTATTCACGGGCATAATCCAGTTTCTCCCGCCAGGTCATGGTCTTGATCTCACTGCTGCCGACCTGCATCTCCCAGACATAGTCCTGAACATATTTTTCCATTTTCAGCTTGCCGATGATAATGCCGGCAATAATCGCCACCAAGAGGCCGGAGCCAATGTAGATCAGGGCAATCTTCCAGCCGAACAGCCCCCAGAGCATGATCAGCGCCACCTCGTTCACCATTGGCGAGGAGATCAGGAAGGAGAAGGTGACCCCAAGAGGAACGCCGGACTCGACAAAGCCGATGAACAGCGGCACCGCCGAACAGGAGCAAAAAGGGGTAACAATGCCGAGCAGGGCGGCCAGGACGTTGCCAACATATTCCCGCTTGCGTGAAAGCAAGCGCTTGGTCTTTTCGGGAGGAAAGGACGACCGGATGATTGCCACTGCGAAGATAATGGTAGTGAGCAATAGGAAAATCTTGAGCGTATCGTAGATGAAGAAATTAAGCGCTTCACCGCCGCGACTGCCGGGGGCAAGTCCCCCAAGAGTGAAGACAAGATAATCTGCCAGTGACTTCAGCATGTCAGACCCTCTTCGCCGAATTGATTATGCCGGTTCTAACCGTTAGCTCGCACTTAACGATCTCTTCAGCCCGATCAATAATTTCAAACACTTCAGAATGCTTGACCTCATAATAGATTTTTACCCCCTCCTTGCGCCGGGCAAGGATGCCGTGGGTCTGCATGTAGGAAAGATGGCGGGAAGTATTGGACTGTTCCTCGTCAATAGCGGGAAAAATCTCGCAGACGCAGCGCTCGCCGTTGCGGAGGAAATCGATTATTTTAAGGCGGGTTGGCTGGGCCAGGGATTTCAGAACATCGGCAAGAAAATTGGCTGCTGAACTCATGGGACACTCCATTGATATATGACTATATAATCATATATCAATGGAGACGGGGATTGTCAATGGGTAGATGGTTTTTAGTCTGAGATCGGCAGCAGGAAGCGACCGATATAGTTCTTGGCAAACTGGTAAGCAGTCCGGCCACAGCGTTTGCTTTTGTCGTGGGACCACTTGATTGCCTCACTCTCCAGCTCACTGGTGATAGGAATCTCCACCCCGCGCTCACGCGCTTCCCTGGTTATGGAGAGGCGCACCGCGTCCATATAGCGGTCCTGGGAAAAGGCGTAAAAGGCTACCCAGAGACCAAAACGGTCGGAGAGGGAAACCTTCTCTTCCATGGCTTCGCTCTGCTGCATTTCGCCGTTGACGAATTTCCCCCCCAAATGGTCAGTTTCATACTCGGGGAGCAGATGGCGGCGGTTGGAGGTGACGTATATCAGCACGTTTTCCGGTGGTGAGTAGACCGAACCGTCCAGGGCGCTCTTCAGCATCTTGTAGGATAGTTCCCCGACTTCAAAAGTCAGATCGTCGCAGAGAAGGATAAAGCGGTAGGGCTGGTCTTCGACGGAGTTGAAGATCTCCGACAGATAGATCAGATCCTCTTTCTCAATCTGGATAATCCTCAAGCCTTTTTTGGCATAGGTGTTCAGGAGAGCTTTTACTATAGAAGACTTGCCGGAACCACGGGAGCCCCAGAGAAGAGCATTGTTTGCCGGCAGTCCGGCCAGGAACTGGCGGGTGTTATGAATCATCACCTTTTTTTGTTCTTCCACTCCCAGAAGCTCATCCATGGTGGTGGTATCGGTCACCTTGACCGGCTCCAGATAACCGGAGAAGGAGTGACGCCGCCAGTTGGCAGCGTAACAGCTGGACCAGTCAACCGGTTTGACAAGTTTGGGGAGGAGCATCTCTACGGAACTTAAGACACGCTCCAGACGAGCAACAACATCGGGCTTCAGGTTGAACATTGAATTTTCTCTCTTTAATTTAGAATTATGGCTTGGGAAAGGGAGGTCGCGAGGGTATTCCGGATGAGCCGCTACAAGTTTGCAGAAGTGAATATATACGCTATTCGGCAACAGCTTGTCAAACTGGAAAGCGTTTGAATCCGGCAGGTTAAACAATCATCATCTTGTGATGGCCTGGATGCTGGCTGGCTGCTTGCCCGAAAAATCCTTCATAATGACGTAATGTATTGCATGTCATTATAGTCTGGCATAAAATATATGGCAGGAGGTGTGCCATGAAAACTGCTGTAGCGCATAATTTCCACGTCCCCTTGCCCGCCGGTGTATACAGTCGCCTGAGGTCAGAGGCAGAACGTCAACACAAACCTGCCACGCAAATAGTGAAGCAGGTCGTTGAAGACTGGCTTGATGAGCAGGAAAAACTGATCCTGCATGAAGAGATTGCACGTTATGCCGCGGAAGAGGCTGGAACCGGCGATGATCTGGACGAACAGCTGGAAGCTACAGGCCTGGAACATGTTAATATCAGCGAGAAGCAGCCATGAAGCGGGGTGACATCTATTGGGCCATGCTTTCACCCCGTTCCGGTTCAGAGCAGAGTGGCCGCAGACCTGTCATAATCCTTTCCCACGATGCATTCAATCAGGCACCTGCCTGGCGTTCCATTATAGTTGTGCCTCTTTCGACCTCGGCTACACAGGCGCGGCGCGGTCCGACCGTGGTTGCACTAGCTGCCGGTACGGGCGGACTGCCCGGCGAAAGCAGTGCGCTCTGCCACCAGATCACTACCGTTGACAGGGCAAAGTTGACAGAGAAAATAGGCGCACTTTCAGCGGACATAATGGCCATGGTAGAGCAGGCGCTACTTGCAGCAGTGGATATTAGAAAAGGTGGCTGAAGATATCTGGAGTCAGCCGTAATACCCGATAATATGTACCCGATTAAATGAAAAGCCCTGTCAGATAAGTTCTGGCGGGGCTTTTTTGTTCTATTTATTCGATTTTCAATCGTTATGCCGGGTGGCATTGGTGGTTATCTTTAGGATGCTTTCCTGAATTTCCTTGTTGGGGATGGCACGGTAGGAGTCGAGGAGTAGTTTTTCGGAAGTATTCAGTGGCAACACTTCTTCACCAGTCATAAAGAATTCCTGGACTGGCACGGAGAGGGCGTTTGCCAGCAGTTGCAGTTTTTCCGTGTCTATTCCATCTATCCCGTATTCGTACTTCTGCAGCTGATTTCTTGATACTCCGATGACTTCAGCAAGGCTTTCTTGCGTGAAACCTGCCTGTTTTCGCAGGTTCTTAAGCTTTTCACCAATTTCAATATTTGAAAGGATCTTTACCATGTGCGCCTCTTTTCGGGTGGAGCATACCCCGAGGCGCTTGCGGGCTAAACACACTAGTAAATGGCAGTATAAGCAAACTTGTAGTGTGCAATAATGGCATATCTGTGGTATCTGTTAGCGACTTACAATCCGCTGGAGATACCTCTTTATGTCTGCCAAAGAAGCCACAGCCAGGATCAAGATAAACAAACTGCTGGAAGCGGCCGGCTGGCGGTTCTTTGCCGAGGGCACAGCACCGGCAAACATCCGCCTTGAGCCCGGCGTCACCCTAAAAAAGACCGATATTGACGCCCTCGGCGAGAATTTCGAGAAAGCGGCGAAGGGATTTATCGACTTCCTGCTGCTCAACGAAAAAGGCTTCCCCTTTATCGTTCTCGAAGCCAAGGCCGAAGACAAGAGCCCGCTGGTGGGCAAGGAACAGGCGCGCAAATACGCCCGTTCCCAGAACTGCCGCTTCGTCATCCTTTCCAATGGCAACCTCCATTACTTCTGGGATCTGGAGCGGGGCAATCCCTACATCATCACCTCCTTCCCGACACCGGAGTCCGTCACGGGGTATCAGAAAACCGTTCCCGATGCCAAGCGCCTTGTAGCTGAACTCGTTGCCGACGACTACGTCGTGCTCACCCAGCGCCCCGGTTATGCCGCCGAAGCCGCCTGGAAGAGCGAGGCCGAGCGCCCCGGCTTCATCGACGCTAACGGCCTCCGTTTCCTCCGCCCCTATCAGCTGAAAGCCATCTTCGCCCTGCAAACCGCTGTCAAGGAAGGCAAGGACCGTTTTCTCTTCGAGATGGCCACCGGCACCGGCAAGACGCTCACTGCGGCGGCGGTTATCAAACTCTTTCTGCGCACCGGCAATTCCCGGCGGGTGCTCTTCCTTGTAGACCGGCTGGAGCTGGAAGACCAGGCCAAGAAAGCGTTCGTCAAGGTCCTTGCCAACGATTACCAGGCCGTCATCTACAAGGAAAACCGCGATGAGTGGCACCGGGCGGAAATTGTCGTCACCACCGTGCAGTCGCTCCTGTTCAACAACAAGTACCGACAGCTCTTCTCCCCCACCGACTTCGATCTGGTGATCTCCGATGAAGCGCACCGCTCCATCGGCGGCAATGCCCGCGCAGTGTTCGACTACTTCATCGGCTACAAACTGGGGCTGACCGCCACACCGCGGGATTACCTGAAGAAGTTCGACAAGGCTAAAACTACCAGTAGAGACCCGCGCGAGCTGGAACGCCGGTTGCTGCTCGACACCTACCGCACCTTCGGCTGCGATGACGGCCAGCCCACCTACCGTTACTCCCTGCTGGACGGGGTGAGGGACGGTTTTCTCGTCAATCCAACGGTGGTGGACGCCCGCAGCGATATCACCACCCAGCTGCTGTCGGAAAATGGTTTCATCGTCGAATTCACCGACGATCAGGGAGACGATCAAAAAGAAACCTTCAAGCAGCGGGAGTTCGAGAAACGGTTCTTTGCCGAAGCAACCAACCAGCTCTTCTGCAAGACCTTTCTGGAAAACGCCCTGCGCGATCCGGTCAGCGGTGAAATCGGCAAATCAATCGTCTTTGCAGTCAGTCAGCATCATGCCGCCAAGCTGGCGCAGATTCTCAATCAGATGGCCGACCGGATGTTTCCCGGCAGATACCAGTCCGATTTTGCCGTGCAGGTCACCTCCCAGGTGGACGGGGCGCAGCAGCACACCATCAACTTCACCAACAACAAGCTGCTCGGCTCGGCCAACTTCCTCACTGCCTACCGGACCAGCAAGGCCCGCGTCTGCGTCACCGTCGGTATGATGACAACCGGCTACGACTGCCCCGACCTGCTCAACCTGGGGCTGTTCCGGCCGATCTTTTCCCCCACCGACTTCATCCAGATCAAGGGACGCGGCACCCGCAAACACAACTTTCTCGAAGAACTCTTTGACGACGATGTGAAAGAGACCGTCAGGGAGCCGCGCAAAACCTCATTTAAACTGTTCGATTTCTTCGCCAACTGTGAATACTTCGAAGAAGAGTACAACTACGACGAAGTGCTCAAGCTGCCAAAGCCGCAAGGAAAGTGGGCTGACACGGGTGGCGGCACCGGTCCGGGCGTTTCGGCCGGAACCTACGAGCACCTCGGCGCGGATATTCTCGCCACCATCAAGGAAGCGGCCATCGGCTACGAGGGGATGAAGATCGACCGGATGTTCTACGAGAAATTCGAGGAAACCGTGCGCGAGAACCCTGTCATCGTCGAGGCTGTCGAGGCGGGCCAGTGGGACCGGGTCATCGACTATGTCAACCGGGAGGTGTTCGACAAGCCGCAGGAATATTACACCCTGGACAAGCTCCGCCGGGCCGCTGCCGTGGACCGTCGCCTCGGCCTGCGGGAAATTCTCGAAAAGATCTTCGGGCTCATTCCCCGTTTCAAGTCCAAGGATGAACTGCTGGAAGAGGAGTTTGCCAAGTTCATCGCCGACTACAAACCGGCGGAAGCAGAGGCGATTCCGGCGCTGAAGAACTACTTCAAAGCCTACGTCACCAATGGCAGGATCCGCTACATCATCGACAGCGGTGAGCTGACCGACCTTGCCACCAACGCCTTCTTCTCCACCCGCGATCTGCGGGCCGTGCCGCCGAAATACCGCACGCTGATCCCCGATTACATCAAGGACTATGTGCCTCTGAACCAATTCACTGCCTAAAGGAACCAGATGCTCGACACCGCAACCAAACGCCGCATCGATACCGCCCGCGACATCCTGGTCGGTAAAGTGCCCGACCCGAAATCACAAGTGGAACAGATCACCATCGCCCTCATTTACAAGTTCATGGACGACATGGACGCCGAAGCCGAAGAGCTGGGGGGGAAGCGTAAATTCTTCACCGGCGACTTTGCCCGCTTCGGCTGGGCCAAGCTGATGAGCCCCGGCATCGGCGGCCATGAACTGATCGGTCTCTACGGCGAGGGTATCGCCACCATGCCGCAGAATCCTGGCATCCCCGCCCTGTTTCGCGACATCTTCAAGAACGCCTATCTCCCCTATCGCGACCCGGAGACCCTGAAGAGCTTTCTCAAGATCATCAACGAATTCGAGTATGACCACTCCGAGCGCCTCGGCGACGCCTTCGAATACCTGCTCTCCGTCCTCGGCTCCCAGGGTGATGCCGGCCAGTTCCGCACCCCGCGCCACATCATCGACTTCATGGTGGAGATCATCGCCCCACAGAAAGGCGAGGTGATTCTCGACCCTGCCTGTGGCACCGCCGGGTTTCTCATCTCTGCCTACAAGCACATCCTCCGGACTAACAGCGATGCCAAGGGGCACAGCACCTTGACGCCTGACGAAAAGGGGCGCCTTGCCACCAGTTTCAAGGGGTATGACATCTCGCCGGACATGGTGCGCCTCTCCCTGGTGAACCTCTATCTGCATGGCTTCACCGAACCGCACATCTACGAATACGACACCCTCACCAGCCAGGATCGCTGGAACGAATACGCCGACGTCATCCTCGCCAATCCGCCCTTCATGTCGCCGAAAGGGGGGATCAAACCGCATAAGCGCTTCTCTATCCAGGCCAAGCGGAGCGAAGTGCTCTTCGTGGACTACATGGCCGAGCACCTCACCCCCACTGGCCGCGCCGCCATCATCGTGCCTGAGGGGATTATCTTCCAGAGCCAGTCCTCCTATACCGAGCTGCGCAGGATGCTGGTGGAGAATAGTCTGGTGGCCGTGGTCTCCCTGCCCGCCGGGGTGTTTCAGCCCTACTCCGGCGTAAAGACCTCCATCCTCATACTCGACAGATTCCTCGCCAGGCAGGCGCAGACTGTCGCTTTCTTCAAGGTGGAGAACGACGGTTTTGGTCTTGGCGCGCAGCGGCGGGCCTTCGACAAGAACGACCTGCCGCAAGTGCAGATCGAGCTAAACGCTTACCTACTGGCTCTGCGCAACTGGCAGCCCGTTGATGAACTGCAACTGAACTGCGGCCTGATCGTGGCGAAAGAGAAGGTTGCGGCGAATGGGGATTATAACCTGAGTGGGGAGCGGTATCGGGAGGTGAAATCTCAAACTTCGAATTATGCGACAGTTCCAATTGGCGACATTTGCGAACTCTTCAATGGTCGTGCGTTCAAGCCAGAAAATTGGGAAGACTCAGGTAGCGGAGGAGTTCCGATTGTCCGAATCCAGAACCTTAACAATCCTGATAGTACCTTCAATTACTACACTGGCGAAGTAAGCGAGAGAAACACGATTAATAACGGGGAACTTCTTTTCTCGTGGTCAGGATCGCGTGGTACTTCTTTTGGCGCGCATATTTGGCGAGGTGCTAAGGCGGTTCTGAACCAGCACATCTTCAAAGTAGGTTTCGATGATAGCCGGGCAACCAAGATGTATTTGCTTCACGCTCTCAACAAGGCTGTGACCGAGGTTGAAGAGAATTTGCATGGCGGAGTGGGCCTCGTTCACATTACGAAGGGGAACCTTGAAAAGATTGAAATTCCCCTGCCGCCGCTGGATGTGCAGAAGGAGATCGTGGCGGAGATCGAGGGCTACCAGAAAGTCATTGACGGCGCCCGCTCCGTCCTCGACAACTACCGCCCTCACATCCCCATTCATTCTGATTGGCCGGTGGTGGAGTTGAGACAAGTCATTGAGGACAAGCCGAAGAACGGATACTCTGGCAAGCCAGTTGATCGTATCACGGGTTTAAAGGTTCTGTCTCTCAGTGCAACAACATCAGGAACGCTTGACCTCACCAAGTTCAAATACCTAGACGAGGATATTGCGCTGAACTCTCCTTGCCGATGCCGAAAAGGAGATATCTATCTGCAACGCGGGAATACTGCTGAATTGGTGGGCACAGCTGCTTTGTTCGATGTGGACGAGACAAACTTTATTTACCCCGATCTCATGATTCGGGTACGTGCTAACGAGTCTAAGCTACTGAGCAGATATCTACTGCATGTTCTTCAGAGTGATACAATCAGAGGTTTTTTGACTCGAAACGCTGTCGGTGCTGCCGGGAGTATGCCCAAGATCAATCAGGGCATTGTTGAACGTGTTCCAATCCCCCTCCCACCCCTCGCCACCCAGCAACGGATCGTCGCCGAGATTGAAGCCGAGCAGGCGCTTGTACGGGCTAACCGGGAGTTGATCGCCCGCTTCGAGAAGAAGATTCAAACCACCCTGGCGCGCGTTTGGGGCGAAGAAGAACCTGCCACAAAATGATAAGGGGGACGATCATCGTCCCCCTTTAGTTACCGCCCGTTAATTTCACTGAACTTCGCCCCTTTCTAGTCCTTCTTGCGCACGCCCTTGAACGGCGTTCCGTCCTGCTTCACATCCATGAAGAGGTTAGTGTTGTCATTGATCTTTACCCATTGCTCAGTTTTGGGATTAAAGACCTGATGACGGTCTATCACGGCTCCTTGACGGAAACCTTCACCGGTGTTCTTGGCCATTTTTTATCACCTCCTTGTGTAAAAAAAATGTTATCCTCAGTTGACAAATATAATTATTATTGTATTGTTTGTCAACTTTGATGACTCATAGAAACAAGAAAGGAAAAAACAATGCTGGCACAGAGACTGAAACAGTTACGTCTTGCCCGTGGCTGGTCGCTCGATGAACTTTCGGATTTTCTCGGCGGACTGGTAACGAAACAGGCGCTGTCTAAATACGAAAAAGGGCTTTCCCAGCCTTCCATGAAAGTGGTGGTAAAGATCGCCGAAATCTTCAGCGTCAAGACGGCGCATCTGTTTGCCGAACCGGAGGTTCAGGTGCAGCTGCTGGCCTACCGCAAGTGTGCCACCCTGCCGAAGCGTGATGAAAACATGGTCGAGGGGTTGGTGTCGCAGGCACTTGAGGAGCGGATTGCCTTGCAGGAAAAGGTCGGCGAACCATTCCCGCTGAATCTGCCTGCTCAAAAATACTCGGTAGCATCTCTGGATGATGCCGAAAAGGCAGCTGAAGAGCTGCGCAAATTCTGGAACATCGGCAGTAGCCCTGTTGCCAGTGTTGTCGGTTTACTGGAAAGCCAGTTCATCCATGTGTTCAGCATTGCGACGGCGAGCGAGAAATTTGACGGAATTTCTGCTCTGGCTACTAATGACAATGGCAAAGTGATAGCCGCTGCCGTTGTAACGCGCGAGGGAGTTCCCGGTGAGCGGCAGCGCTTCAGTCTGCTGCATGAGGTCGGGCATCTGGTGCTTGAAGTTAGCGACGGCGTTGACGAAGAAAAGGCTGCCCACCGGTTTGCCGGCGCTTTCCTTGCTCCTGCCGAGCTGTTGAGGCTGGAAATAGGCGCCCACCGTACTACGGTGCAGCTAAAAGAGCTTTTCATGCTAAAACGCAGCTTCGGGGTCAGCGCTCAGGCTCTGGCCTTCCGCCTGCGCGATCTCGGCATAATCAACGATTCAAGCTACAAGTGGCTTTGCATCCAGTTCAACCATAACCGGATGCGCAAGAACGAACCGGAACCGCTCCCGCAGGAAGAACCACAATGGCTGAGAAGAACAGTACTAAGGGCCTTCTCCGAAGGATTTATTACTGCTGATGAAGCGAATCGCCTGACCGGAGAATCGTATGATTCAGCACATAAAGAGATCATCGACCGGCGCGCTTTCATGAAGCTTTCAGCAGTAGAGCGGAGCAAAGTGCTGCAAGATCAGGCGGAACATTTGCAAGAGCACTATGGCAAGATGAAAGGGCTCGGCGGAGGTGACTTTCTTGACTACTAAACCAAGCCCGAAACGTGGTGAAATCTGGCAGATTGACCTTGATCCTACGGTTGGCGTCGAGATACAGAAGGTACGCCCCGTGGTGGTCATAAGCAGCGATGCAGCCGGAAGACTACCAATCAAGCTGATTGCACCTATAACTGGTTGGGACAACCGCTATAGTGGTAACTTTTGGCACGTAAAGATCAGTCCCAATGCTGCGAATGGATTATCTAAAGCATCTGCTGTAGATGTACTGCAGTCAAGGGGTGTTGATCTCTCTCGTTTTGTTAAAAGACTCGGCAGACTTGATGCGGCTCTAATGGAAGAGATAGCTGCTGCGATGGCTGCATTGGTCGAGCATGTTTAGCGACAACTAGCGGAGATGTATGCCTGTCATAAAAGACAAAAGCTCCATGCCATGAACGCGTGGCAGGTTGAAGAGGCTATCAAGGAGTCAAAGGGATGAAACCTACCGATCGTTATCTCAAAATAGTCGAATGGTCTGAAGAAGATAGCTGCTACATTGGAACCTGCCCCGGAGTTATTTACGGCGGGGTGCATGGAGATGATGAGGCGAAGGTTTATGTAGCACTTTGCAGTGCGGTTGCCGAGGCGGTAGAGTTGTACAGTGCCGACAACAGGCCGCTGCCGCCGGAGACAGCTAACAAGCAGTTTTCAGGTCGCTTTATTCTGCGGATAGGAAAAGATCTGCATCGCCAGATTGCCATAAAAGCACTCCGCTCCGGCGAGAGCCTGAACAACTACTGCCAGAAGATTCTCCAGCAAGCGGTTACGGTGAAATGATTTGGAGTTATCAGCCACGAAGATCTGCTGAAAAGGTTTGCCGCTGAGGATGAAGCGTTACCTGGAGGGTGTTTTAGTTACTGACTGCTAAACTGCTGGCTTTTGGCCACCAGGAAATAGACTATGCCGAGAATCAGCAGGGTTCCGGCCAGAAAAATCTGGGTATCAAGAGCGTCGTGGCGCAGGGTCGAGATGAGTATTTCCCGGATCAGGGCGACAATGATAACGCCAATGAACACCAGAATATTAAACTTGCCACCTTTGAGAGTTTTGATCTCGTTATCCATTAGTTCGATCATCATCCAGATAATCAGCAGCGTGCCGAGGGCACCGAGAATCCCTTTTTCCATATCCCCGTGAAAAATATGGCTGATGTCCCAGATAAAAAGCCCGACGACGCCCAAAGAGACGCCAGCAAGAGCGAGGACCAGCACCAGATTGAGGCCGTAGGTAAACCGTTCGGTCGCATGGATCAGCTTGGATTCGAGCCGGTGGGAAAGAAAAACCTTATTCAGCTCCTCTTGTTGGAAGGAAGTGCTCATGATATCCAGGTTGATATCAATGATTTTTTCGACAGCGTTGCGGAATTTACGCCGCTTGGATACGTCCGGAAAGTTTTCCTGAAGGACTTCGATGAGAAAGTGGCGGATCACGTTCATGGCCGCGTTGACAAAGTGGGCATTGAGGCCGATCCGGACATGAGCCTGACCGATCCGCTGGAGGGTATGGTGGTAAAGGTTGTCATAGGTGCCGGAGAAGAGGTTGACAAACCACTCCTGATGAGTGTTCCTGAGCCGATTGCGGAGTTGGTCGTCTTTGAGAAAAGCTGCTGTTTCCGGAATGCCGAGCAGATAGTCGTAGAATTCATCGGCCATCCGCTCTTTTGACGCCTCAGCCAGAGGATGCAGCGACTTCAGCAACTCAGCATCCGCCTCCGTGAAAAAATAGTGGCTTTTGATTTCAGTGATAGTGACCATAGCAGCTAGCCTTTACCCATCTGCAGCAAACATTCGTCACCGCTCACCGAATCAAGCCGGTTCAGCCGCTCGCTGTCGCGCAGTTCAAAATAGTCGCCAGGTGTATTGATATTGATGAAGGAGACAAAGGCCGGGTCGAAAAAAGCCACCTGCTCCTGGTTCATCCGGCTGACATTGGTCCGGTCGAAAAACGAGACAATCCGCCGTTGCCCGCTTAAAAGCGTAGCCTCAATAGCAGCCAGGCACCCCTTGCCATAAACGGCATGGAGCGGTTCAAGCCCACCGGGACTCTCGGGAATCAGAACACCGCCGGCATCGGCGCGACTGGCAAGATGACGAATCAGATCATCCACCAGATACGGCATGTCACAGGCAACAGCAAAGATAGCAGGACTATTGCTGTGATAAAGCCCGGAATGAATCCCGGCCAGTACCCCCATCCCTGCGTGCAGGTCAGGCACCTTGCGACAGGGGAGAAATTCGTACTGCTCCGGGTTGTTGGTGACCATGATGACTTCGGCAAAAATCTCTGCCAGTTGACGATGGATCGCTTCGACGAAACGCCCCCCCCGATACGGCAGCAGCGCCTTGTTGCTCCCCATGCGGGTCGACTTCCCCCCTGCCAGGATAACCCCGGTAACTCCGGTAATGCGCATATCAGACTCCATAAATAATAACGCTAACGTGTAATGGTTTTCTGCCCCGGTTTCCAGTTGAGCGGGCAGAGACCGGCACTCTGAAGCCCTTCCAGCACTCTCAGCACCTCTTCAACACTGCGGCCGACAGAAAGATTATGGACCACCTGATACTGGACGACCCCTTCCGGATCTACGATAAAAAGACCACGCAAGGCAACCCCTTCCTTGTTGTCCAGAACACCGTAACGTTGGGCCATCTCTTTTTTAATGTCAGAAAACAGCGGATATTTCAGATCGCCCAAATCACCCCGTTTGAGCCAGGCCAGATGGGCAAATTTGCCGTCCACCGAGCCACCAAGGACGGCAGCATTCAATTTGGTGAACCGTTCCAGCTCCTTGTTAAAGCCGGTAATTTCAGTCGGACAGATAAAAGAAAAATCAGCCGGATAAAAAAACAGCACCAGCCATTTGCCCCGGTAATCATCCAGACTGACTGTTTTGACCGTCGCTCCGTCAATAGCCTCTACCTTGAAAGGTGGGGCGGGTTCCCCCACTTTGGCAAAGGACCTGGCGGATGCGGGGGCAGTGTCATCGGCCCGGCTGGTGTCAATACAGCCGAATATGAGCACCACCAGGAACCATGTTAAAGTAAATGGCAGTTTACTGTACCCTTTCATAGTCTGCACCCCTTCATTTGAAACGCTATTTAGTGCTACCGGCGCGTACTTTTGCCACCGCGATTTCAAACTGTTCAGCCGTAAAACCTTTCAGGATCTCCTGATCCTTGCCGATAATAACTACCGGCACCCCATAGGTTTTGTATTTCTGCACCAGCTCCTCCATGGCCGCCGGTTCCAGCTCCACATCCCTGTTGATGAACGGGATGTTTCTGGAAGTCAGGTATTCTTTCAGCTCGCGGCAATGGGGACACCAGGAGACCGTATAGATGACAATCCTGGGATAGGTTGATTTTTTGGGTGCTGCCGGGTTGAGTATGGTCTGAGCATGTGGAGCGGCGGCAGCCCGGTAAGGTGCGACGAAAACGACCACCAGAGCAGACACGATAAGCAGTGCTAGTTTTACCAGGTACATAAAGCAAACTCCTTGCGCCGACGTTACTTTCCCCGTTCAAAACCCTCACGCGAGGCAAGCAGATCGAGATGAATGGTCAGCAGATCCTCTATTTCAAGCGGCACATCGCTTCCCCCTTTGCGGGAATCACGGGTCTTGATATAGCGACTGCACCCCTTGCAGCTGTCCACGCGGATAGCCCCCCCTTCGGCAGTAAAGTAGGAGAGTTTTTCCACATCTTCGGTAGCGCAGTACGGGCACTTGAGCCGTTTGAACTGCCAACGGGTGTTACAGGTGGCACAACAGAGGTGACGTCGCCCCTCTTCACCGACCAGTTCGGCCATCCCGGCCCGCGAACCGCAAAAAGGACAGTTCCCACCCTCCCAGTTGTCATAGCTGCCTGCTGCGATGCTGGCGGCCGCCAGCTCAAGAGCCGTGCGGAGCGGAATTTCAAACAGATACTCGATCAAGGGGGGCGGGACATCGGCAGTAGCGGCAGCCTCGTCCAGCGCCGGCCTTCGGCGCTCCAGAATAGCCGCAAACAGCGCCCCTGGATCAAGCAAACCACCCTCCAATGACGCACCGATACGGGCCAGCTCCGGCTGCCCCTCCCGACCGGCGGCGGTCAGCACCTGGATAATCCCGGCCATAAATGCAACGGTCTGCTCCCGGTCAACAGCCAGATTCAGGGCTGAGACAAGGGGAAAACCATTACTGATTTTTACGGCAGGAGCGACTTCATCGAACTTGATCGTGATCCCTGTTTTATCTTCACGGCCGGAGATATATTCATACAGCCCGGCAAAGAGCGGGACAATCTCGGCATATTCCGGAGAATTTGCGGCAGCAGCCCGCAGAGCGGTCAGTTTGTCGGCAGTACTGGTCATTTTTTTCTCCGTTATAAGGGGATTAGGCTATAAGGCTGAAGAGCAAAAGAAAACATCAAGGGCAATAGAACACGGATCAAATCTGATTGAACGGATTCCCACGGATTAAACAAGAAATAAGGTTTTAGATCTGCGTAAATCCGTTAAATCCGCGTCATCCGTGTTCTATTGCAGTTGAAGTTCTAAAGTTAAATACTCCCTTACTCTCCGGAAACTTCCTTATACCATTTCGGATGATGCTTTTTGGCCCAGCGTTTGCCCACATCACCATAAAGCATCGCCTCGATGGTGCCCGGATTGCCGATGGTCGCCAGATAAACATGCACAACGACAAACATGATCGAGCCGACAAACATCAGCCCATGAAGCATCAGCGACAGCTGGACAATCCAGCGGGGAAAGCTGGTCGGCATCCAGATGAAGACGCCGGTAACGCCGAGAATCAGGGTCGCCAAGCCGATGAAGATGGCAAAGATCTTCTGCCCCGGATTGTATTTGCCGATATTGAAGTGAGACTCGCTGCGTGAGAGGTAACCACCTTGTGTCTTGAACCACTCCTTGTCGTCTTCGTCAAAAGTTGAAATGTCCTTCTTGTGATTTAGGTACATGTAGATGGAGGAGAAGAAAAACAGCACCCCGGCAACTTTATGCACCAGGATAGCGTTGACCCCACCGCCGAACAGATTAAAATAACCGTTGAAGAGCCGCGAATAGAGCCCAAGCCCGGACAGCAGCAGGGTAAAGAAGCTGACAGTAACTATCCAGTGAAGAACACGCTCGCTGGTTTTGAATCTTTCGATGCTGTTACTCATGGTCGCCCCCCTTGCCATCTTCCTCATGCTCAATCTTTTTAGGCCCGATCGTCACGTAATGCAGCAGCATTGCCCCGATACTCCCCCAGAAACCGAGGATGCCGAGCGGCTTAATCACATCCTTCCAAAGGAAAATAGAGAACGGGATGCTGGGGCTGGCAGGAAGACCGTACTGCTCCGGCGGACCTTCCAGTGCGTAGACCACCCCCAGACCATTGAGGTCATCGACGCCGTAAAGAGTTTTTTTAGCGGCGGTTGCCTTGGCAATCAGATCACTCCGCTTGCCATACTTGAGGGTCTCTGTCGGACAGGCCTTGGCGCAGGCCGGGATCATGCCGCCACCGATCCGGTCCAGACAAAGGTGGCATTTGCTGACCTTGTCATCGCTGTCGTAGCGCGGAATATTGAACGGACAGGCAGAGACGCAGTACTTGCAGGAGATACACTTCTCCTTATTGTAAGCAACAATGCCGTCTTTGGTTCGATAAAGCGCCCCCGGCGAAGGGCAGACTTTCATACAACCTGCCTCTCCGCAGTGCATGCAGCGCTCATTGAAAAAAAGCCAGGAGACCTCCCCCGAATTCTCTTTTTCAATAAATTTTATGCGGTTGTAAAGGGCCGGTGTCAGGTCACGGGGGTTTTCGAAGGTCCCCTTGTTGGCGGTTTTGTCGGCATCGAGTTTATTCCACTGCTTGCAGGCAACCTGACAGGAGCGGCAACCGATGCAACGAGAGGTATCGACGAGAAAACCCTTACGGGCAGCTTGGTTGATGTTATCGGCCATGACTTACCCCTTTCTCGCGATCCCGACCATGAATGCCTTGGTTTCGGGAATCATCGTGTTGGCATCACCCGCAGTCGGGGTCAGCAGATTAGCGGAGTCGCCCACACCGGGGGTGTGCCAGCCAAAGCACCAGGGAAGACCGATTTGATGGACAATCCGGTCGCCGATTTTGAACGGTTTTATCCGCGGAGTGACCATGGCAACGGCATCGATCTTGCCGCGGGCCGAGGAGACCTCAATTATATCACCATTATTGATATTTTTCTCCTTGGCCAGTTCGACACTGAGCTCGCAGAACTGCCGCGGCTGCAACTCCAAAAGCCAAGGGGTGTTACGGGTCATGACCCCGGTCTGCCAGTGTTCTGTGACCCGGTAGGTGGTGGCCACAAGCGGAAAGCGCACATCACAGGAAGCAAGCACATCTTCTTTGATGTTGGCATCGCTGAACACTTTGCTGGCCGGATTGGTCATCTGCTTGGAGAAGAAGTTTTCCGGCACTGGACACTCCACCGGCTCGTAATGCTCGGGGAAAGGTCCGTCTTTCAGGCCCGGGCCAAAAATGGCGGCAACGCCGTCAGCCCGCATGATGAAAGGTTTTCTCCCTTCTTTTTCGTCCGCCATCGGCGGCCAGGGGCCATCCGGTACATCACCGACCCAGGCCCCCAGGGCTCCGGTCGGCAGGACAGCAGTCGGATTCCAGTAGACGACTGCTTTTTTAAGATTGTACGGCTTACCGGTCGGATCGCAGGAAGCGCGGTTGTAAATGATGCGGCGGTTGACCGGCCAGCACCAGGTCCACTCCGGGAACATCCCCAGGCCGGTCGGGTCCTTTTTGACCCGGCGGGCCATCATATTCCCCTTTTCGTTATAGCTCTGACTATAAATCCACGAACCGCAGGAGGTGGTGCCATCGGCCTGCAGCTGGGCAAAGCCGCCGGTCAGTTCACCTTTCTTGCCAAGCATCTTTTTCGGTGCCCAGGCTGGCGGTGGCGGCGGCGCTTTTTCGCCCGGTTTGAGCGGTTTCGGCTTCTCCTCCACATCTTCGAGGAAATAACCGTTGATCTCTTTGGCGACCGCATGGGTGTCAATGCTCTTGATGGTGCCGTCAGCCCTTTTGAAGCCGTAGTTCCAGGTAAGATTCGTCAGCTGTTCCGGCAGTGCGCCCCCCTCCTTGGCGTAAAGCGCTTTAACTTTCTGGAACAGTTCATGAATAATTTCCGCGTCCGGCTTGCTCTGCCCCAGCGGCTTGACTGCGGCAGTGCGCCACTGGGCCCAGCGACCGGAGTTGGTGACGGATCCCTCTTTTTCAAAAGAGGCTGCGGCCGGGAGAAAGAACACTTCGGTTTTTATCTTGGCGGAATCCACCCCCGGTCCTTTCCAGAAGGAAGCGGTTTCGTTGTCAAACAGGTTGGTTGTCACCATCCAGTCCAGTTTGGCAAGTGCCCCTCGCACCTTGTTGGAGTTGGAACCGGAACAGGCCGGATTCTGGCCCCAGGCAAAAAAGCCCTTGAACTTCCCTTTGATCATATTGTCAAAGATCATCAGCCACGAACCGTTCATCCCCGGATCAAGCTTGGGCAGCCAGGCGTAACCGAAATCGTTCTCCTTGGTGGCTTTTGCCCCGTAAATAGCCTTCAGATAGCTGATCAGGTACTTGTTGCGATTTCCCCACCAGTTGGCGCTCTGGGGATCTTTTGACTTGGGAGTATGCTTCTCAATGTAGGCCGCCGTATCCTTCAGCTCGGCCGACGGTACCGGCATGTAACCGGGGAGGATATGGAACAAAAGGCCGTGATCAGTGGATCCCTGAACATTGGATTCGCCGCGCAGGGCGTTGATACCACCGCCAGCTATCCCCATATTGCCGAGGAGCAGCTGGATAATACACATGGCCCGGATGTTCTGGGTCCCGACCGTGTGCTGAGTCCACCCCATGGCATACAGTTCGGTGCCGGCCTTGTCCGGTTTACCGGTTGATGCGTACAGTTTGTAAACCTCCAGCAGTTTTTCCTTCGGTGTGCCGGTAGTTTTTGAAACCAGTTCCGGGGTGTAACGGCTGTAATGCTTTTTCAGCAGTTGAAAGACACAATTTGGATCCTTCAGGGTCGGATCTTTCATGACGCTGTCATCGGCGTTTTTCTGAAAGGACCAGGATTTGACGTCATAACTCCGTTTTTTGGGATCGTAGCCGGAAAAGAGCCCGGCCAGTTCCCCCGGCAGCTTGAAATCGCCACTGACCAGATAGGCCGAGTTGGTGTAGTCGCGCACGTACTGCTCGAAATGGAGATTGTTCTGGAGGATGTAGTTAATCATGCCGCCAAGAAAGGCTATGTCCGTGCCTGAACGCAATGGTGCGTACAGGTCGGCCTTGGCGGCGCTGCGAGTAAAACGGGGATCGACACAGATTACTTTTGCCCCGGCATCTTTGGCTTTCAGAATCCAGCGAAAGGAAACCGGGTGGTTTTCAGCGGGGTTCGCCCCCATGATGAGGATTACATCGGAATTCTTGAAATCTATCCAGTGGTTCGTCATTGCACCGCGTCCGAACGACTCTGCCAGAGCCGCAACTGTTGCGCTGTGTCAAATGCGGGCCTGATGTTCAATATACACCAGGCCTAACCCCCTTAAGAATTTCTGGTACAGATAACACTCTTCATTATCCAGGGCGGCGCTACCGACCGAGGCCATCCCCATGGTGCGGTTGACCACAGCTTCGATCTCCTTCTCGACCTCAACAGTGCCGACCTTTTCCTTGATCTTGATCTTGCTGGTAGCCAGAAACGTGGTATCACGGGCCGTCTTGACCTTTTTGGCAATCTCGTCCAGCGCCCAGTCCCAGGTAACCTCCTGCCAGTCGCTGGCACCGGCGGGACGGTACATCGGCTTCGTAACACGGGCCTTGTTGTCGCGCAGTTGGTAGACGGAGGAGCCTTTCGGGCAGAGCGAACCC
The DNA here is from genome assembly GCA_963787125.1 of uncultured delta proteobacterium. Lineage (GTDB taxonomy): Bacteria > Desulfobacterota > Desulfuromonadia > Geobacterales > DSM-12255 > VEOV01. The sequence goes on from CAWBBV010000002.1 coordinate 72,013, forward strand.
TCGTTGATCGGATGGTCCGGGTCGCCCTCGACGTTGATGATATTGCCACCCTGGGTGTGGACGATCATGCCGCAGCCGACCGAGCAGTAAGGGCAGATGGTGGTGCTCTCCTTGGCGTGCTGGATGGCAAGGCCTTCCGCCTTGGCCTCCAGCGGGGCAAGACTGAGGCCGAAGGTGGATACCGCTATCCCCGCTCCTGAAAACTTCAAAAAATCTCTTCTTGATACTCCCATAGGCATTCCTCCAGGGTGTTTTTATGTGTTACAACGGATGGCGCAGCGCTAAAATGATGGTGTCGCTTTACAAATAAACCAATGTGTCATATCTATACAGGAGTGGCCTGGCAGGCAAGCCCAACTAATATCTGGCCAATTCATTGATATTCAAGATAAAAGCGTTCGGCAGCAGAATACATAGAAACGCTTAACCCAGATAACTTACAATATGTATGCCGCTGTCAAAGTATAATAGAACAAATGTTTAATCAGCATAACCGGGCGAAATCCCTGGTTTTTTCATTAACAAAAAGCCGCTGGCCGTCTTGTAAGACCGGTTTTGGGTAGATATTTCCGACAATGTATCTTTTTGATACATTCTGAGACAGAAGCGGCGGCCACCGCTGGCCGCTTGCGGTAGGCAGTTCGAAACGGTAATTGCTGGAGAAACTATGCGCGAAAAAAAAATCATCATCTGCGACGACGAAAAGGAGATTCTCCGGTACCTGAAAAAAATCCTCACGTCGCTGGGATTTAGTGTCGACACCTACAGCGACAGCAAAACCATGCTCGATCGACTGGAAGCAGACAGCCTCTACACTCCGGACTTTCTGGTCCAGGATATCTGCATGCCCGGCATTGATGGCATCAAGGTCCTGAAGAAAGTGCGCCTGCTGCGCCCCGACTTGCCGGTGGTAATCATGACAGCTTTTGGCACCATCGACTCTGCCGTGGAAGCGATCAAGCACGGCGCCTACGATTACATTACCAAGCCGTTTCCCAAGGAAAAGCTGATCGACGTACTGGAAAAGGCGTTGGAAAGAGAGTCGTTGCTGCAGGAAAACCAGATCCTCAAGGAGGAGTTGACCCGCAAAACCTTCCCCACAGAGATTGTCTTTGTCAGCAGCAAATTCCGCGAACTTTACGAAATGACGCTCCAGGTTGCGGCCAGTGAAGCCAACATCCTGATACAGGGGGAGTCGGGAACAGGTAAGGAGCTCATCGCCCGGGCGATTCACTTCAACAGCGCTCGCCGGGAACAGCGCTACCTGACCATTAACTGTGCCGCTCTTACCGACTCACTGTTGGAGAGTCAGCTGTTCGGCCACATCAAAGGGGCTTTTACCGGTGCCACGTCAACCCAGAAAGGACTCCTGGAAGCGGCTGACGGCGGCACCCTCTTTCTTGACGAAATCGGCGACATGACTCTCACTCTCCAGGCAAAAATACTGCGCGTCATTCAGGAGCGGGAATTTACCCCCGTCGGTTCCACTGCCCCCAGACGCACCGATATCAGGATTGTCGCTGCAACCAACAAGGATCTTGAGCGGGAAGTTGCGGAGGGGCGCTTCAGGGAAGACCTTTACTACCGGCTTAACGTGATCACCCTCCAGCCGCCCCCCTTAAGGGAGCGTATCGAAGACCTTGAGCCGCTGGTGAAACATTTTCTCGAAAAATATTCGTGGCGGATGAAAAAGCAGGTTGACTCCATCTCCGGAGATGCCCTGAAACTCCTGGCCTCCTATCACTGGCCCGGTAATATCCGGGAACTGGAAAACATCATCGAACGGGGGATTATTCTCGCCAAAGGGCACCGGCTGACTGCCGACCTCCTGCCGATCCTTAAAGGGACCGGCTTGACTCAGTCCATGGGTAACGACGCAAAAGATTCCCTGGCAAGTGCGGAACGCAACCACATCGTCTGGGTTCTGAAGAAAAACTCTTACCACAAGAGCCGGACTGCTGAAATCCTCGGCATAACCCGTAAAACCCTGGATCGTAAAATTGCCGAATACGGCGTCATCACCCCCAGAAACAGTCAGGAGGCGGAGTCATAAATGTCTGCGCCCCGCCTCTCCATCAGGCTGAAACTCACCGTCGGCTCACTCCTGCCCCTGTTTGTCGCCATCCTCTTCTGTTCCCTGACCGGCATCTACATCATCAACTCCCGGATCAATGTCATGGCCCAGGACAAAGTCCGCACCGACCTCAATGCGGCCAGGGAGGTCTATGGCAACGAAATCAGCCATATCCGCGACGTGGTCCGGTTCTCGGCAAACATACCTTCAGCCGTAAAGGCCGTTGCCTCCGGCGACCGCAAAGGGCTAGGGGCGTTGCTTGCGCCTCTTTTGCGCAGTGAACAGCTGGATATCCTGACGGTTGTGGATCTTAGCGGACGGGTCATCTACCGGGCCGGCAATCCGGGAGTCTTCGGCGACTACCTGCCTGAAGACCCGCTAGTGCGCCAGTCCCTGGGAGGCGGCATTACGGCCGGGAGTCTGATTTTATCTCCTGGCAGGCTTGCTCTGGAGGGCGTTGGTCTGGCGGACCGGGCATTCATCGCGGTTATCCACACTGAGCGCGCCAAACCGGAACCAAAAGTTAGTGAGCGCTCCGGCATGAGCATGGTTGCTTCCGCACCGATGCTGAACGACCAGGGGGAGATTGTCGGCGCCCTGTATGGCGGGGTGCTGCTGAACGGCAATAACGCCGTAGTCGACAAGATCAAGCGGATTGTTTTTGAAGGAGTCCAGTTTCAAGGCAAGGATGTGGGGACGGCGACCATCTTTCTTGACGATGTCAGAATCACAACCAACGTCCAAACAGTTGACGCTAAACGGGCTATCGGAACCAGAATGTCTGCCGAGGTTTACAGCCGGGTGATCCAGAAGCGGGAAAAGTGGGTTGATCGGGCCTTTGTTGTCAATGATTGGTATTTCTCTGCCTACGAACCGATCCTGGATCTGAAAGGAAGCGTAATCGGCTCTCTTTACGTCGGCATGAGAGAAGAGCCGAATACGGCCCTCAAAAAAAAGATCAACTTTCTCTTTGCCGGGGTGCTGCTGGCCGGCTCCCTTTTCGGACTGGTTGTATCCGGAGTTATCGGCAGCCGGCTGTCGCGGCCTATCAGGGAGCTGAAAAAGGCAGTACAGCGGTTTTCAGTCGGGGAGCGAGAGTTGCAAATCGAAGTCACAAGCGGCGACGAGATCGGCGAATTGGCCCTGGAATTCAAGAACATGACCGTTGCACTCATGCAGCGCGAGACTGCCATCAACGAGCTGAACCGGGATCTGGAACAAAAAGTACATGAGCGGACTGCCGAGCTTGAGGAGAAAAACCTCCTCCTCATGAAGACCCAGTCCGAGCTGGTAAGAGCTGAGAAACTGGCGGCGGTGGGAGAACTGGCCGCCGGGGTCGCCCACGAAATCAACAACCCCATGGCTATTATTCGCGGCAATGCTGAAGTGTTACTGATGGAGTTGCCGCCGGATCACCCCAGCCGCGAGGAAGCAGAGATCATAGCCCGGCAGGTAGGGAGGGTCAAGAGGATCGTCGCCAATCTCCTCTCCTTTGCCCGCAAGCAGCCGAGAAGTATCAACCAGGTGCTGATCGTCCCACTTCTGGAAGAGATTGTGGAGCAGCTGAAACATCATGTTTCGCTGGCGAATATCCGGATAAACTGGGAATTGCCGCTTGATGAAATCGCTCTTGACGGGGATGAGGAACAGCTGCGGCAGGTGTTCACCAACCTGGTCATAAATGCAGTCCAATCGATGGAGAACGGTGGAACCATTACTATCCGGGCTCTTTTAGACGATGAAAAGGATTGTTGCTGCATAGAGATTGAAGACCGGGGCAACGGCATTCCCCCGGAACAGCTCAAGGATATTTTCACTCCGTTCTTCACCACCAAAACGAGCGGCACAGGCCTAGGGCTGTCAGTCTCCTACGGCATCATAAGGGAGCATGGCGGGATGATTGCGGCCAGAAGCGAGGCGGGTTCAGGCGCCATTTTCATCGTTACCCTGCCATTGGCCCGGCAAACCTGTTGACAGGAGATCGTCCGGGCTGCCACCCTGCAAATGTCCTGTTCGCAGCCGATGGCAACAGCTGGCCATTTCCGGCTTGTAATGTCAGGGCAAAATGAGTATAAGGTCTGAAATATCGGCTTAATCAATGGAAGCACTTCGGTCTCTGGTGGGCCGCCCGGTCTTCAAAACCGGTGGGGGGGATGAGAAATCTCCCCGGTGGGTTCGATTCCCATGTGCTTCCGCCAATATTTGAGCCCTTGCAAACAGAGGCTTTTTTAAACACGCAGGCAGCAAAGGAAGACAAATAAATGCCTGAAGACATTCGCTGGAAACAACGCTTTGACAACTACAGCCGCGCACTTCATCAATTGACCCTTGCAGTGCAACTGATGCACCAACGGCCGCTATCAAATCTTGAACTGCAGGGATTGATTCAGGGGTTTGAGTTTACCCATGAACTTGCCTGGAATGTCCTGAAAGATTATCTGGAGTTTGAGGGGATTCAAGGATTGATAGGCTCAAGAAGCACGGTGCGTGAGGCATTCAAGAGGGGTCTGGTTATGGATGGCGAAGCCTGGATGGATATGATTGAAAAACGAAACCTCTCCAGTCATACCTATAACCAGGACGTTGCTGAAACTCTGGTGGCAGCTATCGACGAAAGTTATTATCCTGCATTCATGGCACTCCAGGAGCGTTTTGAGAAAGAGATTTAGTCATGCCTGAATTCGGTCTTCCTGATAAAACCATAACTACCATTCGGAAGATATTTGTTGAGTTCCCCGCGGTGGAAAAAGCTATCCTGTACGGTTCGCGTGCTAAAGGGAATTATAAGCATGGTTCTGACATTGACCTGACCCTTGTTGGGGATATGCTTGACAGCAACACTCTGGGCAAGGTTGCAGACAGGCTCGATGAATCGTCGATTCCCTATCAGGTTGATCTCTCGATTTTCGAACAACTCAGGCACGCCGGACTGCGGGAACATATCGAAAGGGTCGGAGTGGTGTTTTATGAGCGGCAAGGCACTTAGTTCTCTGGTGGGCTAGATTCCCATGTGCGCCATTCACGCAAATCCTGCTACACCCCAACCTGCTGCTGATACAGATATTTCTGAAACCCCGCAAACACCCTGCCGATTTCAGCAGCTTTCCCAAGATCGGCCTCGGCATCTCTCAACGAGTCATGATATTTGAGTTTGAGCAGCGGCGATAGTTTCGCCATGTCCAGCTCATCCACGCCTACCTCCACATAATGGGCCAGCACGAAGTCAAGAAAGGTCTGCTGTTTGCTGGTGAAGTGCTGGGTGATGAGCGTTCGTGCCTTTGCTGCCCGCTCTTCACGGGTGAGGGTTGGCAGGGCATAGGCGACATGGGCCAGCACGTCGAAGAGGTCGCTCTTCTCCGCATCAACGATCTTCTGCATTTCGCCAAGTTGCTCTTTGCCGAAACCCTTCTCTCCAAGCCCCGCCAGCAGCTTCCGGCGGGTATCAGGCCGACTCCATAAGGTACGCAGTTCGTCTTCGTTCTTGAAGAACTCGGGGAGCTTGCCGAACAGCATTTCCATGAACTGCTGGGCTGTTACCGGTATGCCACCAGGATGCCAGTAGCTGGACACGATCGTATGCTTAATGTTGCGTTCCTTACCATCGGCAAGCTGCACCTTGACCTTGACCCGCCGGATACATTCACACGGCAATTGGCCGCAAAACGTGCAGGGTTCCGGCTCCGGCCTCTCACAGACACACGGACGCTGGCCGCAGGCCTTGCAGAGCGGCTTGACACATTCGCAAGGGAAACCGCCGCATATCTCGCATGCCTCCGGCTCAAGCGGTTCGCCATCCCATTCCGGGTCGCGGAAATGTTCGTGCGCCTTCACAAAGTCGTAGATCGTGAAGTAGTCCTTGCCATCGAAGAGCCGGGTGCCGCGGCCGATGATCTGCTTGAACTCGATGATTTGCCTGATCGGGCGCATCAGCACGATGTTGCGGATATTACGGGCATCGACACCGGTTGACAGCTTTTGCGAGGTGGTGAGAATGGTCGGAATGGTCTTCTCGTTGTCCTGAAAGTCGCGCAGGAACTGATTGCCGATCTCCCCTTCGTCGGCAGTGACCCGCACACAATAATTCGGTTCCGTGCTGCTTTTCATCCGGTTGATTAAATCACGCACTACCAAGGCATGAGCCTGATTCGCACAGAACACCAGCGTCTTTTCCCGCTGATCAATCTGGTTCATGAAGATTTCAACGCGCTTCTTCTCCCGCTCGTAAATGACGATTTTCCGGTTAAAGTCCGCCTCTTCGTAAACCCTGCCCGCCTCTATCTCCCCCTCGACGACCATATCATCAGGGGTGTAGACGTATTCATCCAGCGTGGTGGTGATCTGTTTGATCTTGAATGGGGTAAGAAAACCGTCGTTGATTCCTTCTTTCAGTGAGTAGACATAGACCGGTTCGCCGAAATAGTCGTAGGTATCCACGTTGTCGTCACGCTTGGGGGTGGCTGTCAAGCCAAGCTGCACGGCGGGTTTGAAGTATTCCATGATCTCGCGCCAACTGCTCTCATCATTGGCTCCGCCGCGGTGGCATTCGTCGATGATAATACAATCGAAGAAGTCTTTCGGGTAGTCACCGAAATAAGGGGTCTCGCCCAGGCCGCTCATAAAGGTCTGAAAGATGGTGAAAAAGACGCTGCCGTTGGTCGGCACTCTCCCCTTCTTGCGGATGGAGTCGGGATCGATGCGCACCAGCGCGTCTTCCTTGAAGGCGGCGAAGGAGGAAAAATCGTTGTAGGCCTGATCGGCCAGATTAACCCGGTCGGCCAGGAAGAGGATACGCGGCAGCCGTGACGTTTCACGGCTCAGACTCCAGCGGGACTGGAACAGTTTCCAGGCGATCTGGAAGGCGATTGAGGTCTTGCCGGTGCCGGTAGCCAGGGTCAGGAGGATGCGGTCGTTTCCCTCGGCAATCCGCTCCAGCACCCGCTCCATGGCGATCTGCTGATAAAAGCGGATCTGCCAGCTGCCGCTCTTGTCGGCAACCGGCACAGCGGCGAAGCGGTCGCGCCAGCCGTTCGCGGCGCTAAAGGTCAGGTCCCAGAGTTCGGCAGGGGTGGGATAGCGGGCAACATCCCCTTCTATCCCGGTTGCCATGTCGATGCCGTAAATCTTCTGGCCGTTGGTGGCGTAGGTGTAGCGCACGGCCAGCTTCCCGGCGTAGATCTTCGCCTGGGCCGCCCCTTCGGTGTAGGGCCGGCCCCATGCCTTGGCCTCGATCACCGCCAGCTTGTGGTTGCGGTAGATCAGCACGTAATCGGCCACCTGCGGCTCGCCGCGCACCCCCTTGCCCAGGATGCGGCCGGGGGTGATTACCTCCCGGCGGATGCGGCTCCCTTCAACCACTCCCCAGCCGGCAGCTTTCAGGGCGGGGTCGATATGTTCGGCTCTGGTTTCGGCTTCGTTCATGGGCGGCTTCCTAGAGTTGACCGGTGAAGGCTTGGTCGAGGAGTGATTTTTTCAGGGCGTCGAGGGCGGCAAGTTTCTGCTGGTAGATGGATTCGAGGTCATCTGTTTGTTCTCGAAGAGAATCCATCGTCGTAACAATCCTCTCCTGACTTGCAAGGCTCGGTAGTGCAATCTCCATGTCCTTGATCATTCCAAGTTTTAGAAACTTCGTCCCTGCACCAACTGACTGTTCTTTGAATTTCTTTAGGCTCTTCAACATCTGGAAATACAAAAATCGATATAACACACGCTTTTGTTCATTCACCGTGATCACATAAGTGCGCTGGTAAGCATTAAATTTCCCTTTGTAGTGCTTCACATTGAAGTCACCTACTGCATTGTTGCCTGCCAAGAGAATCGCTTCAAAGTCAAAAGCAAAATTATCGATAGCGTAAATTTCTCTTGAGCAAGTGAAAAAGGGATACTGTCCATCTTCAACTGCCGCATTAGCATCTAATTTACCCGTGGTTATCTTAACCAAATCTCCAAGCGGAACCTTATCCGCATCTATGTTGTTCAGGTGGCTTTCAAAGATAGCACGGGCACTCCTGAGGTTCTTTTCGGCGTTGGCTTTGGCGGTGGTGATACCGTCAAATGCTTTGTCGAGGATGGTGACAATGCGCTGCTGTTCGGTTGGCGTGGGGAAATGAACTTGAAGCTCTTTTAGCTTTGCCTTGTTCAGCGTCATTCCCTTCAGCTTCACATCGTTTTCAGCAGCCTTTTTCCAATCAAAAAAGTGTAGGAAGTAGAAAAGGAATTCCTTTGAAAGCTCTTTCTCATTGAAAATGGTGAGTGCCACAATCGCCTCATTCGTGAACAGGTCGCGACCTGCAAAAGCTAATCGTCCAAGCGTGAGCTTGAAACTCGCAAGCAGTGTACCTTTGCGAACGTTCTTAGAAATGGCTGCGCCTTTGTCCGAGAGGTATTCTTTACTATCAACGACAACATTGTCCTCGGCATTTAGAAGGTCAGCGATTGATAACCAGACGTTGTCAGTTTCACGCTTCTCATCCCAAAACGCCTTATGTGCTCTCGCTGGTGTTTTACCCAGTTCGATCTTGCACAAATCTCCAAGCTTCTTTTTCTGCCACCCTACCTTCATAGCAACGCCCTGATATTCGCCAGCACTGCCGCACTCTCGGCATCCAGCGCCGCAATCTCATCCATGATCACCTGCGGGCTGCGATGGACAATCTCTTCACCGCCATCGGGGTTCTTCACCGAAAGATCATACCCTTCGGCTCCGCTCAGGGCGCTGATATCCACGCTCCAGCTCTTGGGCGAATCGGCAAAGGTACGCTGCAGTTGGATGAACTCCTGCAGATCGTCATCATTGAGCGGGTTGGTCTTCCCCATGTTGCGGCCAACGTCGAGCGAGTAGTACCAGACTGTGCGGGTCTTGGTTCCCTTCTCGAAGAACAGCACTACGGTCTTCACTCCCGCCCCCTGGAAGGTGCCGCCGGGACAGTCGAGCACCGTGTGCAGGTTGCAGCTTTCCAGCAGCAGCTTGCGCAGACTCACTGAGGCGTTGTCGGTATTGGAGAGAAAGGTGTTCTTGATGACCACTCCTGCCTTGCCGCCTGCTCTAAGCATCTTGATGAAGTGCTGCAGGAAGAGGAAGGCGGTTTCGCCAGTGCGGATCGGGAAGTTCTGCTGCACCTCCTTGCGCTCTTTGCCGCCGAAGGGAGGGTTGGCCAGGATCACGTCGTAGCGGTCTTTCTCCTGAATGCCGGCAAGGTTCTCGGCCAGGGTGTTGGTGTGGATGATGTTGGGCGCTTCGATGCCATGGAGGATCATGTTCATGATGGCGATGACATAGGCGAGCGACTTCTTTTCCTTGCCGTAGAAGGTGGACTCCTGCAACAGCTTCATGTCGTCGGTGGTGAGGCCGGGCCGGGCCTTGAGGTAGTCGAAAGCTTCGCACAAAAAGCCTGCCGAACCGACCGCGCCGTCATAGATCCGTTTGCCAACCTCCGGATTCACCACCTGCACAATGGCGCGGATCAGGGGGCGCGGGGTGTAATACTCGCCGCCGTTCCTGCCGGCGTTCCCCATGTTCTTGATCTTGGCTTCGTAGAGGTGGGACAGCTCGTGCTTCTCGGTCTGGGAGCGGAAGCGCAGCTCGTCGATATGGTCGATGATGTCGCGGAGGATATAGCCGCTGTGGATCTTGTTCTTGATCTCGCCGAATATCTGGCCGATCTTGTATTCGATGGTATTCGGCCCGCTGGCCTTCTGCTTGAAGCCGTGCAGGTAGGGGAACAGCTTAGCGTCAACGAAGCTCCGCAGGTCGTCGCCAGCCAGAGCCTTGCTGTGGTCGAGCTTGCCGTCGGCGGTCTTGGGTGCTGCCCAGCTTTCCCAGCGGTATTGTTCATCAAGGATGAAGGAGTACGCCTTTCCCTCCAGTTCCGCCTCCATGGCCTTGTCTTGCTCCAGCCCGTCCAGATATTTCAGAAACAGCAGCCAGGAAGTCTGCTCTGCATAGTCCAGTTCACTGGCACAACCAGCTTCTTTCCGGAGTGCGTCGTCGATATTCTTGAAGGCCTGTTCAAACATGGTGCTCCTCTGAAACGCAGTAAGTCGCCAGAGAGTACAACATATTTTGCTATATAAACAACACTAATTGATAGCTGTTCATTACGTGTTTGCTGCAAAGACGGTTTGTTATAGTGGCGACATGTCACAGAAAATCATCAAAACCGGAGAAATTGGGGTGGCTATCAGGAAGCGCCGCAAGGAGCTGGGCTGGTCGCAGGAACAGTTGGCCGAAAAGGCGGGAGTTACCTTTCAGCAGATGCAGCGCTATGAGAACGGCAGCACCATGCTGAACGTGGAAAATGTCCAGCGGATCGCCGACATTCTTGGACTGCCGGTTACCGACTTCTTTGTAGCGGGTAGGTCTGTCACCGTAGCGGAACCGGTCGAATCCTATTTCGCTGCCGACGAAAAGGCACTACTGCGGCATTATCGATCCATTACCGTAATTGCCGACCGGAGACTGGCTGCAAATGTAGTCAAGCGGTTGGCTAAGAAGTAATCGGCAACTGTAGCGCCCTGTTAAAAGCTCGCCTGAATAATAAAGGCCCCATGCTCTGAAGCTTGGGGCCTTTATGCGTTATAGTGGGCCATACGGGAAGGGCGAATCAGAAGTGGTAATTTTTAGTTTGCTCTTTATGCCATTTCTGGCATTATATGACTATGCATAAAAAGCTGAAGTTAAAGCCAGTTGAGTGGGTTGGCAGCGCCTTGAAGGATATGCGAGCAATGCCGGAAGATGTTCAGGACGTCTTCGGTTTTGCCCTCTTTATGGCGCAAAGTGGCGGCAAACATCCGGACGCCAAGCCGATGAAGGGGTTTACCGGCGCTGGAGTTCTGGAGGTTGTGGAAGATTACAACAGCGATACGTATCGGGCTGTTTATACCGTGCGCTTTGCAGATGCTGTTTATGTCCTTCATGTTTTCCAGAAGAAATCAAAAAAAGGTATCGCAACGCCGAAAGAAGAGATCGACAAGATCAAGACGCGTTTGAGGATGGCGGAAGAGTTGCACAGCGTTAAAGGGAGGTAGTGGCGATGGAAGAAGAGATTGAAGTATATCACGGCAGCGGCAATGTCTTTGCCGATATGGGGTTGCCGGATGCAGAAGAACGATTGGCAAAAGCGAATCTTTCCATGCAGATTCAAGATATTATCAAGAAGCAAAAGCTGACCCAGGCAAAGGCTGCTGAACTTCTGGGGATAGATCAGCCAAAGGTGTCAGCTTTAATGCGTGGTAAGCTGTCCGGCTTTTCAATGGAGAGACTTTTTCACTTTCTCAATATTCTGGGGCGTGATATTCAGATTATCGTCAAGCCGAAATCACGGTCAAAATTGCAGGGTGGATTGAAAGTTTTGGCTGTTTAATCTAAACATTTTCTATTTCCATGGACCCGTTAAATCCTCTTTCAAACAAGGCTTAGAGCCAAAAAGTTCCAGATCCCATGAAAAATCTCATTCTCGGCACTGCCGGCCACATAGATCACGGCAAGACGTCACTCGTCAAGACACTGACCGGCGTCGACACCGATCGTCTCCCCGAGGAGAAATCCCGCGGCATTACCATCGAGCTCGGCTTTGCTGACCTGGAACTCCCCGGCGGGATTCATTTCGGGATTGTCGATGTGCCGGGGCACGAGCGCTTTCTGCGCACCATGGTTTCCGGTGTCGTGGGGATGGACCTGGTGATGCTGGTGATTGCCGCCGATGAAGGGGTGATGCCCCAGACCCGTGAGCATCTTGATGTCTGCCAGTTGCTCGGCTTGAAAAAAGGGCTGGTGGTGCTGACCAAGAGCGACCTGGTGGAGCCTGACTGGCTGGAGCTGGTCGTGGAGGAGGTGCGGGAGTTTCTGACAGGAAGTTTTTTGGAAGGGGCTGCTGTCATCCCGGTCTCCTCCCGCAGCGGCGTCGGCTTTGACCAGTTGAAAGTCGAACTGGGGCGAATAGCTCTGGGGCTGGAGCAGAAGCGGAGCGAAGGCCATTTTCGCCTGCCGGTGGACCGGGTGTTTACCCTACCCGGCTTCGGGACGGTGGTAACCGGCACGCTTTTATCCGGCAAGGTCGCGGTGGGGGACGAGGCGGAGATTCTCCCGGCAGCCCTCCCCTGCAGGATTCGCGGCATCCAGACCCATGGCGCCAGGATGGAAGCGGGAGAAGCGGGCTCAAGACTGGCTCTGAATCTCCAGGGGGTTGACCATTACCAGGTGAAGCGCGGCGATGTGGTTGTCCCCAAGGGGATCTACCGGACGACGCGGCGGGTAGATGTTCAGCTGGAACATCTGCCATCAGCAGCGCACAACCTGAAACATCGCACTACCCTGCGGCTCCACGCGGCGACCTACGAGGTTTCAGCCCAGGTAATTCTTTTTGACAGGGAGTTCCTGGAACCGGGCGAAAGCGCCTTTGCCCAGCTGCGATTATCCCGACCGGTCCTGCTCCTTAATGGCGACCCGTTCGTGCTCCGCTCGTCATCACCCTCGGCTACCGTTGCCGGCGGCACGGTGCTTGACCCCTCCCCCCCCGGTCGCCGCCGCCGCTCCCTGGAGGCAGTGGCACTGCTGGAATACCTGGCGAGCGGCGCTGATCCTGAGGCTATCGCCGGAATGATTACGGAGAGCCTGCTCTCGGGGATAACCCATACCGATATCGCTGCCAGAAGCGGGATTCCGGCCAGACGTCTCGAAGCAGCCCTGGCGCAGCTGCTGGCGAGCGGCGCAGTAGTCCAGGTAGTGCGTGAACCAAAAAGATATCTCAGCCGCCAGGCATTCGCCTCCCTTTGCAGCCTGCTGTTAGCCGAGATGAACAGCTATTTTGCCAGTAATCCGCTTAAAGAGGGGATCGGCAAAGAGGAGTTAAAGACCAGGCTGCCGGCAAGAAGTGACCAGCGTTTTTTCACCCCCTGCCTTGCCGCCCTGGAAAAGGATGGGAAAGTCATGGCCGAGCGTGAGCAGGTGAAACTGGTCGGACGCAAGGCAGGAGCGGAGACTGCCCAGGCGGATATCCACCGACTGATCGAGCTTGAGTTGGAAATGGGGGGGAGCGAGCCACCGTTTCTCAAGGATATCTGCAGCACGCTCCGAATAACGGAAAAACTGGTGGTTGAACACTTGAGCCTGCTGGTGAGAGAAGGGCTGGCTGTAAAGGTGAAGAGTGACGTCTTCTACCGCCCGGAGCCGCTTGCCCGTATTGAGGAAAAACTGATCGCTCATCTGCGGGAAAAGGGTGAAGTCACCCCGACCGAATTCCGGGAGATGACCGGCCTGTCACGCAAGTTCATGATTCCGCTCCTGGAGTATTTCGATGCGCAGAAGTTGACCTTAAGAGTCGGGGACAGGCGGCTGTTGCGGAAGAAACTAGGCTGAGTCAAGCATTGAACTCTTCATCGAAGAGGGTGAAGATGCAGCGATTCAATTTCTGGAGGGATAACATGAGCGCGATCAGACTTTTCGAATCAAAGAAAATCCGTTCAGCATGGGATGCACTTGAAGAGAAGTGGTATTTTTCAATTGTAGATGTTGTCGGGGCGCTGACAGATAGCCCGGACCCCAAGGATTACTGGTATCGGATCAAGAAACGCGAGAAGGTTTCGGGACTTGAGTTATCGACAATTTGTCGACAACTGAAACTGGAGTCCGCCGATGGCAAAAAATACCTGACCGACTGCGCCAATACCGAAGGGCTGTTGCGTATCATCCAGGCGATTCCTTCACCAAAAGCCGAACCGTTCAAACTCTGGCTGGCAAAGGTCGGTTATCAGCGGCTGGAAGAGATCGAAAACCCCGAACTGGCCATGGGGCGGATGCAGGAGCTGTACGAAAAGAAAGGGTATCCCAAGGAGTGGATTGACAAGCGATTACGAGGGATTGCCGTTCGCCAGGACCTGACTGACGAGTGGAAAAACCGCGGCGCGGGTAACAATCTGGCATACGCCATTCTGACCAACGAGATCATGCAGGGTGCTTTTGATCTGAAGGTTGATGACTATAAAGCGGTCAAGGGGCTGAAGCGGGAAAACTTGCGTGATCACATGACCGACATGGAACTGATCCTGACAATGCTGGCAGAAGCGACCACCACCAAGTTGCACCGTGACCGGGATTCGCAAGGTTTTGAACCATTGCAGAAGGATGCAAAGGACGGCGGCGCAGTTGCCGGCAGAACTCGCAAGGACATCGAGGCTCAGACGGGAAAACCGGTGATAACCAGTGACAACTTCAAGAAGTTGACCTCAAGCAGGCTCACATGAAAACAGCGGCAACTATTGCAATTTTCTGCGCCGGAGGCGGTCTGACCCGCTACTATCTGTCCGGCTGGGTTTACAGCCTGCTGGGGCGGGCATTCCCCTACGGTACCTTTGTCGTCAACATCATTGGTGCCTATTTCATCGGCCTGATCATGGAGCTCGGCCTGCGCAGCACCGCCATTTCCGACACCCTGCGACTCGGCCTGACAGTCGGCTTCATGGGGGGGTTGACAACTTTTTCCACCTTCAGTTATGAAACGTTCGCGCTTCTGGAGGATGGTCAGTTGCTGCCGGCATTTGTCAACATCCTCGCCAGTGTCCTGGTCTGTCTGATATTCACCTGGCTCGGGATTATCACGATTCGTTCAATGTCATAGGAGGGAGCTTCATGCCGAAACTTGTTGGCGAAAACCTTTTAATGAGGATCTATCTGGCCGAAAGCGACCGCTACGAACACAGGCCGCTGTATGAGGCGTTGGTGGAGATGCTGCGCACTGCCGGGTTTGCCGGTGCTACGGTGCTCAGGGGTGTGGGCGGTTTCGGCAGCCACCGGGTCTATCATTCGCAAAAGCTGCTCGATCTTTCCGCCGACCTGCCGCTGATCATTGAGGCGGTGGAAAGCCAGGAGATGATCAATGCTATCATGCCACGCCTGGACGAGATGATGACCGGTGGCACGGTCACGCTGGAAAAGGTTAGCGTGATCCGCTACAGTTAGCCTTTCCAATTCCAGATCAAGAGTGATATCTAGGCGGTGAGGATTGAGGCGACGAAAGCGTACAGACAGTACCTTTTAGGAGCCGAAGACGAGCCAACGAAGATAGCGCCTTGATGTGGAATTGGAATCACCTTCTCACGAACAGCAGTTGCCCCCGGCTATCTTGCCTAGCTTATGTTCCTGCAGCCACTCATTAATCATGCCGCTGGCGCAGCCGACCCCTGAATCAACCTTGATTGCCTTGACCGGACAGTTGAGCGCACAGGCGCCACACTCCATGCAGGCATCACGATCAAGCAGCCGCGCCCTGTTATCCCGAAGGGCAAAAACCTGGTGAGGACAGACCTCCAGGCAACGACCGCAGCCGACGCAGGCCGGTTGGTCAAGTTCAAGAGTAGCTACGTTCTGCAGATATCTGAAGCCTTGCATAACTCCCCCTTCAAATAAATTTCCCTGCCAGCAGCAGCATGATTCCCAGAATAATCGCTCCTGCCATAATCGGCAGGCTGAGGCGCATCTCCTTTTTTACCCCGGAACGGGATGTATAGGGGGTGCAGCCGGTGAAGTTGAGAGTGTAAAAAGCGCTGACCGCAGGTAAGGCAATAAAAGCGGCGACGGTGATAATGCTGCTCCAGTCAATACTGCTGACAATAGAACGGCAGGCAGCAACCCAGAGGATGCCAACCAGCCACCCCTTGACAGCAAAACTTGACCCCGGCAGCCATGGCAGAAGCAGCGGCCCGAGGATAATTCCGCTCAGCACGGCCCCGGCGTATACCAGCATAGCAACAATTCCGGCATTCATTCCACCGGCCAGAGCAAAGAAGAGCAGGATGATCCCTCCGGCAACAAGCAGAGATTTCATCGCCAGAACGAGCTCCACCGGCAGAAGAACCAACCGCTCGTAAAAAGTGAAGGTCAGATGCTGCATCTCCGGCGTGCTAACCATGCCGTTATCGAGATAAGCTGGGATATCAGCCGCCTGCACCGCCCCAAAGCTGACCGTAAAGCCGGAGCGTTTGGCCACCTGGTGCGCCGCTACCCCCGGGGCACCGAGAAGCGGCAGAATAAGGCGCCTGTGGGTGACAACCTGAGACAGACCGGTTGCCGCAATGCGGCGGACCAGTTCACCGGTGCCAAAAGTCCCTTTGCCGGCAGCACACCAGACGTTGATGCCGTAGGTTTCAAGCACCAGCAGCCAGACGTTCCGCCCCGCAAGGGAGCGGCGCACAGCGTCGTAGCTCATCTTGTAGTTGGCCGTCACCAGCACCGGAGCGTCCGGCATCGGGGTGCCGACCGCATAGAGCCCCGGCGGGACCATGTAGGTCATCCGGCCAAGACCCCAGCGCGCCTTCCAGGCTCCCAGCCGGTCACTCCAATCATAAGCTGAAGAAATCCTGGCAACACGGCCGGCCGGTGTCTCCAGCCAGCTCATGAAACCCGGTACTTGCTCGGTTATCTCTCCACCGCCGGCGGAGGTAGGGGGGCCTCAGCAGGGAGGTTTATCACTGCCGTTGCCAGCCTCAATTGAACAGACTGCAGCAGGCAAAACGCTCGTGGCCGCTGTGGCTTTTCTACTGTTTTTGATCTTGAAGGCAACGCCGGGCTCTTTATTTACTTGCAACATGCAATCGTTCCCCCCTGAGATATCGTTTCCTGTCGCTCCTGGATAAGGACGCCATTGAGCAACTCCAGAGACCTGACCACGGTATCGCGCTCAAACGGGCTCAGCTGTCCGAAAATCCTCACAAGCCGCGCTGACATGTAGGTGTCAATCTTGCCGACGGTTTCCAGACCGGCAGCTGTGAGGCCCAGCAGCGTCACCCGGCGGTCATCCTGTGACACCCGCCTGGAGACAAGCCCCTTAATCTCCAGCGTTTTGACCTGGCGACTGAAGGTGGTGATATCCATACCCAACTCTTCGGCAACCTGCTGCATTGACGGGCTCCCCGTCCGGCGGATCTCCATGAGAATATGGCTCTGGACCATGGAAATCTGTTCGCCGCAGCAGTCGTCGCAGCAGGCCGCGTTCAATAATCCGAAGCGGCGGGTAAAAATCTGCAGCTGTTCCCTGACTGTTTTCATTGAAGGCACTCCTGCAGATAAAACTAGCTTTATTATTTGCAAAATGCAACTAAAATTTGTCGGGTTTATTACAAATCAGTATAGTGGAAATGGTGCGAGAGAGAGAAAATGAGGAATGGTATACTGGCTGAAGCAATAGATCTGATCTGGGCGGTCAGCTGCAGACCTGATTCCTTCCTTTGCTTTTAGCCCTGTAAAGCGCCTTGTCAGCAGCCTTCATGATTTCAGCGGCCCCGCCCTGGCCTTCCCCTGACTCCGCCACGCCAATACTTATGGTCACGGAAACCTCTGTGGAGCTGCTCTTGCTGCCGCGTTTGCCTTCGCCCTGCTTTGGGTCTTTGGGCCGGTCATCACTGCGGATTGAGAGGCGATATGCTTCGATACTCTTTCTGACCCCTTCCAGATGCGGAATCACCTCAGCAGCCTTTTTACCGGGGAAAAGCACCGTAAACTCTTCACCGCCATAACGGTACGCCTTCCCCCCGCCGCTGACTGAGTCGATCCTCTTTGCCACCATCTTCAAAACCTGATCACCCACATCATGACCATAGGTGTCATTGAACCGTTTGAAATGATCCACATCCAGCATGGCAACCGCGTAGCGCCTGCCAAGACCGTGAAGACTTTCATTCAACGCCCGCCGCGACGGAATGCCGGTCAGATCATCCCTGAACGCCATATTATAGGAGTCCTGGAGGATGCTGAGAGTGATGATGATCCCGGCAGCAGTGCAGAAAAGCGCCGGCAGGTCCGGAGAAGTTATCTTTGCCAGACTGATGACAATTGCCAGGAGCGCCCCGAGCAGGCCGCTTTCAATGGGAGCCTGACGCTTTATTGCCAGAAAAACGATAAATGACATGGAGACCAGCGCCAGTGCTAGCAGCGGTTGCGGCAGGAGCAGAGTGTCGAAAAGCGGCTGGGAGGAAAATTGGCGGGTCAAGAGCGGCTGGACATCTTCAAAGTGATGCCTGAAAAGGAGCCAGACAATCGCCGCCTGCATAACAATAAAACCGAAGCGGAGTCTTCCGGCTATGGAGAAGACCCCCCTCTCACGCATCAGCGCCAGAAGAGCAAAGTTCAAGGGCAAAAGCAGTGCAAGGCCAAGATACACACCTTGTTGAACATAACCGCTGACGCCTGTTTCCAGGTAAGAACGGTAGAAATAGTAGAAAATGCTGATCAGGAAAAGTGCTGTGAACGGACGACCACGATGGAAATGAACCGACAGAAACATCCCGGCAACGGCAGCAAGATAAGGTGAGATCAGGAGCAGCTCTTTGTGGGCCGGAGCGAGAGTCGCAATTTTGGGTAAAAGGAAAACTGCGGCAGCAAGTAGTGCCAATGGTACCAGGAAAATAAGAGTTTTTTTGGCTGTGGCTGTACTCACTAAGCTTTTGCGCCTCTCAATCACCGCACGGACAGTGCCAGCTTTAGCCCCATTGCTGCAAATACCCCGGCAGTGAGCCGGTCAAAATATTTCGAAACATGCGGCTTTGCTAACAGCTGCCTGCCGATGCTGCCGGAAAACCAGCCGATCAGCGAAAAGATGACAATCGCCTGAGTCATGAAAACCGTGCCGAGCAGAATCATCTGCAGGGGAACATTACCGGCGGCAGGGTATACGAACTGGGGCAAAAACGCCAGAAAGAAGAGCGCCACCTTGGGGTTGAGGACGTTCATGATAAAGCCGCGCCGAAAGAGTGCTGCCGCCGGGAGGCTCTCATCGGCAGCAAGCTTCAGCACAGCTGAGCTTCGTAGCGTTTTCCAGGCAAGGTAAAGCAGATAACCGGCGCCGGCGAACTTGACCAGATTGAACGCCAGCGCCGATGAGTAGAAGATGGCGGAGATGCCGAATGCTGCAGCTGTTGTGTGGATGCTGACGCCGCTGCACATGCCGAGAGCAGTGACAATGGCCGCTTTGCGACCACGGGTGATCCCCTGGGTGATAACGAAAATATTATCAGGTCCTGGCGAGACGGTAAGCGCCATGGAAGCGCAGAGAAAACCGAAAAAAGTGTATAAGGTCATGATTGCACCCGTATGTTGACATTAGAGACGTAGTCGCTGCCCGGTTCTAACTTAGTTTTTCAGTAGCAACAAAAAAACCCCGTTTTGGCGGGGTTTTCTTGAATCATGCTGGGTCAGGACAGGGTTACTTCTTCTTGGCAGCGACAGCATCCTTGAGAGCCTTGCCAGGACGGAACTTGGGAACCTTGGCAGCAGCAATCTTGATCTCTTTGCCGGTCTGAGGATTACGACCGGTACGAGCCTTGCGGGTCGAGACTTCAAAGCTGCCGAAGCCGACCAGAGTTACCCGGTCATCTTTTTTGAGCGCGTCGGTAACTGCTGTAATGAAGCCGCTTACAGCCTTCTCTGCTGAAGCTTTGGTAAGAGCTGCCGATTTGGCTACTGCATCAATAAGTTCTGCCTTGGTCATTTTAGCCCTCCTGCTGAAAAGTTAAATTTTGGGTAACTATAAACTCATTTTTAGGCTTTGCAAGATAATATTTCACCAATACAGAAAAATTTAGCGCTGTGAACCCGCTCTTTAAGCCTATTCGCCATAACTCGTCGGCTCAGTGCCGCTAATAAAGCACTCTTGCAGGCTCCCTTCGCTCCCGTCCCGCGCCAGTCGGCCTGTTCTGGGGTTTATAGTGGCAAAAGTCAGATTGGCCGGCGCTAAGAAATTCTGAGCCGGCAGCCCCGCAACTGCCCGCTGCATAAACTCTACCCAGATGGGCGCCGCTGCCTGTCCACCAGAACCACCAGCACCCAGGGAACGCTCCTGATCGAAACCGACCCAGACACCTGCCACAAGCTGCGGAATGAAGCCGACAAACCAGGCATCTTTCATGTCGTTGGTTGTCCCGGTCTTCCCCGCAACCGGCCTGCCAAGAGCCTTTGCCCGCTGGCCAGTACCGCTGTTGACAACGCTCTGCATTAGATTGGTAATAATGTAGGAAACTTCCGGTGAAACTACCTGCACCGGTGGCGGGAGCGTTGAGATACTGGCCGGTTTCGTCTCTGGCACTATGACTTGTGGCGCCTGACTGCTACCGGCATCGTCGCCGCTACCGGCCAGAGTGACTTTGACCGCCGAAGTATTGTTGCTGAAGGTTACCGGCGTCGGCGTGGGGGTCTCTTCCAGCACCTTGCCGTCCCGGTCGGTAACCTTGGTAATGAAATACGGTGTGACGCGGTAGCCGCCGGCAGCATAGACACCATAGGCAGCGGTCAACTCCTGGGGGGTAACGCTGGAGGCGCCGAGAGCAAGGGTCAGATTCGGCTCAAGGGTGGAAGTTATCCCCAGCTTCTTGGCAAACTCAATCGCTGTGCCGACGCCGATGGTCTCCAGAATCTTGATGCTGACGATATTGATGGAGTTGGTCAGTGCGTCGCGCATGGTGACATTGCCGCGGTAGATATTGTCGTAGTTTTTCGGTTTCCAGGCCTTATCGCCGCCGCTATTATATTCAACGGGCGAATCGTCGATGATGGAGGCGGCAGTCATCCCTTTCTCCAGGGCAGCGCCGTAGATGATCGGCTTGAAAGCCGAGCCGGGGTTTCGTTTCGCCTGCGTCGCCCGGTTAAATTGACTTTTCTTGAAATCATAGCCGCCGACCATCGCCTTGACGCCACCGGTGCGGGGATCCATGGCATAGATAGCCGCCTGAGCTTCCGGGGTCTGATCGAGGGCAAAGACCGCCCCCTTTTTATGCTCGTCGGGAGTGATGACCTGAACTTCGATTACACTGCCGAGAGAGAGCCCCTTGACCTTTTCCGGCAGCTTGCCGTAACTGTTCTGCAGGGTCAGCTTGCCTGCCCATGCCATCTGCTTCTTCGGCAGGATACCGACTCGCTCACCGACACTGACCGTCACCTCCCCCTTGACAGGGTCAACAGCGGTGACGACCCCCTGATGACTGCTCCCCTGCTTCAGAGAGGCAAGGTCGATGCCGTCTTCAAGTTTTTTACAGAACGCCTCGACTTCCGCCTCTTTGAGGAACTTCAGCGGCCCCCGGAAACCCTGACGCTTGTCAACAGCCTTGAGGCCGTTGACGACCGCATCGTAGGCCCCTTTCTGCATCTCGGCATTCATGGTCGTGTAAATATTCAGCCCTTCCTTGTAGAGCCGCTCTTCGCCATACTTCTCTTCCAGCTGCAGGCGGATCTGCTCGAGGAAATAGGCAGACTGGTCGTTGTTCACTTTTTTCAGCGAACGGATGACGATGGGGGTGGTTTTAGCATGGTCAGCCTCGGCCTGGGTAATGTAACCGTCCTTGACCATCCGCTCCAGAACATACCCCTGGCGCTCCTTGGCCTTCTCCATGTTTTTTATGGGCGAATAGGTGTTGGGCGCTTTCGGCAGACCGGCCATCATAGCCATCTCGGCAAGATTCAGCTGTTCGACGTTCTTGGCAAAATAGGTTTCAGCGGCAAGCTGCACTCCGTAGGCACCGGCCCCCATGTAGATCTGGTTCAGGTAGATGTAGAGGATTTCATCCTTGGAGAGTTTTTTCTCCATTCGTGTTGCCAGGATCGCCTCTTTAAGTTTGCGGGAAAACTTCTTCTCAGGGGTCAGGAGCATCGACTTGGCGACCTGCTGGGTGATTGTCGAAGCACCCTCTTTTTTGCGCAGATGGATGACATTTTTGACCATGGCTCTGGCAATACCGAGATAATCAAGCCCTTTATGCTGGTAAAAATTGGAGTCCTCTGCGGCGACAAAAGCCTGAATAAGCCGACGCGGGATCTTGTTGACTTCAATGACCTTCCGTCGCTCAAGGTAGAATTCACCGACGAGACTGCCGTCGTCACCGAAAACCTGGGATACGATCGGCGGCTTGTAGTCTGCCAATCGGTCCACCTTTGGCAGTGAAACCATCAGAAAACCGAAGTAAACAGCAAAAGCTACCAGCAGCAGGACTGCCACTCCGGCTAGAACGAAAAGGATCCTGCGGCGCATATTGCCTTCATGACGATCGGGAAGACGCCTGTCCACCGACTCTTTACCTTGATAAAGCTGCATTTGTTAGCCCCTTCGGAAAATGTCGCCTATTATGTCAGATTGCCGTTTGAATACAAGCGTAAACAGGGCAGGAATTAGTTGTTTGTGCTCCGTTGTAATGGTAGATATAGCTATATGAAAACCCTCACTTTCCGCGCTTTTATTGAGCTCCTCCCAGCCTGCGGAGAACTTCACACAGTTACGGCCACGGTAGATCCGCTGTTGGAGATTGCTGCGATCACGACAAAAGCCTGTCAAACCCGGCAGAACAAGGCGTTGCTTTTCGAAGCTGTCAAAGGTTGCGATTTCAGGGTTTTGACCAACGGCTTTGGCTCTGAGCGCAGGATCTGCCTGGCGCTGGGAGTTGCAAGGCTTGCAGAGCTGACCGACTGGTTTGACAGACGCCTTGAAAACCTTGCGGGGACAGACAGCGCCGCAAAGCTGCAGGCATTAACGACATCTCCGGCCTGGCGCGCCGCTGCGCCAGAACTCTGCGAGCCCCCGTCTTATCTGCGTGCAGCGGCGCTTGATCTAGGCTCACTGCCGCTTATCAAGAATCAGCCGCTTGATGGTCAGCCGGATCATGACGGCAAATTCATGACTCTGCCGCTGGTTATCACCGCAAATCATGACTTGAAAGAAATAAACTGCGGCATGTACCGGGCGGCGCTCATCGCCCCCGACACGCTTGCCATAAAGTGGAGCAGCACCAGCGGCGCCGCTCTGCACGCCGCTTCATGGGCATTGCACAGCAGGCGGATGCCGATGGTAATCGCCCTTGGCTGCTCGGCAGCAGTTACACTGGCAGCAACGCTGCCCCTCCCGGCCGAAATGGACGAACTCACTTTTGCCGGACTCCTTCAGGGAGAGCCGCTCAGGACCTTCCGCTGCGCCAACGGACTCAGCGCCCCTTCAGATGCCGAAATCATCATCGAGGGTTATCTGGAGGATGACCCCGTCCCTTGCGGAGCATTCGCCAATCACACCGGTTTTTATTCCCCGTCCGAACCGGCTGCGGCCATGAAAGTCACCTCATTGAAAATCCGGGAAAAGATGATCTTTCCGGCGGCTGTTGTCGGCAAACCGCCGACAGAAAGCTGCTGGCTTGCCCGCGCCGGCGGCTTTCTGCTCCTTTCCCTGTTGAAGCTTGACGTTCCGCAGGTTACCTCCCTGCATCAGCCTTTTGCCGGAATTTTCCACGGCGCGGTCTTCATCTCCGTAAAAAACAGCGCCGGCAATGGCCTTGAACTCATAACCGCCATCCGCAGAACCCCCTGGTTTGCCGGCTCCAGACTGCTTGTCATCGTGACAGAAAAGCAGGATCCGGCCGATGAGGCCGGCGTTCTCTGGCGGATCATGAACTGTGTCAATTGGGAAGAAGATATGCTAATTACAGATGGCAAACTCTCCATCAACGCCACCGGGAACGCGGCTGAAACCAGAGCTGTCGTCGAACCCGCTGCTGCTGTCACTGAAATGGTGGAGCGTCGCTGGAAGGAGTACGGTTTTGATGAATGAAGCGACCAAGAGCGGCGTTTTTGCGCGGCTGGCAATTTTTCTGGAGATGATCAAATTCTCCCATACCCTTTTTGCGCTCCCCTTCGCCCTGACCGGCGCGATTCTGGCCGCCCGTGGGCTCCCGTCGGCCGGGCAGATTTTCTGGATACTGGTGGCCATGGTCGGCGCCCGCACTGCTGCCATGGGACTTAACCGGCTGATAGATGCCGACATTGACGCGAAAAATCCCCGCACCGCCACCAGGGCAATTCCCGCCGGACTCTTAAGCAAGGGGAGCGTTGCGCTCTTCATTGTGATTTCGATTCTGCTGCTGCTTTACGCCGCTTACCGCCTCAATCCCCTCTGCCTGAAACTGGCGCCGGTGGCTATCTTCTTTCTGGTGCTCTACTCCTACTGCAAGCGCTTCACCGCCCTTGCCCATATCGTCCTCGGCATCTGTCTTGCCGGCGCGCCAATAGGGGCCTGGCTGGCGATCTGCGGCGAAATCAGCCTCCCTCCCGTCCTCCTTGGCGCAGCCGTGCTTTTCTGGGTGGCCGGTTTCGATATCCTTTATGCCTTACAGGATCTGGAGTTTGATCGCCAGGCAGGGCTGCACTCAATCCCGGTCATCCTCGGCGTGACCGGCTCCCTCTGGCTCGCCCGGCTCTTTTCGCTGCTGATGGTGCTCCTCTTGATCTGGCTCTGCGTGGCCATGCAGCTGGGGATCGCCTTCATCTGCGGCATCGCATCGGTATCGCTGCTCCTTTTTTACGAGCACTGGCTCTTAAGAAACGGCGATCTGGCAAAGCTTGATCTCGCCTTTTTCACCATGAACGGCTATGTCAGCATCATCATTTTTGTGACAACAGTGGTTGAAATCTTTTTCTCTTGAATTGGAACAGATACCGCATAATACATCAATATTGATGTTGAGGGTTTATGAATTTCATAGTAGAGTTATACGAGACAGCAAGCGGGAATTGTCCTGTCAGGGATTTTCTGGACGCACTGAAAACAAGAGATCCCGACGATTTTGCCGCCGTTCTTGCCGGCTTGGCAAAGCTGCGTGATCGGCAGTATCACCGCGAACCGCTCTCCAAGTCACTTGGAGACGGCCTGTTTGAGCTGCGCCACGTCGGCAAGCTGAACACTCGGGTTTTGTGGTTTTTTGTGAAAGGGCAGCGCATCATTGCCGTACACGGCATCCGCAATAAAGGGCAGGCAATTCCGCGGCAGGATCTGGCTACAGCAGCCGAAAGAATGGCCGATTGGCTGCAAAGGATGAAGTGATGGAAAAGACTAATTTTGACAATTATCTTGATCAGCAGCTGCAAGATTCCGAATTTGCCACTCGCTTTGCAGCGGCTGGTGAGGCGTGGGATGTGGCGCTGCAGATAACAGAGTTGCGGCGCAAGTCCGGGCTCTCCCAAAAAGAGCTGGCCAAACTGCTGCACACATCACAACAACAGATCAGCCGACTGGAGTCGCCGGGGTACGAAGGGCACTCTCTGAGCATGCTCCGCCGGGTTGCCCATACTCTGCATGCGCGGGTGCGCGTGGTGTTCGAGCCGGAGGATGCGGTGGGGTTGCGGGTGGCGGAGAGTAAAGGGGAGTATAAGGGTGTGTGATTGCCGTTTGAGCTGATTACAAAACCGGGAAGTGTCCCTATTTTTCACGAATCCGATGTTCCGGCCGGGTCAGTCATGAGATCAGCTGCAAATAGCTGTTTCGCCCCGTGCAGAGCGGCTCTACAGGTTATCGAGATAAATAAGGCAGTTACAAGGTTTTAGCGGTAATAATAGTCACTGCGACTGGTGAATGGAGACCGCAGCGGGGTCAACCCCTGACACGAGACAAAAGTGAAAATCGTAAATAAGCGTGAGGTGCGGAACAAAAAAGATTCCGGGTTACACGAGAATGAGTTAACGAGCACAGAGGAGAAAGGTCTTAGAAGCGGGTCTATAATATTGCTTTCGGAGACTCATGCTGCGAGCAGTTCTTTCAAAACATCCGGTTTTTTTATGGCAATAGTGATAAGCGACTTTGCCGCGCCCGACGGCGCACGACGCCCCTGCTCCCACTCTTGGAGAGTGCGGAGCGACACACCGAGCAATTTAGCAAACTCGCTCTGGGAGAAACCTATCCTGAGACGGGACGCTACCAGAGGAGAAACTTCTATGGTAGACACTCTCCCGACCCTGCCAGCTTTGAGGTCCCGCACGGCTTGGAGCAGTTCCTCGCCGATGTTGCGCTTTGCATCACGTTCGAGCAATTCTTTTTCATCGAGTGGCATGTTCCATCTCCTCTTTAAGGGCTTTGAGAATATGACCGGGAATACTGTCAACGGCACTCTTGGCATAAATCAGAAGTAACCAGATTTGCCCGGCCTCTGTTCGGGCAAAATAGAGAACCCTGACACCGCCGCTTTTGCCGGTTCCCCGACGGTTCCAGCGCACCTTGCGAACCCCGCCAGAGCCGCGTACCACGTCGCCCATATCAGAATTGGCGGCAAGATATTCCTGAAAGACTCCGTATTCGGTATCTGTCAGGTAATCATGTACCTGTTTCGTAAACAGTGGCGATTCGACAAAAGTGACCATGAACCGATTATACGGCAATGACGTATAAAGTCAACCGGCGAATTTGATTGAGAGAGATGATATTTTGAACCGCGTGAACCTTTATAACGCCCTTCACATATTCACATTTAAGGAAAAGTGATGTCCCAAAAAGCCCCATAGAAGTAAACCGCGCGAAAAAAGCCTGGCGGGCGGGTCATGGGGGAACACCGTTATCGCGTCACGATATCGCGGTGAAGACTGTCTGGAACTGGCTTTGAAAACACCTGACCAGACCCCGCAATCCCTTGGGTGAATGCGCCTATGCTGGCATCAGGCAATAGCGATAAAAAACCGGACAACGGAATATTTCTTGTAAATCCACGATTAAATAATTAAATTGCAAGGGATGAGATCCTCTCAGCCTGGGGGCAACATGATTCCCCGTTTTATTTCAGCAACAATTCAGCGCCTTGCTGCAGGTTTTCCGGTTGTTGTTCTTACCGCCCCCCGCACTCACTCCGCATTTTGCCAACTTCGGTAAACGTCTGGTCAAAACCCCGAAGCTCTATTTTCAAGACTCGGGGCTGGCGGCATTTCTTCTGGGAATCCAGACACCGGCGCAGCTTTCTATTGCCTCACTCAAGAAGCGACTGCGCAGCGCTCAGGCAGAGCTGTTTGACAGCTTCCCCCCTTTACTACTGGGGCGATATTGACACTCACGGCTTTGCCATCCTTGATCAGCTCCGCAGCTCCTTCGACCACGTAGAGTCATTACTGATGGATCGCCGCACCCTGCTTGCCTTCGAAGCGCTCTGGGGGGTGGAAGAGCAGCAGACCCTCCGCGCTCTCCCCCGGCTTAACCGGGAGGAGAGCGCTCTTTACGACGATTTGCGGGATAATCGTCTCCGCCAGAACCTGCGGCTTGAGCAGGAGAGGATTGGCTTTAGCTGGGTAGAGAGTGCTATTCAGAACTTAGGAGCCGTAAATGAGTAACATGGTCAAAATTGCGCTCAGATTTAGGTCAGATTTGGCTGAACTGATTGAGGCAAACCGCAGGCGTAGCTTGGGCTACGTCGAGGATTTGACGATTGAGGTTCGGCTAAAGATGACCTGAAGATGAGATGCAAGATGCTCATGTTATTTGTTTCAGCTCCTTACGCATCAACGCCACGGGATGAGTGCCAGGCAACTTCATGAGAGTAACTGTTGCTGCGTCGGGGGAATTTAAGCAAGCAATGCAATGATAACAGCGTAGTAACTTAACTTCGGATGTCCGAAGTTTTTATTGTTCTAATTGTAGAAGATGGTAAGTTAGTCAAGCAGCAAATTTTACCCCCGCGAAGGGATTGTGGCCGATGAAAAACCCAGCGAAAGATGACCGTCTGAAAACCAATTCGCATTCGCTGCACTCCTTTGTGGAGTTGACCGGAGCGATACAGCGAGTCCATGAGGAGTTGGCGGCACAGGCCAGCCGTGCAGTCAACGTCAGCCTGACCCTGCGTAACTGGCTGATTGGTTACCATATCGAAGAATATGAGCGTATCGGAAAAGATCGCGCTGAATATGGCGAACGGCTGATGGACGCGCTGGCAGCCGAACTGACAGCTTTGGGTGTTTCCCGCTGCGATCGACGAGAGTTGTACCGTTACCGGCAGTTCTATCTTACCTACCCGCAAATTGTGGAGGCGCTGACTCCACAATTGGACCAATACCTTGGTGGACTGAGCCAAGTGGCTGAATTGGCTGAGAAGTTCAAGCGTGTCCGAATTGTGGAGTCAGTGACTCCCAAATGTCAAATAGACGGTAAAGCACTGGCAACAAAACTCTCCTTTACGCATATTGCTGAGCTTATCAATATCGACGACAACACCAAGCGGGCTTTCTACGAAATCGAGTGCCTGCGCGGTAATTGGTCAGTCCGCGAGCTGAAACGGCAGATCGGCAGTCTCTATTATGAACGTTCTGGTTTGTCCCTGAACAAGGAGAAACTCTCCGAATTGGCAAATCAGTCCGCGGAACGGGCAGAGTCTCGCCTGGCAATTCGTGATCCCTATATCTTTGAATTTCTCGGACTCCGCCCCAAGGAGGTCATGGGGGAGTCTCACCTCGAAGATCAACTGATCGACAAGTTAGAAGAGTTCCTGCTGGAAATGGGCCACGGCTTCTGTTTCGAGGCCCGGCAAAAGCGCATTCTCATTGGCGACGAACACTTTTTTATCGACCTGGTTTTCTACCACCGCCTTCTCAAGTGCCATGTACTGGTAGAGCTGAAGCTGCAAAAATTCAGTCAGGAAAATATCGGCCAGCTCAACACCTACGTAAGCTGGTATCGCAAAAATATGATGACCGAGGGGGACAACCCGCCTATCGGTATCCTGCTCTGCACCGACAAGAATCACGCCCTCGCCGAATATGCCTTGGCGGGGCTTGACAACAACCTCTTCGTCTCCAAATACCTGCTGGAGCTGCCCAGGAAAGAGGAGATGCAGCGGTTTATCGATGCGCAGATTCGGCAGGTGCGGCCATGAAAGGTACGTCCAGGCTTAATTTCGTGCCTTTCTGTAACATTGGCTTCAGGAGGTCTAAATGAAACGTCACATCGCCGTCGCCATAACCGGCGCCTCAGGCGCAATTTACGGCATCAGGTTGATTGAAGAGCTCCTTAAAGCCGGCAGCCGCGTCAGCCTTTTAATAAGTAAAAGCGGGCTGATTGTCCTGAAGGAGGAGTGTGGGCTTGACTGGTCGGGCGACGAAAATGCCATGAACGGCACTATTCGCGCTTATTTCAAGGTTGCAGCCGACTCTCTTGTCTACTATGGCGACAACAATTTCTTCTCTCCCCTGGCGAGCGGCTCGGCCGCTCCGGCGGCGATGATTGTCGCCCCCTGCTCTATGGGGAGCCTGGCACGGATCGCCGCCGGTCTTTCCGGCAATCTTCTGGAGCGGGCCGCCGATGTGATGCTCAAAGAGGGGAAGCCGCTGCTGCTCCTGCCGCGGGAAACGCCCTTTTCCGCCATCCATCTGGAAAACATGCTCAAGCTGGCCCGTCTCGGCGTGCGGATCATCCCGGCCATGCCCGGATTCTACGGCCATCCGCGGACTATTGACGATATTGTTGATTTTGTTGTCGGGAAAATGCTGGATCAGCTTGGGATTGAGGGAAATCTTTTCAAACGGTGGAGGGAGTAAACAACCGCGCGACTTGATCCTTCCCCCCGGCGACCTTGCGTCCAGCAACTCCTTGCACTATAATCCCTGCCATGAAACTTCTCCTGACAACCCTGCACTCCCGCTATATTCACTCATCACTGGCACTCCCCTGCATAGCCGCTGCATGTGCCGCCATCCCCGGGTTGGATACTGTTATCCGGGAGCATACTGTCAATGAGCGCCCCGAAAAGGTCCTCGTCGTCCTGGCGCGTGAAGATGCCGACATCATCGCCTTTTCCTGTTACATCTGGAATATCGAGCAGACTCTCAAGCTGGCAGCTGAACTGAAACTTCTGCATCCCCATAGCTATATAATTCTCGGCGGTCCGGAAGTTTCTTACGGCAGCCTTGAGCTCATGGCCGCCAACCCGCAGATTGACGCCATTGTCCATGGCGAAGGCGAGGAGGCTGTCCGCTCGCTTATGGAGCTTCTGACCGAATCTTCCGGACGGGCCATTTCTGACGAGAGCCTTGCTGCCATCGGCAGCATCTCTTTTCGTAGCGGCGAGGAAATCATCGCCGCAGCTGAAAACGCTGCCATGAAGGAGCTTGACAAGCTCCCATCCCCCTTTGCCGCCGGTCTTGTCGATACGTCAAAACCTCTCGTCTACGTGGAAACTTCAAGAGGTTGTCCTTTTTCCTGCGCCTTCTGCCTCTCTTCGGTAGAAAAGGGTGTTCGTTCCTTCTCAACGGCGCGCATCGAAAGCGATCTGCTCCTCCTGATGCAGCAGAGGGTAGATACCATCAAACTGGTCGACCGCACTTTTAACTATGACCCTGTCAGAGCCGAACAGATCTGGAAATTCATTCTGGCAAACAACCGGACCAGCCGTTTTCACTTTGAGATAGCAGCAGACCTGCTGACTGAAGCAAACATCACGCTCCTGAAATCAGTCCCTGCCCGGACGTTCCGCTTTGAAATCGGCGTGCAGTCAACAACAGCAGCGGCTCTTGCCCGGGTGGAGAGAAAATTTGACCAGAAAAAGCTGTTTGCAAATATCAGCCGCTTAATAGCAGAGACAGCCGTCACTATCCATCTTGATCTTGTTGCCGGGCTTCCGGGCGAGGATTTTACGGGGTTTACCGAATCTCTCGACCTGCTGCTGGCGTTAAAACCCCATCACATCCAGGCAGAGCTTCTCAAGATGCTCAAAGGGACTGCCATAAGGAAGAGTGCCAAAGAGAACGGTTACAGCTTTTCGCCATTCCCGCCTTACCGGATCCTCAAAAGTAATGCACTTTCCTTCGAGGATATCTGCCGGATAGAAGAGTGTGCAGAGGCCCTTGAAGTGATTTACAACAGTGGCCGTTTTGCCGTCACCCTTGAGATGCTCTCAAGGCATCATTCACTAACCGCGCTTTTCACTGCCGGGAGAATTGCTCAGGAGATTGCGGCTCTGGGGGGGAAACATCTTGCCGGCTCATTCGGGGCGGTTCTGGGACTGGCTGAAAAACTCTTCCCTGAACTCATTGAAACGATCAAGGAGACCCTTTGCTTTGACTACTGCATGGCGGGGCATCCGGGGAGTTCTCTTCCTGCATTTTTTCAAAAAGAGAGCGGCGGCTCATTGCCGCCGCTACCCTTTCCTGAAATAGCCGCCAGACTTTCTCTGCCCGGCGGAAGCAGATTCAGAACCTTTACAGCCAATTTCGGGCGGGATTACAGTGACAGCGGCCGAAGTGAAGGCAGCACGGACATAACCTTTGTCTACTGCCATCTGGAGGAAAGACAGCAGGTCCTGCTTCTTGCTGAAGCTGCTGCCCAAAACGATAACAGCTTGAGCTATTTAAGTTTATACTTGCCGTCTTCACCAAACTCAACCGAACCGTTAAAGTAGTTAACGCGATATTTTTTTGCCTTGAGGAAATCGTACGCCATTTCGGCCCGGACCGCATCAGCGGCAAAAACCACCTGAATCTTCTCCCTGTTCAGTTCGCCGTACCTTTTCGCCAGCTCCGCCAGAGGGATACTCCTGGCATTGCGGAGCCCGCCTTTTTTTTGCTCTGCAGCAGTTCTGACATCGACAATTTCAACCATTACCGTGGAAAGTATCGCCATCTCGAAGTCCTCGGGTTTAAGCCGCCCGCCATGACTTGCTGCGGCCGAAGTGCTCTGTACTTCGGCAGGGCCAGGTTCCAGCACTTCGGCGTTTTTTACCCACGCGACTGCGCCACCGGGATAGATGGTGACATTTTTGTACCCCCACCCTTTGATGGTCTCGGCCGCAGTGACAGAGTCTTTATCAGCGGCACCGTATATGACTATCGGCGCGAGCCGCTCCAGGGGAAAGTACCCGAAATAATCTTTTAGCTGCGCTGCAGGGTAGTTCACGGCCCCCTCTATATGACCCTGTGCCACCTGCTCTTCCTGGCGGATATCGATGACGACAGGTTTTGTTTTGCGGATAAATGCCGTCGATGCAGCAAGCACTCTGCCGGACTCAAGCCAGCCCGCCGTGCCGTCGGTGAAGATTGCACTATCAGTGTAACCGATTCTAGTGGAGATCTCCGCAGCTTTACCGGCGGACGCCCCCCCCTGCCCTTGATCATAGAAAATAAGTTTTGCCGCTTTATTTTCTGGCAGCAGGCTGTAAGTCTTTTTTTCAAGTCTTGAGAGAGGCAGCGTCTGGGCTCCGGGGATGTGACCTGCGTCATAATGCTCTGTCGGTCTGGTATCCAGCAAATAAACGGGATGGCTGCCAGCTGTACCAGCCAAATTCTCCAGCAGCTGCTCAAGAGTTATGACCTTCATCCCGGCAGGTACCGGCGTTTTATGCCTTGAAACTGACCCGGCAACAAAAATTTCACCAATTCGCCTGAAATCGACGCTAAGTGCCTCTCCAGGCTTCAGATCCGCAGAGTTGCTTATGCCGTTCCAGGCAGTTTTGTTGTCCCAGGCAATAAAAATTACCTCGCCCTGATCACTCGCAAACGTAAACAGCTTTGACTCTCCTGCTATCGCCTTGATTTTCCCATTAACTACCTCAGCGCCAGCAATCCCGTTAAGCGCTAGCACAAGCGCGACTACCGCGATGATCCTTACAAGTAAACCGTTCATACTTGCCCTCCTTTGCAGATTGTGAACTATAGCACAGGGGGAGCCAAAAACAATCGACTTTGGGTCTGAAGCTGCGCCGGATGGCATTCTTCCGGGGGAGACAGACTATTCAAGACGCTGAAATTCTCTGATGACACCGTAGCTATTATGTGCTATATATCACGACTCTAACGATTATTTTCGCTGGGTTTTGCGGGCAGAGATGATAGCTGGGTCCTGCGCAACGGCAGGTTATGAATCCCGTCAGATCCGGAAGGAAGCAGCGGCAGTAACTGAAACGTGTGCCGCAGGGGAGCCCAGCTATCAACTCTGCCCGTAATTTATTCAAACCTCCCCGCTACGACTCTCCGCCACGAAAATAAAGGAAATTTATTAGTGTCGTACCTAGTTCTTGCCCGCAAATGGCGCCCACAGACCTTTCATGACCTTACCGGTCAGGAACACGTAACCCTTACCCTGAAAAATGCCATTGAATCAGGACGGGTTGCCCATGCGTTCCTTTTTACCGGTGCCCGGGGAGTCGGCAAAACAAGTTCAGCAAGAATTCTTGCCAAGACCCTGAACTGCGAAAGAGGTCCGACAACCGAGCCGTGCAACGACTGTCCTGCCTGCAAGGAGATCACCGAAGGCAATAGTGTTGACGTCATGGAGATTGACGGCGCCTCCAACAACGGTGTCGACGAAATTCGTGAACTGCGTGACAACGTCAAGTACCTGCCGTCCAACAGCCGCTATAAAATTTTTATCATTGATGAAGTGCACATGCTCTCCAACAGCGCCTTTAATGCACTCCTGAAAACGCTGGAAGAGCCCCCTCCTCACATAAAATTCATCTTCGCCACAACCGAACCGCACAAGGTTCCTGTTACAATTCTCTCCAGGTGCCAGCGGTTTGACTTTAAACGAATCCCTTTGATCATGATAACTGCCCGTCTCCGCTTCATACTCGATCAGGAGAAGATTGTCATGAGTGATGCCGCCGTGACAATGGTCGCCCGTAAAGGTGACGGCAGCATGAGAGACGCTCTCTCGGCTCTCGATCAGGTACTTGCCTTCTGCGGCGACACAGTTGAAGACACGGATGTGATCGCACTCCTTGGGGTTGTTGACAGAGTCATGCTCATTACTGCCATGAACTCGGTCTTTGAACGCAATGCCGGAGTCCTTGTCGACATAATCCGCACTGTAGCCGATTCCGGCTATAACATGCGCCATTTCTGTCATGAATTCATCGATCTGATGCGCACACTGCTCCTGCTCAAAGCCGCACCTTCAACAGCAGATCTGCTCGACCTTTCTGACAGAGAGCTTGCTGAGAGCAGAGAATTGGCAGCAAGATCTGATCTGCTGACGATTCAACGCTGCCTCGCGATCCTGCTCAAAACTGATGCCGACCTGGCGCACTCCTCTCACGCCAGACTCCTGATGGAGATGGCAATGATAAGAATGGCAACACTGGCACCGACAGTCCCTGTTGATCAGCTGCTCGAAAGGCTTAAGGCTCTGGAAGCGGCGCCTGCCAGGCCGCTGCTTGCATCAGAATCAGCTCCACCTGTATATGCCCGTACAGTCCAGCCTGCCCCCGCTCCCAGGCAGTCACCCGTTACCGTGATATCACCACCAGCTACTCCGCCACCAGCAGCCGTTTCAGGAAACCCTGACTGGCAGGGGTTTGTTTCTTTTGTAAAAGCGAAAAAACCGATGCTCGCGACCAAGCTGGAAACAGGGAGCCCCATTCAGGCAAGCGGTGACTCTCTCCAGATAGGCTACCACCGAGGGTCCCTGGAGCTTAGCCTCCTGCAGGGACAGGACTACTTGCAACAACTGGCTGAGCTCTCTGCCGACTACTACGGCCGACCGGTTGATATCAAGATTATCCCGCTGGCAGCGAACAGTTCTGACATCCCGATGTCCATCGCTGAAAAAAAAACTCTTGACCTCAACATGAAAGAAAAGACCTTGAAAGATGCTACCGACAGTCATCCTCTGGTTAAAGCAGCCCTGGAAGTTTTCGGGGGAGAAGTTATCGCCTATAAAAGTTGACTATTTCAGAACACTGTTATTTTTTAACAAAATATTAAGCACGACTAAACGCAAGCGAGGAGATAAAGCATGTCAAAAGGATTGGCCGGTATCATGAAGCAAGCTCAGATGATGCAGCAGAGAATGGCAAAGCTGCAGGAAGAAGCATCAAACCGCACGGTCACCGCCACAGCCGGTGGCGGCGTTGTTACTGCCACAGTAACGGGCAAGAACCAGCTTGTTTCATTGACAATCAAGAAAGAGGCGGTGGATCCGGAGGACGTGGAGATGCTCCAGGATCTGGTCCTGGCAGCTATAAATGAAGCGCTCGCCAGGGTTCAATCAGAGATGTCGCAGGAGATGAGCAAGGTGACCGGTGGCATCAACATCCCTGGGCTGTTCTGATCCGGCACTGAGCACAGCATTTTATTTTTATTAAAATGGCCGGTTGAACATCTGTTCCACCGGCTGTTTTTACAAGAAGCACACATTTAAATTATTATTAAATATCTTGCAGTTAGACTAAATTTAATGAAGATAAAAATTTATAGTTTAACTATAATTCAAAAAATGTTTTATATTTATGGGAAAATATGCTACAAAATTCGCACTCTTTGACAAGACTTGTAGGCGAGCTGAAAAAACTACCCGGCATCGGTGAGAAAAGTGCCTGCAGGCTCGCCTTTCACCTCCTTCGATCACCGGTGAACATAGTTGCTCTTGCTGACGCCCTGAATGAGGTCAGCATCAGGGTGCAATTCTGTTCGATCTGTTTTTCAATCACTGAAGATGACCCTTGCGTCATCTGTAGCGGCAACAGAGACGAATCAATAATCTGCGTCGTGGAAGAACCTCAGGATCTGTTGGCAATAGAGAGAAGCGGAGCATTCCGGGGGAAGTACCATGTGCTTCACGGTGTGCTTTCACCACTGTCCGGGGTAACCCCTGCCGATCTGAAGGTCGCTGAACTCCTTGAGAGACTTAAAGGGGACCACGTCAAGGAAGTCGTCATTGCAACCAACTTCTCGGTAGAAGGGGAAGCAACCGCCATATATCTTACCGTGCTGTTAAGAAAACTGGGCTTAAAAGTCACCAGACTTGCCCACGGAATACCGATAGGACGAGATCTGGAATACATAGACTCTGCAACAATGCAGCGAGCCCTCCAGGGTCGCAGCGAAATATGAGTGTCAGCAAGCAACATCTATAAAAGGAAAGAGGAGGCAGTATGAGCAGAAAAATGGTAACCATCGACGGCAACACCGCCGCCGCCCACGTAGCCCACGCCACCAACGAAGTCATCGCTATCTACCCGATCACCCCATCGTCGGTCATGGGCGAGATCTCAGACGCCAAGAGCGCCGCCGGCGAGAAGAACATCTGGGGCACAATCCCGCTGGTGGCCGAACTGCAGTCCGAAGGTGGAGCTGCCGGAACCGTCCACGGCGCCCTGCAGTCAGGCGCACTGACCACCACCTTCACTGCCAGTCAGGGTCTTTTGCTGATGATCCCCAACATGTACAAAATTGCCGGTGAGTTAACCTCCACTGTCTTTCACGTTTCTGCCCGCGCTATCTCTGCAGCCGCGCTGAATATATTCGGCGACCATTCCGACGTCATGTCCTGCCGCTCCACCGGTTGGGCCATGCTTTGCTCCAACAACGTCCAGGAAGTCATGGACTTCGCTCTCATCTCCCAGGCAGCCACCCTGAAGAGCCGCATCCCGTTTCTGCACTTCTTTGACGGTTTCCGCACCTCCCACGAAGTCCAGAAAGTCGAAGAGCTGACCTTTGACGACATGCGTCATATGATGAACGACGACCTCATCAACGCCCATCGCCTCCGCGGCCTCTCCCCGGACCGCCCGGTCATGCGCGGCACTGCCCAGAACCCGGATGTCTACTTCCAGGGCCGCGAAACCGTCAACCAGTACTATCCACCCACTATCGACATCGTCCAGGAAGAGATGGACAAATTCGGCAAGCTCACCGGTCGCAACTACAAACTGGTAGAGTATGCCGGCGCCGCCGATGCCGACCGGATCGTCGTTGTCATGGGCTCCGCGGCTGACACCGTCCAGGAGACCGTAGCAACCTTAAACGCTCAGGGAGAGAAAGTCGGCGTCGTAAAAATCCATCTTTACCGCCCCTTCCCGCTGGACGCCTTTGTTAAAGCTCTGCCGGCAACCGTCAAAAGCATCGCCGTACTCGACCGCACCAAAGAGCCCGGCTCCCTCGGCGAGCCTCTCTACCTGGATGTGCGCACCGCCATCGGCGAAGCCATGGCTGACGGCAAATTCAGCTTCAACGGCTACCCGGTCATCGTCGGCGGCCGCTACGGTCTCGGTTCCAAGGAATTCACCCCGGCCATGGCTAAAGCTGTTCTCGACAACCTTAAAGCAGCCAAACCGAAAAACCACTTCGTCGTCGGCGTCAACGAAGACGTAACCGGCTGCAGCCTCGACTACAACCCGGCCTTCCGCACCGCCATGGGCGGCACCTACGAAGCCATGTTCTTCGGCCTCGGCTCGGACGGCACCGTCGGCGCCAACAAAAACACCATCAAAATTATCGGCGAAACCACCGACAACAACGCCCAGGCCTACTTCGTCTACGACTCCAAGAAAGCCGGCACCATCACCATCTCGCACCTGCGCTTCGGGAAAACGGCCATCAACGCCCCTTACCTGATCGACAACGCCGACTTCATCGCCTGTCACAACTTCTCGTTTCTTGAGAAATACGACATGGTCAGCAAAGCCAAAGAAGGGGGCACCTTCCTCCTCTGCTCCCCTTTCGCCCACACAGAAGTCTGGGACCTTATGCCGGTCGAAGTGCAGCAGCAGATCATTGCCAAAAAGCTCAAATTCTACGTCATCAACGCCATCAAGCTTGGCGAAGAACTCGGCCTCGGCGCCCGTATCAACGTCATCATGCAGACCGCCTTCTTCAAAATCTCCAACATCATCCCACTGGAGTTGGCAATTGACGAAATCAAAGGCGCCATCAAAAAAAGCTATGGCAAATCAGGCGACAAAGTCGTTGCCATGAACAATGCCGCCGTCGACGAAGCGCTCAAGAACATCCACGAAGTTATTGTCCCGGCCACGGCCACCAGCAAACTTAAAATGCCGCCGGCTGTTGCCCCATCCGCACCGCAGTTTGTTCAGGATGTCACCGGCAGAATCATCGCCGGCTTCGGCGACGACCTGCCAGTATCTAAAATGCCTGCTGACGGCACCTTCCCGACAGCTACTTCCCAGTACGAGAAGCGCAACATCGCCGTTGATATTCCGGTCTGGGACGAGAACCTCTGCATCCAGTGCGCTATCTGCTCATTTGTCTGCCCCCATGCCACCATCCGGATGAAAGCTTACGACGGCGCACTCCTGGCCAATGCACCGGCAACCTTCAAATCAACCGACTGCAAACTCCCCGAATTCAAAGGGATGAAATACACCATCCAGGTAGCCCCCGAAGACTGCACCGGCTGCGGCGCTTGCGTCCACAACTGTCCGGCCAAGAGTAAGGAAGATCCAAACCACAAAGCGATCAACATGAAGTTCCAGGCGCCACTGCGGGCCGCTGAAGCTGCCAACTTCGACTTCTTCCTCTCCCTCCCCGACGTGGATCCGGCTAAAGTCAAACTGGACACCCTCCGCGGCAGCCAGTTGGTCCGGCCGATCTTCGAATTCTCCGGCGCCTGTGCCGGCTGCGGCGAGACCCCGTACCTGAAACTCCTCTCCCAGCTGTTCGGCGACCGGGCAATGATCGCCAACGCCACCGGCTGCACCTCCATCTACGGCGGCAACCTCCCCACCACCCCGTGGGCAAAGAGAGCTGACGGCCGCGGACCGGCCTGGTCCAACTCCCTCTTCGAGGATAACGCCGAGTTTGGTTTCGGTATGCGTCTGGCAGTGGACAAGTTTACCGAGTCTGCCCGTGAACTGGTGGCAGAACTTGCCAACTGCAGCTGCAAATCGTGTCAGCCGGTTCTGCCGCTGATGCAGGAAATCCTTGCTTCCAAGCAACTCGATCAGGCTGAGATCGAAAAACAGCGGGAAAGAGTGGCAACCCTGAAAACGGCCCTGACAGGCTGCACAGAGAAAGCGGCTGTACAACTGCTGCCACTGGCCGAATATCTGGTCAAGAGATCGGTCTGGTGTGTTGGTGGCGACGGCTGGGCTTATGACATCGGTTACGGCGGTCTTGACCACGTCATTGCCAGTGGCAAAAACGTCAACCTGCTGGTTCTGGACACCGAAGTCTACTCCAACACCGGCGGTCAGGCTTCCAAAGCGACCCCGACCGGCGCCGTGGCCCAGTTCGCCGCTGGCGGCAAGGCAATGGCCAAGAAAGATCTGGGGATGATGGCCATGGCTTACGGTAATGTCTACGTTGCCAACGTCTCACTGGCTAATCCGGCTCAAGTTGTCAAAGCGTTCATTGAAGCAGAAGCCTATGATGGCCCATCGCTTATCGTCGCCTACTCTCATTGCATTGCTCATGGCATCGACATGACCAAGGGTGTTGACGAGAACAAAAAAGCTGTATCCTGCGGTTACTGGCCACTGTACCGCTACAATCCGGCACTGACCCAGGAAGGGAAGAATCCGCTGCAACTTGACAGCAAATCCCCCACCACCAGCTTCGAGGATTACGCCTACGGCGAGAATCGTTACAAAGTGCTGCAGAAATCCAACCCTGAAGCAGCAGCTATCCTGATGAAAAAGGCAACCGCCTGGACTGCCAGCCGCTTCGAGTATTATGAGAAGCTGGCGGCTCTCAGTTTCGCCGGTTCCGACAAGAAGTAACAGTTTCAGCTGTAACAGCTA
Organism: uncultured delta proteobacterium; assembly: GCA_963787125.1. Classification (GTDB taxonomy): domain Bacteria; phylum Desulfobacterota; class Desulfuromonadia; order Geobacterales; family DSM-12255; genus VEOV01. The sequence goes on from CAWBBV010000002.1 coordinate 111,314, forward strand.
ATAAAGCCTCTGGATTAATTTCCAGGGGCTTTTTTAGTCACTTGAAAGGTTATGAAATTTCTGTTATACAAGCAGTTTATAACTGTATTAAGATCTACGTAAGGAGTGACACATGGCGAGTCCTCAATTAGTGATGTACGATGAGGAGTTCCGGCAGATAAATATCGTCATGGATAAGCTGCTCCGTGAAGCGAATGCGAAGGTTATCTTCCTCGTGGACAAAAATGGTCAGCTGATCTCAGGAGTAGGCGAAGTCGAGCGTTTCGACACGACCTCTCTGGCATCACTTACTGCCGGCAATATTGCTGCAACCGGTGGGCTGGCAAAGTTAATCGGTGAGAAGGAATTCTCCATCCTTTTTCATGAAGGCGAAAAGGATAATCTCCACATTTCCATTGTCGGTGGTCGAGTGATTCTGGTTGTGCTTTTCGATAGTCGTTCATCTTTGGGGCTGGTCAGACTCAGGGTGAAAAAGGCATCCGATGAATTAACGGTCATATTTGACGGACTCATGCGAAAAGCTGAAGAGAAAGAGAGATCCGGGACTACTGATTTCCCGTTTGCCGAGATTACCGATGACGACATCGACAACCTCTTCAGTTAATTCTTACGGAGTCAACCTATGTCGTTCATAAATTACGCTTCCAGAGAAATCAACTGCAAGATCGTCTATTACGGTCCTGGGCTTTGCGGCAAAACCACAAATCTGCAGTATGTTTACCAGAAAACCGCGGCAGATGCCAAAGGCAAGATGATCTCCCTTGCGACTGAAACCGAGCGGACACTATTTTTTGACTTTTTGCCACTTTCACTCGGTGAGATCAGAGGTTTTAAAACTCGTTTTCACCTCTATACTGTTCCTGGTCAGGTTTTTTATGATGCGTCGAGAAAACTGATTCTTAAAGGGGTTGACGGTGTGGTCTTCGTCGCCGACTCTCAGGAAGAGCGTTATGACGCGAATATAGAGTCACTGGACAACCTCCGCTTCAATCTTGACGAACAGGGATACGATCTGGACAAACTCCCGTTCATCATCCAGTACAACAAACGTGACCTCCCGAACGTTATGCCGGTGGATGAGCTCAGAAAAGATCTGAACCCTACCGGAGTTCCTGACTTTGAAGCCTGCGCAGCAACCGGAGAAGGTGTATTTGAGACGCTCAAGGCTGTTGCCAAGATGATTCTCTTTGACCTTAAAAAAGGGACGTAAGGCGAAACAGCTTCACATACAGAACGGTAAAGGGGTTGCGACTGACAGTCGCAACCCCTTTTCATTGTTAAACGTCAGGATGCGCCTGAATCGGACCGCTGCGTTCCCGCAGCTGATGGATCAGAAGTGGCAGCAGCACCGCAGCGAATATTAACAGGCAGCCCCACCATTCGGTCGGGCTGAGCCGTTCCCCCAGTATGATATATCCGCCGAGCATACTCCAGACAGGATCAAGGGTATATACCAGACCAGCATGAGTCGGCGTGGTATGCCTTTGCCAGATGTTTTGCAGAGTGAAACAGATCACAGTCGGAAAAATCGCACAATAAGCAAGTGACCCGGCGGAGAGCGCACCGATTTTGAATGGCGGCGACGGAAAAACAAGCGTCAAGATCCAACCGACTGTAGCAACTACAGTAAATTGGACGAGAGACACCAGATAGACATCTTCACTGCGGAGGACTTTCGTCACCGTAATAATGTGAATGGCTATAAAAAACGCACAGAGTGTCGAGAGCAGATCCCCGCGACTGAAACCTGTAGTCCCACCGCTGGCAAGTTGCCAGATACCGGCCAGAGCCAGGAGAATGCCGAGCAGGCTCCACTTGTCCAGACGATCCCGCCAGAAAATGAAGCAAAGAATGGGGATGATAAGGACAAAGAGATTATTGAGAAACCCGGCACGGGTAGCTGATGTTCCGGCCAGTCCAATGACGAATGAAACATTGGTGGCGGCAAGAGCCAAGCCTACTGCACTTCCACGGGCAATGACAAGCCGGTTGAGCTGCCTTACCCGGGGCAAGCAGAAGCAGAGCATAATAAGCGTGGCAAGAGAAAAGCGGAGGGCAAGGAAGGTTACCGGCGGAATCTCCCGGAACGCTAGTTTATTGAAGACGAAACTACCCCCCCAGAAAAATGTGGTCAGGATCAGATAAAAGTGAACTTTCAACTGGGAGGGAGGAGTAAGAGTCATTCTTCTCTTTTAGCGCAGGCTAGAGCACCGGCTCTTTAGCCTTTGATTTTAAATCCTTGATGGTGGCAGCATAATCAGAGCTGCCAAAGACCGCGCTGCCCGCGACAAAAACATCGGCGCCGGCATGGGCAATCCGCCCGATATTCTCGATTTTCACTCCGCCGTCGACCTCTAGCTCAGTCTCAAGCCCGCGCTTATCCAGCATCGCCCGCAAAGACTTTATTTTAGGGAGACACTCCTCGATGAATGATTGTCCGCCAAACCCGGGATTAACCGTCATCAGCAGCACCAGATCAAGATCGGCAAGCACATAATCAAGACAATTAAGCGGAGTGGCAGGATTAAGAGAAACGCCTGCCCTCTTCCCAAGACTTTTAATCAGTTGGATGCTTCTATGCAGATGCGTCGAAGCTTCGGCATGAACGACGATTATATCGGCGCCGGCAGCAGCAAAATCCTGGATATACCTGTCTGGATTTTCAATCATCAAATGAACATCAAGGGGGAGCGAGGTGATCTTCCTGACTGCAGCTACTACAAGCGGACCGATGGTGATATTTGGCACAAAGTGCCCATCCATCACATCAATATGGACATAATCTGCACCCGCGGCCTCGATTGCCCTTATCTCGTCACCGAGACGGCAGAAATCAGCAGAAAGTATGGAAGGGGCTATTTTCTTCATCGTCTTACTCCTCAATTTATTTACAGTTCCTGAGTCTGGCCGCAAAAAAACCGTCCATGCCGTCCCTGTGAGGCCAGCTGCGGAAAAAACCCTGGTCACTCTGCATTGTCTGCATTTGTGGCAGCACACTACTGACCGGTTCTATCACAAATTCAGGGTGGCTGGTGAGAAAATAGTCCACTACCTGCTCATTCTCCTCAAGGGAGGTGGAACAGGTTGAATATACCATGATTCCTCCAGGCTTCAGCCTGTCAGCAGCGTTACAGAGGATGGCAAGCTGGGTAATCGCCAGTCTGGCCGGATCATCCGGCTGCTTCCACCACTTCCCTTCAGGGTTTCGGTGGATTACCCCCAACCCTGAACAGGGCGCATCAACAAGGATACGGTCAAAAAGCCTGGCTTGAAGTTTCTCAAGCGGCTTGGTCGCATCCAGAAGAGTCGGCGTGATACTCCTGATTCCGAGACGGGTTTCAGACTCCCTGATGCTGGCAAGCTTACGCGGGTTCCTGTCACAGGCAACCAGGGTGCAGTTATCGCCGGTCAACTCTGCCAGATAGGTTGCCTTGCCGCCAGGAGCAGCGCAGAGATCAAGAATGACATCACCCGGCTTTGGAGAGAGCAGCAGTGCCGCCAACTGGGAAGCCTCATCCTGAACAGCAAACAGCCCGTCATTGAACGATTTTAGGCTCTGGAGTGAAACCGAAGAGGTAATGATAAGCGCGTCCGGCGCACAGCCGGCAGGCACGGCTGTTACCCCTTCTGCCTGCAAACAGCCTATCAGCGCCGCCCGGTCGGTTTTCAACCGGTTCACTCGAATGGTAAAAGGTGGCGCCGTAGACATTACTGCAGCCAGCGACGCTGCCGCGACAAAACCGAGCTGTTCAAGCCACTGCCCTACTATCCAGCTGGGGTGGGAATGCCTTGCGGCAAGCGCGGCAACCGGGTCCTTATCCGGATCAGGGTAACTGACAGTGTTACGACCTCTATCGGCACTCCTGAGCACGGCATTGATGAACCCTGAAGCTCTTGGAGCGTACTGTTTTGCCAGGTTTACCGTCTCGTTTACCGCCGCGGAAACCGGAATCCGGTCGAGAAAAAACATTTGATACAGTCCCAGCCGTAAAAGCAGCACAACAATCCGCTCCAATCTGGACGGAGGGCTTTTTGAAAACTGGCCGATGATATGATCAAGTGTCCCCTGACGCCTGAGAACTCCATAAACAAGCTCGGTATAAAGACCCCGATCAGGTCCGGTCAAGCCACCTTCTTTAAGTTCCTGATCAATAAGTATATCGGCGTAAGAGCGCTCCTTTTCAATACGGAGAAGCGTCAGAAAAGCAGCATTGCGTGGAGAAGAGGTCATTTTGTCACCTTGTGATTTTATACCGGCTGTTTCTTTGTACCACGGAATGAGCTAAAATATAACTGTTTGCGGCAACGCATGAATATAACCTTTATAGTAAAATTGTGCAGCATTCAGCCGAAGATTTGTTATAAGTGAAGAGTATTTCAGTTTTTCAGGGTTTGACAATTGCTTGTTAGCCACAAAAACGCTGCTCTCACTACCTAATAATTTGTTATGCCGGGGGATAAATCGAGTGCCTGTAACTGTTTTTGATGCCATCAGAGGCAATGTAAGCTCGTTCCTCGGGGGAGCAGAGGTTGACCTAAGCCCAGCAACGACCTATTCCGCTTCGAGTGAAGCCGGCATTCGTGAAGTTGTCTCGCTTGAAAGTCATGATTATATTTTTACCGCAGAACGCTCTTCGCTTGCCTTTACCATTGCCGAAAAAGCTTTTTGTCATGAGCTCCTGACCGCTTTCGCCGGACTTTACAGCGGCTTTAATCTGGAAGGATATGCCGCACATTTCCGGACAGCTCTGCTTGCTTCCATTATGGACATCACTGTTGCCCGGTCTCTGCGCGGGGATCACAATAAAGGGTTCTGGCCGATTCAGCAACTGATTCAACTCTTGAAAGATCTCTCGTATCAGCGTTATGAAGGGAAGCCCGCCACAACCGGTTTCATAGTCCATAGAACCACGATGGCTAATCTCCGGATTGCCCTGAAAGGTCGCGGTCATGTAATCGTTCCCCTTTCGCCCCCGCAGACAGTATCGCCAACTTTTTTCAATAATCCTCTCACGTACCGACTGGTTGACGGCACAAACCAGTTTTTCCTCGTCAACATTCAAATGCAGGTCATGGGTGCTGTCGGTATAGGTGACCATATAGGACAGAATAATGTTGAGCGCTTAACGCAACGGGAACTCTTCTCCATAGTCAGCAGAAGTGGCAAAGGCGCATTCGCAATTGCGGTCAACGAAGCATCGGAGATCGAAGTATTAACCACCCCGGCAAAGATTCTGGTGCGACGAAAAGGTGGCTGGCGCATCTTCGATCCGGATATTTTTCGCGCTTTTTTAGGCGGCAGTCTGGACATATCAACAGCAGATGACCTGCTCTGGACAGCGTATGCCCTCTCCAAAAGCCGGCACGGAACAGTTATTCTCATCTATGGCGACATTGCCAGGAGGCTTTCAACCTTAAAGAAAGGTTCCGTAGGTGGTGATGATCCCGTCTGTCGAACCCTCATAGACAGAGCAAAGGGGAGCAAACTGGCTGACCTCAAGAAAAGCGGCACACTCTTCAGGATTCTATCCTCCGACGGACTGACCGTTTTTAACCGCAACGGCAGGCTTCTTGAGACCGGTTTCATCATTGACACATCCCATGTCCGGGAAATTGTCACTGGTGGCGGGCGTACAACCGCTGCCAGTGCGGCGTCATTTTTCGGCAAGGTGATCAAGGTTTCCCAGGATGGTCACATCGAATTGTATGAGGAAGGGCGGATGATCTACCGCTTTGGCTAAAACAAGCTATAATTAAACCTTGCAATCATTACGTCAGCCGTCTGATTCACCGCCAGAGGAGATCTCATGGAAAATTGCGCAAGCAGCAACACGGAAAAAAGGGGCGCCCCACGGGTGCAGAAACTCTTCATGACCAGCTACCTGCCGAAGGACGACGGACCATCACGTACCCCTGTTTCGCTTGGTCGCACCGTCGATATCAGCCCGTTTGGCGTCGGGATGGAGATTTATAAGGAATTATCGGTGGGAACCGCCATGGAAATGGTTATAGACCTTGAAGCACCGCCGGTTTTAGCTTTGGGTAAAATCGTCCGGGTGGATCTCATGGATAACGGCAACTACCTGATCGGCATCAAATTCGATGCTGAGCAGGAGCTTTTGCAGGCAAGAATAGCATTGGCCGAGATATCAGCTCTCCACCAGCAACGGGATGAACTGGAAAAAGTCCTGAGGGCACTGGTGAATACCGGCTGGCCATGGGGTGAAGATGGCGAACCCAACGAAATTTCGCGCAGTTGCAAAGATGGCTTTACCACCGCTATGCTCACGGCCAAGGAGCTTCTCGACCGACTGCAACAAAGCACTACCACCCAGACATTCACATTATGATAAATTCTCTCTCACTCGGCTACCGTCGCTACGCACTCGGACTGTTTCTAACAATCAACATGCTGAACTACATCGATCGCCAGGTTCTTTATGCGGTTTTTCCGCTCATCAAAGAATCCCTGCAGATCTCTGATACTTCGCTGGGGCTTTTGGGTAGCGCCTTCATGGTAGTCTACATGTGTGCCGCCCCCATATTCGGCTGGCTTGGCGATAAGGGGGGCAGAGTGCGCCTCGCGGCCAGCGGTCTGGGAATATGGAGCCTGGCAACAGTACTTGCTGGCATGGCCTCCGGCTATAATCAGCTTCTTGGAGCCCGTTCACTTGTTGGAGTCGGCGAAGCGAGTTTCGGCACAGTTGCACCCGGGATGATCTCTGACTATTTTCCGCAGGAAAAAAGGGGCAGGGTCCTCTCCTGGTTCTACCTGGCTATCCCTTTAGGCAGCGCGCTCGGTTATCTGCTTGGCGGAGTCATCGGTGCCCGTTTCGGTTGGCAGACGGCGTTCCTTATGGTCGGAGCACCGGGACTTCTATTGGTACTGCCGCTGGCATTCCTCAAAACGGTTGAGTTTAAAAAAGAGGTGAGATCGGGCGGCAGCAGTTATACGACCCTGTTTAAAAATCGCTCCTTTATGCTTAACACCCTGGCGATGACGGCTATGACCTTTGCAATGGGCGGGATGGCCCAGTGGCTGCCGACATTTCTTAACCGAATTCACGGCTTGAGCGTAGAACGCGCCAACCTGCTATTCGGCGGACTGACGGTTGTTGCCGGGATTATCGGCACACTGGTCGGCGGCTGGCTCGGAGATTATTACCAAAAAAAGCGGCCCGACGGTTATCTGCTGGTTTCAGGCTGGGGTTTCATCTTCGGGATACCGGCACTGATTCTGGCGCTGACAGCCACCAATCTCACCCTCACTCTTGCCGGGATATTTCTGGCAGAGTTCTGCCTCTTTCTGAACACCGGCCCCTTGAATACCGTGATTGTCAATGTAACCCGACACGACATGCGGGCAATGGCCTTTGCCGCAAATATTTTTGTTATTCATGCCTTGGGAGATGCTATCTCTCCGGCATTCATAGGTTTTCTCTCTGACCATTTTGGACTGGGCAAAGCACTGCTTTCAACAGTCGCAGCCATACTGATTGCGGCGCTGTTCTGTTTTCTCTGTGGAAAAAATATCGCCAAAGATCTCATCATTGACGACCCTGCCAGATAAATTTCTTTACAAGACATATATAATTGCAGTATATTTCCTTTTTCCTGGAGAGATGTCCGAGCGGTTGAAGGAGCACGCCTGGAAAGCGTGTGTACGTTAATAGCGTACCGAGGGTTCGAATCCCTCTCTCTCCGCCATTTAGCAATCTGGCGAAGTCCGATACAGTCCGAAAGCCTCTGATAAATCAGGGGCTTTTGCTGTTTTTGCGTCCAGGCACATCCAGCCCCGTCTTTTGACATCCGGTGTTTTTTATGGTACTTTTTTATCCATAATACCATAAAAATTTTCGGATACCATAAAAACGAGGTGACTTATGCCGAAACGAGTAGTTCCGCTGACTGACGTGCAGGTAAAGAACGCAAAACCCAGAGACAAAGACTACAAGCTGGCTGATGGGTATGGCCTGGTGCTTCTCGTAAAGAAGACAGGCGGGAAGCTTTGGCACTTCAACTATACCTTCGACGGCAAGCAACTGCTGCTCTCCCTTGGCACCTACCCTGAAATCTCTCTCGCAGAAGCCCGCCAGCGCCGTGAGGATGCTCGAAAACTGCTTGCCCACGGAATAAGCCCGGGCGATGTCCGCAAAGCCGAAAAACAATCACAGACCCAGCAAACGGAAACTTTCGAGGCAATTGCCCTGGAGTGGTACAACCGCCAGGTGCCGGTCTGGGCAGCAACCCACGCCGCTACGGTCATCAGCCGCCTAAAGCGCGACGTATTTCCTCATGTGGGAGCACGAGCAATTTCAGAACTCAAAGCGACCGACATGCTGCAGGTATTTCGTAAGATCGAAGCGCGTGAAAAGATTGAAACGGCCCACCGGGTCAAATCTATCTGCGGGCAGGTTTTGCGGTATGCCGTCGCTACCGGACGGGCTGAGCGCGATTGCACTGCAGACTTGAGAGGCACGCTGACACCGGTCATCCCCAAACACCACGCAGCCCTCACCGATCCCAAAGAAGTTGGCCCTTTTTTGCGGGCCATTGATGATTACGATGGCTCGTTCACAGTCAAGTGCGCCATGCGACTGTCTGCGCTTGTTTTTCTTCGACCCGGTGAATTACGCTTGGCAGAATGGACCGAGTTCGACCTGGACGCAGGTGAATGGAACGTACCTATCGAGCGAATGAAGCTCAAGAAGCGTCTGAAAGAATCGCGCAAAGGTGAAAAGCATCTTGTTCCGCTGGCACAGCAGGCAGTTGAAATTCTGAAGACGCTGAAACCGGTAACTGGTGGAGGGAAATATCTCTTTCCGAGCATGACCACCAACCTGAAGCCGATCAGCGACAATACGATCAATCAGGCCATTCGGCGCATGGGCTATGACAAGGACGAAATGACCGCCCACGGCTTCAGAGCCATGGCCAGAACAATCCTAGAGGAAGTCTTGCACATTCAACCTGAGATTATCGAACACCAACTGGCCCATGTCGTCAGAGATTCGCTCGGCCGCGCCTACAATCGAACGACTCATCTGGCGGCACGGAAAAAGATGATGCAGACGTGGGCTGACTATCTCGATAATTTGAAAACTGGTGCAATAGTCATACAACTATCTGACCGGGCGGCCAAATAATGACTTCACGATGTTGATGACATATTGTCAGTATGTTGCAGCAGGTTTCTGCATGTAACATACTGATATATAAAGACAAATTATCTATTTTGTTCTTGACGTTGCCGTCTGAAATAGTATTATACCGTCTCACATAGGTTGATTCCGCTCGACATGGCGGGGTCAAAGGCCACCACATGAGACTTGGCGACATTTGTCGCCTACATTCAGTCCTGATTGCTCTGCCCAGCGTTCAGGACGGTGACAACTACAAAACTTTGGCCGATGCTTCGGGCATATGAGCATCAGGTCAAACTAACCGGCGAATCAACATTGCCCAGTTGAACCGGGGGAACAGAGTATCGTAACTGAATGCGGGCACCGCAAGGGCATTCAGTCACTCCTCCAAGCCACCATGCCAATGGCCGAGGATATGACGCGATAGTCACCTGTCTACATGGAGGCAGGCAAAACGCCGTCCGCCTTATAGTGACTTACCGGCGGGCACTTAGTCTCTCAGGGTACGGCCTTCGCGTTGCATTTGTTTCTGCAGGTATCTAATGGTACGTCTTGCAGTCATCGTTGCAGCGAGAAGGAGTAGTTTATCCTGATTGAGACAAAAATCTCTTCATAACGTTTTTGTGGATAGGCCATCACCTGCAAAGGTAATGGCCTTTATGCTGAAACGTCACCATCGGCGGCACGTATCATCCTGCCGCACACGCCTTAGACCCTAGCAATATTTCCTTAACTGCCTCGCCCTGTCGAACACCAGTCAGGCGTCGGTCTGCCAACCGAACGTCCGGCGCAGGATCTCCAATCAATAAACACGGAGGCAGAACATATGGGAATCATCACCCCCACCTTGCCGGAAACCGGCTTTGTCCGGCTACCCAACATCATCGGCGACGCCAAGGCCGATCCACCCATTCCCCCGATCATACCGGTATCGAAGAGCACCTGGTGGGCCGAGGTGAAATCCGGACGCTACCCTCAATCGGTAAAATTAGGCCCCCGAATTACAGCCTGGCGTGTAGAAAGTATCCGGGAACTCATCCGAGAAAGCCCGATGTTCCGAAACGGCCAGACAATGGTCAACATTGAATGACAAGGAGCACCGATGGACTGGATAAAAGTCATGTGCAACATCCTTGATCACCGCAAAATCAAAATGATCCGTAAGGGACCGGAAGGGAACACCCTCGTCTTACTCTGGCTGCTCATGCTGGCTGAAGCGGGTAAATGCAACCGGGGCGGCTACCTCATGGTATCCGACAGCCTGCCGTACACGGCAGAAACCCTCAGCATGGTCACTGACATCCCCCTTCCCACAGTCCAGCTTGGACTGGCAACCCTGGCCGCACTCGACATGATCGATCGGCAGGACGGCGCCATCTTCATCAAGAACTGGGGCAAGTACCAGAGTGAAGACAAGCTGGAAGCAAAACGGGAACAGGATCGAAAGCGGCAACAAAGGCATCGGCAGAATGAGCGGGAGAAAATACTCGCACTGCCGGCACCGTCTCAGCTGTCACGTGACAGTCACGCTACCATGTCACGTGACGTCACGCAGCAGAACAGAGAAGACAAGAAGAGAGAAGAAAAGACAATAACAGAAAAGATCCGGTTGTTGTTGTCCGGAACTCCTCTGGCAAAGATCAAAGACAAGGAACTGGATGTACTGGTGAATCGGCATGGTCATGAGCGGTTGCAATTGGCAGTCGATATAGCCGCCGAAACCTGGCGGCGGTGCCGGGAGGACAAGCAGAACCCCGGCGGCTACCTCCATTCACTATGTGCAGCCCTGGTTGTGCCCGACTGGTATCTGCCCCATGCAGAGCGAATAGCGCTGGCTGAGTCCTCACAACGGCACAAGTCAGGGTTTGAAGCAGAACAAGCCGAGCTGAAGGCCCGGGAGGAAGTGCAGGTCGCGGCAATGAATACATTATGGGAATCATTGTCGGAGGAAAAACGGGAGGAATACTGCTCAGCAGCACGAGAAGGTCTGCCGACAGGCATAGCGCCATCCATCGCAATAACAGCAATGGCCAAGTTGCGTGCATGGGAGACAGAGACATTGAACGTCTTAGTTGCATAAAAATGGCAGGACCGAACAGGGTATAGCCAATAACCGTCAATATTAAAATAAATCGGGGCAATAACTGGAAGAAGGGATCAGATGCTAAGTGAATTTTGTGTAATAATGAGTTTCATCGCAATAGTCGTCTTCATTTATGTAGTTTTCTTTTGGCAGGAAGAGCGCATTGAGCCAGTTAACCGTAAAGAGGATGAAAGAGAAGTCTTGTCATTGGCCCAGATCAGCAGTAATTGGCAAGATAGTGTAGAAACAGTTCCCACGAAACCAGAGCCAGTGATAGCCGATTGGCGGATCCCACCGGTATTTGATAACCAGGAGATCGTGGATTTCTATAGCCGGACTATCGACAACAACTATTCGATCAAACGTCCGGAGTGGGCGGTTATCTGTCGAATACTGGAACTTCTTGACAAGTTCGGAGGTTGTCCATCGGTCGTTTGCGATTTTTGACCGGAATTCAGGAGTTCAAAGGCCTGCGGAATGGTACTGAGATACTCAGGGCCGTAAAGAACCATCACTTTCATGTTCAGAAGCACACGCTTGACGCGAGACTTAAGGAAGCCGACCAGGAAGTACGCCAAATGGAACTGGCTCGACAATTCTCCGCCGCTGTAGCTGCTGATCGCGTCGCCAAACAGGAGGAATTGTTGACAAAGCATGACCTGTCCGAAGCTCCGGTTACAGCAAATCGTGACCCGAATCTTTCGCACTTCGGGGCATACTGCTACAGCAAGCCGCTGCTTGTGGACATCTCTGGGTGGTTTAAATCTGAGAAAATAATCGACGTCATAAATGAAAACGTCAACCAGGTTATCGGTGGGTGGTGGAATGCCGTGTCAACGCCGGACGGTTATGTGTTTTGCAGCGCCATGGGTCTATACAAACTGCTCCACCGGGCATTCCCCCGGCAACCGGCCCTGCTTGCGGTCCATGCCAATGTCATAGCACGACAAGACATTCTGTTTTCTGTGGTCATGACCTTGGCACGCGAACACAACGCTATTGCCACCGAACTGCTGGGGAATAGGGAATTCTTGTGCCCGATGAGCATTACCTCCAGTAATGGCAAAGCTAAACGTGAATCTTATATGCTTGTTCCTCTCAAGGCGAAGGCTCTGGGACTTTCCTGCGCACAACTCGAAGCGGAAAAATCGCAGACAATACTGCGAATGGTAAAGGCCATTGTCCCGTTGCAACAGGAACCTAGGGAGAAGAAATCGGAACAATCGCATGTCGAAAACAGACTAGAACAGGCTCCGAATGTCCTGTCCGAACAGTGGTAGAATTTCTCTATATTACTTTTACAAAGTAAAAGTGATCTATTACTGAAAATTGCAGGAGAACACCATGCCGTCGAAAGCCGCAGTCATCGCCTACCGCTACCATGTCCTTTCAGGACATCCGGCCTTGTTCGAGCAAGTCGAGAGCCGACTCTGTACATCACACCAGAAGGGATTCTCCGTCGTGGAAATCACCCGGATCATCGGTTCGCGCAAGGCCGATTACCCCCACGCCGTTCTGGTGAAACGGGGAGTGATTATGCCGGGGAAACGGGGTCGGCCGGCCAAAGGTTCCGTACCCGCAAGCATCAACCTGTACCTGCGCAAACGCTCCCTCTCCTTTGCTAAATGGTGTGCCGGTTGGGGGTTCGACCTCGTCGAGGCCGCCGGCGCCATCACGACGGTCAGCGACGGTGAGGTGCTGGAGGCAGTGCGTCGTGACTTTCCAGGGTGCTACCGCAAGATCAAGGGGCTTGAAAAGCACGCGTCTTACGTCCGACCGCCGGACTGCCCGTCTCCACAGCTTGAGGCTAACATCGCCTGGGATGAGCGGGAATTCTGCTATCGTGCTGAGAAGATGGAGGATCGCCAGGTACGCGGGTACGGTTTCAGCATGGAAGCAGCCTTGAAAAATCTCAAGGTGAGCCACAATTATCGGTTGATGCTGATACGACTGGCTGCGGGATGCGAGGTATGAGATTTTGACAGCCATGCTAGAAATCAAAAAGATTCTAAGCACAGCTCCATTTTAGGTTACTATTATGGTGCCGTAATCGGATTGTTTCCGGCAAGTCCCAATAACTCGTCCAATTAATCATCCATTTCAGGGCTGTTTATGGCATCTACCTCGTATAGCAGGCTTGAGTATGGGGGCACTGCAACATTTTATGGAGAGAATATGTTAGTCCGCCCATTTTCCGATCTTCATGCCGAATTCTGGCCGGCCAACAAGATTGATCGTATCCTCGGCATGGTGATCCCGCCTCTTCCGACTGACATGGAAACCGTTGCCCTGGTTGCCGGCGACATCGGCCTTGCTCACCGTCAGGAAACCTGGCTCAAGATCATCAGCCTTCTTGCCAAGCGGTTCATGGCAGTCATCTATGTGGAGGGGAATCACTTTTTCTATCACAACGACTTCTTTGGACGTATCCCGGAGCTGAAAGCCAAGCTGTCGTTTCCCAAGAACGTTCACTTTCTTGAAAATGAATCGGTTGAGATCAACAGTGTCCTGTTTGTCGGGGCAACCCTCTGGACGGATTTCCTGGACAAGGATTTCTTCAAGATGCAGTATGCCCGGAAGAACATGAACGACTTTGTCGTAATCAGAAAGGCTGACGGGATGCGGCTCATGCCGGAGGAGACGGTTGATCTGTTTCAGGAATCGAAACGCTATATCTTTGAGGCACTGGCAACAGCCGGCGAAAAGAAGACTGTCGTGGTAACACACCATGGCGTATCACCCCTGTCTATTCATGAGCGGTTCCGGGGAGACAGCCTCAACTGTGCCTTCATGACCGACATTTCCAATGAGATCATCGATCATGGCCCGGATCTCTGGATTCATGGCCATACCCACAACTCGTTCGACTACGCTCTCGGCAAAACTCGGGTGGTCGTGAATCCTTACGGTTACAAGGATGTGGAGGTCAATCCGCAGTACGACCACAAACTCGTCATTGAATTCTGACGCAAAGGACCCGTCCTGCAGAAAACCGGGTTCTGTTGCCAAAAAGTCACCATGCAATTGCATTCACGACAGTTCGCGACAATTAACGACATGTTGCTAACGGCTTAAATTTCTTTCCTCCGGCGATTTCCATGATGCAAGCCATTTCAAAGCATCCGTAGTGTCGACCATCTTGCGTGCCAGCATCAGCCGATCCATTACAGTTTCTCTCTGGTCATCCTCCATGTCGGCAGTTCGACGCTCAACGTCGGCAAAGAATTCCTCGATCCTTTTTGCCTTCGCCCAAGCATTTATGATCTCGGACAACTCATCCCGGCTGTCCTTGATCGATTTGAGGCGCCGGCGTTCAGCCTCTTCCAGGGCCTGCCTGCGCCTCTCCTCTTCCCGTCGCTGCCGTTCGATCTCGGCTTGGCGCTCACCTTCCTCAAAACGCTTGACGATGTTTGCTGCTTCGGCTTCAAGCTCTTTTACCAGGTCTGCAAGCTTTCGCGGGAAGTTGCCGGTTTTCGACTCGCGCCACTGCCGCACCCATGTGACTCTCTGATAGGGAGAGTACACCTGCACGCACAACCGCCTGCTCGGCAGGTCAGACATGCTTCGCCAGGAATATGATTCATAACGTCTCGGTTTCTTGGCCGGAAGTTCCGATACCCGGGTGTACTTGCCATCCTGATACTCCACTTCGACATTCTCGCTCATCTCGAATATGGTCACGCCAAAAGCCACGGTGCCGATGAAGATAACGGTCGGCCGTGAAGTGCTCCAGAGATCCGAGTAATAATGTTCATTGCGACGTCCACAATTTTCTCGTTCATCTACCTCATGGCGATGCAGGTTCTGTCCATACGGTGCCAGGATGACGGAATGACCACGTCTTTCAAAGGACAGATACAGGGTGTTTGCCACGTCGATCGCCCGCTCCAGGCTTTCCTTTGAGACAATAATGTCAGCTATCAGGTATTTCCTTGGCTTGAGGAAACCGTTGCGGTTCTCGCCTGCTCCGGTCATGAGTTCTTTGAAACCTTCAAGCAGCGGGTGCTGTTGCGGAAGTGATCGCCGCCGGCTTATTTTACCACTGCTGTCTTGCGGCACCTGCGGTGGAGGCAGTTGAGCAACTCTTGCATAACCGTCACGCGCCCATTCCAACTCATCACCCGGATTGGCAACTGGCAATGGCGGCTTCTTGGGGCGTTTGCCGGTCGCATACATTGCCCAGTAGCCCCTTTGTGGCCGAGGGACTTTCAATCGTGTGCAGATGCGGGCAAGGAAACTAGACGATACATTGTACTTCAGGGCAACCTTCGTCATTGGCTCGGCCCAGACTTCTTCATACAACAGCTCACGGCTGACGGGATCTTTTTTCTTTGAAGATGTCATTTCTTCCACAATTTGACGAAGTGCCTAAAAAATAAGTTATTCATCGGGCTATCCAGGACAAAGTGTTGCTCACACTGATATACGATCAACCACCAACGCCATAAATTGAGCGCAGATCCCTGAGAACCTCGCTAAGACTCCTGCTTCTTAACCCCAAGTTTTTCAAATCCACACTCTGATCACTCTCTATTTCATCAAAAAAATGCCGCAGATCTTCCTTAATGGAGGCTGGCAGACCAATTGATTGCCCTGGGTCGACGATCTGATACAGCCTGAACACGTCATTCTTATGTTTCTTTACGTCCTTATCATCAATCGCATCGCCGGCTTCACGCCTTTTCTTCAGGTCTAGCCAGGCTCGTGCCTTCAGTGGAATCAGGTAGGCCGGCCCAAGTACGGGTAAACCGTCTGTCTCCTGTTTCCCGGCATGGATAAATGCATAGTAGTCCTTATCCAGCAGGATGGCTGAGAGACTGGATACCTCTTCATCCATCGGAATTGGGGTCAGATGGCTGTCGTCACCGATGGTCAAAGCGTCCGGCACGCGCGAAAATAATTCCAGCATCACTGGAAAGGAATCGTCTTCAGGGGTTTTGAACCGATAAAACTGTTTCTGGCCTGTGCTTTTCTCTTGAATCTTGTATTTGCCGTTGCCAATAAACTGCCAAAAAGCCGTCACGAAATCACCATCCAGCGCTTCCACGCACAGGACGATGTCGAGATCCTTGGTTGCCCGAAACTCCAATCCAACATCTTCCATTACAAGGGAGCAGGCCGTTCCACCAATCAGCACATACCTATCTGCAAATGGCGCAAAATGTGCTTTGAACCGTTCAATGCCTCTCACCATACGACTTGCTCCATCATCTTTTCGAGAGCGGACTGCACCCGCTCATCAACGTTATCCTGCAAGCTCAGGTAAAGAGAGAAGCGATCAACCACGTCATCTTCTCCCTTAAATAGGAGCGGCGAATAATTCCATATTTCAACTTCATGCGACTGCGGTTCCGCAGCTGGCAGCTCCACGATAGCGTTAATAAGCTTCATCGATTTCCAATCGTCCAGACCCACCGCATATACCGGGATGGAAGGAGACGCAAGCAAGGTAAAGTGCGCCAATGCCGTCAACCCTGCGAAAACCCCGCACCACTTTTGTTCAGGGGGGCGTATGATTATTCGTCTCTTTACAGGGCTGCGCATGAACTCTCGTGATCTTTGCCACAAGTCTTTTTTCCCATCGCTAAAGCGAAGTACTCTTTCCCGCCCCTCAGTGACCACTTCTCCCAGCCCGAGGGACACCAATTCATCAAAGGCCCGCGTTAACGTCATCACCGTATATCCTAGCTGGTTTGCCAGCCGGGATGGCGTGTAATCCTTTGGTTCGTGCAGTAGCGCATGCAATACAACCGCTTGAGTGGAAGGGCTCAGCTTGCCGGGAGCGGCTGACCGAATTTGCCTGAAATGTTCCCGAAGATCGATGCCGAGCATCGGAAGATACATCTGATTGCCGGGCACTACAAAAGGGACTTTCTGCTCGATTAGTCGCTTGCGGTTGTAGGCAGAAACCGACGAACAAAGGTAGATCACTTCTCCATCCCATTTCGCTTGAACTTGCAACATTTGTTTTCGAATGATTGCAGGAGTCTGCTCGTTATTGTCGCGCGCAACCATCAACAGACAGGGGGTATTCAGCAGGGAAACTGCATAAAATGTGTAGGAATCTCGTAGAAAGAAAGGGAGGCTGTCAACACCTTCCCATTTTTTCGTTGTAGCGGTTATGTCCAGGTTTTCTTTCAGGTGGCGTTCAAAATCGCGTAATAGGCTTTTCATACCCACCCCTTTTAACAGTTTTTATGCACACTAACATGGCTAGTGTTATAGTGCAAATAAAATGTTAGCCTTACTTTTTCTTATGCATTCTGCCCTCTCTAGCAGCAGCTTAGGATGGAAATAATACATACCAAGAATCAGCATCTTCCGGTTAGGTTTTTGCACGGCGTTTCTTTTTCTTTAACTGTCTGATCTTGTTTGACTTGCCATGTTTTCTTGTACTTTCTTTCAGCTCTGCTGCTGCTTCATTTGCTATTTGATTGCGTAGTTCTCGTACCCTGGAGATGCTGACCGGTTCGTTGTGCTGCTCCCGGCAATAGATGGCGAGCAGCAGATAGGTGATGAGGCCGCCAAGCAGTTGCACCATGAGACCATATTTGCTTCGGGCAATCAGGTGATACACCTTGAGATGCCGCTTCCACCAGCCGAAGAAGGTCTCTATGTTCCAGCGCAGCTTGTAAACTTCGGCCACTTCTTCAGCAGTCAGGTCGTATCGGTTGGTAGCAACCCAGTAATCCTTGCCGTCTATTCGGTAGCCAACAAGGCGCAGCTCTTTCTCAGTCTGACTTATACCTTTGGTGCCGAGCAGCACGACTCTGTCGTAGAAGACGATACTATCAGGATTGACGGCATTCTCGCTGATGACTGTTTTATGGGTATTCTCCCGAATACGGCAGACAAAGAACTTTTCGGCGGCTTGCCACTGGTCAAAGTGGTCATGAGACTGATAGCCGCGATCCATGACACCGGTTTCGCCTTTGTCGATGATTTTATCAACAAAGGGACGTTCACCTTCTTTGCCGTCAGAGAGGTATATCTTCCGGGGGATGCCCCGGTTGATATCAAAGCCGATATGAGCCTTGGCTTTTTTTGAACCGCTTCGGTAATCTGCCCATTCCATTGACAGAACAGCATCTATCAGTGATCCGTCTATGGATATCAGTTTGCCAAGGTGAGCATATTCAACTGGGAGCGCCTTACCTGCTTGCTTGACAAGGTGGCTGAACACCTCAGCAAGCTGCTCAAGCCCCCTGGTGTTCATTGCCTCAAAGAAAGAGCTTTTCTTGATACCCTTTGGGGGAGCAATGTACTCCTTGGCAAAGTTGTCCTGCTCTAAAGCCTGAAGAAGTTCGCTCCCTGAGGCATACTCTTGCAGGTGATAATAGATCAGAGCTTTGAGCTGATCATCAAAAGACATTTGCAACGGGCGGTACCCCCTGGATTCAAGTGTGTTATCTAGTTTGAATCTCTCAGAAACAGGGGCAAGAATCAATTTGAAAGCACGTGATTTTCGTCGTTGTTTCAGCCTCTTGAATGGTCGCATATCGTAACTCCTGTAATATTGGATAGTTACGAATGCGCGCCCCGAATTTTTCACTAAATGTCAAGTAAGAAATACGGTATCACACTGATTTTACAACTTTTTATTTTCTCAAAGAGCTTTGCAAGGACCTAACCGGAAGACACTGACCAAGAATAGTCATTCAGCAAATTCTCCGCGAGATTGTCTAAACGTGTTTTCTGAAACTCCCAATCCGGCATCAACTCGGTCAGCAAGCGATAATAGCGCTGGCTATTCTCCTGATTCTTTTGTCGTAAAAAAGGTTTTTGCGACAAAAAAACCAGTTATTTTGTCCGATAAAATTTCCCGACTCCTTCAAGAACCAGCGAGACACCTGATGAATACAAATTCACATTGATTATTTGCAAATATAAGCAGCGCGTGCTAATTTATGCGCCAAATTCAAACAGGTTAGAGATCAGTGTATGTATCTTGAGCTAGTCGACAGTTTAGCTGCAGAAGGCCGCTCATGTTTCAGTTACCAGGAATTTCTGAAGCTGTCCGGTTCTTCTGAGATTGCGGTCAAATCGGCGTTGCATCGTCTGCAGAAAAAAGGCGAGATAGCAATGCCTTACCGTGGTTTTTACGTCATTCTGTTACCAATGCACCGGATAATTGGTTGCGTGCCCCCAGCCCAGTTTATCCCATATCTCATGGCACATTTGGGAGAGGTCTATTATGCGGGGCTCCTGAGTGCAGCGGAATATCATGGGGCTGCACATCAGAGACCGCAGGTCTTTCAAGTCATAGTGGCAAAGGTTCGCAGGCCGATCAACTGCGGCAAAGTCAGGGTCGAGTTTGTCTTTCGGAAGAATGCTGCAGAAATTCCAACTGAGTTGCGAAATACATCAGCCGGGACCATAAAAGTGGCAACACCCGAAGCAACTGCCCTTGATGTGGTCGGCTACGTCAATCATTCTGCAGGCCTGGATAATGTGGCAACTATCTTGATTGAATTAGCGGAACGAATCGATCCCAAACGACTTGTCGAGGTCGCCGAACTGTCTCCTGTTTCATATGCACAGAGGCTCGGCTATTTGTTGGATCTGGTTGGTGAAAAGGATTTGGCAGCACCTCTTGCTGACTATGTTCGTTCGAAACGGCCAATCCCGACAGCTTTAACACCAAGGATAAGTACCAAGGGAGCCAAGAGGGATCGCCGGTGGCAGGTTTATGTAAATACTGAGGTTGAGCCGGATAGTTGAGTTTAACGATTTGAGATATATGCCTACTGAAAATGCTTTTTCTGGAGAACTACCATGAACCATCACGAACTCGCAAATTTTATCTGGAACATCGCCGATCTTCTGCGCGGTCCCTACCGGCCACCACAGTATGAGCGAGTCATGCTCCCTTTGGTAGTGCTTCGCCGTTTCGACTGCGTTCTGGAGCCTACCAAGGCAAAAGTGCTGGCCGAATACGACCGGCGTAAAGATGGCAAGCTTGGCGACGATGGCTTGGACAAAATGCTTAACAATGCCGCTGGTCAGCGCTTCCACAACCATTCCCCGCTCACTTTCGAAAAGCTCAAAGGCGACCCCGACCATATTGACAAGCACCTGGTCAGCTACATCAACGGCTTCTCGGCGAATGTCCGCCGCATTTTCGATTATTTCGAGTTTGGCAACGAGATCGAGAAGATGCGCGAATCAAATATTCTTTACCTCGTTGTTTCCAAGTTCTGCGAGATTGATCTGCATCCTACTGTCGTGAAGAATGAGGATATGGGGTTGATCTTCGAAAACCTCATCCGCAAATTTAACGAACTTGCCAACGAGACCGCCGGGGATCACTTCACTCCGCGCGAAGTCATCCGTCTCATGGTCAACCTGTTGTTCATAAATGACGACAAGCTGCTTGCCATGCCCGGCACAGTGCGTAAGCTCCTTGACCCCGCCTGCGGCACCGGAGGTATGCTCGCCGAGGCGCAAAACTACCTGCGCGATCACCATAAGGAGGCCCGACTCTTCGTCTACGGCCAGGACTACAACAAGCGGGCCTTTGCTACCGCTGCATCCGACATGCTCATGAAACAGGTTGATCACAACGGCGGCGGTGACAACGTCCGCTTTGGTGACACTTTTCTTGAAGATCAATTCAGTGAAGATAATTTTGATTATTTTCTCTCCAATCCTCCCTTTGGTGTGGACTGGAAGAAACAGCAGAAGGAGATTCAGCGCGAAAGCGAAAAACTCGGCTTTGGTGGCCGTTTCGGCGCTGGGACGCCACGAGTCAACGACGGGGCGCTCCTCTTCCTTCAGCACATGATCAGCAAGTTTGAGCTGGTGTTGCCCGGCCAACACAAGCACGGCTCACGACTGGCCATCGTTTTCAGTGGATCGCCTTTATTTACTGGAGGCGCTGGCTCTGGTGAGAGCGAAATTCGTAAGTGGATCATTGAGAATGACTGGCTGGAGGCGGTCGTTGCCCTGCCGGAGCAGATGTTCTACAACACAGGAATCAGCACCTATGTCTGGATTCTCACCAACCGAAAGAATGCAAGACGTAAGGGGAAAATACAGCTATTTGACGCCCGTAACATCTATGTCCCGCTTCGCAAAAATCTGGGCAATAAAAAACGTATGATTGGTAATGGCGAAGACGGTACACCGGATCAGATCAGCGACATAGTTAAAGCGTTTGGAACGATGGAAGAATGGCGGATTGTGGAGTGGACGGATAAGCTCGGCCGACGTGTTGATTTGCAACTCATCCCGCCTAATGCAACAGTGCCCGATGCACTTGAATCGCAAAAAGTTGAAGTTAATCCCATATCAATGGTTTTTGATAATAACGAATTTGGTTACACCCGCGTTACAGTAGACCGTCCACTTCGGCTTAGATATCAAATGACTATTGACGACAAAGCCCGTTTTCTCGACGCCTGCCCTCACTTGCTTGACGATGTGCAGGCAATTGATAAAGCCCTTGGTCGTGAACCACATCGCGACTGGAATGTAATTAGCAAACGTATCCAAGATATCCTCCGCGAATGTCGATCCAAATGGAAGGCACCCGAACTCAAACTTTTCAGAGATGTGTTCACTGAGAGAGATCCAGATGCAGAGCCAATACTCAAGGGAGGCCGCGATGAGGGCTTCGAGCCAGACGGTGCCTTGCGTGACTTTGAGAACATTCCACTCAAGGATGATGTTAACGAATATTTTAGCCGAGAAGTTGTTCCTCACGTCCCCGATGCCTGGATGGACCGGAGCAAGGACAAGGTGGGGTACGAGATTAATTTTAACAGTCATTTCTTCAGATTTACTCCACCGCGAGAACTGAAGGAGATTGATGCCGATTTGAAGCAAGCAGAAGAGGAGATTATGCGGCTTCTGAGAGAGGTGACGTCGTGACATGGCAGCATGCTAAATTGAAGTTCATCACTCGATTTGGTTATGGAGATGCACTTCCCGCTGATGAACCACAAGAAGGCACCTTTCATGTATTCGGCTCAAACGGCCCTTATGCGATGTTTTCCCGTCACAACGTAAGCGGCCCTGCGATCATTGTCGGACGTAAAGGCTCGTATGGAAAAGTAAATTGGAGTACTAAACCATGTTTCGCTTCTGACACGACTTTTTTTATTGATTCTTCAACAACTATTCATGATCTCCGCTGGGTCTTCTGGCTTTTGCAAACGCTTCAACTTGACGAGGGCTCTAACGAGGCTGCAGTTCCAGGTCTGAATCGTGAAACAGCCTATGACAAGGATGTAGTGCTTCCGTCACAGAGGGAGCAACGCGCCATCGCATCTTACCTCGACCAGGCAACTGCAAAGCTTGATGCTATGCTGGCTGCCAAGCAGCGTCTGTTGGATTTGCTGGAAGAAAAACGGCGAGTACTCATCACTTGCGCTGTTACCCGTGGATTGATCCCCAATAATCAAATGAAGGACTCTGGCGTTGAGTGGCTGGGACCAATTCCGATAAATTGGAAAACAAAACGAGTCAAATATTTGTTTCGTCTTGTTACAGAACCAGCACCACCTGATAACGATTTTGAGTTGCTCTCCCTTTATACTGAGGTAGGTGTACTCCCTCGAAAAGATATAGAAGCAAGAGGGAATAAAGCTACGACAACTGACAATTACTGGCTTGTGAAACCTGGCGATTTGGTTGTAAACAAACTACTCGCGTGGATGGGCGCTTTTGGCGTGTCAGGGTATGAAGGGGTAACAAGTCCTGCCTACGATATTCTCCGGCCACACGACGGAGTTAATCCACTTTATTATCACCACCTGTTCAGATGCGGTATCCGAAGGAGTGGGCCAAACTGGAGGCACTGCACGGGGAGCGTACCGGTGACCAGATCATTGGCGACCTGTGCAAGTGGATGGATACCAACGGATCACTGGCAACGCTGCGACACGGTTTCAAATGCTATGGGCGTACCCTTCGGGTGGCGTTTTTTAAAGCGGCCCATGAGCTTAACCCGGAACTTGAAGAACGCTACAAAGCCAACCGACTTGGCATCACCAGGCAGCTCCACTTCACCTCCCGTTCTGAAAAGTCCCTTGATGTTACCCTTAGCCTTAACGGTATTCCAATTGCCACGCTGGAACTGAAAAACCCTCTGATTAATCAGACAATAGACAACGCCAAACATCAGTACCGCCACGACCGTGACCCGCGCGAAGTGATTTTCGATTTCAAACGAAGAACGCTAGTCCATTTTGCCGTGGATACCGAATCGGTATTCATGACTACACGACTAGCCGGTACAGCAACGTATTTCCTCCCTTTTAACCGGGGCTGCGCTGGCGGCGCTGGTAACCCGGCAGATCCAACGGGGCGCACCTATCGTACCGCCTATCTGTGGGAAGAGGTTTTACAGCGCGATAGCCTGCTTGATTTGTTGTCCCGATTCATCCACCTGCAAATTGAGGAGAAGCGCACGGAAGATGGGCGCAAGATAAAGAAGGAAACCATGATTTTCCCCCGTTACCATCAGCTTCAGGCGGTGCGTAAGCTGGTGGACGCCGCCAAGAACGAAGGGGTAGGGCAAAACTATTTGGTGGAACATTCTGCTGGGAGCGGTAAAAGCAATACAATCGGTTGGCTGGCCCATCGGCTGTCGTCGCTGCATGATGATCAGAATCAGCGGGTTTACGACTCTGTTATCGTTATTACCGACCGGGTGGTACTGGACAAGCAGTTACAGGATACTATCTACCAGTTCGAGCATAAGCGCGGGGTGGTGGAGAAGATCGACGAAAGTTCGCGGCAGCTTGCTGAGGCACTGGAAAACGCGGTGCCGATTATCATTACCACTCTCCAGAAGTTTCCCTTCGTTTCTCGACAACTGCTCAAGATGGCCGAGGAACGCGGCGAGAGTGGCACCGGAACTTTAACGACAAGACGCTACGCCGTGATCATTGACGAGGCCCACAGTTCTCAGGGCGGTGAAACCGCTACGGAGCTGAAAGGAGTGCTTGGAGGTGAAGATCTGCGTCAAGAGGCTGAACGGCAGGCAGCTGAAGAAGGAAATGAGAAACTGGAGGAGCTGTTCCGTAACATGGCCAAGCGTGGCAAACAAGCAAATCTGAGCTTCTTTGCCTTTACCGCCACTCCAAAATACAAGACATTTGCTGTCTTCGGGCGTAACGGTGATCCATCCCATCGTTACACCATGCGCCAAGCCATCGAAGAAGGGTTCATTCTTGATGTGCTGAAGAACTACACTTCCTACGCCACCTACTTCAAGCTGCTAAAGGCTTCCGAGGATGATCCGAACGTCGATCGCAAGAAGGCAGCCAAGGCGTTGGCGCGCTTCCTCAAGCTCCACCCCCACAACATTGCCCAGAAAACCGAAGTGATGGTCGAGCATTTCCACGCTGTCACCCGCCACAAAATCGGCGGCAGGGCCAAGGCGATGGTGGTGACCGGTTCACGACTGGAGGCGGTTCGCTACAAACAGAGTTTCGACCGCTACATAAAGGATAAGGGGTATCCGATCAAGTCACTAGTGGCCTTCTCTGGCGCAGTGCAGGACGATAAACTGCCTACGGTAAGCTATACTGAAGAGGGAATGAACAACGGGGTGAGGGAAAAGGAGTTGCCAGAAAAGTTCGATTCGTCGGAATACCAAGTATTGCTGGTGGCGGAGAAATACCAGACCGGTTTCGACCAACCACTGCTGCACACCATGTACGTGGACAAGCGACTTTCTGGTATCCAGGCTGTGCAAACGCTCTCTCGACTCAATCGTACCCACCCTCTCAAGGAAGACACCTTTGTCCTCGATTTTGTCAACGACCGCGAAGAGATTCAGGAGTCTTTCAAGCAGTACTATGAAGGGGCAGAGATGGGAGCGGACGTTGATCCGTCTCGCATGTATACCATAAAGGGAGAACTGGACGCTTCCGGAATATATCTTGCCGAGGAGGTTGACCGGTTCTGTGAAGTCTATTTCAAACCGAAGCAACGCCAAAGTTTTGCCGATCATCAGACCATGAACGCTGCCCTCGACCCTGCTGTGGATCGTTTCAGAGTTCTCTTGGACAATAACGAGGAGGAGGCAGAGTTGTGGCGTGGCAAACTGGCATCTTTCCGCAACCTCTATGCCTTCCTCTCCCAGATCATCCCCTATCAGGATTCCGACCTGGAGAAGCTTTACACATACCTGCGCTATCTATCGCCAAAGCTGCCGAAACGGAAATCCGGTCCCCAATATACCTTCGACGATGAGGTCCGGCTCGAATACTACCGACTTCAGAAGATCAGCGAGGGCTCCATCAGCCTGAAGGAGGGGCTTGTCCGGCCCCTCGATGGACCGACGGAAGTTGGCTCCGGCACGGTGCGGGAAGATCACACGACCCTTTCTCGTCTCATCGATTATATTAACGAACGCTTCGGCACTGACTTTAACGACGCCGATCAACTGTTCTTCGATCAGATCATTGAAGCGGCCATGCAGGATGAAACCTTGCGTCAGTCAGCAGCGGTCAATCCGAAGGATAAGTTCGCCCTGGTATTTGGTAATCTGCTTG
This sequence comes from uncultured delta proteobacterium, assembly GCA_963787125.1. GTDB lineage: Bacteria > Desulfobacterota > Desulfuromonadia > Geobacterales > DSM-12255 > VEOV01. The sequence continues at coordinate 137,047 of CAWBBV010000002.1, forward strand.
AGACCTATTTTATCGAGCGGATGGAGCAGAACGAGGAGATATTTTCCCGGTTCATGAATGAAGCGGATTTCCAGAGCATGGTGACAAAATGGATTTCTACGCAGGTTTATGAGAAATTTAATAAAGGTAATAATGTCGGGGTATCGGATGCGACCTGAAGACAAAGACAAATATTTGCTGTTGATGTTTGGCGTTACCAACCCAAAACTGTTTTTGGTAAGAAACGCTTTAAAGACTGCGCTAGATATCAGGAAATTCGAAATTGAAATGTATTGGAAACGAGCTACATATTTTTGGGCATTCATTGCGGCAATCTTTGCCGGTTTTTTTTGGGTGGTACAACAGCGACCATTAACAGAGCATCTTGGAAATATTGGCTTTTGTTTTGCTTCCATGGGTGCTGTGGCTTCATGGTGTTGGTTACTTGTTCTGAGAGGTAGTAAATTTTGGCAGGAAAACTGGGAGAAGCATGTAGATTATCTTGAAGATGAAGTGCATGGACAACTTTATAAGACAATTCTATCAGGCAAAGGCATTGACGAGTACTCCCCACTCCATTCTTATCCGTATTCAGTGAGTAGAGTGAACACACTACTATCGTTCTATATTTTTATCTTTTGGATCGGTGCTTTCATATATTTAGCATGGCTGTCAGGTGAAACTTCTTCGTCATCGATACTTGTCAGAATTATATTGGTAATTATTTCGTCAGGGTTCATCGGGTCAAGTTTAATCTTCTGTAAGACCAACTTTTGGGCCGAAATATTTGATCATAGCGATGATGTTTTTGTTCGGAGAAATAAATCAAAAGAGGATGAAGGAAATTAGGCCGTATCATAACTAAAGCTACAGTTCCCACAAAACGTCCATACCTTACCGAATTTAACGAATACTTACATCGTAGAATGGTACTCATAAACGGTTGTGCTAAATAGGCAGACGAGCTTAAAACATTGCTTTTAATGAATGAAGGAGAAAACAATGCCAATTCTTAATGATACCCAACGGCAGCGAGCCGCGGAAGTTATGAAAGAATATCTGAATGCACCTGTTTCGAGGGAAGGGAAAACTCCTTTAGAAGATGATTTTGAATTGGACGCAAATCGTGTGGCTGTTATTCAAGCTCAGTTACAACCACTGCTGTCCAATTTTCTTAATGGTCAAATATCGGTTCAGGATTTCAAGTCCAGCGTAGATAGCATCAATAAGAAAAACGAACTATGGGGTTTCAAAGGAATCAAAGGCCAGATGTTCTTCAATATGGTTGTCAATGTTGCTGATGATGCTGATGAGTGTAAGCAGGAACTGATTAGTGCCTTATCTGTGCCGGATAATGAAGTGCTTGCTTCAAGCAGGATTAAAACATTTGCCAGTTATGTCAAGCGATTGGGTGAAGTATGGGTTAATGCTGGCAACACTAAATACGGTACCCCAAAGATTGGGAGTATTCCCTTTTTCCTATCATATTTTTGGCAAATCCAGAAAAGAGAAACGTGGCCAGCATTTTACACCACAAGCGTCCAAGCGATGACCGACCTCAATATTTGGCAGCCTTCGGATGACATCGCGACAGATTATGTGACTTTCAAGCAGATTCATGAAGAACTAGCAGTTCTGTTTTCTGCGACTAGCGGTACTTCCTTTGATCTTTATCAGGTCGAACATGTTTTCTGGTATAAGGGGAACCTCGAAAAATCAGTCAGTCTTCAGCCTGCAACACCAACTGTGACAATTACTGGGAATGTGCAAGTCATACCTGTCAACAGTATCGATAAGCTACCAGACAGTTATCTCCCCCCTATCATTTCAATTCTTCCTGCCATCGCCAGAAATGAGCCAGCTTTGGTCGATGCAGCCACTCGTTCAGGGACTTCACTCCCAAGGGCATTTGAAAAATATGTTGATGCCGCTTTTACGCTCTTAGGGTATGAAACTAAACTGCTCGGACAAGGAAACGGAAGAGTGCCCGATGGAATTGCTCTTGCGGAGGATTTCAACTACGCAATTCTCTGGGATGCCAAGATTAGAGGTAATGGGTACAGCTTAGGGACTGACGACCGAGCAATCCGCGAATACATCACTTCACAAAGTAGAGATATGAAGCGGAAAAGAGCTTTTAAAAACATCTACTATGTCATTATCTCCAGCACGTTTGCTGATGATCACGACGATCTTGTTAGATCAATGAAAATGGAAACAGATGTAAACGAAGTGATCTTTCTCGAAGCAGAAGCTCTGGTAGAGATGGTTAATGCAAAACTTCGATCTCCATTGCAAATCACTATTGGGCCGGATGCTCTGCAAAGGCTCTTCAGCAGTAGTGGTGTTCTGAAACAGAGCAACGTTCAAGAAATGCTTGGCTAAATTCTGTAATGACCTCACTCACAACCGCGATAAAACTCTTCGCCTCCCTCAACCGCGCCCCCGGCGCGACCTGGAGCGACGCCACCAAGCGCAAGGCCCCGCACAAGCCGCTCCTGCTGCTGGCGGAAGGAAATAACAGTGTCGCATCTACACTTTGACAATATAAGCTCTTGGTCCGAAACAGACCGCCTTGTCTATGGCCTCTACGTCCTTACTGATGAGGAGATTAATTTAGTGGAGGGGTCGCGATGAAGGAACTCTTTACCGCAACAGAACTGAAGCGTCTAATCAGCAAGGGCGAAGGGCAGTTTATCGAGTTCAAGTCTCTCTGGGACCTGAAAGATGGCGGCAAGAAAGCCATTGACCGCCGGACGGTCAGAAACTTGATAGCCGAGTATGTGGCCGCGTTTGCCAATGCCGATGGCGGCACCCTGTTGCTTCGTTGCAACCCGTGAGCTGAAACGCATGGTGGATGATGGGTATCTCATTCTTTCAGGCTCAGGTCGAGGAGCTCACTACCTTCCAGGTCCTTCGCTTGCGAGATTTCTGCAGAAATGAGCGAAATGAGCGCGAAATGAGCGCTCCATTTATTACAATGCCGTTCTGCACCGAGACTACACGCGGCTTGATGAGTGTATATGCGGTTAAACAGGAACACTCGAAGAAAAAGCTGAGGAAGGAATACGCTGCGGCCATCAAATAGCTGAAGCCGCCCTTTGGGGGACGGCCTCGTTACTCCTTCTACACCTGGTAGATGAGCTGTATTCAGTATACATTTTGGCCATATGTTGTCAAATCGATTATTTCAGAGATCGAAACGGCCGAAACAACGCATGTCATGATCGGAAACGCAATACGAGTTTTAGTCGAACTTTCCGATGCGTTAGACAATCAACAGAAGAAAAACAAAGTCAGAAATATCATCTATGCAATGGCGAATCGCGACAAAACCATTGAAAATAAAAGCAGTTCTGTAAAGTCAATGTGGACCTTGGCTAGTAAAACCTTTTAGTAAAGTTTAGTCATGTTTAGTAAAACCGGACAGTAATATGAGCCACCCCGAACCGACCCATTAACTCCGCACTTTTTCAATAATGCGGAGTTAATGGGTTCAATTCTGACCCCATAAAAAAGTTGGCCTCTATGTTGTCTACCACCAGTAATACCAACGCCAGTACCCCCATGGAGCATAACAGGGACGGTAATTCGTGCTGGTGAAGGCGTAGTTGATCAGCGCCCGGAACTGTTTCCCCTTCACATAGCCATGATAGAGCCGCACTTGCACCCGGTCCATCAGAATGTACGGGAGCGAGATGCAGGCGATACCGATTGCCCAGTACCAGAATGTCGCCAAGAAACAGAGGCCGACCAGCAGGCCGGCAACCGCGCTGGTGAGCAGGGTAACGAATATGGCGACCGCCACTGCCGGGAGCTTAGCCCGTTTTGGTTGTGTCTCACTTAACCATTGTTGGGCGTCATAGTATTTGATGGTGTTTGACATATGAACCTCCCCGGATCTTGTCTGGTGTCAGCAGGTTAATCACACTCTGTCGGTCTGCGACTTGGTAAATGACTGAATTGTGCTTGCCCAACAAGCCGTCTTTATGGTAAACAAAGTATTCCATTAAATGGCCACTTGATTTTTTTTGTGGTATTTTTTGTGGTAGCAACATTCAGGCGGCCTACCGGTTCTTTTTTATATCAGTAGGTTGAGTCATCAGTTCGATGGACTCTCTCGCCATAATTGAATCCGACAACATCCTATGTTGCACATAAGCCCGCTAGAAATAGCGGGTTTTTTGTTTTCATAGTCCACAGAGGTGTTATACTATCTATCAAAAGCCGGGGATAACTGGGGGTAACTCAGGGGGTAACTTTTAACCATCAAAACAGTTACCCCCAAAAGGAGGCAAAAATGGCACTAACAGACTTACAAGTACGGACAGCAAAGCCCAAGGAGAAGGCCTATAAAATGGCGGACGCTGGAGGGCTTTTTCTTTTAGTAGCAACACTGGCGGTAAGTGGTGGCGACTTAAGTATCGAATCGGGGGCAAGGAAAAACTCATCTCTTTGAGTACTCCCCTTGCATGATGTGTTGCCTTGAGACAGGAGAAGCAAATGAAGAAACTGAACGAAAAAACTATGAGTTACCTGGAAAACCGCATTCCGGAACTGGCGGAAGGCGCTGTCAAAAAAGCCTACTGTAGAACGCTCGCTTCCGGAAACAGGGTTGTGGAAGCGGTCAATGGCCAGCTCGTAGAGTCCCGGCCCGACGGTACACGCAAAGTGATCAAATCACTTCCGAAGCCAATATCTGTTCTACCGGAACAACGCAAGGTGCGCAGACAGCGATGAGCAAAGCGACCCCTCGATTGCGCATGTTTGCCGGACCAAACGGTTCAGGAAAGAGCACCATCAAGGAGGTTCTTGAACCTGAATTGCTCGGTGTTTACATAAATCCTGATGAAATAGAAAAAAGTATCCGTACGTCTGGCTTCCTCGATTTTTCGGCCTTTGGTGTGGAGACTGCCGCGGAAGAAGTTCTCCCTTTTTTTCGCGTATCGTCCTTCCTGAGTAAAGAAGGATTTGCAGAAGGTGCATCATTATTGCGTTTCATTGATGGCAAACTTGTTTTTGACAATATCGCGGTAAATGCCTATTTCGCTTCAGCGATTGCCGATTTTATCAGACAAAAACTGCTCGATGCCGGAGTGACATTTACCTTTGAAACAGTGATGTCGTCATACGACAAGGTTGAATTGCTGAAAAAGGCGCAGGAGCGAGGATATCGGACGTACCTTTATTATGTTGCCACCGAAGACCCCGCCATCAATGTCTCGCGTGTAGAAAACCGGGTGAAGGCCGGAGGCCACCCGGTCCCCCCGGACAAAATAGTATCACGCTACCATCGTTCTCTTTCCTATTTGGCTGATGCCGTACAATATTCCAATCGTGCATACATCTTTGACAACTCCTCCCATGGAAAGGTATGGGTTGCTGAAATAACCGATGGAGATGAGCTGGAGATCAAGACAGATACGATGCCTTTTTGGTTCAAAACGGCTCTCTGGGATAAATTCGTTCCCGGTAATGAGAGCGCGCCATGACCACCTTCGGCCAAATAGAAAAGAAAACCCAGCAGCGGGTCGTAAAGCTGTTCCGCAAACATTTAGGCTACGACTATCTTGGCGACTGGAGCGACCGCGAAAACAATCGCAATATCGAGCCTGAACTGCTGCGGGCCTTCCTCAAGAAACAGGGCCACGATGAATCCCTCATCAGCCGCACCCACCATCTGCTCGACAAAACCGCCGGAGACCAGAGCAAGAAGCTCTACGACCGCAACAGAGCGGTTTACGAAATGCTGCGCTACGGCGTTACAAGGACCTGTTCCGGAGTCTGGAAGGGGCGGTGCATGACTACACCTCCGGTGCGCTGGACGGCTACGACAAAGAGGATGTGGCCGGACTGCTGGAAGACCGCTTAGCCAAGGCCAAGATCGATCTGGAAGAGGCGCGGGAAGCAATCAAGGCCCTCTGCGAGCCTGTGGAGCCGCCCAAGGGTACGCTGGACTATCTGCGCTTCTTCTGTGCGGTTGAATCTGGCAATGCCGAACAGCTGAAAGAGAACGAGTCGAAGCGACTGGCACTCTACAAGATGACTGCTGCTCTGCTGCGTTCATTTGCCAATATTGCCAGCGAACTGGCAGACGCCGGTTACAGCCCGGCAGAGATTGAGACTATCAGGAGCGAGGCTGACCACTTTGACAAGGTGCGCAATGAGGTGAAGCTGGCCAGCGGTGACTATATCGACTTAAAAATGTATGAGCCTACCATGCGCCACTTGATTGATACCTATATCCGGGCCGAGGAGAGCGAAAAGATTTCCGCCTTTGACGACCTCTCTCTGGTCAAACTGATTGTCGAGCGTGGCGAGGGGGCTATCAACAACCTGCCGAAGGGGATTCGCAACAATCAGCGGGCCACTGCAGAGACCATCGAGAACAACGTCCGCAAGCTGATTATTGATGAACACCCTATCAATCCCAAGTATTATGACGAGATGTCGGCACTACTGCAGGCGCTGATCGAGCAGCGGCGACAGGAGTCCATCAGTTATCAGGAGTATCTGAACCGGATTGTTGCGCTTACCAGAAAGGTGAAAGATCCGTGGCGCGGCAGCTACCCTCAGCCTATTAACACAAAGGCACTGCAGGCTCTCTATGACAATCTGGATAAGGACGCAGCGTTGGCCGCGGCAGTGAACACCGCGGTGAAAGAGAGCATGCAGGACGGCTGGCGTGATAACTCCATCAAAGTGAAGAAGGTTAAAATTGCCATCAGAGCGGCGCTGGGACAAGACGAAACCTGTGCTGACAAGATTCTTGAGTTGGTGAAAAAACAGCATGACTACTAAGAGTAAGCAGATCGAAGTCAGCGGCATCACGGTCGAGGTAGTGCGCAAGGCAATCAAGAACCTTCATATTGGCGTTTACCCGCCTGACGGCAGGGTGAGGGTAGCAGCTCCGGCCAGAATGAGCATGGAGGCCATCGGGTTGGCGGTGATCGGCAAGCTGAGCTGGATCAGGAAGCATCAGGAGAAGTTTGCCAAGCAGGCACGCCAATCCCCCCGCGAATATGTCACTGGTGAAACGCACTACTACCAGGGAAAACGCTACCGACTGCATATCCAGCCCCACGCAGGCCGCCCGAAAGTAGTGCGCCATCACGGTACCCTTGAAATGCATGTTGCCCCGGAGAGCAGTGTCGCACAGCGGGAGGCGTTGCTCTACAGCTGGTACCGCAAGCAGATGAAGGAGCGGCTGCCGGATCTGCTGGAGAAGTGGGAGCAGGTCATCGGCGTGCAAGTGTCCGGCTGGGGCGTGAAGCGGATGAAGACCAAGTGGGGCACTTGCAATATCACGGCTCGCCGCATCTGGCTGAATCTGGAGCTGATCAAGAAGCCGGTTCACTCTCAGGAATACATCATTGTTCATGAGCTGGTGCATCTGCTGGAGCGGTTGCACAACGACCGCTTCACGGCGTTTATGGATCAATATATGCCTTTATGGCGGCAGTATCGGCATGAGCTGAATCGTGCTCCGCTGGGGCATGATGAGTGGGCGGAGTAGAAATGGATAGTGTCAAAAGTTTCATGAAAAGCCGGGATATTGAAATGGAAAGTACTCGAAAGTAAACGATGCCCTTCATCTGCATCTTTTCCGAGTCTGTCCAGACTGTGACTTCACTACTTTGTGGTTACTGGCTTGAATTTTGGGCAAGCCACTCTGTGACCAGGCACGTGAGATAGTTGGTCAGATTAAAACAACAATCAGTAAATTGATCTTTGAAGACGGGAAGTCAGGCAGCTAGCGAGAGGATCTTGGTCCATCTAGCCTGAATGGTCGGCAGTGCCTTCAACTCCTGCAAAGGCACCGGTGGTAGATATTTTAGCGACATGTGAGGCCTGAGGAAGTTGTAGTGGGTCACAAACAGCGTAGTTAAAGATACCGCACCGTTTGTGCTGTTGAATCCTGCTGCTGGCCTTACATGATACTTGAAGGTTCTGTTGAGCCGCTCAACGAGCTGCTTGAAGGATCTGTACTCTTCGGACTCGGCATCAAGGTTTTGGAGGCCAATAACCTTTTTGTGCTGAATCGTCTGGGAATCATCAGTCTGGGCATTGATGAAATGAATGCCAGCTGGATAAGAAGGGTTTCCGTCGCTGACAAGGGTTATTTGCTGATCGGCAGAAGCAGTCCTGATGGCTTCATTCATAGCGATAATGGCAGGCTGAGTGCCCCTGTTATCGGCCACGTGATAGGCGGAGATTTTCAGGTTCTTTGCCGAGATAAAAAAGAAGACATAATGGTGCTTGCCCAGGATCTTGATGTAGGTCTCATCACCTGCAGAGATATTATCGATATGGCCTTTATGCTTGAGATTGAATCGGTGGCAGTGCCAGGCGGCGCCAGCGGCATAATTGAGAACTGTCTGATGAGAAACCTTGATACAGAAGACTTCGCGCAGGATTTGAGCAGTTTTTCTGGCCGGAACGGCGAATGAAACATAGAAAGTCAGAATCAGGCCAAGCACGTTTTCGCTGTTATGGATTCTCGCCAGTTCGACCGGCGGTTTGTCCGGAGAAGAGAGTTCCAACTCTTCCGGTTTGTAGTGATATTCGCGGTACTGGTAGTTGATTTTGAACTGAGAACTTTTCTTTTTCATCAGCTCTTTCTCGGCTTTATTGAGCTTGGCAAGCGCCTGGATACGGTGAGGACAGTTATCATTTGGGCACTTGTGGATGGTCACTTCCTTTTGCGACTTCCACCTGAAGAGAGCCAGCCCGCAATGGGGACAGAAGAGCTTTGACTTTCTGTTGGTTCTGAAGCGCTGTTGGAGTTGGAAGAGTTGAGAGCAAACCTTGCAGAGAACTTGAGAGCGCTTCTTTCCGTCGTTGAAGTAGAGATAAGTATTTGGCGCTCCGCAGCAGGGACAGGTGACATGCACTGGAACCGGTGATGAACCCGCCCGGAGCTTGACCGGAGCAAGAGACTTTCCGTGAAGTGTTTCGTACTCAATCAGGAGTTGCCGGTAGTCTTTTTGATCGAGGTCTTTTTTTTAAACTTTGGGGGCTCAGTCAGTGGCGGCTTGGGATCGACAATAAAGTTTCTGTAGTTCGGATGTTTCTCTTTGAAATCGTCCTTTGGCTTAACTTCAGGATTACGATTTTCGAGGACATCTGACAACCCGACGACGATCTGTTCAATCTCGGTCTTTGTAAACTTGGAGCAAATCCAGACAACAAACCGGGCAGTTTTGGATAGGTACGACATGAGCTAGCCCTCCATAACTGGCATTCTTAACCAGAATCACGGGGGGAGGCAAGACTTTGATTGGTAATGCATTGAAATTAGAACTGAAAAGCAAAAAGACATGTCAAGAAGTTTGACACAACGTAGAAATGGATAAGGAGATTGAATTATGAAGGTAATGATTGATCTGTGCATAGTGCCAATCGGTGTCGGGGTCTCCCTGTCGCCTTACATTGCCGCCTGTGAGAATGTGCTTACTGAGGCTGGCCTGAAAACCGCCCTCCATTCCTACGGCACAAACGTCGAAGGTGACTGGGATGAGGTCTTTGCTGCAGTTAAACGCTGCCATGAGGTAGTTCATGAGATGGGCGCACCACGTATCACAACGACCATCAAAGTAGGCACCAGAACGGATCGAGCCCAAACCATGGAAGATAAGATAAACAGTGTGAAAGCAAAGCTACAGGGGACGATATGAGCAACATGCTTCTTGTGCTGTTGATGGCCTGTGGAGGGTTGGCTGTAGCCATACAGCCGTCAATCAATGCCCGGCTTGCACAGAAAGTGGGGGGCTATGAAAGTTCGCTGATTTCCTTTGCCGTTGGTACGTTGGCAATGTTTGTCATGGTAATGATAGCTGGCCGTAGCAACCTGCGCAATGTTGCAGATGCGTCGTGGTGGGAGCTGACTGGCGGATTACTGGGCGCATATTTTGTGACTATGACCATCATCGCAGTACCAAGACTGGGAACCTTGGCTGTCATGGCCATTATTATCGCCGGACAGTTGACAACCGCTGCGCTGCTGGATCAGTACGGTGCTTTCGGCCTGCGCCAAATCTCTTTAACGCCTGGGCGTGGAATCGGTATCCTGCTGCTCTGCATCGGCGCCAACCTGGTCATACGCAAGTAGTTTTTTAACTATAAAGAACCCGCCCATCCCTTTCGTTGCAGAGTCTCAATCAAGGTAGATCGCTTCACTTCAAAGTTCCGGCAGGCGGCAGCCTTCTACATCCCACCACCCAGCGGCTCCATAATCCACCCCGACAGCGCGCAGGGCATCCTGCTGTAGTTATGTCTCTAGTTCGATGGTCTCTCTCGCCATTCAAAATTCTATCGCAATACAATAAACCCGCCATCAACAGCGGGTTTATTTAATTTCTCTTTATTGCCTTGTAAACTGCCCTCACAAAGCTATAACCCTTTAAGTTTCCAGAGACCCAAAGCACCAAACACCAGAAACATGAACCCGGCAGTCCGGTGGATCCAGCGGAGCGGAATAAAGCGGACGAGTTGCTTGCCGGCAAATATCCCGATCAGCGACACCGTCCACAACGCCAGAGTGGATGCTGCAAAGACGACGCTCATGCCCATGAGGCTGTCCGAGTGCTGCGCCGCCTGACTGGCAGTCACCAGCTGAGTCTTGTCTCCCAACTCTGCCATAAAAATCATGATAAACGCCGTGCGAAAAGCAGTGGCGGCGGTATGAGGCGGCGCGTCGTCATCATCCTGGGCAGATGCATGCCGCAAAGTGCTGTAGCCGAAGTAGAGAAAAAGCAGTGCTGATACCAGTGTCACCCAAAAGATCGGCAACAGCAGAAACAGCAGCTTGCCGACGACAACCGCAACCAGGTTAAGCACCGCAAAGGCAGCTGCAATCCCCACAAAAATCCTCCGCCAGGGGTAGCGCAGCGCCAGGGCCATGGCAGTCAGCTGGGTTTTATCCCCCAGCTCCGCCAGAAATATCAAACCGAAAGTGCTTAAGAATATGGTTTTTTCCATGCCTGCTCCGCTTTTATAGTATTGCTACTTTGCCATCTGCTTCAGAACCTGCTCCAGCTTGCGCAGTTCATCGCCGTAACCGGCCCAGTTCCCCTGTTTCTGCTGACTCATTGCCCGTTCATAGATACTCATCGCCTCCTTGGCAAGTGAGCCTGCCGAGGCTTTCACCGCCGGGGCAGCATCCTTTACGGCAGTGGCAACCGTTTTTCTGCCGTCAAAGAGCCGCTGCAGCGCCAGTTCGAGATTGTCCTCCATGACGACTTCATCACCGAACGCGACAATCACCCGCTTCAGCTCCGGCAACCCGGCCTTGTCAGCCGCCAGGAAGAGCGGCTGCACATAGAGGAGCGACTTTTCTATGGGTATGACCAGCAGACTGCCGCGGATGACTTCCGAGCCGCGTTGATTCCAGAGGGTCAGCTGCTGGGAGATGAAGGAGTCCTGATTGATCCGGGCGTCGATCTGTTTAGGCCCATAAATCAGGCGATCACGGGGGAAGGTGTAGGCGCGGATCTTGCCGTAATTGGCCCCATCACAACGGGCTGTCAGCCAGGCCGAGAGGTTGTCCCTGTTGGAAGGGGTAAACGGCAGGAGCAGGATATACTCTTCCAGCTTTTCACCCGGCAGCTTCATGATGGTGTAGCAAGGCTCCATCGGCTTTTCACCAAGTACCGGAATCTGCCAGAGATTCTCCTTGTTGTAAAAAACCTTCGGATCGGTCATGTGATAGGCGGAGAACATCGATGCCTGCAGCTGCAGAAACTGATGAGGATAGCGGATATGCTTGCGCAGGTCGCTCGGACATGGCGATCATCGGTTTGAACAGATCCGGGAATATTCGGCATAGACCTTTGCCAGCACATCGTTCGGATCGCTTATGTAAAAGCTTACTGTGCCGTCATAGGCGTCGATAACCGCCTTGACCGAGTTGCGCATGTAATTGATGCCACCCTTGATCGGCTTTGAATAGGGAAGCCGGTCCGAATAGGTATAGGCATCGATGATCCATTTAAGCCCCCCCCTTTCATCAACCACCATATAGGGGTCGCCATCGAAACGGAGGAAAGGGGCTATGGTTTTAACCCGTTGGTTGATATTGCGATTAAAGAGAATCCGGCTTTCAGCCGTTATGTCTGAGGAAAGGAGAATCTTTTCTGTTTTGAATCTGGCGGCAAAAAGGGCTTTTCTCAGCATGGAATCGATTGTTGCCCCTCCTTTACCGCTGTAAGTCGTATTGATATTACCGGTCTCGGTGGGGTAGCTGAACTCAGGCACTTTCGTCTTGACTATTACGTAGTCATTGGAGAGCTCGCCGTAGTAGATTTCGGGTCTGGTGACCTTGATATCGACCACACTGACCGGTGGAATATCCTTGACGAAAAATTCCGGCAGCCCCTCCTTGCTGATTTTGCTGACAGGGCCGAAGGTGATGCCGTTGCCATGGGTGAAGATAAGGCGCTCGTTAATCCAGTTTTTGCTGGGGAGATCGGCGTAGGAGAGCTCACGGGGCGAGAGCATGACCTGGGTGTACTTGCCGTTCACCAGATAGCGGTCATTATCCACATCGAAAAATTTGTAGTAGGTTCTGATCTGCTGCAGCTGGCTGTAGGTCTTGAGCAGCGGCGCATGATCCCAGAGTCGGATGTTTTTGATAGTGGCGTCATTGTTGGCGATATCGACAGCGGAAAGTTTTGTGTCAACATCGAAGGGGATGGTTTCAATCTTTTCAAGATCATAACCGAAACGGGTAAACTTGATGTTGCTCTCTATGTAAGGGGTCTCAAGCGCCAGCTCATTGGGAGCAACCTTGAACTTCTGCAGCAGGCCCGGATAGATTCTGATACCGATGAAATATATTGCGGCAAGCAGCACCGGCGGCAGGAGCGCACTCCGCCAGGCACCTTTCCATATACCTGTTGCCAGGATGATTCCGGCAACAGGGGTCAGAAAAGTCAGGGTTCTATAGGTCAGCAGGCGGGAGTTTACATCCACGTAACCGGCACCGGTGAAGATCCCGTTATTGGCAAACATCAATCTGAAGCTGTCCAGATAAAAACCAACAGCCACTACACCGCCAAAAAGCAGCACCATCACTGCCAGGTGCTGGCGAACTTTGTCAGCTATCGACACCCCCCGATCATTGAGATTAATCCCCCCCTTGACAAAATAGATGGCTGCAGTCAGTAAGGCGCTTGCGATCAGGCTGAAACCGGCAAAACCTCTCAGCATATCCCAGAACGGCAGACTGAAGAGATAAAAGCCGACATCCTTGCCAATGACCGGATCGACCATGCCGACATTCACCCCGTTGGTAAAAAGCAGCACCTCTTCCCAGCGGGCAGCCCCCCAGTTACCGGCAAAAAATGCCAATACCAGAGTGACGA
>CAWBBV010000003.1:0-48332 GCA_963787125.1 uncultured delta proteobacterium
TAGCCGGGGGTTTTTCTCCCCCAGCCCCCACACCACCGGACATGCGGGTCCGCATCCGGCGGTTCGATAGAATTACCGGGCCGTAGCCGGGTAGTGAAGCTTCACCCACAGTTCTTTGACAGATAATAAGCCTTGATCCTTCAGACATTTGTTGGTCAAACCGGTATGAGCAGCCAATCTTCGGGACATCGCCCACGGGCCGCTTCTATTCAGGCCCGCTCGGATGGCGGTGAATTTCTCCGTCCCCAACTTGAGCAGCTCCCGAATTTTGGTACGACACCAGCGCCACTGTTTCCAGTAACAGAGCCGTATCCTGCGCCTTATCCAACCGTCTATTTCCGGAATTTCACGGTAATACTCCGATATTCCGAAGTACCCCATCCAGCCACGGAGATATTGAGCCAGTTTATACAACCGGTACTTCATGGAGACCCGCCAGCTTCTTCCGGTATACTGTTTGACGCGGCGTCTGAATTCCTTGTATGCCTTGTCAGACCAGATGATGCGGGTGCCACTGAAGATAAAACCAAGGAAGTCGATGCGGGATGTTCTTGCTACCGCACTCTTGGTTTCATTGACGTTAAGCTTGAGTTTGCTGGTCAGGAAGGTTTTCATCCCTTCCATTACCCGGACGCCGGCGCGCTGGCTTTTGACGAGGATGACGAAGTCGTCTGCATAGCGGACGAACTTGTGACCGCGTTTCTCAAGTTCTTTGTCCAGTGTGTCGAGCAGGATATTGGCAAGAAGCGGCGAGAGGGGGCCACCCTGGGGAACACCCAGTCTGGTCTTTTCAAGACGCCCGTTTACCTTTACACCTGCCCGTAAGTACGTGCCGATCAGGGCTAGTACCCGCTTGTCGTGAACTTTCTTGCTCACAAGGTGCATGAGCAGATCATGGTTGACCGTGTCGAAGAACTTGGCAAGGTCAATATCCACGGCAATCCGGTATCCCTGCTGGATGTACTCCCGCACCTTTCGGACAGCATCTTTTGCTGACCGACGGGGACGGAAACCGAAGCTCGATGCGGAGAAGTCCGGATCGAAGATCGGTGTCAACACTTGGGCAATGGACTGTTGGATCAGCCGGTCAAGTACAGTGGGTATCCCCAGCGGACGGGTTCCACCCGTTGCTTTGGGAATCTCTACCCGCTTTACCGGCAAAGGTTGGTAACTGCCTGTCATTAGCGATTCGCGAATAGTGTTCCAGTGAGAACGGGTATGGTCGGGGAATTGTTCGATGGTGATGCCATCGACGCCGGGTGCGCCCTTATTGGCTTTGACCCGTTTCCACGCTTGCTCCATGTTCGCACTGGAGAGTATCCGCTCCAGTAGGTGCTGCTCAGGGGTTGGCTGATCAATGACGCGCTCCATAGGCATTCCCCCGGACGGGTTCTTTATGTCATGAAAGCTCATTGGTGCTACTCCCCTTTCTTCGTTCGGCCCTTCGGCGGGGTAAGGCTTCCCGGACTCTGCCGGGCTTGTTTCCAGTTGCCGGATCGCTTGCGGCAACGTCTCGCGCCTACTATGGCTTCTGCTGACTTCTGTCCGATACCCGGCATGTTGCCATGCAGAGCGCAGCCCCACGTATCTGGAACGGCAATTCGGACAGATCTCCCCGGATAAGAACGTGAACTGTGGCTACACAACCGCAGCATTTACCATTTCTCCTGAACCCATGGGACTTCGTCATGTTGTGCTGACTTGCCCGGATGATGGCCTTGTATGCTGTTTCTGTTCGTCGGCTCATAGCTTTGCGCTCCGGCTTCCTCCAGACCCCTCCTCGCGGAGACGCCCTTGCCTTCGGCTAGTACTTGGTTTACGCTGTCTCGCGACAGTGTTGGATTCACCGTACAGGGGACTTGCACCCCATAAGTTCACGCCCATGACGGGCGTACACGAGACCAGTGGACCCGGTCGCGATAAACCTGCGCCGGGTCACCGGCCGAACCGTTGGCTGAAGGAATGAAATGGATATCGGATTCCTCGCGATAGTAGTCATCTCGGAAGTAATTTCCTTATTTTGTCTCTATCGACTGTGGAAGGGGTACGACAAGACATTTGTGAAACTTCTGTGGTCGCTGGTTCTAGCCATCCCTTTTCTTGGGCCGATCTTCTATGGTGGCTTCCATAATCCCCCGCCAACTCAATCTGATGATTTAAAGGCCCCATTTACTAGCGAAACTTTTTGGGAGGACACAAATGCCCACGAGCATGTAGGTCACGGGAATAGTCACGATAGCGACTAACGCGAAAGAAACTACAGCCAATAGGCGACTGAATATAGCCCGAGAAGAATATGAAATCAGGTGTCAAACTTATTAAGGGGCTAGGGGGACGTTGTTTGTTAGTTGATTAGCACTAGATAAATAGCTGATATTGCTTATTTAGATTTGCCATACTGTGTGATCAGGAAATGTTAGCAAGCCAGTAAACAGAACCTTGGGGGGTCGTTGCTCACTAATTAACTATTGCCATCAATACACTCCAGAGAGGGTGACTGCGAGCCAGTGGGAGAAGGGGTTTTCGAGATGCGGATTCACTCTGGCCCCGGATATCGTGTCTATTTTACCCGGCGGGGTACGATAATTTACCTGCTGCTTCTTGGTGGCAACAAAGCAACTCAGAAACGTGACATCAAGCATGCCATTAAAATGGCGAGTAGCTTATGCGAGGATTAATACCATGACTCATTTTACTACATTTGACAGTGCTGATTACCTGGACAACGAAGAGACCATTGCTGCCTACTTGACCGCTGCACTGGAAGACCCCGACCCAGACACATTTCTCACTGCTGTGAAGAGTGTGGCTCGTGCTCGTGGCATGACCCAGTTGGCAAAAGATTCCGGTTTGGGCCGGGAAAGTCTTTACAAGGCGCTCACTCCTGGCGCGAAACCGCGTTACGAGACGGTTATGAAAGTGATCAGGGCGCTGGGTGTTGATCTCCATGCCGAAATACGTCATGCCTGATCCGAGTGAGAAAGGCTGTACGAAGTATAAGGGTCAACTCTCCATTCCACATTTTTAGAATACCTCTAACCCCTCCTAGCTGAAATCAGGCGTTATAGTTGGAACCTTGGGGGGACGTTGCTCACTAATTAACTATTGCCATCAATCCACTTCAGAGAGAAAGCATAAGGGTCAACTCTCCATTCCCCATTTTCAGAATACCTCTAACCCATCCTAGTGTTTAATTGCATAAGTTAGCTATTGTATTTCTAAGCTGAGCGCCTCTGACTTCTCGTTTGCGCCAAACAAAAGGAGAAGCGGTTTCGTTGTAGCTGGCAATAAATGCTTCGATTGAATTCGTCAACTGTTCCGTGCTTGAGAAACTGGCTCCAGATAAGGTTTTACGGCTAAGTATCCCAAACCATATTTCTACCTGATTGAGCCAACTGGCCGAGGTCGGCGTAAAGTGGAAGTGGACATTGGGATGTAAGGCCAGCCAATCTTCATTTTTCTTGTGTGTACAGTAGTTGTCGAGAATTACATGAATATCTTCACCATCTGGAACCGTTGACACTATATCATCGAGAAACGCCTGAAAGTCCGGTCGTTTTTTAGTTACAGTTGTTTTCGACTGGATAGTTCCGGCGGCAACATCTAGTGCTGCAAATAGATTGATGACGCCATGCCGCTTATAGGTGCTCTTCAGGCCGCGAACAATTTTACCGCTGCTTGTCTGCACATAACCGGTTGACCGCTCCAAGGCCTGTATAGATGGTTTCTCGTCAATACAGAGTACCAATGCTTTCTGTGGCGGTGCCAGGTATAAGCCGATTATGTCGGCTGACTTTACCGAGAATTCAGGATCAGTGCTGACACACCACGAACGGTGTCGCCGCAACTGAATGCCGTTTTTACGCAGTATGCGCCAGACAACATCATCTGAGACCGCCAATGCTTTAGCCAGTGCACCGCCATCCCATGCCGCCAGACCTGCTGGCGGAGACTCTTCCAGCTTGGCGAGTATGCGCTGCCTTAACTCTAATGCTGGATATTTAGCTGGCTTGCCGGAACGGGGTTTGTCGTATAAACCCGAAAGACCATGAGCCGCAAAGCGTTTACGCCAGATGCCCACAGTCAGCGCTTGCGTATCAAGCTCGGCTGCGACCTCATCATTGCGCTTACCGGACAGACAGTAAAGTATGATTTTAACTCGCTCCACAATGCGTATTTCTTCGGTCCGGCTTCTGCTTATGCGCTCTAGCTCTTGCACGACCTTGGGCTCACAAGTTAGCGCTATTGCAACCCTGGGCATATGACACCTCCATCTCTAGTGGGATGGAGACAGTATAATACTTATATTAACTATTGCAACTAAACACTAGCTGAAATCAGGCTTGGTTATATTTAGATAAAGAAAAAGGCGCTTTCCAGCGCCTTTTTCTTATTCCATTCACTTTACCAAACTATGTCCAGACCAGTGACAGTTGCCAGCTTCCGATCAGACGTCACCAGTTTTGCTTTAGAAAGAAAGGCACTGGCTGCAATAATTCTGTCGGCAGGATCTCCGTGAGGGCAAAAGCCTGCTTGGGCGCTCTTGACAGCTATTTCCGGCGTAATGGGTAATGCCTTGATATTCTTCGCCGTCAGAACAAGTTGAATATATTTTTGTGGATCCGTGCCCGGATTAAGTCGCCCCTTTGAAACCAGCATGGCGATCTCCCAGAGCGAAATGTCACAACAAGCCAGCGTACCGGCCTCATCAGCCTTGGCAATTGCCGCTACTGCCTTCTTGCTGAGCCTTGCCGGATCCAGTGAATCAAAAACAAGGGCACAGGTGTCAAGAATCAGCACAATCTACCTCCCATTTTTCATCAAGAGAGGTGACCACATCACCGATATGACATGCAGCTCTAAGCGCGACTAGCTGCTCCAGGGCTCTCTGGCGCTCATCCGCAGGCGGCACCAATCGAGCTATAACTTTGCCGCGCGAAGTAAGCGCAATATCTTCGCCCAATCTAACTCTGCCGAGGTAGTCAGGAATATGTTTTCGGAAAGTACTGACGGTAACTTTAATCATGGGAAGCCCTCCTCAAGCGTACATTTTAAATGTACACTACCATAGAGGGAAGTTCAAGGGTGAACAACGCTTTATTATTGCTCACTCCAGTCACTTTCAACCTTTAGCCGCAACATATTCCGCCATCCCCCGATAGGTATTACCGAAAAAATACCGCTCCCGCGCCTGAATGTCTTCCGGCAGCTGCGAGAAGTTGCGGTAATGCTCGTCATGCTCCTGCAACCAGGTAAAGAACGCCTCTTCCCGTTCAGTCTCGCTCACAGTCGCAACTTCAGCCGCACCTTTGACCCAGAGGAGCAGCTGATTTCTGGCAATGGTCAGATGCTGTACCGCCGTATCAACCAGGCCGTAATGAGCAAACACCATTCGCCTTGGCTTGAGGGCCAGCATCCGCTCCACGGAAGCAAGGGCAATCTCCAGCATGAATTTTGGCGGCGTTGCCGGGCGAAGATAGATCCCCTCCGCCACGGCAGAGCGAGCACCGGCTACCTCACCGGCAAAAAGAAGATCCGAGAGCAGGTAGCAGCAGTGATGCTGGGCATGGCCGGGGGTCAGAAAGGCACGCACACCGGTGGCGCCGATCACCTCTTCAAAGAGGATGTTACCCTCCGGCACCGGCACGATCTCGCCATAGGCAGCGGCCAGTTGCGGGCCGAGCACCTTTTGCGACCCCTCCCAGAGCTTTGCCGGAGCGACCAGATGGCGGATGCCGTCCGGGTGGCAGATAACTTTCGCCGTGGGGAACTCCTTGAGCAGCGCGCCAGTGCCACCGGCATGATCGATATGGATATGGGTGAGAAGGATGTAGTCGAGCCGCCCTACCCCGTAGCGGCGCAGTTCGGCAATGAGGTACGGGATGGTCGACAGCGGACCGGGATCGACCACCAGATTGAAGTTCTCACCACAGTAAAGCCAGGAGCTGATGAACTGGCGAAAGCCGGTCAGCCCCGGCTGATCAAGGTCTATACAGACAGGAAAGTTGATTTTCATGATTCCCCCATTTCATTCAATGTTGATCGATCCGGACTTTTTTAAGCAGCAGTAACAGCGGGATTATGCCGATGAAAGCCAGACCCACATACCAGAAAATATGGTTGTAGGCAAGCATGCCGGCGTTACGACGGAGATTGCCGTAAATAATTGCGGTAGCCTGTTTCTCAGCAGTGAAGCTGTCGACGCCGCGGTAGACAAGCGCTGTTTTGAGCTGTTCTACCGTCATCCTGAACTTTGTGCCGATGCTGTTCATCTGCGCTGCCAGCTGCACCTGAAAGAACTGGCTGTCCCTGGCAAGCAGGGTTGTGGCAATGGCAATGCCGAAACTCCCCCCCATGTTCCGCATCAGATTGTACATCCCTGTGGCATTCCCCATCTCTTCTTTCTGAATGGTGGCAAGGGTTATTGTTGTCAGCGGCACAAAGGTCATGGCCAGACCGATGCCTAGAATGATCCGCGGCCAGACAAAATCCGGGTAGGCAGCATCAAGGGAAAAACCGCGCATGATGAACATTGCTGCAGCGCCGATAGAAAGACCGAAAAAGACGATCTTCCTGCCGTCATATTTCTGCAGCATGGCGCCGACAATCGGCATGGTGATGAGCGTTGCCAGCCCCCCCGGCGCCAGTACCATCCCGGCTTTGGTGGCGTTATATCCCATGAGCGTCTGGAGAAAGAGCGGGATCATGACGATGGAGCTGTAAAGGCAAAAACCGACCACAAACATGATGCAGGTGCCGGCCGCGTAGGAGATATTTTTGAAAAGGCGCAGATTGACAATCGGTTGGGGATTGCGCAGTTCGGTCCTGACCATGAGGATCAGGGAGATAATCGAGATGGCGCTGAAGGCAAGAATGAAGGGGGAGTTGAACCAATCCTCCTGTTGCCCTTTATCCAGCACCACCTGAAGAGAACCGAGGCCGGTCGTCAAAAAAAGCAGCCCCCAGTAATCGATCTTCATTTTCACCCGCTTCATGTATACCGGATCGTGAATATAAGCGCTGGCCATGATGACAGCGATGAGGCCGAAAGGGATATTGATGTAGAAGATCCAGCGCCAGTTCATGTTATCGGTAATCCACCCCCCCAGCGCCGGGCCGATGATCGGCCCGAACATGGCGCCGACACCGAAGATTGCCATGGCCATCCCCCGCTGTTGGGGCGGGAAGGTCTCCATCATGATCGCCTGGCTGATCGGGATCAGCGCGCCGCCGGCAGCCCCCTGAAGAATTCTGAAGAAGATCAGCGTCGCCAGGTTGGGCGATGCGCCACAGAGGAGGGACGAGAGGGTAAAAAGGATGATGCAGGTAATGAGAAAGCGTTTACGGCCAAACAGTCTGGCCAGCCAGCCGGTCATCGGGAGGACAACGGCATTACTGACCAGATAGCTGGTAAGAACCCAGGTTACCTCGTCAGTGCCGGCGTTGAGGCTCCCCTGCATGTGCGGCAGAGCCACATTGGCAACCGAAGTGTCGATGATCTCCATCACCGTCGGCAGCATGACCGTGATGGTTATGAGCCACTTGTTGACAATTTTCATTTCAGATTTTTAAAATTGAGCAGCTCGGCCAGAGTCCTTTCGGTGAAAATCGTCGGCACAACGCTCATCCCGGCGCGGAGCAGCTGGTCTGGATCACTTTGATGATCGATGGCGATTCTCACCGGAATCCGCTGGACAACTTTCACATAATTACCGGTGGCATTCTCTGGGGGGAGCAGGGAGAAGGCGGCGCCGGTTCCGGCCATGATACTCTCCACCTTACCGGTGAACTTCTTTGCCGGATAAGCGTCAACGCTGAATTCGACCCTTTGTCCCGGAGTGACGCTTGCAAGCTGACTCTCCTTGTAGTTGGCCGTAATCCAGGCATCTTCCAGCGAAACCAGCACCATCACCGGCTGGCCTACCTGAATAAAATTGCCCGGCTCAACACTCTTGCGGGTGACAAAGCCGTCTGCCGGCGCAATGACCTTTGTGTACTGGAGGTGATTCTCGGCTTCATCCAGCTGTGCCCTGCGCTGGGCAGCCTTTGCCTCCCTGCTGCCGGTGCTTGACAGCCCGGCTTCAGCCTGAAACCTTTTAACAAGCTCCTCTTTCTCCTCAACCAGGGCTGACGCAATTTTTGTCCCGGTCTCAAGCCGCTCCAGCTGCTCACGGGGGATGACATCTTTGGCAAACAGTGCCCTGCCGCGTTTCAGGTCGCTCTCCGCCTGTAAAAGTTTTGCTTTGCTCTGCTGCAGCTCGGCGCGACTCTGCTCGACCCTGGCGTAATCGCCGGAAGTTTCGTTCTGGGTGACGTCGAGGGCAGCCGTAGCCGCTTCAACCTTTACCCGGTAGTCTGTAGGCTCAATTTCATAAAGAAGATCACCTTTATGGACAAACTGGTTATCCTTGACCGCTACAGATTCAACCCTGCCGGCAACCTTGGCGGAGACAGAATAAAGATGCGCCTCAATAAAGGCGTTATCGGTGGTGATGTTGGTCGAACTCCTGAGCCACCAGTAACCACCGCCGATAATGCTGAAGATGATTAAAATCGTCAGAATCAGGCCGACCCATCTTTTATTGTTACCGTTTTTTTGGGGAGAGTCGGCTTGCGCCGGCGCCGGTTCCGACGTTGCCGGATCGATTCCGGGTAATGATTCTTTCATGGAAATAACCTCTGATAGACTTATGGATATATTTAGCTGCTTATCAGGGAGTTGGATAAACAGTTTTGTCATATTACAGATAATCAGCATACATGCAAAGTTGATTTTAATTTGTTCAAAAAACCGATGTGATATTATTACTTATTTGTTGTAAATTATTCAAATGCAGTTATAAATATTGATTCTGATTGTTCGCATTTTTGATAAATGTCCCGGGCCGACAACGTATACGGAGGGATTAAACGCCATGGCACAAAAACAGTTGCAGCGGGAAATACCTGACGGTTTTGAAGGGTCTGTTGCCGGTCTAACCCTGCAAGATGTCATTCAGATGAATGCACTCAACCGCTTTTCCGGCTGCATTACCGTCCAGTTCGGTCAGTATTCAGGTGCCATCTTTTTTCGGGACGGTGAAATAATTCATGCCGACCAGGGTGGCGCAGTCGGCGAAACTGCTTTTTATGAGATCCTCCAGTGGCCGGGAGGGAAGTTCAATCTTCAACCCAAGGTAACTACCACCAGTATCACCATTCGGGAGAGTTGGAAATTTCTGCTAATGGAGTCTTGCCGGCTGCAGGATGAAAGCCGCAACGGAGCGCGACAGGTTCAGCAGACCATAGAGAAAAAACCGGACAAGGCAACAGAGGGGAGCAGAACAGGTTCGCATATTTCAAAAACGCTTGCACAGATCCCGGGAGTAACCAAAGCCGTGCTTCTGAGCAAGGATGGCATTCCGGTGGACGATAGCAGCTACGAAGCAGAGATACTTGCTGCCCAGGCGTTGTACCTGGCGACGCTCGGCAACCATTTGGGGAGCTTTTTTGGCGCCGGAAACCTGAAAGGAGCGGCTGTTGAGGGATCTGAGAGTCATTTGCTCCTTTTTGAGGCTACAAATCACTTTCTGAGCGTTGCCGTTAAAGGAGAAAGCCAACTTGGCTCTGTGGAAGCCGAAATACGCAAGGTTTTGAGTCCCAAAAAATAAGTTGGCAGAAAAACTTTATTGCGGAGGATGCATGCGCCAGTTCACTACTGAGCCGGTAATAATAGACGAAAAAGCAATTGCCGAAGTCTGGCAGGAGATCAATGAATTAACAGGACTGACCTCATTTAAGGAGTGGCTCGTTACAGCTGAGCGGAGCATACGCTACAATCTGGCTTCTGCAACGGGACAAGGCGATGTGGCCGACCAGACCCTGTTCCCCTCAAGAGTCGTATTCTCCGGCCCTCCTGGCTGTGGCAAAACTACAGCCGCCGGTCTCGCCGCCAAGATGTTTCATGCTCTTGGAGTAATAGGTGGCAATGTTGTCGGACCGGTTTCGGTCAGTGAGCTGAAGTTGTTGTACTTAAGCCACTCCAGCGAAAATATCAGAAAAGTCCTGGAAACAGCGAAGAATGGGACCTTAATAATCGAAGAATCTCCGATCTTTGACGACAATGATCATGTGCGCATAGAAGCACTGCATTCTTTCCTGCATGAGCTAAAAGCTGAAGAATACGCAGGGACATTCATCGTTTTCAGCGAATTAAACGAGCAAATTGACGCCTTCAGGGAAGAACATCCGGCCTGTGGGATTCTCCTCGGAAGGGTTGAATTTTACAGTTTCACCCCGGTTGAATGTTCGACAATGTTTGAGCGTTTCCTGGCCAAAAAAGGGTGGATCATCAGCGAGGAGGTTTTTCAGCATGTACAGGAACTGGCCCACTATGAGCAATTAAAGAAAGGTGAGCTCTTTGCAAATGCCTTCTGGGTACAGCGTCTGGCGAGATCTGTCATCGAAGGCGCGCAGCAGCGAAGTTCGTTGGAAGGGACACCACAAAACATCATCACCATTAAAGATCTGGAAAAGTGCACGACCATTTGAAAGATCACAACTCGCCTGACGCTCTTTTCACCCTGGCTTTTGCGACCTGATAATCGAACAGAGCCTGGTAATGCTCGCTCTTTGTCTGACTCAAAAGAGTCTGGGCATCGATAACCTCGGTGGCAGTGCCCACCTGTGCTTTGTAGCGGTCGTTATTGATCCGCAGATTCTCTTCACTCTGCCGAATAGCCGTCCTGGTCACTTCGATCCTCTCGGCAGCAACGGACACATCGTTACTGGCACTGTTGAATTCAAGCAGAAAGCCCTCCTCCAGCCCTCTGAGACGTTCCTTCTCCTTCTCCAACAACTTCACTGCCTGCCGCTGGCGTGATGTTGTCGCCATACCGTCGAACAGATTCACTTTTAAGCCGATTGTCGCCCCTGCCATTGTCTGCTCGACAACCTTGTTGTTCTGAAGATAATCGATACCGACCTTCAGGAAAAGTTCCGGATAAAACTCCTCCCGACTTTCCTCTACCAAGGACTCGGTAGATTTTATCATCGACTTTTGCGCCGCAATTTCATCCCGTTTTCCCAGCAGATTACGCTCAAGTTTATCGGCTGTTTTTTCAATGCCGGTCTCTTCCGCAAGTGTAGCTCGATACTCGGGAGGTTTTCCAGACAGATAGTTCAAGAACAACCAGCTGTTTGTCAGCCGACTGTTTTCAACCAGCAGTCTTTGCCTGCTGCCGGCAAGCTTGACCTCCGCCTGAAGAAGATCGTTACGTGTGGTTACCCCCTCTTCGTAAAGAATGGTGGCGTTCTTTTGATGCTGTTCCCTCTGGACGACTTCATCACTGGCCGCCTCTACAAGCTTCATGGCCTGGAGGATGCCGAAATATCCCTTGATAACCTGCAAAGACACATCCTGCCTGACTGAACCGAGCCCGGAAGCAACTGCGCTCCCTTGCAAGGTTGCCTGCTCCTTGCGTCTGTCGCGGCGGCCAAAATCATAAAGAGTTTGATAAACCGAGGCGGATACATACGGAAAACTAGCCTGCTGAGTTTCGAATGAGCCGCCGGGAGTTATGATAGCTTGTGGATCAAGTAAAGAGGTGAAGCCGGCCTGGAGGTCGACTCTTGGGAGGTAACCACTGTCGGCAAGATTGATATTTTCAGTCTGGATACCACTATCATGACGTGCAAGACGCAAGGCTGGATTGCCGGCCATGGCTTGCTCAAGACACTCCTTGAGAGTAAGCGGCGATGCCTGGGCAAATACAGATGTGGCACTGATCATGCTCAAAACAAGAACTGTTGAAAGAAAGCAGGACTTTGCAGGCAACATGGCTGCTCCTAATTTAGTATCTGAGCTTTTGGAGAATGGCAATTAATGCTTCAATCTCACTTGGGGTGAGCGGCGCAAGTATCAGCTTGTGAAGCTCATCTGCAAGCGGGGTGAGCTCCGCTTCCAGATCTTTCCCGGCAGCTGTGAGTGATATTTTGTACGCCCTTCTGTCTTCAGGATGCGGCAACCGTTCAAGCAGTCCGGACTGTGCAAGCCGGTCAATCAGCCCGCCGATTGTGGTACGGTCTATCTGGCTGCGTATGGATAGCTCGACCTGGGTTATGCCATCCTCCTCCCATAAAAAGCGGAGAAGTCCGAACTGCTGGGGAGTCAGACCATAATTATCGAATTTTTCCTTATAGAGAGCGCACGCTCGCTGATAAGCCTTTGCCATGAGAAAGCCGACACTATTTTGAATTGCGGTCATGCAGAACCTCTATTGATAAAACGTAGGTGATAAATGATTATACAGATTGTCAGTATACTGTCAATTTAATCACAAAAACTTGCCTCGGTCTTTTGCATTTATTTATTAGCCCTGTATACTCAAACAAGATTAGTTTTATAATCGACTTCAAGAACTGAGCAGCACGAACGGCAGAGGTGAAAGTGAACTCCAGTCAAGATATTATCGATGCAATAAAATCAGGAGATCGCATCAAAGCCGCCAAGCTTATCAAGGAACTGGTTGAAATCCACGGCTATGACCTGCTCATTGAAACTTTTGTCGAATCCACCCTTTTGAATCTTGAACAGACAAAAGCTGCTGAAAGCGAACACAGCCGACTGATCTCTGCTATCGAACAGTCTGCCGATGTTATTGTCATCACAGACAGTATTGGTAATATCCAGTACGCGAACCCTGCTTTTACTGCGGCAACCGGCTACACTGTTGCTGAGGCTATCGGCAATAATCCTCGCATCCTGAAAAGCGGCATGCAGGATGAAACCTTTTACAAGGGGCTCTGGGAGACGGTCACCGCCGGAAGGTCATGGTCAGGGCGGTTTGTAAACAAGAAAAAGGACGGAACTTTTTATATTGAAGATGCAACCATCACACCGGTCAAGGGAGAGAGTGGTGTGATTGAAAGTTTTGTTGCTGTCAAGCGTGACATCTCGGAACATCTGAAACTTCATGAGGAGAGAGAGATACTTGAAGCAAAGCTGGTACAGGCGCAGAAAATGGATGCGATCGGCAGACTGGCAGGCGGCATCGCCCACGACTTCAACAACATGCTTAATGTCATTCTTGGCTACACCGAACTATCACTTGATGAACTGAGCGGTGACAGCTGGCTGAGAAACAACCTGATTCAGATTCAAAATGCCGGCAAACGCTCGGCAGACCTGACAAGGCAGCTTCTTGCCTTTTCAAGAAAACAGACAATTGAGCCGATAGTGCTTGATATAAACCGATTGATCGACGAACACCTGAAGATGCTTTCAAGAATGATCGGCGAGGAGATAGCAATCAGTTTTTTCCCCGAAAGCAAGCTCTGGAAGATCCGGATAGACACGTCCCAAATCGACCAGATTCTGGCAAATCTGGCGATAAACGCCAGGGATGCAATCAACGGCATCGGCAATATTAAAATAGAAACTGAAAATTTTGTCCTCGATGCCGAAGAGTCAATGACCCTGGATTTGATCCCGGGCGACTATGTCACCATTACCTTTACGGACAGCGGCTGCGGTATGGAACAAAGTGTAGCGGCGCATATTTTCGAGCCTTTCTTTACAACAAAGGAAGGGGGCAAAGGTACAGGTCTTGGCCTGGCAACTGTCTACGGAATAGTCAAACAGAATGAAGGGGCTATCGAGGTTGAGAGCCAACCGGGGAAGGGGAGCGCATTTACGATCTATCTCCCTGCCGTCCATGAAAATATCGAAATGGAGGTTGTGGAAGCTTTAGCAACGCCGCAATCTGCACCGTGTGAAACCATCCTGATAGTTGAGGACGAGCAGCAGATTCTGGAGTTTACAAAAATAATTCTGGAAGATTCAGGCTACTCAGTAATGACGGCCGCACTACCGCAGGAGGCAATACAGATCTGCAGAGATTATCGCGGAACGATTGATCTGCTCCTTACAGATGTCGTTATGCCGGGAATGAACGGTAAAGAGCTGCAAAACGGGATACTGGCTATGCGGCCTCATATCCGGGTGCTTTTCATGTCGGGATATACATCGGATATCATTGCCTGCCGAGGTATTCTTGAAGAAGGGACTGACTTCATCCACAAACCGTTTAAGGTCAAGAGTCTCCTCCAAAAAATTAGAAAAGTACTTAACGAATAGCTACTTCATCCCGTAGAGCCGCTTGTAAAGGGCTGCCGTAGCCAGCACTTTTTTCACATAATCCCTTGTCTCTGCGAACGGAATGCTTTCGATAAACTCATCGCCTTTCAAATTAGAGTAGATTTTCAGCCAGCGATTGACGTTATGTGCTCCGGCGTTGTATGAGGCTATGACAGCTGTCTGATTGCCACCATATTTATCGATAAGCTCACGCAGATGTTTCGTCCCCAGGCGGATATTAAGCTCCGGATCATACAATCTTTCCGGATCGATCTTCTTTTCGTGCAACACCATGGCAGCAGTCTGCGGCATCAGCTGCATCAGGCCTCTGGCGCCAACCGGTGAAAGTGCCGAAGCGGTAAAAGCACTTTCAGCGCGCATAACGGCATAAGCAAGACTTGGGTCAATGCCGGCTTTGTCGGCATATTTGAAAACCAACTCACCGTACGCCCTTGGGTAGAGCATTGCCCAGGCACTTCTGCTTTCGGGGGACCGCTTCAGCATCGACGCATTATAAAGACTCATAGCGCTGTTATAGTTGCCGATCTCCAGATAAAGCCTTGCCAGAGCGGCATCACTCTTCCCTTTTACAAACTTTTTCCGCGCGGCAGCAAGCTCTGTGGCAGCATCATCAAGCAATCCCATAGTTATCAAGGCCTTGACACGCTCATAACCTTCGGGCAGCGGCAAAACCTCTGCCGGCTCACCGACAAGAGCTGGAACAGTTTCATCAAGCTGCTCCTGCCCCACCTTTGTAAGAGAGAGCGCATAAAACCCGAATGGAAACTCTTTACGCAGCAACTGATAGCTACCTTCCGCCGTAACATTATCACCGCTTGCCGCAGTTGCCCGGCCATACCAGAAAAGCGCCCGCTCCCGGTACTCCTCCGTTGAAAACAGCGTCTTGAACTGCTGTGCAGCTGCAAGCGGGTTACCGGCAAGATAGTTGGCCCAGCCACTTTCCCAGACAATCCGCTGTTTAAGCTTGGTTTTTGGGTACAGTTCCAAAAGTTTACCCAAAAGTTCAGCAGTATCTTTAGGCCGATACTGGAACTTCCTGATAAAAGCAGCATCAAAAAGGGCATCATCAGCTTCAGCACTCTCAGGGAAGGAGGCCGCTACAAGATTGTATGCCGCAAAAGCCTCTTCGTCCCTGCCGCTCTTATCAACGGCTCGTGCCTGCAGATAAGCAGCTTCTGACCTGATCTCAATTTTTGAATCAGCCAGTGAAAGTTCTTTCAGTCTGCTTTCCGCATCCTGATAACGTTTTGCCTTGAGAAGCGCCTGGCCGATCTTCAGAGCAACCCGGTCAGCGAATTCTTTCTTTTCCGCTTTGGTGTCGATTGAACGGAGGGTTGTCAGCGCCAGCTCGTAGCGGCGCTGGTCATAGAGTGCTGAGGCACGTTTCAAAAGTTCCTGGGAAGTGTAAGGCACGATGGCAACGCCGCCAACTGCAAGCCGCTGTATATCCTCCTCGGCCTTTGCCGCCTGTGTCGAGCCCGGAGATTTCAGCCAGAGTGAGCGCAGAATTGCAGCAGCCCCTGCCCCCTCACCTCTTCTCTCCCGGCAGATTGCCAGGCGGTATGACGCCTGGAGCGCATCACTGCCGGCTGCATATTTCTCGATGAATTTCTGATAAACCGACTCAGCAGGTACGTATTCGCCGCGCTCAAAGAGAATCTCCCCTTCCAGAAAAAGGCTTCTTCTTACCAAGGGCGAATCAGCAAAACTTTTTTGGAGAGTTCTCAGCAGAACAACTGCTTCGGCGCCGCGCCCGGCCCTTCTGTTTGCTTCAGCTTGATAATAAAGGGCATAATCTGCCAAAAGTGGATAGCTCTTTACCGCTTTACCGAGTAGCTCGATAGCCTTGGCGTTGTCCCCGGATTTAAATGCAAGGGCCCCTAAAAACAGGTCACGTTGGCCGCTTGCAGGCAGTTCTGCCGCAAGGATAGCAGCAGAGGAGTAGTTTCTGAGCTTCATCTGCAGAGCTGCCGGGGTGAAAGCTGTGTCGGATTTCCTGGGTGCATCGACAGCTGCTGCATGAAGGGGAAGAATTAAAAGAAGAAGTACAGCGGGAGTAAAACGGCAAAGCATTCAAACCTCTTTTGTATCAATATTTAAGAATTTTTCTGTAAAGATCCAGATAACTTGCTGCCTCCATATCAGCGGAGCACTGTTCCTGCACATATAACCTGCCGAAATCTCCGAGCCTTTCACGTAACGCTCGATCAAGCAGCAGTCTCTCAGCTCTCTCCAGAAAGTCCTCGCCGGACATAAAGAGCAGACCATTGATGTTATTGGCGACCAGCGAGCGGTTCCCTTCAACGTCCGAGGCAAGCACCGGCTTGGCATAGGACATCCCTTCAAGAAGACAGTTTGCCATCCCCCCTTCTGAAAAAGAGCAGTTAAGGACGACATGGCAAGCCTTGTAGAGGGCAGGCATATCAGCGTAGGGGACTTCTCCTTGCCATGAACAGAAGGGGTTGGCTGCTACGGCTGCACGAACTTGTTCGCCATAGCTGTAGTCGAGCACAGGTCCGGCAAGGACAAGCCTGATCTGTGGATATTTTTCCCACAATTTAGCCAGAGGTTTGAAACAGAAAAGAATATTTTTCACCGGCCTTATTCCTGCGGGCAGGAAAAAAATAAACGGGTCTTCCTCTTCGGGCTCGCACAAGGCAATATCCGGAAGCTCTACACCCTGAGGTATTATGTGCACACGACTCTTGAACTCGGGAAGAACAGTGATGACTCTTTCACCGATATCGTCATGAAAAGCAACCAGCGCGGCAGCATTTTCGATATGAGGCTTTTCGGTAGTAGTAAAAACTGCCTCATCGCCACGGTACAGGTCGGTTCCGGTAATAGTTATGATATACGGCAGGTTCATTTCCAGTGAAACTTCAGCGGCAATAGTGCCGCAGTGGATCGCATGGAAAGAGTGTACCAGCTCAGGAGCGTAGAGTTTAAGGGGATCTATTGGCGATTCATTCAGAGGGTCATCAAGAGAGAAAACTTTAACATCACAACCTGCTTCCCGAAGATGGCGTTCGATCCGTCGGACAGTTACGGCGTTACCCCTGGAGGACTCAAAATAGTATGGCGTCAATAGCGCTATTTTCACAAATTTACCTCTTGTTTTTGGGGCAGGCAGACTTGCAGGCAGAGTCTACTCATGCTAATGTAGGCTATTACGTAAAAGGATACCAGATGAAAATTACCATCCTCGGCAGCGGCACATCAACCGGCATCCCGATGGTCGGCTGCAACTGCAAGGTATGCCGCTCCGAAGATCCCAAGGACAAGCGCACCCGCACCTCTCTTTTAATAGAAAACAATGGATCCTATATTCTGGTTGACACCTCCACCGATCTTCGCAGTCAGGCGCTCCGTGAAGGTATCCCGAAAATTGATGCCGTACTCTTTACACATGCCCACGCAGACCATATCCACGGAATCGATGACCTGCGTGGATTCCACTTTAACCATAAAAAGATCATCACTTGCTATGCCTCAATAGAGACCCTGGCAGATATCAGCACCAAATTTTCCTATATCTTTACCAGCGGATCCCAGTACGGTTATCACCAACTGCTCGAAGCTTGTGAAGTTGAAAAGTCTTTTCAACTTTTCGGACTTACTATCACGCCGATCCCTCTGCTGCATGGCGACCTGGCAGCAACCGGGTTTCGTTTCAACGATTTTGCGTATCTGACAGACTGCAGCGCCATTCCTGACGAGTCAATGAAGCTGCTTGAAAACATTGACACACTTGTCATAGATGCGCTTCGCCATACTCCGCACCCGCATCACTTCAATATTAAAGGGGCCATAGAGGCTTCCCGGAGAATCGGCGCGAAGAGAACCTTTCTGACCCATTTAACCCATGAGGTGTCACACTCCGAAGAGTCTTCCCTGCCTGAAGATTTTTTTTTCGCGTACGATGGGCTGTCGCTGGACCTCTGACTGTAATAATAGGTTGATGATTACTTGAATTTACGGTATTTTTTTGAAAAATTTAAATTGAGAAAATTAAATGTATAAAGATATCCGTCTCCACGGGTCACTTGAAAACAGAGTAGAGTATTACTCCATCGCCGCTGGCGTCGATGCACACAAGCGCTATTTTTTCAATGTTGACCAGAGCAGTGATGAAGAACTACGCTTTTTCTCCGCCAACAATGAATTCATCATCAGCAGGCATGGCATCAGCCATAGAGGCAATGGCGGCTCTTTCTGCGAATATATGTTCGGGGTCGACCAACCGTTGACTGACATGGCAAAAGGGGATGTAATCAATCGTCTTGTCATGTACGGCACCCATTTTGATTCCAAAAACAGCTCTCTGCGCTTCAGTGACCGCACTGACGGCACCCTGACCTATGAAAAGATTTTTTTTGACGGCAATGCAGTAACAAACTACTTCTTTTTTGTTCACACCCAGGCTCTCGGTGAAACAGTCAGAGAGCAACAAGAGCTGATTCTACGCCGGCTCGGAAAGATACTGAAGCGTTCTGTCGCCATTGGTAACGGTGACGACAACCGGATCATCGCCGAGATTATAGCTCATTTTGACATTGAAGATCTCCAGCTGTTCCTGTTCAAACTCGTCAACACTCGCCATGAAGAGTATCATAACGCTTTCCAGGCTCTCTATTTCCGCAATAAAAGAATCGCTGATGAAGAGTTTGCCCACCTGACCAAACTCGCCCAATGTAACGATATAGACCGCTATCAGCAGGAACGGATAAGAATCGACGTTATGTACAAGCATCCGGATAACCGCCGGATCGTTGACGAGTACCGTAACATTCTCTGCAGTTGCAACATTAAAGGTGAGATAAACCGCCTGGAAAACGCCAGACTTACCCGGCTTAAAACACTTTCAGTCAGGAACAAGATCCCTGGCGCACTTTTTTATACTCTTGACGAACTCCTGCGAAAAGACAGAAAGCTTGTTGAACTTGAAGAGAGTGACTACATCTCCGAAACCAGACAGATACTGGAAGGGCTCTTTTTTGGTGAGCGTCAGATTGAAAGCCGCGTTAACAGTGAAGACATGCTCAAAATCCTTCACGCCAAGAAGAAAGCCTCCGAACACCGCAATCACACCTTTGAAGAGCTTCTTCTTGATGCCAGCAAGGCTTGTGATGAAAATATCCGGGATGGCGCCGACATCTCGTTACTGGAAGAGTTTTCCTACATCATCACCTATCTTGACCGCTACGACACCACGTCCCAGGTTATAAACCAGCTCGCTTTCATGGAAAACATCAGGATCAGCGAAGAGATGCTGAGAAGTATCCTCGGCAACAAAAAAGAGTTTGACACCCTGCAGCCGGAACTCTTCAATACGCTCTTTATTGACGGTGTCCTTGACAACAAATATCTGGGAAACTACGGCAGGAGAAAGCTCACGACTCTCATGCATGGCATGGAAGAACTTGAAGCCGGAACATTAAAGTCGCCGGAAGTACTTGATCAGCTTAAAGCGATTGACCGGGAGGAGCAGCTCTTCCTTGTTCTTTTGCGCCATGTCCGTGAGAGGATCAGAAATTTCTACTCTAAATTCACCACAAAAGCGGACCAGTTGGCTCTCAAGCGTGAAATAATCGAAGAGCTGACTGCCAAGAAACTGCTTAAGGACGATATAAATAACGAACTATTCAGTGAGACTATCCTTACCATCCAGAAAGAGGCTATCTATCTGCACAATCTTTTGCCACAGATAATTGCCGAGAAAAATATCTACCTCCGCGAAGATTTTCTCGATAATTCAGGCCTTGACCGCTTTTATGTCGAAGAGCTGGAGCTGGAATATTTCGAACTGAACGAACTCCCGCTTGACGATCTATATCAGATCCGCAAAGGGCTGAATTAAGCACGACCCCCTCAGGCTTTTCACAACTACCTTGCTCTCAGCAAGTTTGACGGCAACAGCCCCTTCTCCGTTTCCTTGACAACTGCGGTTTCATAAGACTCGGCGAATCAGCAGCGCTACAGCGCGCGTCCCATGATAGCGGTAATAAACAAGTATCTTGTTTTACCTGTTCAAGATTTTTCTTTATAAGGCGGTTAGAGTCGGCTGTTATGAAAAAGAGAGGTCATAATGCTTGATATTTCAGATATGCACGAAAAGTGCAGACAATGCGGTTTTGATTACGCCCGGATAGATACGGAACGATGGAACAACAACAGCTCCAGAAGAGCCATGTGCCCTGTCTGCGGCTGGACACGCTTTGAAGAGCATAACTGGGACAGCGGCAACCCGACGCTGGTCAAAAAAGGCGAGAGCTACGGCTTCGGTTCATACCGGCTTGTCCCCCCTGGCGGATTCTCAGGTTACAACGCTTTTCACTCTCCCCCGTCACCGGAAGTTGTAGCAACTCTGAAAGAACTTCTGAGTGTAAAGGGGTGGAAAGGCTACCTGACCATCTGGGATGAAGCGGCAATGCGTCCCCGATTGATCGCCGGGAGTCCGTTACAGCGTTATGAAGCAGCGATGGAAGAGGTTTAGTAGTGATTACTACTGCCCGTTTCGTGTGTTGGCAGTCAACTGAGCTTCGTCCCTGATCACGTAAGTATTGGACACTTTGCCTGACCAGACGCCGATAAGCTTTTCATCCTCCAGCAGTTCAACATAAGTCGCCCGGAGGATATAGCTGAAGACTCTGTTGAGGTTCTCCGCGCCTGCCAACCCGCCCGTACCTCTCATGATCCCGGAGGAATGACCGTCCCAGATAATTCTGCCGGATTCATCCAGCAGGTAAAAATGAACTCCCACCTTCGCCTGATAACCATCACCCTCTTCGAATTCAAACTGGGTGACTTCACCCTTTAGAGACAGCGGCCCGTCAGGCGATATTTTGCCGCCAAACTCTCCGTAAAACTTACTGAAAGCGTCTGTTGCATAAACTGAGAGTGCAGCTTTGGAGTGAACTTTCTGCATCTGTCCGTTGATTTTGAGTTCGCCGAGAAAAGTCTCACCACTTCTGCGCTTGTCGGTAAAAGAGTGAACCCGGACCCCCTTAAGCCCTTTCACCGCCGCCTTGGCAGCTTCGCCAGGGGGAGCAACGGAACTTGCTTCAAAACGGAGATCGACAGTTAGCTCTTCAGCATGTAATCCCGGAACAACCAAAAAAAACAGCGCAAAAAAAAGCAGGAATCCTTTCATCTGTATTCCCAAAAATTGTGTTTAAACAACTTCAATCACTGGCTTAACGGACAAGACTCAGATGACTGGATTCTAACCCTGATAAACAGTACATCTATTCTCTTCGAAAAAACTGACAAGATCCGACTTTATCGTTTAAATTGCAAGCATCTCTGGTGTATATTCGTCTAATGAAACTCACATATTTATGCAAAATAGCAGCCATCCTGACTACACTGACTTATTCACCCTCTCTTATTTCAGGTGCCGTGCCGCAGCAGCTCAACGAACAGACTTTTGCCTATCAGGACCTGAAAGCCGCCTTGGTTAGTAAATATTCAGACAGCTCACCGAAAGAATGGGGCGAAAGTGTTAGCGGCGTCATTTCGCGCATCAAAGGTGGTCAAAAGGTGATAGCCTTAACCTTTGACGCCTGCGGCAGCGCCAATGGGATGAAGTTTGACAAAGTTTTGATCGATTATCTGGCAAAAGAGCAGGTGCCGGCAACTCTATTCATTAACGGCAGGTGGATTGAGCCTAATCGGCAGGAGTTTGAGCGCCTGGCTAAAAATCCGCTCTTTGAGATTGCCAACCACGGCTTTAGTCATAAACCTGCATCGGTCAACGGCAGATCAATATACGGTATTGCCGGGACAAAGAATGTAGCTGAGATTGTAGATGAAATCGAGCTTAATGCCAAGAAACTCGCAGAACTTACCGGCAAACGCCCCCGCTTCTACCGCTCAGGTACAGCTTTTTACGATGATGTTGCGGTGAGAATAGCTCTGGATCTGGGGCAACAGGTGGCGGGATTCTCTATTTTGGGGGATGCAGGGGCTACCTTCAGCAAGGAAAAGGTAAAAGATGCACTTTTGGCTGCAAAACCGGGCGACATTGCTATAATGCACTTCAATCACCCGGAGAGCGGCACGGCTGGCGGAGTTATGGCTGCCATCCCTGAGCTTAAAAAGCGTGGTTTTCGCTTTGTCAAGCTTTCGGATGTTGAATTAGATTGAAGAGGCTATCAACCACTGCGCCAGAAAGTATGTAGACATGATGAGCGTCTGGGCGCTTCTGAAACTCCCATTAAAGCGATCCAGCGCCAGAGTAGAATCCGAGATGGTGAAGAGAATCGCCCCGAGGCCTGCATAAAGGGCCTTCGGATCGGCTGAAAGCAGACATCGCGTTATCGCCAGCCAGGTCATAACCAGTATCGCCCCGCAGTAGATCAGCACCGGAATTTTTAAGTCCCCCAGCTTCGGCAGCAGAATCTTCAATAAAACTGCACTATAAATTCCAAGCGGCAAGATTATTCTCCAGTCAAACTGCAGCTCGACCCCATGTGCAAAAGCCGCTATGTAACAAAGATGGGCGACCAGAAAGCTTGCCAGTCCGGCGATAAAGCGGTCTTTCGGCAGCATGAGAAAAATGTCGCCGGTCAGGGAAAAAATCAATCCGATGAGGATCAGATTTTTGTAAAGGGACGGGCCATGACCCACCGAGATACAGGCAAGCATGAGGATCAGAATGGTCGTGAGCGGTTTAAATAAATAGATTTGGGCTTTTGAACCAGCGGACTCCGCCCGGATATGAAGCAGAGCTGAAACCAGGACAGCGATTGATAAAAGCGTCGTCATACTTGTCACGAACGGCTCCCCATGCCCGGCCTGAGCGGATATCCGGTAATTTCCCGAATGGAGTGATACAGCGGTTTTACCCGTTTATACATGTTTTTATAAACCTTCTGATAGAGTTCGTTATAAATTGCCGCGTTGTGCGGATTTGGCTCAAATACCTCGCCGGTACTGGTCATCTCTTTGAGGGCAACAACGTAGTCCCTGTGCAGCCCCAGGCCGACTGCCATCACTATGGCGGCGCCAAGTCCGGAGGTCTCATAGGTTCCAGGTTTTACAGCCGGCAGGTTAAAGATGTCCGCCGTAATCTGGAGCACCTGGCGACTCTGGGAACCGCCCCCGGAAACCCGTAACTCATTCATTGGAACCTTGGTCCGCTTTTCCAGCTGCTCCCGCCCTTCCCGGAGCGTATAAGCAATCCCTTCCAGTATCGACCGGTAAATATGCACCCTTGTATGAACATCGCCAAAACCGATGATGGCCCCTTTTGCTTCCCTTCCCGGGGATTTCAGACCGGGCGACCAGAACGGCTGCAGTGTCAGCCCCATGGAGCCTGACGGGATATCTGCCACCAGACGATCGAAAATCTCTTCCGTGGATACTCCTTCTTTGGCTGCAAGGAGCTGCTCTCTGACACCAAACTCCCTGATAAACCATGAGATCAGCCAGAATCCCCTGAAAATCTGAATTTCCAGATTGTAATTCCCTGGAGCGGCCGCAGGATAAGGGGGGAGTAGCGGAACCGGCTCGATATATTTCGCCGAAGTTATATTAATGGTGGCCGTGGTTCCGTAGCTTATCGCCCCTGTTTCCGGAGAGATACAGCCTGAACCGAGCACCTCGCACGCCTTGTCCGCAGCGGACGCAATCACCGGCAAGCCCTCCGGGATGCCGGTCTCCAGAGAGACCATGGCACTGATTCTGCCAAGCAGCTCTCCCTGTTGAATCAGATCGGGAAGTTTTTCTTTTGCTATCGGCAGCGCCTGCCACTTCCAATCGGTTGATTTTGCCCAGCCATGGTTCTTGTAATCAAAAGGGAGGTAGCCGACCTGTGAGCCGATAGAATCACTATAGTTGCCGGTCAACCGATAATTCAGATACCCGGAGAGCAGCAGAAACTTGTGGGTTTTTGCCCATATTTCCGGCTGGTGGGCTCTAATCCAGTTAACTTCAGCATTGGACTGAAGATGATAGATCATCTCGCTCAGGTTCAAAACCTTGAAGAGCGCCTTCCAGAGTCCCTTTACCGGCGGAAAGCTGTCGGTTGTCCGCTGATCGAGCCAGGAGATCGCCGCTCGCAAGGGACGACCATGGACATCAACATTCACCACGGTAGCCCTCTGAGTGGTTATAGACACCCCCTGGACAGACTTTTTAAGATGGGGAACTTCCTCCCAGAGACGGGCGAGCGCTGTCCGGATTTTATCCCAGAACAGATCAGGATCCTGCTCAGCCCACCCCGGATGTTCTGAGTAATAAGGTTCAAAGAGCGCCTGTACCCGTTTAACAAGTCCCCCCTGAAGATCGAACAAAAGTGCCCTGACGCTCTGGGTTCCCACATCGATAACAAGCAGTAGCTCTGCTCCCATTGTTTCTCCTCAGCCTCAAATGTAAGCAGAATCTCTGATCTGAAAATATCTGCGTTCCTCATTTTCCCAGCGCCGCTCATCCCAGCCCAGCTCCGGCTGCACAATGGTTCTGATTCTCCCCATAAAGCCCCTGCCGCCATCTTTCAGCATTAGCCCAAGCCGGACCCGCCTTAAAAGGAGATCATCCAGATGAACTACACTTTCCTGCCGGGCTGCGTGGCGAAGCTCTGCCCAGAGATATGGCGTACCGGTAATCAGTTCAAGCTCACCGGCTTCTGCGCCGGCAAGAAGTTGCGCCGTTTGCCTGCCATAGCGGCCGCACAAACGGAGAACGGCAGGTGCAGGTAGCCGACTCTCTGCGGGAAGGCACTCCCGGCTGAAAAGCGCTTTCCCCGACAGCTTGCTGAAATCCATCGGCAGAACCCGGGAAATCGCCTGCAACGCCTGCAAAGCCATCAGTCTGAAGGTTGTCAGTTTGCCGCCTGTTATGGTCAAAAGCCCTGATTCATTGAGCATGAGCATCTCGCGGGACTCCTTGGACGGGTCAGCCTTGCCGCTGCCGACAACCGGCCTGACCCCGGCAAAGGTGGCAATAATGTCCGTTTCAGCCAGCTTAAGCGCCGGAAACTGGCTACGCACCCCGGCAAGCAGATACATTTTTTCCGCAGCGTTAATGACCGGCTCTTCCTCCAGCTCTGCCGAATGATCCACATCGGTCGTACCGACCAGAGTCACCCCTTCCCAGGGAAAAACATAAACCGGCCTGCCATCGTCCGGATGCATGAAGCCGGTTGCCTGGGAAACAGGAAAAGAGTGATTGGCAAAAATGAGATGACTCCCTCGCAAAGGACGGATACAGGGCTTGCCGCCAACCTCCTTGCGGAGATTGTCTGCCCAGGCGCCGGTGGCATTAATCACCGCTTTGGCAGAGAGCTGCCACGACTTACCGCTTTCAGGCTCTTCAGCTACAAGCCCCGCGACCTGTCCGTCACCATCCAGAACCAGGCTGCTCGCCTTGACGTAGTTGATTGCCACGCCGCCGTCAGCAACGGTTTCCTGAATAAGACGCAACACCAGGCGAGCATCGTCGGTCTGGGCATCTTCGTAACGAAAGCCGCCATCAAGTCTGTCCGTAGCACAGTTGGGTGAGAGCATCTGGTAGCTTTGCTTGTCATGGTAGCAGCGCGTCCGTCTTCCTGCCAAAAAATCGTAAATAGCCAATCCCAGGCCATACTGAGCTTTTTTGAATTGCTGACTCTTCTCCAGCGGGAAAAGAAATCCGAGCGGCGCTACCAATCCGGGTGCGGCCTTTAAGAGACGTTCCCGTTCCTGAACCGAATGGCGGGTGACATTAACCTGCCCCTGCTTCAGGTAACGGAGCCCGCCATGTACCAGCTTGCCCGAGCGGCTCGAAGTACCCCAGGAGAAGTCCTTCTGCTCAATGAGCAGCACCCGCACCCCCAGGTCGGTTGCCAGCCTGAATATCCCAGCGCCGGTAATTCCGCCCCCAACGATAATCAGATCCCAGCATCCCTGTTCAAGCAGTTTCAGTCGGCTATTGTTCATATCCGCCCCACTCAAAACAGTTTCCCCTGATTGAAGAGCTGCTCCGGATCCATCACCCGCCCGGCAGCCTGCAGCAGCTCCATGCCGGTTTCACCTTTTTCCGCAGCTAGCCACGGCTTATGATCTATGCCGACACCATGCTGATGACTGATGGTACCGCCGTGAGCGGCGATCAGATCGCTAGCGATCCCTTTGAGCATCCGCCAACGGCTGAGATTCACTTCATGGTCCTGTGAGAGTCGGTAGGCATAGGTCGTATAGACACTGCAACCATCAGTGTAAAAGTGGGACAGATGGGTATGCACCTGCACTTTTTCGCCACTTTCCACCAAGCCGACAGCTATTTCCTGATGGAGTTCCCGGATTAACTCTTCAACTCTCAGCCAGGGTACAGCCGTTTCAAAGGTGTCTATGGCGTACCCCTCGCCCCAGAGAGTATTGCGGAGATATGGGGTCTTGAAGCGGTTTTTGTGCCATTCACTGCCGAAACGGCGACCGACACAGACGCCATCAAAGCTTCTGCCAATGCTTTTCACGCCGCTGACAGCAAAGGAGGTTTCCTTGCGGCTCCCAGCTGCACCGTAAATAAGGAGGCACTTACCCTCGCCTACCCCTCTGAGTTTCAAATACCTCTCCAGCCAGACTATCAGCTTTTCATGTCCAGCCATTGCCAGGGCGGCCATGGTCTCTTCACTTGTGCTGAGGCGCAGCATGGTCAGCGGCAGCCTGCTCCTGGAAAGCGCTTTTACCGCTTTAACCCCGCTGGAGAAGTCCGGAAAAAACATGGCGAGGAAATCTTCCTTTTCCGGGAGCTTGCGAATCCGGACTATAGCTTCAGTCAGGATACCGTAGCGCCCCTCAGAACCCATGATCAACTCTTTAATGTCCGGCCCGGCTGCGCTGGCAGGGAAATGGGGTAGTGTCAGCGTTCCGTGGCAGGTTTCCAGCTTCCCGCCGGCAAACAGTTTTTCTATCCGGCCATAGCCGAGAGACTGCTGGCCACTGGAGCGAGTGGTAACCCAGCCGCCAAGGGTTGACAGCTCAAACGACTGGGGAAAGTGGCCAAGGGTGTAGCCTCTGGCACGCAACTCAGCCTCCAGCACCGGGCCAGTGACCCCTGCTTCGAAAGTTGCTGTCTGGCTGTTCTCATCCAGCAGGATCAACCGGTTCATCCGCCTCATGTCAATGGTCAGCACCGGGGTTGCCGTGTCAAGAGGGTTGATATGACCGGCAACGCTGGTACCACCGCCGTAAGGGATAACCTGTATGCCGTTTAACAAGGCGTAGTCAAGCAGCTCCCTGATGTCAGCAGTTGACTGCGGAAATGCCACGCCGTCTGGCAGAGCCCCGATTCTGCCGCTTCGCAAGGCTATCCAGTCGGGAAGGCTCTGCCCTCTGGCGTGCAGCAGCCGCTCCTGCGGATTCTGTGACACCAGTCGGTGTCCGGGAAGGCGGGAAGCCGGAACTTTTGCCAGCAGTTCAGTGAAATCGGCATCGACTGGCGCCACGGCTTTGCCAACTTTTTCGTGCAGAAATTTTCTACTGCTTGTATTCAGGGGGTACTCTGCCGCTATCACGCCCCAACCGTTCCACTTGAGTTTCATAATTGCTACCTCTCCTTGGCATCAGCCAGTCGCTGCCAAAATTCAAAGCTTTCCTGCATCGCCTGACGTGTGATAGCAGCCGCAGCAACGCTATCTTCCTGCACTGCAGCCTGCAGCAGGCTTTTGTAATAGTTACGCGAGGCGTCCCGGCACATCTCACAAGAGAAATAGAGCGATCCCATCTTAAGATAAAGGCTTTCAAAGCTGTTGAGCATTAGCGGGTATAATTTATTACCTGAAAGAACAGCCATGGTTTTGTGCAACTGCCAGTCAACAGTAGAAAAATGTTCGGGATCATTGCCAACCTTGCAGGCAGAGGCAAGCAGAGCCACCAGCGCTAAAGCATCATTGCTTACCGCTTTTTCGGTATACTCTGCTGCCAGCACAACGCGAAACTCCAGCAACTGACTTACTAGCTCCAGGGGGAAAGTGGCCGGATTCACCGAGATAGCAGTAAGAATATTCAGGTTGCCATTCAGCCAGAAATCATTAACCACGCTGACTTTTTTCTGCGAGACAATAATCCAGCCATCCTGGGCAAGCCGCTGGAGAGCCTCTCGAATTACCGGCCTCGTTACGGAATGTTGCAGCGCCAGCTCTCGTTCGCTTTTGAGCTGAGCGCCTCTAGGTAGAGCACCGCTCAGGATTGAGGCAATAATTGATTTTTCTACTCTCAGTGAGTATTTTTCCATGGCTGCACCCTGGTATGCCCTGTTTTTTATCTGGTATGACCAGATAGTAGATACTTTCAAAGCGGATTGCAATCTTTATTCGAACCTCGAAGATAAAATTAATTCTGGAGAATCTGACAGTACAGTCAGCAGGGATGAACGTGTTGATTTATCAGGAAAAGTAGCACTGTTAACAGAGGAGAGTATTAAATGAGTTTGAACTTGGAGAGGGAATCTTCTTTTTGTGAGAAACCAGCTATAAGGTGGTTTTCGCGATAATGAGAATCAAGTCGCTGGTGTTTGCAGATATCCGGACAGCAAGAGGTGCTCCTGAGTCTTTAAATCCCTTCCCACCCCAGATAACCGGTACCGACAGCTAACTCAACATGAATATACTTGCCTGCCTCAGTTTTAAGTGTTTCAAGAACCGCCTTGTTGATAACTATTTTACCATCATAGAGGCGATTCGGATCATCGGTTATTATGTTGACTGAAAAAATCTTGCTGACGCCGGATTCCGGACAGGTTAATCTCAACTTTTTAAATGCGCCGTGCTTATAGTGATCACTAAGATGTTTTGCAGTCATCTTGTTAACCGCCACAGAAGCCAGCATCTGCTCCCAGTAGGTATTTGCCGTCGTTTTCAGCAAATCCGACTGTAACGAAATCAGTCCGTTAGCGGTGGTAAGTATAGCCGGTGACTGCTGCGGAAGAGGCGGTGATATTGGTTGAACTACGGCAGCAGGCTGTGATAGGGGTTGCGACACAGGTATACTTTCGGCTGCCTCTACCAGCTTCTCCAGCTTCTTATAAACTACGTTAAGCGATATTGAAAGAAGTTGTAAATTGACAGTTTTGGCACAGAGCATAAGCAAAAATGCCTTGGGAAAAGCTCGAACAAGAATCCTTGAGTCCCCATAGCGGAAATCAAAATTCTTGATCCCACCTAAGGCATCGTGAAGACCCAGTGCACAGTCTGAAAGGGCTCCGGACGCCTTGACAATATCCTGTGAATCAAACACCGGAGGAAACAGGCTGGCAAGAAGACGCCCTTCGTCATTACAAACCATACTCCCCACAACGTTTGGGAGCGCATTTATCTTTTCAAGCACAACTTGCATTATTCCTCCGGCAGCCTGCACTCATTTGTAAATCAGGAGATATTTCATCTGAGTTTCAGGCTTAAAATAACTTTGTTAAGACGCTTAACTCAGTCATCGGGTCAGGGTTATTTGGCCATTAAAACTTTACGGATATCATTCTCTGCCGCTGCAATATTGGACGATCCGGCCAACACAATACTTAAGTAGAGCTGCCTTGATTCAAACAGTAGCAGATGGTTTTCCACCCCTTCTACTGCAGCTGATTTAACATCACCGGCAGAAAAAGGCTCACCAA
Organism: uncultured delta proteobacterium; assembly: GCA_963787125.1. Lineage (GTDB taxonomy): Bacteria > Desulfobacterota > Desulfuromonadia > Geobacterales > DSM-12255 > VEOV01. The sequence goes on from CAWBBV010000003.1 coordinate 29,732, forward strand.
GCATGTTACCAACCATGATAAGGTATTGCGCCTGAGCTGCCAGTTTTTCACTTGCATAACTATCATCAGAAACCGGCACACCATCTTTATTCAGCACCACAGAGTGCATGACTCCGGGAATCTGCTTCAATCGCTCAAATATGGAAGCCATTATACCTCCAGTTACTGATGTAGGCGCTGCAGCGGGTATGGGCGGCGTAGCAGTTGTCTGTGGCTCAGCTCGCCCGCTCTTTCTGCGTTTTTCATCCATCAACCGATGAGCCTCCAAGAGGAGGAATTGCCAATCATCGTTAATTGTACGCAGGGTCGTAGCAATCTTGGGGTCAAGGATGAACGTCCCGCCAGGCCATGAAAGAATCTGATAAAAGGCCTCAGCTCCGGTTATATCACCCATTTCTGCATGGATGATTTCACCATCACGGAAAAAAATCTTCCCTGACGTATTAATATGAGCAACAGAGATACAGCCGCAAAAACGGTTCTGTATTTTTAACTGAATGACATCAGCCAGAACTAAACCTGTCACTGCACCATTGAAGCCTGCTGGAGCGACATCAGACATCTGAAGATGTGGCATATGGACCTCCGGTTGAGTCGACAGGCCTCTTTAGAACAGTTTTTTATAATTATATTTTCACAATACTTTATTGTCAAGCAAAAGAAGATTTGAACGGCCGACACACAACCCTGAATCATCAGTATTACGCTGTAATCATATCATAAAAAGATATATTATCTATTACAATAATGTTGTTAAACCTTGTTTGCTTTCAGCTCTTTTAATGGATAGAAAGTACCCCGCCAGTAGATGCCGCCCTGAACAAGATTGAGCAACATGGTGCGAAAAAGTATGAAGACAAAGAGCGCCGTTGCTATTGGATACCCAAGAACATACCAGACCTTGGTGTGATGAAAACGAGCAGAGTCGGCAAAAGCAATAATAATAAAACAAACGGTTGCCAGGTAAATATCCTGCACCACTCCCGTGGTGATGAATATAGCTATAAAAGGCCAGAGACTGCAGAACAGGTGAATTAGTATCCCCGCAAGAACGAGGGGAATGTTATAATCTGCGGCAGAAAAGGCGTTCTTTTCCAAGCCCTTTATAACCTCTTTAATCGTTGAGTACCATTCAACCGCCAGAAACTCCGGAGCGTAAACTAAATCCTGACGATAACCTGCCAACTTGATGATCTTGCCCAGCTTCATATCATCATCTGGCCGCAGGCGAATAGTCTCATGCCCGCCTACATGCCTGTATATCTCAGCTCTCACTATATTAAAAGCGCCTATACCAACATGACAACGACTCTTTACATCCCTGGCCTTCCAAGGCCTGGAGAACAGCGCGAAGAAAATAATAAAAGAAGCTCCAAACATAGAAAGAAAAGTAGTTGGCATAGTCATTGACGGTGTAGCAGTAAGATGATCAAGTTTGTACAGCTCCATAAAAGCAGCTGCGCGGGTCAAAACTGTCGACTCCATGACAATATCGGCATCGGTAAAAAGAAGCAGCTCACCCGATGCAAGACGACTTCCGATCCAAAGTGCGTGATTCTTCCCAAGCCAACCAGGGGGAAGGGTTTTAAGATGTATCACCTTTAAGCGTGATGATGAAGCAGCCATTTCATCAAGTATCTGACCGGTATTATCCTCGGAACGATCATCCACAACTATCAGTTCGAAAGCGGGATAATCAAGCTCTAACAGCGACTGTAAAGCTTCGCGGATATTCTTCTGTTCGTTTCGGGCTGCGACAACAATTGAAATGCGCAAAGGATTTTCACAATTGAGAGGAGAAACTTCACGAAGGGCTTTAATCATACGGTTACCGACAGTCAGATCGCAGACTACCAGCAGGTAAAACAATAACGTTAGCAGAGCAACCCAGAAAAGCATTGTCAGGAAGTCATTTTATTTCCTGAAGTTCAGGAAAGCAGACATTGTGAGCCAGGTTGGCTTTAGCCCCGCATTTGGCGCAGATAACAGTCGGTTTGCTGGTCAGATGCTGCACTTCGCCTAATAGTCCCATATTTGTCAGCGAACAGATATGGCCCTTATGCATCTCGCCACAAGAGCAGGACATTTCCGGAATATTTTTACTACTCGGTTCTGACATAAGACATCCCCCTAGTTATCAAATTAAGAACATAAATAAAAAGGGACTTCGCAATCCAAGCGAAGTCCCTTCTATTGATATGGTCGGTGCGACAGGATTTGAACCTGCGGCCCCTAGCCCCCCAGGCTAGTGCGCTACCAGACTGCGCTACGCACCGGAACAAATACATACTAAAGTAACTTTCTGAGATCTTTCAATTCATGGCAAAGTCTCTGGATGAGCTCGGCAGGGTCAATCTCTTTACTCTTGCTGTTTTTGCGTGTCACTGAAAATCTTGCTATAGCCCCAGCAATTGTCAGCTTCTGAACATATAGCAACCGGTAAATCTCTTTGATCTGTTCAAAATCGCGATTGGAGTATAGACGCTGCCCTGTCTTTGTTTTGCTGGGCGAGAGAATATCGAACTGAGTCTCCCAGAATCTGAGCACTGATGTTTTAATGTTCAGAATTTCGGCTATTTCACCAATCTTGTAATATAGCTTTCCGGAAGCTGCCTCTGTCACAGCTCCTCCACCGTCCAGTTATTTGTTAATGGAAGCTTTGAGAACCTGACTTGGCTTGAAAGTGAGGATCCTTCTGGCTGAGATAGTGATCTCTTCGCCAGTCTGGGGGTTTCTACCTCTACGATCAGCTTTGGCTTTGACAACAAAATTTCCAAAACCGGCGATTTTGATCTTGTCTGTGCTCTCAAGGGTGTCTTTCATAATATCAAAGACAAGTTCAACAAGTTCAGCAGACTCTTTTTTTGAAAATCCAACTTTCTCGTAAATCTTCTCTACAATGTCAGCCTTCGTCATAGCACCCTCAAGTTATTGATTAATCGTATTAATAATGTCCCAACTGCGGAGATGTTTTATATCATAAGGGTTTCATTATGGCAATCGTTTTTGTTCTATCTTACAGTAATGTTCAACTCTGCAATCAAGCTGGCCACAATCTTCAGGTGAACCCTGCTAACCTCTTCATCAGTAAGCGTCTTTTCAAAGGAACCGTAGCGAACCCTGACAGCAATACTTTTCTGCCCGGCCGGAATCTTGTCTCCGGTATACAGATCGAATATTTCGATGCTCCTTGTTTTGTCACTCTTTACCGCTTTAATGCAGTCAATAACCGCTGCAGAGGTTTTCTCATCATCCATGAGCATTGCTATATCCCTGTAGGTATCGGGAAATCTGGAGGGTGCTATAACCGTGGGCACAGCGCTGCTCATCTCTACCAGGGTTGCAAAGTCGAGCTCGAAATAGAATACAGGCCTGTCAATCTCGAAAGCTTCTTGCACATCAGGATGAATTTCACCAAGGGTTCCCAGCAGCCTGTTTTCGCAGATAATAGCTGCTGATTTTCCGGGATGATAAAATGGTTCGACTCCTCCCGCGATAAGTGTAATTGCCGGCAGTTTAAAGATTGTGGTCAACGATTCCACAACCCCTTTAAGATCAAAGAAATCAATCATGTCCTTTGGCTGATTCCAGCCCTCAGAGTTGCGCATACCGGTCATTAGGCCGGCTACATGGAGCGGCTCATCGGGAAGCTCATGGCCCGGTTTTGCCCAATAAACCCGTCTCATCTCAAAAAGCCTCAGGTTAAAGTTTCTCAGACTGAAGTTCTTGGCTGCAGTTTGCAGCAAAGCAGGCAGCAGAGTTGTCCGCATCACGGCATGCTCATCGACAAGCGGATTTAGCAGCGCAACTGCTGAGCTTCTCCGATCGGATTCATGGAAATTAAGTTTACAAATATCGAGATGCGAAGCGAAACTGAAATTAATGACCTCGTTGAAACCTGCAGACGCCAGATGATTCCTGGCTTCACGCTCAAGTTGCTGGTTACGCGGTACCCTGTCTGAAAAAATTCCGGCGACCGGCATTGTTGTTGGGATATTCTCAAAGCCGTGAAGTCTGGCTATTTCTTCCACAAGATCTATTTCCCGCTCTATGTCGACACGAAATGATGGGACGAAGACTGAAAGCACGCCATCTGCCTTGACTGATACTTCAAACTCGAGATTGGTGAATATCTTGCTAATAGTCTGTTCATCCAACTCAAGCCCAAGGATAGAGTTAACTCTGGAGACTCTGACATCAATATATTTCTTTGGCTGAGGAGCGGGAAATACGTCGATTATCCCTCTGGCGATCACTCCGCCTGCAAGCTCTGCAATCAGTGATGCAGCCCTGTCAAGTGCAGTAGTCACAATTTGCAAGTCAGCACCGCGTTCAAATCGGTGTGATGACTCAGTATGGAGTCCAAGCCTCTTGCTGGTAAGACGGATAGCGGACGGATTAAAGTAAGCGCTTTCAAGGAGAATATTGGTTGTGTCAGCAGCTATCTCAGAGTTTTCTCCCCCCATAATACCGGCAAGTGCTACGGCGCGCCCAGCGTCTCTAATAGTAAGATCATTAGAGTTGAGTATTCGCTCCTGAGCGTCAAGAGAAGTAAATTTCTCACCTTCTGAGGCACGCCCAACAATTATCTTGCCACCAGACAACTGCCTGAAATCAAAGGCGTGCAAAGGATGTCCATACTCCATCAAAACATAATTGGTTATATCGACAACATTATTTATGGAGCGCTGACCAACCGCTTTAAGCCTTGTTACAAGCCATTGAGGGGACGGAGCAATCTTGCAGCCTGACAGATATCTGGCCGCATAACGAGGGCAGAGATCCGGATCAAGTATTTCGACTGATGCTACCGCATCTATTTCTGAACCCTTTTCAGGGATGTCATGGGATGCATAGCGGACTTTTACCCCAAGCTTAGCGGCAATCTCCCTGGCGATACCGATGACACTGAGACAATCTGCCCTGTTAGGGGTAAGGCCGATCTCGAAAACGACATCTTTTATGCCGAGAGCTTCAAAAACCGGGGTTCCAAGCTTCAATTCAGACGGAAGAATCATAATTCCGGCAGATTCATCGGCGAGCGCCAGTTCTTTTTCGGAACAGAGCATGCCGCACGACTCTTCGCCACGAATTTTTGATCTCTTTATTTTGAAATCACCGGGAAGAATTGATCCGACCTGTGCCAGGGCAACCTTGTCTCCTGATTTAAAATTCTGAGCTCCACAGACAACACTGATAATTTCCCTGCCGTTATTAATCTTACATAACGACAGTTTGTCAGCATTCGGGTGTTGGGCGCGCTCTTCAACAACAGCAACAATCACATCATCAAGCTCGGCGCCGATATATTCGATGGCTTCAACCTCAAGCCCAAGCATAGTCAACAGATCTGCCAGCTTTTCCGGTGAGAGCTCAAAATCTACGAATTCCTTCAGCCAGTTATAAGTAACTTTCATTTGTTTTCCTGATAGATAAACTTAACAGTTAAAGTATTAGGTTAAAATTGCGAAAGGAAACGGACGTCGTTCTCAAAAAGCAGCCGCATATCGTTTATGCCATATTTAAGCATTGCAACCCTTTCGATACCCATTCCAAAGGCAAAACCGCTGAATGATTCCGAATCATAATCTACATGGCGGAAAACTTCCGGATCAACCATGCCTGCGCCGAGAATCTCCAGCCAACCGGTGTTCTTGCAGACCCTGCAACCTTTTCCCCGACAGATGACACAGGCGATATCAACCTCGGCACTGGGCTCAGTAAAAGGGAAAAAGCTTGGCCGTAGGCGGACACCAATATCGCTGCCAAACATCTGGTTTGTAAACGTTGTCAGTATCCCTTTCAGATCGCCAAAGGTAATCCCCTTATCCACCATCAAACCTTCGATCTGATGGAACATCGGCGAGTGAGTGGCATCGTAATCGCAGCGATACACGGTACCAGGGGCAATAATACGGACAGGCGGTTTCTGCTTCAACATTGTCCTGATCTGGACGGGGGAGGTATGAGTCCGCAAAAGAAGATTGTTTTGCACAAAGAATGTATCCTGCATATCCCGTGCTGGATGATCCTTGGGGAAATTGAGTGCTTCGAAGTTATAGTAATCAAGTTCAATTTCAGGGCCTTCAGCTACGAGAAAACCAAGACCGGCGAAGATATCGCATATCTCCTCAACTACCAGAGTGACAGGATGTTTTGTGCCTCTAGGGGCAACTCTGCCGGGAAGAGTCACATCGATTCTTTCTTCTTTTAGCTTCTGCGCTTTAAGGGCATCTTTCAATGAAGCAGAGGTAGTTTCAAAACTCTCTTCCAGACAATCCCTGACAGAGTTTACTACCTGACCGATCAGCGGCCTCTCTTCAGGGGAGAGAGAACCTATCCCTTTCATGATAGCTGTCAACTCACCCTTTTTGCCAAGGAACCTGACTCTCAGTGCTTGAAGATTCTCTTCACTGTCAACACCGGCAAGTTCAGAAAGAGCCAGACTCTTAAGCTGTTCCAACTGTTCTTTCATCGCAATTTCCTTAAAAAAAAAGAAATGGAATGCTACGCACCCCATTTCTTTTATCTGTCGTGATTTTGATCTAGGCGCTGGCTTTTGCCAGACCTGCAATCTGAGCAAAGCCGGATGGATCCGAAACTGCAAGATCAGCCATAACCTTGCGGTCGATTTCAACTTTGGCCAGTTTAAGACCATGAATCAGTCGGCTGTATGTTATGCCGTTGATACGAGCGGCTGCATTGATCCGGATAATCCAGAGAGCGCGGAAATCACGCTTCTTTACACGACGGTCACGGAATGCATAGTTAAGGGCTCTGTCAACAGCCTCGGTAGCGCTTCTGAAAAGCTTACTTCTCGCACCACGATAACCCTTGGCAAGTTTCAATACTTTGTTTCTTCGCTGTCTCGCTTTAAATCCTCTTCTTACGCGTGGCATTTACTACTCCTTTTGTTTTGTATTTCGCCGGATCCGCAAGGGGAGACTATTTCCTCACGGTTCACAGACTTTCATGCAGGCTGTATACACTTGACTCAGGGCAGATCGAAACCTAAAGTCAAGAGCCTAGAGCCCCGATCCAGATTTTACTACATATACGGAATAAGCTTGGCAATATTTTTTGCGTCAGCGGCGGAGACAAGCGCACCACCGCGCAGGTTGCGTTTGCACTTACGGGTCTTGCTGGTAAGGATATGACTGGTGAACGCGCAACCACGCTTAATCTTGCCGGATGCGGTCTTCTTGAAGCGTTTTGCAGCACCACTGTTTGTTTTGATTTTAGGCATTGCTCTCTCCTGTTGATTTATCTATTTTTTAGGGGCGACGATCATATACATGCTTCGTCCTTCCATTTTGGGTCTTACTTCAATAACCGCTACATCTTCCAGATCCTGGACAAAACGGTCAAGAGCTTTTTGGCCATACTCCATGTGAGTTATTTCGCGACCGCGGAAAACCAGAGTAATCTTTGCCTTATTCCCTTCTTCAAGAAACCGGCGGACATTCTTTATTTTAAAAAGCATATCGTGCTCATCGGTTTTTGGCCGGAGCTTAATCTCTTTGAGCTGAACCTGAACCTGCTTCTTCTTCGCTTCTTGCATCTTTTTGCTCTGCTGATACTTGAACTTGCCGTAATCCATGATACGGCAGACAGGTGGAACAGCCGTCGGTGAAACCTCAACCAGGTCAAGCTGCTGGCTTTCCGCCATTGATAGAGCTTCCTGAGTCGTAATTATCCCTATCGCCTCACCTGCAGATCCGATTACGCGAACCTCTCTCGATCTGATAGCCTGATTAATGTTAACCGTTGCCTTTGCTATGGCGCCACCCCCTAGTGGTAATTTGCTGACTCAGTTGAAATAAACCTTATAAACTCGTCGACCGACACAGAATCAAGGTTCTTGCCATCGCGGTACCTAGGAGTAAGAGTGCCGGATTCGACCTCTTTATCTCCAATTATAAGCATATACGGAACCTTCTGGAGCTGAGCTTCACGTATTTTGAAACCAAGTTTTTCGTTGCGGATATCCTTCTGAATTCTGACCCCTGCATTGCGAAGCTGCTGATAAAGGTTCTCCGCATAAGGAATCTGGGCATCAGTAACTGTCAGCAGAACAGCCTGAACTGGCGAAAGCCAGAGAGGAAAACTTCCGGCAAAGTGCTCGATCAGGACACCGATGAAACGCTCTATCGAGCCGAGAATAACCCTGTGAACCATTACGGGTCGCTTCTTTTCACCGTCACTGTCTATATACGTAAGGTCAAAGCGCTCTGGAAGCGTAAAATCGCACTGGATTGTAGCACACTGCCATTTCCTGTCAAGGCAGTCTCTAAGCTTGATGTCGATTTTCGGGCCATAGAATGCCCCGTCGCCTTCATTAATTTCAAAGCTGCGCCCGGTATCCTTCAGGGCACCAAGAAGCGCGTTCGTGGCGCGTTCCCAGTCCTCATCGGAACCGATCGACTTTTCCGGTCTGGTTGAGAGCTCCATATCGAAGTCAAACCCGAATTTTTCCATGATCTCCGCAACAAAGGAAATGACGTCCTTGATTTCTGTATCAAGCTGTTCCGGTGTACAGAGAATATGGGCATCATCCTGAGTAAAACACCTGACTCGCATCAGTCCATGAAGAACCCCGGCACGCTCATGACGGTGAACAGTTCCGAGTTCGAAGTAGCGGAGCGGAAGATCACGGTAACTTCTGAGGTGGGACTTGTAGATCATCATATGGGAGAGACAGTTCATCGGCTTTATACCGAAACTCTGCTCATCAACCTCGGTGAAGTACATGTTTTCGCGATAATTTTCGTAGTGACCGGAACGCTGCCAGAGCTCGGACTTGAGAATCTGCGGACCGACAACTATATCGTAACCGCGCTTCAGATGTTCCTTGCGTTCAAAGTCCTCCAGAATTGTCCGGAGCATGGCGCCTTTTGGATGCCAGATGGCAAAACCGGCACCAACCTCATCACTGAAAGAAAAGAGGTCCAGCTCTTTGCCCAACTTACGATGGTCACGCCGTTTTGCCTCTTCAATCCTCTCCAGATAGGCATCAAGCTCCTTCTTGTCAGCAAACGCCGTACCGTAAACGCGCTGCAGCATCTTCCGTTTTTCATCACCGCGCCAGTATGCGCCGGCAATAGCGGTAAGCTTGAAGGCCTTACAAAAGGATGTCGACGGGAGATGTGGTCCACGGCAGAGATCGGCAAAATCACCCTGATGATACAGGGAGACATTGGCGACACCAAGATCTTCAATAAGTTCGACCTTGTAATCCTCACCGAGATCACTAAAGATCTTTATCGCAGCAGCGCTGGAAAGATCCTCTCTGACAATCGGCGTGGCAAGCTTTGCCAGTTCGTGCATTTTCTTTTCGATTTTTTCTAGATCTTCGGGCGTAAATGGATGGTCAACATCGAAATCGTAATAGAAGCCGGTTTCTATAGCCGGACCAATAGTAACTTTTGCTTTGGGAAAGAGACTTTTGACCGCTTGAGCCATAAGGTGGGAAGTGGAGTGCCTGATAATTTCAAGAGCTTCCGGGCTTTTCTCAGTAATTATAGCAACAGTCGCCCCATCAACAAGAGCGGCAGCCAAATCAACAACCTCACCGTTTACCTTGCCGGCAATCGCCGCCTTGGCAAGCCCGGCACCAATGGATGCAGCAAGATCACGGACAGTAGAACCCTGCTGAAGCGTTCTACCGGAACCATCAGGAAGGAAAACATTTATGTCAGCCATATCATGCCCCTTAAAAGAAAAGGCATCGAATCACGATGCCTCACATAATCCACCGTTGCTGTAAAGCAATGGTAGGCGCGGGCGGTTTCGAACCGCCGACCCCTAGCGTGTCGAGCTAGTGCTCTACCCCTGAGCTACGCGCCTATACAAACGAACGCTATAAATACTGAATTAACTCAGTTAAGTCAAGATTTTTCTTCATACAAAGCATCGGCAACCGAGAAGTTATTTTATGCGACTATTAGATAATCTGTTCCAACAGGGATTGGATATCATCCTGGGTGGCAATCTCGCATTGCTCTTCAAGGACGGCAGCAAGGATTTCCTCGGTTGTCAGAGGATTGGCCATAACCACACGGAAAACGGTGATGATGTCACCGTTGTACCGACCAGGTGCGAGACGGGTACGGGAGACAAAGGTTTTTCCGGCCTCGCGCTGGCGCTTCTGCATGGTTTCAGTGATTTTGTCGAGCAGTTCGTTGATGAGGGCCGACCGCTCCGCCGAGGCAGCTTCCAGGATCTTTTGCACCCAGGCCGGGACGTAGCGATAAGTGAGAATATTGAGCTCCGGCTCTGACACCAGTTCGAAGTCTGGGTGGGCATCAATGCGCCGGGCGAAGCGCCGGGCACGCTCTATTCCCTGGTCTATAAGCAGCTCATACCCTTTACGACCGATGATGGAGAGGCCGGCATGTACCAGCATTGCCATGCCGGGACGCGAACCTTCGAGTGTGCGGCTACCCAGATCTCGTGACCCACGGCGGATGATGTAGGCGGCGTGGTGTTCGATTGACGAGAGTGTGGCTGGATCCTTGAACAGCACCATACCGGCTCCCATCGGCACATAGAGCTGCTTGTGGGCGTCGATAGTTACCGAGTCGGCCCGTTCAATGCCCTGCAAAAGACCACGATAAGTATCTGAAAACAGAGTCGGCCCGCCCCACGCGGCATCCACATGGAAGTGACAGCCCAGCTCAGCCGCCAGATCGGCCAGCGCTTCAAGGGGATCAACACTGCCAGTTTCGGTGGTACCGGCGATGCCGATAAGGCTTAACGGGCGAATACCCTCGCCTCTCAACCTGGCACACTCTTCCCTGAGCCGCTTCATGTCGATGCGGTTATTATCGTCCGTATCCACCGCTACCAGGTTATCCCGGCCGACGCCCAGCAGATCGGCGGCTTTGCCCAGGGAGTAATGCCCACGGCGGGAGACCAGAATGGCCAGACCCTGGCAGTCCAGATGCTGCAGAGCCTTAAGCAGCCCTTCCCTGGCGATCCCCTTGAAATCGCCGGATGGCCCGCAGAGGCGGTTACGGGCTGCCCAGAGGGCGGTGACGTTGGCAATAGTGCCGCCGGAGCAGAAGGCGCCCAGAGAGTAGCTGCTGTTCTGAATCCACTGACTGTAAAATTCGTCACTGCCGCTATAGATCAAACGATGGAGCATGGCCAGCACCTGCCGCTCCATGGGGGTAAAAGCACGAGAGGTCTCCACCTTGACCAGATTCTGGTTCAGGGCGGTCAGAATCCGCGAGAGGGGCAGCATGAAGTATGGCAGGGCTGAGGTCATATGACCGATGAACCCGGGCGAAGCGGTATGCACGGATTGGGAGACGAGTTTTTCCTTGAGGAATTCTGTGTAGTCCGAAACAAATGTTGGTTCTTCCGGGATGCACGCCTTGGAAAAATCCCCCTCTATTTCATCAAGATCACGCTCAACAGCAACGATGTGATCCTGCAAAAAACCCATCAGATTATCGGAAAGAGCTTGATCGATGCGCCCCAGAGTTGAGTCGGGGGCTTCGGGGACGGTAAAGATCCGGTAGATATTCTCCAGATTGGCTTGGGCTAGTTCTCTAGATTTTGGCATGGGAGTTAAATCACCGATTTTCCAAGGGGTTGAATGATTGGCGAAAAACGTGCTTTCACAGAAATATTAACGCTACCCTAAATACGAATATCTTTGTATACAGAACCGGCCCGCCTTCTGTCAAATTCAAAAAAGGAAAATTAACATTAAGCTGTTGACAGCTGAATTGCAGACCGGTTAAATATACCGCCCGCAATTGCAGGTCGTTATTACCGACAATGCCGGAATATAATTTTGGGGAGGGGATTCACGAATGAGGAACGTATCACAGAAGCTGCAGATGTTACTATTGACGGCGGGACTGCTACTGGTCGCTTCAATAGCTCTGGGAGCCAGGGAAAAGGCACCGATTGCCACGGTAACAATCGTCAAGAGTCCGGAACTCTATTCGACTGATCCAACGCCGTTGACTCCGAGTCAGTGTGGACAGTGCCACACAGGCCACTACAAAGGGCTGCGTAATGATGGCGCCAGGCACCAGTTTGATTGCCAGAAGTGCCACACGACCATCCATGCCTACAACCCTAAAAAGGCAAACTACGATGCGCTGATGCCCAAGTGCGCCAGTTGCCATAATGCCCCGCACGGTAAGGTCATGATTGATTGTGCCACCTGCCACGCCGATCCACATACACCTAAAAAAATCGCCATGGGGCCGCGCCTACAGAACAACTGCGCTGAGTGTCATACCGGACCAAAGCAGCAGCTGACCCAGTTCCCGAGTAAACATACCAAACTCGACTGCTCACGCTGCCACACAAGCCATGGCTTTATCCCCAAGTGTGCGACCTGTCATAAGCCTCATTATGCCAACCAGGCAGCCGCTACCTGCACTAAATGTCATCAGGTTCATAAACCTCTGCTGATAGAGTGGGATAAAGATTCTGCTACGACAGAAACATGTAACGCCTGCCACGCCAAGATTGTCAGCAAGCTGCGCTCCTCGCCGAGTCGTCACTCAAAAGTAGCCTGCGCCCAGTGTCACCACACCAGACACAAGTTCAAGCCACTGTGTCAAGAGTGTCATCAGGCACCTCATGCGCCTTATTTCCTGAAGCGCTTCCCTAACTGCCTGACCTGTCATCTTGACGTCCACGATCCACAGGCAAAGAGTACAACCGGGAAAAAGTAGTTTCTAAGTGGTTTCAAATTGTAAAAAAAACCTCCGTGGCTTGCATAGCCACGGAGGTTTTTTACATTAATTATCAGCTCAACTGCAGCTACGTCCGCTTGAACAGCTTTTCAATATCCCGCAACGAAATTCTGGCCACAGCCGGACGGCCATGGGGGCAGTGGGCGGAAAAATCTGTTCTGTCCATCCCGGCAAAAAGGGGCTGAATCTCGTCCACGGCAAGATGGCGCTCGCCTCTGACAACCGCATGGCAGGCAATGGTTGCCAGCATGTCATCCACCTTGTCATTAAGCAGCGTGCTGGAGCCAACCCCGGCGATCTCTGCAAGAATATCCCGCAGAGCCTGCTGGTAATCATGGCCGGAAAGCGGCAACGGCACACCGTTCAACAGCCAGGTATTGCCGCCGAAATGCTCAAGCTCGAAACCGAGCCGGGTAATTATCTCCAGCTGCTCCGTCAGCAAAGCAGCCTCGCGCGGCATCAGCTCTAAAGTCTCCGGGAAGAGCAGCCGCTGCCCCTCTATCACCGAATTTCTGAAACTGCTGCGCAACTCCTCGAACACGACCCGTTCATGGGCAGCATGTTGATCGATAATAACAAGATCTGACTCGTCCTGACAAAGGATGTAAGCAGCTCTGAACTGGCCGATAACCTGAAGTGAGGCGAAGAACCCGGCTTTATCGGCGAGATTTTCAGCAACCGCGGGCGGCTGACTGAAAGTTTCGACAACCGGAACTGCGAGAGGAGCAATACTCCTGTTAACCGGGTAGAACACCTGCTGCGGCGTTGGCGCTGCCGAATACCTTAGCAACGCATCCCGCACTTCTTCAACTCTGGAGCTGCCTGGCAACGTAGTAAGCGGACGATTGAACGGGAAAGAAGCGCTGGTCGTTGATTTATCGAGCCAGGGTGTTGTTCTGAGGAGCGTTTCAAGGGCGCCGCTGATAGTCTGATGAACTTTTGACTGCTCACGAAAACGCACCTCATGCTTGGTCGGGTGAACATTGACGTCAACATCTTCCGGTTCGATATCGATAAACAGCACAATGACCGGATAACGGCCGCGCTCCAGGACATTCCGGTAAGCTTGCATTACCCCATGCTGCACAACCCTGTCGCGAACATAGCGGCCGTTGATAAAGGTGTAGATACAGGCAGCGGTCGAGCGGCTCGTTGCCGGGGAGCCGAGCAACCCTTTCAGGACAATACCGTTCTCCTCACTTTGGATAGCGTAGAGATCAGTGGAAAGGTTTTTCCCCAGCACCTCTTTTGCCCGGCTGACCATGTCGCCGTTGAGAAACTTCAGCAGCGGTTTCGAGTCAGCTGTATAGGTAAAACGGACCTGGGGCCTCGACAGTGCCAAGCGGTGCAGGATCTCCCCCACATGCCCGGTCTCGGTCTCCCTGCTCTTCATGAACTTCAGTCGTGCCGGTGTATTGAAAAAGAGGTTTCTGACGGAGATTGCGGTGCCGACCGGCATGCCACAGGCCTTCAGATCTTTGATTTTGCCACCTTCGGCATATATTTCCACCCCTTCCAGGGAGCCATTTTCTCTGCTCGCCAGGGAAAACCTGGAGACTGACGCGATCGAAGGGATTGCCTCACCTCTGAAACCGAGAGTACCCAAGGCAAAGAGATCGGAATCGGCTGAAATCTTGCTGGTGGCATGCCTTTCCAGCGACAGCAGCGCATCCTCCCTCGACATCCCTGAACCGTTATCGCTCACCCGGATGAGCCGCTTGCCGCCATCCTCAATTTCCACAATCACTTCAGTGGCGCCGGCGTCCAGCGAGTTCTCTACCAGCTCCTTGACAACCGATGCCGGACGCTCAACAACCTCACCGGCGGCTATTTTGTTAGCAAGCTGCTCCGGCAGTATCCTTACTTTTGAAGCCATGAAACTACCTCCATTCATACTGGCTTATGAATATACCCACGGCAGGGTAAAAAATCCATCCCATTCAACGCCTTCATTATAAGCATTGCTGCCTGTTTTTTAGTCACAAACCTGGATAAGCAAAGCTGTTAATACAGCTAATTATCGTAATTACAGCTAGTTACTTTTTGGCAGAGTAGTTGCTGTGACATCTGGTCATGCTCACAACGACCGGTGAGCATATACATTACCAACGGGGGTAATCATGGAGTCCTTAGCAGCTATTACGAGTTTGCGCGCCAGTACCGACGTCCTTTTTCTGATGCTTGGCGCAGTCATGGTTTTTGCCATGCATGCCGGTTTCGCCTTTCTTGAAGTCGGCACCGTCAGAAAGAAGAGCCAGGTCAACGCTTTTGTCAAAATTCTCACCGACTGGTCAATCTCCACGGTTGTCTACTTTCTTATCGGCTTCCCCCTCGCCTACGGCATCTCCTTTCTTAAACCTGCCGACCAGCTGATCTCTGAAAGCCAGGGGTACGATCTTGTTCACTTCTTTTTTCTCCTCTGCTTCGCCGCCTGCATCCCGGCAATAATCTCCGGCGGGATTGCCGAGCGAGCAAAGTTCTGGCCACAGGTTGTTGCCGGTGCAATTTTTGCCGGACTGACCTACCCGCTCTTTGAGTCGTTAATCTGGGGAAAAAATGCCGGTATCCTCCAGGACCTCTTCAAAAGCTTCGGCGGCGCTGAATTCCATGATTACGCCGGCTCAGTTGTTGTTCACTCCATTGGTGGCTGGCTGGCGCTCCCTGCAGTTCTGATCCTCGGCCCGAGAATGGGTCGCTATACAAAGAAAAGATCCAACCCCATCCCTGTCAGCAATATCCCTTTTTTGGCGCTCGGTTCCTGGATTCTGGCCATCGGCTGGTTCGGCTTTAACGTCATGAGCGCCGGCCATCTGGACAAGATTTCCGGACTGGTGGCAGTCAACTCACTGCTGGCAATGGTCGGCGGAGTCATCGCGGCCCTGATTGCCGGCAAGAACGATCCCGGCTTCATTCACA
Source organism: uncultured delta proteobacterium (assembly GCA_963787125.1). Lineage (GTDB taxonomy): Bacteria > Desulfobacterota > Desulfuromonadia > Geobacterales > DSM-12255 > VEOV01. The sequence continues at coordinate 45,370 of CAWBBV010000003.1, forward strand.
ACGGCGCCCTGGCTGGCCTGATCGCTGTCTGCGCCGGCAGCGACATCATGCATCCGCTGGCAGCCCTGGTAACCGGCGCTATTGCTGCAATAATTTTTGTCTACGGCTTTCATATCGAGCAGGAAAAGTTGAAAATTGATGACGTCCTCGGCGTCTGGCCACTGCACGGCATCATCGGCTCATGGGGAGGCATTGCCGCCGGAATTTTCGGCCAGAAATGGCTTGGCGGGATCGGTGGCGTCTCATTCCTTTCACAGCTAGGCGGGACACTACTGGCAATTCTCTTCGCACTCTTCAGCAGCTTCCTTGTCTACGGCGTGCTGCATAAAACTGTCGGCATAAGAATGAACGAAGATGATGAATTTGCCGGACCGGATATGGTCTACCATCACACCGGCGCTTACCCGGAAGAATCAGTCAGATAGCATTCTACCCTTTATAAACAGACAAAAAAACCCGGTGCTCACCGGGTTTTTTTGTACTTGCAGGGAGTAGAACGCTTTCATTTTCCATCCGGAAGCGGACGGCACATAGAACCATGCTTAAATACATGGAAGCGCGCCGGCGCCAGCAGTATTACGCCCCTCAATCCCCTTCGGTTGAAACAGCAACGGCGATCGGTCGACGTTGCTGCTAATTTTCATCCCCCTAAATTACAAGGTTTTAACAGTCGGCGTCATTTATGTGCTAGAGTCAAGGCATGTCCATGGAAACATTCATCACCGCATACGGTTATCCGGCCCTCGCAATCGGCACCCTACTGGAAGGGGGGATGGTCGGCATGGTCGCCGGCAGCCTGGCGAACAGCGGCTACATGCAGCTGCCGTGGGTGATCTGTGTCATCTTCTGCTGCGCCTTTGGCGCCGACCAGTTTTTCTTTCAAGTCGGGAAGCGCAGCGGTGAGAAGTTCCTGGCAAAACGGCCAAAGTTGCAGCCGCAGGTCGAACGGGTCCGCCATTTCCTTGTCAGATTCCACATCATTGCCGTGCTCGGATTTCGTTTCGTCTACGGAATGCGTACCATAACCCCAATCGTCATCGGTGCCAGCGGCTTCGACACCCGCCGCTTCGTGCTCCTTAATCTCTGCAGCACCCTCCTCTGGGCAACGGTCGTCGGCTGTTTTGGCTACTTTTTCAGCCACTTTCTGGAGACGTTTCTCTCCGATGCAAGACACCACATCGTTGCAATCCTCTGCGTAGGGCTGGTTTTCAGCGGCGGCATCTGGTTCTGGCGCCGCTGGATGAAAAGGCGATAGAGGTTTTCATTCCTGCCGAGCAGGATGATCCTGCCGATTGACTTTCAGCGATTTTGTTGTTACAAATTTACTTATGAAGATTGAATTCGATCAGATCAAATCAGACAAGAACTTCGCTGAGCGTGGCTTGCCGTTTGATCGAGCCTCTGATTTCGGATGGGGTTCTGCTGAAATAACTGTCGATATCCGTAATGATTATCCTGAAATCAGGTATATTGCTGTCGGATATCTTGACCACCGTCTTCATATTCTTTGTTTTACCCCCGTTGCTGATGCTGTCCGGGTAATCAGCTTTCGCAAAGCAAACAGAAGGGAGGGTGATAAATATGGCAAACCGCTTACCATTAACTGATAAAGATGGAGAAGTACGGGAACTGACGAAAGAGGATTTTAAACATTTCCGACCTGCTTCCGAGGTTCTTCCGCAATTGTTCAGCAAAGAAGTAGCCGATGAGATGCTTGCTAAAAAGCCAGGCCGCAAGCTAGGCAGCGGTGTTAAGGATTCACAAACCGTGCGCTTTGACCGTGACGTTCTTGCTGCTTTCAAGGCCACGGGAAAGGGTTGGCAGACCCGTATGAATGAAGCACTGCGTGCATATCTAAAAGAGCATCCAATGACGCATGCTTGATTAATTTCCTCTCCTATTAAAAAAGGGAGCCCCAAAGGGCCCCAAAGGGGACGTTGTTGATTAGTCAACTAAATTGCATCTAAGAGCCGGATTTCCACTGACAATCTCCCCTCCACGCTTTACTGCCACACTCACTCCCGAACGAGTCATGTTAAGCGCTCCGGCAACGGTGACTCCGTTAAAATTGCACTCCCTCACGGCCAGGTAACAGATGGCTGCCCTGGCATCGGCCAATTCTTTAGTTCTGTTCTTCTGCCGCAACAATTCAACTTTTACTTTCAGCATGTCGGCGGCTCTTTGCATCATTTCATCAAGTGATATTTTCGGGACGTGGATTTCACTGGACTCCGTCTCGCGCCAGAGGCTCTCAACAAATTCACCACTGCCGAGTATCCTTTCGTCATAAGCCTCATACTCTCCCATATTTCGAGCGCCCTGAGACCGACGCAACCCACCGCCGCCAAGATCAGCGCGCTTACCCTGCTTGATGCCGTCAATGACGAATTTCCGGTATGTTTGCCGAGCGACTTTCTTCTTCTGACCAAACAGCAGCAGGACGTCATCGACAGTTTGTCCGGTGAATTCCTGCTTTCCCATGAGCACTCCATGGCCACTCCATGGATAGATGTCCAGTTCGTCAATTGTTTTTGCCAGACCCACCCGCAATGGATTCAAATGAATGTAGCGTATCAGCTCAAGCAGATAGGCGTCTTCCTGGCAGGCAATTGATTTGTAACGATTCTGGAAAAGGTGTCCGGAACGTTTGTGCTGGAGGTTGAAGACTATGGCGTAACCGGTAAGCAGGCGGCGCATGAAGTCGGAAAGTTTTATCTCTCGCGGGCGAAGGAGCAGATGGAAGTGGTTGGACATGAGCGCCCAAGCAAGACAGTCGGTGCCGGTTTCGGCGAGAAGCTTGGAGAAGCGCTCAAGGAACGGGCGGCGGTCGTTATCGTCGAGGAATATGTCTCGCCGCTCGATTCCACGAACGATAACATGCTGCAACAAACCGGGAATATCTATGCGTGCTGTACGTGGCATGGGCGAAAGATAACAGAGAAGAGTGAGTTAGTCAACTAATC
>CAWBBV010000004.1:0-197191 GCA_963787125.1 uncultured delta proteobacterium
CCCCCGACTAGACATACAACAACAGCCCAATCAGGGTGCCGATCGAGGCACGATGAGAAATTCAGGTTCAGATTGACTGAACCCGGAGTGTCCTTTTTTCTGCGCATGAATGATGAGGTTTGCTCTAAATTCCAAGGCGCGTTGCGCTTCGTCGAATAGTGCAACACGCTCCGTTGGCGCTCTTTCATCCCGTAGGCAATCATCTCGAAAGTGATGGACATTCTGTATGAACAGCTTAACTTCGCTTAGTGCGGTAGTTTTCTTGATTCGTCCGCCTGTTTCTTTCTCTCGCTTTCTTTGTCGCGAGCAAGTGCTTCACGGAGTATCGCGACAAGAGGGCCGTTACCAGAAAGAAAAACGCTGTAGAGGTCGTCAGTTTTGTCGATATGTTTCGTTGCGAGTGTTTAGTCCAACGAGAGTTTTGCCTGCTCCGGAACACCGGTCACAAAACAGATTGATTTGTGTGACTTTTCTCTAGAGGTGCGGATGACTTCTGCAACTGCATCAGTCGTCTGACTCAGATTGATAGCGGAGGCATCCTTACGATAAATGTCAGCCACCGTATGGTCATTATAAAGCGCCAGTGCCGCTTCAATGATTGTGGGTGTTGGGCAATAACGACCGTTTTCCCACTGCATACGATCAATGGTATCGCCATCTACAAAAGCGAGCACACATTTAATCACGCCTCCAAGCATTGATGAGTTAGACTTTATTGGATTAAAAATTTGGTCATTTTGTGGAGTGAGTGTGGCGGTAAATATTAAATCGTCCGCCTCTGATGCAATCAACACAGGGACAATATATTTGTCATGACTCGAATCATGAAAATTTTTCAAGTCGAGTGCATAGTCCCAAACCTGGTCAGTGCCATATGCAGAAAATTCCCTTTCACCTACCTTAAACTCAAGGACAAATATTGCAGGGCCAATCAGCAAGATAACATCGATACGTCGCCCCATGCGAGGAATGGCATACTCAAAATAGACTGCACCTTCATAAGGTGAAAGTATCTTTTGTAAAATATCAATTTGATGAAGCCATGCTTGACGCTGGGTTTGCAGTACAGGAAATTCACATTCCTGTGCGAGCTGCGAATATATTTCATCTTTTGAAGATTGCCGGAAGTTTGTTGCCGAGTCAGAATAGTAGGAGCGTTTCATTGTTTATTCATTACCTTTCCTGATGTTCGCGATCAACTTGTCAATTTCGGTCATACAACTTGGACAGTAGACATCCCAGCATGAATCTTCGTCTACTCTAAAACCAAAGCAAGCCTCATTAATGCTGCCATTTGTCAGACCATAAGCGGCAGCCCCATCATTCAGCTCCTTTCCGCAGAGAGAACAAAAAATTTCTTCCATTGGGTTTCCTCGTTACATGTGTGGTCACAGGCTTCCAAAAATCCAAATTGAACCCAAAAAAGCCGCTCCACCGGTCAATACCGGTCCAGCGGCTTTTGTCATCAATCCAACTCTCTCCCACTTCATAACCAGCTCCACAACATAAAAGATCGCTCACATTAACACAGCAATTATGAATTAAGAAGAATGAATTATGAAAAACAGGGGGAATTAAGTGCTGGATTCTGCATTTCTGGCTTCGTATCTTCACCACGAATCCGGCTCATGTTCCATGAACGTTTTGCTTTATTGAGATGATCGGTCATGCGGGGTTACACAACCTCCCAGTAACCGCCCTTATCCGGCCCGACACGACAGAGCACGCCTTCCTGTTTCAGTTTCGCAAGCTGTTTTTCCACAGAGAGAGCTATAAGGGGTCAAGTCTCCAAATCTCAAATTTGAGTTTTGGAGACTTGACCCCTCTGTTTCCCCCCGGTGCCGCCGTAGCGGCCTGCACTGGCGATCAGCCCTTTGGCGCCGGTCAGTTCGATCCATTTTTTGGCTGACAGAAAAAAACTGTTCCGTCCGGCCTCATTTTTAATTCCCTCGAATTCGAGGGAATTAAAATCAGGGTTATTGATACGCTCCCAGACACCAAGGAACAGGACAGTATCCTTGTTCTTGAGCCATTGCTCAATCAGTGCGCCTCCACCATCAAAATTCCGCACCATGTCAGTAAGCGAAATATAGTCGCCACCCTTCTGCGAAAGGATGCTGATCGGCGTACCCTGAACCTCGATAATGCTCTTTTTTGCCTTGCTCATGTCTTTGCCTTTTATGGTTTGACGACACCCGGCATTTATAAAAAGATGGGTTAATATTTGACAGATCCGAATCTAATAGACAGGGAGCAATCATAAACAAACACCACCGTCTTCCATTTCGGCAGCACAATATCCGGCCTGCCCGGCAGATCCTTCACATAGAGGCAAAAGCGTAAACCGGCAGCGTGGAGCATCATTCTGACCGCCATTTCCGGCTTCGTATCCTTACCACGAATCCGGCTCATGTTCCACGACCGTTTAGCTTTATCGAGATGATCTGTCATGAAGATTCTATGAATACTGGTAATGTTCTGCTATAGTATTAACCATGAAATCGAAACCCCTCAGCAAAACCAATCCTCACCTGTTCGACACGCTGAAACGGCGCGAAGCCGTTTTCGCGTCGGTTGTCTCCTCTTCGGCAGTAGAAGGAATTCGCCTGACTCCTCTGGAAATTCAGTCCCTTAAACAGCCGCAACACTCTTCTGCTGAAGTCACTCCCCGATAATTTCCGCAAAAATCCTTTTCATCGGTTCATAGTTACGGTCAAGACCCGCCCTTACTGCGGCAAAGTACCGCTCACGCTGCTCATCCATAAGTGTATAGTCCGGCAGCGGCAGCCCTGCCTGCAGTGCCATTATGGTTGTAAGTAGACGCGCCAGCCTGCCGTTACCCTCCCGGAAAGGGTGAATCAGCAGCAGCTCGGTATGCACCTCGGCCATTGCCCTGGCAATTTCATCGGTTCTGTCAAACCGGCAGGGTGTATATCTGCTCAATACGTTCTCTTCAAACTCTGTCATCAGCGCCGGAATATGCAGCGGTGAGGCAAAGGGGAAGCCGCCCTTGCTCATCATCACTTGTCGATAACTGCCCGCCCATTCGTAAACAGACCCGAGCCAGAGCCGATGCATTAGGCAGATATCATCCGCAGTAATCAGCTGCCCGGCACTGAAACTGTCCAATAGCTCGTCGGTTGTCCGGAGTAATTCTGCGGTTTCAGCCAGTTCCATGGCATGACGATCAGATATCCCTCTGAGATTGCACAACACCTGTTTGTTTGAGCCGGGCTCAAACTGAGTTTCGAGAAGATCCGGGGTGTCATAACGGGTCATTGTCATAGCCTCACAAGCCTTTAATATCCTGTTTGCCGGACAGATTCTTTACATGAAGACGGAAGCGGAATCCGGAAGCGTGCAGCATCCTCCTGACCGCCATTTCCGGCTTCGTATCCTTACCACGAATCCGGCTCATGTTCCACGACCGTTTTACTTTATCGAGATGATCGGTCATGCGGGGTTACACAACCTCCCAGTAACCGCCCTTATCCGGCCCGACACGACGGAGCACGCCTTCCTGTTTCAGTTTCGCAAGCTGTTTTTCCACAGCACGAAGCGTAAGTCCAAGATGCTGACTCAGATCAACGGCCGTAACAGAGCTGTTCTCCCTGACAGCATCAAGAATTTTCACCGAACTTTTCACCGAACTTTTCACCGAACTTTTCCGGGTAGCTTCACCGACGTTTTCTCCGACACCGGCGGGCTTCGTGAGCTCGTAACTGTTTCGCTTGAATGTGGCAATAAAATGGGTCCCAAGCTCTTCAAATTCAGTTTGTGGCTCACGTTCCAGAATCATCTTGATGCCGCGTCCCCACTTCTCAATAAAATGGACACGGTGAAACAGCTCCGCCATAAGTTCATTGCGCCGCTCGGAAAGCATTTTCCGGCGGATGTCAGCAACGGTCAGCCCGCCATAAAGCAGACCGGGGCTCCTGATCTCTACCCGGTCCTTGAAGATGGCAATATTGACCGAATCGTATTCCCGGTAATCACGGTGACAGAAGGCGTTGATAATCGCTTCTCGAAACGCTTCCGGGTCAATTTCGGGAACATCCACCCGCAGCATCCCTTCCAGCCGCATGCCGATGTTGATATGCTCCAGGATGTACTCTTCCGCCTTTTTGATCAGGTAAAACGGGTCACCGTAGAAGTCCTGCATACTGATGGTAACAGTGGTATCGAGGGTTCCAAACACGGCGCAGCGCAGCCGGGCGTTGGGGAAGAACTTCTCCGGTTTGCGGGCAAAGCAGAGCACAGCGGCATTCAGCAGCCTGCCGTCTCTGACCAGATTCAGTTTTTCGAGGGAGTTGGGGATGGTGTCGAATTTGAGGCCGCTGAGTTTCAGAAATGATTTCAGCTTACCGGGACCAATGTCGTCAACGGTCGCCTTATCACAGGTCTCCGTATCCCAGCGGAGCCTGTCGCGATTTTTATGAAGAATGATATTTTCAAGCTCTCTGGCGCTTAACTGGCGGTCTTCATCGCCAACGCGGATATAGGCACGACCATAGGCATAGTAAGGGCAATCCTTCCCCTCTGCCTGTACCTTGATGCACTGCCTGGCATCTACAGTTAGCTGCTCAATGACAGGGTAAACTTTAGGCTCAATGTGGTCGGCAATTGCCTTGGAGATATCGCGGATCGTTTTGTCGGAAACCTGCTGACCTGCCACAGCACCGTCGTTTCTGATGCCGAACCAGACTTCACCCTGTTGATGCTTGTTCAGCATCGCCGCAAGGGAGATCACTGCCTCCTTAAGTTCGGAGGTGGATTTCTTCAATTCAACAATTTCGGTTTCCTGGATATTCATATTCATTCTCTTCACAGCCGCTGTTTTTAACACGAATCCGGCTCATATTCCATGAACGTTTTGCTTCGTCGGGATGATCGGTCATCAACTTAAGTCCATTATTATTCAGACATTTATATACTGCTTCCGCTGAAACTAAAAATGCCGGCAAGCGGCAGTTCATGACCCTGCGGGCTGTTTATCATTAAAAACACCCTGACTTCTGCCGGCAGAATTTCGGGGTTAACTCGCTGATTTACAACAACAGTGCTTCCAAAAATCCCCGTTTTTTTTCGGCGTACCGGTTAATGAAGCCGCCGTGCCCGGCGTCACCATTGCCGCTGCACGATCAATCCCCCGACCTCACTCCCCATCCGCACCGACCAGGCCATTTGCAGCAGATTTATTCTCAGTCCGACAGTCTCCTAGGGCTTCACCTTTCCCGACGGGTTCTGCTTCTCCGCCGCTTTCTCTTTCGACTCCACCACCGCCCCCGGCGTCAGCCGCAGCTGGCCGTCAATCACCACGGTTTCTCCTGCTGCCAGCCCCTTGTCGATAACCGTCTCCTCCCCCGCAACCGTTGCCGAGATTACCGGGCGCATCTCCACTGTGTTGTCCGCCTTGACCACATAAATAAACTCCCCCTGCTGACCGGTCTGGATGGCAGTGGTCGGAACGACGACGGCATTCTGCCGGGAAGCGAGGGTTATGACCACGTCGGTATACTGGCCCGGCCAGAGTTTGCGAGCTTTGTTGGCAAAGGTCCCTTTGAGCTTGATGGTGCCGGTGGCCGCATTGACGGCGTTATCTAGAAAGCTGATGGAGCCGGTTTCGTTTGCCCCCGGTTCACCGGGGATGGCAGCTTCTATCTTCAACTGGCCCGCGGCCATGGCCCGCTTGATCTCTGTCAGGCGTTTTTCCGGGAGGGAAAAAGTCGCGTAGATCGGGCTGAGCTGATTGACCGTTACTATGGCCAGATCGTTGGCCTTGACCAGATTGCCCGGCTGCAGGGCAACCGTTCCGGTGCGGCCGGCAATGGGGGAGCGGATGGAGCAGTAGCTCAGCTGGATTCTGGCGCTTTTTATGGCCGCCCGGTCGGCGACAACGGTGGCGGCCAGCGAGGCGGCGTTGGACTGCAGCAGTTCATACTGATCGCGGGTGACAATGCCATCTTTGAGTAAGCCTTCGTAGCGCCTGACCTGATCAACGGCAAACTTTGCCTGGGCCTGATCCTTGGCCAGGGCGGCTTCGTACTGGCTCAAGCTTGCCTGGAACGGTTCCGGATCGATGCTGACAAGCAGGGCCCCCTTGTCGACATCACTCCCTTCGGAAAAATGAACCCGGGCAATCTGGCCGCTGACCTGTGATTTGATGGCAACGCTGGTGAAGGCCTCGATGTTGCCGATGGTTTTGATCTGTACCGGCATATTTTTCTGCAGCGCCACTGCTGTTTTCACCGGTACCGCTGCTTTTATTCTGCTTTTCTCTTTTTTGGCGGTGCAGGCGGTGTTGAACAACAGTGCAGTGAAGGTTACTAAAATTATGGGGGTTAGTTTCATGATTCTCTTCTTTCCTGTCACGCGTTATTTTTATCGCATATCCGCCGAATTGTTCATGTCGAGCTTCGGACAATTGACGCTACATAATTCACAGCCGCCAGGGCAGGGTTCGATTTGCACCAGAATATGGCTGTAGGACAGGCACTGCCTGATGTCAGCAGTTATCTCGTGGGCAAGCTTGTGGCCGGCTTCCACGGTCATCTTTTTCGGCACCACCAGGTGCATGTCAATATGCCTGATATGACCTGACTTGCGAGTCCGCAGTTTGTGATACTCGATGAAACGGCCGGTGTAGCGCTGCATAACGTCATGAATCTGCGCCTCTTCGTCATCGGGGAGTTTAACGTCCAGAACATGAAAGAAGGCTGTTTTGGTGAGATCCCAGGCGGCCTTGATAATCATGAGCGCGACAATCATAGCGATAATCGGATCGAGCATGGCAATGCCGGTCAGCTTGATAGCCACCAGCCCGCCAAGCACCCCCACAGAGGTGTAAACATCGGCCCGCAGATGCATGGCGTCGGCCTCCAGCGCCACAGAGTCGGTCTTGAGACCGACGTTCAGAAGATGCCGGGAGACGAAATAGTTTGCAACGGCTGAGACCAGCATGACTGCAGCCCCGAGTCCCAGGCTCTCGATCTCAACTTTGCCGGACAAAAGTTTATGCGCAGCCTCCCGGATGATATACAACGCAGCGCCAAAGATAAGTACGGCTTCTATGGTTCCGGCCACATTTTCGATTTTGCCGTGACCAAAAGGGTGCTCGTCATCAGCCGGTTTTCCTGACTTTCTGACCGCCACCCAGGCAATAACAGCCGCCACAAGGTCAAGCCCGGAGTGCACGGCCTCAGAGATGACGCTGACTGACTGCATCATTATACCGACAATCAGCTTCATGATGGTTAAAATAGTGTTGGAGATGATTGAGATACCGGCGGCTCTGTTTTTAGCCGCCTGAATTTCAGCAGATTGAATCACTTAAGCTACTCCTGTTATTGTGCGCAATGTATCCTGAAAAAAGCATTCAGCCACGGATGTACACGGATGAACACAGATAAATCAAGAACATAAAAGCTAAAATTGATCGACCCAAAAGGTGAATTCAAGTTCTTCAAGTTGTTCAAGTTTTATCCGCAGTTATCCGCTTTTATCTGTGGCTAACTGCCGTTTTTGGGTTTATTGACGTTGATACTTGTGAGCCATTTCCCCGGCGCTTGTTGTTGCATCTGCGCCTCAAAGGAATAACTGCCTTTATATGGCCCGCAAATGTCAGCGCAGAAATATGAGCCCGAATTTAGCGGATTTCCAGAGTCTACTTGCAACCGTGAGTAAAAGAAAACGGAAACTTGCGCGGGAGGCAGGTTTCCGTTTAGTAAGGCGGAGTTTGTTGTTTTTTTCCGGGGTTCAATGTTTCCGGTCGCGCCCCTGTGAAGGGCGCTGTTTATTTTGCCGGCCAGGCTTCCCGGCGCTTAATGGGGTGTAACAACCGGCGTACTGTTCTGCACCTCTACCGAGATGGTAGACTCCCCGTTGCCGTTAACCGCCGTTACGACATAGTAGTTGGTTACGCCGCCCGGCGGTGCCGCCAGGGAGTATGGACTGGTAACAGCGGCTATTTGGGTGCCGTTGGCCGGCGTCACCCCGGCAGAAGTTGCCCGGTAAATGTTATAGGAAGTTGCGTCTGCTACCGGCTGCCACCCTATGGTTGCCGGTCCGCTACCTGCCGGGGTGATGGTTACCCCGCCCGGCGCCGGCGGCGGCGGTGTCGCTGTCGGAGTTACGCTTACCTCGGTTGATGCCGCCGATTCACTGTTGGCATTAAGGGCGGTTACTACGTAATAATAGGTTGTGCCGTTGGTCAGGCCGGTCAGTTTTGCGGGGGTGCTGACAACGCTGATCTGGTGTCCGTTGGTCGGCGTCACTCCGGGAGCGGTCCCCCAGTAAATATTGTTGTAAACCGAGCCTGCTACCGGTTTCCAGACAATAGTCGCCTCGCCGTTCCCAGGGGTGGCAGTAACTCCGGTCGGCGCCGTTAGCGCTAGAAGCGAGCTTGCCTCGGCAGAGATGGTTGATTCACCGTTGCTGTTGAGCGCAGTTACCACAAAGTAGTAACTGCCGCCGTTGGGAAGGGCTGTCACGGTGTATGGGCTGCTAACAACAGCTATCTTGGTGCCGTTGGCCGGAGTCACCCCGGTTGTCCCGCTCCAGTAAAGATTGTAGGAAGTTGCAGCTGCTACCGGCGTCCAGGCAACGGTTGTCTGCCCGTCTCCGGGGGTGGCGGTCACCCCGGTTGGCGCTGGTGGCGGGGGGGTAGCTGTCGGTATGACACTAACTTCGCTTGAGGCCAGTGATTCTCCGGTGGGGAAGACCGAGGTGACAACATAGTAGTAGGTTGTGCCGTTGGTCAAACCGGTGCGCGTGTAAGGATTGGTCGCCCTTCTTATCTGATTGCCGTTGGCCGGCGTCACGCCGGCAGTCGTGCCCCAGTAAAGGTTGTAGTAAACCGCTCCGGGCACCGGTGTCCAGACAATGGTTGCCTGGCCATTGCCGGGGGTGGCATAAACCCCGGTAGGCATCGACGGCGGCAGTGTACAGAACGCCTGTGCTGAAGCCAGGGACTCGCCATTGTTGCTGACCGAGGTGACGACATAGTAATAGGTCTGGCCGTTTTCCATCCCGGTCTGCAGGTAGGAATTCGTTTTACTGATCAACTGGTTACCGTTGGCCGGAGTCACGCCGGTTGTGGTGGACCAGTAAATATAGTAAGAGGCGGCACCGGCCACCGGGTTCCAGGTGATGGTTGCCTGATGGTTTCCCGGAGTGGCACTTACCCCTGTCGGTACTGGCGGCGGCGATGGGCTGGTGCTTTGGCCGCAGCCGGTCAAGATCAACAAAAAAGTGACGATAACCGCACAAAAAACCCGCACTATTCGCATGTTGGCCCCCTCATTACCATTCAGGATATTAACCGTAAGCAGTTCAGCTGAAAAGCAAAAGTCATGGAACTGAAGTTCATCACTTTGTCCGTTACGTCTGATTTGTGATTATACTCAATCAGCTTGTATCTTTAGCTTGCCATGGACGTCAAGGTTAATTTTATCTGGTGGCTGATATTAGCAGTTTTTCAGCGTTCAAGGGGTAGTAGTTATGCGACTAAACGGCAGGGGTGAGGGTAATGGCAGGCAGTTTCACGCAACGAACGCAACCCGCTTTCGGGTGCGTCGGTGCGCAAAAACTGCTGAGTGGTTTTTCCGGACGGGCACTCTTGTTATCAGGCGACCTGCTGCAGTTCGATCACCGGTTCCTTCAGTTTTTTGACTCGTTTGACAGTTGCCCGTACCTTTGCAGCCGGTGTGCTGTCGAGAGTCGGGACGAAAGAAGCCGGATCTGCCGCCTGCAGGACAGTGTAATGTGAAGAAGCGATCTTCCTGATGATGCCATCATTGAACTGGATCGTCGCTTTAAGTGGCGTGACCTCCATCACTTTACCGGCTCCCCATGCTAGCTGCACTGTGTGGCTGACTACGATACCTCGTTTGATATTCATTTGCTCTCCTTATCTGACGGGCGATAATAACAAGGACTTCACAAACCGTACGGACTATTCCAGAAGGTTTGACAAAAGAGGTGGCTGGAGATGACCGAAAAAATAAGAAGCATCGAGAAGACTGGAAGCAATGATTTCGGGTGGCAGGTCAACTAGTTAACTATACGCTGTTATCTGGTTTATAGCCAGTTATATTAAACAGGACAATATTTTGAACCGGCAGCTTCAGAGGGAACAGTTTGTCGGCGCTAAACAGACAGAGAGGATTTGTGCCGTAATTTGCCGGCGCAGTCTAAAGCGGGTTTTCAATCCGGCTGGTTCTGTCAGGATTTTTGCCGGTGATGCCGGCATAAAAAGTCTGGATCTTCGGCAGGTCAGCGGCAAAGTCTCCAGACGGCACAAACAGGCCGCCGATGCCGGCCACCTTACGGCCAAAATCGATAAAGCCAAGAGCAATCGGCACCTGTGCGCCATGGGCAATGTGGTAAAAACCGCTCTTCCAATAGCGAACCTGTGTGCGGGTGCCTTCGGGAGGGATAATCAGGATCAATTGACTGCGAAGATTGAACAGTTCGACCGCAGCTTCAACAAAATTATTCGTTTTGCTGCGATCAATCGGCACGCCACCCAGCCAGCGCAATAGAAATCCTGCCGGCGGGCAAAACAGGGTGTGCTTGGCGAGAAAATAAATCTTGAGGCGGTACGCAAAGGCCACCGCCAGGGTCATCGGCAGATCCCAGTTGCTGGTATGGGGGGCAGCAATCATGACATAGCGTTGCTCGGTAGGGGCTTGTCCTTCCAGGCGCCACCCCGCAATTTTCAGGTAAACCAGGGAACAGTAGCGCAATAATGAGCTCAGTAAAGGAGTATTGAAGATGGTTAGACTGCTCAAACGAACGTTTCCCATATTGGCGTTGTCCTGTCTGTGTAACCGGCTGCGAAATTAGCCGCAGCACTGGCTGTTCGCGAAGTTAAAACTGCCTCTATTGGTACATTATTGCATGATTATTTTCCAGTTTATTCCGTGCAGGGATCGAAACCTGAAGCGTCAGCCAATATTCACCTTGACAAGAGACCCTGGACTAATGAATAGTGGAATGAACGTTCATTCTTGAAGGAGGGGACAGTGTCAAAACCGGATAAGCGCGACGAAATAGTTCTTGCAGCGCTCGAAATCATAGCCGAGAACGGGTTCCACGGCGCACCCATGGCGATGATTGCCGAGCGGGCCGGTGTAGGCGCAGGAACCATCTATCGTTATTTCGAGAACAAGGATGTTTTGATACGGGAGATTTATGCCGGGCTGGAGAGCCAGGTCTGGGCCGCACTCAAAGAACAGTACCCGGAAGAGCGGCCGCTGCGCGAGCAATTTCTGCATATCTGCACACACCTGATAAGCTACTTTCTGGCATTTCCCCTGGAATTTCGTTTTATTGAACAGTTCCACAATTCTCCTTACGGGGTTGACTGCCGACGGGAGAAGTTTTTTGGCAAGAAAGACAAGGATCTCGTTACGGTACTATTTGAACAGGGGCAGCAGCAGCAAATCATCAAGGACCTGCCACTGCCGGTTCTTTCCGCCCTTACCTTCGGACCGCTGGTTGATGTCTGCCGGGATCATATACTTCAGTTCCTGGAACTTGATGAATCGCTCATCGAGCAGATAGTTTCAGCCAGTTGGGATGCAATACGACGGTAAATTTCACTCCTGGATAAAAATTATCACCTGACAGAATGAGTGTTCATTCTTATTTTTAGCTGACGGCAGCTTTTTGCAGCTTTATTAAATCAACATCATCGAGGTATCACATGCTCCACACACCCAAAAAAGCTCTTGTTGCCTTCGCCGGCATTCTCACCACCGGCCTGCTGCTCACCGGTTGCGGCAAACCGAAATCCGCTGCTCCGCCACCAGGCGCCCCCCCGGAAGTGGGAGTTATTCTGGTCAAGACGGAGAAAGTGACTTTGACCACCGAACTCCCGGGCCGAACTTCGCCTCAGATGATCGCCGAAGTCCGGCCCCAGGTCGGCGGCATCATCCAGAAGCGGCTTTTTGTCGAGGGCTCTGATGTCAAAGCCGGTCAGGTTCTCTACCAGATCGATCCGGCTTCGTATCAGGCCGCCTATGCCAGTGCCAAGGCTGCCGAGTCCAGGGCCGAAGCCAATCTGATCCCGGCCAGACTCAAAGAGGGGCGGTTCAGGGAGCTGGTGAAAATCAAGGCGGTGAGTCAGCAGGAGCACGACGACGCCTATGCAGGCCTCAAGCAGGCTGAGGCCGATGTGGCTGCGACCAGGGCGGCGGTTGAGACCGCCCGCATCAATCTGGCCTACACAAAGATTTGCGCACCGATATCCGGTCGAATCGGCCGGTCGACAGTGACTGACGGCGCTTTGGTAACAGCCAGCCAGCCTGCAGCGCTGGCCACCATCCAGCAGCTCGACTCCATGTATGTTGATGTTACCCAGTCCAGCAGCGAGATGCTGAAACTGAAGCAGAACCTGGCCAACGGTCAACTCAAAAAAGGCGGAGCCGCCCAGGCGCGGGTCAAGCTGCTGCTGGAAGACAACAGCGCTTATCCACTGCCGGGGGTCCTGAAATTTTCTGAAGTCACCGTAGACCCGAGTACCGGCTCCATCACCCTGCGAGCAGTCTTCCCGAATCCGAAACAGACTCTCCTGCCGGGAATGTTTGTCCGTGCCATTCTGGAGGAAGGGGTCAGTGAACAGGCTATCCTGGTACCGCAACGGGGAGTCAGCCGCAATCCAGCCGGCAACGCCACCGTCCTTTTGGTCGGAGCCGAGGAAAAGGTTGAGCCGCGGGTCATCAAAGTCGTTCGGACAGTCGGTGACAACTGGCTGGTGAGTGAAGGGCTGAAAGCCGGCGACCGTGTCATTCTGGAAGGGATACAGAAAGCACGCCCGGGCACAGCGGTGAAGGCGGTACCGTTCGGCAGTGCACCGGCAGCGCCCCCCGCAGCGAAAAAATAATCCGACTTGTCAGACAAGTCTGACAAGTCGGAAGTTCAAGGAGCCTCTTCATGCCCCGTTTTTTCATAAATCGCCCGATATTTGCCTGGGTTATCGCTATCTTGGTCATGCTGGTCGGTCTATTGTCGATCAAGAAGCTGCCGGTCTCCCAGTACCCCCCCATTGCGCCGCCGCAGATCGCAATCAACGCCGTCTATCCGGGCGCCTCGGCTCAGACCGTCCAGGATACGGTCACTCAGGTCATCGAGCAGAAACTCAACGGCATCGACAACCTGATCTACATGTCCTCCACCAGTGATTCGGCCGGGGCGGTTTCTATCACCCTGACTTTCAAGGCCGGCACCGACCCTAATATTGCCCAGGTGCAGGTGCAGAACAAACTGCAGCTGGCCACACCGCTTCTCCCCCAGATTGTCCAGCGCTCAGGGATCTCGGTGGTCAAGTCCACCAGGAACTTCCTGCTGATCGTCGGCCTTGTCTCGGAAGACGGCTCCATGGACCGCAACTCCTTAACCGACTATATGGTCTCCAATCTCCAGGACATCGTCAGCCGGCTGGAGGGGGTTGGTGAACTGCTGCTGTTCGGCACCCAGAATGCCATGAGAATCTGGGTGAACCCGGCCAAACTCAACAACTTCCATATGACCACCAACGATGTCATCGCGGCGCTGCAGTCCCAGAATGTGCAGGTATCTGCCGGACAGTTCGGCGGCACCCCTGCCAATCAGGGACAACAGCTCAACGCTACCATCAACGCCCGGGCTCTGCTCCAGACCACGGAACAGTTCGACACCATCATCCTCCGGACCAACCCTGACGGCTCCACGGTGAAACTGAAAGATGTGGCCGAAAGCAGGATCGGCACCGAAAACTATGAAGTACAATCGTACTACAACGGCAAACCGCTGGGAGGGATGGCGATCCGGCTGGCGGCCGGCGCCAATGCACTGGAAACCGGCAACCGCGTCAAGGCGAAGATGGTGGAGTTATCAAAATACTTCCCCGCCGGCATGAAAGTGGTCTACCCCTACGACACCACCCCCTTTGTCAAAATCTCCATCGAAGAGGTGGTGCACACGCTGATTGAGGCCGTCTTCCTGGTCTTCATCATCATGTTCCTCTTTCTGCAAAATATCCGCGCCACCCTGATACCCACCATTGCCGTACCGGTGGTACTGCTCGGCACCATGGGGGTACTGGCAGCCTGCGGCTTTTCCATCAACACGCTCACCATGTTCGCCCTGGTCATTGTCATCGGCCTGCTGGTGGATGATGCCATCGTCGTCGTTGAAAACGTCGAACGAATTATGACCGAAGAGGGGCTGCCACCCAAGGAAGCGACCATCAAGTCCATGGGGCAGATCACCAGCGCCCTCTGGGGTATCGCCACTGTCCTGACGGCAGTCTTTCTCCCCATGGCCTTCTTTCCCGGCTCCACAGGCGTTATCTACCGGCAGTTCTCCATCACCATCATCTCCGCCATGATCCTGTCGGTGCTGGTGGCCATGATCCTGACCCCTGCCCTCTGTGCCACCATCCTCAAACCGATCGAGAAGGGGCATCATTCCGGCGAGAAAGGCTGGTTTACCTGGTTCTTCCGCTGGTTCAACAAACTGTTCGACCTCTGCCGGGCCAATTACGAAGGGATCGTCGGCCGTTCCTTCGGTCAGCCGGTGCGCTATCTGGTGATCTATGGCGCCATTGTTGTTGCCATGGGCTACATCTTCCTTCATCTCCCGACGTCCTTCCTGCCCGACGAAGATCAGGGCTTCATTATCTGCCAGGTGCAGCTGCCGGCCGGTGCCACCCAGGAGCGGACTATTGGGGTCATCAGACAGTTAGAGCAGCATTTCCTGGAAAAAGAGTCCAAAAATGTGGAAGGGGTCATCACGGTGGCCGGATTCAGCTTTGCCGGTCGCGGTCAGAACATGGGTCTTGCCTTTGTCCGGCTCAAGCACTGGGACCAGCGCCACAACAAGGACCAAAAGGCGGCCGCCATTGCCGGCCGGGCCATGGGGGCATTTTCCAGGTTCAGGGACGGCCTCGCCTTCGCCTTTTCTCCGCCGGCAGTACTTGAACTGGGAGTGGCCAACGGCTTTGACCTGCAGTTGCAGGATCGAGGGGGGCTCGGCCATGAAAAGCTGATGGAGGCCCGGGGTCAGCTGCTCGGGATGGCCATGAAAAACAAGAAACTGATCGCGGTACGTCCCAATGGCCAGGATGATGCGCCCCAGTTCAAGCTTGACATCGACGATGTGCGGGCCGGCGCCCTGGGGGTCTCCCTGGCCGATGTCAATAACGTCCTCGCCACCGCCTGGGGAAGCTCCTACGTTAACGATTTCATCCAGAACGGCCGGGTGAAAAAAGTCTATCTCCAATCTGAAGCCAAATCACGGATGCTGCCGGAGGATATCAACAGCTGGTACGTCAGCAATAAAAAAGGGGAGATGGTACCGTTTTCCGCCTTTGCCACTGCCCGCTGGCAGTATGGTTCCCCTCGTCTGGAGCGCTACAACGGCATTCCGGCCGTGGAGATTCTCGGCCAGGCAGCACCGGGAATCAGCACCGGCGAGGCCATGCTTGAAGTGGAGAAGATGGTGGCTGAGCTGCCGCAGGGAATCGGTTACGAGTGGACCGGTCTCTCCTATGAAGAAAAGAATGCCGGCGCTCAGGCACCGGCGCTCTATGCTATTTCGCTGCTGGTAGTATTTCTTTCCGTTGCAGCCCTGTACGAAAGCTGGACCATCCCGTTCGTCAACCTGCTGATGCTGCCGCTGGGTCTAGTGGGGGCGGTAGCCGCGGTCAAGCTGCGGCTTTTCCCCAACGATGTCTATCTGCAGATAGGTCTCTTGACCACGGTGGGGCTTTCCACCAAGAATGCCATCCTTATCATCCAGTTCATCAAGGCCCAGATGCACGACGGTCACGACCTCATGGAGTCCACTCTGACCGCGGTGAAGATCAGGCTGCGCCCGGTCATTATGACCTCTCTGGCTTTCTTTTTCGGCACCCTGCCGCTGGCGCTTACCAAAGGAGCCGGCGCCGCCGCCCAGAACGCCATCGGCACCGCTGTCACCGGTGGCCTGCTGTCGGCTACCTTTATAGATCTGATCTTTATTCCGTTTTTCTTTGTGCTGGTGTCGCGCCTGTTTATGAAGAAAAAATTACCCTGCCCTCCCGGAGAGCCCACGTTGACTGATGTCACGGAGGTACACTGACATGAAGCAGCTGAAATTGATGCCATCCGCTTTGAGCCTTTCCCTTGGTGCGCTTCTCTTGCTTGGCGGCTGCACAACCATGGCCCCCAAATATACCCGCCCGGCTGCGCCGGTGCCGGCTGCCTGGCCTGCTGAGCCGCCTTATCCAGCGGTTACCGCCAAACCTGCGCCCAAACCTCTGGCTGACATTCCCTGGCAGGAATTCTTTGTCAATGAGCAGCTGCGCAAGTTGATCGCTCTGGCGTTGGCGAACAACCGTGACCTGCGCATTGCTGTTCTCAATATCGAAAGATCCCGTGCCCAGTACCAGATCAAGCGCGCCGATCTCTTGCCGAAAATTGACGCCAACGCTTCAGGCACATTTCAACGCATTGCCGAAGACTTTTCCGGCACCGGTCTGCCGAAAGAGATCCATCAGTATAATATCGGCCTCGGCATCAGTTCCTATGAGCTCGACCTGTTCGGCCGGGTGCAGAGCCTGAAAGACCAGGCGCTGGAGCAATACCTGTCCACGGAACAGGCCCGCAGCAGCGTGCAGATCAGCCTGGTGGCCGAGGTTGCCGCCAACTACCTGGCTCTGGCCGCAGATCGGGAGCGACTGCAGCTTGCCCGGGAAACTCTGCTGACCCAGCAGGATTTTTTTAAACTGACGAAAAGCCGTTACGAGGCAGGCATAGCCACTGCTCTTACTCTCAACCAGGCACAGACAAGTGTCGATGCTGCACGGGTTGACATCGCCCGGTACACGAGTCTTGCCGCCCAGGACGAAAATGCACTGAATCTGGTGCTCGGCTCGCCGCTGCCGGCGGAACTCCGGCCCGCAACCCTCAGCGAAAATCTCACCGCCCTGATGGATGTGGCCCCCGGGCTGCCGTCCGATGTCCTGCTCAATCGCCCCGACATTCTTCAAGCGGAGAATCAGCTGAAAGGGTTCAACGCCAACATCGGCGCAGCCAAGGCAGCCTTTTTCCCGCGCATTACTCTTGTTTCATCTGTGGGGGTCGGCAGTGACGAACTGACCGGACTCTTCACCTCCTCCGGCTCCTTTGTCTGGAGGGTAGTGCCGCAAATTTCCCTCCCTATTTTCGACGGCGGCACCAACCAGGCCAATCTGACTGTGTCAGAGGTGGATCGTGACATTGCCGTGGCGCGCTACGAGAAGTCTATCCAGAGCGCTTTCAGGGAAGTCGCCGACGCCCTGGCTCAGCGCGGGACCATCGATGAGCAGTTGGCGGCGCAGCAGTCCCTCACCGAGGCAACGAGTGAAAGCTACCGTCTTTCAAAGGCGCGCTACGAAAAAGGTGTCGACAGCTTCCTGCCGGTGCTGGACTCCCAGCGTTCACTCTATAGCGCCCAGCAGAACCTGATCAACGTCCGGCTGGCCCGACTGGGCAATCTGGTAACGCTTTACAAAGTACTCGGGGGCGGAGTCAAACAGTGATGTTGTGGGGACATTTTAAATTATCATCGCTGAAAGTTACTGAATGAGAAAGTTGACGGCAGTATTTTACCAATGGTAGGATAGCCCCGTTACATTAAATTTTCACCATAACAAGGAGCAAAAATGAAACGAATCGTCATTGCAGCTATCGCCACGACTCTTGCGATCCCGGCCTTTGCCTCAGCCAATGAAACCATTGACAAGGCTGCCAAGGAAAAAGGGGCGGTAAAGACCTCATCAGGTCTGGTTTACAAATCCATCAAAGACGGCAAAGGCAAATCGCCGAACGCATCAAGCACCGTCGAAGTCAACTATCGCGGCACACTCCCTAACGGCAAAGAGTTTGACAGTTCCTACAAGCGCAAGCAGTCCGCCAGTTTCCCTCTTAACAGAGTAATACCCTGCTGGACCGAAGGGATGCAGCTGATGAAGGTCGGCGGCAAAGCCCAGCTGGTCTGCCCACCTGATCTGGCCTACGGCGCCCGTGGCGCCGGCAGTGATGTGCCACCAAATGCGACTCTGATATTCGAGGTTGAACTGATCGCTATAAAATAGTCGTCATAACCAAAGCCATTAAAAGTCAAAATGCCGTGGAGCCAGTTAGTAAAAGGCTTCACGGCATTTTTGTTTCAATCTCCAAGCTGGCTTCTTATTAAGAAATCAGCAAGGCACTTACTTTTTTTCAGCTTTTTTGATCTTTTTTTCAGCTTTCTTTTCTTTTGGCGATTTTGCCGGCTCTTTCTTAACTGCTTTCTTGCTATCGGTCCCTTTGCTCATGACAGTTTCTCCTTATCGCTGCTCAAATTCCACACCTGGTTGTGATTATACCACTCCCCGGAAAAGCTGGCAGACTTTATTGCTAATTTTTACGCGAGCAGTACATGCCGCAGTTAAGGTCTTTGCCATGGATATTAGCGGTTATTTCTGTTAGCCTCTCCGGAGCAGGACATACCCAACTAAAGTGGAGACCAAAATGGCCAATAACGATATCTTACGCACTATCCGGGAAGCGCTCAATCTCGACGATGTGACCATGATAAAGATATTCAAAGATGCCGGCCGAGAGTTCGGCCAATCAACAATCAGCGCGCTTTCAAAAACAGAGGCTGAAGACGATTATATTCCCTGCAGCAATCCTGTCATGGGTTTTTTCCTCGATGGCCTGATCATTCATAACCGGGGGCAACAGGAAGGCAGGCCGCTGCCGGCAGAAAAACCGCTCGCAGAGCTGACCAATAATGCCATCCTGAAAAAACTGAGGATTGCCCTTGACTTGCAAGAGGATGACCTACTCGGGATTTTTAAACTGGCAGATATCACCCTGTCAAAACACGAAATAACTGCATTATTCAGAAAGCAGGGACACAAGCACTACAAAGAGTGCACCGGCCAGTTGCTGAGCGGCTTTATAAGTGGACTCGGCCTGCGCCATAAGGGTGATTAAACTCCCGCGTCCCGGTCAGTAAATAATCACATCTTCTTCTCCAGCCAGTGGCACCAGTTCCCTGAGATCCAAAACGGAATATAACTGCCAGACACTGATTGAATCGTCTTCCCGGTCGTGACGTTGGAGAGTACCAGCGGCTTGGCGCTGCTCATGACGTTGCCCGCCACGCCGGCCCTGTTGAATATTTTAAAGCACCAGTCCGACTATGCGGTAACTGCAGTGGTGCTCTGTCGCCACAAATGACGCCCATGATTTGGTTCTGGTGTAGTTCACCCCTTTGTACTTACTGTTTGCTGCGACAAAAGCGGCTGAAATCCCGGTGAAAAATTCAAATCTCCTCTCTACAGTTACCCATCGTATCTTGCCTACCCTTCTTTTTCTTTGGATTGCCGCACCGGATTGAGCAGAGCCTCTGTATCTCTGCTTACCCTGGTGCGGGGAAGGGGCGCTTATATGAATTAATTACATTCATGTGATTGGCAACACATTATTACTTGTGGCCGCGAGGTAATATGAATAAAAACAAGCAGGCGAGAGAGGAGATTGTCATGAAACCCGCACTGAACTCATTACTCGTTACCATGGTCAGCGTAAACCCGGCTTATGCCGCAATGAGTCTGGGCGAATTATTTTGCTGGCTTGGCTGGCTCTTCACAGGCTTAGCTGCTCTCATCATCAGTTGTCAATTGGTGCCCACGATCATTCTTTTCGCTGCCATGCTCAACGGGGTGCCAACTGCTGCCGTCAATACGCCCCGGGGGGAGGGACAGTCTATGTAGGTCGGCGAGCCCTGCTCCACACTCTCCTTTCGGCGGCACATCAGAAGTTTACGACAAACTGTTCGAATTCAGCAGAAAGCAGCGGCTGGCTTATCACATACCCCTGGAGTTCATCACAGCCGCTCTTGCGGATAACTGACAATTGGTCTTCCGTTTCAACTCCGTTGGCGACGACTTTCATTTTCAGATTGTGTGACATGGCGATGACGGCATTGACCACCGCCAGATCATCGGGTTCTGACAACATATTCTGAACAAAACTCTTATCAATCTTCACCTTGTTAGTCTGCATTCTTTTTATCCAGTGCAGGGATGAAGAGCCGCAGCCAAAATTATCTATGGCGAGGGTAACGCCCATCTCGGTTAACGTCTGCATACTACGGAGCGAAAAAGCAGTATCCGTCATGATGGTCTTCTCCGTGAGGTCAAATTCCAGATGTTGCGGCTTCAGACCCGTTTCCGCCAGTATCCGGGCAGTCTTTTCAATGAGGTTTGCCTGATGGAACTGGCGATTGGAAAGATTGACCGAAACACTTAACGGATAGCCTTTCTCATTCCACGCCCGCGCCTGCTCGCAGGCGCTCCGGATTACCCACTCACCGATGGGGATGATGACTCCGCAATCTTCCGCTACCGCCAGGAATTGGTCGGGGGCCAACAGACCCTGTTCAGGATGCCGCCACCTAAGGAGAGCTTCGGCGCCGACAATAGTCCGTGTTTCGCTGCAGACAAGGGGCTGGAACAGAAGTTCGAGTTCGCCCCTGCCCACTGCCTTGCGCAGGAACTCCTCCATCTTCTGGCGTTTAACAGTACGGGTGTTGATCTCGGTGTTATAGAACTGATAAGAGTTCCTGCCCGAACCTTTGGCATCGTACATGGCAATATCCGCTTTTTTCATCAGCTCTTCACTGGACTCGCCATCATCCGGAAACATACTGATGCCGATACTTGTGGTAGTGTCCACTGAGACATCATCCAGGATAAATGGTGTTTCAAAAACACTCATAATCTTACTGAGCACGATGCCCACATCATCCGTCTGGATAAGATCCGGCATGAGCACCGTGAATTCATCTCCACCGAGACGGGCCACGGTGTCTGACACGCGGATACTGGCTCTGAGTCGCTGGGCCACTTCCTGCAGCAGGCGATCCCCACAGTTGTGCCCCAAGGTGTCATTAACCTGCTTGAAGCCGTTAAGGTCCAGAAACAAAAGAGCCAGTTTTTTTTCATTACGGCGGGCCTGGGCCATTTCCAGTGAAAGGAAATCCATAAAAAGCTGCCGGTTTGGCAAATCGGTGAGGGAGTCGTGGTGTGCCTGGTGCTTGATGATCTCTTCCATCTGCCTCCGCTCTGTGACGTCACTGGCAATGACCGAGTTGCCGATTATTTTCCCATACACATCAAGTATCGGTGAGGATGTAAGTGATACAAAGATCTGACTGCCGTCTTTTCTGACGCGCGCTGTTTCGAAATGGCGGACCTGTTCGCCGCTCTGGATCGCCTGCAGTAACCGGGACCTTTCAGCGTAGCGTTCTGGCGGTATAAGGGTAAAGATCTGGCTGCCGATGATTTCTTTGGCAGAATATCCGAAAATATTCTCCGCCCCTCTGTTCCAGCTGGTAATGGTGCCGTCCTGAGATATGCTGAAAATTGCATCATTCGAAGTCTCGACTATCATCGCCATTTTACCCCGTTCTTCCTCCATCTCCATCCGCTCGGTTACATCATGGGATGTGCCGATTATTGACATGAGGTTGCCGCTTTCATCGAGAAGCACTTCTCCATGACCTTGAATCATGCGGATTGCGCCATTCGGGCGAACAATGCGGCAGTAGTGGCTGACAATCGGTTGACACTTCTTCAAGGCATTGCGAATGCCTTTTTTCACGATGGCACGATCTGCAGGATGGATTCTCAACAGAAATCCTTTATAGGATGCCGGCATTGACCCCGGTTCAATGCCAAAAATCCGATACAGCTCATCAGACCAGCTCGTTTTGCCGGTAACGACATTCCATTCCCAGCTCCCGAGATGGGTTATCTTCTGCGCCATGGCCAGCTGCTGTTCACGCTTGCGGATTTGCCGCTGCTGCTCGCTGACCAGCTGCTGCAGCCTGAGTTTACTGATAACTTTATCGATCACCGCAAACAGATTTTCACTGACAATCGGCTTCAACACGTAATGACAGATGCCGGTCTCAATGGCATTCTGCAGGTAATAGGGATTATTATGCGCGGTCACGGCGATAATGATCGCCTCTGCATCGAGCGCCTTTATCTCTTTGGCCATGGAGATACCGTCCATAACCGGCATCTCCATGTCGGTCATGACGATGTCCGGTCGTTGTTCCCGGTATACTTGCAAGCCGCTGGCGCCGTTTTCTGCGACAATAAGTTTCAGCTCCGGATATTTTTTAGTAATAATTATGCCAAGCAGTTTGCGGGCAGATATGTCGTCCTCCACAAAAAGCAGCGTGTATCTGCGCATATCGCCTTGCAATGGTTCCATGTAACCCTCGCTGCTGAATTTTGTGCTGATCACCGTTTGCGCTGAAATACTGCAAATATCTGCTGCGGTTTTAGTCAGCACCTATTCTGTTTGGAAGCGCCCCGGGTTATGACTGTTTGACTTCGCGTGACCTGCTATTATTGGTATAGCTTAAGGAGGTAAGCACATAGCATGCCTATCGCTATCTCTCTGAGATTACGCGTGATTTAAGGAGGAATTGGTTGTGAAGTCTGCTTGGGCCGGTGAAGTTGTAAATAATTTCGACGGTCGGGGGAGAAAAAAATACATGCAGCGGCTGAACGGGTCGACTACTTTTTTTGTCTGCAAAGCTGCGCCGGTCAGCGTTTTCCGGGAGTCGGCTTGCGCTGCAGATTGCCGCTCAAGAGGAGTTTACAGACCACTTCCAGACCTTTGTCCTTATTGGCTATCCACCAGTCGGCACTTGTCTCCCGGGTGACAAATGCTTCAATGGCTGTAAAAACCTCCGGAGAGGTTTCCTGCCAGACTTTCAGCCGGTTCACCCTGATCTTTTCCGCCCAGGCAACCAGTTTGGGTGCTCCTGTCAGTTTCATGACTGCTCCTTTTCAGATACGCCCGCATAGATTTCTTGCATGGCAACGACAAAGGCTTTTGCTGCCGGTGACAGCGCCCGTCCGGACCTTGTTGCCAGATAGAAATGCCGGATAATTTCCAAATCTTCCAGCTCGATAGCTATCAGCTCGCCGCGCTTAAGCTCCTGTCTAACGGAGAGCTCGGAAATAAAAGAGCTGCCAAGCCGCCCTATAACCGCCTGCTTGATCGATTCGTTGCTGCCAAGAACCGCTTTTATCTTCAGTCTGCGCCCGGCGATGCCGGCTTTTTCCAGAGCTTCCAGAACTGATTTGCCGGTACCTGAACCCGATTCACGGAAGATCAGCGGTTCGGTGGTCAGCTCGTTGACCGGGACAGCTTTTCGCTTGCCCCAGGGATGATCGCGGGCTGTTACCAGCCGGATCAGATCCTGGCCCAGCGGCAGGTATTCGACCCCTTTCAGCTCAAAGCGGCTGCCGACTACACCAAGTTCAACCTCTTCGTTCAGAAGCTTGTCAAGGATGCCGCGACTGTCACCCTGGCAAACAGTCAGCGTTATTCCGGGGAATCGCTTAAGAAGCTGTGGCAAGGCTGTCGGTATCATGTAATCAGCCGGGATGTTGCTTCCGCCGACTTTCAGTTCCGCCACCTCAGCTCCCTTGAAACGCTGCATTGCCAACTCCGTGGCATGGATGTCAGCAACTATTCGTCCGGCATGCTGAGCCAAAAGCTTGCCCGCTTCGGTGAGCAGGGCTCCTTTACTGGTCCGGTCGAGGAGCTGCAGAGCATATTCACGCTCAAGAGCGTGGATGTGCTGACTGACAGTTGACTGGGTAATAAAAGTCGCTTCTGCACCTTTGGAAAAACTGCCCGTCCTGGCAACGGCAAGGAAAACCTCAAGCTGCTTGATATTCATGGCACTCCATCAATGAAAACTATGGCGATAAAGCCTGGCGCAGTGATAAGGGGAATGAGCGTCAATTACCGGCAGCGACATAGGCGCTTAGTTCACTTTTCCGCAAAAAAGGCATCCCCTGCCCGGTAATTTCCAGAAATTCGATGCCGACGCCGGGTGGAAGCCCCGCTTTGCCGGATAGAGACCCCCTGCTCACCCATGAAACTTTTCCCCGGGCTTCTGTTGGCGTGTCACACCCCGGAAGGACAAATGAGATTTGCAGCTCCTCTCCTGCCGTGAGAAAGAAGTCGGTTGCCACATAAATACCGCCCAGACTGATATCTTCGCTCATCACCTGATGAACAGCTCCGCTACAGGTAAGACGCACTTCTGTGCGACAGATCACCCTGGAACAGCGCCGTTCAATGGCTGGCAGATATTTCTTTATCGTGCTCAGGAAGAGTTTGCCGTCAATCGGCTTGGCAAGATAATCGTTACAGCCGATGCTGGTGTACTCCTCAACATCTTCCGGTCTGGCGGCATTGCTGACCATTATTACCGGAATGTGCTGCAACAGCGGATCGGCCTTGATGGCTGCGCAGCAGGCTGTGCCGTCCATTTTCGGCATATACTTGTCCATTATGATCAGATCCGGACGTTCGCGGCGGACGATTTCCAACGCCTCTACGCCATCGCCGGCGGTCAGAATCTGCAGACAGGAAGAAGCGAGGAATTTCTTCTGCAGTTCAAGGAGAAGCTTTACATCATCAACAAGAAGGATCTTCTGCATGGCTGTTAATTCCATTATATATAGCAAAGGTAGACGCTTGAGAACAAGCAGGGCGTGAATCTGCGGCGCAAACTATATCAGCCGTTAAGAGTACCTGTCAAATGCAATGCGGTAAATCTCTTAGCTGAACTCCTGCTGATCCCGGGGAGACGCTCTACCCCCTGAGGGGTGCGAACAGATATTCCAGGCCGTTGACCTTGATTTCGTAGACCGCCCGGAGCATCTCTCCCAGCTTTCCTGGCGGAAAGCCTTGCTGAGCGAACCAGACTACATAAGGTTCGGGGAGGTCGATCAACCTCCTGCCGGTATATTTGCCAAAGGGCATCCGCATAGCGGCCAACTCCAGAAGAGCCTGATGATTGAAAGTGAGGGTCTCTGCCATTGTCAACGGTTCTCTTTGATCAGAACATAGGTGGCGAAATGCAGATCGGTATTCTGCTTGTACCCCTTGTAGAAGCGGGCAGCGATGGCGTTGATGAGTGGGTCAGTGAGACCGTTCAAAAAAGCGTAGCTGACATTATCCTGCAGATGATGGACTGCATGATGACGTTTAGAGAGAAGGATACGGCAGTTGCCAAGGAACATGGCAAAGGGGGAGACGGAGTTGTGGCAAAGGTAATGGGATACTTCGGCAACGGAGGAGAGGATGCCGGTGTAGACAAGAACATGCAGGAGGGGCGGATTTAGCCAGTCAGCCCGGGTTAACAGGGCAATCGCGCCAAGAAATGGGGCCAGCCAGATCTTGAAACCTGACTCGACTAAGTAGACCACCGGCAGACTATGCGGTGTATAGCGGGGTATCTTGTGATGGAGGTGAAAATTGGCGATCAGGGGTCCGGCCGGTGAATCATAACGATCGTTGTTGTCCATGTACATGTGCACCAGGCCGTTGATAAAGTCGGCCAGCAGCCAGGCAATAACAAGAGCAACAATCTGACCACCGGCTCCGATGGCTAATGGCCAGATTTGCCGGAGCAGCCAGACCTGCAGGGAGACATTGGCTATGGAGATAACGGTGTTGAATACCCGGTAGCCTTTCCCAGTGCCATAAAGCTCCATGGCGCGGTTGAACTGCCGCTGTTTGTCCGCAAGGTCCAAAATTATTCCCCCAGGGACTGCTCTTCGTAAGTCACGCCGCGGTGGCGGATCGTCAAGCCGTTCAGAAAGCTGCGCAGAAACTGGTCGCCGCACTCCTTGTAGTTTTTATGGCCTCTGGCGCGAAAGAGCGCCCCCAGCTCGGATTTGGTGACAGTGACGCCGGCCTGTCCCATGACGGCGGTCATATCATCGTCCTTCATCTCCAGAGCGATGCGCAGTTTGCGCAGAATGATGTTGTTGGTCCGCTCTGTGCCCGGCCTCGCTGTTTCAAGAGGGGTTCCTTCCCGGGCCCCTCTTTTGAGGGTGATCAGTCCTTCGAAAAAATCTTCCAGCAAACTGTTGCTGCAATCAGAGTAACCTTCTTCTGTTTCCTTTTTCAGCAGGGACAACAGCTGTTCCTGACCGATCTCATGGCCGCCGAGGCGGAAGATTTCCAGCATCTTCGGGTTGCTGATGTCGAGGGCATAGCGGAAGCGGCGTAATATATCGTTATTGGTCACAGGGTTCCCTTTTTAGTGCTCCTGATTGCGGTCTAAATCTGTAGTCGGAGTCACTGCCCAGTCAACGGCAACGTGAAGCGACCGAAAGTTGCAATATAATCCAAGCAGTATCAAAGTTCCAGCGGATACAGAGTAGTGGCCGGGAAATAGTCAACTTTCAAAAGAATCGGTGAAAATTTGGTATACTATTCCCGGAAGCTATCGACAGGAATAAGGAGGAACAAACCATGTGCAAGATCGTGATAGTCCATTACAGTATGTACGGCCACATTTACAAAATGGCTGAAGCCGTGGCTGCGGGAGTGAATGAGGTGGCCGGCTGCGAAGCGGTTATCAAGCGTGTTCCGGAAACCCTTGCCGACGAGGTACTGGGAATGATGGGGGCACTGGACGCCCAGAAAGGGATGGCGCATATTCCGGTTGCCACAGTGGATGATCTGGCCGGAGCAGATGCGATTATCTTCGGCACACCAACCCGCTTCGGCAATATGTGCGGCCAGATGCGCCAGTTCCTCGATGCAACCGGCGGGCTCTGGCTGAAGGGGGCGTTGGTCGGCAAAGTCGGCAGTGTTTTTGCCAGCTCCGCCACCCAGCATGGTGGCCAGGAATCGACGATCCTCAGTTTTCACACTACCCTTTTGCACCACGGCATGGTGGTGGTCGGGCTCCCCTACGCCTTTGCCGGGCAGATGGGCGTTACTGAAATCACCGGCGGCTCACCCTATGGCGCATCAACCATCACCGGCGGTCAGGGGGAGAGGATGCCCAGTGAAAACGAGCTCGCCGGCGCCCGTTTTCAGGGTGCCCATGTGGCGCGTATCGCCTTGAAACTGAAAGGCTAGCTTGCGCTGCCGACGTCAGGGCCCCTTGCGATCCAGGCTCCGGTACTGAATCGCCTCGGCAAGATGCTGTTCCTTGATGGACTCGCTGCCGGCCAGATCGGCGATGGTGCGGGAGACTTTGAGGATGCGGTTGTAGGAGCGGGCGGAGAGACCGAGGCGATCGGTTACCAGTTCGAGGAGGCGATTACCGGCGGCGTCCAGTTCGCAGTGTTTGCGGATCAGCCTGGGCGTCATCTGGGCGTTTGAATGAATCTTCGTCCCTTTAAAGCGCTCCCGTTGCACTTCCCGGGAAGTTTCGACCCGTTCGGCAATGGCGACGGAGCTTTCGCTGTCGGTTTTATCGGCAAGATCACGATACTTGACTGCAGGAACTTCGATATGGATATCGATTCTGTCCATGAGCGGCCCGGAGATGCGGGAGCGGTAGCGATGGACGTCCCGGGGCGAGCAGGAGCAGGCGTGGGTCGGATCCCCCAGATAGCCGCAGGGACAGGGGTTGAGAGCAGAGACGAGCATGACCCGTGCCGGGTAGGTGATAGAGGCAAGGGCACGGGAGATGGTGACTCTGCCGTCCTCGAGTGGTTGGCGGAGGACTTCGAGGACATGTTTTTTAAATTCGGGAAGTTCATCCAAAAAAAGAACCCCATTATGCGCCAATGAGACCTCTCCCGGCTTGGGAGTGTTGCCGCCACCGATCAGGCCGACATCGGAGATTGTGTGATGAGGTGAACGAAAAGGTCTCTGGGCGATGAGCGCCCGTTCCCGATCAAGAAGCCCCATGATACTGTAAATCTTGGTGGTTTCGATCGCCTCGGCAAAGGACATGCGCGGCAATATTGTCGGCAGCCGCCGGGCAAGCATCGTCTTGCCTGAGCCGGGAGGTCCCAGCATCAAGAGATTATGTGCCCCGGCGGCAGCTACTTCCAGTGCCCTTTTGGCGTGCTCCTGGCCGCGAACTTCGGAGAAATCCTCGTGATACTCTGATTCCTGCCTGAAAAGATGGTGGATGTCTACCTGGTGCGGCGCTATAACTATCTCGCCATTCAAGAAACCGACAACCTGGGCAAGTTCTGAGACGCCGATGACAGCAACGCCCTCTACAACAGCTCCTTCGTTGACATTCTCAAGCGGGACGATAATCCCTTTAAGCTTTTCGGCCTTTGCAGCCACCGCAACCGGCAGGGAGCCGCGCACCCCCTTGATGGAACCGTCAAGAGAGAGTTCGCCGATTATCAGATAGTCTGCCAGCATGGTTTTATTTACTATGCCGGTGGCTGCCAGGACGCCGATCGCCATCGGCAGGTCAAATGATGTCCCCTCTTTCTTCAGATCGGCAGGGGCAAGATTGACGGTGATCCGTTTTTGCGGAAATTCGTAGCCGGAGTTTTTAAGCGCTGCCTTGACGCGATCCTTACTCTCCTTGACCGCGCCGTCCGGCAGGCCGACCGTGGAAAACTGCGGCAGTCCGGGGGCGATATCCACCTCGACCTGGACTGTTACGGCATCAATGCCGAGAAGAGCCGAACTGAGAACTTTTGCAAGCATAAATAACCTCGGGTAATGGGGTATGGCGCTTCGACTCCGCTCAGCGAGAAGCCTGTTCCCTGAGCGGAGTCGAAGGGAACTTTCTCAGAAGCGTTATCTTTTTTTGCACGGCTACAGCGCCTTTGTCAATGATTCTAACAACGTAAAGAACAAAAGCATTGGCCTTGCGAGTGAAGCCGGATTTACAGCCATTTCTTGCGCCGGAAAAAGAACAGCATCCCCACCGTGACACTTACCATGAGAATCAGCACCGCCGGATAGCCCAAAGGTTGATCCAGTTCGGGCATATGCTTGAAATTCATCCCGTAAAGCCCGGCTATGAAGGTCAGCGGCATGAAAATGGTGGCGATGATGGTCAGCACTTTCATGATGCCGTTCATCCGGTAGCTGACGCTGGAGAGATAGATGTCCAGCATGCCGGAGAGCATCTCCCGCAGGGTCTCCACGGTCTCGATGACCTGGATGGTATGGTCGTACAGATCGCGCAGATAGATGAGGGTCGGCTCCTGCACCAGCGGCGATTCACGGCGGATCAGGCTGCTCACCACCTCCCGCAGCGGCCAGATCGCCTTCTGGATAAAGAGCAGCTCCCGCTTCTGGCGGTAAATCTCGGCCAGTGTCCGCTGGGAGGGGGTTCGCATCAACTCCTCTTCCAGATCTTCGATACTGTCGGCAACCTGTTCCAGCACCAGAAAATAGTTGTCCACAATCACGTCCAAAAGCGAGTAGGCGAGGAAATCCGGCCCCTGACTTCTGAGACGCCCCTGGGCATTCTTGAGCCTCTCCCGGACCGGCCCGAAAGGGTCGCCGTCCAACCCTTCCTGCAGGGTCAGCACCCACTCGGCGCCGAGCAGCAGGCTGACCTGTTCGCTCATCACGCCGCCGGCAACAGGGGTGAGCATTTTCAGCACCACAAACAGGTATTGGTCGTACTCCTCCGCCTTGGGGCGCTGCTCGGTGTTGGCAATATCCTCCAGTACCAGCGGGTGAATCCCGAAGGAGCTTCCCAGTTTTTTGAGGAGCTCCAGCTGGCCGATACCGTCAACATTGACCCAGGTTACCGCTGATGCAACCGGTTTGAGCGTGAATTCTCCTGCCGGATCGGGCAGTTCAACACTGAGCCCTTGCCGATCATAAGTGATGACTTCGACCGTGGGATCAGCCTGCCTGATCTCGCCGATATGGACCATACTTCCCGGCGACATGCCGGCTTTGTGCGAACGTTTTTTCAATAGTTTCCGCATTATGTTGCTCCTAACCCGGACAAGCCGGAACTAAAATCTGTTTCACACGGGGGCACGAAGACACGGGGAAAGGCAAAAGCATAAATCTTTTTTGGGAGGAGCTAAAGTGCCTTCAAGCCTGGTTTTCTCCGTGTCCTCTGCGCCTCCGTGAGAGCAAGATTTTTTGACTTCATTTGTTGGTTGCTAATTATTAATGGGCTTCACTCCAGTTAAGCCCGTAGCTGATATCCACCTTCAGCGGCACCGAAAACTTCACCGCGCTCTCCATTTCATGGGCCACAAGCCGTTCCATCTGGATAAGCTCGGCATCCGGGATTTCAAAGACCAGCTCATCATGGACCTGCATAATCAGCCGACTCTTGAGCTGCTCCTTTTTCAGGCGCTTATCGATCCTGACCATCGCCTGCTTGATGATGTCGGCGGCTGAGCCCTGAATCGGATAGTTGATGGCGTTGCGCTCGGCATAACCTTTCGCATTGAAATTGCTGCTGGAGATATCGGCAATCGGCAGCCGCCGCCCGAGGATTGTTGTCACAAAACCGTGCTCTCTGGCGGCGCATATGCAGCTCTCCAGAAAGGCCATGGCGCCTGAGTGCCGCGCCTTGTAGCTGTCGATGAACTCCTCAGCCACCTTGCGGGAAACACCCAGCTGTTTTGCCAGGCTGAAAGCGCTCTGGCCGTAGATGACGCCGAAGTTTACCGTTTTTGCCTGCCGCCGCATCTCCGGGGTTACCATCTCCGGAAAGAGACCGAAGACCTCGCTGGCGGTGCGGGTATGAATATCCTGATCCTTGGAAAAGGCGTCGCAGAGCACCTGATCGCCGGAGAGATGGGCCAGCACCCGCAGCTCGATTTGGGAATAGTCGGCCGAGAGGAGTTTGTGGCCATCTTTGGCGATAAAGGCGCGGCGCAGCTTTCGCCCTTCTTCGGTGCGGATCGGGATGTTCTGCAGGTTCGGATCGGATGAAGAGAGCCGCCCGGTGTTGGTCACTGCCTGATTATAGGAGGTGTGCACCCGCCCGGTGAGCGGGTCTGCCAGCTTCGGCAACGCATCGGTATAGGTTGACTTCAGTTTCGTCAGACCACGGTAGGTGACCAGCAGGGCGGCGATCTCATAACCAGCCTCTGCCAGCCTTTCCAGCTCATCCACATTGGTTGACCAACCGCTCTTGGTCTTGGTCTTCTTGCCGGTGGGGAGCTTCATTTTGTCGAAAAGGATCTCCCCCAGCTGCTTCGGCGAGTTGATGTTGAACGGCTCCGGCGCAAGGCCGCAGATAGCGGCTTCCAGGGTGGCCATCTCCTTGCCGAACCGTTCCGACAGCTCCGCCAGCAGTGGCAGATCCAGCTTTACTCCGGCCAGCTCCATCTCCGCCAGGATTGGAACCAGCGGCATCTCTACATCATGAAACAGCCGCTCCATCCCCTCGGCAACAACTTTCGGCAGCAGCAGCCGCTGAAGAAGCAGGGTGGCGTCCGCATCTTCGCAGGAGTAGCGACAGGCGGTGTCGATATCGACCCGGGCAAAGCCGATCTGCTCCTTCCCTTTGCCGGTCAGCTCAGTGTAGCTGATCATTTTGTGATCGAGCAGCTCCACGGCCAGGGAGTCGAGCCCCTGGCTCTGGCGTGCCGGGTTATGCAGGTAGGCCGCCAGCATGGTGTCGCACCAGATTCCGGCAATCGTCACGTCATAGCGGCGCAGCACCTGATAGTCGTACTTGATATTCTGGCCGATCACCTTGCGGGACGGGTCTTCCAGAAGCGGTTTCAGGGCAGCCAGCACCGTGGCCAGCGGCAGCTGCTCCGGCGCCAGCTCCGGTGCAACTCGCTGGTCAAAGAGCCCCCCCGCCACAGTCGGACATGAATCCTGCTGTCCACAAGTCACATGCCCAACCGGAATATAAAAAGCTTCGTGCTCCCGGAAAGCCAGGGAGATACCGACAATTTCAGCTTCCCGCACGTTCAGGCTGGTCGTCTCCAGATCGATGGCAAAGGAGTCGGCAGCTGTCAGCTCTTGAAGAAGGGTGGCTAAGTCAGCTTCGCTCCGCACAGCCCGGTACTGCTCAGCGGTCAGAGTGGACTGGCTGGTCAGCTCCTTCATCAGGGTGGTGAAGCCGTAGGTTTTGAACAGCTCCGCCAGCCGGGCGTTATCAGGAGAAGACGCAAGGAAATCGTCAAACCTGTAGTCTATGGGCACCTGGTCGTCGATGGTTGCCAGGCGGCGCGAGAGTCTTGCCTGTTCGGCAAACTCCCGGAGGCGCTCTCCGGTTTTGCCTTTGACTTCCGCAGCCCTCTCCAGAAGCACATCAAGAGAACCGAACTCCTGAATCAGCTTGATGGCGGTCTTTTCGCCGATCCCCGGCACACCGGGGATGTTATCGGAGCTGTCTCCGGCCAGGCCGAGGATGTCGATCACTTTTGCCGGCACCACCCCGAAACGCTCCAGTACCTCCGCAACGCCGCTCTCTTTCTCCTTCATGGTGTCAAGGAGCCGGACCTGCTCGCCGACAATCTGCATCAGATCCTTGTCGCCGGTAACGACCACCGTCCGCAGGCCCCGCTCCCGGCAATCACGGGCAATGGTGCCGATAATGTCGTCCGCTTCAAAACCGGTCAGCTCCAGCGCCGGGATATTGAACGCCCGTACCATCTCCTTGATCGGCTCCAACTGCTGGCGCAGGTCATCCGGCATAGCGGCCCGGTTAGCCTTGTAGTCCGGATAAAGTTCCGTCCTGAAAGTTATCCGCCCGGCATCGAAGATCACGGCAACATGATCGGGCCGACGATCCTTCAATACCTTTAGGAGCATCTGGGTAAAACCGTAAAGTGCATTGGTCGGAAAGCCGTTCGGTGAAGAGAGATGGCGGATGGCAAAGTAGGCGCGGTAGATGTAGGAGGAGCCGTCAATCAGGTAGAGGGTGGCAGTGTTGTTCATTATATCCCCGTGTGCAAAAATAGTTTGTGTCATGCAAGCAGGCTCCCCTGCCGTGTCCCGCGCCGCTCAAGTTCATCATCGATGGCGTTTAGTGTTTCGAATTTCGCTGCAGACCAGAGCGGCGCAATCAGATCCTTGCCGCCGTCACCGGTCATCCGCTGGATAAAAACAGCCGGCCCCAGCCGCTCCAGGAAATCACAGACCAGACCGACGTATTCGGACTTCTCCAGGAGCTGAATCTCACCCCGTTCATACATCCCCGCCAACCGGGTTTCCCTGCTCACATGGAGCAGATGGATCTTGACAGCATCAATTCCCAGATCATTGAGAATTGCCGCTGTGGC
The DNA here is from genome assembly GCA_963787125.1 of uncultured delta proteobacterium. Taxonomy (GTDB): domain Bacteria; phylum Desulfobacterota; class Desulfuromonadia; order Geobacterales; family DSM-12255; genus VEOV01. Next base: position 33,044 of record CAWBBV010000004.1, read on the forward strand.
CAGCATCTCCGTTCGGCTTTCACCAGGCAGACCAAGAATAACATGAACGCAGAGACGAATGCCGAGCGCCTTGGCTGCCCGGGCTGCGGCCATGAAAGCGGCGTTATCGTGACCGCGTCCGATTTTTTTCAAGGTCCTGTCGATTGGTGACTGCATTCCCAGTTCAAGCCAGAAATATGTCTGGCGGTTATACGCAGCCAGCAGGTCAAGGGTCTCCGGCGGCAGGCAGTCTGGACGGGTACCGACAATAAGACCGACAACATCCGCTACCGCCAGCGCTTCATCATAACTGCTCTTGAGCTGCTCCGGCGGAGCATAGGTGTTGGAGTAGGGCTGGAAGTAGGCGAGAAACTTCTGCGCCTTGTATTTGCGAGTCATCACCTCTTTGCCATGCTCAAGCTGGGCGGCGATGCTCATCTCGCGGGCAATGCCGAATGATCCTGACCCGCGGTCGCTGCAGAAAATGCAGCCACCGACCCCGACGGTGCCGTCACGGTTCGGACAGGTAAAGCCCGCATCAATGGAAATCCTCTGGACACGACAGCCAAACTGCTTTTTCAGCTCTTCAGAAAAGGGGTGGTAGCGTTTCTCGTTCATGTAAGCGGATGATACCTGATTCTGCCATGAGGAGCAACAGAACTGCTTCAAGGTGAATGAGCACGCCCGTTGGAATTAAATACACTTTATCTGTCTATTATTACTAGACAAAACCCGCCGTGGCTAGCTATGCTACTACTCATAATCGCCTCATTCACGTTCAAGAAAGAAAAGTTTATGACTGTCAAAAAAAGAGTTCTTATCCCGCTCATCTGCATCACAGCTATCGCTGCTGTTGCCCTGTTCAACACTTACGTCACTATCCACCTGGGTGGCCACTTCGAAGGATTTTACCTCCTGAAGGACACACCCAGCGGCAAATATGAGTTTACGGATCACCTTTTTGTCGGTCGTGAAAAGCAGATAATCTATACGCTCGATCTTAACAACAGCTACTTCAGAATTGCCCGCGGCTTATTCCACCAGCACAATGAAAATAGTAATCATCTCCATTGCGAATGGAACCCCAAAGATGGCAACGGCATGGTCAGCAGCTACTTTGCAGACGGCACAGCCCTGGTAACCTATCTGGGCAGGTACCTTGACGATGCAAGAGAAGTCCATGGTCTTTTTGTCGGGGGAGGGCTGCCTGAAACGGTTGCAAGCAATACTAACTACAACATGAACAACTCCGGCATGACCTACTTCGACGGGAAAAGATGGTACCACATCTGGTGCAGCGTTAATGAGGGGATCGGTTCAGAACTGACCGGCATTAGTATCACCCCCGCAGCATGGGAATTCCTCGGTAGCAGGGTTGAGCGCAGAAGTAGCGACAATGTCATCTTGACAAGCAGTCATAAAACCGTCGTAAATGAGATTCCGGTCCGGATCGACCGAAAAATGAACTTCACTGCCGGACAGACATATTTCAACCTGGCGATTACCATAACCAATATCGGCACGGCTCCGCTTGAGTACAGCTACCTTTATGGCGATGAGCCGTGGGTAGGCTATTATGGCACCTCTCTGGGGGATGTGGGTTGGGTTAAAGACAGAATTGTCAGCTATGAGGAGATGATAGATACAACCAAGTATTCATTCGTGGGGATGGCTGATATCGGCAACAGGGTCATTGGTGAACAGCCGGTCTATACAAATCTTGCCAATTTTATCGAGTGGTTTGGTCCGGAGCGCCCAACTGATGCCTACTTTACCAACAATCTTAACCAACTGCCAGAAACCGGCAAAGTCCCTCTTGACAGCAACGAGCGGTTTGTCGGTGTTCATTGGGAACGGATACTGGCGCCTTTGGAGTCGGCAACCATAAGACTGGCAATCGGCATGGCGGTAATGAACCCGCAAACCGGTATTCCTGAAAAGCCGGCTACCGTCTGGCAATGATCACCACTGTCCCCGCGCCTCTAATCCGCCGAGAAAACAATGACCCGGTTCCTTCCCAGCTCTTTTGAGGAATAGAGGGCAGTGTCGGCCATATCAAGGAGTTTCTGCGGGGAATCAGGTTTATGCGCTGTTAAAGTCGCCACGCCGATACTGGCGGTGATACTGACCTTCTCCTGACCGCTTTTAAAGCTGTGCAACTCAATCGTTCGCCGGATATTTTCAGCAATCAGCTGTGCCCCCGCAATATCGGTGACCGGAAGCAGCACGGCAAACTCTTCGCCCCCATAGCGGCTGACAACATCCGTCTTCCTGACACACTTCTGAATAATTTTCCCGATACCTTTCAACACAGTGTCGCCAAAAAGGTGACCGTAGACATCGTTTACTTTTTTGAACAGATCCAGATCCATCAGCAGTAGCGCCAGATCGTTGCCATGCCTTTCTGCCAGCAGATAATCGCGCCGCATGACCGACCAGAAATGACGGTGATTATGCAGTCCGGTGAGACCATCCCGGATAGAGCGCTCCTTGAGCATGACGTTAAGTTTTTTAAGCTCATTCTCGGCCTTTTTTCTGACCTCCATTTCATCAAGAAGCTTGCGGTGCTCAAGGTTGTAGCAGTTGATCGCCTCTGTCAGGCTCGTTACATCCTGAATTGAAAAAAGAGCGTGAATCTCTCCCGGGACTTCCGAGGGGACACCGGTTATCAGGGTATACTGAACCCTCAGTTTACCTGCCGGCAGCGGTGCCGGGATAAAGTGCTTATGCAGCTGGGAAGAAAAAACCGTCGGAGCGCCTCCGGAAAAAATAGGAGTAATCCGGTTGCGGTATTTGGGCGCATCAAGATGGGGGAAATGGTGACAGATATCCGTATTGAGCAGGTTTTCTCTTTTGAGGAGCGTCCACTCCTCCAAACAGCGGTTCCAGAAGATAATTCTGAAATCTTTGGAGAGGATGAACACCCCGGTCGGGATATGGTCGAAGAGGCTGTAATCGGCACAGCTTGGGTGGAGCGAAGCTGGATGACTGCTATTCATACATAAGGTCTATGGCCAGAAGAAGCGCATCAAAAGAGGCGGTTTCGAACACAAGGAAGATATTCCCCTCAATATGTTTTTCCTGAACTATAAAATGGGTATTTACCAGCAGAATGGAGTGCTGATTGGAACTGGTTTCAATATGGAGAAGATCTCTCAGGGTTCCATGAAGATAGTTTGGAATCGAAAAATCAAACGGTCTTTGCAGAATATTGCCAATAGTTCCGATAACGCTGTTGATAACAATGTTGCCGACTTCGTTCAAGGTTCCGGCCATTAAACCGTCAAGACCGGGATTATCAGGTTCTTCATGAGTAAGCGCAGCGACAAGTTTGACAGCGCTTGCGGGCGGAAACACCAGGGCGGCCATGCCTGAAAACGAACTTTTAAAACCGAGCTGCACACAGGAGAAGCTATCGTCAGCAGTCCCGGCAACAATTTTCAGCTCATCATAATCAATAAGTCTCACTTCCGGCACTTCAAGCAGAATAGGCGAATCAAGCATGTCGTTGAGAGACGAAGCTGCCCTGCCAACGCCGATATTGACGATCTCTTTCAGGGCATCAAGCTGCATAGGGGTCATCATCGCTACTCCTTGTCAGGATTCAAGCACCGGTCAATTGCCACAAGAAGCTCCATTTTCTTCGGTGGCTTGGAGATAAATCCAGCGACCCCCATATCAAGGCAGGTTTTTTTGCGACTCTCCTGAATATCTGCCGTAAGAACGAAAATCGGCGTAACTTCTCCGGCGGCCTTCAGCTCGGTAATAAACTCGATACCATCCATATTCGGCATCAAAAGGTCGGTGAGGATACAGTCCGGAGTGAAGGCACGGAGTTTTTCGAGACCATCACGCCCGTCTATCGCCTCAAGAACTTCATACCCGGCTTCAACCAGAAAATGGCAGATAGTTTTGCGCTGGAAAAGTGAATCGTCGACGACCAGAATTTTCTGCATTATCCCTCCAACCCGGAAGTTCATAAAACATCATTTTAAGTTCGCATTATAGCCACGATTAGCCCGCTTTATCAAGCAAAGATTTAAAATTGCTCACTGGAGGCGACATGAATCGCGGTTTATTTTTTTCAGAGGGTATGGTATTAATTTATAAAATAAAACATGTGGGAGAGTGTGGTAAATGAACCGTACTTATGATGTTCTGATAATCGGCGGCGGCCCTGCGGGGCTCTCAACCGCTTTCATCTGCCATAAACAGGGGCTGTCATATCTTGTTCTTGAATCAGGGAAATCCGTGTTCCAGGGGATTGCCAACACTTATCCCCAGGGAAAGCTGGTATACCCCTCAAAACCGAAGGATGCGCCGGAACCTTTTCTGGTTGAAGAACTCCGCCCGCCGGACAAGCCGGTGACAGTGGAGAGCTACCTCCAGTACGTGCAGCATTTTGTCCAGCATGAAAACCTGAATGTCCAGACTGAAGTAGCTTTCGAAGATGTTCGTGACGATCGTGACGGTCTGACGGTTATCACCTCCAAGGGGAATTTCAAGGGCAAGAAGGTCGTTCTCTCTTTTGGCAGCAACATCCCCCGGGAACTCTCTGTTTACGGTGATGCCAAAATGGTCGCCAAGAACGTTGATGACCCGTCCAAGTACATCGGTGTCAAAACTCTGGTTATCGGCGGCGGCAACACTGCTGCCGATGTTGTCATTACCATTTTGAAGACCAAGCGGGAAGCCAACGATGATCAGCCGGTGTACTGGGCACACATCTCGGAAAAGTTCGATGTCAACAAGGAGACTGCCCAGAGACTGGGAGAAGAGATCCTCCTTGGCGGCAACATCAGGCTCCTCCCGGGGGCAACCCCGCGAATAGGCGAGGTTGACGATGAAGGGGTTGACCGCCTGGTAATCCGGATCAACGAATTCAAGCAGTCCGACGGGATTGACCTTTACCACGCCATGAGTTTTCCCATGCAGAACGTCATCGCCTGCATCGGTTCACAGGGACCGGTACCGATTTTCGACAAGCTTGGCATCCAGACCATCGCCTGCACCTCCGGAGTCTGTAAAATCGCCAAAGAAGGGGATCGGCTGGTGCTCCTCACCGCTGAATTCGAATCAACCCGTAAAGGTGTCTACGTCATCGGCGGGGCGATCTCGCCGTCATTCATGAAAATTGCGGCCGGAAGTATTCAGGAAGAAAAACACCCGAACCTGATCTACACCGCTGTCAATGATGCTTCCCATGTTGTTGAAGCGGTCAAGAAGAGCCTCGGGAAATGAACTATGCAGTATCCCCGCTGATTGGGCGGGTCCATTTCCCGCCGATCTCCGAAGTCCGCCAGTGGGCTGCCGAGTATCAGCGCGGCGGCGAACTCCCGCTGATAGACCTCTGTCAGGCGGTTCCGGACTACCCCCCGGCAAAGGAGCTGACCGACTACATGGCAACGCTCCTTGCCGACCCGCTGACCTCCCGCTATACCCCTGATGAAGGGCTTACCCCCGTGCGGGAAGCTCTGGCGGCCCGTTACCGCAGGATCTACGGCGCAGTGCTGACGCCTGAAAACATCTGCCTGACAATCGGCGCCAGTCAGGCTTTCTGGCTTGCAATGGTGACGCTTTGTCAGGCGGGTGACGAAGTGATCGTCCAGACCCCTTACTACTTCGATCACGACATGGGCCTGGCAATGCTCGGTATCAACCGGGTCTACGCTCCGTTTAATACCGACAACGGCGGACTCCCTTCTGTTGAAAAAATCGCCGGGCTGATTACTCCGAAAACCAGGGCGATCCTGCTGGTGTCACCGAGCAATCCGACCGGCACGGTTACCCCGCCGGAGCTCCTGGCTGAGCTGTACCTGCTGGCTGCTGATCACGGCATTGCCCTGGTTGTTGATGAAACCTACGCTGACTTCATCATTGCCGACTCCGCCCCCCATCAGCTCTTCGCAAATCCCGGCTGGAGCGACCACTTGATTCAGATCATGTCTTTCGGCAAGACCTACTCTCTTACCGGCTACAGAGCCGGACTGCTCCTGGCGTCGGGAAAACTGATCCATCATGCCCTCAAGGCTCAGGACACCATGGCGGTCTGTCAGCCGCGCCTGACCCAGATGGCGCTCGCCTTTGCAGCCGACAATCTCGACCCCTGGGTACGGGCAAATGCCGGGATGATGGCAAAACGGCATGAACGGTTCTGCGCCGAGTTTGAGAAACCTGGCAACCGCTTCGAGCTGGTTGCCAGCGGTTCGTTTTTCGGCTGGATTCGCCACCCCTTCCCCGGTCTGACCGGTCGCCAGGCGGCAAAAAAACTTATTGATGAAACCGGCCTCCTGACCCTGCCGGGAGAAGTCTTCGGGCCTGGTTTTGACAATTATCTTCGCCTGGCACTGGGAAACGTCGGCGAGGAGAAAATCGTCGAAGCCGTCGGCAGGATGCGTGGTTTATAACAAAACCCGATCAACAGGATAAGCGCGTTAGCTAAATTACCAAGGAGCTGCATGAACGTAACTGACATAAAACTGCTGCTGGAGCAGGTACAGAGCGGCAACCAGAGTATCGACGAAGCGCTGGAGCGCTTGCGCCATCTCCCGTTCGAAGATCTGGGCGATGCAATCATCGATCATCACCGGAGCCTGCGCCAGGGGTTTCCGGAAGTAATTTTCGGCGCAAACAAGCGGGTCGATCAGATTGAACGGATCATCACCGCGCTTCTTGCCAAAGGAAACAACATCCTCGCCACCCGACTGGAAGAAGATAAAGCGCAGCAGTTGCTCAAAGCCTTCCCGGAAGCCACCTGGCACAGCGATGCCCGTTGCCTGACCATCGAGAAAAACCCGGTGGCAATAACCGGCAGAGGGACGATTCTGGTGATCTCGGCGGGCACCTCGGATATTCCGGTGGCAGCCGAGGCGGTTGTGACCGCAAAAATCATGGGAAATCATGTGGAGCAGCTCTTTGATGTCGGCGTTGCCGGACTGCACCGCCTTCTGGCCCGCAAGGATCTGCTTTTCTCGGCCTCCGTCCTGATCGTTGTGGCAGGTATGGAAGGGGCGCTGCCATCCGTTGTAGGCGGCCTTGTCAACCGGCCGGTCATAGCAGTACCGACCTCTGTCGGCTACGGCGCGGCTTTCGGCGGCGTCGCCGCTCTTTTGGGGATGCTCAATTCCTGTGCTTCCGGGGTGACGGTGGTCAATATCGACAACGGTTTCGGGGCGGGGTACGCAGCGAGTCTCATGAACAGGGAGTGACCGTTGGCTGTTGCCTGCATTCGTGCTGCGGAGCTGTTTCTGTAATTCTAGGCTCATTTCGCTACAGCAGATAAACTCGCTGCGCTCAGACAATATCTGCTGCTTAACGCTCCATTTCTCCAAGAATTAAGACGAAACACCCCCAATGCACTCATTTCGACAACAGCCAACGGTCAGACAGATCACACTCAAAGGAATTATTTCATGCTTACTGTAACTATAGAAAAAGTCCATTTTGTCGGTGCCGGACCGGGCGATGCCGAGCTGATAACCGTCAAAGGGGCACGGCTGCTCTCTGAGGCTGATGTTGTCGTTTATACCGGCAGCCTTGTGGACCGGGAGCTGGTAAAAAGGTACGCGCCAAACGCTCGCTTTCTCGACTCGGCCTCAATGAACCTTGAAGAAACAACCGCCGCCCTCGCTGAGGCTGTTGCCGCCGGCCAGCAGGCCGTCAGATTGCACACCGGCGACCCCTCAATTTACGGCGCAATCCAGGAGCAGATGGCGGCACTCGACCAGCTTGGCATAAGCTATGAGGTCGTCCCCGGCGTTACCAGCGCTTTTGCGGCCGCAGCAACCCTGAAGCAGGAGTTGACTCTCCCCTCGGTAACCCAGACGGTCATTATCACCCGGATTGCGGGGCGGACACCGGTACCGGAACGGGAAAAACTCTCCAACATCGCCGCAATCGGCGCAACCATGGTGATCTATCTTTCTGTGGGGATGATTGCAGAGGTCGTTGCGGAGCTGCTGCAGGGCGCCTATACGCCTGCCACACCGGTGGCGGTAGTTGCCAAGGCGTCCTGGCAGGATGAGCAGACCATTGAAGGCACCCTTGCTGATATTGCGGACAAGGTCAAAGCCGCCGGTATCGGCAAACAGGCGCTTATAATCGTTGGCGATGTACTGAAGGCACGGAAGGAAGGTGTTCCCGAGCTTTCCAAACTTTACGATAAAAATTTCAGCCATGGCTGCAGAGCTTGAAGCCGCTAAAATAAAGCCCGCAAGCAACTGCGGGCAATACAACCGTTGCCGGAATCAAAGCCAGATCCATTATCCTTCGGTGCAGTAATTCCTTCACCGAATCAGAGACCGCTGTCGTTCTGCTCCCCTGTTGGCGGCCCAGCCGCAGGAGCGCTGAACAGGATCAGGCTGATCCGGTCGCCAACCCGCTTGAAGGTGAACTGCAGACCATGGTCAAAAGCCAACAACGCCACCGGCGGGAGCTGTCCAGGATCGCGCAGATAAAAGAGCACCCGGTTCCCTTTAGCAAGGGTATCGAGAAATGATTCGGTGACTTCGAATTCCAGCTGACCCTGTTCTGCGGTCAGATCTACCAGATCCCCCTCATCACTGTTGATGACGACCTTGCCGAGATTAATCCGCGTACCGGTAATGTCACTTTCACTCTCCGGCCGGGCGGTTTCCGGCGCCGCCGCGATGATCATGCCTGCTGCTACGGTGGCATTGGTAAAACGATCAATAACAATAAAGCTGCCGGTATGCCGGTTCTGCTGGTAGGGATCAACAGCTGCCGGACGATCCAGTTCCAGGCGGGCGACGCCGATGCCGTTCAGGCCGAGCGTCGTTGCCGCTTTCTTTTCCAGAGTATTGACATCCACCAGATGATCCAGACTGGTGATCCGCCCGGGGATCAGGGTGGTAGCGGTTTTAACAAGATAACTCTGCCCGGCCTTGAGCGGCTCGTCATGAAACCAGACCAGATGCGCCACCAGACTCCGGGTATAGAGCGGTGGCGCGTCGCTCGCGGCCAGCACTTCTCCCCGGCTGATATCAATCTCGTCCGCCAGGGTGAGGGTGATTGCCTGACCGGCAACCGCCTCATTCAGGTCGCCATTCATGGTGACGATCCGCGCCACCCGGCTGGTCCGGCCGGAGGAGGCGACCCGCAGCTCGTCGCCGGGACGGACAGTCCCCGAGGCGACCGTCCCGCAGAAACCACGGAAGTCAAGGTTGGGACGGTTCACCCACTGAACCGGCAGCCGAAACGGTTTTCCCCTGCCGTCATCCTCGATCTGCACTGTTTCCAGATAATTAAGGAGCGTCGGGCCGGCATACCAGGGGGTGTTGGCGCTCGGCTCGATCATGTTGTCGCCCCCTAAGGCCGAAATCGGGATGGCGGCAATAGAGGCAAAGCCGAGCGGGACGGCAAACTGCTGGTAGTCGCGGCGGATCGCTTCAAACTTCTGTTCGTCGAAATCGATCAGATCCATCTTGTTGATGGCCAGGACAATATGCTTGATACCGACCAGTGAGACCAGATAGCTGTGACGCCGCGTCTGGGTCAGAAGCCCTTTGCGGGCATCCACCAGGATAACCGCCACCTGGGCGGTGGAGGCTCCGGTCACCATGTTGCGGGTATACTGTTCGTGGCCGGGGGTGTCGGCAACTATAAACTTGCGCACATCTGTGGAAAAGTAGCGGTAAGCCACGTCAATGGTGATCCCCTGCTCCCGTTCCGCCTGAAGCCCGTCCAGAAGGAGGGCATAGTCGATGGCTCCCCCCTGGGTGCCGACCTTTTTGCTGTCAGCTTCAAGCGCTGCCAGCTGGTCCTCGAAGACCATCTTGGAATCCCACAAAAGCCGGCCGATAAGGGTGCTCTTGCCGTCATCGACGCTGCCGCAGGTGATGAAGCGAAGCAGCGATTTTTCTTCCTGGCTTTTGAGATAGGCGAGGATATCTTTTTCTATCAAATCAGATTGGTGTGCCATTAGAAATACCCCTCCTGTTTCTTCTTTTCCATCGACCCGGCCTGATCATGGTCGATCAACCGCCCCTGCCGCTCCGAAGTGCGGGTCAGCAGCATCTCCTGGATGATTCCAGGGAGAGTGTCGGCGGTAGATTCAACGGCAGCGGTCAGGGGGTAGCAACCAAGGGTGCGGAAGCGGACCGATTTGTACTGCACCTTTTCCCCGGCCTTAAGCTCCAGACGATCATCATCCACCATGATCAGCATGCCGTCCCGCTCCACAACGGGCCGGACAGCGGCATAATAAAGCGGTACGATCGGGATGTTCTCCAGCTGGATATACTGCCAGACATCCAGCTCGGTCCAATTGGAGATGGGGAAAACCCGAATGCTTTCCCCAGGCCTTATGCGGGTATTGAACAGATTCCAGAGCTCGGGGCGCTGGTTTTTAGGATCCCAGCGGTGATGCTCGCTGCGGAAGGAGAAGATCCGCTCCTTGGCCCGGGATTTTTCTTCATCCCGGCGGGCGCCGCCAAAAGCGGCGTCGAACTTGTAGCGATCCAGTGCCTGCTTTAGCCCTTCAGTTTTCATGACATCGGTATAAAGCGACGAGCCGTGACTGAAAGGGGAAACCCCTCGGCTCACCCCTTCCTCGTTCACATGAACAATCAGGTCGAGTCCGCATTCGGCCGCCATCCGGTCGCGAAACTGGATCATCTCGCGGAATTTCCAGGTAGTGTCCACGTGCAACAGGGAGAATGGGGGCGGAGCCGGATAAAACGCCTTGCGGGCCAGATGGAGCATCACCGCCGAGTCCTTGCCGATAGAGTAGAGCATCACCGGATTGCCGAATTCGGCCACAACTTCGCGGATGATGTGGATGCTTTCGGCTTCCAGCTGCTGCAGGTGGGTCAGATTTACTTTCATTTGTTTCTCCTTCGTTAAAACAGGTAACGGCATAGGTAAAGGTAGAGGTAGAGAAAAGGCAAAATCAAGGGTTCGGTTTTTTTCTTTACCTTTACCTTTACCGTTACCTGACGCCTTAGCGTCGATGCAATCCGCACTCTTTATGTTCCGGGTTCTCCCACCACCACCGCCCAGCCCGGCAATCCTCCCCCTCCAGCAGCGCCCTGGTGCAGGGCGCGCAGCCGATTGAACAGTAGCCCTGACTGTAGAGACGGTTTTTTGGCAAGCTGTTTTCAGCAACATAGTCGTTCAGAGTCTGCTCGCTCCAGTCGATAAGCGGATTTATCTTCACAATGCCGCCATTCAGCTCATCCCGCTCGATTGACTTCAAATCGCTACGGGTCGGGCTCTGTTGACGACGCATGCCGGTTACCCAGCCGTTCAAATCGGCAAGGGCCCGTGAGAGCGGCTCCACCTTGCGGATAGCGCAGCATTCATGGCGGTTCTCCAGCGATTCGCGGAAGGAGTAAAGCCCTTTGTCCCGCTCCAGTTTTTCCACTGCTTCATGTCTCGGGAAATACCAGTCGATCTTCAGGCGATAGCGCTCGGTCAGGGCTTCAGCAACTTCATAAGTTTCTTCATTGAGACGGCCGGTGTCGAGGGCGAAAACAGCCAGCGGCAGACCGGCTTTGTGGGCAATATGGATGATTACCACATCTTCCAGAGAGAAGGAGCAGGCCAGGGAGACTTTACCCTTGGCAGCGGCGATGCCGGTGTTGAGTATATCGTTTGTTTGCTCGATTTTGTTCTTCATAAGAGACCCTTTGTTAAATTTTCAATCCAATGAGCGGCCAGACGAACATGGCCGAAGCGAGAAACAGCACCCAGGAGATCGCCATGATCACCGTGCCGGAGACGATAATATCACGACTCTTGAGATAGCCGGAGCCATAGACAATTGCCGTTGCCGGGGTCCCCATGGGGAGGCAGTAGGCCAGTCCTGCCGGTAGAGCGATGGCCAGAGTTATCACCCGGGGATCTATACCGGTCCCCTTGGCCAGTCCCAGACCGATCGGCATGAGAATCGCCACAACCGCCGCATGGCTGATGCACTCGGTCAGGATTATTGCCACCAGCGAGATGACAGCTATGATGACCAGCGGCGACGGGTTGAAAGCCGTCAGCCCCTTGTTAACCAGCCAGAGAGCGGCGCCGCTCTTCTCCAGGGCACTGGCCAGAGCAATTGAACCGCCGTACATGAGGATGATCCCCCAGTTAACGTATTCTTCAATTTTTTCCCATGAAATCACCCGGAAAGCAAACAGAGCTGCTGTCGCCAGAATGGCAATGTTTGCCAGTCCCAGCTGTCGCCCGAAAAACATCCAGCTGACGATGGTCATGCCGACGATGATCGCCGTGATCAGCTCGTTGGCCGATAATTTCCCCATCTCCAGACGCCGGCGACTGAGAAACTGTCGCCCCTTGTTGACATTCTCGATATCGACCGGAAAGAAACGGATCAGCAGTCCGAAACCGATGATGAGCAGCGGCGCAACGATCATGATTGCTGCCAAGGTCCATTCCGCAAAAGAGAAATCGAGACCGGTTCCCTCGCGGAGCATGCCGACTGCCAGCGGTGCCCTTGCCCCGCCCAGAAAGGTGGCGATCCCTCCGATGATGCATCCCCAGGCGATAGACATGAAAAGAAGACGGGCATAGCTGCTTTTGCCGGGCTTAAGCTCCAGACTGTCAGCAATCTCGGTCACCACCGGAAAGAGCATGGCAGCAACGGCATGTTCACTCATGCAGAAAGAGAGTCCGGCTGCCAGGAAAAAGACCGTCATAGCAAGACGGCGAGGGGTGCTGCCGTAACGGGCAAGCATGGTGCGAGCAAGGCGTGCCGACAGGCCGGTGCCGGTCATGGCCGCCGCCAGGATAAAGGCGCCGAGGATAAAGAAAACCGCCTCGTTGCCAAACTGGGAAAAGACCTGCTTCTCGCTCATGATCCCGAAGAGCGGCAGTAGTGCCATGGAGAGGAGCGCCGTAACGGCCATCGGCAGAATCCCCGTAACCCAGAGAAAAATACTGCCGGCGAAAAGAAGCAGCGAGCGGTAGCCTTGCACGCTCAATCCATCCGGGGGAGAAAACTGGAAAAGAACGCCGATGACGATGATCAGACCTGCCAGCACCTGATAGCGACTGGTGCGATCGACCAGGATCAACCATAGCGGTCGATTATCAATCTTGAGCGGTTTGTCCAGCGCTGATTTTTCCATCACAGCCCCGCCGAATCGAGGGAGTTTTCTGCCTGCTGCACCCGCAGATGCCTCCTGATGTCCGATCCCGCCAACTGCCGGCGATCGCGGAGCTTGTCAACGATCCCCCGGAAAAGCCCCGCCGGCTTCCGGGCCACAAGTGGTGTCAGGACGCTAATCAGGGGGAGATACGCCGCCAACGGCACAGAAACACGCTCCCACCCGGCAACAAGGTGTGTCAGCAGAGCCTCAATCTCCTCCTGTGACAAGCGGCTCGATTGGGCGGAGAACTGCACCAGTGGCACAATCTCTTCTTTCAGCAGCATGTCGATGCGGTTTCTGGTTACGGCAGGCGCTTCAATCCCAAACTCCAGCGTTGAGGCCACACTCCAGCGGGGGAATACTTCCCAGGCCGTCTGCAGCGGTAGATTGCTACGGTCGCTACCGGGAAGGAACACCTGCGAAAGAATCAAATTGTCCACACCGGCGGCATAAATCCGCTCCAGAACATCGTCGTCTGCAGATAGATTTATGCTTGCCATGAGGCGAACGTTGAAATTTTTCTTGATCTGGCGAGCCATATCTACACCCTGTCGAAATGTGCTTCTGCTGCCGAAGGTGAGATAGAATAGATCTGTGGCCTCTGTACAGAAGCTGCTGAACATCGTTTCCAGCGTTTCGTAAACCGGCAGTGTCCCGCCGACGAAGAATACACTCCGGTCGCGAAACAGCCGGTCTGCCGTCGGGATTTGCCGGTTACCGTCTATCATGGCGCTGAGCCTGCTTCTGTCAGTATGCAGATGGATCATTTTTCACCGGACACCATTAGGCTTAAATAGTCTGATGGTGCAGTAGTTTTTATTCTTAAAAAAACCTGCAGTCGTATACAAACTGCCACAATAGCTAAAATCGTCTGCTGCTGATTCAAGTTATATACTAATAACGGCGTCCAGGTCAAGAATAAACAATATTATCCTATGGACTTTATGGATTATATCTTGAGACGGCTTCCCGAATCACTACATTAACTTTGACTGTTGACGGCATTTAATGGTAACTTGTCTCATAATTGGCCAGGATTACGCTGACTGACTCACAAATAAAGACTAACGATCTATCAGGAATTGGTTGAACTACTGGGATTTCAGGGGGGGGTACGATGGAAAGGTCGAAATTCATTCTGCACAAAGGAATTAAAATCTACCAGCTTGATTGCAGTACCTGCCTGCCGGAAGATTACATGGCAATTATTGCCGAATGTGCCCGGACGGTTCAGTCGCAACCGAAGAAATCAGTCCTGACCCTGACCATTGCCGGGGGAGGACGCTTTGACAAGGATACGATTGGCCAGTTGATGATTCTCACCAGAGATAACGGGCCGTATGTCAAAAAATCGGCAGTTGTGGGGATTTCCGGCCTGCAAAAGATCGTGCTCCAGACAGTTTCAGCCTTCAGCAGCCGTGAATTCAGACTGTTTGACGATCTTGAGCAGGCCAAAGACTATCTTGTCCTCGATTGATATTTATCGTTGCTGCTAAGCTGACACCTGTTTGCCAGGCCCCGTAGCACCCTGGTCATTCATTCGCCCCGAATTGACGCAGCTGCTCACTCAACTCCTCAAGAGTCAACTGTTCCTGCACTTTTGTTCCAAGGCCGGCGCCGCTGCGACGGTATAGATCAAATCGTGGCGCTTTAACGCCATTTTCATCGCTCACCAGCCGTGAAGAGACAATCCCCATATCTGCCAATTGCGGCTGACTGCAAGAGTTACCGCACCCCGAGAGCGCCCAGGCAACACCTTTTGCCGCCGGATTCATCTCTTCAAGCAACACTTTTGCCACATCTCTGGTCGCGGTAAGCCCCATTTTACACTCATGGCTGCCGGGACAGACCCGGAATATGACCGGCGCAGCTGCTGTCGAAAAGGTGTCAGTCAGGGCTTTCAGCTCGGCTGCTGCACGGTCATGCTCAGCTGCGGCGGCCAGCGGAAAGGCAATATCCTGATCTGCGGTAGCCTGCATGACGCCGTCAGCATTCCGGGCCGCAAACGCAGCCAGTTCGCGCAACAGAGCCGCAGTCAGCTGGCCGGCAAACACCGGCAGCACCAGCCTCTGCCCCCCTTCAGACGGCAGGGTCATGTTGTCGGCAAAACCGCCCCGGTTCGGCAGCTCCTCACCGTAAGCCGGTTCAGCTGCAATCAGTCGCCGTAATTCATTCTCGCCGAACTGGGCCGCGAGAAACTTCAGCCGCTTGGGTGGCGGCGCCAAACGCCCGTAAACCGTAACAATCGCTTCGATGATCGGGATGAGCCGCTCTTCCCGAACCGCTTGCGCCAGCAGAAATCCGGCCTGCGGCTCCCGCCCCAGGCCACCTGCAATCCAGATGTCGTAGCTGCTGCCATCGGCATCACTCCCGGCAAATACCAGCCCTACATCCTGAATCAGGTGCCGGCCGCCAAGTGTATCAGCTTCTATGCCGATCTTGAATTTTTTCGGTAGCCCCTCAAAATGCGGATTACCGGTGAAATGCCGGTGGAGACGCCGTGCCAGCGATTCCAGCAGAGGAAATCCGGCGGCATCCTGACTTGAGCAGGTGATGCCCCGGACTGCGCCGCCACAGGCGCCGCGGGAAGTAAGGCCGAATTTGGCAAGCTCCTGCTTGACGAGCGGCAGATCAGCCCCCTTGAGCCAGTGGATTTCCATGCTGCCGCGGGAGGTCAGATGGACGCTCCCCTTGCCGAACCTGTCCGCCAGATCGGCCACACAACGTGCCTGTGGCGCTGAGACAACCCCGGCCGGCAGCTTTACCCGCTGCATGAAAAAATCTGCCTGACGCTGCTGGTATATCCCTTCAATACGAACTTTCTGCAGATCGATACTCACATCAATCCCCTTTGTCTTTATAGTATTTCATTCATGCTGCCGCTGCGGAACCCCTGCAAATCAAGGGCAACATAGGTAAAGCCGGCGGCCTTGAAATACGCCACGATCTGCTCTCGCAAAGGCGCTGCCACCAGCCGCCCGATATCGGAACTGCTCACCTCGATCCGGGCGGTGTCGTCATGGTAACGAACCCGGAAGACGGCAAACCCCTTGTCACGCAGAAAAGTTTCGCACGCTTCAACCTGCCTTAATCTCTGCACCGAAATAGTTGTGCCGTAAGGGAAGCGACTGGCAAGGCAGGCAAGTGGCTGCCTGTTCCAGGTTGGGAGGCCAAATGCGCGACTGGCAGCCCGGATTTCATCCTTGGTCAGACCGGCCTCCAGCAACGGACTTTTGATATTCATCTCTTCCAGCGCCTTGCGCCCTGGTCGGTAGTCTTGCAGGTCATCAACATTGCTGCCGTCTGCAATCACGGCAAGCTCAAGCTCTCCGGCTATCTTGATTGCCCCTCCGTAAATAACCTGCTTGCAGAGATAACAGCGATTGACCGGGTTGGCGGCAAATTCGGGATTGTCCAGTTCATCCGCTTCCAGAACAACATGCCTGACACCAAGCTGCCTGGCCAACTCCCGCGCCTCGGTCAACTCCCAGGACTGGTGGAGCGGCGACGCCTCCGTAAAGGCGACAGCCTGGTTTCCCAGTGTGTCAACAGCGACTTTCAACAGTAATGATGAATCGACACCTCCTGAAAAGGCGACCAGCACAGAACCGTAGCCCCTCAGGATAGTGGTTAACTTTTCGAGTTTTTCATCGAGATCAGTTCTGCTCATCAACTGCGCCCCTGTTTAAAGAAATAACCCCTTTATAAATTGGGGTGGCATGAAAATGATTACTCAGGCAAAAAAATGATCTCAAATTTGAGCAGGTGAAGGGACAATCCAACCGCCCCCCCCAAGGACCGATAAGTGTAAAAAGGAAGGTGGGATTGATCACTCCATTTACCACATGTCGGTTCGGCCATTTAGATCCCTTCAAACAGGGCGGTAGAAAGATACCGTTCAGCACCGTCCGGAAGGATAACAACTATGGTTTTGCCGGCAAACTCATCAAGATGGGCCAACCGCACTGCCGCAGCTACTGCTGCACCGCAGGAGATGCCGACCAGGAGGCCCTCTTCCTGGGCAAGCCTTTTGGCAAACTCAATCGCTTCATCACTTGAGACCTGCTCCACTCTATCAATAATGGCAAGATCGAGAGTTTCGGGGATAAAGCCAGCTCCTATCCCCTGAATTTTGTGCGGGCCCGGCTTGAGCGGCTCCCCGGCAAGTTGCTGGGTTATGACGGGACTCTCCTTCGGTTCAACTGCAACTGAAAGGATCTGCTTCCCCTTGGTGTTCTTTATGTAGCGGGATATACCGGTTATGGTACCTCCAGTGCCGACACCGGACACCAGGACGTCAATAGCACCGTCCGTATCGTTCCAGATCTCCGGTCCGGTGGTCTTCTCATGAATGGCAGGATTTGCCGGGTTTTTGAACTGCTGCGGGAGGAACCAGCGCACCGGATCGGAGGCGGCAATCTCTTCGGCCTTGGTTATGGCCCCTTTCATCCCTTCTGCTCCGGGGGTCAGGATGAGGTTGGCTCCAAGCGCAGCAAGAACCCGTCTACGCTCGATGCTCATGGTTTCCGGCATCGTCAGGGTGAGTTTGTAACCACGGGCGGCAGCAACATATGCCAGGGCAATGCCGGTATTGCCGCTGGTCGGCTCGATTATCTCCACTCCGGGCTTAAGGATGCCGCGTTCCTCAGCATCCCAGATCATGTTGGCGCCGATGCGGCATTTGACAGAGTAGGCCGGGTTGCGGGCTTCAACCTTGGCCAGAATGGTTGCTTTTGCCCCTGCGGCAATCCGGTTAAGGCGCACCAGCGGAGTGTTGCCGATTGATTGTGAGTTGTCTGCGTAAATTCTGCTCATGGTCTTCTCCTTTTAGTCAGTTGGGAAATATTATAGCTGACAAAACGTGAAATTCAAATACCCTACAAAACCTATAGTGTAATTTGATAATAACCAATTCAGAGACTTGCTGTCAAGATAAATTTTGAGCAGTTGGCGGTTCCTTCGCCTGAATTACCACTTGATTTCTAAATTGCAGCCAGTTAGAATCAGCTTAACAAAGACTTGCTCTCTGTCATGATCGTGTGACAACAAAAACCCTGGCGGAATATTTCATTACCGGGGGTCTTTTTCAGCCGTGGTGAGCTGCCCCATTATGCGGGAACTGCCTGAAGCGGCTTCTAGACGCCCACCTGATAGGAACTCGCCCAGAGGTCCTTCGCGTCCACGGCATGATGGAGAGTTTTACAGAGAAGGGCTGACAATGTCAGCCCTTTTTTTATTGGTTTAAAAAATCACGCCAAACCCCTCTCCAGCATTGATTATTTTCAATTTTTTGCTATAGTTATTAACTTTTCAACCATATTTCGACTAACGGGACAGCTTATATGCAGGCAGTTATCGACAAAGCAAACACCCTGATGGAAGCGCTTCCTTACATCAGGCGCTTTTCCGGCAAGACTATCGTCATCAAGTACGGCGGCCACGCTATGGCTGACGAAGCGCTGAAAGAGTCCTTCGCCCTGGATGTGATCCTGCTCCGTTCACTGGGAATCAACGTGGTTGTTGTGCATGGCGGCGGCCCGCAGATCAACGAAACCCTCAAGCGCTACGGCATTGTTTCCGAGTTTGTCCGCGGCATGCGGGTTACCGACGCCGAGACGATGGCGGTTGTGGAGATGGTGCTGACCGGCCAGGTCAACAAGGAGGTCGTCGGCTACCTGAATCAGCATGGCGGCCGGGCGGTCGGCCTTTCCGGCAAAGATGGCAATCTGCTCCTCTGCGAGAAGATGCTCCAGGAGATAAAAAACGAAGATGGCAGCGTCGAGATGGTCGATATCGGCTTTGTCGGCAATGTGGTCAAGGTCAACCAGGAGATTCTCCAGACTCTTGAGCAGGGCAAGTTCCTGCCGGTCATTGCCCCGGTCGGGGTCGGCGCAGGGGGAGAGAGTTACAATGTCAACGCCGATCTGGTGGCCGGGCGCATCGCCGGCGCCTTGAAGGCGGAGAAACTGATGCTCCTGACCGATGTCTCAGGGGTCAAGGACAAGGACGGCAAGCTCATCAGCAGTATCTCTCTGGCGGAGATACCGACTCTGATTAATAACGGCACCATTTCCGGCGGCATGATCCCGAAGCTTGAGTGCTGCGTGGACGCCCTCAATGAAGGGGCTAAGAAAGCCCATATCGTCGACGGCAGGGTCAAACATGCTGTCCTTTTGGAGATATTTACCGACATCGGCGTCGGCACGGAGATAACCCAATGAATTCTGTAAAGTGGATTGAGAAATCAGACAAATACATCATGAAGACCTATGGCAGGTACCCGATCGTCCCGGTAAGGGGAGAGGGGTGTCAACTCTGGGATGCCGACGGCAAGCGTTATCTCGACTTCCTCGCCGGAGTGGCGGTCAACAACCTCGGGCACTGTCATCCAAAAGTTGTCAAGGCCATCCAGGAGCAGGCAGCAACCCTGATTCACTGCTCAAATTATTACCAGATTCCCCAGCAGATCGAGCTGGCGGAGCTGCTTTGCAGCCACTCCTTTGCCGACCAGGCTTTTTTCTGCAACTCCGGGGCGGAAGCAAACGAAGCGGCCATCAAACTGGCGCGAAAGTACAGCCGTGACATCAGCGGCAGGCCGGAGCGCTACGCTATCATCACGGCAGCCGATTCTTTCCATGGGCGGACCATGGCAACGGTTTCCGCCACTGGTCAGGAGAAAGTACAGCGGTTTTTCGATCCGCTCCTCCACGGCTTCTCCCATGTGCCGTTCAATGATATCGAGGCCATGACGGCGGCAGTCACAGAAGACACCTGCGCGGTCATGCTGGAGCCGATTCAGGGGGAAGGGGGAGTCAATATTCCTGATCCGGATTATTTGCAGAAAGTGCGTGAGCTCTGTGACCACCACAGGCTGCTGCTGATTCTTGATGAAGTTCAGGTAGGAATGGGGCGGACCGGCAAACTGTTCGCCCATGAGCATTTCGGCATCACCCCGGACATCATGACCCTGGCGAAGGCTCTTGCAGGGGGAGCGCCGATCGGCACTATGCTGGCAAAAGAAGAGATCGCACGGGCCTTTGTTCCCGGCACCCACGGCTCCACCTTCGGCGGCAATCCGCTGGTCTGCGCCGCCGCCCTGGCAACCGTGCGGACCATGCTGGCGGATGGCATTCTCAATCATGCCGAAGAGATGGGTGAATACCTGCAGGGAGAGCTTGAAGCTCTGCATGTCCGGTTTCCGGCATTGATAGAAAATGTCCGCGGCATCGGCCTGATGATCGGCATGGGGCTGACGATCCCGGGGGGAGATATCGTCAAGGCGGGGCATGAACGGGGGCTGCTCCTCAATGTGACCCACGACACCGTGCTGCGCTTTGTGCCGCCTTTGACAGTCAGCAAAGCTGAAGTTGACGAAATGATTGCCATACTTGGCGGGATTCTGGCGGAGGTTAATGAATGAAACGTGATTTTCTGGCACTGAGCCAATTCAGCAAAGATGAACTTGATACCATGCTTGCCCTGACAAAGGAGCTGAAAGCGAAACAGAAGAGCGGCGAACAGCACCAGCTCCTCAAAGGTAAAAGCGTTGCCCTGATCTTCGAGAAATCGTCGACCCGCACCCGGATCTCCTTTGAAGTCGGCGTCCACCAGCTTGGCGGTCAGCCGCTCTTCATCTCTTCAGCCACTTCCCAGATGGGTCGCGGCGAGCCGATCAAGGACAGCGCCCGGACAATTGCCCGCTACTGCGACGGCGTCATGATTCGGACCTATGGCCAGGAGATCGTGGAAGAATTCGCCGCCTATTCAACCGCGCCGGTCATCAACGGTCTGACCGACAAGTTCCACCCCTGCCAGATCATGGCCGACATCTTTACCGTCATGGAGCATAAAGGTGGTTACGCCGGGCTGAAATACGCCTGGGTGGGGGATGGCAACAACATGGCCAACACCTGGATCGAAGCGGCCGCCATTTTCGGTTTTGAACTGCGCCTGGCCTGCCCCAAAGGGTATGAACCGGACGCCGGAGTACTGGCCTGGGCGAAGGAGAAAGGGGCGCAGCTGCTCCTGACGACCGATCCACGCGAGGCGGTAGCCGGAGCGGACGTGGTCAACACCGATGTCTGGGCCAGCATGGGACAGGAGGCAGAGCAGAAAGAGCGGGAAAAGGCCTTTGTCGGCTACTGCCTTGATGATGCCCTCCTCAGCCTGGCAAAACCGGACTGCCTGGTGCTCCACTGCCTCCCTGCCCACCGCGGCGAGGAGATCACCGACTCGGTCATTGAAGGAAAACATTCCGTCGTCTGGGATGAAGCGGAGAACCGGCTGCATATTCAAAAAGCAATTATGGCAACGCTACTGGGTGGGGCATAAAGGACAACGAATGATTCATCTTGACGCAATCCAAAATATTGCCGAACAGATAGCCGAAGCTTTCCATCCGCAGAAAATAGTTCTTTTCGGCTCTTATGCCTATGGCGCTCCGACTGAAAATTCCGATGTTGACCTGCTGGTAATTTTGCCTTTTGAAGGTAAGGGTGCACAGAAATCAGTAGAAATTATGCGCGCCGTAAAACCTTTGATACCTGTCGATCTGCTTGTAAGAACGATGGAACAGGTGTCTGAGCGGATAAGGATGAACGATTTTTTTCTGCGCGAAGTTATGGCAAAAGGGAAAGTTCTTTATGAAGCCGCTCACTAGAGAGTGGCTGGAAAAAGCTGAAGGTGATCTGGCAACGGCTCAGCGTGAGTGCCGCGCCAGAAAGCTGCCAAACTATGATGCGGTCTGTTTTCATGCCCAACAGTGCGCAGAAAAGTATCTGAAAGCTTTTTTGCAGGAGCATGACACAGAGTTCGGCAAAACTCACAATCTCTCCATACTGCTGGATAAAGTCATCGTTATTGCTCCCATGCTGGAGATTTTACGAGGCTCCTTGCAAGTGTTGAATATTTATGCGGTGGATTATCGGTATCCCGGCGAGTCAGCGGATAAGAACATGGCAAAAGCAGCATTAAAGCTCTGCCTGAGCGCGCGTAAAATGTTTATTGAACTGATAGAGTGAGTAATCTCAATAAGTTGTTAACAGCCTGAACAAATCTTAAAGGAGACACTAAAATGGCAAAAAAACCGGAAGTCAAAAAAATAGTCCTGGCCTACTCGGGCGGGCTTGACACCTCCATCATCCTCAAGTGGCTGAAGAACGAGTACGGCTGCGAGGTCATCACCTTTTCCGCCGACCTTGGCCAGGGGGACGAGCTTGATCCGGTGCGGGAGAAGGCTATTGCCACCGGCGCCGACAAGGTCTACATCGACGACCTGAAAGAAGAGTTCGTCCGTGACTTCGTCTACCCGATGTTTCGCGCCAACGCCGTCTACGAAGGCCATTACCTGCTCGGCACCTCCATCGCCAGGCCGCTGATCGCCAAGCGGCAGATGGAGATTGCCAGGATTGAAGGGGCTGATGCCGTTTCCCACGGCGCTACCGGCAAGGGGAACGATCAGGTTCGCTTCGAGCTCGGGTACTATCACTTTGATCCAGCCATCACCGTAGTTGCCCCATGGCGAGAGTGGAAACTGAACAGCCGCCAGGCACTGATTGCTTACGCCAAGAAAAACGATATCCCGATTCCGATCACCAAGAAGCGCCCCTGGTCTTCCGATCGCAATCTGCTCCACATCTCCTTTGAAGGGGGAATTCTGGAGGATACCTGGGCTGAAGCGCCGGAAGAGATGTACGTGCTGACCCAGAAACCGGAAAAAGCGCCCAACAAGCCGCAGTATGTTGAAGTTGAGTTCAAACATGGCAATGCAGTGGCAGTGGATGGCGTCGAGATGACTCCGGCCCAGCTGCTTGCTCATCTCAACTACATCGGCGGCGAGCACGGCGTCGGCCGGGTCGACCTGCTGGAAAACCGCTCTGTCGGTATGAAGTCCCGCGGCGTCTACGAGACTCCCGGCGGCACCATCCTCCGTGAAGCCCACATGGCTGTGGAGCAGATTACCATGGATCGCGAAGTCATGAGGATCCGTGACTCCCTCATCCCTGAATACGCCAAACAGATCTACGCCGGTTACTGGTTTTCACCGGAGCGGGAAATGCTCCAGACGCTGATCGACGAATCGCAGAAATGCGTCAACGGCGTCGCCCGGGTCAAGCTCTACAAAGGGCACTGCCGCACCGTCGGCCGCAAATCGGAAACCGACTCACTCTTCAACCTCGACTTTGCGACCTTTGAAAAGGACAAGGTTTACAATCAGGCTGATGCCGAAGGGTTCATCAAGATCAACTCGCTCCGCCTGCGGATCAGATCGCTGATGAAGGCAAAAAGGAAGTGACAATGGCTTCAGCGCTGAGAGAATGCCGATGAAATCGATCCTTGTCACCGGATCCTCAGGGCTGATCGGCTCGGAAGTTGTGACGTACTTCCACAAACTCGGCTTCGAAATTCACGGCATTGACAATAACCAGCGGGAGCTTTTCTTTGGCCCCCAGGGGAGCACCCGCTGGAGCCAGGCCCGGCTTGTAGAATCACTGCATAACTTTCACCACCATGAACTGGATATCAGAGATCGTCACGGGGTGCTGGACCTAGTCCGCACCCTCAGACCTGCTGCAATCATCCATGCTGCCGCTCAGCCCTCACATGATTTGGCCGCCACCATCCCCTTTGACGACTTCGACACCAATGCCGTCGGCACGTTGAACCTTCTTGAAGCCGCCAGGCAAGCCTGCCCGGAAGCGCCGTTCATCCATATGTCCACCAACAAGGTTTATGGTGACCGCCCCAACAACATCCCGTTGAAGGAGCTGGAAGCCCGCTGGGAGTATGATGACCCTGCCTTTGTTAATGGTATCCCCGAATCTTTTTCCATCGATCAATCCAAGCACTCGCTGCTGGGAGCGTCCAAGCTGGCCGCCGATGTCATGGTGCAGGAATACGGCCGCTACTTCGGCATGCCGACCTGCTGCCTGCGGGGCGGCTGCCTTACCGGCCCCAATCACTCCGGAGTAGAGCTGCACGGCTTTCTCAGTTATCTGGTGAAGTGTAATCTCGAAGAGCGCCCTTACACGGTGTTCGGTTACAAAGGGAAACAGGTACGTGACAATATCCACTCCGAGGATGTTGCCAGATTTATCCATGCCTTCTTTGAAAACCCCCGCAGTGGCGAAGTTTATAACCTTGGCGGCGGGAAAGATAACGCCTGCTCGGTTCTGGAAGCTTTTGACCTGGCAGAAGAGTTCAGCGGCAAAAAGCAGTTTTACTCTTATCGGGACGAAAACAGGGTCGGTGACCATATCTGCTACTATAGCGATCTGAAAAAAATAAAAGAGCATTACCCCGATTGGAGCATCACCCGATCGCTGCGGCAGATCATTACCGAGATAGCCTGCTCCTGGCGGGAGAGACTCCCTTGAAACTCCTCATAACAGGCATCTGCGGTTTTGTCGGCAGCACCCTGGCAAAAAGCTGGCTTGAGGCCGTGCCGGGATTAACCATCTGCGGCATCGACAATCTCGCCCGCCCCGGCAGCGAGTTGAATCGGCGCCAACTCCAAAATCTCGGCATAAAAATCTTTCATGGCGATATCAGAATCCAGTCTGACGTTGACAATCTCCCGCCGGTTGACTGGGTGCTTGACGCGGCTGCCAACCCGAGCGTGCTGGCGGGGGTTGACGGCGAAACGAGCAGTCGCCAGCTTATAGAGCATAATCTGCTCGGGACCATCAACCTGCTGGAATACTGCAAGCGGCACAGCGCCGGCTTCATTCTGCTCAGTACCAGCCGGGTCTACTCTATCAAACCTTTGACCGAACTCCTGGTTGAATCGTGCGGAAAGT
The DNA here is from genome assembly GCA_963787125.1 of uncultured delta proteobacterium. GTDB lineage: Bacteria > Desulfobacterota > Desulfuromonadia > Geobacterales > DSM-12255 > VEOV01. The sequence continues at coordinate 57,942 of CAWBBV010000004.1, forward strand.
CATATCGCCTCAAAGCCGACCAACAGCTGCCGGCAGGACTTACCGCTGCCGGAGTCAGCGAAACCTTCACTACCACGCCGCCAATCTCTCTTTACGGCAGCACCAAGCTTGCCTCGGAACTGCTGGCGCTTGAATATGGCGAGACTTTCGGCTTCCCGGTCTGGATCAACCGCTGTGGTGTGCTGGCCGGCGCCGGCCAGTTCGGCCGCCCGGATCAGGGAATTTTCGCTTACTGGATCAACGCCTGGTTGCGAAAACAGCCACTCAAGTACATCGGCTTTGGCGGCAACGGTTTCCAGGTGCGTGACTGCCTCCATCCGCAAGACCTCATCCCCTTGCTCCGGCAACAGACCTCCCGAGTCCCGTCAGCAACCAATCGTTTGCTTAATCTTGGCGGCGGCACGGCAAATTCAAGCTCACTGGCAGAGCTGAGTGACTGGTGTTGTGAGCGCTTTGGTGATAATGAAATCAGCAGCAGCCCGGAAATCCGCAGATTCGATATCCCCTGGCTGCTCATGGACTCATCTCTTGCTGAAAAAACCTGGGGCTGGCGACCGCAAACCTCACTGTACGAAATCTTCGCCGAAATTGCGCTGCATGCTGAAGCGCATCCTGAGTGGCTTGAAATATCAGGGGCCTTATGAGTCCGGAACCGGAAGTCAAATTGCCATTGCAGCGGCTCTCCATTGTCATTCCGGCTCGGGATGAAGAGGGCTGCATTGTCTCAACAATCGAACATCTGCATCTCGAACTGAATCTACAGAATGTCCCCCATGAGATCATCGTCGTTGACGACGGCAGCAGCGATCGTACCTGGGAACTGCTTCTGGAACTGCAGCCGCGGCTGCCCGAGTTGAAACCCTTCCAGAATTATGGTCTGCACGGCTTTGGCAGGGCGATCATCGCCGGCCTGGATCACATGCAGGGGGATGCTGTTGTCATTATGATGGCCGACGAATCTGATGACTGTCGCGATGTCGTCCGTTACTGGCAGGAGCTGCAAAGCGGCTATGACTGCGTTTTCGGCAGTCGTTTCATCAAGGGTGGCGGCACCATCGATTATCCGTACGTGAAAATGTTCTTCAACCGGCTGGCCAACGCTTTCCTGCAGTTTCTCTTCGGCATCAACCTTAACGACACCACCAACGCCTTCAAGGGGTATCGCAAAGAGGTCATTGACGGCTGCAGGCCGCTGATCGCCCCGCACTTCAACCTGACCGTTGAGCTGCCGCTCAAGGCGATTGTCCGTGGCTATTCCTGGAAAGTCATCCCCATAACCTGGAAGAACCGCCGCAGCGGCGTGGCCAAGCTGAAGATCAAGGAGATGGGGAGTCGCTATCTGTTCATCTGCCTGTATGTCTGGCTGGAGAAATATTTCTCCTGCGGTGATTATCGCAAGAAATGAACTTCAAATAATTGCCAGCAACGCCCATCGACAAGGAGAACCCGATGCCCCAGTCCGACAGTCTCAAACGGTACCGCGCTTACGAGATATTCTCCCAGGCAACCGGCCTGGAGATCAGGGAGGCGACAAAAAGCAGCGAAGAGAAGGGGATTGTCACCGAGCGCAGCGGCAGAATCCAGCTTCGCTTTTTCAAGCTTACCCCGAAAACCAGCCCGGAAGAGGTTACCCAGATCCGCTTCATCTGCGAGCCGGACGAAGCCTTTGAGCTTGCCCTCAAGATCAGCCAGGTGGGGAGTTCAGCACTGGCCTGCAAGGAGAAGTTGAGTCCACACAAGTTTTCGACAACTGATCACGGAGAAACGGTCACGACTCTCAGCGTGGAGAAATGGGAGCGGAACGGCAAAAGCGGCTACGCCCTGACTGTCGGGCGCGGCAAGGATTTTATCAGCGTGCCGATGCCGCTTGCCAAATTCCTCTTTGCCGGAGAATTTTTACGGGGGCTCTCTGTTGAGCAGTGCTGGCTGGAGCGGATAGAGAAGAGGCCCAGCGGAAAGTAAAGGGTTGCAGGATGCGTTGCCACTCGTTTATGCTTCACAGATTACCGAAATAAATCAACATACGGAGATTCATGATGTCAAAAGACAAACTCTGGGGCGGACGCTTTGCCCAGCCGACCAACAAATTTGTAGAGGAGTTCACCGCTTCGATTAATTTCGACAAACGCCTCTACAGTCAAGATATACGGGGCTCCATAGCCCATGCCGCCATGCTGGGCAAGCAGGGGATCATCCCGCTGACCGATGTTGAGGCGATTACCAGCGGCCTTAACGACATCCTCAGCCAGATAGAAGCGGGCGAGTTTGACTTTTCGGTCAGTCTCGAAGACATCCATATGAACATCGAAGCCCGCCTCTCAGCCAAAATCGGCGAAGCAGGCAAGCGGCTCCATACCGGCCGCTCCCGTAACGACCAGGTGGCGCTGGACATCCGTCTTTACCTGCGGGACGAGATCGTCGAGGTCTCCGCCTATCTTGACCGGCTGATCGACTCGCTCCTGTTTCAGGCGGAAAAGAACATCAGCGTCATCATGCCGGGTTACACCCACCTGCAGACCGCCCAGCCGATCCTTTTCAGCCATCACATGCTCGCCTATGTGGAGATGTTCAGCCGGGACAAGGGGCGGATGGAGGACTGTCTCAAGCGGGTCAACGTCATGCCGCTCGGGGCGGGTGCTCTTGCCGGGACAACCTTTCCGATCGATCGCGAGCATGTGGCGCGAGCTGCTGGAGTTCCCGGAAGTGACTCGCAACTCCCTTGATTCGGTCTCTGACCGGGATTTTGCCCTGGAGTTCATCAGCGCCTCAAGCATCCTGATGATGCATCTGTCCCGCTTCTCCGAGGAGCTGATTATCTGGTCAACCAGCGAATTCAAGTTCATCGACCTTTCCGACGGTTTCTGCACCGGATCAAGCATCATGCCCCAGAAAAAGAATCCGGATGTGCCGGAACTGGTGCGGGGGAAGACCGGTCGGGTCTACGGCAACCTCATGGCGCTCCTGACCGTCATGAAGGCGCTGCCGCTCGCCTACAACAAGGATATGCAGGAAGACAAGGAGCCGCTCTTCGACACCATCGACACGGTCAAAGGCTCTCTGAAAATATTTGCCGACATGATCCGGGAGATGAAAGTAAATAGTGCGAATATGCGCGCTGCCGCCGCGAAGGGTTTCTCCACCGCCACCGATGTGGCCGATTATCTTGTCCGCCAGGGGATGCCGTTCCGTGATGCCCATGAAGTTGTGGGAAAATCGGTCGCTTACTGCCTGTCAAACAGCAAGGATCTGCCGGAGCTGACCATGGAAGAGTGGCAGAGCTTCTCGACCATGATCGGTAGCGATATTTACGACAGTATTACTCTGGAGGCCTCTGTCAATGCCCGCACGGCGACCGGCGGCACGGCGCTGGCAGGGGTAAAACGGGAGATTGAACGTGTAAAGGCACGTCGCTGAGATGAGAGTAGTTCTACCGCTTTTACTCTGCCTGTTGTTTCTCTCCGCCTGCGGCAGAAAGGGGGCGCTGATGCCGCCTGAAGCCCTTGTTCCGGCTGCCGTTCAGGATCTGAGCGTCCTGCAGTCCGGAGAGGATTTCAGGATTGTCTGGAGCGCACCGACGAAAGAGAAAGGCGGCCGGCCGCTGCGGGATCTGGCCGAATTCAGGCTGCTGCGGCGCAGCATCGCCGGTGATGGTAGCGACTGCTCGTCCTGTACCGACTCGTGGAAGCTGTTGACGACTGTTGCGCTGGACGTGCCTGGTGAGGCGGTAAAATACGGAGAAACCTTTATCTACCGGGACAAGGGTCTTGCTCCGGGCAGCAGCAGCCAGTACCGGCTGCTGGCCATAAGCCGGAGCGGCGGGATAAGCGCACCGGCAATCTCACCGGTGAAGAAGCTGCAGCCGGTTACAACTCCCCCCGCTTTGAAAGCGCAGCTCGCACCAGCTGCCATCAGGCTTGAATTCGGCGCTGTTGGGGCCGGCACAGCAAAACTGCTCGGTTTTAATATCTACCGCCGCAAAATTGGCGAAAATTCAGCCGCGCTACCGCAAAATGCCGTGCCGATCAATAAGAATTACTGGGAAGACCATGAGCTCGAACTCGGCCAGACCTACCGGTACAGAGCAACTGCAGTGGTGGAGCGTGAGGGTGAAACCGTCGAATCACCCCTTTCGGCAGAAATCGAACTGCTGTACTCTCTCCAGGAGCTCCGCTGACGACCCTACCGGCCTGAATATTTTGACTTTTCCCTGCCGGCATGATAGAAAAAAACACTTTTATTTGAAGCTTTTACAAAAATGAATCATTTTCAGTACAAGGGCATTGAACTTTTGCTGAGGATGTTGCCCTGAAAGATATTACCGAAAAAGTTGATCGCAAAAGGTTGTCTACTCCGGTGTCGGCGATACGGCCGCATCGTTCCTGTAAACAGGGGTTATTTTGCAAACCGGCAATGGGATAACAGTAAGGGTTCTTGGTGATTACGGTCCTTTCTCCCGCATCGGGAAAAGTATCGGCTATCAGGTAACAATCGGCGCCAGCTGCTATCTGGTGGACTGCGGTTCGCCGGTCTTTCAGAAATTCGGCGGCCATGGGCTGAAAAACATCAGCGGCCTGATCATAACCCACTGCCATGATGACCACAAACGGTGGTTCTCTGATTTTGCCCTGTTCAACAGATATGCTCCCGACGTCAACCACCGCTTGTGCCTTTTGACCTCGGACAAGGTCAACAGCGGTCTTATCGATGCCTCGGTATCAGCCCTGTCCTTGAGTCTGGCCGATGATTGCCGCCAGATAGTCGACATCCCTTATGATGACTATGTCGACTTCAGATCCATAGCGCCTGCAGCGAAATACCGGATAGAGCGACTCCATGAAGGAGCTGGGCTCTCCCGGCTGGCGGTTGTGAACACAGACGGCAGCGTTGTCCCAGCAGAGCTCGCAAAAATCTTTATCGGCGCGAGCGGCGTCCCGAGGATGCTTTTCCGGGACCCACCTTCAGGTGAATGGGTCGAACCGGAAAGCTTTTACCCGTTTTCTGCCGATGTTTTTTATGACAGCGCCTGGGCTCCTTTTGTCGACCCCGAAGGCTTCACCATCGAGGCGATCAATGCGCCGGTATGGCACGGCGTCCCGAGCATCGGCGTCAAGTTCAGTACCGGCAAAGAGACGGTCATCTTCAGCTCCGACACAAACCATGATCTTGAGCTATGGCAATCGCTTTATCAGGATAAGATCCCGCAGAAGCGGAAGCTCAGTGACAAGGAGTTTGCAGAAGCTGCCGTTATTTACGGCGACATCAATGACTATATTGAACGGATCTGGAGCGAAGCCCGCTACACAGATGCCATTGCAGCTTTCAGCACAGGAATAATCATTCATGATATCGCCGTCAGAAAGAGCGTCGTTCATACCGATTATCGCCGCCTGAACCAGACAACCCTTGAGAAGTCGCGGACAGTCCTGACCCACAGCCCGGACAAAATGACCTCCGCCTGGCTGTTAAGCGAAGCAGACAAAGAGTTTATGGTCACGGCGGACAGCTTTTATGAAGTTGTCAACGGAGAGTTTTTACCGATTATCGGCGACTTCTTTCACAAAGAGGATGGCAGGTATTTCGTCTGTTTCCGCAATGACCATGGCGTGCACTCGATTTATGAAGGCGATGCGGTCCTGAGCCTCTCCACCGACCCGTTCAGAGGGGACAACCTTATTGCCCATGTTGATGTTTATGAAGATTTTCATGGCCAGTATCTGCCAAGACTGGATGCCGGGGATGATCACTATCGTCTCCGCCCGGACGGCAGGATTGAACTGGTTAAATTTACCGAATATGGCAGCTCCGGAACATTTGTCGAGGATCAACGCCCGCGGCTGACCGCCGAATTTATTGCCAGAAATCAGCTTTTCCAGAATAGCAAAACCGAGGAGGAATAGTCATGTTTAAGGGAAGCATTGTTGCCATCGTCACCCCGTTCTGTAACGGCGCTGTTGATGAGAAAAAACTGCGGGAACTGGTGGATTTCCAGATTGATAACGGCACCGACGCCATTGTCGCCTGCGGCACCACCGGCGAATCATCCACCCTGGATAACGAGGAACATCTCAACGTCATCAAGATCGTCTTCGACCAGGCCAAGGGGCGCGTCCCGGTTATCGCCGGCACCGGCTCCAACTCCACCGCCGAGGCGATCGCCCTGACCCGCGAAGCCAAAGAGATCGGTGTGGCCGGCGTACTGCTGGTGACCCCCTACTACAACAAGCCGACCCAGGAAGGGCTCTACCGCCACTACATGGCCATTGCCGATGCGGTGGAGATCCCCCAGATCCTCTACAACGTCCCGGGCCGCACCGGCGTCAACATGCTCCCCGAGACCGTGGCCCGTCTGGCCAAGCACAAGAATATCGTCGCCGTCAAGGAGGCCACCGGCTCCCTTCAGCAGGCTTCCGAGATCATCGCCCTCTGCGGCAAAAGCATCGACGTCTTTTCCGGCGACGACTTCATCACCTACCCGATGATGGCCTGCGGCGCCGTCGGCATCATCTCCGTGCTCGCCAACATCATGCCCAAAGAGGTCGGCGACCTGACCGACGCCTTCTTTAGCGGCGATCTGGAGAAGGCCCGCCAGCTCCACCTGGACACCTTGAAGATCGGCAACGCCATGTTCATCGAGTCCAACCCGGTTCCGGTGAAAACGGCGCTGGGCCTCATGGGCAAGTGCTCCGACGAAGTCCGCCTGCCGCTGTGCGAAATGGGTGCAGCCAACAAGGCGAAGCTGGAAGCGATCATGAAAGAGTACAAGTTGATCTAGGCTGAAGACTGAAGGTAGAAGGCTGAAGGTATTTTCAAAAACTATTTGAGGCGATCGTTGAATCTGAAGGTTTTCCCTTCAGCCTTCAGCCTTCAGCCTATCGAGGCTAGTTATGGTTAAAATAGCTGTCTGCGGTGCTGCCGGCCGCATGGGTCAAAGAATTATCGTCGCTGCCAAAGAAGCCGGTTGCATCGTTTCCGGCGCCCTGGAGCGTCCCGGTCACGAACTGGTCGGCCAGGATGCCGGGATCATCGCCGGTTGCGGCAAACTGGACGTCCTTATTTCCGACGACCTCAACAAGGTCGTAGAAGGCTGCGATGTGCTCATCGACTTCACCACCCCCAAGGTGTCCCTGAAGAATCTGGAAGTTTGCGGCCTGAAAGGCAAAGCCATCGTCATCGGCTCCACCGGTTTTACCCCGGAAGAGCGGATCTTTGCCGCCGAACTGGCCAAGGATATCCCCTGTGTGCTCGCCCCCAACATGAGCGTCGGCGTCAATGTCTGCTTCAAGGTGCTGAAAGACGTGGCCAAGACCCTCGGTGACGACTTCGACGTGGAGATAGTCGAGCTGCACCACAACAAGAAAAAGGACTCACCCAGTGGCACCGCCGTCCGTATGGGCGAAGTTGTTGCCGAGGCCCTCGGCCGCGACTACAACAAAGTGGCTAACTTCCACCGCGAAGGGCTCTGCGGCGAGCGGACCAAAGAAGAGATCGGCATGCAGACCGTCCGCGGTGGCGACATCATCGGCGAGCACACCGTCTACTTCATCGGCCAGGGGGAAAGGATCGAGATTTCCCACCGCGCCATGACCCGCGACATGTTCTCCCGTGGTTCGGTGCGGGCGGCCCAGTGGGTTGTGGGGCAGAAACCGGGGATCTACGACATGCAGGATGTGTTAGGTTTGCGCTAGGAGAGGTCATGCTTTCGACTTTCGACATAGATCAGCTGAAAGAGCGCATTGCCCAGGCCATGAAGCCGGAAAAAATCTTCCTGTTCGGTTCCTATGCGGAAGACCGGGCAACAGAGGACAGCGATGTGGATCTGGTTGTGGTCATGGATTCGGCATTGGCGCCTCATCAGCGTAATGTCGCCTTGAAACGGCTCTTTCCGCGGCGGTCGTTCTCCCTGGATGCCTTTGTCTTTACACCGCTGGAGTTTGCCCGCTACAAGGACATCCCCGGCACCATCGTCTACAATGCCACCCATCACGGAAAGCTGCTGTATGGATGATGTTACGACTGAAATAGTCCGACAGTGGCTTCTCAAGGCCGAACACGATCTGCTCAATATCCGCAACAACCTTGCAGCTGAAAATGTCCCGACCGATACGGTCTGCTTCCATGCCCAGCAGGCTATCGAAAAACTGCTCAAAGGGCTGCTGGTCGCCAATGGCCGCAACGTAGCCAAAACGCACGACCTGGTGAAACTACTGTCGGATGTTGGCGACCTTGCTCCGGAACTGCTTCTCATGGAAGACCTGTTGGAAGAGATCTCCGAATATGGCGTTGGCATGCGCTATCCCGACGATTTCTATGAGCCTACCAGGGAAGAGGCAGCGCAGGCGTACGGCATCGCCATGCAGATACAAACGATCATCATGAACATACTTTCGTTCTGAATAATACGCACCAAGGAGAACTGTAACGTAATGGCAAAAATCAATGACAACTACCTGAAACTCAAAGCCGGCTACCTCTTTCCCGAGATCGGCCGCCGCGTGCGTGAATTCGCCGCCGCCAACCCGGAAGCCAAGGTCATCCGCCTCGGCATCGGCGATGTTACCCGCCCGCTGGCCCCGGCTGTACTGAAAGCATTCCACGACGCTGTCGACGACCTCGGCACGACTCAGAACTTCGCCGGCTACGGCCCGGAGCAGGGGTATGACTGGCTCATCAACGCCATCATCGAGAAATCCTACAAGCCGCTGGGCGTCTGACTTGAAGACCGAGGAGATGTTCATCTCCGACGGCTCCAAGTGCGACTGCGCCAACATCCTCGACGTCTTCGCCCTGGACAACGTCGTTGCCATCGGCGACCCGGTCTACCCGGTCTACAACGACACCAACGTCATGATCGGCCGCACCGGCGAGGCAGATGACAAGGGGTACTACAAAGGGATCGTCTACATGCCCTGCAACGAGGCCAACGGTTTCATCCCTTCGCTCCCCACAGAGAAGGTTGACATCATCTATCTCTGCTTCCCCAACAACCCGACCGGCACCGTGGCAAGCAAGGCCGAGCTGAAAAAATGGGTCGATTATGCCAACGCCAACGGCTGCGTGATCTTCTTCGACGCCGCCTACGAGGCGTTCATCACCAACCCCGATATCCCCCACTCCATCTACGAGATCGAAGGTGCCAAGAAGTGCGCCATCGAGTTCCGCTCCTTCTCCAAGACTGCCGGCTTTACCGGCGTCCGCTGCGGCCTGGTGGTCGTACCGGAAGAAGTCAAGGGTACAACCGCCACCGGCGAGAAGTACAGCTTCAACAAGCTCTGGCTGCGCCGCACCACCACCAAGTTCAACGGCGCCTCCTACCCGGTACAGCGCGCTGCCGCTGCTGTTTACTCCGACGAAGGCTGGGCACAGACCAAGGAGATCATCGACTACTACATGGAGAATGCCCGCATCATCCGTGAAGGACTGACAGAGGCCGGCGTAACAATCTACGGCGGCGTTGATGCCCCCTACATCTGGCTCAAGACCCCGGGCGGCATGACCAGCTGGGACTTCTTCGACAAGCTGCTCAATGAATGCAACGTGGTCGGCACCCCCGGCTCCGGCTTCGGCCCCAGCGGCGAAGGGTTCTTCCGGTTGTCAGCCTTCGGCCATCGCGAGAATGTGATTGAGGCGGTGGAACGCATCAAGAAAAATCTGAAGTAGATTAACGAAGGGCGCTGATTTCAGCGCCCTTTCTCGTAGCTAAATATTGCAGTTGTATTTACAAGATTGTATGTACATAATGTAGGTGTGAAATGATATTCGAGTGGGATGAAAACAAGAACAGGAGCAATAAGGTAAAGCACGGTATTGACTTTGAATCGGCAATCACGATTTTTGACGATCCATTGATGCTGAGCCGGGTTGATAAAGATGGTCGTTGGCAGACCATAGGGTATTCCGAGGGCAGCATACTCTTGCTATTTGTGGCGCACACCTACCACGAAGCAGATGAAATCGTCGTCAGGATCATATCAGCGAGAAGGGCCAGCAAGCATGAAAGGGAACAGTATGAAAAAGGAAGCTTCTGAAAATATTGTCAGGATCAAAGGGCTCCCAAATCTGACAGAAGCACAGCTTGAAAATCTGAAGAGTCTCGCCGAGCGGCCGGATGATGAAATTGATTATTCAGACATCCCGGAAATCACCGACTTCAGCGGTTTTGAGGTTGGCAAGTTCTACCGTCCCGTGAAAGAGGCGGTTACGGTCAGGCTGGATGCGGATGTTGTTCATTGGCTCAAGCGTGAAGGTAAAGGGTATCAGACTCGCCTCAATGCGATTTTGCGGCGGGAAATGGAAAGGAATAGCCGCAAGGCTGCGTAACCGCTGAGAAGATTCCCCGGATGGTGCGGGAAGGGTTGGGTCTGTGATGGCGAGTTGGGGAAAACCGGGCTCAATGAGTTCGGATAATGGTGATGATCGAATTGAGCTGATTGAGGATACTGCGGAAGCGCGGGCTGAGTTCGGCGAGAATTTTGGGGCGTACGAATTCCGGTTGACGCGGGAGCAAGTTGAAGGAATGCTTGCAGGAAAGGTAGTTGCGTTTGACATAAGCGGACGGGAATATGCCGGATTTATGTCTGTGTAGAAATAAGTATGGTGTCCTCGGAATTGGGGCGTCCGCGAAAAACGTGGACGTGTCCCTGATTTACCCCTTTGTTTCGTCGGAGCCAGGCAAAATCGGAGACAAATAGTCTACATCTACAACAATCGCTTCACCACGCCGTACTTGTTCCTTCACTTGTTGACTGATTGCGCGATTATCGCTCCTGATGAGTTCAACCAGACGGGTGATGCGTTTGGCCTCCGATTGACCGTCGTACGTGGCGCTCCACAAGACCATTTCAAACAGCAGCGGAATAAGATCCAGCCCCTTATCGGTAAGTATATAGCTGTCTTTCCTGCCGTCTGCATGTCCCTCACGCACAAGAATACCCGCCTCAATAAGTTGACTCAGGCGTGAGGCCACAGAGCTAATTCCGGGGACACCATACTTAATTCAATAGGCCACCAATCGATCGTATTTTGGCTTGAGTCAATTATGTTAACCCGAAAACGCTCTTTATACACTCTTCCAGTTTCGCAACTTCTTCATCAGTGAGTTTATCGAACATTGACTTGCGCTTGCCCTGTGAAAGCCTGCCTCCATTCTCGCGACACATCCGCATAAAGAGGTCAATCATGCGATCCGGCATATCAATAATTTCCTGCATACAGGACTTAGCTTTTTCATAGTTGGTCAAAAGATCCAGCTCTGAAACTAATTCTTTTTCTATGGTAGTTTCTATGAACCTGAACATATTTTCCGCTATTGCTGTCATATCAATGTATCGGTAATACAAAGCACTCTCATTCATCACCGTCATTTCGCCTGCTTCAGTTAGTTGGTAGTCTATAAGGTGGAGAAGCGGTTTTGAAAACAGCTCTAAAGTTTGATCGTACTCCTTTATATTTTGGACAAGCGTAGCTGAAACGGGGAAAATTAATCCTTCTGGTGTAAATTTGGTGTTTGCCAAAATATTATGAATCAGAAAACGGTGTATTCTTCCGTTACCATCATCAAAGGGATGCATAAAAACAAAACCAAACGCAATGATTGTCGCTGCAATGACCGGATGAACTTTAGACACGGCCATCCTCTTGTGGCATTCAAACATTCCTTCCATTAGTTCTGGCAGATCTTCCGGTTTAGGAGAAATAAAATGTACAATTTCCCTACCAAAACCGATTGATTGTCCAACGTAATTTTGATCTTTCCGGAATTCCTCATTGGCAAACCTACTGTCTACAATACTCTGCTGAAGATTGATGAGACCGTCTTTTGTAAAAAAGTCTGTTGTTTCGGCACTCTTCAGCAATTCCACAAAACGAGCCGCACGCTTTTGGTCGGGAGTTGTCCGCTCAATCTCAAATGATGATTTGGTCTCCTTTGTGAAAAGGTACGAGATGGCTCGCTGTAGTATATCTACCGGATATTTGTCTATAACCTGTTTGGTTCGCTCCTGAAAATCGATCTCCATATATTTTTTCAAGAAATCAGTCTTTCGTATCAACGGACAAAAGCGTCGACTCCCAGGAAGATTGTTATTCACCTTTTGACGAGCTACCGGTATTTTTTTGGCAGCTACATAAAGGTCTTCATCTAGCAGATCTACATAATTGGCGACCTTAACAGGCTCTAAATCAAGTGTTTTCCCTATGAGAAATTCATAAAGGAACCAGATCTGCCGCGCATACTTGCCGGTTGGTGTCTTGCGAACTATATCTTCGATTTCGTTAGGGGGAGTTTGTTCGAAAACGGCATTTATGATCTCTAGATTCAAGCCTTCATGTTTCAGCGCAAAGGTTAAATGGCCACCCAATTCATCACCAGGATGGTAAGCCAAAGGGTAAAATTCCTTCCGTCTGTGTCCCTCTATAACCGTCTGACGCCTTCCCTTTGTTTCCGTGACGTACGAAGTGACATAATGGGGCAACACCTGCAGAGAATAACGCCGGATCAATTCCTCGTATCCAACTGAACTGCTTTTTGAAGTGTTTTTATACATTTGCCTCCTCCATGTATCTCACAAAATACTGCATGATTTTGTTTTCCGCAAGAGATTCATGTGGATTTATAAGTTTATAGCTTGCTATATGCAAATTTTCAGTTTTAGAACATTTCTAAATTCATTCGTTAAGTTCCCAAGAACCTAGACGCCTCTAAACTAATTGGATTCATATCTGGGGACCAAAAATTTCAATTAATCCAATTCGTTCTAAAGCTATTTTCTATTTTCTGCCTAATTCAGCTAGAATGCCTTTATCCGGGCGGGTTTAGCTAGATGCACCAAACTAATTGGCTTTCATCGCTTGGTGCAAAAAAACAATTTGGATTGTAAAAAAACAAATTCAATTGATCCAATTCGTTCCAAATCTATTTTCAAATTTCTTTCTAACTGCCTAGAAGTGCCATTGTTCAAGAGTGTGGCTAGAGAGACGTTCTTATCTATTTTTCTATTGCAGAATTCCTGGAACATTCCCCACATTTCCTGACTCCTGCGCCGTCCGCTACTCCTCCTCCATCCGCGGCCGTAGCGGAATGACCTTCGCCGGCCCCTCCTTCAGGAAGCGCGCCTGCCTCTCCGCCCAATCACAAAAGCCGGCCACGCCCGTCTCCCCGGTTTCGGCGAGTTCGCCGGTCCAGTCTGTGCAGAGATCGGCAAGCATGAGATTGGAAACCGCCCCTATCCAGGGCTGGTACACTACTTCCCCTTCTCCGCAGCCGGTATCCGCCTTCAATAACAGGTATTTTTTCTCCTCCGCAGTCGCGGCGAACAGCTCTTCGTCGTCATCGGCCATCTCCGTTACGCAGACGGCGTCTACGCCGTATTCCCCAGGAGCGAAATTTCCTCGCCACGCATCAGCGGCAATGGCATCCGCCCCTGCAAGGGCAGTAAAGACCGCCTCAAACTCCTCTCCGGCCTCCACCTCGACGTCTGCGTACTCGAAAACCGGCCGGACCAGCCTGACTCTGAATCTCTTTTTCTCCATTGCGTTCTCTCCTGTCAGGATCACTCTTTCAACCTGCCCTCTGCCGATCGGTAAACGGCAAAATTTTCCCGCTTGCCCACGGCCACTACAATGACAACGATGCGCTGGTCGTTAACCTGGTAGACAAGCCGGTAACCGGCGTTTCTCAGTTTAATTTTGTAACAGTCGGCCATACCGGAAAGCCTGGCTGATGCCACACGGGGCTTGGTCAACCGTTCAGCCAGCTTTTTCTTGAACTGCGCGCGGATTGCGCCGTCCAGTTTCTGCCATTCCTTGAGGGCGGTCTCTTTGAACTCAAGACTATAGGTCATCGAGGGAAACCTTGACCGTCGGCTCCTGCTCTCTTTCCTTGACAAGTTGCGCCAGATTGTAGTCCTCGAATCTTTCCATCAGCGTTTCAAAAGCATCGGCCGGAATAAGGTAGGCGCTGGGCTTGTTATGATTGAGAATGGCGACCGGTGCCCCTTCTGCTTCATTGATGATGCGGGAGGGGTTTTTCTTCAGTTCGCTGATACTGACGGAAGCACGAGCATAGATTCTATCCATAAATAACCTCTTTTAAGACTTAATACATGGTACAAATATAGGTCATATTTGCCGCTGCTGCTAGAAACATTTCCTCCTGCGAAGCGTTTTTTTTACAGAAGGGTCATCTATGGGGTCGGGAAAACGCGGGACACTTTCCATATTTCTGTTTGGCCGGGCCTCAGCCTATCCAGTACCCTTCCGCACGCTCCTGCAGCAACCCTTCGCGCACAAGCGTCCCGAGCAGTGCCAGCACCCGCTCCCCGTCCCGGCCACTCTGCCGGACGATGTCTTCTGCCGAAAGTCCCGGCGTCGCCAGCAGCAGTCTGAGGAGTTCCCCCCGATCTCCCGGTTCGAACCGCGGAAGGGGGACTGGCGGCTGTGCCCCTTGCTGCGGCGCGACGGGTTGGAGGCGGTCTTCTTCAGCATGGCGCCGTAGTCCATCAGGGCATTGTACCAGTCACGGATATTGTCCCGGTCCATGGTCTGCTCCACCAGGGGGAGGATCTCGCGGTCGCTGACAGCGGTCCTGTCATGAAAGAGCAGGTGGATGAAGACGCTGCGAATGTTGGTCTCGATGAACGGGGTCGCCCGGCCGAAGGCAAAGGTAGCGATCGCGCCTGCCGTGTAGACGCCGATGCCGGGGAGGCGGACCAGATCGGCAACAGCGTCCGGCACGACCCCGCCATGCCGCGCCGTGATCTCTACCGCCGCCCGCTGCAGCATCAGAGCGCGGCGGTTGTAGCCGAGTCCCTGCCAGAGAGCAAGCAGATCGGCGAGCGGTGCTGCCGCCAGCGTCTCCACGGTCGGGAAGCGGTCCAGAAAGGCGGCATATCTGGGCAGAACACGCTCCACCTGGGTCTGCTGGAGCATGACCTCGGAGACCATGATGCAGTAGGGGTCGGTGGTGCTCCGCCACGGCAGGGAGCGGGAATGTTCGCGGAAATAGCAGTAGATGAGCTGCTGGAACTGGTCTGTATTCATGGGAGGTATTCTAGCAACGGTTCCATTCCCTGGACAAGGAGATTTACAGGCAGGCGGCCGCCTTTTCTCTTTCCAGGCTACATTATGTTTGAATTCAAGTACTGATTGTGACACAATTACAGTACTCAATCAAGTACAGTAAGGAGTCAGGAAATGAATACCATTCCCGCACAGGAACTGAAACGGCGCGGTATAGCAGCGGTTGACAGCTTGATCGCTCATGGTGACGTCCATGTCATCCGCAACAACCGGCCCGAGTATGTGGTGCTGTCCGAGGCGCGCTACCAGGAGCTGGTGGCCGAGGCGGAGGAGGCATATGTGGCCCGGGTGAAGGCGTCGCTGGAGGATGTGAAGGCCGGACGGGTAAAGCGGGGCAGTGCCGCTGACCTGATCAAAGAGCTTGGGCTCACGGACTAAGCATGTACGAACTTGTCTGGACTTCCGGTTTTACACGCGCCGCGAAAAAATTCGTTGATCAGCATCGCGAACTGCGCACCAAATTCGCCACCATCCTGAGCGACCTGGAGATCGACCCGTTCCAGCCCCACCTCAAATATCACCATCTGACCGGTAAACTGAAGGGTGTCCAGGCGGTGAGCATCACCCACAGCTATCGGATTATCCTGACCGTTATGATCACCGACAAGGAAATCATCCTCCTCGACATTAGCAGCCATGATGAGGTGTACCGGTAGCAGGAAAAACAGGGAGGTTCAGGGGAATTCTGGGAACATCCACACCTATTCCCGCTTGACGACACCGCCCTTCGAGAGTAATTTCCAAGCCACGAAAAGCCGCATAATGGGAGGTAGACGATGCAAGTAATCGGTATCAGCGGCAGTCCCCGCACACAATGGAACACGGCAACTCTGGTGGCAAAAGCCCTGGAGGGGGCCGCTGCACAGGGGGCTGAGACGGAAATGGTCAACCTGTACGACCTTGATTTCAAGGGGTGCACGAGCTGCTTCGCCTGCAAGACCAGAGGTGGGAAGAGCTACGGCCGCTGCGCCATGAAGGACGGTCTGACGCCGGTGCTGGAAAGTATCGCCACGGCCGACGCCCTGGTGGTCGGCTCGCCGGTCTATTTCGGCTCGGTCACCGGCGAGACGCGCAGCTTCATGGAACGGCTGCTGTTCCCCTATCTGACCTACACCGTCCCCTACGGCACCCTCTTTCCGCAGAAGCTGGCCACGGCCTTCATCTACACCATGAACGTCAATGAAGAGCGGAGCCGGGAGTTCGGCTACGAGTACTTCATCAAAGCGAACGAACGCTATGCCCAGATGCTGCTCGGCACCGCCGAGTCGCTCTGTGCTTTCGATACCTGCCAGGTGGACGACTATGCAAAAGTGGTGATCGAGAGCTTCGATCCGGTGCACAAGGCGAAGCGGCGGGCCGAGGCGCTGCCGCTGGACTGCCAGCGGGCCTTCGATCTGGGGAGACGGCTGGCCGGGGCGGAAACCGTCGCGGCGTAGGAGATTGCGGGGAGAGTTTACCTGAACAACAAAGGCGGCCAAACGGCCGCCTTTGTTGTTCTTTATCAAAATCAGAACGGCTCGACCTGGATCCGTTGCCCCGTAGTCCTGGTTTCGGACGAGCGCACTTCCTTGCCGTCAAGATCGAGGGTGCTCACCTTGTCAAGACCGGTGAACTGGTTTTCGCCAGGGCCCGGGTTGATTCGTATCCGCGTCTTCTGGGTTCCGACGAACTTCTTAATATCGTCGAATTGCAACGCAATGTAGGTTGCATCGAATTCCTAGTCACTGTTGCGCTTCCATACGCCATGGCCTAAGCTAAGTATCTGGTGCGAATCTCCACTCCGAAAGAACTTTCCATCAGACGTGAACGTGAGTAATACTACGCTGTCTATTCAGCTGCATCTGCCGGAGCCAACCGTATTTTGGGTATCAAGGCAACGGGAACTTCTGCCATCCGTTCCGGGCCGAGTCTGGTGAGCTCAGTACGAAATGTAGCCGCTTCGGAAACAAGAGCCGCCACTTCGATCCTTTGGCAGACGGGACAGACTCGCTGCAGGTAGTCTATGCCACTGCTGAGCAGAGAAACCGACCCGCCGAAGTTGCCGTTACGCCAATGCAGAAGGGCAACGGCAATCTGCAGTATTCCCTGATAGAACCGGCGGATTTCATCTTCGGAGCCGATCCAGAGATCTTCGAGAGTTTCGTGGCATTCATACCAATCGCCTCGATTGAATTCGCCGTATGCCTGCAAAATCTCTCCTGAAGGAGAACTGGAACAATCAAGCTGCTTTTTCATAAAGGCTACTCCTTCTACTGACAATTCACACGAACAGCTTCATTTATATTATACCGCTGCCAGGGGAAATAGCCCGTAATTCCACACGAATTTCAGGGACACCATACCTAATTCTAAAGGCGGCCAAGCGGCAGACTTGGTTGTTTACTCGCCGCCTTTTGGTTCAGGGCAGACGCAAGAATCGAAATCTTCATTCAAACACTCTCTGCAGACCCCACCACTGTCAAGCCCGGTACCACGGCGCGCCGCTTCTATTGCCGCGATGTCGATCTTTTTCATCTCCATCATCGCCTCGAACGCCCGTTTGGCAGCGGCAGGATCGGGATCGCTTATCGCTTCAGTCAGGGCGATCGGCGTGATCTGCCACGACAGCCCCCATTTGTCCTGGCACCAGCCGCACTCACTCTCTGCTCCGCCGTTGCCAACGATGGCGTTCCAGTAGCGATCCGTTTCATCCTGATCGACGGTTGCAACCTGGAACGAGAATGCGCAGTTGTGCGTGAACTCTGGGCCGCCATTAAGGCCAAGGCAGGGAATGCCCATGACGGTAAACTCGACCGTCAACAGATCCCCTTGCTTCCCGGACGGGTAGTCCCCCGGTGCGAGAAGCAGTGCGCCGACAGATGAATCAGGAAAGGTTCTGGCGTAAAACCGCGCCGCCTCTTCGGCGTCGCGGTCGTACCAAAGGCATATTGTATTCTTTACAGGCGTTTTCATGTCATTTCTCCTTTGCGATGCGCCGCTCTGAAAAGAAGTGCCGGTAGTGAGCGGTCAGTCTGCCGGGCCCGTAACGTTTTCTCTGTTACCTTCTGCTGTGGCCGGTGCTATTTCAATGAATGCAGACCTATCATGTTTCCTTCGATATCAACCACCAGGGCGATGAAGCCGTATTCACCGATGGACCATTTCTCCCGCTGCATCCGGCCGCCAGCCGCGGTGACTCTGCCGGACTCGACAGCGCAGTCTTCGCAACTGAAGTAGACTAGCGTGCTGTTGCCGCCTGATGAAACACCGTCCATTTTGACCAAGGCACCACCGGCACCCCAGCGCTCCATATCCATCGGAAAGCTCCATAATTCCACTTCCGGATTGGCCAAGCGCTCCAGCTTTACCTGGAAGACCGTTTCGTAGAAAGCTTTGGCCCGCTCAATGTCCTGTACATATATTTCATACCAGCATACCGCGTTGTTTTTCATGGCTCACTCCCTTCATGCTCCCGGAGAATTAAACTGATGCATCTATGGTAATTATACACCTCGGGCGAGTTCCGGGGACAGCATACTTATCTCCTAACCGCCTTTTTTGCGACAATGGAATGAGCACAGGCTTTTGTGGAAATACGGGACGATCAGGAGTAAACTATGAGTTAAGGAGAAACGTAGCATAAGGAGGTGTCATCATGACAACATCACGTGGCAAAGAACTGGCCGCAATAATCGATCAGAAAGTTGCAGCCCTGAAACAGGTATGCCTGAGTGTGGACGAGACCCTGGCAGGCCGCGCACCGGCGGACCGGTGGTCAACCAAGGAGATTCTTTCCCACCTCTGCGGTCCCGAGGGGGTCGGCCACCTGCCGCTCCTCAAGGCTTTTGTGGACAAAGATATTCCGCAGTTGGTGCTGGATGCCGGTAATCCGTTTTATACCGAACAGCGTGCCGCCATGAGCATTGTCGAGCTGGTTGCGGAGTGTGAACTGAATTACCGGCGGGTTGCCGACTTTGCGGCGGGACTGACCGATGTGCAGCTGGCCCGGACAGCGCATATCCCTGAATTGAAGGATTCGCCCCTGGGCGAGTACCCGACGCTGGAACAGATGATCTACGGGCTGGGTGAGTACCATATCCAGTTCCACATTGATCACTTGGGAGAGATCCTGACGGCCCTGGCAGGGTAGGGACATGGGGTCAATGTGAGATTGTGTGTTTCCTACTCTCAGCATATCTAAGCATTGGAGGTGATTGACATGGTTGACATTCTTCATCGTATCGGCATCAAGTCACCTGTCTCTCAAGTCTATAAGGCGTTGACCACGTTGGACGGCCTGGCAGGTTGGTGGACCGAGGAGGTTCGGGGAGATACCCGGGTCGGAAGCAGGATTGAATTCAGCTTTCGCACGAAAACAGGTGATCTGCTGGGCAGAATGGTAATGGAAGTGAATGAGCTTGGCGATAATAAAAATGTGCGCTGGCGGTGCATCGAGGGGCCGGAGGAGTGGGTGGGGACTGACATCACCTTTGAACTGTCGGGGCAGGATGGACAGACGATTATCCTCTTTGGCCACCGGAACTGGCGCGAGGCGGTTGAGGCCACCTATCACTGCAGTATGAAGTGGGCGACGTTCCTGTTAAGTCTGCGTAAGTATCTGGAAACGGGAACAGGGAAGCCCTCACCCCATGACCTGAAAATTGATAACTGGAATTAGCGTGGGGAACGAAGCCCCTGAAACTGATCAGGTGCCACCCTGAGGAAGGAGAAATTATCATGACTAACAACACCGTCACACTGCACCGTGTTATTCGCGCACCGGCTGAAAGGGTCTACCGGGCGTTTCTCGATGCCGATGCCATGGCCAAATGGATGCCGCCGCACGGCTTCACCGGCACGGTGCACCAGATTGACGCCAGGATCGGCGGGAGTTA
The DNA here is from genome assembly GCA_963787125.1 of uncultured delta proteobacterium. GTDB lineage: Bacteria > Desulfobacterota > Desulfuromonadia > Geobacterales > DSM-12255 > VEOV01. The sequence continues at coordinate 77,891 of CAWBBV010000004.1, forward strand.
CAAGATGTCGTTCACCAACTTTTCGACCGGTCAAACCCACGCTTTTGGCGGTAGGTATCTTGAGCTGGTGCCCAATGAGCGCATCCGCAACACCGACCTGTTCGACGACCCAAACCTGCCCGGCGAAATGGTTACAACGGTCACTCTTAAAGTTGTGCCGTGCGGGACAGAACTGGAGATTGTGCAGGAAGGCATCCCGGAGGCCATCCCTCTTGAGGGGTGCTATGTTGGCTGGCAGGAATCGCTTTTACTGCTTGCCCAGCTGGTCGAGGCCGAGATTCCGGGGTGATGTCGCGCTGAATTCCGGAAAATCCATACCTTATTCAAAAGGCGGCCAATCGGTCGCCTTTTTTGCTTGGCAAATTGGCTACAACGAAAAGATATGGCATTATCTTTTCGTTAGCACCGACGTAACGAAAAGTTTTCTCCGTAATTCCTTCAAATCCACAAGGCGGCTAAGCGGCCGCCTTGTGGATTTTCGCGAATATCAAAACCTCTTGACCCGCCTACCACTTTTTCAGTTTAACGTTGTCCTCATCATGACCATGAGTTGCAGCGAATCACTTGCTTTCCTGCCCGGTTGCTTTACCATTACTGCATGAAAAAAATGACGCTCAAAAACGCTGCTTTACCGGCAGCTGGGCCCCGTTCCCCCTTGCGGGTGCTGATCGGCGGGATACTCGGCATGATGGTGGCCATGGGGATCGGACGATTTGCCTTTACGCCGATTCTGCCGCTGATGCAGCGGGATCTGGGGGTCAGTCACAGTCTGGCCGGCGGACTGGCTTCACTCAATTATAGCGGCTACCTTGCCGGAGCGCTTGTGTGTGCGATCTGGCCGCGGGTGCTGCGCAGTGTGCCGGTCAACATCGGGGCGCTGGCCGCCTGCATCGCCACTACCCTGCTGATGGCGCTGACGACCGACCCCTTCTGGTGGAGTGCTCTGCGGCTGTTGGGGGGGGCGTCCAGTGCGCTGCTCTTCGTGGTCATTGCCATCGAGGTGAGCGAGATTCTGGCGCAGAGCCGCCATAGCCACTGGAGCAGCGCCCTCTACGGCGGCATCGGTCTGGGAATCGCCCTGAGTGGCGCGATGGTGCCACTGCTGGACCGTATTAACGGCTGGCGCGGTGCCTGGCTGGGGATGGGGGCTCTTTCCGTTGTGCTGGCCTTGATCGGCGTCACGGTTGCGGGGAAACGGCGCGGAGCAGTGGCAGTGGCTGACGGGGGGGCGGCGGCGCCAGCGGCGGGGGACTTCAGCGGCCTTGCCCGACTGGCCACGGCCTATCTGTGCGAAGGGGTCGGCTACATTGTCAGCGCTACTTTTCTGGTGACCATGGTGGCCCATACACCGGGGCTGGCAGGTTTTGCTTCCTGGAGCTGGGTGGCGGTGGGGCTGGCGGCAGCGCCGTCGACCGTCATCTGGCAGCGGACCGCTGCCAGGATCGGCGTCCGGCCGGCGCTGACCCTGGCCTACCTGCTCCAGGCGGTTGGCATCCTGCTCAGCATCAATGCCGCCACCCCGTTCACGGCCGGTCTGGCGGCAATCATCTTCGGCGGCACCTTCCTCGGCATTGTCGCTCTCTCCATGGCCGAAGCGGTGCGGCGCTGCGCTGCTGGAGGGCCGGCGCGCCACGGCGGTCATGACCGTCTGTTTCGGCGCCGGGCAGGTGGCCGGTCCGTCTCTGGCCGGTTTTCTGGCCGACAGGCAGGGTGGCTTTGCCCTACCGCTCCTGCTGGCCGGCATCGTGGTGGCAAGCGGCGCTTTACTGACGGCATCGGACAGCCATTTTTCCAGGAAGTGAGCCATGGAAACCATACCTAATACACAAGGCGGCCAAGCGGCCGCCTTTGTTTTTCCAGGACAGGCCGGGCAGATACTACCGGTCCCCGCTGCCTTATTCTTCCTGAAGTAATGCGCTGCCGGCAACAGCTGGTACACTGATAGAAACAGTCCATAATCGGAGTTGCAATATGAAAAGATTTTTGATGATGTGGACACTGCTGACGGCTGCCGTCAGCAGTGCCGTGGCGGCAAATTACACCATCAGTAATCCTGCTGACAAAATTGTCAACCCAGCCGGCAGAATCAGTAACCCCGCAGAAAAGATGTATAACCCGGCCAGCAATATTGCAAACCCGGCAGAGCAGTTGGCAAATCCGAATCCGGTAATACCGGTGCAGACAAAGATACCTCTGCCTGTCGGGCAGGCAAAGCTGGCTGCTGAAAAACCGGCTCTACCGGTCGTACCGGCCAAATATTACACCTTCAAAAAGGTGAAAGAGTATCTGGAGGCAGCCAAAAAAGCCTTTGGCAAAGACGATTACACTGAATTTACCACCCTGTCAGAAGATGCCTTGCGGCGGATAAACAGCGGCGGGCTGAAGGCCTCCAGAAAGACGATCAAGAAGCTGGAAAAATTCAGGACCTTCGGCTATGCACTTTTGGCGAAGGATGAAGACTAATGCTGAACGACATAGAGGTAAATACCGGATAGCTTCTGGGTTCCGGCTTCCAGGATGACAAGATTTGATGCAAAAGACTGCCCAGAACAATGTCAAACAAAAGCATGAACAGGGCTAATGACACCCCGAGCACTGCAAGCCCCCTGTCGGATGTGATCCCCGTAACCGGTACGTAAAAATAACAGGCAGCCAGGCAACGAGGATATATAAGCCGGCTATTTTCAGTGCCAGGTACAGTTCCATTTCAGCTCCGGGAAATCCGCTTGCAGATAGTTCCTTTCTTCATTTTTCAATACCGGCCAACCGTAATCGGCACTTCTGACTCGATTGCCTTTAGCCGGTTGCAGTAGGCTGCCAGCTCGGCAGCACGTTCTTTCTGGCTACTGTGAGCCGGGGCGTAAAACAGCTGCGGCAGCAACACCTCAAAACCGACAAACTCCAGCATTCCGCGCTGTATCGGCCTTAGAATGCCATTGATGTCGCCGTTGAAACCATCCGGTTGGTAAGAGTCTCCAGGCCCGCCGGTAGTCAGGGAAAGCAGGGCCTTTTTCCCCTTCATCAGACCTGTTTCGTAGATGTGACCATAGCCGTAGAAGCGCCCCATGGCGAAGACCCGGTCGAACCATCCTTTTAGAATGGCGGGAACGCTGAACCACCAGAGGGGAAACTGCCAGATCATCAGATCACACCACTCGACCTTGCCCATTTCAGCTTCGAGGTCGGCTGCAAATCCTCCCGCCTCGCTGGCGTGCATCTCCTCGATCTGCGATTTCAGGTAGTCCGGGTTCTTGATGGTTGTATAGTTTCTTCTGTCTGAAACAGGGTCGAACCCCATCCTGTAGAGATCGGATGTCTGAACCTGGTGGCCGTCCCGTTCCAGGGTGACAACTGCGGCTTGAAAAAGCGAAGAGCTGAAACTCTGCGGTTCAGGATGGGCATTGACGATAAGAATCTTCATGGAGACCTCGGTAACGTGTATTCAAAGGGCTCTGCTTCAATCGAAAAGCCCTCACTGTCAAGCATGAGAAAACGGGAGGCGACCCGCTTTAGCCGGTCGCCTCTGACAAGGCTATTTGCCGGTATCAGCCATTCTCTTTGTCTTGAGGCTCTTTAGGTAAAGAACCAGTGACTTCATTTCGGCTGATCCGGAATCGAGCTTTATCCCCTTGAGCGGACCGGCAATGCAGCGATTGATAATATCGGCCAGATCCTTTTCATCATATGTGGCTGCACCCTTGAGCTTGTCGGCGTCCATATGGCAGGTTGCGCAGCTCTTGCCGGATGTGCCGAGCTTATCATTGCTAAAAAGCAGTTTCCCCATTTCGATGGAGGGGACTTCGGCCCCTATTACACTGCTGCACCAGACAATGCCTCCGCAAATAATCAACCCTGTCAGTTTTTTCATGTCTGTCTCCCTTTTGAATGTCTCTCTGAAGTCTAGATGACTTTGCAGTCAAGTCAATTGCGGCTCCGGGAGACGCAGCGTGCTGATGGATGAATATGGGCAAAGGCGGCCGATCGCCGCCTTTGTTGTTTTGTCACGGATAAAAAACCTCTAGACCCATCTACCACTTCACAGTTTAGCATTGTCCTTGTCATGGCCATGATATAATCAGCTATACTTGTAAAAGATAACGAACTATGACGCCGCCATGAAAAAGCTCCACGTGGAGTTTGAACGGCGGGAGCCGGCGGTCTGCCACGTCTTTTTTGCTGCCGCTGGGCATCTCGGAAAAGAAAGCGCTGCTGATCCGCACGTGATCAGCCCCTCTGGTGAACGATATGGCTATAAATTCCTGTTCTGCAGAAAAGGTGAATGATCCGACTGAATAACCGGTCTTGATCATGATAGGGAGCAAAAATGTCTGCCCGACACGCAAAACTCGAACTTTTGGGGTGGAACCCATGGCTATCCGAAATAGCGGCGCTGCAGGGGCTACCTGTTGAGGCTATGGCGCGGGTGGCAACAGTTGACCGCGAGCAATTCGTACTTTTGAATGCTAACGGTGCGTTCCGGGCCAGGCTGTCCGGCAGCTACCTTCACCACCGGCGGCGACCGGAAGAGTTCCCCTGTGTGGGGGATTGGGTGAGTGTGGAGAAAGGCGAAAATGACGACTTCGGTCTGATCCATGCTCTGATCGACCGCAGGACCAGCCTGCGCCGCAGGGCGATTGGCAGATCGGCTGAGGTACAGATGATCGCGGCCAATGTCGATTGCGTCATCATCGTGCAGTCGTGTCACTTCGATTTCAATCTGAACCGCCTGGAACGCTATCTGGTAATGGTCGCCGAAGGGGGTGCTGAAGCGTATATCCTGCTTACCAAGACAGATCTGATCGGCCCTGACGTTCTGGCTGACCAGCTTTCCCGGATTCATGCCGCTGGTATCATTGCGCCCGTGCTGACCTTGAGTAATGTCACCCGCAAAGGCGTTGACGAGTTGAAACTCGTTTTGTTGCCCGGCAAAACCTACTGCTTAGTCGGTTCATCCGGAGTCGGCAAAAGTACGATCATCAACGAGCTGATCGGTCGGCAACAGCTTGAAACAAAGGGAGTCAGTGCGAGCGGTGAGGGAAGGCACACGACCGTCCGCCGGGAGCTGATCGTTCTTGATAACGGTGCCATGGTTATTGATAATCCCGGGATGCGCGAATTCGGCATTTCTGCTGCGGAGGAAGGACTCAACGGGGGCTTCAGCGACATCACGAGCATTGCCTCCCGCTGCCGTTACCGGGATTGCACCCATACGGATGAACCGGACTGTGCCGTACTCAGCGCTTTGGGGGCTGGAGGCATAAATCAGGCACATTATGAAAACTACCTAAAATTGAAGGGAGAGTCTGACTTCTACCGGTTGTCTCATGCAGAAAAGAGAAAGAAGGATCGCGATTTCGGCAAATTTATTAAATCGGCGAAGAAAGACCTGGTACGAGAATAAAATTATGGCTACAGGAAAGAGGAATCAGCAGGGGCAGGTGCCAAGGTAACTGACAATAGTTAAAAGGCGGCCAAGCGGCCGCCTTTACTGCTTCCACACACGGGGTCTGCTGGCCGAGTTAGACGGTGCATTAGCAGCCGGGCATCAGTTTACTTCCAGATAGGGGTGAGTAGTAATGCGGCAATCTTCCTTGCGACCGGTCCGGGCAATGGCGCCAATTGCCTCAACGATTCTGCTGACCGATTCATCGGTCGCAATGATCTCCAGCTTGACCTTCTCGACGATGTTTGCCATGAACGTGGCGCCGCGAAACATCATCACCTGTCCTTTCTGGTGGCACTTGATCGTGCTCTCCATGAAGTTCTCGATACCCATATTCTCAAGGGCGCTTCGTACCTCGTGCATCTTGAACTGATCGATAACGGCTTCAATCTGCTGCATGGCCTACCTCCGTAGGCAGGCCCCATTGCCTACCGGCTGTGTTGTACATCCTGGCCAGGACACTGCTTATCTTGTGCCAAGAGCGCATAAAATAAATTGTTTGTAATTACGGAGAATTAGCTGCAAGAAGGCGACGCAGCGGGGATGACCGTGTGCCGGAAACTTGTGCTTCGGGGCGTCGGTCTGTCTAGTAAACAGTCAGTATGCTGCGCCGGCGAAATTATGAGGGGCGAACTCGGCGGCCACCATCCATGATTCATAAGGTCGCCAATCGGCCGCCATTTTAGCTCTTGTTGCCGACCGCCGCAATGGTGGTATGCTTACAACCGAAAACCAATAAAAGGAGACACGCCATGTCAACATTGAAAGAGCAGATAGCCGCTATCATGGCCCCGTTGCAGCTCTCGGCAGTAGCCACCATCGCCGCCGGGAAACCGTGGGTCCGCTATGTGATGACGGTCGGCGGGAACGACCTGAACGTCCGTTTCGCGACCTATGCGGGATCCCGCAAGGTTGCGCAGATAGCCGCCAACCCTGAGGTGCATGTGACGCTGGGAGTGAACGATCCGGCCACCATGACCCCGTACCTGCAGATCCAGGGACTGGCTCGCTTCTCCACTGAAGCGGCGGAGCGCCACGGGTTCTGGAGCGGGATGCTGGCCAACTATTTCAGCGGGCCGGATGATCCGAACTACGGTGTGGTGATCGTGACCCCCTACCGAATCGAGCTGGCGAAGGCGGGCGTGCCGGTGCCGGAGGTCTGGACGGCGGGCTAGAATCTGCGGTGATCCGGGGGCAGTTATTTAATTCAAAAGGCGGCCAAGCGGCCGCCTTTGTCGTTGTACGAAAGGGCTTACCGGCTCGCCCCGATCAGCCGCACGAAATCATCATAGGCGGCGAAACCGGTTAACCGCTTTCCGTCGCAGAGATGGGTGGGGACTGCGGTGATGCGCAGCTCCATGGCCAGCTGCCAATCGGCATCAACCGCTGCGGCATAGCTCCGCTCCAGCAGCACGGTCCGCGCCTCATCCGGGGACAGCCCGGCAACTGCGGCGATCCGGACCAACTCATCGACCAGGGCGATGTTGACCCCTTCGACGAAATATGCCCTGTAGACCGCATGGCGGAACTGTTCCCCCCGACCCTGCTCCTCCGCCCATTTCCCCAGTTCCTGGGCGAACCGGCTGTTGTAGGTACGGCTCCGTTCGACCAACGGCAGGTCCTCTGCCGCTGCTGTCTGCTGCAGCCGGGCCTGCATGTCGCGGATCATTGCCTCCCGGCCGGCAAAGAGATCGGCAAGCTCCCTCCCCTCGGTTGGAGTCTCCGGGTGGAGCGGGAAAACTCTCCAGAGTAGCTGGACATTGTATTCCTTCTGGAGGCGATCGGTACGCACGGTACCGAGGTAGCACCAGGGTCAGATGTAATCGAAAAAGACCTCTACCACAGATGTGCTGTTCATGGTGTCCTCCTCCCGGCAGTTTCTTAGAGCAGCCTCAATACCGCCTGCGCCGCCGGTTCCGATGAAGCGGGGTTCTGGCCGGTGATGAGATTACCGTCACTGATGACATGGGACTGCCAGTCAGCCCCTTTGGAATATTTACCGCCGGTCTTGCGTAGTTCGTCCTCAACCAGGAACGGCACAATTGCAGTCAGACCGACCGCTGCTTCTTCGGTGTTTGAAAAGCCGGTGACTCCTTTTCCATTGACCAGCTGAGTACCATCTGCAGCCCGGGCATGGCGCAACACCCCGGGGGCATGACAAACCGCTGCAACCGGTTTCCCTTTGGCATACATGGTCTCGATCAGGGCGATGGAATCCCGGTCCTCTGCCAAATCCCACAAAGGCCCATGGCCGCCGGGATAAAAGAGCGCGTCATATTCATCCGCTATAACTGTCTTCAACGGTACGGTATGCTCCAGAATCGCCTGCGCTTCAGCGTCGTTGTTGAAACGCTCGGTGGCTGTTGTCTGGAAATCCTTTTCAGCACTCTTAGGGTCCAACGGCGGTTGTCCTCCTTTGGGCGAAGCCAGAGTGATCGTGGCTCCCGCATCCTTGAAGACATAGTAGGGGGCGGCGAACTCTTCCAGCCAGAAACCGGTCTTCTTTCCGGTTTTGCCAAGCTCATCGTGTGATGTCAGCACCATCAGTATCTTCAAGATCGGATCTCCTCGCGTGTGATGTCTCCGACTGCTCCGGCTTATGCCTGTCGGTTGATATATTGTACCTCATTTTGATTGAGTCACCAGATCGGGGCTAAAAATTGGAAGGGTCGTGACGGGGAGATCCTGGAACAGCAAAGGCGGCTGATTGGCCTCCTTTGCTGTTTCAGACTATCTATCTGTGGCAATCATCCCGGCTACCCCGGCCACCTGTCATAACAGGGCGCCACCCCTACTCCCGTACCCAGTGGCAGGTGTACCCTCCCGGGTTCTTCACCAGGTAGTCCTGATGATGCTCTTCAGCCCGCCACCAGGGACCGGCCGGGACGATCTCGGTGACGATCGGCCGCTTCCACTTGCCGCTGGCATCCACCTCGGCCTTGACCTTTTGGGCGATCCGCTGCTGCTCTGCGTCATGGTAGAAAATGGCGCTCCGATAGCTGGAGCCCGTATCGTTCCCCTGGCGGTTCAGGGTGGTCGGATCGTGCATCCGGAAGAAGAAGCGAAGCAGGGCCTCAAAGCTGGTCCTGGTCGGATCGAATTCGATCCGCACCGCTTCGGCATGCCCCTCATGGTTACCATAGGTGGCGTTCGCCACCTTCCCGCCGGTATAGCCCACCTCCGTGGCGATCACCCCCGGCTGCTGGCGCAACAGATCCTCCATCCCCCAGAAACAGCCGCCGGCCAGGGTTGCGAACTGCTGCGCCGCTGCTGCCGAGGCCTTCCGGCCGAAGAGGGGGAGCCAGGCGCCGTAGCCGGCCTTCTCCAGGTCATCCACCGGGATGAAGCGGAGCGAAGCGGAGTTGATGCAGTAGCGTAGCCCCCCCTTGTCCCGCGGCCCGTCGGTGAAGATGTGCCCCAGATGGGAGTCGGCCTCGGCCGAGCGGACCTCGGTCCGGACCATGCCGAAGTTGCTGTCCTTGTTCTCCTTCACGTGGTCCGGGGCGACCGGCCTGGTAAAGCTGGGCCAACCGGTGCCGGACTCAAACTTGTCCAGGGAGGAGAAGAGCGGCTCGCCGCTGACAATGTCCACGTAGAGCCCTTCGCGATGATTGTTCCAGTATTCGTTGTCGAACGGCGGCTCGGTCCCCGCCTTCCGGGTGACGTTGTACTGCAGCGGCGTCAGGCGCTTTTGCAGCTCTTCGTCAGCATATTTTTTCCCTGTCATGGTCGTCTCCTTTCCGGCAACCTGGTCCACCACGCGGAGAGGACGAACCATCACCGCCAGCACCAGAAGTGCCGTCATAATTCCTAATACCGTCAATATTTTCCTTTTCATGCTGGTGCCTCGCTGCCCGTTTCATTCTGCGTGGAGCAATTGAATCCCGCTTTGTATCCAGGCGTCACGGCTCCGTTCCCATTTCACCCCAACCGCCGGGATAAATTAAGCGCCTACATTTTTAGTATAACATACCAATTAACTCCTGAGGCAAGAATATGGCAGTATCTACCTTTGTAATTTTATCCAGGGAACGCCCATATTTTCACTTGTAACATCTCAGGCTTTACTGGAACAGCTTACTGATTACAAAAGGGAGCCAATCGGCCGCCTTTGCTGTATAGTAGTTAGCACCTGGATGACGTAGCTGTCTGACGCTGATATTCGACCGACCGGTCATGACGAACTGTGCTGGGTACAAGATTCAGCGCGAGGAAAGGTTACATGGGAATAGCTAAACATCCTTCAGTAGTTACCATGCCTGAAACCGCCAGACCGTACCCGTCCCTCCTTGTTTTCCTGTGCGGGCGGTTCCCGGCCATTCCCCGGGAGATCTGGGCGCAAAGAATTGCCGCGGGAAAAGTCCTGGACGAGCATGGCCAGCGACTGACGCAGGAGACTGAATACGCCCCTTTGCGGCGTATTTTTTATTTCCGCGAGGTTGTTTGTGAACCGCACATCCCTTTTGCCGAGAAAATCCTCTTTCTCGATGATGAGATTCTGGTCGCCTGCAAACCCCATTTCCTTCCGGTGACCCCGGGTGGACGCTATGTTGACGAATGTCTGTTGAACCGGTTGCGCAGCAGTACAGGAATTGAAGATCTGGTGCCGCTGCACCGTATAGATCGCGGCACAGCCGGCCTGGTTCTCTTCTCGGTCAATAAAAAGAGCAGGGGGCGCTACGCCGGACTCTTCCTGAACAGGCTGATTGAAAAGACCTATCAGGCAGTGGCGGCATGTCAGCCTCTGCAGGAAACAGCCTCATGGCAGGTGGAGACAAGAATAGAGCGGGGCGAACCGGGGTTTCTGATGAAGACGGCATCCGGCAGGGTCAATGCCAGTTCTTCCATCAAGCTGGTGGAAGTCAGGGGAGAACTGGCCCGCTTTACCCTGCGGCCGCACACCGGCAAAACCCATCAGCTGCGGATTCACATGAGCGGCATCGGCTTTGCGATACTAAATGACAGCTACTATCCAAAGCTGCTGGCCGAAAGCGATGATAATTTTGCCGCACCGCTCCAGCTGCTGGCGCAAAGGCTCTGTTTCAAGGACCCTCTGAGCGGCAGGAGCAGAGAGTTCAGCTCCGGCCGCGAGCTGTTATGGTGATGATTTCACTGATATATGCAGGACATTTTTTCACTACAAAAGGCAACCGATCGGCCGCCTTTGCTGTTTCTGCCTGCCACCCGCATGACTTCCCATGCCCCCGCGGGAATGTGCCTTTCTCGCGGCCATGCTTCCAGGGCCACAAAAGGTTTACAATCCGTACCGGCATCTGGATCGGGTGCTGAAGCGCTCCGACACCATCCTGGGACTGTTGCGCCAGAAGGGCGTACTGAACGAGGCGGAGTACCGGCTGGCCCTGGCGGAGACACCCAATATCACTGGGATGCAGCGGAAAGTGGACCAAAGCTTCACGGCCAAGGCAAGGCGATTCTTCAAGGATCTGTTCGGGTTTTTCCGGTGAGCAGGCAAGTTATTGGGTTCAGGAGGGTGGACTTCAGGGGACAATACTATAATTCAAAAGGCAACAAACGGTGACTCTCTTATTCCTTAAAGCCAGCTCACACCAGTGTCATCCTGGTCGGCTGAAAGGCGGCCGATAAATCAGCTTCAGAGCTGTTCTGGACTATTTCGTGAAGGACGATGCAATCGCGCCCCTCTGCTTTTGCCTGCTGGAGTGCGTTTTCAGCTGCGGCCAGCAGCACGGCAGCTTCCCTGGCATCTTCCGGAAAGGTTGCCACGCCGACGCTTGCCGACATTTTTTTGGCCGGGAGGCTCTCTTGCCCGGGGATTTTCAACCGTCTCACCGCTTTTCTGATCCGATCAGCCACGGGCAGTGCCGCTGCTTTCGGCGTTCCGGGCAGTATCAGGCAAAAGGTTGCGCTATTCCAGCTGCAGACCACGTCCATCTCTCTTGACGAACGGTTAATCGCAGCAACTATCTTTTTGGTCAGGGCCGCAGCCGCACCAGCGCCGCAGAGAGAAGCGTAGAGACTGAGATGATCCAGCTCTATAAACAACAGGGTAAATTGCAGCTCCTGGCGGAGACTTCGGTTGAGCTCTTCTGCCACTCTTTTATCGAGAAAACTCCGGTTATACAGATTCGTTACCGGGTCGACTGCAGACAGGTTAAGGAGCAGCTCGGTCTGCTGCCGGGACTCAGTCCTTTCCAGAACCATGACAGCCTGGCCAAGCAGCAAGGAGAGGAGTTGCAGGTCGTTTTCGGTGAAGATGTCCTGCCCGGCCTTATCTGCCAGATTCAAAACGCCAAGAATCTTGTCACCACCCCGGAATGGGGCGCTGATGAAGGATTTTGTTTTGTAGCGCGGCCGGTTGGTTGTCGCCACCCTGCTGTCGGTCTCAATGTCATTTACTACTATCGCCTGACCGGTGGCGGCAACTTTACCGGCAATCCCTTCGCCAATCTTTATGTTGAAGCTTTTGGAAAGCTCTTTATTCAGTCCTAAAGCCGCAACTATTTTCAATGAGTGGCCGGACTCATCGAGCAGCATCAGCGACCCGGCTGACGCCCCAAGAAAATCGGCAGCTATGGAGAGTATTCTTGAGTGCAGTTCTTTGATGGTCCGGACTTCGAGCATGGTGGTAGTCATGGCAAGCAACCTTGCCGGCAAAGACGAACCGGAGTATTGGTTGGCCTCATTGTGCAGCTGCTGCAACCTGGATGCTGCCCGGCCGGTCAGGATCTCAGCCAGAAGGGCGTCTCTTGGTTGCAGCGCCAAATCAGGGAGGAGAATGCAGCCAAACAGTTCTGTCCCGGCCATGAGCGGAAGAAAGGTGGCACTCCGGGCACTGATCTCCCGGAACATTTCACCTGTTTCAGAGGCAAGTTGCAGGGAGCGTTCACCCGGATGCTCGGCCATGAGCTGCTGAATCGCGCATTTTGATGTTTGGCCAAGATCGGCAGGCAGCCCCCAGGTACCCCTGATCGTAAAAGCGTCGTTGTCATGCCCGGAGATTGCAATTGCTATCTGTTGACAGTCAAAGAGAATTCCGAAAGATTCACTGAGCAACGAAATCACCTCGTCACGGGTTTCCCCTCTATCAAGCTGCGTGGAGATGCCGACAACAGAGTTGAGGCGCGACACAGTGGTTTCAAAGAGATGGTTATGCACGCTGGAGCTCATGATGGAAGGGAGAATGCGGTGGACTCTGTCTGCCGCTTCACGCACATCCTCCAGTTCAACCACCGGCAGATTGCCCAACCTGTCAAGAACAGTGAAAGGTTTTATCTTTGCTGAGCGACTCATGCTTTCAAGATAGAAGAGATTTATGGAACTGGTTCTGACGCCCCAGGCTATGAGGCACCTGTTTGCAACTGCGGGGTCAGTGAGGCGGATGACAAAGCCAAGCAGGCCCAGGGGACAGCGGCCGACAACCGGAACATCCCGGGCAAATGCCTCGCGCAGGGCATCTTCAAGGGGGAGAGTACAACTCTTGCCGCAGCTGGCAGTTGCGCCGCGGAGCCCGCAGAGCTTGCCGGAAACCATATTTTTTGCCACAATACCTTCACCCTGCACGTAAAGCGCCAGGCTGTAAGGCGCTGTAAAGGAATACGTGCGGAGTGAATCGAGCATGTCAACAGGGTTTAAGGTGGTTGTTTTGCGCTGCAAAGAGATCTCCTGGCCCTGACAAACAAATAACTTCCAGCTGACTAAACAGCTCCGCCAACAGTCATCCCGCTGATTAACAACGTCGGCTGGGCATCAGAGACGGGCACCCCCTGCCCTTCTTTGCCGCAGGTGCCAATACCGAAGCCAAGATCAGTGCCTACCATCAGGATATTTTTCAGAACCTCCGGACCGCTGCCGGTTAGGGTCGCCCCTCGTACCGGCTCACCGATAGCACCGTTTTCCAGCATGTATCCTTCCGCCACTTCAAACATGAAATCGCCGGTAACGGTATTCACCTGTCCGCCCCCCATTTTCCTGACAAAAAGCCCCTTCTGCACGCTTTTGACGATCTCTTCGGGCGGAGTGGAGCCGGAGGCGATGAGCGTATTGGTCATCCGGACTATCGGTTTGGCCTGATATGACTCCCGGCGACCGTTGCCCGTTGAGTTGCAGCCAGCCTTCATGGCTGTCAGCCGGTCGTAAAGATACCCCTTGAGAATGCCATTTTCCACCAATATGTTTTTCTGCCCCGGGACCCCTTCACTGTCATAGGGGTTCGAGCCCCTGGCGTAAGGGATGGTAGCATCATCTATGACCGTTACCAGTGGTGAGGCGACCTGCTCTCCCAGCCTGCCCTGATAAACCGAGACGCCCCCCTGCACCAGATCGGCTTCAAGCCCGTGACCGATCGCCTCATGGACCATTGTGCCGCCAGCCTCGGAAGAAAGGACTACCGGCATCATCCCGCCCGGCGCCCTTCTTGCCGTGAGCATCATGTCCGCACGCCGGGCTGCTGCCAGTGCGATCTCGACGGCGCTTCTCCCGCTGAAAAGCTCAAAGCCGCGGCAAGCTCCGGCAGACTCATAACCGGTCTGCATGACGTCGCCATTGCCGGCAACCACCTGGGCGGCGAACATCGTCCCGACCCGTCTGCTCTCAATAAACTCACCCAAAGAGTTGACGGTCTGGACCCTGGCTGCGCCGTCACGATAAACGGTCATTACCTGGCGAATAGAGGCGGACGACTGCCGTGCGCTCTTTTCTGCTTGCGCGACAAGAGCAACTTTGTCGGTGAGAGGCACCGTTTCAGGGTGCAGAGTTATTGGCAGAAAGCTGGCAATAACAGCCGGGTGGATAATGATATCACGGTCGAAGTTTTTCCCTTTTACCCCGTTACTGACGGCTGTTGCCAGTTCAAGGAGTGCTTTCTCGGTCACGTCGTTGGTATAGCCGAAGGCGGTACGAAAATCACTTATTACCCTGATACTTGCGCCCCTGTCAGAAACACAGAGAACTCTTTCAATTTTGCCGTCTTCAGCAACTACCTGGGTTGAAGTGCCCTCTTCAAGATAAATCTCGGAGAACTCGCCCCCAGAGGCAAGCGCCTGGCGAAGAATCGCCGCTGTATTCATATTTTCTAGCATGACTGGACTTCTCCGGGGGCAAAAAATAGTTCCTGAATAGTGATCTCTGCGCCGATTGCCTCTAAAACGGACTGGATGTCAGCTTCAAAACCAGCCTGAATTGACAGGCGGACAACCCCTGCTTTAGGCTCAACAGTTGAAAGGGTCGACATCCCTTCATAAGCTTCAAGGATAAATTTCAGATAAACCAGGTCACAACGCTCTATTTTAAAAAAGCGGACAACGGCTTCCGGCAGTAACGTTGCGTCACTCTCCCTGGATGGCAACATCGCCCGCCCTCCCGGGGAGTTCCCCCATCTCAATGGTGCAGGCAGGAGCCGAAGTGCCATGCTCGCATGCCGCTTCGGCAAGAGTTGTGAATGTGACGCCGGCAGCGACAAGTTTTTTCAGAAGGTCGATGAAAACTCCGGCAAGGATCCCGCCCTCCATCTCTGCATGAATAGTGTGGACATTCAGTCCCGGGACAAGCAAGGAGAGGTAGTGATCGTTTACTGTCTCCTCCGATATGCCGTTCTCGCCGAGGATCTCGTCCATGGTCGGCCAGGTCGTTGGAATCTGGAGAGTTCTGAAGCGCCTGCCGGCCATGACCGGATAAAAAGGGTGCCTGCCACGACTGTCACTGCAGTAGTCAAGTCCCATGGCGTCCTGCACTTCCAGCGAATCTTGAGAGACTGTCCATCCGGGGGCAGCCGTGGTCCGGGCTCTTCTTTTGTAAATCGCCTCAAACTGGCTGCCGGCTTTGCCGAGCTCCATTGCGGTTACCGCTTTGGGAAACCAGGGGAGCAAGTCGTGCCATTTAACATGATCCCAGCAGTGGATGCCGGTTTCATGCCCTCGCTTCTCAGTCTCGCGCAGCATGTCAGGGAATGATTTTGCAATAAGTGGTGCGGGCAGGAGCGTGCCGTAGAGCATTGTCTTCAGGCCGTAAGCCGCCGGAGCTCTTGTCCGCAGCATCTTTTTCAGAAACCCTTTTCGGGTAAAGAGTCGCCTTATCGCTTTTCCCGAGTTGTCAGGCCCCATTGAAAAGTAGAAAGTTGCCTTGATCCCGAAGCTGTCCAGAATTGAAAGCAGCTTGGGAACCCCGTCACGGGTCCCGGCATAGGTGTCCACATCTACTTTAAGGGCTACAACTGAAGTTGACATTTAGAGCCTGTTACCAGCGGTTTAATTGTTGATGATAAGTTGTCAAATGTAATATATAGTTCCGACTGTTGGCAAGCAGTTATGATTAGTAAAAATAATTCGGAAAACATGTCAGAAAAACATTGACTTTGCAGTTAGGGTAGGAATAATGTATCTATTCGATTGAATCACACCCTGTTTTTAACAGTGGTCAATAAACAAAAGGAAAGAGGTAGTATCAAATGAAAAAGATGATTTCGCTCGCACTTTGCCTGTCCCTGGCTCTTGCATTCGCAGCTGGCTGCAAGAAAAAAGAAGAAGCACCAGCTCCTGCACCAGCTCCTGCTGCTGCTCCTGCACCAGTTCAGGGTCAGTCCACATCCAAGCAGACTCCAGCACCGGCTGCTGCACCTGCAGCTGCTCCTGCTGAGAAAGCTCCTGCTGCACCAGCAGCACCTGCTGCTCCTGCTAAGAAGTAATTCAGGCTTCCAAGTAATTGGAATCGGTGGCTCGCAGGTAACTGCGAGCCATTTTTTTTAAATCAATCTAACTTTTGGAGAATTTTATGGAAAGAACATTCGCAATTATCAAACCTGATGCAGTTGAAAGAAATCTTATCGGCAAGGTTCTCGACAAAATCGAAACTGCCGGTTTCAAAATTGTCGGCATGAAGAAGATGCAGCTCAGCCTTGCTCAGGCAGAAGGCTTCTACTATGTTCACAAAGAGCGTCCTTTTTTCGGCGAGCTCTGCGCGTTCATGTCGCGTAGCCCGGTAGTTCTTCTTTGCCTTGAAAAAAAGAATGCAATAGCTGACTGGCGTACGCTGATGGGGGCAACTAATCCGGCTAACGCCGACGCCGGCACCATCCGCAAAGAGTTTGCCAAAAACATCGAAGAGAATACGGTTCACGGCTCTGATGCAACCGAGACCGCTGCTTTCGAAATTCCCTACTTCTTCAGCGGCCTTGAACTTGTTTAAGCGCTGAAACCATGTCCGTAAACAATGAACCTGCCAACTGACCAGGCAAGGGTTTACCAAAATTGAGCTGAAAATGGCCGTCCACTCACTGGATGGCCATTTTTTTATATGTAGCTGACAGGCTCATCCTTTACATTGAATTCAGCTCACCATTGAACATATCTCATTTTGTGTTAAGATTTTGGCCATATTCAGGAATCAGGGGGATTAACCTATGTCGGATTGGAATCGTTACCGTAAATATCTTTGTCATGTCGGTGAAATGGGGCTTTCGCTCGACATCAGCAGAATGAAGTTTGACGACGGTTTTTTCGAGCGGATGGAGCCCAACATGCAACAAGCTTTCGCTTCAATGAAGGCGCTTGAAGGCGGGGCTATCGCCAATCCGGACGAAGGGAGAATGGTGGGACACTACTGGCTGAGAGCTGCGGAGCTTGCACCGAACCAGGCAATGTCAACTGAGATCGAGTTTGCCATTCGTGCTATCAGGGAGTTCACCGCTGATTTGCACGAAAGGATCATAACTCCCGCAAATGGGCACAGATTCTCTAAAATGCTGATAATCGGCATTGGGGGTTCGGCCCTCGGGCCGCAATTCGTCCTGGATGCGCTCAGCGGCTCCGGAGACTTTCTCAGACCCTTTTTCCTGGATAACAGCGATCCCGATGGGATGGAACGAGTTTTCGGGGAGATCGGTTCCGGACTCAAAGAGACACTGACGATTGTCATATCCAAGAGTGGCGGCACTAAAGAGACCCGTAACGGGATGCTTGAAACCATGGCCGCCTACAACAGCCGGGGGCTGGATTTTGCCAAACATGCTGTAGCGATTACCGGCGCTGGCAGTGAACTTGATGCCGTTGCCCTTGAACAGGGGTGGCTGGCACGGTTTCCGATGTGGGACTGGGTAGGTGGCCGCACTTCAGTCACTTCCGCAGTTGGACTGCTTCCGGCAGCCCTGCAGGGGATAGACATCGATGCGCTCCTGGAAGGGGCACGGATCTGTGACTCGATAACAAGGCGTCAGGAAACGTGCAAAAATCCGGCGGCACTCCTTGCACTTATGTGGTATTGCGGCTGCGGCGGCAACGGCGGGCGCGACATGGTGCTGCTCCCCTATAAAGACAGACTGCTCCTTTTTTCGCGCTATCTGCAACAGCTGATTATGGAGTCGATCGGCAAAGAGAAAGATCTATCCGGCAGAGTTGTCAACCAGGGGCTTTCTGTCTACGGCAACAAAGGGTCCACCGATCAGCATGCGTATGTCCAGCAGCTGCGCGAAGGGGTGAACAACTTTTTTGTGACGTTCATAGAGGTGCTGAAGGAACGTGACGGCGAGCCGCTCATGGTTGAACCGGGGATCACAAGCGGCGACTATCTTTCAGGTTTCCTGCAGGGGACAAGGGAAGCGCTGGCTGAAGCAGGTCGGGAGTCGATGACAATAACTGTAGAGAAAATAGATGCTAAAACAATAGGTGTGCTGATAGCACTTTATGAACGTGCTGTCGGCCTCTACGCTTCGCTGGTAAACATTAATGCCTATCATCAGCCCGGGGTGGAAGCCGGCAAGAAAGCTGCTACGCAGGTGCTGCTGTTACAGGCGCAAGTGATTGACTTTTTGGGAGCTGCTCCCGGCAACAACTTCACTGCGGAAGATATTGCCAAAGGTCTTGCTCTACCGGAAAAGGCGGAACAGGTGTTCAGAATCCTGCAGCATCTCGCGGCAAATCCGGGGCACCGGGTAAGGATGGAGGGAAAAGAGCCTCGCTGGGAGAGTTTATTTAGGGCCGATTCTCAAGTTAAGGGTGGCGAGGAACACTTCCTGAAGAAAGCATAGCAGACCGACCATCAGTGAGAACATCGCCAAGATGAAGATCAGGGAGACGGCCACTTTTGTGTCGATATTAGCGTAGGAACCGAAGAAAAGGATAGCGATGACTGCACAGACCATGAGGGCGGTAATGACGCAAGCTGTGATGGCAATATTTATGTAGCGGGCCCTGCGGGATAGTACTTTGAGGTTTTCCTTCAATGGCGCATCAGTTGCCGGCTCCGCAGCCTCAAGTCTCCCCTCCAGCAGCCGTGCCCGATCTATCACCCTCGCGAGCCGGTTGGTCATGACACTCAGGAACGCCCCGACGGCTGTCAGGAGGAATACCGGGGCGACTGACAACTGGATAGCATGGGCGACATCGCTGATGTCGGCAAGTGGACGCATGAAAAGTCTCCTCTGAACTAATTTAGTTTAAAACATTAACCCATTCTCAGACCGCTGTAACTTTAAAAGGAGCTTCTCCCATGATGAATGAACCGGCAATAGTCAGGAGCAAATCACCGCTAGCGGCAAATCGTGCCTGGCTGCGTGAAAACATGCACCCCTATTACTTCATAAGCATGCAGGACGAGCCAAAAGCAAACGCCATGCTTGAGCGCGAACTGCAGATGCTGCGCGAAAATCGGCGAATGGTGCTGGCTGACAGGGAAAACTCCCTGGTGATAGCTCTGGTTAACCATCCCGGGACGCTTTATGCAACTTTAAGTCGCCTCCACGAACGCGAAATATCATATGCCATGATTGCTCATTCAGAAGGGCCTCTGCCCGGCCTCGAGCAGTCGCTTGAGATCCAGCGTTTTGAATTTGACCGCAAAAGCAATCTGGAGATCATCGCCGGGAAAAATGTTAGCGTGCCGGAAGCGCTAAAGCGCAAAGTCAAAGCCGACTTGAAGAACAATTTCCCCGAATTCGTCATGAGCGATTTTGATCGATTACTCCAGTTACTCTGGCTTAACAATCAGAACTATGTCAAAACCTCCAACCCTACAAGAGTAGCACAGATCCTGCTCCTTTTGCAGCGGGGAAACCGGAGCGGCGGTTTTTATCTTGGCTTTGAAGAGATGCCGGGGAGCAGAGAGTACCGGGTGCTGCTGGCGGTTGGCAACCCTCCGCAGCGGGATTTCCTGCTGCAGATAATGGAGATCTTCAACCGTCTCGATCTCGGGGTAAACAGGGCCTATTGCCTTACCATCTGTAACGGCACGCACCCCTACTTCCTCGGGACGTTTTACGTCAGAAGGCGTGACGGAGGAGTTCTTGATAAAGATAGTGAGGATTTTACCAAACTCCGCAATGAACTCTCCACCACCCAGATTCTTGCAACTAGGTCGCACAGTTACCAGGAGTTCGTTGTCCCGCAGGTCATGGACGGTGAAGACGCCGCCCTGATGAACGTATTCATCGCCTTCTGCCATACCAATCTTGCCCACAACCGGCCTGACCGCTTCGGTCTGGATGATGTGGAGAGCGCCTTTCATTCCCATCCGGAAATCTCGATGCAGCTTGCACGGCTGTTCCGGGCCCGTTTCGAGCCGGGAATAGCCGCCCGCGAGCAACTCTACGGCGCGCAGCTGCTTGAGTGCCGCCGCGCTGTCGAGGAATACAACACCGGCCATCGCTACCTTGACGGGGTTCGCCGGACAATCTTCTCCTGCTGCCTGGAATTCATCGTTCACACCCTCAAAACAAATTTCTTTGTTCTGGAAAAGCAGGCTGTTGCCTTCCGTCTCGATCCGGCGTACCTGGCAAAACTCGGCGATGAAGCAACCTCTGATCTCCCGGCCGCGACCCCCTTCAGGGTCACCTTCTTCTTCAGCCGTTTTGGCTTTGGCTATCACATCGGTTTTTCCGATATTGCCCGCGGTGGCTGGCGTACAGTTATTGCCCGTACTGAAGACGACTTCATCACCTCTGCCAACAATCTATTCCGGGAAAATTTTGTCCTCGCCCATACCCAGCATTTCAAGAACAAGGATATCTATGAAGGTGGTTCAAAACTTGTAACCGTCCTGAATGTATCGGATCTGAAGCGTGAGGAGAGACCCCTTGAGGAATTGCGGCTCTTCAAACTCCAGTACGGGATCACCAACGCCTTCCTCGACATTTATGTCACAAAAGACGGGGTTGCCGTTCATCCACAGGTTGTCGATTACTACCTTGAAGATGAGCCGATTGAGCTGGGGCCGGATGAAAACATGCATGACAGCATGGTCGAGGTGATCGCCCGAACCTCTGAAAAAAGGGGCTATATCCTTGGAATCGGGATTATGTCCAGCAAAAAAGTCGGCATAAACCATAAGGAGTATGGGGTCACCTCCGCCGGAGTGGTCAAATTCGCCGAAATAACCATGGAGGAGCTGGGGATAGATATTCGCCACGACTGTTACAGCGTCAAGTTTACCGGCGGCACCAATGGTGATGTGGCCGGCAATGCGATGCGGCTGCTGCTGGAGCGCTCACCAAAAGTAAAGATTACCCTGATACTTGACGGGACTGCCGCCCTTTACGACCCTCAAGGGGCGGATCACAAGGAGCTGCAGCGGATTCTTCTTAAGGAGGATCTTGACCGGTTTTCCCCGACGGCGCTTCACTCCGGCGGCTTCATGCTCTTTAGAAGCGGCAGTCAACGGGATGGACTGCGGGAACGCTACCGCAAGGTGAGCTGCACATCAGCCGGGCTCAAGGAGGAGTGGCTCTCGGTGGATGAGTTCTCCCGTGAATATGCGGCACTCCCCTTCAGCGTCAATGCCGATCTCTTTATTCCGGCCGGCGGCAGACCTGAGACCATCGATGCCACCAATTGGGAGCGGTTTTTCCTGGATGACGGCACCCCTTCAGCCAAAGTGATCATCGAGGGCGCAAATTCATTCATAACCCCGGACGCCCGGACTTTGCTCCAGAAACGCGGCGTCATAATTATGAGGGATGCTTCGGCTAACAAATGCGGGGTTATCTCCTCTTCCTACGAAATCATCGCGAATCTGCTCCTTTCCAAAGAAGAGTTTCTGGCAGAAAAAGAGCGTTATGTCGGCGATGTTTTGGAGATTCTTGAGAAAAGGGCAGAAGACGAAGCACGGCTTATCTTGAGAAGACGACGCGAGCAACCGGGAACCCTTTGTACCGAGCTGTCAGATGCCATTAGCACCGATATAAATGCCAATTACAGCAGACTTTTCCGCTTCTTTCAGGAAAGACCGGAACTGGCGCTGCAGCCGCTTTACAAAAAGGCGATCCTTTCGCATCTGCCTAAAATGCTCCGGGAAGAACCACGCTACAGGCAACGGCTGAAGCGCCTCCCGCAAAAGTATCTCTCGGCAATTCTTGCCGCCGAGATAGGCTCGTCAATGGTTTATCGGGGTGATCGGGATGCAGCTTTCAACGATGAGGTGAAGTTGCATCTGGAGAGAAACTTCTGAAATCAAGGTTTGTAAACGCTTGCCAGATAATTGACAAGGACATGCATCTCTTCAGGAGAGAGTTTAGCCCCCTTGGTGATCATTCTGTCTACGCACTCGCGCCATTGGCTTTTTGACTTTCTGGCACTTTTGGGAATGTCCGTTTTGTGGCATACCCCGCAGCGGGCTTCCAGCAGTGAAGCACCGTCAACCGTCGTGCTTGTTTTGTTGCCGCCGGAACAGCCAAAAAGGAAAGTGACGGCTGCTAAAGTTAAACCCAGCTTTCCCATGGATTAACCGGCCGCCTGCTTGTCAAGAATACGCTGCCGATACTCAACTATCTCTGTCCGGAGCGCAGTCAGATTGGAGACCCTGCCATCAAGCGTTTCGATGTGGCTGTCCAGGGTCTTTAAGAGGGCGGGTATAAGTTTCTCGGTCTGCTTTGTCTCGCCGTAGAAAGAGTAAAGCGACTGCATCTCCTTGATGGTCAGGCCAAGATGTTTCAATTTCATAATGAACTTGATGCGTCTTACAAAGTAGGGGGTGTAGCCTCTGGCAGCGCCGTCGGCACGCTCTGCAGATTCAATGATACCGACCTCTTCCCAATAGCGCAGGGTTCTGGTAGTGAGTCCGAGAGTCGCGGAGAGTTCGCTGATGGACGTCAACTGTTCTTCTGTCATCTGATTTCCTTTTACGTAAAGTTTTGACAGTTTAGAATAGGCTCCATTTAATGTCAAACTCTTTGGCCTTAATGGTCTTTTTGCTAAGGTAACAAGCTTTTTACGTGATATGATGCCGTCCAATTAAACCGGTAAATGAGGCAGATAATGAGAGATTCTGATAACATGAGAGAGTATTTCCCTTATTCAGTGCAGATCAGAAAGGCTGCATGGGAACGTTTCTCCCTTGCTGAAGTTCACAATGATCTGCGCCGTTCAGCTAAGCCCCGGATCATGTTCTACCGGGAACTTGCAGCAAGACTGTCAAGCGGTGGAACAGCCGTTTTCGCCGGCGAGCTGAATCTTTACGCACTGCAACTAACCGTGCAGCGGCATCTGGTCAGCCTTTACCTGGAAAAGCAATGTCCCGAAATCTTTCCCGCCCTGCTTGCCGTAGCCGGCATCTCTCCCGGATCAGCCCCTCTTGAAAAGCTTGCCGTTGCCTTTTGCAGGCTCTTCCCGGGCACCCCCTTTATCGACGACCCGGGGCTTGATCCGGTATGGTGGATTAAAAGCGGCGACAGTGAACTTGAGCGGGCGAAGATGCTTGTTACGGAGATACTGATTCTCTCCGTTGCCGCATCAAACAGGGCACTAGAAAGCTTCAGAGAGGTAATCGACTGGAACGGCCTGCTGCTGGAAAGCTCATCAAAGGAGGTGGCTGACAGCGTTGAAAAGTTTCTTGACGCCGCCCCACCATTAACAGCTTTAGGGCTGACTCTTCCTGAAATCCTCCGTATGCCACAGAAGGCAGCGCCCAACTCTCTTTACGAACAGCTTAAATTCATGACAGATCGTTGGCAGAGTGCGCTGCCGGCAGAAATTCTACCCGAGATTCTGGGCGCCTTTACCCTTGCCGAAGAAGAGGGGCGGATGTTCGCCCACCATGGTGAATTCACAGCCTCGGCGCCGGTGCTCCAGTTCGGCGCGCCTGCTGCCGACCCCGGAACTAATGACTATTATCCTGAACCGGAAAGTTTCTCTGCCGATACCGACTGGATGCCGAATGTCGTCCTTTTGGCAAAGATGGTTTATGTCTGGCTCGGACAGCTCTCAAAAAAATACGCTGTCGAGATAACAACCCTTGACCAGATACCGGATGAAGAGCTGGACCTGCTGGCCGGGTGGGGGGTTACCGGACTCTGGTTGATCGGACTCTGGGAGCGTTCCCCGGCATCTCAGCATATCAAGCAGATCTGCGGCAATCCCGAAGCTATTTCGTCAGCATATTCACTCTTCGACTATAGTATTGCCGCCGATCTTGGCGGGGAGGAGGCACTCTGGAAGTTCAGGGAGAAGGCCCTCAAGCGAGGCATCAGGCTGGCCAGCGACATGGTGCCGAACCATACCGGCCTTTATTCAAAGTGGATCATCGAGCATCCTGACTGGTTTGTGCAGCTAGAATACCCACCCTACCCTGCCTACCGCTTTACCGGGGTCGATCTCTCCTCCAATCCGGATATCAGCCTGCAGATAGAGGACGGCTACTGGGAGCAACGGGATGCCGCCGTTGTTTTCAAGCACTACGATCACCGCGATGGCCGCACCCGCTATATCTACCACGGCAATGACGGCAGCAGCACCCCCTGGAACGATACCGCCCAACTGAACTATCTGAATCCTGAAGTGCGTCAGGCTGTTATCGGCACCATTCTCCATGTGGCGCGGATGTTCCCGATAATCCGCTTTGATGCGGCCATGACTCTGGCGAAGAAGCATTATCAGCGGCTCTGGTTTCCGCAGCCGGGTCATGGCGGGATCCCTTCCCGGCCTGAGCACGGCATGACACGGGGCGAGTTTGATGCTGCCATGCCCGAGGAGTTCTGGCGGCAGGTGGTTGATACTATTGCCACCGATGCACCTGACACGCTGCTTCTGGCAGAAGCATTCTGGCTCATGGAAGGGTATTTCGTCCGGACGCTGGGGATGCACCGGGTCTACAACAGCGCCTTCATGAATATGCTGAAGATGGAGGAGAATGCCAAGTACCGCCAGACAATCAGGAACGTGCTGGAGTTCAATCCCCAGGTGCTGCAGCGTTTCGTCAACTTCATGAATAATCCCGACGAAAAGACAGCGGTAGAACAGTTCGGCAAGGAGAGCAAGTATATCGGTGCCGCAGTGCTGCTCGTTACCATGCCCGGCCTGCCGATGATCGGCCATGGACAGATCGAGGGGTTCCATGAAAAATACGGGATGGAATACAAAAAATCCTACTGGGATGAGCCGGTTGACGAACACCTGGTAAAAGAACATGAAAGAAGGGTCTTCCCGCTGATGCGGCGGCGCTGGTTATTTTCAGGGGCAGATAATTTCAGGCTTTATGACTTTCTTGCAGGAGGGCATCCAAATGAGGATGTTTTTGCCTACTCAAACCGGGCGGGAGATCAAAGGGCGATTGTCCTTTACCATAATCGTTTTGCCTCGACTAGCGGCTACATCAACCACTCAACCTCTTTCGCCGTAAAAAATGACGCGGGCGAAATGGAGCAACGCTCAGCCACGCTCGGCGAGTCCCTTGGGTTTAATGGCGATGGGCGCCATTATTACGTTTACAGGGATTATGCCGACGACAGCGAGTATATCCGTAATGGCAGAGAGCTTTGCAATGATGGATTTTCTATGGCCCTTTCCGCCTATGATTATCATGTGTTCATGGATTTCCGCGAAATCCGTGATGATGACTACGGCACATGGGGGAAGCTCTGTCACGCGCTTGAGGGGAGCGGAGTTCCCTCCATTGATGAGGAGGTCAAACAGATCAGTTATGGGGCGCTCATCGACCTTTTGAGAATCCATCTGGAAAAGAGTCATGCGCTCCTTGCGGAGGGATTTGACCGGCTTTCACAGCAAGAGCTTCACTCTGCCAGAACTGCGTTTGCGGCAAGGCAAGGGGAGTTTATGCATCAGCTGGCGACGCTTGCTTGTCCTGATGAACCTTTGCAAGATGCAGTCGCAGCGATAGCAAAAGAGCTTGAATATATTGAAGCGGTAATTGCTGCGCAAGAGAAGATTCTGAAAGGGGAGACTGCAAGGCTGCTTGCTGCTGCATGGCTCGTTCTTCATCGGGTTGCCTTGAGTGGCGGTCAAGCAACCTCCTCAGAATTGGTGCACCGCTACGGCCTTGGAAGACCTCTTCAGGAGGAACTATCCGGAGAGGCTGCAGCGACTGGTGACGCGCTTGCCGAGCTGAATATCCCTGCTGTCATGGCGCTTTTCCGGCTGCTTCTCAAGTGGGAGGCTTTCCTGACGGCAGAGCGCAAAATTCTGGCAGTCGATATTGCCCTGCTATTTGAAGACCGGGATGTTGCTCTTTTCATCGGTCTCCATAAAGGGGATGGTCATCAGTGGTTTATCAAGGAGCGCTGGGAGATGATGTTTGCCTGGCTAAAATTTGCAGCCAAAATCAGCGCATCCGGCAGCAGTAAAGTTTTTGACGACAAAGAGACCGACAAGTTTATCAAGCTGCTTGTCGCTGCTGCCGAGGTTGCCGGCTACCGACTTGACAGGCTGCTGAAGGGTTTTGAATGCTGAAACGATGCTTTCTGTTTCTCACAGTTTTAACAGTCCTTGCAAGCTGTGCATCTGCGCCGCTGCAGCAAAATGCAGTTCACGGGCTTGCCATTGATACTCTTCAGGGATCCGTAAACATCTCCCTCTCTTCTCCTGCCGGTCAGATGGCTGGCAATGGCGCGCTCTTCTATAAACGACCGGACAGCTTCCGCATCTCCATTCTCGCTCCGTTTGGTCAAGTTATTTTTGACATAATCGTCGAGGGGGAGCAGGTGCTCTGTCTTATGGAGAGCCGTAAAAAGGGGTGGCAGGGGAACGTAAGCGATATTCCTGGCTCCCTCGGCACGAAAATATGGCCGCTCCTGAAGTGGGTGATGGAGCCGCCGCATCCGCCCGGCCCCGCACTTGAGAGGGTTTTTAGTCGCAATAACGGAACAGTTGAAAAGATTTACTATGACACATCTGGTTTTGTGCTGCGCAAAGTCAATAATTTCAGCGACGAAATACTTTACAGCGACTATCAAATTGTCGAGAATATTGCATTTCCGGGCAAGATTGTCATAAAGACTGCTGCAGGGGACACTCTTGAGCTGGTATTTAACGAACCGGAGCTGAACCATCCAGTTGAAAGCGGCATTTTCACCCCGAATCACGAAGGCTTTGATATTCTTCCCCTTGCTGAATTCAAAGGGTTTTGAAACTGGCAATTAGCGTTTTCTTCTGCTATAAGAATTTAGTTTTTGGGTACCCTGATAAACAGGATAAGTGCGTTAGCAAAGATATTTTCTGCCAGAAATGCACAGAAAATAACTTCTAACTTACTAAAAGGAGATCTTCCATGGCACATCATTTGCGCAATATGTTGTTCCTCACCCTGCTGGTCATTGTGAACGGCTGTGCATCCAATTACTACAATGTTCCGCGGGAAACCTTCGAGAAAAAGGTACGGGTTCTCGGTGTTGCCCCGATCATGCTTGATGCAGATTCGGACATTCGCCATCCTGACAAGGGTGAAATTGTCAAAATTATCCGCGAAGCAAATCGTAAAAACGAAAAAGAGCTTGTCGATATTCTTAAAAGTAACGGCGAGTACTTCTCGGTACGCTTTCTCGATGATGAGGCTGACCAACTCTTTGCGACCGTGGTCTCAAGGCGGGAGCGGCGCGATGATGCCGGAGTTGTTTATAACAAATATTTTTATAAACCCGATGAGCTTAAAAAATATATCGAACGGCACAACATCGATGCAGTCATGCTGGTAACGGTCAGCGGCATCTCCATGAACGAGAAGATCTACTCCAATAATTTCATGGCGTACCTTGAAGAAAATTACAACAACATGATCATGACTTCCCAGATACTTGATTCTGAAGGAACGCTGCTCTGGGAGTACCCGAATTTCCGCCAACGGTTTATCACCTTCTCCCCGTTGTTTGCACTGCAATACCCTGATTTTGAGGAGGCGCGGGCGAATCTGACCGATCAGGTAAAGATCAAGTACAAGTCGGTGCCAGGAGTAAACCGTGCTTTTACCCGGAGTGAAAGCTCGTCCGTCAAGGGTTCCAGGCAGGTGTCAGTGCTTTACAATAAGCAGTTTGCTGACATGACCTCTTTCCTGCAGTATTTCCGCAACCCGTTTGAAGATAAGAAACCTGCCAGGAAAACCGATGCGGCGCCAACCCCTTCAAAAGAAAATGACGGTGCACGTATTCAGTCAGCACCATCTGCAGTGACACAACCGCCTCCGACCCCGCTAGCACCGGCAGCAGTACCTGGCAAACCGGCACCGCGCGAATTTGAGCCGGTTAAGCCGCTTGAACCGGGCATACAAGTGATCAAGGAGCCGGAGATAAAATAGTTTTGGGATGGTGAATCGCTTTAACGTTGGCAGAAACCAAAGAGAGCCCCGGCAGATAAGATCTGCCGGGGCTCTCTTTGGTTTAGTTGCGGGTGAGAATTACTTGGCTGCAGGAGCTGCTGGTGCTTCAGCAGGTTTGGCAGTTTCTTTTTTCTCGGCTTTCTTGACTTTTTTTGCCTTTTTGGCAGGCTTCTTTCCTTCAGCTTTTACCGGCGGGTGACCTGCAGGCATTGCAGTTGGCTCAGCGGCGAGAACAACACCGGCAAAAGAGAGGGTTACGAGAGTGGCTACGATCATGGAGAGTGCTTTTTTCATTGGGAAGCTCCTTGTATGAGTTTGTTTGTGTTGCGATAATTTCTATATTGCAGGTGCCGTGCCACCAGCCTCACATTTCATAAGTGGCTGAAATGCTTGCGCACTAGTTGCAGCGCCTACCCGTCGGCAACAGAAGCTACCCCATTAGAGACAACGCATGCTGCAATTGGGGTATATTCCCGGTCCGGCAGACACCTCGCATCACCATTTCATCATGGGGAGCGGATTACGGTGATTAATAAACAGCTCCTTCGTCCCCAGCCGCAGCAGGTTTTTGTGAAAACCCAAATTCGGAAATGCGCTTTGCACCTGGTGAATAACTTCTATTGCCAAGCCGAATTTTCTGATTCCCAGTGAGGCATCAACCCAGTCACCTTTTCTAAAGATTTCGACCAGAGGGTACGGACAGTTTTTAACTGTCGTGAGTTTATGATGCTGATCAATCATGGTAGCGATCTCGGCTGCCCACCCTTCCTTGCCCACTTCGAGCAGATACTTTTTTGCCAACTCAATAGATGGCGCCAGGTAGTCGATAATTCCACCCGGCCAGATACCAAGATCATGGAAACACCCGGCAATAATCAACTTCTCTTTATCATCCGGGCGGCACTCATGGAAGGCGCAACAGAAGTGCAGCATTCGATAGACGTGGTTTTTGTAAGGCTCAAAATCGCGGCCAAGCGCCTGCTGCCGGTTGTCAAGAATGCTGTCAAGCAGGGGCAGCCTTGTTTCAATTTTCATTGTTTTCCACCTGAAAAGGTGAAATTGTCATTCTGCCGCTCAGCGCTGTTCCCGTAGCGATCTGCATGATAAGAACTCCTGACATACGGGGCGCTTTCCACGTGGGAGAAACCGAGCGCCAGAGCTTGGTCCCTATAGCGGTCAAACTCGGCAGGTTCGATAAATTCCGCCACCGGATAGTGTTTACGGCTGGGGGCCAGATACTGGCCGATACTGAGATAATTGCAGCCTGTTGCCCGGATGGCGGCAAGAGTTGAGATGATCTCTGCAGATGATTCGCCGAGTCCCAGCATGATACCGGTTTTTGTCGGGATAGCTGGGGCGATGCTTTTCGCGGCAATTAGAAGGTCAAGCGAGCGCTGGTAATCGGCACCGGCCCGAATTGAGTAGAGCCTTGGCACTGTTTCGATATTGTGACCGAGAATATCCGGTTTAGCCTCAAGCACTATCCTTAGGCTCTCAAGCTCTCCCAGAAAATCCGGAATGAGCAGTTCGATGACAGTCGGAGGTGCAGCAGCCCTGATTGCGGCAACAGTTGCGGCAAAATGCCCGGCGCCGCCGTCAGGCAGATCATCACGGGTGGGGCTGGTGATGACCACATGTTGCAAGGAAAGCTTCAACACGGCTATGGCAACCCTTGCCGGTTCAGCTGCGTCGAGCGGCGCCGGCAAACTGGATGACACATTGCAGAAACTGCAGCTACGGGTGCACTCCTTGCCCATAATGAGAAAGGTTGCCTGTTTCTGGCGAAAACATTCGGAGATATTGGGACAGGAGGCTTCCCGGCAGACCGTGTTGAGCTGCAGCGAAGTGAGCAGGCGGTCCATGTCGGTGTGCTCTTTTGGGGAGACTTTTTTCTGGAGCCAGTCTGGTTTACGGCGAATCTGCATTTTTCTCCATAAGTGGTTGGGTGTAATTTACCTGCCGGAACTGTACCCAAAAATAACACAACCATGCCGTAGAGAAAAGAGCTGTTCGCACTTACCCAATTAGTGGTAAATATAAGTATATAAAAACTGTTGCCCGATATAATTTTTAGTTTACAATCATCTGCGCTATAAACTTTTCTCCTCCTTGATTCATAACTAACGGAGCGTTGCAATGTTAATATCCCGCTCGAATTATTCGCCTCTATTCCTCCCCATTTTCCTTTTAGCATTATTGACCTTTTCAACCCAGGCTGTTGCAGCAGAGCTTGAAGACGGGCTTTCCGCCTATCGCCGGGCTGACTATGTGACCGCTCTCAAGCTGCTGCTGCCGCTTGCGGAGGGGGGTGGCGCCGATGCCAGCTTCAGGGTTGCAGAGATATATTACAACGGTTTCGGTGTGCCAAAAGATACTCTCCAGGCGTTCAAATGGGCTAAAATTGCCGCTGACCAGGGGAACGGCAGCGCCCTGCGAAGAGTGGCAACGCTTTATGAGGCAGGCAATTCCGTCGCAAAGGATTTGACAGAAGCAAAACGCCTTTACAGCGAAGCTCTTGTCAAACTCCGCCTGGGGGCTGAGCAGGGAGATGACCAAGCCGAGTATGATCTGGCGAGGATGCTGGAATTCGGCGATGGTGTGGCTAAAAATCCGGCAGAAGCTTTCGTCTGGTTCACCAGGGCGGCAGAGCATGGCAACGTTGTCGCCCAGAATAATCTCGGCTGGAAATATGCCAATGGCAGTACGGTGCCGAAAAATGAACTGCAGGCCGTCTACTGGTATAACAGGGCCGCCGGGCAGGGGAGCCCGAGTGCGAAGCTTGGACTTGACAAACTGAAAGCGGTCGGCTGCACAGTCACGCTTCAGGAAGCGGAAACGTTTTACAACCAGCGCCGCTCAGCTGAAAGAGGGGATATTACTGCCCAGTATAATCTGGGCTGGATGTACGACAATGGCCGTGAAGGCTTGAAAAATGAAGCTGAAGCGGTCTATTGGTATAAAAAGGCTGCAGAAAAAGGTAACAGTGCGGCACAACTTAACCTTGGCAATATGTATTCTAACGGTCGTGGCGCTGTTAAGGATGAAACGGAAGCTCTTTACTGGTATCGCAAGGCGGCCGAGGACGGCAATGCCGCGGCACAGACCAACCTTGCCATCATGTTTGCCGGCGGCAGAGGCACAGTAAAAGATGAGCTGCGGGCATTCTTCTGGTATAAAAAGGCCGCCGAGCAGGGGAATATGATGGCTCAGGCCAACCTTGGGTGGATGTACGCCAATGGCAGCGGGACTGACAAAGATGCAGCGCAGGCGCTGAACTGGTATCGCAAGGCAGCCGAAAAAGGCGATGTGGCCGCTTCATACAACCTGGGCTGGATGTATGACAACGGTAGTGGTGTTGAGAAAGATGACTCAGCTGCTTTTTCCTGGTACTTAAAGGCGGCTGAAAAAGGTAACGCAGCTGCACAGGGGAATCTTGGCCTCATGTATTCTAATGGTCGGGGTACTGCAAAGAATCTGACCCAGGCGCTGCTCTGGCTGAAGAAGGCTGCTGCGCAGGGAGACCCGGTTGCCCAGACAAATCTTGGCTGGCTGTATGAGAATGGCGATGACCAGATCCGAAACGAGGCTGAAGCAGTTATCTGGTATCTTAAAGGTGCTGAACAGGGGAATGTCATTGCTCAGGCGAATCTGGGGAATATGTACGCCAATGGCCGAGGTACGTCCCAGAATGAGACAAAAGCCTTTGTCTGGCTGCTGAAAGCGGCGGCAAAAGGTAACGCTGCGGCGCAAAACAATATCGGCCTTATGTATGCTGGCGGCAAAGGGGTTGAGAAGAACGAGGTGACAGCTGCATCCTGGTATCTGAAGGCGGCGGCACAAGGTAATCCGCAGGCTTTGACGAATCTTGGCTACATGTATGAAAACGGCAGTGGTGTCGTCAAAAATGAACCGGAAGCGATCAAGTGCTATGAAAAGGCTGCCGGGCTGGGGTATCAGGACGCCAAATTTGCACTGGACAGGTTGACCGCAACTAAAACGGTCAAGTAGACAGGGAATTTTATGGGCCATGAATTCAAGCCGCGCAAGGTTTATGTAGCTGCATCGTGGATGGCTCCCGTGGGGAGATATAGCGGTAGCGAGCGGGAAAAGCTCTCATTTCTACAGATGGCTGCCAAGGCTGCAACCGTCTTTGGCGAAACCACCATCAAACAAAAAGATATCGAGGCGGTAATTGTCGGCTGCCAGAACCCGGTTGCCTTCTCGGGAGTTGACAACACGGCGGCAAAGGTCTCGGGGGTGCTTGGAATCTCCGGGGCCAAATCGGTACTGATTGATACCGCGTCCTCATCAGGTGCTTCTGCTGTGGAGTATGCCTATCTGCAGGTCGCTTCCGGGCGCTGCGACAATGTTCTGGCTATCGGCATCCAGAAGATGAGCGATGCCTCGACACCGGAAGCAACGAGGATCGTGGCAGGCGTCATCGACCGTGATGAGGCAGAGTACGGACTGTCAATGCCGGCCTGCGGAGCGTTGGTGGCGAGATCACTCATTGAGAGACTGAAACTCTCTCCCGACGAATGGACAGCGTTTTCTGCCCTCCTGACCCAGAGAGCGCACGGTTTTGCGGCCAGAAACCCTGATGCCCACCTCAACTTCGAGCTGCCGATGACTGAATACTACCGGCAGATTGCCAGCGGCAAAAACTACCTTTACTGGTCGCCTCTCCGCCTGCACGATTTTTGCCCCATGTCTGACGGCGTTGCCTGCATTATCCTGACCTCCAAACCCCATGAAGTCCTTGTTTCAGGAGTCGGCAGTGCGACCGACATCCCGACTATTGCCGATCGACTCTATTTCCACTCTTTTCCGGCCACAGTCCGGGCTGCGGCAGAAGCCTACGGCATGGCCGGGATCAAAGATATCAGGAGCTTTGCCGGGGCTCTGCATGTAAACATGCACGACCCTTTCAACGGTTTCGGGCCGATCAACATGGTCGATCTGGGGCTTGTGCCCCAATCTAAAATTATTACGGCTCTGCTTGAAGACTCGATTACCGGTGAGCGCGGTATGTTCCCGACTAATCTTACCGGCGGCCTGAAGGGACGCGGCCACCCTCTTGGGGCAACCGGCATGATTCAGGTTGTGGAAAACCACCAGATGCTGTTGACGAGGCGTTTTAAGGCCGGACTTTCCCATTCCATCGGCGGCCCGATCAATAATAACGTCGTCATCCTGCTTGAGCGGAGTGAAAGCTACGCCGCCCGCAACCCTAAATTATTCAAACCGTGGGGGATGCCAGCCCTTGGCCGCCTAAAACCTGCCGACATAGTGCTGGAGAAAATTATCGGTGATGATGGGCTGGAAGGCTCCTTTGTCACTGCAACTACCCGCTTCGATCACAGAAGCGGCGCAGCCCTTAATTCGATTCTGCTTGTCTCCTGCCCGACTGCCGCCGGTAAATTCAATTTTCTCTTCGGGATTGGCGGCGAACATTACGCTGCAGTCAGCCTGTTGAAAAAAGGTGAACGGGTAAATCTTGAAAAATCCGAAGGGACGTTCCTGGTCAACCGGATGCCTGCCAGGAGACTGTATCAGCGAACTCTGGCCGGCCTTGTCGAGATGGCCGGGACGGGGTGGCGCAAGCTGACGGGTCGAAACATGATAAACGGAAAAACTCCGAATAATCCCCCCGAATAGATTTACAAAAGCGCCTATATGGCTTAAAGTGATCAACCTCTAAAAATCGTGATACTGACTCACAGTTTTCGCGGAAAACGGTTTTTTTTACAGGAGCGTTTCAATGGAACAGCTTAAAAGCACCCCTCTTGCTTCACATCACCGCGCGCTTGGCGCGCTGATGGCTCCTTTCGGCGGGTGGGACATGCCGATCCAGTACGAAGGGATCATTGCCGAACATCGCGCCTGCCGGCAGCAGGCAGCTCTTTTCGATATCTGTCACATGGGCGAGTTCATCTTCAGCGGGGATATCGCTCTGGATGGGCTTGAAGACGTCTTTACGTTTTCCGTGCTGACAATTCCGCCTGGCCGCTCCCGCTACGGCTTCCTTTTGAACGAAGCCGGCGGAATCATCGACGACCTGATAGTTTTTCGCCTGGCGGAAGACAAAGTTATGATTGTCGTTAACGCCGCCACGGCAGGCAACGATTTTGAAGTCATAAAGAGCCGTCTGAAAGGGGGCATACTGGAAGATGTGACCGCTCAGACCGGCAAACTTGACCTGCAGGGACCGCTTGCCCGCGAAGTCATGGGGAGACTCTTTGAACCGGCGGTCTGTAATCTGCCCTACTTCAAGTTTACCAAAGCTCAAATCCTCGGGTTTGAAGCAATTGTCAGCCGTACCGGTTATACCGGTGAACTCGGTTTCGAGATTTTCATTCCGGCAGAAAAGATCCCTGAACTGTGGGAACTGATCCTCAGCGATGACCGGGTCAAACCGGCCGGCCTTGGCAGCCGCGATCTTTTGCGACTGGAAGTTGGTTACAGTCTCTACGGCAGCGACCTGAGTGAGACCATAACGCCGCTTGAAGCCGGTCTTGAGAGTTTTGTCAATTTCGAGAAAAACTTTGTTGGTAAGGATGCGCTTGTGAAGCTGAAGCAGAATGGCCTTACCAGAGTCAAGGTCCCGTTTAAAGTCTCTTCACGCCGCTCGCCACGCCATGATTACACCATTGCCAGCGGCAGTGATGCTGTCGGCGTTGTGACCAGTGGCGCTTTTTCGCCGATGCTCGGCTGCGGTATCGGTATAGGTTTTGTGCCGCCACAGTTGGCGGTGCCGGGAACAGCGCTGACAATCGGCCACGACAGGGTGTCCATGGATGCAGAAGTTTGTCAGTTGCCTTTCTTTAAAGGCGGATCGCTGCGCAGTTGAAAAAATAGGGTCGGAAGTCAGAATAAAGAAAAGAATTTTGGAGGAGTTAATTCATGGAGTATTTTTTCACAAAAGAGCACGAATGGGTCAAGATCAGCGGTACAACCGCAACAGTCGGCATCAGTGATCATGCAGCGCATGAACTTGGCGACGTTACTTTCGTTGAGCTGCCACAGGTCGGCAAAACAGTAAAGCAGTTCGAGACGCTGGCAGCGATTGAATCCGTCAAAGCAGCCAGCGACATCTATTCACCTGTCTCTGGCAAGGTGATCGCTGTAAACGAGACCCTTGAAAGCACTCCTGAGGTGGTTAATGAGTCAGCCGAAGAGTCAGGCTGGATCTGCGTCCTTGAAGTTGCCGGGTCAGATGAACTTGCCAACCTCATGAACAGAAGTGCATACGAGGAATATCTCAAAAATCACTGAATCTATCATGCGGGAGCTGAGAACTGTGAAGATGCTTCTGATCCCTGATCCCGCAGTCAGGTTTTACAATTCCCGCTTTTAAGGAAAATACAATGAGCTACTGTCCCAATACAGAAAACGAACAGCGGGAAATGCTCGCCGTCATTGGCGCTGCGTCCGTAGAAGAGCTGTTTACTGCAATTCCTGCCCCCTTGCGAGCCAAGAGCTTTGAGCTCCCTGCCGGGATGTCTGAGTTTGAACTCTTTGACAGAATGAAGGCGCTCGCCGGAGCTAATGCCGGCGATACACTGAATTTCATCGGTGGCGGCTTTTACGACCATATCATCCCTGCAGCCGTTGATCACCTTTCCGGCAGGGCTGAGTTCTATACCGCCTATACACCCTATCAGCCGGAATGTTCACAGGGGACACTCCAGGCGCTTTTCGAATACCAGACTGCCATCTGCCGTTTGACTGGGCTGGACGTCTCCAACGCCTCTCTTTATGACGGCGCCACTGCCTGCGCAGAAGCGGCGATGATGGCTCTGCGGGTGACCGGCAGAAACAGAATCATCGTTGACGCTTCGGTCAGCCCCTTCTCACGGCAGGTCCTGAAAACATATCTCTTTAATCTTGATATTGACATTATTGAGATCCAACCGGTTGACGCAGCGCTGGACAGAGATGAATTAAGCCGCCTGCTTGACGACACTGTAGCCGGAGTTCTCGTCCAGAATCCGAACTTCTTTGGCACTGTTGAAGATTTTACAGCTGTTGCCGCAGCAGCCCACGCCAAAGGGGCGCTCCTGATCGCCTCTGTCTACCCGATTTCACTCGGCATGCTCAAATCGCCCGGCGAGATGGGGGTGGATATTGCTATTGGTGACGGCCAGAGTCTCGGTAATCCGCTCTGCTTCGGTGGACCGTCCTTCGGCTTCATAGCCGCTAGAAAAACCTTCATCAGAAATATGCCCGGTAGAATTGTCGGCGAAACCGTTGACAAAAACGGTAAACGCGGCTTTGTTCTGACCCTGCAGGCGCGGGAGCAGCATATCAAACGCCACAAAGCGACCTCCAACATCTGCAGCAACCAGGGCCTCTGCGCTCTGCGCGGACTTATCTTCCTTTCCCTGATCGGCAAAGAAGGCCTCGTTGAACTGGCCGCCCAGAACCGTGACAAGGCAGAGTACGCCAAAACCCGCCTGGCAGCAATTCCCGGCGTCAGGCTGCTGCAGTCAGCTCCGACTTTTAACGAGTTCACGATTACTCTGCCAAAATCTTCCCCGCCGATAGTTTCAGCTCTCCTGAAGAAAGGCTTTGCTGCCGGTGTGCCGGCTGGTGACTACTATAAAGGGCTTGAAAACGGTCTTATTGTGACCGTTACCGAGAAACGGTCGAAAAGTGAGATTGACCGCTTTGCCCAGGCGCTGCAGGAGGTGCTTCAATGCAACTGATCTATGAGAAATCGATACCTGGGCGTCTCGGGGTAAAACTACCCGCCTCCGATGTTGCTGTTGCCGCTCCGCTTCCTCAAGGGCTTCTTCGCAAAGAGGCCGCGGCTTTGCCGGAGATATCCGAACTGGATGCCGTGCGTCATTTTACCAATCTATCCCGCCGCAACTTTTCGGTAGATACGAACTTCTACCCGCTCGGCTCCTGTACCATGAAATACAACGCCAAAATATTGGAAAACGCCGCAACACTTTTTGCGCCGTTCCACCCAATGACGGCCCTTTTGCCGGGCGGTGAGGCGTTCTGTCA
The DNA here is from genome assembly GCA_963787125.1 of uncultured delta proteobacterium. Taxonomy (GTDB): domain Bacteria; phylum Desulfobacterota; class Desulfuromonadia; order Geobacterales; family DSM-12255; genus VEOV01. The sequence goes on from CAWBBV010000004.1 coordinate 114,846, forward strand.
GGGGACGCTCGGAATGCTGCAGGATCTCGGGAGCCTGTTGGCAGAGATCACCGGCATGGATGAAGTGACGACCCAGCCTTTGGCGGGCGCCCACGGCGAGATGACCGGGATACTCCTGATTGCCGCCTACCATGCCGCTAAAGGGAACAAGGCCAAGAAGCGCTACGTCGTTGTCCCTGACTCGTCCCATGGGACGAATCCTGCTTCCGCAGCTATTGCCGGTTACGAGATCATAACCATTCCCACTGCTCCGTACGGCGACATGGATCTGGAGCTGTTCAAAAAGGCGATGAGCGATGAAGTGGCAGCAGTCATGATGACCTGTCCCAACACCCTTGGGCTCTTCAACCCACATATTAAAGAGATTGCCGATATTGCCCACTCCCATGATGCCCTCATGTATTACGACGGCGCCAACCTTAACGCCATTATGGGAAAGGTTAAGCCGGGCGATGTGGGCTTCGATGTCATCCATGTGAATCTTCACAAAACCTTTGGCACCCCCCACGGCGGCGGCGGACCCGGTTCCGGGCCGGTCGGGGTGAAGAAGTCGCTGATTCCGTTTCTCCCCTCCCCGCGCATCATCAAAAACGGCAGCGGCAAACTCTCCATCGAAAGCGACAATGGCGCCAGCATCGGTCGTACCGCCAGTTTCTTCGGCAACTTCGGTGTCATGGTCAAGGCGTACGCCTACATCATTATGCTCGGCAAAGCCGGACTGATTGAAGTCTCTGAACAGGCCGTCCTCAATGCCAACTATATCAAGGAGCGGCTCAAAGCCTACTACGACCTCCCCTACGACGTGACCTGCATGCATGAATGTGTTTTTTCCGCTGCAAAACAGGCCGCAAACGGCGTCCATGCGATCGATATCGCCAAGTTCCTCATTGACAAGGGGTATCATCCGCCGACCGTCTATTTCCCTCTGATTGTCAAAGAGGCGATCATGATCGAACCGACCGAAACCGAAAGCAAGGCAACAATGGACGCTTTTATCGAGATCATGATCGAAGCGGCCAAGCTGGCAGAAAGCAATCCGGGAGCATTTGCCGCCATGCCGGTCACCATGCCGGTGACCAGGCTTGACGAAACAAAGGCGGCACGCGAGCAGAAGATCTGCTGCATTGACTGAAGTCGAGTTTATCTTAACCGGTAAGAACTGATAAGTAGCGCCCTGGCAGATAATTGTCAGGGCGTTTTTTGATGAGTCCTAACCCTGATAAACAGGATAAGTGCGTTAACGAAGATATTGTCTGCCTGAAAAGCACAGAAAATATCTTCTAACTTACGAAGGAATCGGTTTGCAATGAAAATCCTCCACACCTCTGACTGGCACATCGGTCGGGCCCTTTACGGCCGCAAACGCTACGAGGAGTTCGAGCGCTTTCTCGACTGGCTGCTCGACTGCATTGCAGCCGAAGGGGTCGAAGCGCTGCTGATTGCCGGTGATGTTTTTGACAACAGCACCCCCAGTAACCGGGCGCTGGAACTTTATTACCGTTTTCTCTGCCGCTGCGCCGGGGCGGGGTGTCGCCACGTGGTGGTGACCGCGGGGAACCACGATTCACCCTCTCTCCTTAATGCTCCCCGCGAGCTGCTGCGGTTTCTCCATGTCCATGTGGTCGGCTGCATGACCGCCCCGACGGATGAGCTGGTGGTGCTGAATTCGGCTGCCGGCAGACCGGAGCTGCTTGTCTGTGCCGTCCCCTATCTGCGTGATCGCGATATCCGCCGGGCCGAGGCGGGCGAAACCTGTGAGGACAAAGGGCGCAAGTTGGTGGATGGTATTCGCGAGCACTACCTCCAGGTAGGCGCCGCAGCCCTTGCCAGACGCACCGAACTGGGGGGCAGTCTTCCCATTATCGCCATGGGGCACCTGTTTGCCAGCGGTGGTCAGACTGTTGAAGGAGACGGAGTGCGGGAGCTGTACGTCGGTTCCCTCGGCCAGGTTCGTGCCGATCTCTTCCCTGACTGCTTCGACTACCTCGCCCTCGGCCATCTGCACCTCGGCCAACTTGTGGGTGGCTCCGATGTCCGCCGCTATTCAGGGGCCCCTCTGGCGATGAGTTTCGGTGAAGCCGGCCAGCGCAAGACCGTGATCGCGGTGACGCTGGATGTTAACGGCATAACTGCCGCGGAAATAGCTGTGCCATGCTTTCAGACGCTGGCCACGGTGCGCGGCGACTGGCGGCAGATCAGCGAGCGAATTGCCGCGCTGAAAAAAGAGACTGTTCCGGTCTGGCTGGAGGTTATCTATGAAGGGCTTGAGGTCATCGGCGACCTGCAAGAGCGTTTGCGGAACCTGATCGACGGCTCGCGCCTGGAAATTCTGCGCACCAAGAACATGCGTCTTGTGGCACAGACCCTGAGCCGGATGGCGACGGAAGAGACCCTCGATGATCTCAGCGTCGATGATGTCTTTGCCCGCTGTCTCAGCGCCCATGAAGTGCCGCCGGAGCAGCAGGCCGAGCTGGTGGCGACCTTTCGCGAGACTGTTGCTGCGCTCCATGAAGACACCTCATCGGGGGGGTTATGAAAGTTCTCCGTCTCTCCTTCAAGAACCTCAATTCCCTGGCCGGGATCTGGGAAATAGATTTCAGGCACCCCGACTATGTTTCCAGCGGTATCTTTGCCATCACCGGACCGACCGGTGCCGGCAAGACCACCATTCTCGATGCCATCTGTCTGGCTCTCTACGGCCAGACCCCCCGTTTGGGGAGGATCACCCAGAGTGACAACGAAATCATGGCGCGGCAGAGCGGCGAATGTTTTGCTGAGATTGAATTTGAAACGGCCAGGGGGCGCTTTCGCTGCCACTGGAGCCAGCACCGCTCGCGCAAATTGGCAGACGGCCAGCTGCAGGCACCGAAACATGAAATTGCCGTGGCTGAAAGCGGCCTGATCCTCGAATCAAAGCTGCGCGCCGTGGCCGACAAGGTTGAGGAAGTCACCGGCATGGACTTCGATCGCTTCACCCGCTCCATGCTCCTGGCGCAAGGGGGCTTTGCCGCCTTTTTGCAGGCCCGTCCCGATGAGCGGGCACCGATTCTGGAACAGATCACCGGTACCGCCATCTACAGCCGGATTTCCATTAAGGTTCATGAGCGGCGCAGCGAAGAGAACAGGTTACTCGGGGAGTTACGCGCCGAGCTTGACGGCATCCAGCTGCTTGCTCCCGGGGAACTGGAGGGCCTCTTTGCTGAGCAGTCTGATCTGCAAAAGGCTGAAAGCGCCCTGAGCAGTGCTGCCTTGATAATTCGCGCAGCCCAGTCCTGGCGTGAACGGATTGCGAACCTTGAGAATGAACTGCTGCAGCTGCAGCAGGAGAGGCTTGTCTTTGAAGAGCGCAAGGAGGGGGCTGCCGGGGAACTGGCGCAGCTGGCGCTGGCCGGCCGTGCCCTGAAACTTGGCGGTGACCATGCCCATATTCTTTTGCTCCGCTCCCAGCAGGCGGGTGAGCAGGAGGAACTGACCCGTGCCGCCGAACACCGCCCCCAACTGCAACTCGGCTGGCAGGCGGCTTTTGATGGCTGCCAGTTGGCAGAGGCCGGACTGAAGGCCGCCGGGGAAGAGCAGGCAGCTGAGGCAGAACTGATTCGCCGCACGCGCGAGCTTGATGTCAGGCTTAAGGAAGCTACGACCCAGCTGAACGGCTTAACGGCAGGGATCGAAAGAGACGGTCAGCAGAACAACGGCTTTCGCACGGCAATAACCGGCTGCGAGCAGCGTCTTCAGAGTAGCGGAGAAGAGTTGCAAACGGTTGTGGCTTTTCTGGAGCGGCATCAGGATGATGCCGGTCTGGTAGCGGCGCTCACCGGGATCGAGCAACAGCTGCAGGCGCTTACGGCCCAGACTAAACAGTGCAGTGAAGTCAGTGTCAAACTGGACCGACAGGCCGGTCTGAATGAGGCTGCCGGGTTGACCTGCGGCAAGGCAGATGGAGCCTGGCAGGCGGTTCAGCAGGCTGTCGCCGATGCTGAAGAGCGACTGTCAGTATTATGTGCAGAGGGTGAAGCTGCATTGCAAGGACGTGATCTGTCTATATGGCGCGCTGAAGCGGAAACGTTGGTAAGCAGGCAGGAACGGTTGCGGACGGTGCAGGAAGCAGTGGCGCGACTCGATGGTGATAGCGCAACGCTGGCAGCGGTCAAAGAGCGGCAGGAAGAGCTTGAGCGCAAGCGGCAAACGCTTGTCCGGCAGCAACTCTCCCTGAGCAGCGAAACTGAGCTGCGTGAGCAGGTCGCTGCTCAGTTGCAGGCAAATGTTCTGCTACTAAACCGGGTGCGCAGTCTGGAAGAGGATCGTCGCCAGCTTCAAGACGGAGTGCCGTGCCCTTTGTGCGGTGCCAGTGAGCACCCGTATGCCGCCGGTAATCTACCACAGGCGGATACTGCCCAAAAGGAGCTGGAGCTGGCTGCCGCCGCGGTCAGGCTGGTGCGGGAGCAGCTTGCCGGAACCAGACAGGAACTGGTCGCTGTTGACAAGGATCTGGCTCATGCCGGCCAGGAAGTGAACGAACTTCAGGCGCGGCAGCAGCGGGACAGCGCCTTCTGCGCTGCCGGTTTTGTTGAGCTGGGGGTTAGCATCGCCGCAACTGCCTGGGCGGAAGCCATTCGCAGAGAGTCTGACGCTTGCCAGTCGGCTCTGCTCATGCTGCGGAGTTTTATTCAGAGTGGCGAACAGCACGCAGAGGCAGAGCGGAGCGCCCAACTGAAACTTCACAAACTAAAAGAAGAACTGGCAGAGCATGATAAGACCCGGCTAACCGCCCGCCTGGGGGCAGAAGCGGCGCTGGCGGAGCTGCATCGTCTGGAGGTGGAGGCGGTAACTCTTCACGCAGAATTTGAGCGGCTGCTGGCCAACGTCGCCCAAGTGGTGGCCGAATTCGGCTATACGGAGATCACTGCGGAGGGTGCTGCGGGGCTCTTGGCAGCCCTGACTGCCCGGCGCGACGCCTACGGGCAACAGCTGCAGACCAGAGAGCGTCTGGAAAAAGTGCGGGCAGAATTAATCGCTGATAAGGCACAACAGCAGGCGCTACTGGCGGCAGCTGAAAAGATGCTCAATGAGAAGGAACAGGAGCTGCGCGACATAAGCTCCGGCCGTGCTGCCCTGGTTGAGCTGCGACTGGAACTTTACGGCGAGCGCAGTCCGGATCTGGAGGAAAAACGGCTGACTGATGCATTACGCGTTGCCTCTGAACGGCGTGAAGAGGCACTCAAGGAGCTGAACCGCTTTCAGGCTGAGCTGGATGCCCTGACCGGGCAGATTGGACGGCTTAACAGCGCTATTGATCAGAGAGGCAGGCAGTTGTCTGGACTGGAAGGTGCTTTTCGTGTGCGTCTCAGTGAGAACGGTTTTGTCGATGAGGCAGCTTATCTGCAGGCGTGCCTGCCCCAAGAGCGCTTCGAGGCGCTGGCACAAATGGCTGACAGCCTGCGGCAGACGGAAACCGCCCTGCAGACCCGGCAGCAGGACCGCCGTGACTCTTTGGCGGCTGAACTGGCCAGGAATCTGACCGACAAACCGCTTGACCTGCTCCGGGTTGAGAACGCCGCTGTCAGCGGGGAGCTGAGCGAGCTGCACAAGGGGCTGGGTGCTCTTGAGCAGAGACTGCAGCAGCACGCGCAGCAGCAGGAGCGCCATCAGAGCCGGCTTCTGGCCATTGAACGGCAAAGACGGGAATGTGAGCGCTGGGAGAAACTGCACAGCCTGATAGGTTCCAGCGACGGCAAGAAGTTCCGTAATTTTGCCCAGGGGCTGACCTTCGAGCTGATGGTGGCCCACGCCAACCGTCAGCTGCAGAAGATGAGCGACCGTTATATCCTGATTCGGGACAGTTCTGAACCGCTGGAGCTGAACGTCATCGACAACTATCAGGCCGGGGAGATCCGCTCCACCAAGAACCTGTCCGGGGGCGAGAGTTTCATCGCCAGCCTTGCCCTTTCTCTCGGCCTCTCCAGCATGGCGAGCCGCAACGTCCGGGTAGATTCCCTCTTCCTCGACGAAGGCTTCGGCACCCTTGATGAAGACGCTCTGGAAACCGCCCTGGAAACCCTTTCCGGGCTGCAGCAGGACGGCAAGCTGATCGGCATCATCTCCCATGTCCCGGCCCTCAAGGAGCGAATCGGCACCCAGATTCAGGTGGAGGCCGGCAGCGGTGGCCGCAGCCGGTTGAGCGGGCCGGGTTGCCGGGCGGTGGATTGATGGACAACGCTCGCTGGTGGCCTGGCTGTTGGCGCGCCCTAGAGTAGAGGGGAGTTAGATGGCGTCAGATTGGGAGTTTCAGGAAGATTCCACAGAATTCGGAAATGCTTAAACCTTGAACTGTTTTTAATTGGCGGAATGTGATAAAAAGCACCCTGGCAGATAATGTCAGGGTGCTTTTTTTGTTGAGGTGTCAATGATGACAAGGAAACAGATATTCATCAGTTCCGTGCAGAAAGAACTGGCTGACGACCGTCGGGCGCTGAAAGAGTACGTGCATGGTGATCCACTGCTCCGCCGCTTTTTCGAGGTGTTTCTCTTCGAGGATCTACCTGCTTCCGACCGGTGTGCTGATGAAGTCTACTTGTCTGAGGTGGAGCAAAGCGCCATCTATGTTGGCCTTTTCGGCAATGACTATGGCTACGTTAACGCTGATGGGATTTCGCCCACTGAACGGGAATTCGACCATGCCACAACCAGTGGCAAGGAACGGCTCATCTTAGTCAAAGGGAATGATGACTCTTCCCGTCATCCCGGAATGCAGGCTCTGATCCGCAAGGCGGGTGAACAGCTCATCCGCCGCCGTTTCAATGCTATTACTGAATTGATAACCAGTCTTTATGCCGCACTGGTGCAGTATCTGGTGGCTAATGAGTTGATCCGTAGCGGACCATTTGATGCCGCGCCTTGCCTGAAGGCTACCATTAAAGATCTTGACGAAGAAAAAATTCGGTCATTTCTTCGGAGTGCCCGTCGGGCGCGGGGCTTTGCTCTTGATGAAGATACAACTCCGGCCTCAGTTCTGGAGCATTTGAACCTGCTTGATCATGGTCGCCCTTCTCAAGCAGCAGTCCTGCTTTTCGGAGTACAGCCTCAGCGCTACCTGCTTTCATCCGAAGTGAAGTGTATGCATTTTCACGCCACACACGTTCATAAACCGATCCCCTCCTACCATATCTTCAAGGGACACTCTTCGAACTGGTTGATCAGGCGGTGGATTTCGTGATGTCCAAGATCGATCTCTGGGTGGGAACACGGAAAGACGGTCCACAGGCGCCGGTGGCCTATGAAATTCCCCGTGAGGTCGTGTCTGAGGCAATTGTCAACGCCGTTGCGCATCGAGATTACACCAGTACCGGCAGCGTCCAGGTGATGCTGTTTTCAGATCGGCTTGAGATCTGGAGCCCAGGCGAATTGCGACCCCCCATGACTCTGGCCAAATTGATCAGGCCGCACCCCTCCTTGCCGGTTAATCCGCTCATTGCAGAACCACTTTACCTGAGCAAATATATCGAAAAGGCAGGATCCGGCACCCTCGACATGCTGGAGCTCTGCCGATCAACCGGACTGCATCCGCCGGAATTCCGCGTGGATGTTGGTTGTTTCATCGTGACCATCCGTCGCAAGCAGCGCGCGGGTACCGCGAAAAGCATGCAGCCAGAGTCACAATCAGAGTCGATGACCCAAGTCATAGGGCTAGAGTCGGGGCTAGAGTCGGGGCTAGAGTCGGGGCTAGAGTCGGGGCTAGAGTCGGAAATATCACAAAAGGCTTTGGTGGCTCTCACTGCCGGAGCGATGGGGCGTTCGGAGATCGCTGAAGCAGTTGGACATGAGCGAATTTCCGGTGCTATCAATCGTGCAATTAAGGAACTTTTGCAAAAGAGGCTAATCGCATACACTATTCCCGACAAGCCCAACAGCCGTTTGCAAAAATACCAGCTCACTACAGAAGGCAGGGCTTGGCTGGCAGGACGACAAAAATGAAATACCCTCCGCATTGTTGTCAACTGTGACTATTATGAATAATCATTTGTCGAGGGCTGTCTTCCATGACAGGTCTAAAATGTCCCGAAAGCGCAGGAATCCGAACTGGTGAAACTGCGCAGTGCCGTATACCAGAAAATGAAGCTGTTTAAGGGGTGAACCAAACGGGATGTTTATTAAAAGGGAGACAAAGGGGACATTCTATAGTCCACCTGTCAACTGAAAATATCGCTCTTTTAAAATCAAATAGTTAGTCATCCTTGCGGATTGCGGGCGCAGCTATCCCTTGCTTTGGTGAAATGGCGAGTCTCTCACTTACGGCAAACCTTGAGCTTAATCGTTACTTGTATCCGACATCCCCCGCCCGCATCGGGAACTGGGTTGTCTATCATTCCTTATCAAAGCTCCAAGATTTTAGTGAGATGCCCGGTATTGTCCCTCCCGAGGTCATTGCTGCCTCTACGTTGTTAAACGGGCTTATCTCGCCTACTGCCTGCCTCTAGGGTGGTTATCCCGTGAAGCAGGAAGGATTAAATGGTTCTCTCTTCTTCATAAGTGTCCAGGCCACAACCAAAAGCTTTGCCGCCAGCTTGACTTTCATCTTCAGGTTGATGCCGCGCTCAAGCTCGCGACCTCTGATTAATTTGCTAAAGTAAGTCCTGATAACCGGATTCGCTGTGGAGGCAACCATTGCCGCTTGCACCAGGGCGTAACGCAGTGCCGCTTTCCCTTGCTTGGAGATCACCGGCTTGGCACTGTTGCTGTTCTTGCCGCTCCGCTCGGCACTTAAGTCCAGTCCGGCCAGACGCACTACCTGTCCCTGATTCTGAAACCGGACAGGATTGCCGATGGCGGCAAGAACCATGGCCGAAATAATCGGACCGAATCCGGGAATAGACAGAAGGCACTCATATTCAGAAAACTGCTTTGCTGCTTTTGCCATCAACTGCTCATTACCCTTGACCGTTTCACGAATCGACTTCAGCTGGCAGACGAGACTCTTGGCCTCCCATCTGGCGGCGTCATGAACAAGGCAACCAACGGACTCTCCGGCAGTCTCCCAAAGCTCGCGCAGACGTCTTTCCTGTTCTATCCTGATCTTGCGTTTTGTAATGAGCTTCAGGAAGGCGTCGAACTCCATCCCGGCAATTTCCCTCGGGTCCAGACAATGTTCGGCAATTGAAAGAATCAGGTCGTCCGGTTGCCCTGCTTTGATGTAGAGCTGGTCCAATTCGGGAAAGAACTGGGCAAGAACATTATTTCTCAGCCGCATTTTCAGTGCGTGCTCTTCCTTCTTCAGCCTGATCCTGAAACCAATCAGGCTGCGTAATTCACGCAGGTTCTCTTGCGGTAGCTCATAGAAGAGGCAGCGGCTCTGGCCCACCAGATCGGCAACATTGGCGGCATCCTTCTTGTCGTTCTTGTCCCAACGGCCATCCAGTAGCGCTCGATTCTTTGCCACGGCCACATTGGATACATAGACAACCTGCTCCTTCTGTCGCAGCAGATATTCGGCTAAGGGCTTGTGGTAGGAGGCTGTAGGCTCAAGTCCATACACAACCTCGACCAGGCCATGTTGATTCTTGAGATCTCCGGCTAAACTGCGCAGATTCTCGAATCCTTGTAAGCTGTTGTCAAAGATCATGTTCTTGCGTAGCGTTCTGCCATTGGGTGTTCCAAAGAAAGCATGGTGCTTGTTCTTGGCAACATCGATGCCGACTAGCAGATGTTTTTCCGAGCCCCTGACTGATGCCTTCATCTGTCTGAACAACGCCAGACTATCCGTTACAGCTTCCATTCTGTCCTCCTGGTATGTTGAATAAATGGCTATTCAATAACAGGCTGACAATAGAACTACAAGACTGGTAACTTATTATTTTATCTATAATTTCCGGGGAAAAATCTGTAGCTCTCAGTCATATATAACGTTGCTTGCTAATCAACTAACCACCTACTTTCAGCAACTTTATTCGCAGTTCCTGATCATCTTTCAGCAGTTCTCCACCCCGTCGGACCGCCATTGATGCGCCTGCCGAGCCAATTACCACAATTTTTCCGGCCTCAGTCGCCGTATAGTCGTACTCACGCACAGCACAGTAGCAGAAGATGGCTTTGGCTCGTGCGATGGCCCGTTCCTTGCCGGGACTCTGCAGTTTTTCTAAAGGTGCTCCGGTTACGGCACTGACTTTATCGAGAAGAGCACTCAATGTAAGTCGCGGTTTATGCAGCTCACCCTGTCTGGCTCCACCGGTCAGTAGTTCGACAAATTCGCCACTGCCGAGTATGCGCTCGTCAAAGGCTGCTATTTCTCCGCTCTCCATACAATCAGGCTGGCTGCGCTTCAGTCCGCCTCCAATCAGATCGTTGCGCTGTCCGGCAGCAACACCGTCGGCAATGAACTGCTGATAGGCATGCATTGAGCGGGCTCTTTCCAGCCCAAATCGTGCCAGTATCTCTTCTGTTTCCTGACCTTCCATGGTCCGCTTACCAAGTAAAACTGCATGGCCGCTCCAGAGGTAGTGCTCCAGTCCGTCCAGATCGGCAACCATTCCGGCCCGTAACGGATTCAGGTGGATATAACGGACAAGTTCAAGCAGGTACGGTTCTTCCTCGCAGAGGATGGATTTGTAGCGGTTCTGGAACAGATGACCGCAGCGGTTGTATTTCCGGTTGAAATAGACAGCATAGCCGGTGAGCAGGCGACGCATGGTCTCTGCAAGGGAAACAGTGGTCGGCATAAGCAGCAGATGAAAATGGTTCGACATGAGCGCCCAGGCATAACACTTTGTGGCGCTTTTAGAGAGCAGGGCAGACAGGCTTGCCACAAAGCGTTCCTTGTCAGCGTCATCAGCGAAAATATCGCGGCGTTCAATCCCGCGAACGATGACGTGCTGCAGGACGTGTGGTATGTCAAGGCGTGGTTGGCGTGGCATGAGAGGAGAATAGCACTGGCGTGGATTGGTGGCAATAGTTAATTAGTGAGCAACGTCCCCCCAAGCTTCGCACTTCAACTTTAGATTGCGGCGTTGAAAAGATCTGTTCCGGAACGCTGTGCTCCAATGCCGACGAAGTCATACCACTTGAGAGCATATACTGTTTGACAGTCTCACTGTTGCCATCTTTCGCCTTCACCACTTGCATCAGATAATCTGCGTCCATGTTCAGTCCGCCGGAACGGATATAACGGGGTATTCCCCAAAGCATCATCACCTTGAGCTTGGTTGCAAAGATAGTTTCTGACGGAACAGTGATAGCGTTGACGTTCAAGGTATTTGCAGCAACGGCTGAGAGCACACCGGCGGCGGGTTTTTGCCGACCGGTGCTGCGCTTAGTGTACGCCCGTCATGGGCGTGAACTTATGGGGTGCAAGTCCCCTGTACGGTGAATCCAACACTGTCGCGAGACAGCGTAAACCAAGTACTAGCCGAAGGCAAGGGCGTCTCCGCGAGGAGGGGGCTGGAGGAAGCCGGAGCGCAAAGCTATGAGCCGACGAACAGAAACAGCATACAAGGCCATCATCCGGGCAAGTCAGCACAACATGACGAAGTCCCTCGGGTTCAGGAGAAATGGTAAATGCTGCGGTTGTGTAGCCACAGTTCACGTTCTTATCCGGGGAGATCTGCTCCGCATGCCATTGATTCCTGATGGCGCGGCATCTGGTAACAGCTGCCGTGATGGAGCAGAAGTCAGCAGAAGCCATAGTAGGCGAAGGACGTTGCCGCAAGCGATCCGGCAACTGGAAACAAGCCCGGGAGAGTCCGGGAAGCCTTACCCCGCCGAAGGGCCGAACGATAGAAAAGGGGAGGAGCCCCAATGAGCTTTCATGACATATCGAACCCGTCCGGGGGAATGCCCATGGAGCGCGTCATTGACCAGCCAACCCCGGAGCAGCACCTACTGGAGCGGATATTATCCAGTGTGAACATGGAGCAAGCGTGGAAACGGGTCAAAGCCAATAAGGGCGCACCCGGCGTCGATGGCATCACCATCGAACAATTCCCCGACCATACCCGTTCTCACTGGAACACTATTCGCGAATCGCTAATGACAGGCAGTTACCAACCTTTGCCGGTAAAGCGGGTAGAGATTCCCAAAGCAACGGGTGGAACCCGTCCGCTGGGGATACCCACTGTACTTGACCGGCTGATCCAACAGTCCATTGCCCAAGTGTTGACACCGATCTTCGATCCGGACTTCTCCGCATCGAGCTTCGGTTTCCGTCCCCGTCGGTCAGCAAAAGATGCTGTCCGAAAGGTGCGGGAGTACATCCAGCAGGGATACCGGATTGCCGTGGATATTGACCTTGCCAAGTTCTTCGACACGGTCAACCATGATCTGCTCATGCACCTTGTGAGCAAGAAAGTTCACGACAAGCGGGTACTAGCCCTGATCGGCAAGTACTTACGGGCAGGTGTAGAGGTAAAAGGGCGTCTTGAAAAGACCAGACTGGGTGTCCCCCAGGGTGGCCCACTCTCGCCGCTTCTAGCCAACATCCTGCTCGACACACTGGACAAAGAACTTGAGAAACGCGGTCACAAATTCGTCCGCTATGCAGACGACTTCGTCATCCTCGTCAAAAGCCAGCGCGCCGGCGACCGGGTAATGGAAGGAATGAAAACCTTCCTGACCAGCAAACTCAAGCTCACAGTCAATGAAACCAAGAGTGCGGTAGCAAGAACATCCCGCATCGACTTCCTTGGTTTTATCTTCAGTGGCACCCGCATCATCTGGTCTGACAAGGCATACAAGGAATTCAGACGCCGCGTCAAACAGTATACCGGAAGAAGCTGGCGGGTCTCCATGAAGTACCGGATGTACAAACTGGCTCAATATCTCCGTGGCTGGATGGGGTACTTCGGCATCTCGGAGTATTACCGGGAAATCCCGGAAATAGACGGCTGGATACGGCGCAGGATACGGCTCTGCTACTGGAAGCAGTGGCGCTGGTGTCGTACCAAGATTCGGGAGCTGCTCAAGTTGGGGACGGAGAAATTCACCGCCATCCGAGCGGGCCTGAATAGAAGTGGCCCGTGGGCCATGTCCCGAAGACTTGCAGCCCATACCGGTTTGACCAACAAATGTCTGAAGGATCAAGGTTTATTATCTGTCAAAGAACTGTGGGTGAAGCTTCACTACCCGGCTACGGCCCGGTAATTCTATCGAACCGCCGGATGCGGACCCGCATGTCCGGTGGTGTGGGGGCTGGGGGAGAAAAACCCCCGGCTACCCGATTGGGCATCGCTGTTTTTTTCCGAACTTACTTGTCGTGTTGCTTACGGGTCTCCATAACAAGCCATAATGTAGCCAATCCAAAAAGAACCATTCCGCCGTAAAGCGGATAATACATCCAGCTCATTTGGCTTTTCAGAGCGACATAGCCTTCATGGAAGTCAGTCGGTTTTATTCTTCCCGGCACATCTGGTCGTACCATTGCCAATACAACTGATGATAAGAGCATAGAGGTCGAGCCAAGAAACATCAGTATTGCTGCTTTTGTCCTGTACCGCGTGCAACAGACCATACTTCCGGGCAAAATAACACCTTGGATGGCGGCAACAGCTATGAGCAGCATAAATTCGAGAAATGACATTTTCATTATTGGTTCTTTCTTATCTGCTCAACTGGGTCTTGGGCTCGCTTATTTGGTCTATGATTGCCTGAGGAGACGAATAACTCCACCTATAATGATCGCGACTCCGATGAAATATTTGAAGTTAATCCACCCTGCAAATGACTCAGGGTCGCGCTGTTTGCGGACACTTCCCCACACACTCATTCTGTTGCTTATGCCTCTTCGTGATTCTATGTTCGCACTCAATATTATGAAAATTCCTATAACTGGCAAAAACGATTTATCGATGAGATCCCTTGCTGAATCATTCATTGTGAACCTTGCGATTCCAAGACATATGAGAACAAGAACGGAGAGACCATAAATTATCTCAGCGAATTCTGTTTTGCGGTTTGAATTTTCGTTGTTTTTTCTCATAGCCTTTATCTCGTGCTCAACGGGGTGCCCGGTTGACCCGCCCGGTTTTTAGGGGCGGTGTCCAACCGGCTGGTTGGGACTTCGTCTTTTTAGCCTTCTGTCTTTTTACTTTTGTCTCGTGTCAAGGGTTGCTCCCTCGGGATCTTTTGGATGGCTAACCTAGCGCGTTGGGGAACAGATGATCCGAAAAACCTTTCTCATAATTGGCAAAAAATACCGAAAGGCATGAACAACAATCATGCTGATTGCGAGCAATCCAAAAACATGAACAGTTTTATAATTGCTGTGTAAGGTAAGAATCAGCAAGCCCTTGGAAAGCCCTACCCAGAACCCATACCAAATAAAGGTGCCTAGAAAATGCGCTCGCCAGAAAATTCGGAAGTTGCCACCCAAAAAACCTGCCAGCATTGGAATCTGAGAGCGAATGCCTGGTGTCAGTCTTCCGAAGAGAATAGCACGATAGTACTCGCCTTCTGATATTGAAGGCCAGTGTTCTATTTTAATTACGCGCGACGCCAATTTTTGAAAACAGTGTATCGACTTAAGAGAGCGGCCAAATAGGAACATAAGAAACCCTGCAGTCACTGACCCAACAACCATAACGAGAAACAAGGTGGCAATTGTCAATTTGGCTTCAGCCTGCGCTGCTTTGAAAGACAATAACTCACTCGGGGGCAGCCCTATAACGCCATTTGAAAAAGACAGGAGAAATGCCCAAGTTTGGGTAATGTCACTGGATAGCAAATATTCAAACATCATTGAGACTCAAACGGCGAAGATAGGACCAAAAGCGTTGCCTGTCGAATATGTAGGGATAATGAGTGAGCAATGTTAAATTGGTCTTCGGGGTGCTTTTGGATCGCAGGTGCACCCATCTAGCTTGTCGGTATTTTGTGCCGGCCAAAAAATCAAATAGAGTATATATGACGTGCGTTTCAACGTGTTCAGAAATTTGCTGCTGATTTGGCGGCAGGGCAGACAGAAGGCTGATGTTCTCTTGATGGCTGGCAGTTGTCCAAACTTTTCTGGCCAGCCATTTGGGGAGGGGAAGATTCCTGAGGAAATCAAGCCTGTTCAGCACACTACACAGCGTTTGCGTTTGCCATTGGTAAACAACCATACTGGGGACTGCGCATAATACCAGTGTGATGCGGACTGTATTCTGATTAGCGGCGCGATTCGCCAACTCAATGCCATGAATACATCCCAACGATGTCGCCACTACGATTAGATGTGTCGGCGATTTTTCGATGCCACTAAGCACTGCTTCAGTGTCAGTTTGAAAGCGGCTCAATGTGCTGCAATCTAAACAGATGACATGCTCAGAGAAGCCATGGGGGACTTTCCAGCTCGTTGGCGACTGAAATGCGCCATGTAAGAGTGCGTATTTAATCTGCATGTGCACGCATCCGCCCGAATTGCATCAGTCGGTCTATGATCAGCAGATAATTGTCTAGGTTCTCGTGTTCGCGTGTATTTTGAAACAAACTCTCAATCGAAAGCTTGTTCAAAAAATACTTCTCCCTGAAGAATTCCATCACGTTGCAATCCACAAACTGCGCTGAGAGTGCAATAAACCTCGTAGTGTCGTATCTGACCCCAATCATCTCTATAAGCCTTACAAGCTTTGGATTTTTGAAATCATATACCAGTCCCGTTTTGCACTCGAACGCATCTTGCATAGATACAAGTCCAAGCAACGACCTACGGATGGCTCCATTTTCCTTCACATCTTTAGTGAAAACTGTCATCACACCTTCCGTCAAGTCATCTTCTACATCATGAAGATCGTCCATGAGCTGAAAGATTGCGCCCATAGAATAGAAATGTGCAAACTGTAGCTCCGTTAGGCCTCCACATACAACATACCCATAGAACGCAAAAGCAAGGCCGCCCTTCTCAAAGGAAATTTCGAGTGTCTGCTCCAAAGTTAGGTCTTCGAAGGATTGCATGTGAGACCTAACCTGCGCATCATGAAGCTCTGATAGTGTGTGCCAGAGTGTTTTATGCTTGCTAAGAGGAAATAGAATTTTAAGTTCTTCTAGAAGCACAAAGATGGATCGTTCATATTGGTTCTTTGGATCAAAACTAGAACCATTCAAATATTCGCTCAGCCTTGCCGGGAAAGACGCATCGAACATTCCGCTATCAATGTAATCATCGTAAATGGGATGAATGGCCGAGCATACAAAATAACCACGTTTTTTAGACTCTCGTGGGCGCATGGATGATTCCACTGCAAAATTGTGCAGCATCATGTTCATATAGTTATAGAAAGTCTTGATTTCACCTTCATGTTCATATTCCAGACCAAGTTTTTTTGAAAAGCGCCGAATATCGGAGATGCAAATTTTCGTGTTCTGGAGGATGAAGATTAGAAGGTCGCGTACCTTCGGGAAACTATGCTGATAAAGGATGTTTTTTTTGCCGATATCTACAACGGCACCAGAAACGTCCTTGCTCCGCAGTAACTCTTCTATCATAAAAAAGGCTTTATCTAGTGGTCCTAGATGGCGCGTCACCGAACGTTTAAAAAGATCTTGCAGAATATCTGAAGAAATCGGTATTGCAATCGGAGCACTAAAGGGCCGCGCCAACACCAGTGATTCAAGCATTTCAATGCTGTTATTTGTGTACCCATCTAGAAAACTGCTTTGAAATAGCTCTATTGTCCGTCTTCGTATCATAGGTATTTCAAGATCAGAGAAGTATCGGCATGCGCTTGTTGTGGTTTCAAAGGGAATAAATTCCCGAGGGAATGAAAAACCCGCAAGGCGGTGCTCATCGTCACCGAAGAACAAGTCCTCAATCATTCTAATAATTTTCGGGCATCGCCAATTAAATGCTAAATTATGTATCCAAAGCTTAATCTGCTTCATAATCCTCTTCATGATAGTTGGGTTGCGTGGAAGTAGGGCCAACGGGGCTTCGGCGCAGCGGCGAAGCGTCAGCGAAGACCGTCTGCCGCCGATAGTTGAATCTTCTACTTTCTAAATAAAAGACCCGGAAGCCACGTTTCGGAGTCTGTTGGGCAAAAAAGGAAAAGGCAACAAATCGCGATTATTGCTGGGATTATTGCCGTTAACATTAGATTCTTTAGGTTTGATGCTGACCCTAATCTGTTTCTGATAATGCATTGCCAGGCTATTGCTCCTGCCAGCACTGGAACTGCAAAAAGCATGGGGTAAACTGCTCCTCCAAGACCTATGGGAATTCTGAGCCGTTCATAGATGTATCCAACTAGAAAAAAATTCCAGAAAACAATTCCGGACATCAGGATCAATATAGATGCACAGCAATTCCACCACCATGATTTTAAAAAGGCACTAAATTTCATTTTTCCTTTCTCGCTCCAACATGGCGGCGGCGTTGCCGCCTTCTTGTCGATTCCACGGTTATCTATATTCTGTTTTTTTCAATTCTTGAATCAATGGCCATACCGATGAGGAACCATTGGATTGTCCCAAACATCACAAGCAATGGAGGGATCATAAACGCCAACAAAGATGATGGGAAATCAATAACCAGAATCGGAAACCAGAAAATCATGCTCCATTCATTGCTACTTGTTAAGGTAAACACCGTCAGGAAAGCCGTATATAGAAAATGAGTCGCTGGAAGAATATATTGCCATTTTTCAGCCTTCAACTTTTTGCTTAATCCCCAAATAGCAAAAAATAGCAGGGGTAATGGAGCGAGTATTTTTAAATAGATAATGGTCATTTTCTTATTGATTCAACGGCTATGAGCGTGACCGGCTGCGGCGGGCTTTTTCGCCGCGACCGAGTCCACGCGAGAGTTGGAACAGCTCACTTCCATTCAAATTCAATTTCAGAGGAATCCATTTCACTCATTCCACGTTTTAAAACGATTGAAAAGTTCTGTTCTTTCTCAACCCGATAAACGGAAATGACACCATCATTTCGATAGTCAGGATGCCCCAACATACTGCCCAGCAATCCAAATGGTGTCTTACTCAAACGCCGATTTTGGTAAGTAAATGCGGCTACTTGTTTCTTATCTGGCGACCATGACAACTCTTGAATCCATCTGCCAACTCCTGATTTGGTTAAAACAATTGCCTTCTTGTTAATGTCATAAAAATAGAGACTGTCTGAGTCATGAGGTGAAAAGACAACTAGTCGAGAGTCGTGTGACCAAGCAACAGGTGTTTTCAGGTACGAATGCTCTTTGCGTCCTTTGCCTATTAAAAATGTTCTAAGTGTATCAATTTCAACCAATAGGATAGGAATGTCGTCAGCAATTATAATTGCATATAAACCATTGGGGCTGGGCGAAACCCACCTGATGAAATCGGGCACCTGAAGTGCTTTCAGTAGATTTTCATCGGGAAGTGATTTGCCTTTCCAGGCTTTTACCCGCTGTTGTAAGCGCAAGTAAGTGTCTGAAGAGAGTTTTTCCTTGTTGGCTAGGTGCGCTTCAAATTCAGCTTCACGTCTGTTGTGTATGTGGCGAAGATTAGAGGAAGCAAGCGTTCCTTTCTGGAGGTCGATAACATATTTGTGTTCGTCGGCATCAGTCTGGCTCTTTATAATCCAGATTCGGGTATCGATATATGACGACTGCTGAGTCTCATTTATGTTGACGGCATTGGCTAGTCCGAAGGCTCCAATACACAAAAAACAACACAGTGTGAAGGTAAGACTTCTCATAATTAATCCTTCAGGAATCATGATGTTTTGTTGTCCAACGGCTCGGGAGATCACCGGGCGGGTTTTTGGCCCGGTGTATCTGCCTTGTGTACGCCCGTCATGGGCGTGAACTTATGGGGTGCAAGTCCCCTGTACGGTGAATCCAACACTGTCGCGATGACAGCGTAAACCAAGTACTAGCCGAAGGCAAGGGCGTCTCCGCGAGGAGGGGTCTGGAGGAAGCCGGAGCGCAAAGCTATGAGCCGACGAACAGAAACAGCATACAAGGCCATCATCCGGGCAAGTCAGCACAACATGACGAAGTCCCTCGGGTTCAGGAGAAATGGTAAATGCTGCGGTTGTGTAGCCACAGTTCACGTTCTTATCCGGGGAGATCTGCTCCGCATGCCATTGATTCCTGATGGCGCGGCATCTGGTAACAGCTGCCGTGATGGAGCAGAAGTCAGCAGAAGCCATAGTAGGCGAAGGACGTTGCCGCAAGCGATCCGGCAACTGGAAACAAGCCCGGGAGAGTCCGGGAAGCCTTACCCCGCCGAAGGGCCGAACGATAGAAAAGGGGAGGAGCCCCAATGAGCTTTCATGACATATCGAACCCGTCCGGGGGAATGCCCATGGAGCGCGTCATTGACCAGCCAACCCCGGAGCAGCACCTACTGGAGCGGATATTATCCAGTGTGAACATGGAGCAAGCGTGGAAACGGGTCAAAGCCAATAAGGGCGCACCCGGCGTCGATGGCATCACCATCGAACAATTCCCCGACCATACCCGTTCTCACTGGAACACTATTCGCGAATCGCTAATGACAGGCAGTTACCAACCTTTGCCGGTAAAGCGGGTAGAGATTCCCAAAGCAACGGGTGGAACCCGTCCGCTGGGGATACCCACTGTACTTGACCGGCTGATCCAACAGTCCATTGCCCAAGTGTTGACACCGATCTTCGATCCGGACTTCTCCGCATCGAGCTTCGGTTTCCGTCCCCGTCGGTCAGCAAAAGATGCTGTCCGAAAGGTGCGGGAGTACATCCAGCAGGGATACCGGATTGCCGTGGATATTGACCTTGCCAAGTTCTTCGACACGGTCAACCATGATCTGCTCATGCACCTTGTGAGCAAGAAAGTTCACGACAAGCGGGTACTAGCCCTGATCGGCAAGTACTTACGGGCAGGTGTAGAGGTAAAAGGGCGTCTTGAAAAGACCAGACTGGGTGTCCCCCAGGGTGGCCCACTCTCGCCGCTTCTAGCCAACATCCTGCTCGACACACTGGACAAAGAACTTGAGAAACGCGGTCACAAATTCGTCCGCTATGCAGACGACTTCGTCATCCTCGTCAAAAGCCAGCGCGCCGGCGACCGGGTAATGGAAGGAATGAAAACCTTCCTGACCAGCAAACTCAAGCTCACAGTCAATGAAACCAAGAGTGCGGTAGCAAGAACATCCCGCATCGACTTCCTTGGTTTTATCTTCAGTGGCACCCGCATCATCTGGTCTGACAAGGCATACAAGGAATTCAGACGCCGCGTCAAACAGTATACCGGAAGAAGCTGGCGGGTCTCCATGAAGTACCGGATGTACAAACTGGCTCAATATCTCCGTGGCTGGATGGGGTACTTCGGCATCTCGGAGTATTACCGGGAAATCCCGGAAATAGACGGCTGGATACGGCGCAGGATACGGCTCTGCTACTGGAAGCAGTGGCGCTGGTGTCGTACCAAGATTCGGGAGCTGCTCAAGTTGGGGACGGAGAAATTCACCGCCATCCGAGCGGGCCTGAATAGAAGTGGCCCGTGGGCCATGTCCCGAAGACTTGCAGCCCATACCGGTTTGACCAACAAATGTCTGAAGGATCAAGGTTTATTATCTGTCAAAGAACTGTGGGTGAAGCTTCACTACCCGGCTACGGCCCGGTAATTCTATCGAACCGCCGGATGCGGACCCGCATGTCCGGTGGTGTGGGGGCTGGGGGAGAAAAACCCCCGGCTACCCGATTGGAACGTCACTCATTTTCATATTCAAAGGCAGCCCCGAATTTCCCCTACACTTCTATTTTTTCAAAACCATTCCGTGTGCATAAGCATTCTTACCTATCAACTCACACTGTTGACCATCTCTAGTTTTGATTTCAAGTTCAGCTTGCTGATCTATATTAAAATCATTAAGAAGCATCGCAGCAACCTTGTCCGTACTACTGAAAAAAGTTAAAAGTTGTCCATCATCTAAATGCAAATCTAGTGAATTCAAAACTCCCCACGATTTGTTTTTCTTCTTCACTAAAACCTGATGCTTCCCAACTTCAAAAACATGCTTTTTGCCTTTTAATGATCTGATTGTCGAAAGAAATAAAAGGCCTGTAATGATAAACACAATTCCGAGTGGTTTGTTGAATCCGGTCAGATCAACGTCCATGGATCGGTATCTAATAATAGGTGAAGAGAGCATATCAATGCCTAAAATGACACAAATGCCACACATTAAGATGCCGGTTAATGTTCTGCTCATCCTATATTCCTTTTTATTTTCCAACGCCATAAGCCTGACCGGCGGTTTTTGGGCCGGTCTTGGCGCTCGTTGAACTTATTCATTCTCACTCTTTTGTTATGAATACGACTCTTTCTCCAGCGGCAAGCATACTTCGGCCACATTCTTCAGCTCTATGAATAAAGCTGGTTGAAAGACCAAATTTCATTACTGTCTCCCACTACAAAGCTGATATCTCAATATGACAGTGCCTTGTGTGCTAATAATGACTTAGCATTGCAAATTATTTTATCTAAAGATTTTTCAGCTTCTGTTTGATTATCAAGATTTTTTGCCCTGCTTGTAGCAATACTTTTATATAATTTACTAACAACTATGAAGAATGGTATATTTCCGTATATCATTACTGCTAATAGCACATCTAGAGTATGTTTATTTATAAGTCTATTGATAGTATCTGACTTGTTGAGCGGTTCAATAATCCCGAATCCGCAAATCTCTGCCGGACACATTCAGGCAGCGTGAGTTCGGGGGTATTTTTTCAGTGAGCTCCCTTTGATGGGAGTCGAAAACACATATTTTCTCTAAAATTCAAAAAGTGACGCGCTATTTGCCTCTTCAGACGATGTTTTTTGCCGGACTGAAGACGAACTGCCCCCTTGTTCTTGCTTTTTTGTTCTTTGACAATCTCGTTTTCAGCTTTTCTTTAGCAGGTTACCGGCTGAAGCCTGCCGATTCTTGCCTGAATCCTGTCAGGGCGAAGTTTCTCCAGCCACCAGCCGTTGACTTTCAGCAGGCTCTTGCGGGCATGATTGACCACGATTGCCGCACTACGCAGCAGATAATCCTGAATGGTCTTGATCCGCCGCCGTACCGGTGTTAAGTGACTGTCCATCTCTCCGTCACCAGCTTCATCCCGCCACTGCTGACCCAGCAGGATAAGCAGGTTGTAGGCCATGGTCCCCAAGGTAAGGAATACTTCGTTGACACTGAAGGTCTGGGAGGGGAGTCGCTCCAGATCCAGGTCGTGCTTGAGTTCCTTGTTCGCTTCTTCTGCAGCTCCACGCCCCCGATAGAGTTCGAATGCCCGCTGCGGGGTGACTTCTTTGGGTAGATTGGTGGCCAGTATGTGGTAGCGGACGTCATTGAGCAGCAGTGGCTGTCCTTTCTCGTCTACGGACTTGATCTGAACACAGAAGACGAAACGGCGGGGAGTTTTCCAGCCGCTTGGGGTGTACTCGAATTCTCCGTAAAACTCGCCGCCGAAGTCAGTGACTTTGAGGCTCATAACATCGACATCGAGATTCTCGTTTACCACTCGATCCAATGCGCCGCTGGCTCGGGCCTTGACCAGATAGTATGCTTTAGCATCTTCGCTGGCTTGAACAGTTTTGATGCTGTAAAGCCCGGCATCGTAGCGAAACAGGAGCTTGTTCCGATCTATTTTCTCGGGGAGCAGCTCTGCCGTTTCCCTGATGAATTCGTCAATCCGTTCAACAGCTTTCTCTCTGCCTGGCAACAGCCAGTGATTGATGCAGAACCGTTCGCGCCCGAGAACTGCAAATACAGGGGTGTAGCAAAGTTTACCGTTGTAAGTGGTTTGAACCCCTTCCCGTTTGGGAGCAAATTGCTCGAAGATACTCGGGTCAATGTCGCAGGGAATATAGCCTTCAGCCCCCGGTTCAGCTGTGATGCTTGCTTGGGAAACAATCTTTGCGCCGACCCGCTTGAGACCGGTTATTTCCTCTTTGCCATATTTCTCCAGATGCATGGCAACAGCTCGCTCTTTGGGGAGTTTGCCAAAGCCGAGCGATTTCTTGAGCAGTTTCTCTTCCCGTGCCAGCCAGGCAAGATCAGTGTAGCTGGTCCGGCGTAAGGAAATGTTTAGTAACAGCGGGATTAGATGTTCCTCTTCCCGGAAGCCGTAGTCGATCTTCTTGACCCGCACTTCGTTTCTGATGGCTCGAATCAGATCGAGACGGCGTATGAGGGTGGTGAGCAGCTCCAATCCTGCTACGGAAGTTAGCGTCTGTCGGGCTGCTACATACTGAAAACCGAGATTGTCTTTCACCATTCGGGTGAGCTCCTTCACTACAATTATGTGAAGGATTATAGCATGTTACACTATATTAACCCAATAGTTTTGCGGATTGGGGATAATAGAACATCCACCTATTATTCCAATCCACAAAATGTAGTTTGGTAATTTAGCTGCGTTTTTGAGTGCCCTTTCTTTATTTTCATAACGGTTATTACGGAGACGTACTAATTCTGATGCTTTATCACCGACATATGTGTCGATATTTTTCCGTATCATTCCACATATTGTATTAATATCAGAATTTAATTTTGTGGTCGTATTATCATTGAAACACTCATAGGCATTTAATGAGTTTTTTATTTGAGCAGCTTCAATCATTTTTTTTGCATTTTCTTTAACTTCATTTATTCGGCTATCTGCATCACATTTAATGCCTAGGGAAGCGCATTTTGATGCCAACTCGTGAAGTGCATCAATCCTTGCATAAATTTCATTTTTCTTCTTAGCGAATAAGGTTCGTTGTTCTGAATTAGAACCAAATGATGTTTTGAGGGTTGAAAGATTCGTCTCAATAGCTTGAGTGAAATTAAGAATGTCAAGAAGGGGCATGTTGCTGCCGTTACTAATAAAATCTTTCCATCTACCGATTACAGTGTCATTTTCAGCCTCCGGGATTCGGTCAATAAACGGTTTAAGTTCATAAAGTGCCTTTTGCACTGTTTGTACCGCTTGACGGTACTTTTCTTTGCGAAGTGCCTCCAGAAACTCCCGTAGCTTGTTGTCATGTTTTTGAAAATCACCATCACCAGCAGCCTTTAGGCTATAGAACCGATCAACCTCAATAGCCTTCCCAAGCACCGGAAGCGCAGTATTCACCTCACCCAATGCCATGCGTACTTTGGCCGCCTGAAACAACGCCTCTCCCAGATTCGGATTAATGGCCAGTGCCTGCTCGGTATAAGCTAGCCCTTCTTTAAGTTTGCCTTGCCAGTAAGCAGCCCATCCAGCGGAAAGGAAAGCCTGAGCGGCATGCTCTGGATAATCGGTTCTTGCATATCGTGCAGCCAAGGCAAAAGATTCCTCGGCTGCGGCAAGGTCAACGAGTGCCATGTCGCCTTTCACGAACCCAAGACGAAGCGTTCCCTTCATCTGGTGAAAGCGCCACTCCAACTTGTAGCCGGTTGAGGTATGGTCACCGCTGATGGCTTTTTCTAACGAATCCAAACACTCCAGATACAATTCTTGGCGAAAAGCATCACGGGCAATTTCATACTGTTCGTAAGCGGCGGTCTGTGCAGGTGTTTTTGCAATCTTGATCAACTCCGCCAATGCATCATTCATCCGTCCCATAGCGGCTATCATCTGGCCGAAACCCCAATGGAAAGTTGCATTCAGCTCTGCAATTCCGGCGGAAATTTCCTGCATTTCGTAAGTAATTTGGGAGAAACCATCTTGCATGATAGAGGAGAGTTCACCGAACCCGCTGTTCACTGCATCGGTAATTTGTCCCGCTGCTACCTCTGTGGCCCGGATGTTTTCCCGCGACAATGCCTCATTGGAAGCAATTACGTCACGGGTTTGGCGAGAGATGTCCATGGATATTCGTCGATTGGAAGAGGTGATGTCACCCACGAACTCATGAGCGACCAGATAGTCAACGTAACTCAGCTTACTGCCAAATATTGGATAGCCAGAAGCCATAACTCCTCCTCAATTTTGCATTTTTCTGGTGGTGGAATTTTCTGTCGTTCAACGTGATAAGGCACACCGGCTCTGCGGGGGCTTTTTCCCGCCGTCCGGTGCTGCCGCAAGTTGGACACTTTCTCTGCATCATTCCGTGTTAGACTGCTGGAGAAATGTTTTGGAATATTCCTTGATTCTTATCTGAATGTCTGGTAGAAATTAACTATAAGGATTGGGCTTTTCCCGGTCGACAGATGGGCTTTGGACTTGTTCCGAGGCCCTTTTGCTTTTCAGGGGAATTTCTTTATCTGTAGTGATTTGCCCTTGATGATGTCAAATGCCCGGTTTGGCTGTTCCGGCCGCAAGCAGTTCAGGGCAATCGGACGGGCAACGAGATCGGCCAGTTGCAGTCCGCTAGAATTGCTCCGTTTGTCTACAAAAATCAGCTCAAATCGTATTTTTGAAAAGTCCGCCGATTTATACCCCCACCTTGCCCTATTGTCGCATATCCTTCTGAATTCCAGTTCAAGCTCTCTGTCTTCCTTTGCGCCTCTGCTTTCCACGAGGATATGCGCCGTTTTTTGCGTCTGTCCAAGTTGAGTCAACTTTGCAAGCATCCGTTCCATGCAGAACAACATTGATAGTTCATAAGGATTGAACGGCTCTGAATAACGGGTGCGGAGATGATCCTTGTCGATCACCGCCGCAACAATATTGAAAGGGGCTTCTTCGATTATCACGTTAAGTCGTTGATAAAAGCTCTCGCGCATCTCCCTGTTTGTGCGCAAGATTCCGAACGGGCCTTTTTCTTTGCGGATGTCGTGTTCGTGCAGGATTATCTGGTCATGACCCCAGAAATCGAGCTTTAGCTGCTGGATGCTCGGGACGATTCGGTTCAAATAATCATCCTTTGCTACCATGCAGAAAACGAGTGCAAACACCGGAAACTGCGGGTCAATCGTGGAAAGTCCGTGGTCGCCGCTCTCGTCGGCAAATATGAGGTAATCGCTGAATATCATAGTTTCCAGAAGATATAACGCTTGAAATTCAAAGACAATGGCAAAATTTGAATACTGGGAGCCTTTTGGCTCCCAGCGTTATGAATTAAGCTAACCCAATTCCAATTTCATAGCACCTTGTCGGCTCTTCCTGATAATAACCTTCATATATGTACCCTGCTCCTTCAAAAGAATTCTTGATTGCTCCAATGGACGGATGCTGAAGAACCCAGCCAGCAGTCTCCCGGAGGATATATGAGCAGAACAAATCTAAGTGCAGCATAGTGTCCAAAAGGCCTGCTCCGACAACACGAGCACCAGGCTTGAAGTAAGGGCGCATAATCTTTAAAAGACCAACACGCTCTTCAGTGGCAAGGCCACAGAGCACGCCAATGATGAGCCCATAATCAGCATTTTGTTTATACATTTTGTGGAGTCTCGTCATGCTTTTCTCTACAAAATGGATGTTGTTCAGCTTGTGTTGTTTGACCAGCTGTATCCCGTAGTTAATGGCCGAAGCATCGGTATCGATGCAATGAAATTCAACACGTTCAGCAAATTCCGGATTGTCGAGTACCAGTTGAATACAATTACGTCCTGGGCCGGAACCGAGGTCAAGAACCAAGCACTTTTCTTGATGTTTCAATATGTTGTTGATGTGTTCTGCTGCCTTTTCATTGACAGCACGGAAACGTGCTTCCAGAGAAATGAACGCCGGCAGGCTGGCTTTAAAGAAAAGATCTATCGGTGTATGTACCTCTTCAAAACCATACATTTTCTCAAGCATCGTGTAAGTTCCGGGATACTCCGACAAGTCAGGAATGATGGTACTGTTATTTTGAAAATGCTGAAAAACTTCTGACTCGCCAATGTCAGCGAGGTTTTTACCTGCAAGATAGCCATTAACGAGGCCGTCACTGATATTTTTAGGCAGATTTGATAATAGAGCCTGAGCGTGTTCGGTTTTTAGATACCGTTCCTTTGCTTCAATTGGTTGTTCATAGGCTGCGACCAAATTTGGACAGGAAATTGACTTGCCTGCCATTGCATTTTCACCACGTTGATTTGCTCCCATTTTGCCTCCCGTTGTTTTGATGTTCAACGTCATAAGCCTGACCGGCCGGTTTTTAGGGCCGGTCCTGGCGCTTGTGTACGCCCGTCATGGGCGTGAACTTATGGGGTGCAAGTCCCCTGTACGGTGAATCCAACACTGTCGCGAGACAGCGTAAACCAAGTACTAGCCGAAGGCAAGGGCGTCTCCGCGAGGAGGGGTCTGGAGGAAGCCGGAGCGCAAAGCTATGAGCCGACGAACAGAAACAGCATACAAGGCCATCATCCGGGCAAGTCAGCACAACATGACGAAGTCCCATGGGTTCAGGAGAAATGGTAAATGCTGCGGTTGTGTAGCCACAGTTCACGTTCTTATCCGGGGAGATCTGTCCGAATTGCCGTTCCAGATACGTGGGGCTGCGCTCTGCATGGCAACATGCCGGGTATCGGACAGAAGTCAGCAGAAGCCATAGTAGGCGCGAGACGTTGCCGCAAGCGATCCGGCAACTGGAAACAAGCCCGGCAGAGTCCGGGAAGCCTTACCCCGCCGAAGGGCCGAACGAAGAAAGGGGAGTAGCACCAATGAGCTTTCATGACATAAAGAACCCGTCCGGGGGAATGCCTATGGAGCGCGTCATTGATCAGCCAACCCCTGAGCAGCACCTACTGGAGCGGATACTCTCCAGTGCGAACATGGAGCAAGCGTGGAAACGGGTCAAAGCCAATAAGGGCGCACCCGGCGTCGATGGCATCACCATCGAACAATTCCCCGACCATACCCGTTCTCACTGGAACACTATTCGCGAATCGCTAATGACAGGCAGTTACCAACCTTTGCCGGTAAAGCGGGTAGAGATTCCCAAAGCAACGGGTGGAACCCGTCCGCTGGGGATACCCACTGTACTTGACCGGCTGATCCAACAGTCCATTGCCCAAGTGTTGACACCGATCTTCGATCCGGACTTCTCCGCATCGAGCTTCGGTTTCCGTCCCCGTCGGTCAGCAAAAGATGCTGTCCGAAAGGTGCGGGAGTACATCCAGCAGGGATACCGGATTGCCGTGGATATTGACCTTGCCAAGTTCTTCGACACGGTCAACCATGATCTGCTCATGCACCTTGTGAGCAAGAAAGTTCACGACAAGCGGGTACTAGCCCTGATCGGCACGTACTTACGGGCAGGTGTAAAGGTAAACGGGCGTCTTGAAAAGACCAGACTGGGTGTTCCCCAGGGTGGCCCCCTCTCGCCGCTTCTTGCCAATATCCTGCTCGACACACTGGACAAAGAACTTGAGAAACGCGGTCACAAGTTCGTCCGCTATGCAGACGACTTCGTCATCCTCGTCAAAAGCCAGCGCGCCGGCGTCCGGGTAATGGAAGGGATGAAAACCTTCCTGACCAGCAAACTCAAGCTTAACGTCAATGAAACCAAGAGTGCGGTAGCAAGAACATCCCGCATCGACTTCCTTGGTTTTATCTTCAGTGGCACCCGCATCATCTGGTCTGACAAGGCATACAAGGAATTCAGACGCCGCGTCAAACAGTATACCGGAAGAAGCTGGCGGGTCTCCATGAAGTACCGGTTGTATAAACTGGCTCAATATCTCCGTGGCTGGATGGGGTACTTCGGAATATCGGAGTATTACCGTGAAATTCCGGAAATAGACGGTTGGATAAGGCGCAGGATACGGCTCTGTTACTGGAAACAGTGGCGCTGGTGTCGTACCAAGATCAAGAATCTACTGGCACTTGGTACGCAACTTGGCACCGCCATCCGAGCGGGCCTGAATAGAAGCGGCCCGTGGGCGATGTCCCGAAGATTGGCTGCTCATACCGGTTTGACCAACAAATGTCTGAAGGATCAAGGCTTATTATCTGTCAAAGAACTGTGGGTGAAGCTTCACTACCCGGCTACGGCCCGGTAATTCTATCGAACCGCCGGATGCGGACCCGCATGTCCGGTGGTGTGGGGGCTGGGGGAGAAAAACCCCCGGCTACCCGATTGGACATTGGCCTTTTCACTCGTTAAGTTACAAAACTTGCCAGCGTTCCTTTCAGGTAGCGTGGCCTAGAATAAATTGCAAACGCATATTTATTGACTCTAGCTCATTATCTGAAAAGAGTGGAACATCAATTAGCCGAAATCCAAGTCTCATGTAAACCTCACGGAGTTGCCTTGATACAGCAACAGCTTGGTCAGGGCTATCTTTTCTCTGGGCGTCGGTGCGATACTCAGGTAACATTTGTAAGAAGAATACATCTTGTTCATAATTGGCGTTATTTATATCTTGATATATCGAATCACTTATAGGGCACTGCGCAACTTCTGCGAAAGCAATGGGGTCTACCAATGATCTGTCGAGAAATGCAACATTACCAACGAGACCTCTTTCGCGCTTCACTTGGAGCTGGCGACATGCTTCGCAGAAAATCTCTTGGTTATCCCATGGGAATATATTTTCTGCTTGAATCAACATTCTCGATGATTCTTCCAGCACTAATTGTCCTCTTTTTGATATTAATTCTATCAAAGATGACTTCCCTGAATTAGGTCCACCTGTTAAAATGTATTTTTTTATATTCATAAGTTGTAGGTTTTTGCACGTTGTTAGCAGTATATTGTCAATTTTAAAGTTATTTATCCTGTAGCCTATCCAATGGAGGCTTCTGAGTTAATTCATGTTGTTTCGTATCATCTTGTGGTGCTGAAACAAGTTGAGCAGGATTGAAAAAATATACAATGGCAAATACAGCTAAAGCTCCACCAGCCTTCAACCATGAACCTAAATTTAAATTTATAAAGCCAGGTATAAAAGCGGCAATGCCTGCTATTGCAAGTGCTAAAATTATTCTAAAAACATTGTATTGAAAGTTAGTTGGATTTGGGAAGGCAATTGCAAGAACCAGCATTGTAATTATAAATACGATCCCAAATGAAAAAATTAATATTTTTTCGGTGCCCATTTTTGTATTCTCTTTTTCAGATTCCATAACTCTCCCGTCATCTGTTGATAATCCCGAATTAAAATTCGGCTGATGTCCATCCTCCATTACAACTTGATTCAAAGTAACGTTTTTTGCACTTGCATGCGAACCAACCGCTACGGCCTGTTTGACATTGTTTTGATCGCCCATAATGATATTCCTACCTATAAATATTTTTGTTCCTGCGTGAATCTTCTTGTTGGCAACAACATTACCAACCACCTCAGCTAAAACATTAGAACCAATATTTTCGATGATACGGTTATTGTCGTTTAAAGAATCTGAACATAACGTGTCTTGTGACTCTGACATAATTGACTCATAGAATATATCAGAGATGAGTTGCGATGCATTGTCAGGCGAATTAATGGCGAATAAAACATTAGATGCTATCTCATTATTTAAAATATTATAGATGTTCTGTTTTTCTGATATGTCAAGTTGATCAACTAGATACATAGCGATTTTATTTTTTACATGACTATTTTTGACTGTTTTATAGCCTGAGGAAAGTATTTCAGACATTTTAACATCGCTAATAAATGCAGATGACTTTAATAAATTATTAATAGCAGCTAAAATTACAAGATCATCTTGGCCGCCGTTAACTGCTGACATCATTTTATCTACGACAAAACCATACTCGCTATAATTTGCCATTGCGGTAATAACTGATTCAGCATAAAGAGGGTCTGTCTGGAAATAGGAATGCTCAACCTCATTAACTAATAAATGTGGGACATCACGATGCGTTGTGTATGGGAGGCCTTTTACAGCCCATTCTCTTGCTCGGACATTCGTTTCTTTCTCTAAAACATAAGTATAGTTTACTAAATCTGACTCGTCTGCAAATTCTTTGACTGCATACATTGCCCATTCTCTGACAAGATAATCATCATCATGGAATGACTCCTTGAGGGCCGTTTTAATTTCAGATGTAATATCAGATTTGTTTCCGATTGATAGCGCAGCCCATTTCCGCACATGACTTTTGCTGTGCGATAGAGCTGACATAAGATACTTCATAAGTTCAGGGCTATAATCTTTATAACCCCACGATTTAATAACGCCAATATCAAAATCATTTTTAGAACCAAGTTCCACAGGATAGATGTTACTCAAGTTATAGTTGCTTACCTCCAAACACTTCGTTGCAGCGATCAGCCATTCTCTTACATCTTCATCGAAGATTTGTTTTGTTTTTTGTAAAAGTGCATCAATGGCTGCTACGCCAGCTTCAATAATGGCAAACGTATATGCAAACCATCTGATTACTTTAGGGTGTTCTTCACTACTAAAGAGGTTAATAAGAATAAGAATCGCAGGAACATTATTTGTATAATAAACCTTTTCTGAACAAATATTCTGTAGGGCTCTGACACGCAAAAGCGGGTCAGTGCTTGTAAGTTGGTGGAAGATGAATTTGTGGTTCCGAGTGTTATTCATTGATGGCAAACTCTCATGACAAGTCTTCTAACAGCTTTTCCCAATTACTTATTATGCAATCATCGCCATAACCATTTCTGAATAAATCTTTATCATATGATTGTCCGTCTTTACGGATTCTCATTCCGTCTGGTGATATTTCAGAAATTATTTTAATACTTCCATCAAGAGTAAATCCATATACAAAACACAAATCAATTAACTCATATCCTGCATTTTTAAGTAAATCTTGCAACACACTAAAGGCATTGCTTGAAGTGTTTTCCAATTGTTCTGGATCAAGTCCATAGTTTATTATGTAATCTCGTGGTATCGTTATATCTTTGGGGTCGCATCGATAATCAAATCTTACTATTGGTTTTTTAAAAGGCATATTAGGATAAAAGAGGCCTGGGCAATCAGTTATTGTTGTGCCAACAGCCGTTTTTTTAACAATTACTTCGAAGGGTAAAGAATAACAGTAGTCGCATGAGTATGAATTTGAACTTAATCTATTGTAATCAATAACTTCAATTGAGTTGCTTTGTAATGCTCTGATGAACTTTTCGCAAATTGAGTTTCTGAGTAATTCAGTACCTACAACATTTTCGCTCCTGTGATATGTGACTGAATCTAACGAAGGCTTAAGCTCTACAATAATATTGTTGCATTTCCGGTAAACTATTTTACTTCTACCCTCTTTGATTTTATGTTGTTTGCCTGATATTACATCTTGATATCTATTGAGTATCAACTCAACTATTTCATTTACGGTCATATTATCAGTTTGTAAATACATTGCGTTCCAATTGTCAGCCAGTCTGTAATAATGAGGTTTATAAAAACCTTCACTATCAACATCTTCAGGCTCATTTTTACTCGATAATCTTCCTCTTAAAGTTTCAATATCTGCATCAAGAGAAACAAGCAAATCCCTGTCAGATATTAGCTTCAAGAAACTTAGAGGATGGTTAATCATGGTTTGCGGCGTTAGATGATACCTGTCAAAAATACCCACGTTCGGAAGCGATTCGAGGATATCAATTGAAAGAGACATCGCAGCGTTGGGATCTTTGAACCATAACTCATAGATATCTTTACGGCCAGCGAATGGGGCATACACTTCAGCCCCTAAGCGTTGAGAGAGTATTCTTGCAATACTTGTTTTTCCCACTCCATTTGGACCCTCCAACATTATCCTTGATTCCAGTTTTGGTAACTCCATGTAATTCCCCTTTTATATTAAACCGGTTTTACCGAAATAATCGTAGTTTCATCTATGGCAACATCAGCCGCACTCCATAATCAAACAAGGTAATAGCGCATCATTTCTTTCCTCCTGTTCAACGGGGCTGCGCCTGACCTGCCGGGCGGGTGTTTGCCCGGTCATGGTCTTGGCGCGTGTTGGGCATTTGTTTGGCTTCAGTTGATTGACTGCTGCCCGCACTCTCGACAATACTTCCCATGAACATGCATCAGACTGTTGCAATTGCTACAAGTTTTAAACTGCGAAAACCCGCAAAAGGGGCATGCCTGCGATCCGGCAGGTAGATGTTTCCCGCATTGCTGGCA
Organism: uncultured delta proteobacterium; assembly: GCA_963787125.1. Taxonomy (GTDB): domain Bacteria; phylum Desulfobacterota; class Desulfuromonadia; order Geobacterales; family DSM-12255; genus VEOV01. Next base: position 147,708 of record CAWBBV010000004.1, read on the forward strand.
TTCTCCTTTCGATATCCTGCGCTCAATCAGCTTCTCGCGCGAAAAAAGCTTCTTCTGAAAGATATAGATCAGGAAAAGCGCTACCGCTACAGCTAGCGCAATTACGAGGTAGTGCCAAACCGCAATAAGCTTGAGGGACTCCAGAAGGTCAATGAGCTTCTTCAATAATTTCTTGGGGATGATGTCGTAAACAGTTTCGATGATTTTGCAAAGGATCGGGATAAATGAGATTCCCAATAGGTGAGAGGAAACCAGAGTTTGGAGCCCCCGGCTTTTCCTGATGCTTGTGTTATTCCAGGCATAAAAAACCACAAAGAGCGGCAACAGGAAGATCATCTGCATGCCTAGCTTCTTTACCGGATACCAGTAGTTCAATGTGCGTAGTTCTGTAATTAGTTTTTGCCTGTCTTGTTCTTGTAGACCCTGTAACCTTTCCCAGAGCAGCTTAACTATTGCCTCGCTGTTAATTGTTTGTTCCAATGATGCTATACGGGCTTTCAGGACGTTAAGGGCGCTTGTTTTCTCCTGAAAATCCTTTTTAGTTGCATCTACTTTTGTTTGGCTTTTCTGCTGTTTCGCTATTGTTTCAAGTAAAGACGTATCGTAAGCGCCTTTTAGATTATCGATTGCCCGCTGCAGCTCCTTTGCTTCGTGTTCTGATTTATTTCGGTCTTCAAAAATGCTGGTTAATGCCTTGTCGTTCTTGATTTGTTCAACTAGATCGACATAGGGAACACAGACCGGATGCCGTTCTTTTCTTTTCTCTTCATCTCTGTAAGGGCTGGTGCTGGAGGAAATTATGATCTGTGACAGGTTATCGATCCGGTTGGTGGGGTTCCATTGGCGATTGACGACGATTTCCCGACAGGTATTCGGAATGTAAGCATCTGGAGAGGAGAGTTGCCTTGTATGGGCGTCAAGCCCATCGAAAATTGAAACAAGGATGAATATGTCCAGGAAGATAATGATTAACAGCGCCGCTTTGCCCAATGGCTGTTCATCAAGGCTGGTAAGATGGGTCCTGACTTTGGCAAATTTATCCTTGAAATTTCCTCCCACACTCATACAGCCTCCCTTGTGAATCGACGATCATTGTATTTAATTTGATTTGCTCAACGGGGTGCCCGGTTGACCCGCTCCGGGGCGCTTCTCAGCCCCGGTCGGTGTCAAACCGGCTTGTTGGGCCTGTGTTTTGTCGAATTGCTACTTTGGCACCTATTATAGCGCCGACAGGTAACGTCAGCCAAAAAAGCCACAATAAGCTAAGAAATAACCCTAATGCAGATACATATACTGACTCAAACAAATTAGGCGGTGGCTCCCCGAATGAATTTGTAGGACTTCCTGTAACTAAGTAATGCAAATATGAATAGGCTAATAGCATGTACCAACAAAGATACTGGCTAACTAGGCTAATTGCTATGCCAGCAGTCATTCCTCGATCCTCATACTTCTCTGGTTTTATTACAAAAAAATACCAAATTACCGAACCTGATATTGTTGCCGAAAGAGATGCTCTAAGCCAAAGGTATGAAAATATGCCTCCTCCAGTACTAAAACCAGTGAAACAAGCCCCAATGATTAAGCCTGCAACTCCGCAATAACATCCCATTTCAAGTGATTTTAGCAGCCTGTTTTTTACCATTTGGCACTCATCGGAATTTGTCCATTTATTTGCTCAACGGGGCTGAGGGTGTGCGGGCTTCACCGCACCACCCGATGGTTGGCTACTCTTGTTTCTTGAATTCCACTCTCTGCACGGTAAGAGAATCTTTGCCTGTGACCACTGCCCAAATCTGCTCCCCTACAACCGCAAGGTGCGCGTCTGGTGGAAAATCAGCCCTTCCCTCCGCTTTTTTGTCTCGCATCAGTTCGACAACATCGAGATACTCTCGCTTACAGTCGATAGATTTGCCGTCTGCTTTTTCTTCTTCGCAATTCATAAATTGCTGATCATACCCACTTCTATCGGTTACCACGACATATCTATCCTTGCCATACGCAGCTATCTCTGAATAGGTTGCTTTGCCGTTGGCACCTGCGGACCATCTTTTTAATCCTGTTTTTGCGTCAACCGCAATCCAAGTAAGGTCCATTGCGATTATGTAAATTGTTTCGAGGCCTGGAACATATGCGAACCCATTGATATCTGCTTGAGCATCAAATTTCCATTTTGTCTCCCGTTGCTGGTTTAGCATGTATAGCGTGCTCCCAACGGCAACTAGGATTTTGTCACTTGAAATTTGTTGCGGTGGTATGAACCGGACGGCCCGACCCCAAGGCTCAGAAAGTGACTTCAGAATGGTTGGATTTATTTCCTTGCTATGCGCCAGAATTGGTAAAACAAACGCAAGAAGGAATCCGCCGACTAAGGCAGGCTTCAATTTTGTCATACTTGTATCCTTTTCTTTAGACAACGTCTATGAGTGTGACCGGCGCGGCTGTCTTTTAGCCGAGACCGAGTCCACACGAGAGTTGGGAACCCACTATTCCTCGATAGGTAAAATGTGCAGAGTGCCAAAGATTCCCTTGACTTAGGTTATTTCAGATATGCGTGCAAGCGGACAATTTTCCCACCATTTGAAATATCGAATTCATAATAATAGTGTTCAAAGTCATAGTAATGTATTGAAATATCATCTTTTTCTTCGATTTCCGACGATTCACCGATAAAATTTGTTAATTCCTTAACTGAAGTGTTCTTATTGATTTCCATCGCGTCGCTTTTCAATTTCAAAGTCAGATCACAAGGGATATGTCCTTGATTCCACCTGTCATGAAAAATGCACCGAAAGACAGAAACCTCTGAATCAATATCTTCGAACTCAATTCCGGAGGCAAAATAGAAGTAATCACCAGTCTTCAGCGGATCGACATTAGATGGCTTACCAAGGGTCCTGATAGAGGTGCCTGGCGACCCTAGCTTAATGCCGTTCAGACTTCCCGCATAAAAATCCAAAGTTGCTTTTGTCCGTCTGTGTTCAGGCCAGTTGGAGGAAGCATCCTGCTTGAAATAATCGAATAAACTTTTAGATAATGCGACGTTACTGCTCGGACGGCTATCATCATAAAAAAAGTTGAAGTAATTAAAACCGGTATATTTTTTCCCAAAACAGTACGTGTAGAAAAGCATCAACGACTGAATCATCATAACAAGATACAAGATTAGATCTTTATTGGCCGGTATTTTATGCATAGCAATATTATAGAAAAAAAGTCCGATTATGGCGTACAGCACAATCCGCCTAAGCATGTTGTACCTGTTTGGCCCTTTATAGAATCCTGTGATTTTATCCATTCGCTGGATTACCATGAGATGAAAGATGCCTATAAATGTTAAAGCCAAACAAAGGCCATCCATTTGCGGCTCACCATTGAGGTAGCATCCCAGGCCAAGCAGGAATATAAACCCATAAAATACGGCAAAAGTTTTGTAAATCGAGTCGCCGTATCGACCGTCTTTGCTTGTACGTGATACATCCTTGACAGTACCATTCAAGTCGTTGTCACAGTTATGGCATCGACCTGAAATATCGTCTTCAGTTGAATTTTCCGCGCCACAGACTTTGCATATAGTGATTCTATTCATCTTGTCTCTCAACGGGGTGGCAGAACAGCGGCGGTTTTAGGCCGCTGCTTCTGTCTGGTTGGAAGTTTGTCTTTTCGCTTAAATGTTTTTTTGATTTTTCCTTATTTTTCATGCTGAAAGTCTCTTCGTAATGTGAAGTAATTCCTGTGCTCGACGGGGTTCTTATGTCTTATTACGCATTCTTCTTTTCTTTGCAAACCACGGATAGAAAACAACGCCAGTTGTCGGCAACACGCTAAGAATAAAGGATATAAACCATCCGTTCATGCGTGTGCTTCCGATCCAGTACCAAGTCGCGTAATCGATTGCGATGAAGGTGGTTAAGGCTATAATTCGGAAGCCTTTAAGTGAATCTGATAGGAGCAAATATCCTATAAATGCCAAGTGAATCAACGCGAATGCAAAAGCACCAACAACAATCATTGGATTGCCATGAGCATATGCAACTGCAGGACACCCCAAGAGACCAAAGCACAATATCTTTGCTATGTTAATGGTGTTCTTCATATTACTCTTCCAACGGTTTGGCAGAACAGCGGCGGTTTTTGGCCGCTGCTTCTGTCTGGTTGGCCTTTCATTTTCGATTGAATAAACGAGCAAAAAAGCCCTTACTACTTGCAGTTGCTGGAATCTCATCCTTTACTTTTCGCTCCAACACAATGAATTCCCCGTCAATTAACTCATCGCAATTCTCGTCATGCTTGAAACCGACAAGATCTTGAGCTACAAGCAGTGGGATCTCGAAAATGTAATCAACTTCTGCCTCACCCTGATTTTCATTTTCTTGTTCTTCTTCCATTTTTGTTCGTATTGCATGACAGCAAGCCGGAAGATCTCCTTTAGAACTTAAACCTTTTGGGCCATCTATCCCCTCATGTGACAAATGCCATTTTCTGCTCCCTCCCGACCATAGTTCTGATGAGCTGGACATGGTATGCTCTTCTACTAAACACAAAATAATGTCATAAGCAGTTGAAATTTCAGCGAGGTTCTTCTCGCCGAGAAATGGGCACGTGAACCGGTTATACCAAAGGATTCTCCATCCAGTTTTCATCTTTGCCGTAGAGATCAGAGACTCAGGGATTTCCTCCGTTTCGCCATTCGGAGTGAGGTTCAATCTTTGTATGAAATCTTCGGCATTAGTTTCCTGTACGGCACACCATGTAATCGCAAATCCCATTTCAATCTCCTTTGGCTAACGGTGCCGCGCTTGACCTGCCGGGCGGGTTTATGCCCGGTCATGGTCTGAGCGCGTGTTAGCTGTCAAAGTCCTTCTATTTTCTGAACCGTTAGCAATACCTTTGTCATGTGGTGAGCGGTATGCGCATGGAAAAGAGTCCCTGTTGCCTTTATCTTCTTGCCATTGTATTTTTTGACAATTGCTTTTGAGGACGCTGCATCTCCCATTAAGACCAGCTGTACTAATTTCACGCCTTTTTCAGCATCTCCGAAATCATCTTTTGCGACATCTACAGCGGCATCCAGCTTGATTGCGTAATACCTACTCTTCTTGCCGGTTTCTTCGTCTTTGTGCTCTGGCTTCACGAATGTTCCAACAAGTTGCACAACTTCAGGTTCTGTTTTCAACTCCACTCCGAAAGCGAAAGAAGAAATGAGCAAGCACATGCACAAAAGTACGCATCGAAATATTTTCTGATTCATTCATTCTCCTTATTCAGCACCGGGTAGGTCAGGAGCCTTTCGGCTCCTTTCCCCCCTCAGAACCGTACGTGACAGTTTCCCGTCATACGGCTCAAGCCCTCCAAAGTAATCTCCCTCTCGGGATACCCGGCTATCTGCTTCTTTCCTCGGTGTTGTTGTCCCTTCACGCCGCTTTTCGGGCGGCGCGACCTGCTCGCCTTCTTTGTTGCTCGGCTCTTCGCGCCTTGAAGTATGCTTCATACTCCGGGTCGAAGGGATTGGCGGCACCGCGAATCTTGATGTGTCTCTCGATCTTGGTGCTGGTAGCGTGAATGAGTGTTACCCGGCGTTTTCCTTCCGGGGTTTTCTCCATCACGGAGAAGTACGTGCTCACGGGGGTGCTGTGCCAGTATGTCTTCGTCAGCCAGCGCTTCCCCTTGTGCGGATGCCTTCTCCTTGCCCAATCCCGCAGGTAGCGGTAGATTTGGCTGTCCAGTGCGGCGAAGGTGGCTTTTGCGGCGATGTTCCGGTGATAGTTGCTCCAGCCCCGAATGATCGGATTCAAGGCGCGGATCATATCACCGGCTTTCATTGCCGAGAATTTCCGGATCGTCTCCCTGATTCTGGTCAGGATGGTTCTGTAGTTGCTCCTGGCCGGTTTCGTTAGGAACTTCCCGCTGTACTTGCGCGGGTGTTGCCCCAGAAAGTCGAATCCGTCCTCTATCCGCGTTATCCGGGTTTTCTCCGGGGAGAGGGTGAGACCTCTTTCTTGAAGAAACCTTTCTACCGCTGGTTTGATCGTCTCTTCGAGAAGTTCTTTCGTCTTCCCGGTGATGACGAAGTCGTCGGCGTAGCGGATAACGTTGACTTTGGTGCGGTAAGGGGTGACGGCTTTTACTGCCGCTTCCAGACCGTCCAGAGTCATGTTGGCCAAGAGCGGGGAGATGATTCCCCCTTGCGGGGTTCCCGCTTTGGTCGGATAGAGTCTGCCTTCGTCGAAGTACCCTGCGTTCAGCCACTGCCGGAGCATAAGACGATCCATGGGGATATTGCTCATGAGCCAGTCATGGCCAATCTCGTCGAAACAGGCTTTGATGTCTCCTTCCAGTATCCATTGTGCCGAGTACTTCTTTGCCAGTCCGATGTAGCATTGGTGGATGGCGTCGGCGCAACTTCGATACGGGCGGAATCCGTATGAATTGGGATCACCCTTAGTCTCGGCCACCGGTAACAGTGCTTGTGCGTAAAGCGCTTGCATAGCCCTGTCATGCATGGTGGGGATACCCAAAGGGCGCATCTTGCCGTTCTTCTTCGGTATGTAGACCCGCCGTAGTGGCCGGGCTTGATAACCGCGACGTTGCAAGGTGTGTACAGCTTTCATTCTCTGCTTCGGCGTGTACCAGATTGCTCCGTCCACGCCGGGGGTTTTTCTTCCTCGATTGGAAACAACCCGTTTGACGGCTAATGCTTTGCCGGCAAACGAGTGGGTCAGAAGCCATTGCAGGGTTTTCACTCTGCCGCGGCGACCTTCCCTGACAGCCTTTGCGATACGGATTTGCAGTCTTCGGACTTCGCGGCGGGCTTTCTGCCAGTTTATGGCTTTCCAGTCGTTGCCGCTGGCGGAGGGTGCACCAGTCAATCTTGCGATTGCCGCCATTTGCTTTCCCTCCCAAGGAAGATTCTCCAAACGATCTCGCAATGGAGCACCGGCATTGGACGTCAGCTCCCTTTCGGGCCGAGTGATGTTTCAACCCGTATCCGTCCCATTACAGGGCGGCATTCGCTTCTTCCGGCCTCTTACTCCCGCACTCCCGACAGTGTGCCTTACGGTTTCACCTGCTCCAGTCTACCGGAGCGGAAATACGGGGTTTCCACGTTCCACGTCTCTGACGATGGGTGACTTAGGTCCATTCTGTACACCGGCAGCACTATTGTCCCCGCAGGGGCACCGTTACATCCCCTGACCGGCTGCATACCTTTTGGTTCAAGCCTGTCAGCCTCATTTGGCTTGCTCCCCTTGACGGCGCGAGCGAACGTTCACTTGTGTTGACCATATCACCTTTGAATCCTAGCCCTCACCCGGATCAAGGCTTCCAGGAGGGCGGTCGCCTCACGGTTTCCGCCCCTCCCGCAACAGCGGAATTCGGCTACATTGTTGGAAGGGCTCCGCACCAGCATGGATGCACCATGGCAGCACGCCTTCCTAGGATACCCGCGGGGGAACACGGGGTCTGGTCAGAATAATCATCATTCAGCCAGACAGTCATCAACGCGACATCGTGTCGCGATAACGGGGCCGAGGCGCACCGGCGGAGCGTAGCGAAGACCAAGTGCCGCCCATTGTTCGGCAATCTTTCCTTGCTAATTGCTTGCTCTCTCGCTCAAGGCAACACCATGGGTGTCATATCTGTCATTCTAGATCGCTCATTTGTAGAAGCAGAAATAGCTTGCACACCATAATAATAAACCTTCAATTTCTCCGCAGTTCTATCAATATAGGTGTTCGTGCCGTTTGGCAGATCGGCAATTTTTCTTTTAATTACTCCGTCCGGGTCTTCGGTTCTGAATACCATATATCCGGTTACCCACTCTGGGTCTTGGGGTGAGAGCTTCCAATTAAGCTGGAGGCCTGTTTCTGTAGGCTTGACGAGCAATTCTCTATCTATGTCAATATTGATGTAAACCTTAATATCTACTGATTCGCTCTTATCGTCTGCATTAATTGATACAATTGCCCTACCTAAGTTTAATGCGGTCATTACTCCATTACTATCGACAGACACTATATTTGAATCGCTGCTAGTATAAGTAGCACTAATTTCCCTTCGAACATTATCTGTGAATAGACCTTGAACCCTTAGTTTCCTTGTATTTAATGGTTTACCAACCGCGCTTTTCAAAATTGAATCACTTTTGCCTACAATAATTTTTTCCAATTTAACATCCGATTGAAGTTGAACTGTGATACTTATTGATGATTCCACTACATCTCTGTCTTTGTTAATTTTTGAAATAGCAGTAATTTTTTCTTTACCTACATATTGATCATCTAATTTTAGCTCAGTTTCAAAAGGAGGCCCTTCAAGAATTTCCGAACCACCTCTTGTTGTTTTAATCCACATTCCATTAAGCTTTTCTCCATGCGAAGGAAGAACTACAACTTTTACTTTCTGCCCTGTATGAAAAACAGCATTGTTCTCAGGTTGCACGATGGTAATAGCATAACCTTTACTTACTACGTCCATTAATAGAAGCCATAAGATTACACTCGCCTTTCTATTCATATATATCCTTGATTGTGTTACCGAACGGCTCAGAGCCTCAGCTGTGAAAACAGCTGTAGGCTCTGGTTGGGGAATATTTGTTTATACGCTTAGTTGTAACAGTCAATCATATTATGTAAATCTTTATAAAGATGTATTTTTAAATAATTAGTTATTACCTCTTTACTGCCACCATCACTCCCATGAGATATAGTCCCCATTATTCTGAAGGAACGAGCTGACTCTCTTTTTACCAAACTGACAGTCTCATCAGAGCAACAGTTGAACTTGTATTCTACTAATATAAATTTATCCTTCATATGCATCTGAGTAATAATCACCTTATTTATATTTGGATTACTATTATTGATCATAATAAACTCTTTTATTTCGTCCTCATAAGTCTTGTTATTGCATATATTTATTGAATTTACGTAAATATCATAAGGTAGCAGTAATGTGTCAAACGTAAGCGATAATGGTAAATCTAATATTGCAGGCACAGTTGGAACAAGTTCTTTTGCAGATATAAAATCCATATCTAACCTTGTAGCAGGATAAATACCCGACTTATTGAATAACGATGAAAAATTCCAAGGCTTATCGTCATTTTGACGTGCATAGTAAGTTGCGCACCCAGAGCAGAATAAAATGAGCAAACCGATAATTAAGTATTTCATTCTTTTCCTTTTACGAATCCCAACGGCTTCGCAGTTGACCCGCCGTCTTTTTGGGCGGTGTCCAACGGCGTGGTTATACCTTCGGGTCACGCCGTTGGAACTGAAGAAGCCTCCATTTCAGGAGGTAATCCAAATTGGGAATTTTTTCAAAAATGAAGTTATGGTGGGATACCCTGCCTGTTTACATAGGTGCTGAACCTCCAGAAATTCTTTCAGCGATGTTTCTAAAGAAAACTGTAGAAGAGTTGGGGTATGCAAGACAAGGTTTTCGTAGGTGCTTATTTTGGTTTCGAGTGTTTCTAAAAAGTTGTCCCATTCGGTTTTGGAATTGGTGTTCATATTGGTTGGCTGCTTTATGGCAAGGAGGGCATAATTCATGGAGTCAATTTTCCTTTTATAATTTATTTTTAAAGATTTTCTTAATAACTGTGACTGCGGTATTTTCAACTCTGTCATTCTACTTTTATGGACTCTTCAATGATTTGAGTCACTTTACCATCACTCAGGTTTATTACTCTTCGGTTTATAGTTATTTGGTCGGAGCGGCATTGTTTGAATTTGTCATAAAGCCACGCCGCAACAAGGCTTGAAGGTACTCCTGTAGCAACACTAATAACAATGGTCACCGCAATATCAGCGGCGCTAAAATCCTTGTTAATGGTGATTGTAGGCAGGTTAAACGAAACACCAGAAGGAATGTTGTTATTTAGAAGAAATGCATCCTTGTTATTTGAGAGATTAACTTCAATTTGCATTTTGCTGATCTCCTTCTGTTTTATTGTTGATTCTTTTGGCGAGTACTTCTCCGGTTTCTGTGTCGTAAAGCCATATCTGCTCAATGCTTGCGCCTAAATAATGAGATGATGTACTCCACCCGTGATTATAAGGGTAGGTAGGCTCACTGTAATTGCTTGTTGATTTTAAAATGTATGGGTCAACCAATTTTACAATTACAAGAACAGCTAAATCGTCTTTTAGCCTTTTTGCCTTTTGCGGGTCAACTGTGATTGTAAATTTTGGGTCGTTTATACTGGAACAGTTTGTACCTTGTATTGAAAAACTATCACCCCTAATCATTGTTGCCCTGACAATAGCTCCGAAGCCATTAGTTGCAGTGTAAGGGGGTCTTAGGTTGTTATTCGCCTTTGTTTTAATTCGCCTTATGTCTTTGACTTTATTAGCCTTTTAGCTGCCGCGAAGCGGTTTAGTTCAACGGCTTCGCGCATGACCTGCGTGGAGGAAGGAGTAACAATGAAAAAGGATAATGTGAAACCGCGACAGGTCGATGCGCTTGTTATGCAAATTGGGCGAATCGAAGTCGTAAATATTTCCCGTTCAGAGTCAAATTTAGACAAAGCGTGTGACTCCGCATATTGGCTAGCGGTAAACAAATTCGGTATTGACGAATGTGGACACTCGCAAAAGCTCACAGAATGGGAAAGGTCGTCTTGCTGGGTAGAGTTGGAATTCAGCTCCTACAAGCGGGTAGGTGAACAGCACTATTACACTTTCACGGCAACCGCTAAGAAAAATATCGAAGAATAGGTTTGCATAACGCCATAAGCCTGACCGGCGGTTTCTTGGCCGGTCTTGGCGCAAGTTGGACATGTCCAGTTTCGCTCTGTTAAGTTACATCACTTACAAGCAGTTCCTCTGAATTCATTTTTCATGAAGTTCGCTTTTTAGAGCGTTTTGGCATATCTTCTTTTGCTTTTTCTATTTTGGGGAGCCAAACCCGAAATGATTTAGTTTCTGTCGGTGCAGAGAAAGTAATAGTGGTGATTTGGTCTGGTACAACATTCTTGACGTATATGTGCTGTCCACCGATAGGTTGGTCATTTACACCAAAATAATCAATGCAAACATAATTCATATCATAATTGCCAGAATGCTTCTGCGTTCTTACAAAACTTCTAACAACAACTTCAATATGTTGTCCTGCATAGACCGCTTTTGATTCAACACCCAAAATTTTTAAAATACCATTGTTGTCAATACCCCTTTCTTCAACCTTGCGTTGCCGGGATTCAATTCCCTTTTTTAGTGCTTGTTCAAACTTGGCAGGCTCAATGTAACCGATGATGGCTTCACAGACGGTACGGTCTTTTTCAGTGTGTTCAGTCGCCTTAACACGCTTTATGTAACCACTGGTAAGAACTTGGATAATGTCGCTGGTCAGGGCGGAATCCGTGACAATAGTAGTGGAGTCCACAAACGCCTTGTATGATTCCACGGCATTACGTATTGCCAGAGTACGTGTAAGTTGTCGTGCCTCAGTAAGGCTTTCCTTGTCACCATAGGTATAACAATAGTGGCCATTAATGGTGTCTTCCGAAATTGCAACAGTAGCAAACAAAATTGTTGTCAACAAAAATACCAGTATTTTCATGATTCATCCTTTCGATATGGTTTTGCGAGGCTTAAAAATGTCTGGGGGGCAGACCATTGTTCTGCCTTCAGGTATGACGGAAAGGCAGTTCAACACGCAGTGTGGTCACAGCTACGCTCTATCTCTTCCCTTATATATTCAAAACGGGACACAAGAAATTCCGTCTCCGCCAAGAATGATATTGGAATAAAGGCCTGGATGCCTCCCCAAGGATTGCCATAGCGATCACTGTGATATCGTCCCATTTGGTCCGTCCGATTCTTGTCCTGCTGTTCCTTTATTATAAGTTCTTCGATTTCATCTTCTTTATGCCCTAGAAACTGTGTAATGAAGGGCACCTCCAGCTGAAATTGCTCATTTGGGTACGCAGCATTATAGTCTGCAAGCAACCCTCGGATGTAATGATGGGGTGGTGTTTTTTTGCCGCTTCTTGAGATTGCATATTTCAGGAATAGTTCAATGCCGTGGTGAAGTAAGGACATGACGACGGATGCATGGCTAAATGACGTCGCAAAGGAACCATTAATCATGTCGTTGCAAAGCCGCTGCGCTCCGTCCAGGTTAGCAACACAAAGAGCGTAATGGAGATCCGCTTCATCAAGGCCAGCAAGCTCAGAATTCGTGATCATTTTTTCTCTCTGGTTCAACGGGGTGAGCCTTCACCTGCCAGGTTTTAGGGCAGGTGCAAGGCGTCGGTTATGCCTCGCCGTTCTCATTGCAATGGTGCGAAACTGAAGAGATTTTCAACTCTGGAGGCCATTAAATGACATTTATCTTTTTCCGCTGTTTGGTCAAAAAAAACAACTCGATATTCCGACACAATAGACTCGGTTTTAAATTCGTTCCAATTTTCTTGTTGGCTATATTCCTTCCATGCATTGTCGAAGCTGGATCTCTGGGAACTATCAAGGAAAGCCCTGAACAAGAGAGCCGCTTTGATTTGATCGGGAATGTCTTTGATTATAAAGTCTGCAACTTGGCTATCGGCTCCGCTCCCGGTCGGTTGGTGTTGGCAGAAAATGAGCAAGTCAAAAAAAGCAGAACGGAAATTAATGGCGGCCTTAATAAATTCTTGTCGTCTCATCAAGGCGATAGCCTTGTCATGGTTTCTTTGGGACAAGAGCACTCCGACGAAAAAAGAGCCGATGGCTCCGGTAATAACTCCCCCGAAGCCGGTAATGTAAGGGGTATAAGTCGAGATAGTATTTGCACAACACATAAAAACTCCTCCTTTTGGCTGGGGCCTATTGGCCTCCCTTTACAATTTCTACTAGGATGCTTCTCTGGCTTATTCGTAGCTATTCGGTGGGGATTTCCTCTTGTAGAGAGATTTCTTGATTTTTTGCATAACTTATTATTGATCAGTTAGAGCCAGGTTTATAATATTTGAAACTAGCTTCTATTATTGTAAACAAGTTTCTAATAGTATAAACCTGACTTGTTTCTATTATTGCAAACTTCTACTCTTTTCGCACTTGTCCAAAGCTTCTATTATCATAAACCTTCTTGCTTTGCGTCCCTCTTTGAGGTTTCTATTACTATTAACTTTTCCAGCTTCGTCCCAGCAATGCATCCATAACGCACAAACCATAACTGCCGTTCCCGATCCCAAGACCCACCCAATCCTCTGGCCTGCTCCTGTAACGCTTTCTCATTGAAGCCGATTCGCAAGGGGACCAATTCACTATCAGGATACTTGGCCGGTGGTGGCGTCCAGTCTGCTTCGCTGACAATAATTTCTACGGTCTTGAACTGCTTGCGTTTTTCCACATCATAGCGATAGCGGACACAAATCAAAGCGTCGCCATATTGTGCCACCAACTTTTTAGTTCCCTTCTGGCCAGGTTTTAATTTAGCCCGTGCTTCCATTTAACCCTCTGTCATATTTATAAGTTTTCGAAATTTATACCACGTTTGTTGCCTCCATTAAAATGATTTATTTGTTTTTTCCTATTGACACATCTTCAGAAGCTAGCTAGGGTATCTATATGACTACCTGATGCAAAAATACAGCACCATTCATCTCTTCTTATGTTAGGAGGACGATCATGACACCTGTGTCGAATATGATTTTTAGTCAATATGAGTTTATCCTCAAAGAACTACATATTCCGGTTGCCCTGTTTGCTGATTACAAGAAATGGCTGCGCTATTATTTGGATTACTGCGCGAAATATCTGGCGCAGGTTTCCAACAGTGAAAAGGTGCGTCTGTTTTTGGCAAAGTTACGCGAAAAGAAACAGACCGAGAAGCAGTGCCAGCAGGCAGTTCATGCAATATCACTTTATTTTGAGATGCAACGCCTTGAGATTCCGAAAGATAATTCCTTGGAGAAACAAGATCAACAATGTCATGTCGCGCCGCCAGTACAGCAGGTCCAACCGATGTATATTCAGCGAAAATCCCAATATTGCGAGGCGGGGTATCAGGTAAAATCTTCCTCACCGGAATGGGACGCCTTGCTTGAGGTTATGGCGGGAGAGATAAAGGTCCGCCATTATTCTCGCCGGACATTAAAAACTTACGCCAACTGGTCAAGACAGTTTCAGCGCTTCCTGAAAAACAAACCGCCAGAGAGTTTATCAACCGCCGATGTGAAAGAGTACCTGACGTTTCTGGCGGTTAAGTGCAAAGTTGCCGCATCAACCCAGAACCAGGCGTTCAATTCTCTTCTTTTCCTGTATCGCCATGGACTGAAACGGGAATTCGGCCAGTTGCGCGACGTGCCGCGGGCAAAGAAGTCACTTTACATCCCGACCGTGCTTTCCAGACCGGAAATAGACGCTATCCTGGCCCAGTTGTCACACCCTTTCAAACTCGTCGTCTACTTGCTATTCGGCTGTGGGCTTCGGAAATTCGAAGTGATGCAACTGCGGGTGAGGGATTTCAACTTCGACACTGGCAAACTAACAGTGCACGGCAAAGGCAATAAGGATCGGACCGTGCCGCTGCCGCAATCGATCATGTCTGAAATCAAGGCCCAGTTTGTGGCGGTGGGGAAGCTGCATGACCGTGATTTGGCAGCCGGGTACGACGGGGTGTTTCTGGATGATGCAGTGGAAAAGAAATATCCCAAAGCGCCGAAGGAGCTTATGCATCAATGGTTCTTTCCGCAACGGTCATTGACGCTGGTTGAGGAGACCGGCCAGCGGAGGCGCTACCACCTCCACGCTTCCCAGTTTGAAGAGGCGCTCTATAATGCCGTCCACAAGGCAAAAATTACAAAGCGTGTCACTGCGCATACCTTCAGACACTCCTTCGCAACCCATTTGTTGCAGGCAGGCTACGACATCCGCGTCATTCAGACTCTGTTGGGCCACGCCAGCCTGAAGACAACCATGATTTACACTCATTGTGTGCCGGTAATGACGATCAAGGAGCCGCGTAGTCCGCTGGATCTTTGAGGTGTGGATTTCGATGCAAACATTAAAGCATTCAAAAAGTTTGGCGCGCCGAAGATTTGTAACTTTACGGTATCATTCAACTGTTATGGTAAAAACCCCACCTTGTCGGCTGTTATTTCCATCCGCCAGCAGTCTCTCCTGTACTCTGTTAAAAGCAACTTTTGAGTCAACTGCCTTGTACGCAGAAAAAACGGAAACCGTGGATAAAGGCGGATTTAAAACCCTTATTACTTTTTGCCTGATCCGTTTTGATCCTCTTTTGCCGCCTGTACTGCGTCCGATCATTGCTTTAATTCGGAAATTCCGGTATGCCGGAATTCTGTAACTTCAGGATATTATGAAACATAGTGCCCGGATTTTTGCCGGACAAGGTTTTTTGAGACCAGACAAAACTCACCAACATCTTCGCCCGCCAAAACGTAAAAAACCGCTCTAGCAGCAGAAGCTGACAAGGAGCGGCTTTTCATCATTCACCAGTGACAACCATCAAACTCTCCAAACATGCGCGGGGTTCACCACATTTGCCTTACAGCAGCGATTATTAGAAAATGAATGTCACTTCTTTCGAGTAAGTTCCCTTCGACTCCGCTCAGGGAACGGACGTACGCTGATTGGAGGTATCTTGTTGCACGGTCACAGCGCCTTTGTCAATGATTCTATTGACGTAAGGCGTTAAACGGAGTGGCCATAGTTACTTATGCAGAAAAAAACGCTGCCTACCCCCCCAGCATCGCCCTCAAACGGGCAAAGGCATCGCCCGCCATCTTGTCATTTTCCTCGGCAGTCAATACCTGGGCCGATGCGCCTTGCTGGTGATTGAGCAGATCATCAGGGATCTCAGCCAGAAAGCGGGAGGGAACCCGCTCCAGGTTTTTACCGAACTTGCGCCGCAGGAGGCAGCGGCTGATGGTCAGATGCTTCTTGGCCCTGGTAATGCCGACGTACATGAGGCGGCGCTCTTCATCGATGGAGACACCGTCATCGATGGAGCGCTGGTGGGGAAGGATATCCTCTTCCAGACCGACCAGAAAAACATGGGGGAACTCCAGCCCTTTGCTGGAATGAAGCGACATCAGGGTGACCGCATCAAGCTCCTGCTCCTGTTTGTCTTTTTTGTCATACTCTTCGTCCATCAGGGCGAGGCGCTCCAGAAAGCCGGTCAGAGTAGCGCCAAGGGTTTTGGCTTCATAGCCGGCCAGGGAGTTGACAACCTGCTCGACGTTCTCCACCTTGCGCCGGGCCGCGGCCTTGTCATCAACGCTTGCCAGCAGCTCATCGGCTATCTTCAAGCGGGTGAAAAGCTCCCGCGCCTTGTCCGCCAACCGCCTGCCGTTGGCAAACAGTTCACACTGTTCTTTCAGCAGCTGGTGAAAGGCAAAGATCCGCTGGCGCGTCGTCATGGTCAGCCCCGGAACCTCCTCCACCCGTGCGAGCGTTTCATAAAGCGGCACCTTTTCCGTTATCGACCAGTCATTGACTTTGCTGATCGACGTCTCGCCGATCCCCCGCCGGGGAAAGTTGATGATGCGTAACAGAGACTGTTCGTCGTCCGGGTTGGCAATGGTCTTCAGCCAGGCAAGGGCGTCCTTGACCTCCTTGCGGTCGTAAAAGCGCATGCCGCCAACGAGAATATAGGGGATGCTTTCCGCCCGGAGCTGCTCCTCGAAAGCCCTGCTCTGGGCGTTGGTCCGGTAAAGGATGCAGAAATCCCGGTAGGGGGCATCACGGCGAAAACGCTCCGTCTGGATCCGCTCCACCACGGTGGTCGCCTCCTCCTCTTCATCCGCCGTCACCAGCAGGTCGATGGGGTTGCCGGGGCCGCTATCGGTCCAGAGAGTCTTCTCTTTGCGGGTGGGATTGTTGCGGATAACCGTATTGGCCGCAGCAAGGATGTTGCCGCTGCAGCGGTAGTTCTGCTCCAGCTTGATGGTATGGCAGCCGGCGTAATCCTCTTCAAAGGCAAGAATCTTGCGCACGTCCGCCCCGCGCCAGCCGTAGATGGACTGGTCGTCGTCCCCGACCACACAAAGATTGCGCGATCCGGCCGCCAATAGACTGATGAACAGATATTGCGCCGGGTTGGTGTCCTGGTATTCATCCACCATCAGATAACGGAAGCGCTCTTGCCAGCGGGCCAGGACGTCGGGATGCTGCTGCAGGAGTCCCACGGTCAGCATGATGATATCGTCAAAATCAATGGCGTTGCAGGCTTTGAGCTGCTGCTGGTAACGCGGATAGACACTGGCTGCCAGCAGCTCCACCCCGTCGCTGAAGCTCGGCTTGAAATCCCGCGGCCCAATCAACGCATTTTTCAGCATGGAAATTTTCCAGTGCACCGTTTCCGGGGTGATCTTTTTGCCGTCGGCGCCGAGCTCCCGCATGGTCTGGCGGATCAGGCCGAGCTGGTCGGAGCTGGCAAAAATGGAAAAGTTCGGGCGAAAGCCGAGATGGCGGCACTCCTGACGGAGGATGCGCACGCCGAGGGAGTGAAACGTGGAGACAATCACGCCGTCGCGTCGCTCCCTGCCGACCAGCTCCTCAAGCCTCTCCCCCATCTCCCGGGCAGCCTTGTTGGTAAAGGTGACGGCAAGAATGTTTTCCGGCAGCACCCCCAGTTTCAGGAGCAGATAGGCGATCCGGCAGGTGATGACCCGGGTTTTGCCCGAGCCGGCGCCGGCCAGCACCAGCAGTGCCCCTTCGGTGTGCTTGACAGCCGTGCGCTGTTCTTTGTTGAGAGAGTCGAGGAATTTCATAGGGTGCTTGTCATAGCAGATTGGAGTGAGCGATGCAAGAGGCGAGTTTCACAGCTGAAGCGGATTTACTGTAATATCAGGCGCTTTCGGATTTGACGTGGCAGGTTGGTAGCAGCTACGTCACAATCATCATCGCGCCATTGAGGAAATTGGTAAATTCGGCGACCGATAGCGGCGCAGAGAGCAGAAACCCCTGGATTTCATCGCAGCTGCGGGAAGCGAGAAACTCCAGCTGCTCCTGAAGCTCCACCCCTTCAGCGGTTACCTTCAGATTCAGGCTGTGGGACATGGCGATGATTGCTGCGGCAATGGCAGCGTCGTCAGGGTTGCTGCTGATATCTCTGACGAAGGAGCGGTCAATCTTGACCCGATTGATGGGGAAATGTTTCAGGTAGCTCAGGGATGAGTAGCCGGTGCCGAAATCGTCGATCGAGAGGCTCACGCCCATGGCTTTCAAGCGGTGCAGGAGCGTGACCGTGGCGGCTGCATTGGTCATCAGGATGCTTTCTGTCAGCTCTAATTCAAGAAGCGCGGCATCAGTTCCGGTCTCAGCGAGTATGCCGGCCACCATCTCGGTGAAATTCAACTGTCTGAACTGGCAGCCGGAGATGTTGACCGCCACTCTGAGTGGCATGTAACCGCTACGTTGCCAGGCTCTGTTCTGGAGACAGGCAGTTCTTATTACCCATTCGCCAATCGGGATAATCAGCCCTGTCTCCTCGGCAACCGGAATGAATGTTGCGGGGGCAATGATGCCCAGGTCAGGATGCTGCCAACGCAGCAGCGCTTCCATTCCTACCACCATGCCGCTTTGCAGATCCATCTGCGGCTGATAGACAAGAAACAGCTCCTCCCGTTCCAGTGCCCGGCGCAGACTCGTCTCCAGCAGCAGATGTTCCAGTGTTTTGACATTCATCTCTTGCGAGAAGTACTGGAAATTATTTCGCCCCTGCTCTTTGGCCTGGTACATGGCGATATCGGCGTTTTTCATCAAAATGTTGTTGTCGGCGCCATCATTGGGGAAAATTGCGATGCCGATGCTGACGGTGGTATAGATCTCCCGATTATCCAGCAGAATTGCGCCGGAAACCGCAGTGAGGATCTTTTCCGCCACCCTGCTGATATCTTCATCATGGTCAAAGGCAGAAAGGACCACGATAAATTCATCGCCACCAAGCCGCGATACCGTGTCACATTCACGCACAGTTGCTGAAATCCTGTCAGCAACGCTTTTCAACAGTTGATCGCCGATGACGTGGCCAAGAGTGTCATTAACCCATTTGAACCGGTCCAGATCGAGAAACAGCACAGCTACATGCCGACCATCGCGATTCGCCAGGGCTGTGGCCTGGCTCAAGCGGTCATGGAGCAGCACCCGATTGGGCAGGCCTGTGAGGCTGTCGTAGTATGCCAGTTGCTGAATCTCTTCCTCAGCCCTTTTCCGGTCGGTTATGTCCCGGCCCATGCCAACTATCGCCTCTATCCGGTTCGCATCGTCAAGGATCGCTTTTTCTGACCAGCCGAGCCAGCGCACCCCTTCCCTGGTCAAGGCACGCTGCTCGTAGTAGCAGCTGTAGGGGGGGTGATAAAGCTCTTGACGGCTCTCCAGGGTCGCCTTTTGGTCGTCGGCAAAGACCAGCGGCATGAACGGTTCACCGAGCAGCTCATCTTCACGTTTCCCGAAAATTTCACAGAAGGAAGGACTTACAAACAGGAGGCTGCCGGCAGCATCGGTCTTTATTACCAGATCGCTCTGGTTCTCCACCAGCATGCGGTAGCGCTCCTCACTGGCCTTGAGGGCTTTTTCGGTCTCCTTTCTCTCGGTTATATCGCGGAGGATAACAAGCTCGGCAGATTGCCCTTCCCAATCAGTTCTGGCGCTTGTCACTTCGACCGGAACATGGCAGCCATTCCTGGTAACGAAGAGGGTCTCGAATTGCCGTGGGACCTGCTCCCTGCGGGCAACTGCAGCGTAGCGGGCCTCAATCATCACCTGATATTCGGAATGTATCAGGTCAGTAACAGCAAGGCCGAGAAGCTCATTAAGGGAATAACCGGTGATTTCTGCAGCACGACGATTAGCGTAGGCAAAAGTTTTTCTGTCGACAATTATCAGCATGCCGTCATTGGCGTTATCAGCCAACGCCCTGAAGTTGCTCTCGCTCTCCCTGAGCGCCCGTTGCTGCTGCTCAAGAGTTTTGACCATACTATTAAAAGCTTTGCCAAGAGTTTCGATTTCGTCTCCCGTCGAAATCTCGATTAACTGCTGCAGCTCCGGGTTAACCGCCAGAGACTCTACATGACTGGTAATCGTCAGCAGCGGTTTGGTTAGATGTCTCATCAGCAACCAGACAAGCGCCAGGATGACAGCCGTGCCGAAGATAATCCCGCTGATGAAATAGCTTTTTACCTTCAAAAGTGGCGCATAAGCTTCGGCGACAGGAAAGTTTGCGCCGAGAATCCAGTCAACAGTTTCCAGATGCTTGAAAGAAGCCAGAGTGGCAAGACCGCGGGAATTGACGGTTTCGCCGCTCCCCTCAAAGCCGGCAAGGGCGCTGTCCAACAGGGTGTTGGTGCCGGCCGGGACGTCCTTTTGCATGATCCGGGATTTGTCGGAATGAATGATCATGGTGCGATTGCTATCGAAGAGAAAAAGGTAACCGGTTTTGCCGATCTTTGTCCGGGAGAACTCTTCCATAAAATTACTTCCCAACAGGTCAAAACTGCCGGCAAAAACCGCCACCAGATTGTGCTGCGCATCGAACAGTGGCGCAGTCAGCATGATCGCCGGATGGCCATGACGATGTGAAGAGGTGTAGGGACTGGAGATGTACGGTTTGCCGCTGGCAACGGTTTTCCGGAAATAGTCGCGAAAGGAGAAGTCTTTGCCGCGCCGCTTCGATTGGAAAGGGGTTTCGGCAATGAGCCTGCCGTCTTTGCCAAAGAGAAAGAGGCCATTGTCAAACATTGTCAGCAGCGCAGAGTTAGCGTCGAGGAAGCGCTGGGCACCGGCGGAATCGGCAAAAGTATTCGGGGAGATGTTTGCTGCGACGGCAATCAGTGATTTATGGGCCAGCCTGAGTTTGCCATCAATATTTTCTGCCTCGGAAGTCACCAGAGAGAACTGCTGAAGGGAGATGCTCGCCTTGAACTCGCGCGCAAAGCAGGTCAGGGAAAAATACGCAAGAACTGCAACCGCGCCTGTAAACAGGAGCGAAATGGCGACTGCCATTTTGGTTTTCAGGCTTACTTTGCTGATAGAAATCCCCGGGAAGCGCATGAACTCACGCTCAGATTAAATCGACAGTGGAATAGTATATCAGGTTAAATGTAATTGTGTTTTATTTATGGCAACAATATCTTTTTGTTGTCATGAAAGGCAGGTCTAAAGCAAAAAAATGGTTACAGCTTTACGCTGTAACCATTTGATATTATACGGTATATGTGCAAGCTGCTCACTCCTGCATTTGCATGTATACCCCGGCAGAGCCGGCGCCGGCAGCAGCAGAGCTTGACAGTATGGCCCCGCCAATCCCTTTCAGGGAGAGCTGCTCACCTTTGACACGGCAGATACAGCCGTTGGTATACTCACCCATGGCCACCATCCCGGCTAAATCCATCCCCCAGTTATCACAGATTTTGCGACAATCCTTCGGGCCGTCCAGTTTGGCGCTTCCAGAGAAACTGGTTGCGCAGCCGCTGGCAGTAGCCAGCAAACCCAGTAGTCCAACTGTAACCAATCTTTTCATAGCACACCTCCTTGTAGTTAAAGCACAGTTACCATCAATTCGGGTATCTTAGCACAAACCCGCCCACAGTAAATTGCATATTTCGCGCTGATTTTATGGCTGGAATTCATGAATTCAGGTTTCCATCCTCAGGTTGACAGCCGGGACACCAACAGGTGGCGCGACCTCCAAGGCGGCTCTGGTGTAAAAGGGCGCCGCAATCTAAACAGTTTTTGCCTTCGCGACCGTAGACTTTAAGCTCCAGGCGGAAATAGCCCGGTTTACCTTCTGAATTGAAGTAATCCTGTAAAGTTGTGCCACCGAGGACAATCGCCTCCTCCAGCACCGTTCTTACTGACGCAACCAGACGCTCGCAATCACTTGCAGTTAACTTTCCAGCGGCTCGTGATGGCGCAATCCCGGCACGGAAAAGCGCCTCATTGGCGTAGATATTCCCCACTCCTACAACAAGCCGACTGTTCATCAGCAGCTGCTTTACTGCCACCCGGCGGTTACGGGAAATTTTATCCAGATACGCAGCGGAAAAATCGTCTTCCAGCGGTTCAGGTCCAAGTCCCGACAGAAGCGGGTGAAGGTGTGGATCACCAGTCAAGCGGAGAACGATACCGAACTTGCGGGGATCATGCAGGCGCAGCAGGCTGTTATTGTCGAGCGTCAGTTCAAAATGGTTGTGCTTGCCAGGCGGTGTGCCGGCCGCTGCCAGATGCAAATGGCCGGTCATTCCCAGATGTATCAGCAACGTGTCGCTGTCAAACGACAGGAGCAGATATTTCCCCCGCCTTGTCACCGCTTGTATCCGGTGGCCGACAAGGTTGTCAGCGAGGTCGGCAGTGAGAGGGAGACGGAGTTTAGCCGTTCGCACCGTGACGGCAATGACACTGTGACCGATCAGGTGGGGCAAAATACCCCGGAGGGTGGTTTCGACTTCCGGGAGTTCCGGCATTGCTGCTCCTCTTCATGCAAAAATATCCAAATCTGCAGCAATACTGCCGCAGGAGTTCGCATCTCAGGCCAACTCTTCAAACTTGTAGCCGACACCATACACCGAGTGAATCAGCTCCTTTAGCGCAGAGACATCGCTAATTTTCCGGCGCAGTTTCTTGATGTGGCTGTCAATGGTCCGGTCAGATACGATCCGCTCATCAGGATAAATTCTGTCCATCAGCTGCTGGCGATTGTAGATCCGTCCGGGATTGACGGCAAGGAACTGCAGCAGTTTGAACTCAACTGCGGTCAGGTCAAGTTCAACGCTGTCAAGTGTTGCCCGGTAGCAGGCTTCGTCCAGCTGCAGTCCGGTCAGCTGACTTGCCGAATTTTTTTCACTCCGGCGCAGCACCGCTTTTACGCGGGCAACAACTTCCCGCGGGCTGAACGGCTTGCAGATGTAGTCGTCAGCGCCCAGTTCAAGCCCGAGCAGACGGTCGATCTCTTCAATTCGCGCCGTAACCATGATGATCGGCACGCTGGAAAACGTTCGTATCTCCCGGCAGATTTCCAGACCGTCCCTACCCGGCAGCATCAGGTCGAGCAGGATCAGGTCCGGAGAGTGCTGCCGCACAAGAGCGACAACCTCTGCGCCGTCAGCAACGTCAGGGTCTCGAATCCTGACTGCTGCAGGTATTCAAGCAGCAGCTGGGCCAGTTTCTGCTCATCCTCAACGACCAGAATCTTTCTGTTCATCCTCTCCCCTCCGCCAGCGGCAGTGAAACTATTATCCTGACCCCTCCAAGGGAACGAGTGTTCTGCAGTGATACTGCCGTCATGAGCAGCAACGATATTTCTGCAGATTGCCAGGCCGAGACCGGCGCCGCCGCTGTTACGGCTGCGGGATGTTTCAACCCGGAAGAGCCGGTCGAAAAGTCTTTCGATGTCGCTGTCAGCAACTCCGGGAGCAGAGTCTTCCAGCACAATCTCGGCAACGCCGGCGGCACAGGTCATGGTCAAAACTACTGTTCCGCCCGGATCGGTATACTGCCGCGAGTTGGCGAGCAGGTTGCCAAAGAGCTGCTGAAGGCGGGCAGCATCAGCAAAAAGGATCACTTTTTTGTTCTCGGGGAAGTGGACCGCAATGTTGATGCTCCTGGCAGCAAACTCATGCCTGTATGAAGCGAGCAGTGCTGTTAAAAGGTGAGACAGGTCAAGTTCTTCTTTGCGGTAGGTGAGCGCACCGAGATCTGAAAGCGAGAGCTGGTAAAGGTCGTCGACCAGCCGGCTGAGGCGCATTACCTCATAATGCAGCGAATTAATCGCTTCCGGATTCAGCGACCGTACCCCGTCCTGCAGCGCTTCGATCTCCCCTTGGAGAATCGCCAGCGGCGTGCGGAGCTCATGGGAGATGTCCGCCACCCATTGCCGCCGTGACAGTTCGTTCTTGCCTAGAGTCAGAGCCAGTGAATTGAAGTCACGGGCCAACTGTCCCAGTTCATCGGTGGATGTCACCGGCAGTCTGCCGGCGTAATCACCGCCAGCAAGGCGGCCATGGGCATCTGCCAGAGCGCGTAGCGGCCGGATCAGTCTGGTGGCGAGCGGCAAAGAGAGCCCCGCTGCCAGCAGGATGATTATGGCCGCAATAATGGCAAAGGCGGTTTTCTGTTCCTGCAGAAAGCGGAGCTGGCGCTCGTCCGAGAGCCGCTTGTGAGGTAACAGACCGACATAGCCGATAACTGTTTCACCCTGTTTAAGAACCCGGCATTCGGCGTTGGCAGGGATAGTCACAGCTGCTGTCAGCGAATTTTTAGACGCATCGAGAAGGAAGACTCTGGAGGCAAAGCCACGCCCCATGCGAGGCGGCAGCGGTGGCGGCCGGTCCGGTCCCCGCTGCGGATGGCGGCCCGCATCTCTTCCCGGTGAGGGGGCAAAAGGGCCGGAATCCATCTCTGCCTGGGATGCGTCAAGAAGGCTTTGCCAACCGCCGGGAGTGCGCTGCAGAAAATCCCAGCTCCCCTCTCTGGCGTAGCTTTTCTCCAGAACTTCGGCCAGAGTGGCGATTCTGCTCTGTTCAAGACTATTGGCATAGCGGAGAAACCCCCTGTCCAGGCTCCATTGCAACACCAGGAACATACTGATGACCGAAAGGAGTGATGCTGCCACTATTGCCAGGAAAAGCCGCTGTTTTATGCCAATTTTCATACTGATACCTTTATTTGTGCTGTCTTCTTTTTAGCATATCTGCATCCTTCGAGTTCACAATCTTTCTGCAGAGGACCATATTTCCTTATTTCTTCCACATTTCCGTCACATTTGCCTGCTATACCTTGTTTTACACAAACGGCAGCTTCGCCAGTTGCCGAAAAACGAAAAGGGGGAACTATCATGAAAAGGAAGATTTTGTTTGGTGCCTTACTGCTGACAATCATAACGGTCGGCAGCCACACTCAGGCTGCTGCGGGCACAGGGAAAAAGTCGAATTGTGACAAGGGGTGTGATTGTCGTTCGAATGAGCCCGAGAAGCGAGGTGAAGGTTTTTTGAAGAAAATGGCCAAGGAACTCAACCTGACGGCGACGCAACAGGAGCAGATCAAGTCGATTATCACTGCTGACCGGGAAAAGAGCGCCCCGTCACGGGAGAAGCTGCATGAAGCAGGAAAGCAGCTCCACGAAGCCGCCTCAGCCGAAAAGTTTGACGAAGCCGCAGTGAGGGCTATCGCCGTAAAGAAAGCAGAACTTGAAATTGAGCTGACGGTCTCCCGGGCAAAAATCAGAAACAGCATCAATGCTCTCCTGACCCCGGAGCAACGGCTAAAAGCCGAAAAAATGCGACCTCAAGGGAAGGCTGGTCGGGGGATGATGCCGCCGCCTGAAGATATGCCGCGGTTTGGGCTCCAGGAGTAGACGGTTTTTTTATGAGCATCATAAAGCAGCCCACCGAAAAAGTCGGCGGGCTGTTTCTTGTTTTTGGCCACCACAAATGCATTGCAAAGTCCAATGCAAGCTGGCCGGGTGTCCAGTCTGCCCCGGATTTCGCACAATAGCCTGGTAGAAGTTTTCATTTGAGTTGAGAATATGTCGGTGTCGATTGTTTTATGAATTACAGCCTGCAGCAGTACTATGGGTGATAATGCCGCACTAAAAAATCTATCAGCGTTGCCTTCTCGGCTGCATTTAAGCTGGCACCTTTTCCCATCATATTATTTACGGTCTGCCCCCACTCCTCTTTCGTTGCATGTGCTTTCTTAACTCCAGTTGGATGACATCGACCACATCTGGATTGCAACAGATCATACCCCGGTTCACCTTTACCAATATTGTCTTTGCACCCTGTCATTGCTACGGCAGTAATTGCCATCACCATAATAACTTTATTCATCTCAAGCTCCTTTTGAAGTAATTATCAAATATAGCATCTATCATATGTGATAATTCAATGCCACAAAAAAGACCTTATAAGTCTTTTTTGTGGCAACGCAGTATCTATGTACTGTGGTGTGCTAACGAAGAAGCTCTGCTGACTCCATAACAGGTACTTATTTGCCCCAGCTTTGGTTCCTGTGGGGATGAATCTGGTCTGTTTTATGCGCCAGGGCAGAGTTAGTAAGCGGACCACAAGTATATGTGTCTGCGTCAGGAAATAAAAAAAGCACTTACGAGTGAACGTAAGTGCTCTAAAATTGGCGCGCTTGGAGAGATTCGAACTCCCGACCTACGGATTCGTAGTCCGTTGCTCTATCCAGCTGAGCTACAAGCGCGTATTTACTTGATATTGTCCGTTTAGGTTGACATTCTGCCAGAATAGCCATTAATCTGTCACAAACAGAACGATATAATTAACAGACTGCTGACTGAAATGCAATACTCTTTTAGCAGGCCGGAAGATATTTTCTGTGGTTTTGGGGCAGGAAATGACTGTTTAAAGTAATATTCCTGTTTATCATGGTTCGGAATGTGGGTGGCAAAATGGGATATCTCTCTTTCAATATACAGATTGAAGGCAAATTAATAATTGTGGTGGGCGGCGGCAGGGTTGCAGAAAGAAAAGTCTGTAACATTATACCTGCCGGAGCTTTACTGACGATCATCTCTCCGACGTTGACCTTCGAATTGCAGCAGCTCCGTGACAAAGGCATTATCAACCATTTAGCAAGAAAATATCAGTCCGGCGATCTTGCTGGCGCGTTCATGGCAATTGCCACAACCGATGATCGGGAGATAAACCGCTGCATTGCTGTTGAAGCGGAGAGTCTCGGTATTCTTGCTGAAATCACCGACAATCCGGCAGCGGGCAATGTTACCTCCCCGGCAATAATCCGCCAGGGAGATCTCTCCATAGCAATTTCCACCAACAATCTTGCGCCGGCGCTCTCCGCAGTTATAAAACGGGAACTTCTCCCGCTTTTTGGCCCGGAATACGCGCAGAGTCTCAGGTTGTTGGGTCTTGTCCGTGAAAAGCTGTTGACGAATGGCGGGGGCAGTACGTACAATAAGCGGGTTTTGAGCGAATTGGCTGAAACTCTTCCGGCGCTGTTTGTATCCGGAGCAAAAGAAGAGATCAACAGCCTGCTGCAAAAACATTTTGGTAAAGATTTCACGCTGTCAGCCTTTGAATCAGGATTCGGAGATAATCAATGAATGTCTCTCTTTTTTATATCACTTTCGGGATCTACATGGCAGCCACAGTCTGTTATCTGATCTATCTCGCCAAACCTGCCGATCTTCTGGGAAAGATCGCCCGCCGGCTTATTATTGGCGGGTTTACCGTCCATATCGTCTTTACCGTATTTCGCTATATCGAGGCCGGGCACACGCCGATCACGAATCTTCATGAATCACTCTCTTTTTTCAGTATGGCAGTTGTCGGCGTCTTCATCTTTATTGAGCGTCGCTTCAAAATCACTGTCCTCGGCTCTTTTGTTGCCCCGGTCGCGCTGCTGCTCTTGGCAGTTTCGTCGCTGTTCCCTTCAGCCTTAACGCCACTCAATCCGGCCCTCAAAAGCAAATGGCTCGTCATTCACACTGTTGTGGCGTTTCTCGGTTATGCCAGCTTTGCCGTGGCCTTTGGCGCGGCAATCATCTATCTGATGCAGGAGCGGTTT
Source organism: uncultured delta proteobacterium (assembly GCA_963787125.1). Lineage (GTDB taxonomy): Bacteria > Desulfobacterota > Desulfuromonadia > Geobacterales > DSM-12255 > VEOV01. The sequence continues at coordinate 175,205 of CAWBBV010000004.1, forward strand.
CTCAAGAAAAGGAGGCTCGGTGGGCTTTTTCAGCGACTCCCTTCTCTGGATACGCTTGATGAGATCAACTACCGCTGCCTGACTTTCGGTTTTCCGCTCCTGACCGTTGCCATCATCTCCGGGGCGATCTGGGCGGAAACAGCCTGGGGAACCTACTGGAGCTGGGATCCGAAAGAAACCTGGTCGCTCATCACCTGGTTTGTCTATGCAGCACTGCTTCATGGCAGACTCACTACCGGTTGGCGGGGTAAAAAGGCTGCAATTCTGGCCATTATCGGTTTTTTTGTCATGCTGTTTACCTTCCTTGGGGTTAATCTGCTGATGCCGGGACTCCACAGCTACAAATAGGGGCAGAATTGACATGAATATAGTAGTTGTCGGACTTTCACATAAAACTGCAAACGTTGAGATTCGGGAAAAGCTGGCATTTTCCCCGACCCAGATGGAAAAACCGCTGAAAGCCCTTTTGGCGCTGGACGGCATTACCGAAGGGATCATCGTCTCTACCTGCAACCGTGTCGAAATCTACGTCACGACCCGTGACATTGCCGGCAGCATCGCCCGGGTAAAACGTTTTCTGGCCGATTATCACAGCTTTCCCCTTGAAACCCTTGAGCAGCATGTCTACTCCCTGCACGGCGAGGATGCCATTCGCCATGTCTTCCGGGTGGCATCTTCGCTTGACTCCATGGTTGTCGGCGAGCCGCAGATTCTCGGCCAGATCAAAACCTCCTACGGTTATGCCGCCGAGTACCGCTCATCCGGCATTATCCTTAACCGCTTCCTCCATAAAGCATTTTCCGTTGCCAAACGTGTCCGGACCGAGACCAAAATAGCCTCGTCGGCAGTTTCCGTCGCTTTTGCGGCGGTCGAACTGGCCAAAAAGATCTTCAATGACCTTTCGGATAAAACCGTCATGCTGATCGGTGCCGGCGAAATGTGCGAGCTTGCGGCCAAACACTTTCTCAACAGCGGCGTCAGGGCGCTGATGGTCACCAACCGTACCTTCGAGCGGGCTGAGAAGCTTGCCGAGGAGTTTGACGGCAAGGCGATCCGCTTTGATGATCTCTTCGACCAGCTGCACAAGGCAGACATAGTGCTCTCGTCAACCGGCGCACCCCACACAATCATCGGCGCAGGCGATCTTGACGAAGTCATGCGCCGCCGCAGGCAGAAGCCGATGTTCTTCATTGATATCGCCATCCCCCGGGATATCGACCCGGCGGTAAATGATGTGGAAAATGTTTACCTTTATACCGTCGATGATCTGCAGGAAGTCGTCGCTTCGAACCTGCAGCAGCGCGGCGAAGAGGCAAAAAAGGCGGAGAACATCGTCAACGAAGAGATCGGCCAGTATTTCAAATGGCTCTCCTCCCTGGAAGTAACCCCGACGATTGTCGCCCTGAGAAACAGATTCGATGAGATCCGCCGGGCGGAACTGGACAAGACCCTTTCCAGCTGGAAGGATATCCCGCCGGACGGCCAGAAAAGGCTGGAAGCCCTCACCAACGCCATCATGAACAAACTGCTCCACCCCCCGACGACACTTATCAAGCAGAGCGGTCAGGGCGGGAGAACAGATCTTTACGTTGATGCAGTCAGAGCGTTATACGGGCTGGAGATCGGCGGCGGTCAGGATGAAGAGCTGGAACTGGACGAATAAAAACTGCAATTTTTTTTGTGAATTCATATCAACTGTTTAAAGGAGTTTATTAAATGGCATTGTCGCAACTGAGAATAGGCACCCGCGCCAGTCAACTGGCACTCTGGCAGGCAAACTGGGTAAAAGCGGAACTGGAGAGCAGATACCCCGGCATGGAAGTGACTCTCACCAAGATAAAGACCATTGGGGACAAGATTCTCGATGTGCCGCTGGCACAGGTCGGCGGTAAAGGGCTGTTCGTGAAGGAGATTGAAGAGGCGATGCTGCGCGGTGAGATTGATATTGCCGTGCACAGCATGAAAGATGTGCCGACCGAATTTCCTGAAGGGCTGGGCCTGCACTGTATCACCGAGCGTGAAGATCCCCGTGATGCCCTGATATCCAACGGCGTGAAATTTGCCGATCTCCCCAAAGGGGCTAAAATCGGCACGTCGGCGCTGCGACGTCAGGCACAGCTCTTAAAGGTTCGTCCCGACCTGGAGATGGTAGTTATCCGTGGCAATGTGGAAACCAGGATGAACAAGCTTGAAACCGAAGGCCTTGACGGGGTCATCCTCGCTGCTGCCGGTCTTAACCGGCTCGGTTTTGCCGACCGGATCACCGAACTGCTCCCGGTCGACCTGTCCCTGCCCGCAATCGGCCAGGGGGCGCTCGGTATCGAGTGTGACTTGAGCAATGAAGCGGTAAAAGAGACCATCGCCTTTTTCAATCATGCGGACACCAGTTATGCGGTCAAAGCGGAACGCGCCCTGCTGAAGCGCTGTGAAGGCGGCTGCCAGGTGCCGATCGCCGCTTTTGGCGAAGTGACCGGCGACCAGATGAAACTGACCGGCTTCATCGCCTCGGTTGACGGTACCCGTACCCTCAAGGAGAGCATCATCGGTCCGGTTCACTCCTGCGAGCATCTCGGCTGTGAATTGGCAGAAAGGCTGCTGCGCAATGGCGGCAAGGAAATTCTCGAAGAAGTTTACCAACGGGAAATCGGCAGCAAGTAGCCGTTTCAGCTTAAGCAGACGCCGCCCTTTTCCGGCGGCGTTTTTGTTTTAACTCAAAAACCAGGCAAAATCTTAACGGAACACGGTACAAGCGGAAAAATCGGATAAAAGCGGATCAAGACTAACAAGAAATTGAATCTTTTAAAGCCGGTTTTATCCGTAGGTTCTGATTTTATCAGTGTCCACTTAGGCTTTCAGGGTGCTCAATCTATGAAACAGGGAATCGTATATCTCGTCGGCGCCGGTCCCGGTGACCCGGGCCTGATAACCGTCAGAGGAAAAGAATGCATCTCCCTGGCAGATGTGGTCGTTTACGATTACCTCGCCAGTGAACAGCTCCTTGATTTTGCCCCCCCTCATGCAGAACTCATCTATGCCGGTAAAATCGGCGGGCTTCACAATCACGAGCAGTGGCAGATCAACGCGCTGTTGGTGGACAAGGCTCTGGCCGGCAAGACCGTGGCACGGCTTAAAGGGGGTGACCCGTTCATCTTCGGTCGTGGCGGCGAAGAGTGCGAAGCGCTTCTAGCCGCCGGAATCCCCTTTGAAATAATCCCCGGGGTAACTGCCGGGATCGGTGCTGCCGCCTATGCCGGGATTCCGCTGACCCATCGCCACGTGACCACCTCGGTCGCTTTTGTCACCGGCCATGAGAATCCTGATAAAGAGAGCAGCGAGATTGACTGGGAGCGCCTCTCCCTGGGGAGCGGCACCATTGTCTTCTATATGGGGGTCAAGAACCTGCCCCAGATAACCCGCTCGCTCATGGAGCACGGCAGAGCGCCAGACACCCCGGTGGCCCTTGTCCGCTGGGGAACCAGGCCGGAGCAGCAGGTTCTTGAAGGGACTCTGCTTGACATCTCCGAAAAGGCCCGTAAAGCTGAATTCAAGGCGCCGGCAATCACGATTGTCGGCGAAGTCGTCAAGCTGCGCGACAAGCTGCGCTGGTTCGATGCCCGCCCGCTCTTCGGCAAAAGAATTGTTGTCACCCGTGCGGCTGATCAGGCCGGTGCGTTTTCCGGACTCCTCGGAGCAAGGGGCGCTACCGTTCTTGAATGTCCCACCATCAGACTCCAGCCGCCTGAATCCTGGTCAGAGCTTGACGCTGAAATTGATAACCTCGGCTCCTTTGACTGGACAATCTTCACCTCGGCAAACGCAGTCAACTTCTTTTTCGGCAGATTAGCTGCCAAAGGGTGCGACAGTCGTGCTTTTGGCCGCTGCAAGGTGTGCGCCGTCGGCCCGAAAACAGCCGCCCTGCTTGCCGCCAAAGGTATAACAGCGGATATGATTCCTGCCGATTATAAGGCTGAAGGGGTAGTAGCTGAGTTTCACCGTATGGAGATGAACGGCCAAAGAGTCCTTTTCCCGAGAGCTGACAAGGCCCGTGAGCTTATCCCGCTGGCGTTGACGGCAATGGGCGCAACAGTGAACGCTCCCGTAACCTACCGGAATACGCTTCCTGACGCTCTCCCCAAAAATGTCCTCCAGTCGCTTGAAGAACAACGGCTTGACTGCATAACCTTTACCTCTTCTTCAACTGCCGAAAATCTGGCGGCAATGCTGGGGGAAAACAGGATGCTGCGGCTTCTCCACGGGGTTACTATTGCGGCAATCGGTCCGGTCACCGCCGCAACCTGCCGGGACCTTGGCCTCAAAGTCCATATCGAACCGGACAGGTACACCCTGGAAAATATGACCGACGAGATAGTTAAGTTTTTTAACCCACATAAACAGGATAATTTCTAGCTTACCAAGGAGCCTATCATGTTCTACCCGACATTTCGCGCCCGCCGCCTCAGAGGTAAAGAGGTTTTCAGGAAAATGGTGAGAGAAACCTCCCTCTCTGCCAATGATCTGATCTATCCGATGTTCTCCGCCTTTGGCACAGGGATCAAAAAAGAGATCTCCTCAATGCCCGGCATCTACCAGCAGTCCATCGAAAACATCGTCGCCGAGGCCCAGGAAGCTTTTGAACTCGGCGTCCCGGCGGTGATTCTCTTCGGTATTCCCGAGTGCAAGGACGCTGTCGGCAGCGATGCCTACTCGGATACCGGCATCATTCAGGAGACGATCCGGGCGCTGAAAAAAGGTGTCCCCGGACTGGCCGTCATAACCGATGTCTGCCTGTGTGAATACACCGATCATGGCCACTGCGGCATCATCAAGAATGGCGACGTGGACAACGATTCCACTCTGGAACTCCTGGCAAAAGAGGCGCTCTCCCACTGCCAGGCCGGCGCCGACATGGTCGCCCCGTCGGACATGATGGACGGCCGGGTCGCAGCCATCAGGGATATGCTTGACGACAACGGCTTTGACCATATCCCGCTGATGAGTTATGCCGTCAAATACGCCTCCGGTTACTACGGCCCGTTCCGTGAAGCGGCCGAGTCCACCCCCCAGTTCGGCGACCGCCGCTCCTACCAGATGGATCCGGCCAACCGCCTTGAAGGGCTGCGTGAAGCACGGATGGATGTGGAAGAGGGGGCGGACATCATCATGGTCAAGCCGGGACTCCCCTACCTCGACATCGTCCGCGACCTGCGCAATGAATTCGACCTCCCCATCGCGGTCTACAATGTATCCGGCGAATACAGCATGATCAAGGCTGCGGCGCGAAACGGCTGGATCGATGAAGAGCGGGTCATCATGGAAACCATGACCTCGTTCAAGCGGGCCGGTGCCGACATCATCCTCACCTATCATGCCAAGGAAGTCGCCAAAATGCTGAAAAGCGGCAACTTTGCGTAAAGCGGGCTTAATTTAAAGTGAATAAGCACCTGCAGCTACAACGGCGACTGAACATCTCCGCAGTTCTGACCCTTGCCTGCGGAGCAGTCGCCTCAGCCGCAATCTATCTGACGGCTTCAGTTCAAGAACAGAACTCCCTGGTCAGTGAATTCCGGAATTCAAAGGCTTACCGCCACGAGCTTGAAGCCTATGGTGGCAAGCTGAGCGTCGTTTCAGATGAGTTGACCAGCTGGTTCAGCTCCCTCTGGTAAGGGGAGGAACTTGCCGTCACCGTTGCAGCTATCGCAGCAGTGATCGCCCTGCTGCTTTTCTGGCTTGCCAGGAATGTTCCCGCAGCTCTGCCGGCTGAAACTGATGAGATCCCGGATACGAAAGTAAAAGGTTGAAATTGATGCAGAGTGAAGATTTTGTCAATATAGCCACCCCCCTTACCGAGATGGCACAACTCCATCCGGGCAATGCCGCCATTATCTTTCCCGAAAAAGAGCGGACGCTGACGTTTCGGGAACTCGACCTCTGGAGCAGCAGAGTTGCCGCGGGTCTAGAACAAAGCGGCATTACCGTAGGGGTCAGGGTCGCGCTCCTGGTCCCCCCTTCGCCTGAACTCTTCGCCGTCACCTTCGCGCTGTTCAAGGCAGGCGCCGTGCCGGTGTTCATCGATCCGGGCATTGGCGCCCGCAATATGAAAGGCTGTCTTGCCGAAGCAGCCCCGACCGCCTTTATCGGTATCCCCAGAGCCCAGGTTGCCAGACGCCTGCTCGGCTGGGGAAAAGCAACGCTCAAGATCATCATCACTGTGGGGGGAGGCAGTATCTGGGGTGGTATCCCCCTGGAAGAGATCGAGCGCCGGGGGGGCGCAGACGGCTATTCCCCGGCCATGACCAGACGGGACGAAACCGCGGCGATTCTTTTCACCAGCGGCAGCACCGGCCCTCCCAAGGGGGTCGTTTATACTCACGGCAACTTTGCCGCCCAGATTCAGGCGCTCAAGGACATCTACGGCATAAAACCGGGAGAGATCGACCTGCCGACCTTCCCGCTCTTTGCGCTCTTCGCTCCGGCCCTTGGCATGACTGCCGTTATCCCGCAGATGGATTTCACCCGGCCGGGCATGGTCGATCCGCAGAAAATCATCGCCACCGCCCTGAAGTACCGGGCAACCACCATGTTCGGCTCCCCGGCGCTCCTTAACCGGGTCGGCAGATACGGCGTTGCCAAAGGCTGCACCCTGCCTGACATGAAACGGGTCATTTCTGCCGGAGCCCCTGTTCCGGCCGCTACCCTGGAGCGTTTTACCAAAATTCTTCCGGCTGATGCCGAAATTTTCACCCCCTACGGCGCGACCGAAGGTCTGCCGGTCTGCTCCATCGGCAGTCGCGAGATCCTCGCCGAAACGGCCGCCGCTGCCGGGCAGGGGCGTGGCGTCTGTATCGGCAGGCCGGTTGCTGGTCTGACCTTGGCGATCATCGGCATCAGTGATGAGCCGATAAGCGGATGGACGGAGAGCCTCAAGGTTGCAAGCGGCGAGATCGGCGAGATCGTGGTGCGTGCCCCCCAGGTGACCGCAGCCTATTTCAACCGGCCGGCAGCGACCGGCAGCGCCAAGATTGTCGATCCTGGCGGTGGTTTCTGGCACCGGATGGGGGATCTGGGTTATCTTGATAACAAGGGGCGCGTCTGGTTTTGCGGCAGGAAGAGTCATCGGGTCATAACTCCTGATGTTACCCTCTACACTATCCCGGTAGAGGGGGTTTTTAATACCCATCCGGAGGTTTTTCGCAGCGCTCTGGTCGGCTTGGGCGCACCCGGCAGACAGCGGCCGGTGCTTTGTGTTGAGCTGGAGAAAGGTGTCAGCAGCTCCCGCAAAAAAGCAATATTGAGCGAGCTGCTGGAGATCGGCGCAGCATATCCGCACACTTTAGGGGTCAGAGAGATTCTCTACCATGCAGCTTTTCCGGTCGATATTCGCCACAACGCCAAGATCTTCAGGGAGAAGCTGGCAATCTGGGCTGCGGGTAAACTAAAATGAAGTTGTGGAGACGCAAATGAACAAAATTACCAGAAACATGGTCGTCACGCTTGACTACAAAGCGGTTGACTTCGAAGGGAACCTGCTCGATGAAGGCAACGAGCCTCTTGAATATCTGCATGGCGGCTACGAGGGGATTTTTCTGCCCATAGAGGTCGCTCTTAACGGGAAAACCGTTGGTGACTCAGTCACGGTAAAGCTGCAGCCGGCAGATGCATTTGGCGAATATGATCCGGAACTGGTTGATGTCGTCCCTCTTGAGCAACTGCCTCAGCCGTTGTCGGTCGGGATGCAGATAGAGGGCAACTCTGAAGAGGGTGGCGAAGAGGACAGGTTCTTTTTGACCGTTACCGACATTGCCGATGGTAAGGCGGTTCTTGATGGTAACCACCCATTGGCAGGCGTGGCCCTGGTATTTGCCTGTACTGTCACTGCAATTCGTCCGGCGACAGCCGCGGAGATTGCGGCAGCTACAAACGGAGCCTAACATTGGCGAAATCTGTTGAAGTCATAGCGATAGCGGACGACGACTCTTCGCAGCACCAGCACCCCGAATTCATGGAAGAAGGGGTGGAGGTTCCGTTTGAAAGACTCGATCCGGGTACGCTTAATAGCCTTATCAGCGAGTTTGTCACCAGAGAATGGGAAGAGGCGGGGGACTCGGCTTATACCCTTGCCGACAAGATCAGTCAGGTGCACGGGCAGCTGAAAAATAAGCGGGCCAGAGTTGTTTTCGACCTGAGAAGTGAAACCTGCAATATAGTGATTGCCGAGGGAAGCTGATGTTTGATAACCAGTACAACGAAGAGATGGTGCAGGAAGTGCTGCGCCTTGAAGCAAAGAACCGGGCTGCCCTTTTTGGCCATCCCGAATGGGAAAATGCCTGCACTGTTTGTGGTTGCAGGCTGCTGAGAACAGATGTTACAAGTTGTGAAGTTTGTAGATAACTTCTAACTTACTAAAAGGAGCCACACCATGAATGAATGGAACAACAGCGCCCCCGGAAGCAGCGCGCAGGTAATCGTCAGACAGAACACCCTCATCAGGCAGGTTTACGCCTGGATGGGCGCCGGTCTTGCCATAACCGCCTTTATGGCAATCGTTACCCTCTCTACGCCGGCGTTACTGCAGGCAATTGCCGGCAACCGGATGATCTTCTTCGGTCTCATGATTGGCGAGCTGGCACTGGTATTTACCCTCTCGGGAGCCATCAACCGCCTGAGTGAATTCAACGCCACTGCCATCTTCATTGCCTACTCGGCGCTCAACGGTGTCACTCTTTCCGTACTGGCGCTGGTCTACACCGCCAGCTCGATCTCCTCCACCTTTGTCACGACTGCCGGGATGTTCGGCGCCATGAGTCTCTACGGCTATCTGACCAAGCGCGACCTCACTTCCTGGGGGAGCTTCCTTTTTATGGGGCTGATCGGCGTGGTGATCGCCTCCGTTGTCAATATTTTTGTCGGCAGCAGCGCGGTCTCCTGGGTAATTTCCGCCATCGGCGTGATCGTTTTTACCGGACTGACCGCCTACGATACCTGGAAAATAAAGGATTTGGCCGCTCAAGGGGTCGAAGGGCGCAAGCCCGCCATCCTCGGCGCTCTCACCCTCTATCTCGACTTCATCAACCTCTTTCTCATGCTCCTCAGGTTTACCGGCAACCGCCGCGACTAGTGTATAACGCTTATTCTTTCGCACCAAACCCCTCCAAACCTCCCCTTGACAGGGGAGGCTTAAAAGCTTCCCCCCTGTCAAGGGGGGATCAGAGGGGGGTTGGTTTTAGGTGTTCCATCCCCCCGTTTCCTTCCGCTTTATCCGGATAAATCCAGCAGTCTAAGCGAATAATATCAGCAAGTTGCCGCTAATTCCGCCACGGCGGAATTTTGTATATTCTAATATTTCAGGGTATGGTACAAAGTGTGGCGGAGTATGGTAGCCCCTGGCTCCGGACGCCCTTCACAGGAAATAATCATGCCCCTTAAAATCTACACCGGCAACCGGATGGAAAACCTTGTCACTGCCCTGGCAGGCGTCCTTGCAACGCCGCTGGCTTCACCGTTCACCCCGGAACTGATCGTGGTGCAGAGCAAGGGGATGCAGCGCTGGCTGGCCATGGAGCTGGCTAAAAAGCTCGGTATCTGGGCCAACTGTAAATATCCTTTCCCCAATAAGATGGTCTGGCAGCTGTTCTGCAGCACGCTTAAAGAGATGCCTGACATCTCCTCTTTCTCGCCGGAAGTCATGACCTGGAAGATCATGGCACGGCTGCCCGGTTTTTTGCACCGGGCCGAGTTTGCCCCTTTGCGGCACTATCTGACTGTTGATAGTGACGGTCTGAAGCTGTTTCAGCTTGCCGGCAAGATCGCCGATACCTTCGACCAGTACACCCTGTTTCGGCCGGAAATGATCCTTGGGTGGGAAGAGGGGAGGGGCGGCGAATGGCAGGAAATCCTCTGGCGGGATCTGGCGAAAAATGCCACGGAACAGCATCGCGCCAGGCTCAAAAAAGATTTTGCCACCCTCCTGGCCCAGGGGTCGCCCGAAAAAGAAAAACTGCCGGAACGGATCACCGTGTTCGGTATATCCTATCTTCCCCAGTATCATCTGGATATTTTCGCGGCAATGGCAGAATACATGGAGATAAACCTGTTCCTCCTCAGCCCCTGCCGCGAGTACTGGGGCGACATTGTCAGCGCCAGGGAAAAGGCGCGCCAGAGACCTGTTGCCGCCGATTATCTGCTGGAGGGGAACCCGCTGCTGGCTTCCCTTGGCAAGCTTGCCCGGGACTTTTCCAATATGGTTATTAACAGCGAGTCCATAGCCGTTGATGAAAGTGATCTTTACGCGGATTGCGGCGAAGGGTCGTTGTTGACATCAATCCAGTCTGACATCCTTAACCTGCGCGGCGCCGAGGGCCTGGAGGGGAAGCGGTCGATCAGTGCCGCCGACCGGTCGGTGCAGATTCACTCCTGTCACAGCCCTCTGCGGGAAATAGAGGTACTGCACGACAACCTGCTCGCCCTGCTGGAAACAGCAAACGAGCTGGCGCCCCGGGATATCGTTGTCATGACCCCTGATATCGAAGCGTACGCTCCGTACATCTCCATGGTTTTCGGCTCCAGTCAGGATACGGCCGGTAAAATTCCTTACTCCATAGCCGACCGCAGCCTGGCCAGCGAAGGTTTGGTTGCCGGTCTGCTCCTCAAGCTGCTGGCTGTTCCGGGGAGCCGGCTGACTGCCACGAGCGTCTTCGACATCCTCGAAGCGCTGCCGGTCAGGGGACGCTTTGGCCTTGATGGGTCGGAACTGGAAGCAGTTCGGGGGTGGATCGAGGCGACGCGCATCCGCTGGGGGGCTGATGAAGAGCATCGGGCCGGTTTCGGCCTGCCCGCCTACCGGGAGAATTCGTGGGGAGCCGGCCTTGAGCGGTTGCTGCTCGGTTACGCCATGCCGGAAGAAGGTGGGCGTCTCTACCACGGCATACTGCCGTTCGACGAAATGGAAGGCTCAATGACGGCGGCACTCGGCAAGTTTGCCGAGTTTGTCCAAAAAATTGTCAGTCTCAAAGACGACCTTGCCGGCAGTCGGCCCCTGGTAGAGTGGCGTGATGCACTTCGCGCTACCCTGTCTGACTTTATTGCCCAGGATGACGAGCTGGCCTTTGAACTGGCAGCGGTTACCGCCGTGGTGGACTCGCTCGAAAGCCTGAGCACAAAAGCCGGGTTCAGCGAAAAGGTCGAACTCGGCCTGATCCGTTCCTGGCTCTTGGCCCGCCTTGCTGAAGAGGAAAAAGGACTCGGTTTCCTGACCGGCGGTGTTACCTTTTGCGCCATGCTCCCCATGCGCAGCATCCCGTTCCGGGTGGTTGCCCTGGTGGGGATGAACGACAACTCTTTCCCCCGGCAGAGCCGCCCGCCCGGGTTTGATCTGATCGCCCGCAACCCCAGGGCCGGTGACCGGTCGCTCCGTGACGAGGATCGCTACCTGTTTCTCGAAGCGCTCCTCTCTGCCAGGGACTATCTTTACATCAGTTACGTCGGCCAGAGTATCAAGGACAACAGCCATATCCCGCCATCAGTGCTGGTAAGTGAATTTATCGATACCATCGACCGTGGTTTCACCGCTGCAGGTGCGCCTGTTGAAGACAGGCTCGTCAGCAGGCATCGCCTCCAGGCGTTCAGCCGGAGCTATTTTGATAACAGCTCACCCCTTTTCAGCTATTCCCGGGAGAACTGCGCCGCGCAGCTTGAAGCCGGTGGCGTCAGGCGCAAGCCGGCCATGTTCATGGCCAGACCGCTGCCAGAGCCGCCCCAGGAGATGCGTGACGTTTCCCTGCCCCAGCTGCTGCGTTTTTTCACCAATCCGGCCCGCTATCTTCTTGAGAACCGGCTGCAGCTAAGGCTTGAGGAGGTGTCGACGCCTCTTTCCGAGCGCGAACCCTTTGCTGTCGAAGGCCTCGATGCCTACAGCCTGAGTCAGGAACTGCTGGAAATACGTTTGGCGGGAGAGAGCGCTGCAGATTATCTGGCCATAGCAAAGTGCCGGGGGCTGCTGCCGCCTGCCCGCCATGGCGAGGCGGTATTTGCCCGGGCAAGCGCTGAAGTCGCTGCGCTTGCTGCCCGGATAGAGGCGGACTGCGCCGGGCAGACTCAGCTGGAGCCGCTGCATTTTGCCCAAACTTTCGGGGAATTCAAGCTGTCGGGCAGAGTTGACAACATCCGCCCGGGGCGAAAGATAGCCTACCGCTGCGCCACACTGAAGGCGAAAGATGAAATCCGGACCTGGCTTGAGCATCTGGTCCTGAACGCCTGTGCGCCGGCCGGCTATCCCCGGGAGAGTCTCCTGATCATGAAGGATGCGACCGTGACCTACGCCCCGGTGGACAACGCTCCACAGCTCCTGGAAGCCTTTCTTGACCGCTACTGGCAGGGAATGACCATGCCCCTCAGATTTTTTCCGGCAACATCCCTGGAGTTCGCCGCGACCGACGCCAATTTTGATAAGGCCCGCAGGAAATATGAAAGCGGCTTCAAGTATACGGGCGAGGGGGAGGATCCCTTTGTGCGGCTCTGCTTTGGCCGGGAAGATGATCCCCTGAGCGGCGATTTCGCGGCAATAGCCCTGGAGCTGCTCACCCCCCTGCTGGCCGGCAGCTCAAAGGAAAAGGCATGAGCGAAGGAAAAAACATCAACGAACTCGATCATCTCCGCATTGAACTGAGCGGCAGAAATCTGATCGAAGCCAGCGCCGGCACCGGGAAAACCTACGCTATCGCCTGTCTTTACCTGCGGCTGCTGATAGAAAGTGACCTCTCCCCGGAGCAGATTCTGGTGGTGACCTATACCGAGGCGGCAACGGAGGAGTTGCGCGGCAGAATCCGCAATCGCATCCGCGAGGCGCTGGCCGTTTTTGAAGGTGGGGAGACCGGGGACGCCTTCCTGACAGGACTGTATGCCAATGTCAACGGCAGCGGACCCGCAGCGGTAGAAGCGCGCCACCGGCTCGACCGGGCGCTCAAATCATTTGATCTTGCCTCGATTTTCACTATCCACGGTTTCTGCCTGCGGGCCTTGCAGGACAACGCCTTTGAGAGCGGTTCCCTCTACGATACAGAACTGGTCACGGATCAGGCTGATCTGCTCCAGGAGGTTGTGGATGACTTCTGGCGGCGGCATTTTTTCAGCACCGACTCGCCCCTGCTCGACTATGTCCTCAGTAACCGCTTGACGCCTGCCTATTTTGCCGGTTTTCTCAAGCAGCTGCTGGGCAACCCCCAACTGCAGATCCTCCCTGCTTTCGATCTCAGTCGGCTGCCGGAGCTTGAAGCCGAAGCCGAGGCGATGTTTGCCCGGGTGGGGCAGCTGTGGCAGGAGCTTAAAAGTGAAATTACCGGGCTGATCGAGACAGATAAGGGGCTGGCGCGGAGCAAGGACCATTACCGCTCGGATCTTCTCCCGGCGCTTTTTGCGGCAATGGACGACTATGTTGCCGGCGGCAATCTTTACGCGCTCTTCCCTGATTTTGACAAATTCTGCTCTTCCGGAATTCTTGCGGGTAAAAAGCCGAAAGGGGAGCCTGTCTCGCACCAGTTCTTTGAGCTGTGTGAAGAGCTGCAGCAGCAGGTCGCAACCCGTTTCCTGGCGCTGCGGGCGGAACTGATCGCTTTTGCCAATGAACGCCTGCCGAACAGCAAGCGGGAGCGCAACATCCGCTTTTTCGACGACCTGTTGACTGATCTGCATGCCGCTCTCCACGGGGCACGCGGGGCCGAGCTTGCCGCCGCTCTCGGGCAAAAGTACCAGGCCGCCCTCATCGACGAATTTCAGGATACCGATCCGCTCCAGTATGACATCTTCCGCAGGATTTATGCGGAAGAGGCCCGGCCGCTGTTTCTGATCGGTGATCCGAAACAGGCCATCTACAGCTTCCGGGGGGCGGATATTTTTGCCTACCTCCAGGCCGCGCAGGATGTGAACAGTGACAGGACCTTCACCCTCACGGACAACTATCGCTCCACTCCCCGGCTTCTGGCGGCCTTCAACAGTGTTTTCGATAATGAGCGGAACCCCTTTGTCTACGGGCAGATCGCGTACCGGCAGGTGCAGTCCGGCAAGGGGGCGGATTACGACCCCTTGAGTGCGACGGGTACCGACAGCGCCCCCCTGCAGCTCTGGTACCTGCCTGCGGGAGAGGATGGCAAGGATAGCAGCGTCGGCAGGGCCAATGTGGAGATCCCGGCGGCAGTCGCCGCTGAAATAGCCCGCATCCTGCAGGCCGGGCAGGAAGGGGTTTTTCTTATCGATGACCGCCCGGTGCAGCCGGAAGATATGGCGGTTATTGTCCGCAGCCATCGCCAGGCCGGCTACATTCAGGATGCCCTGGGAAAACTCGGCATCCCGAGTGTGCTGCGCAGCGATAAAAGCATCTTTACCACCGCCGAGGCCCGCGAACTTTGTACCCTGCTGGCGGCGTTGGCAGACCCGGGCAGCGAACATAAAATCCGCGCCGCCCTGGTGACGGCCATTCTTGGCCTCTGCGGGGATGATATCGCGACCCTCCTGGAGAACGAGACCCTCTGGGAAGTCTGGCTGGCCAAATTCCACGACTATCATCAGCTTTGGCTGGAGCAGGGCTTCATGGTCATGGTCCAGACACTCATGTCCCGCGAAGGGGTGCGGGGGCGGCTGCTGCAACGGCCTGACGGCGAGCGCTGCCTCACCAATCTGCTCCACTGTTTTGAAATCCTCCACGCCGCGATTCAAGGCAGGCGACTGGGGATCGAGGGGCTTGTTACCTGGCTGGGGGAGCGGGTAAGCGGCGAGGATGCCGCCGAAGAGTACCAACTCAGACTGGAGACCGACGAGAAGGCGGTGAAGATCCTGACGGTCCATGTCAGCAAGGGGCTGGAGTATCCGCTGGTCTTTTGTCCCTTCCTTTGGGGCGGGATCAGGCCTGATGACGAAGTTGTCACCTTTCATGATGATTTCCGGATCTGCAAGGATTTCGGCTCCAGCGACAAAGAGGCCCACAAAATTATCGCCCAGAAAGAGACCCTGGCCGAAAATTTGCGGCTCCTGTATGTCGCCCTCACCCGGGCCAAGTTCAGATGCTATCTGGTCGCGGGGAAAATCGCTGATAGCACCGGCCGCAACCGGCCCGAAACTTCGCCGCTGGCGTACCTGTTTCACTCTTCAGAAGAGACCAAAGCTGATCCTGATCTGGTCGGCGCCCTGGCAAAGGAGGTGAAAAAACTCCCGGCGGATAAAATGCTACAGCAGCTGGAGGAGCTGGCGGCTCAAGGGGACGGGAGTATCGCCATCGTGCCACTGCCTGAAGCTGCGGTTGCGCCGTCCTATCTGCCGGCCGCTGCTGAAGGTGCGCCGCTCCAATGTAGAATTTTCACCGGCCTGATTGAGCGCAGCTGGCGGGTGTCAAGCTTCACCTCGTTTGCGGCTCACGACGCTGCCGCCCCGGAGCTGCCGGACAGAGACGGCAGCAGTTCCGCCGCTGCTGCGCTGCCGGTGGCAGTCGCTGAGCAAAAGCCCCACGGTATGAATATCTTCACGTTCCCCCGTGGCGCCAACGCCGGAATCTTTCTCCATGAACTGTTTGAAAAGCTCGATTTCAGCAAGGCTCTGGCGGAAAAAAATGATGATACCCTGGCTGCATCCCTTGATAAACACGGCTACAGTAGGGATTGGCTTCCACATATGCGCACGCTGCTCGATAACGTCCTGAGTACATCTCTGACGGCACCGGAGGGGAGCTTCTCCCTTGCCGATCTGCGCCCGGGGAGCTGGCTTACCGAGCTGGAATTTTTCTTCCCGCTCAAATTCGTAACCTCCACCTCTCTGGCGGCAACGTTGAGTAAATGGAGCGGTCACCATAGCGCCGTGGATCTGGCGACTCTCTGCCGCGCCCTCAGATTCAATCCGGCTAAAGGGATGGTCAGGGGGTTCATGGATATGGTTTTTGAGCAGGACGGTCGCTATTATCTGCTGGACTGGAAGTCGAACCATCTCGGCTACCGCCTTGAAGATTACAGTCAGGAGGCGCTTAAAACAGCCATGGGGCAGAATCTTTACGCCCTCCAGTATCTTCTTTATACGGTTGCCCTCAACAGATACCTGTCTCTGCGGGTCAGGGGTTATGATTATTCAACCCATTTCGGCGGAGTGCTTTACTTTTTCCTCCGCGGAGTGAATAGCGAACGGGGGGAAGAGTGCGGTATTTTCCGGGATACCCCCCCCAAAGAGATGATTGCTGACTTGACCGCATGCCTGCTTCAGACCGGAGGATAGAGGGTGATGAGCGTTTTTGAACTGACTGCAACTGACCGGCATTTTGCCGCCTTCATCAAACGGGAAGCGGGCGTCAGCCCGCCCTGGCTGGAGCTGGTTGTCGCCCTGGCAAGCAGTGCCATCGCCAGTGGCAATATCTGCCTGAATCTGGCCGATATTGCCGCGACGGAAATCCTGGTGGACGACGCGCCCGAGCGGCTTCCACCCCTGGGAGAGTTGCTGGTGCAGCTGGCCGGAACAGCGGTCGTCGGGGCGCCGGGCGAGTTCAAACCGCTGATCCTCGATGGTGATGGCCGGCTTTACCTGTACCGCTACTGGCACTACGAGCGGGAACTGGGGCGAATCATTCTGGAAAAAGCCGGAGCGGCGGGCGGCGAACTTGCTGAAGAGCTCCTCGAAAACGGCCTGCAGCGGCTCTTTCCGGCAGGAAAAGGCAAAGAATGCGACTGGCAAAAGATCGCCGCCTTGGCGGCGCTGCAGAAAAAGTTCTGTGTTATCTCCGGAGGGCCTGGAACCGGTAAAACTACAACGGTCGTGAAGATCCTGGCCCTCTTGCTGGAACAGGCCGGGGAGCGGCCGCTGCGCATCGCCCTGGCTGCCCCTACCGGCAAGGCGGCAGCGCGCTTAAAGGAAGCAATCCAGACCATGAAGGCCGGACTTGATTGCAGCGAGGCCGTTAAAGTTCTGATTCCGAATGAGGTGACAACGATCCACCGGCTGCTGGGTGTCAAAAGCGGCTCGCACCGTTTCCGCCATTCGGCCGGGAACCTCCTCCCCCATGATCTGGTCATAATTGATGAAGCCTCAATGGTAGCGCTGCCGCTCATGGCCAAGCTGGTGACGGCTCTAAAGAGTGACGCCCGTCTGATTCTACTCGGAGACAGGGATCAGCTTGCGTCGGTAGAGGCGGGGGCGGTTCTCGGTGATATCTGCGGCAGGGGCCGCCAGGAACCTTTTTCTTCCGGTTTTGCCGACTTTGTTGCCAGGGTAACAGGTGGGAAGCTCCCGGTCGATCCAGCAGCTGGTGACAAGGCGCCCCTTGCCGACTCGCTGGTGGTGCTGAAGAAAAACTATCGCTTCGGGGAAGCTAGCGGTATCGGCGCGGTCGCACGCGCCGTGAACAGCGGCGCCGGGGATGAAGCTCTGGCGCTGCTCAGGGCTAAGGGGGGCACAGGCTGCAGCTGGTATGACGCCCCCAGGCAGGCCACTCTTAAAAAAGAGCTGACAGCACTGGTAGTCAGTGAATACGGCGCATATCTGGCGGCAAAAACGCCTGCCGAGGCACTGCGGCTCTTTGACAACTTCAGGATTCTTTGTGCCGTGCGGCAGGGAGTTTATGGCGTGACCGGGATAAATGCCGCTGTTGAAGAGATTCTCACGGAAAAAGGGCTGATCGAGCCCCGTAACCGCTGGTACGCCGGCAGGCCGGTGCTGATCACCGTCAACGATTACCAGCAAAAGTTGTTCAACGGTGACATCGGCATTGTCCTGCCAGACCAGGCCGCTGCCGGTGCGCCGCGGGTCTGGTTTCCCGCCGCTGAAGGGGGACTGCGCAGTGTCTCCCCGCTGCGCCTCCCGGCTCACGAGACGGTCTATGCCATGACGGTTCACAAAAGCCAGGGGTCCGAGTTTGGCCGGGTGCTGCTGCTCCTGCCCGATAGCGATTTGGAACTCTTGGCGCGGGAGCTGATCTACACCGGGATTACCAGAGCGAAAAGCGCAGTTGCCGTCTGGGGGGACAAGGAGGTTTTTGTTGCCGCCGTAGCCAGAAGAATCGAGCGGAAGTCGGGGCTGAGAGCTGCCCTCTGGGAGAATCCTGATGATTTAAATTTTTCTGAATAAGAAGTTGCGGCAGATATTCGGTTACTAATTCCTCGACCAGGTTTGCTTGAAGAAGATCCCTTGATCGTTTCATAGTCTCCCTATCCGCCTGTTCTGCCAGCCATCTTTTGAACTGAATGAATGTTAAGGGGGAGATAGTATTCATTCTGGCCATATGCCCAGAGGCAGAAACGATCATTGTTGAAAAAGACGGCCCCTCCAGAAGAACACCTGCATTTCTTGCGGGCACTACATAAAACTCATCACCTTCATCGTCAGTGATTCGCATCGAATGAGGGTCGCCATCCTTTTGCCTCTTCTCTACCTGCGACCAACGTTCATAAGGCTGACCCGTCCGACCGGTTCCTCGGGCGGCCTGGTCGTGTTGCAAGTTGGAAGTTCGGTTTTCAGCACTCTTTTTCTTTAGGACTTGACCTGTGTAAACAAATTGTTTATATTGTGTCCATGATCACATCATTCGCGAACAAAGAAGCTGAAAAACTCTTTGCCACGGGGAAATCTAAAAAACATCCAACTGAAATCATAACCCGTGCGATCATGCGATTAACGCAGTTGGACAATGCACGCGAGGTTGCTGATTTGCTAATGCCCCCGTCAAACCGCCTTGAAAACCTTTCCGGTGATAGAGCGGGACAGTGGAGCATCAGAATTAATGACCAGTGGCGCGTATGCTTTCAGTTTGCCAATGGTGATGCTACTGATGTCGAAATTACTGATTACCATTAAAGGAGAAATCTTATGGCTATCAAAAATGGGCTTCCCCCCATACATCCTGGAGTCTTCTTGAAGGAAATACTTGGTGAGCTTGGCATGTCTCAAAACGCATTTGCTCATGCAATTGGCGTTTCACCCATGCGAATATCTCATGTGATCAAAGGCTCACGACCTGTTACGGCAGAGCTGGCTGTTCTTTTCGGCAAAGTATTCGGTCAGACACCCACCTATTGGATGAACTTGCAAACCAGCTATGACCTCAAGACTGCTCAAAAAGCGATGGTACAGAGGGTACAACAAGTACAGCCACTTTTGATGGCTGCATAGAGGTTTGTTCACCAAGATAATTTCCTGTGTTCAAGATTAATGACTAATCTTGCGGCAGAATCCACCGTTCCATCTGGTCTCAATTTCTCCTCGCATATGCACGCTTCACCGATACCAACCCTATTTGCTGGAACATAATTACCATGCAGATATATGCCCACCCAGCAACGCTGTACGGCAGGCGGTGATTCGCTCCGCCGCCCGCCACATGTGCGGAGGCAGTGGCTTGCCGCCAAATTTGTTCTTTAAACCGCACTCTATGATCTGCTGCAGGCTCACTCTATGTCTCCGTAAAGTGGCGTAACATCCTTGAATTATTATTCAACGTGGTCGAGGCGCAGCGGCGGCGCGGTCATCCGCGCCGACCTGCTGCCGCCGAGTGGTTGGATGATCCGTTACTCGTAATGCGTCCACATGCGGATTACTTTTATTGTTTTGATATCTTCTAGCACCTCATAAACCAGTCGATGCTGAATATTGATTCTACGGGAATATGCACCTGACAGATCGCCGACAAGTTTTTCGTATGGTGGGGGATTTTTGAAGGGATTTTCTTTGATGATTTCAAGTAGTCGTTCGGCTTGCGGCTTTAACCCGGAGTGCGCGATCTTTTTTGCATCTTTTTGCGCTTGCTTGGTAAATACAAGTTGCCAGATTACCATGCAAGTTCCTCACTGCACTCGGATACCGGGGTTTTGAGACCTTTCTTGATGGATTCTCGCATTAAGGGAATTGAAGTGAGATACAAAGTTTCCTGAATAGCACGCCAATCGTCTTCTGAGATGAGAACTGCTGAATGACGTTTGCCAACAATCTGGATTGGGTCATGCGATAAAGCGACATCATCGACAAGGTTATATAGGGATTTTCTTGCTTCTGTTGCTGATAGTGTTGTCATTTTCAATCACCTCCCTTTCGTACGTTAAATCGTACGCTGGTGGCAGTGTTAAGTCAATTTATTTCTCATCTAACGGATCGGGAGAACAGCGGCGGTCTTTGGCCGGTGCATCTTCCTGGTTGAAAGATTTACCGTATTCTTTTTGTGACCATAGGGGGACATTCTATAGTCCACCTGTCAACTGAAAATGGGACCATGGGGGGACATTGCTTGCTAATCAACTATTATCATAATTAGCTAAATAGCAAGCAACGTACCCCAAAGGTTCGTAAGGCTTGAAAAAACCTTTTTTCATTGCATAAGGAACGTTTTTGCCGGTGACAGCAGCCTTTTAATGGGTGCCCCCACCAGCATTCCCTGCACCTCTACTGCAACAGGCACAGTGTCAATATTTGGAATAAATTACCAAAAAGTGGTATTATGTAGACAGGCAATGAAGATATTGTAAGCTGAGTGAATAGAGAAGGAGGTAAGGTTATGAACATCATCGATTGCACAATAAAAATGAGAAAAGAGGCGCAGGCTAACTATGCAAATCTTTCACTGGCGGCTGCCGATAAGGAACTGAAAAGAATATTCTCTTTGTTGGCACTGGCAGAGGATGAGCATATAGATAAATTGACGGCGATCAGGGCTGAGACCACAACTTCCATGGCTACTGAGTACCGGCTTGACAACAGTGTCTGTGCCTACAGAACGCAGCTTAAGCCGGACAGGCTGGGAGAAACGCTCCGCTCTGATCCGGATGCTTATCTGCATGTATTGAAAGACGAAGAAAAAAGTATCAAATTCTTCGACAGCCTGGCAGCCAATGCCGAGAGCGAAACTGTGCGCAGAGTCTGCGCGGCTGTTGCAGAGAAGGAGCGGGAACATCTCAAGGTAGTAGAAAATATCTACGCGTTTGTAGAAGAGCCGCGGACCTATCTGGAATGGGGTGAATTCAGCAACCTCAGAAGCCTGTAGGTCATAGTGTGGGGGGGTGGCATTATGAATACCGGAAAATATGAAAACGTATGTTACCGGACAGAACAGCGTGAGGAGAACGTTCTCCTGTGTAATCTGAGGAACGGCTCGACGGGCTATACTTTCGGCTGCACCTCAGCTGGAAGAGACACTGCAGGTAAAAATGCCGGATGGTAGTTTGGACTCCTGGCAGCGCGAGGAGTGCACGGAAGTAAGCTCCGGATTGTGAAGCGGCCCGAACAGGCCATGCTTCAGCGATAATGAGCTGATATACATAAGCAGTTTAAAACGGCAGAAGAAAGGAGGTGCAGATCATGACGACGAGAAATGACAAGGTGTGCGCCGTGAGCGATGAAGTTCTGCTCAAGGAACTGAGCCGAAAGCCTGAAGTCATTTGTGCACGTTGCGGCGCCAAAGCGCACAATAGGAATAGTGTCTGTGAGCCGATTGCCATAGAAGCAGATCATTAATTGCCTCGGCAGTTTGCAAAAATAAAGGTGAGGCCGGAGAAAGTTTCCGGCCTTTTTCTTGTCTGTGCTGCAAGAGGCTGGGTTGGAGAAGCTGGTGCAAGCTTGGTCCAATACCCCTACTCTGGCTATGTAATGATTGGTGCGGGGTTGAGTCTGTCTCGTTGGCTTATTTTGCAGCTAAGAACGCCATAATTATCGCTGTTACTTCAAGCTCTCCAGCGCTTCCCAGCGGCTGTAAACCGTCTTTAACTCCTCTTCCAGAGCGGCAAGCCGATCATTGATGACCGTAAACTGGGCGACGGCATTTTTGTAGAAATCCGGGTCTGCCAGGCGAGCGTGCAGTCCGGCCTGCTCAGCTTCCAGGGTGGCAATCTTTTCGGGGAGCGCGGCCAACTCCCGCTCTTCCTTGAAGGAGAGCTGGCGTGATTTCTCTTTTTCCGCTCTCGCCTGCTCCTTGGGGGTCTTCACTTCGCTTAGCTGCGTAGCCTGAGGGGACGTTGGTGATTAGTCAACTAAGCACCGAGTTAGTCA
>CAWBBV010000005.1:0-2500 GCA_963787125.1 uncultured delta proteobacterium
GACAATCTGACAGAGGAGATTTATTCATGAAAACAACCATTCTGGACATCGCAAAACTCAAGAAATTCAATGATGACAAGCGCTCGCTTGAAGAGATCTGGTCCGACGATCATTCAAAAATTAGCCTACTTTGCATGAAGCCGGGTCAGCACGTACACACCCATACTCATCACGGCAACCATATCTGGACGGTTGTAGAGGGGGAAGGTGTGTTTACCAGCGGTGGCAAATCAGAAACCATTACTGTTGGCCAGATTGTCATTGTTCCGGCTTTCGAAGATCACGCCATCAGCAACTCCGGCTCATCTAACCTTGTCATATCCTCCATGACCGTTGCAGGCGACTAGCATGAAGCGGATACAGAGAAATCCTGACATCCTCTGGAGGGAAGAGGAAGAAGCCATCGAAGAGGCAAACAGTTTGCTTGAAAAGGGTGAAGATGCCGGGGAAATAGGCACGGCGATCCTTTTTTCAGACGGCACCATGGTAACTCTCAACTTGCTCGGCACTGAAATTTGGAAAAGATGTGAGGGGCTCACCAAAGAAGAGCTCATTGCAGATATTCTCCAGGATTTTGATGTTGAAGAAGCAGTTCTTCACGCTGATGTCACGACATTCCTGCATGAACTTGAAGAGAAAAGGTATATATCTTATGTCTGAAACCGTACTGAAAGCCCCGCTCACCATAAACTGGGCTCTAAATAACAGTTGTAATTTCAGTTGCCGCCACTGCTACAGCCGCGTTGACACCGGCGACGAACTAAGCAGCGCAACC
Source organism: uncultured delta proteobacterium (assembly GCA_963787125.1). GTDB lineage: Bacteria > Desulfobacterota > Desulfuromonadia > Geobacterales > DSM-12255 > VEOV01. The sequence continues at coordinate 776 of CAWBBV010000005.1, forward strand.
CTTAAAGAATGCCTGACAAAGTGTGCTAAAGCTGGTGTCATGGCAGTAAACTTTGGTGGCGGCGAACCTCTGTTGCGGCACGATATTCTTGAACTTGCCCGTCATGCAGCAGACGCCGGGTTCCGCGTTTCCATGAACAGTAACGGCTATCTGATCGATGCTGCAAAAGCCGCTAGCCTCAAGGAAGCCGGTTTTTCCAAGATCGGCATAAGTATTGACAGCCATCAGCCAGATGTTCACGACAGTTTTCGAGGGATGCCTGGCAGCCACGTGAAAGCTCTGGCTGCACTTAATTTTCTGAAAAAAACAGGTATTCGGACATCTATTTCTACTGTCATCTGCACCTTTAACTTCAATACCATTGATGAATTGATTGCCATGGCCAGAAAGCACGGCGCTTCACAGCTGAACTTCCATAACTTCAAATGCTCCGGACTGGGAATGGCTAACAAGGATGAACTCGATCTCTCCCCCGAGCAGTGGAAAGATTTCTATATAGAGGCAATGAAGCGCAAGTTAGACTGCACCGACATCGACATCTCCCTTGACGACCCAATCATCGCCTCTCTGGGGATGCGTGACGAAACGGCCATGGTCAAGGGGAGCGTCTGCGGTAAGCTCTCCCTTAACATCAAATCGAATGGCGACATGACACCCTGCGGTTTCATCCCGTCGATCATCGGCAACATTGTTACTGACGACCTGAAGACCGTCTGGAAAAACTCTCAGGTGCTCGACAAACTGAGGAACAAAACCGCCAAGGGCAAGTGCGCCTCGTGCAGCGACTATGCGGATTGCCTCGGCGGCTGCTCTGCCCGGGCGCTGGCAATGACCGGCGACTTCAACAACCCTGATCCGCACTGCTGGGTAGAATGAGTCTTCCTGAGCTAACCACACCAATCCGGGTATATTGGGACATGACTCCGCTGCCGCTGAATCCGCCGGATCATGACAAAATTGCAGCAGACATTATCGCTCTTAAAATACTCAACCTTGACATTACAGCTACCGGTCAATCAATCCCACCGTCGTGTTTCAGCGTTATAAAAACCTGCGTTGCGGCACGAATTGGGGTAACCCTGACAGTCTCACTTGAATCACTTACCGCAGCAGCAATAGATACACTCACTCTTAATCCGTCGAAAGAGATTCTTTTAGAATGCAAATTCCTTGATGAATTGCGATCTCTCAACCCACTACCTTCACCGGCTTCAGGCATATCCTTCCCTCTGAGCAGTGACAACTGGCAACAAATTCCTGACATTATCCGTTTCTGCTCTCACAAAGGCTTTAAACGCCTCGTCTTCCCGATGCAACGTCTGTATAAAGGCGAAGCTCCGTTTCACATTCCTGGCAAAGATCTGGAGGCGATTTCAAACTCTCTGTCATCATTCACTCCAGATCCAGAAATGCGGATAACGGCCCACGACCCTTTTGTCTGGCGCGCAATATTCCCACACACCTCCTTTCCCAATGGCAGATGTCAGGCAGCGAACACCATGCTTTCGATAGATTCTGCCGGGACTGTCTACCCCTGCCCTGTCATGCCGATCCCACTCGGTAATCTCTGCGAAGTAACACTCAAAGAGATTGCTAAAAGCGAACTTAAACGTACACTCAGATCCAGACTGCTGGCTCTACCTTCAGGATGTGATAATTGTGAAGATGCAGAGAGCTGCAAGGGAGGCTGTAGAGGGCGTGCAGAAAAATTAAGTGGATCGTGGG
>CAWBBV010000005.1:10000-139830 GCA_963787125.1 uncultured delta proteobacterium
AAGCGGGTAGATAAATTCGTGAATACTTATCGGTTGCTGGTTGGCGTATCTTTTCCCAAAATCATCGCGTTCAAGCATTCTGGCAACGGTGTATTTTGCAGCAAGTGCGATCATATCCGTCGCGCTCAACACTGAAAGCCATTCCGAATTAAACATGACCTTGGTTTTAACAGGGTCAAGAATTTTGAAGACCTGTTCCTTGTAAGTTTCAGCATTCCTCAGGACATCTTCAGTAGTAAGTGCTTTACGGGTTTCTGATTTCCCGGTCGGATCACCAATCATGCCGGTAAAATCACCTATGAGGAAACAGACCTCATGGCCGAGCTGCTGAAACTGGCGCATTTTCTGAAGCAACACGGTGTGGCCCAGATGCAAGTCAGGAGCCGTCGGGTCAAACCCCGCCTTTATTCGCAGGGGGACACCTGTCTTGAGGGACTTGGCAAGCTTCGCCTCAAGCTCCTTCTCAACAAGAATCTCAACTGTGCCACGTTTTATTATCGCCATCTGCTCTGCAACTGTCACACTGAACCTCTCTTATCCGCAGGCAATATTCACGCGCTCTATTGACAGAGCCTTGCCGCTCGTTTCATCTATTGTCATCACAACGCCGTTAAGGCGTAAATCCTTTTTTGCTACCTCAAATTTTGCCGGGAGCTGGGTGAGGAATTTATAGATCGGTTCATCCTTACGCACCCCGATCACTGAATCAAAAGCACCGGTCATGCCGACATCAGTAATATAAGCCGTGCCACCGGGGAGAATCCTTTCGTCTGCCGTCTGCACATGGGTATGGGTGCCGACAACGGCACTGACCTTGCCATCAAGATACCAGCCAAGGGAGATTTTCTCAGAAGTTGCCTCTGCATGGAAATCAACAAGGATGACATTCGTCACAGCTGACAAGGCAGCAATCTCTTTTTCGGCAATTTTGAACGGGCAGTCGAGATTGTTCATGAAAACCCGGCCTTCCAGATTTATAACGCCGACTTTAGTGCCGCCAGGAGTAACAACTACTGTGCTCCCCTTACCAGGAGCCCCCTCCGGATAGTTTGCCGGCCGTATTATCCGCTCTTCCCGTTTCAGATACTCCAATGCCTCTTTTTTGTCCCAGATATGATTGCCTGACGTAAAAAGATGAACCCCGCAGGCAAACAGTTCTCTGGCAGTCTCGGCAGTTATACCGAACCCACCGGAAGCATTCTCGCCATTGGCGATAACGATATCAATACTATAACGGTCAACAAGCCGGTGCAGGTCTCTGGCTATGGCCTGCCTGCCCGGCTTGCCAACAATATCACCTATAAAGAGGAGATTAACGGGCATACTCTATCGCTCTGGTCTCGCGGATTACGTTCACCTTGATCTGACCCGGATAGGTCATGTCTGCCTCAATCTTCTTGGCAATATCCTTTGCCAGGAGAATTGCGGTCTCGTCCGTGACCTCTTCGCTGGAAACCATGACCCGAATCTCACGACCGGCCTGAATAGCAAAGGCATTGGTAACCCCGGCGAATGAGGTGGAAATTTTTTCCAGATCATCGAGACGCTTGACGTAAGTCTCCATCATCTCCCGTCGAGCGCCTGGACGGGCTCCGGAAAGAGCATCAGCGGCCTGAACAAGTACCGCAAGAACGGAATTCGGCTTTTCATCCTCATGATGAGCCATAATGGCATGGACAATTTTAGGAGTTTCACCATATTTACGCGCCAGTTCAGCGCCGATAACAGCATGCGAGCCTTCGACCTCATGATCGACTGCTTTTCCCAGGTCATGAAGCAGACCGGCACGTTTTGCCTGTTTTACATTGATGCCGAGTTCAGCAGCCATGATTCCGCAGAGGAATGCAACCTCAAGAGAATGCTGATACACATTCTGGCTGTATGATGTCCGGTAGCGGAGTCTGCCGATCAGGCGGAGGACCTCCGGATGAATCCCGTGAACGCCAAGATCAAAAGCAGCCTGTTCACCGGCATCCTTGATTGCCAGCTCAACCTCTTCTTCCGCCTTGCGAACAACCTCTTCGATTCTGCCCGGATGAATGCGGCCATCAGTGATCAGCTTTTCCAGTGCAATTCTGGCAACTTCGCGCCTGACAGGATTGAAGCCTGAGAGAATGACCGCCTCAGGAGTGTCGTCGATAATAAGATCAATTCCGGTGGCTGCCTCAAGAGCCCTGATATTGCGCCCTTCACGACCGATAATCCGGCCTTTCATTTCATCCGATGGGAGCGGCACGACAGAGACGGTCCGCTCGGCAACATACTCACCGGCATAGCGCTGGATCGCCAAAGAGATTATATCTTTTGATTTCTTGTCGGCGGTCTCTTTTGCCTCTTCCTCAATCAGTTTGATTTTTTTAGCCGCATCCTGCTTCGCTTCACTCTCCATGCTCTCCATCAGGATCGATTTTGCCTCAGAGGCGGTCATACCGGAGATCTTCTCCAACTGTTTTTTCTGTTCATCAACAAGCTGGTCAATCTTTTCAGCCTTCTGGACAATTGCCTGTTCCTTGGTGGTAAGCCCCTGCTCTCGCTTGCTAAATTCAACTTCTCGCTGATCAAAAAGATTGAATTTCTTGTCGAGATTCTCCTCTTTCTGTAAAACTCTCTTCTCAAGAGCCTGAAGATCGCGCTTTTTATCAGCACTCTCTTTTTCAAACTCTGCTTTTGCCTGATAAACAACATCCTTTGCCTGAATCGCAGCCTCTCTTATAATCGTCTCAGACTCTCTCCTGGCTTCTTCCAGAACTTTTATCGCATTCTCACCAGCATTTGCATTCAACGCCTCTTTCTTTTTACCGAGAAGAACTGCAACAGCAAACCCTCCACCCACAGCGATTACAGCAACTGCAAAAAGCAAAAATATCAGTTCCATTTTCATGTCAGATCTCCCTTTTATTTTGGCAGAGCAGTATATACGACTCGCTGCTCTGTTATTATCCTGTCCATCACCACATCGTGCTTCTCACCTTTAAGTGAATCAACCAGCTGAAATTCGTAACAAAAAGCAGTCAGCCTGCCCATCCCTTCAATTGCATGAAGGCTTCTGTCGTAATAACCCTTTCCATAGCCGATGCGCTGCCCAAAAAGATCAAAACCTACACCGGGAACAACTATCATTCGGATCTCTTGGGGAGATGCCGCCGCGGCACCCGCCGGCGGCTGCCTAATCCCGAACCTGCCGGTAACGAGTTCATCCGGGCATGTTAACTGCCTGAAACAGATCGTATCGCCTGCAACTGCCGGCAGATAAAGCTTCTTGCCTGCCAAGAGTGCGTGCCTGACAACCTTTTCAGTAGACACTTCATTGTTAACCGCCAGATAAAGCGCGACAGAATCAGCAGCAAGATACTCCGGCAGCGCTATGAAAGTATCCTGAATGACATTACCGCAACGAACCTGTTCCTCGGCAGATAGTGACAGCCGGCGATCTAGAATGGTTTTCCGGAGCAAAGCCTTGGACATACTGCCTGACCTGTTTTGGATAAATTACGGACTTACGGGTGAGGGGTTGAAACCTGACGGAGAGTGTAGCGCATGAGGGGATACGTGAAAATTCCGAAATAAGCTTATATGTCGGATATATTGATAATTAAACGGAAGACTTAATTTCCTGTATATGCCGGGTCTTTTCAGAAAAGACTCAAAAAAATTAATTCTCCAGCAGATTATCAACAGCCGGGCTACAAAAAATACAGACAGACCGGGGTAATTTTCAACTAAAATCAGCGCTATATTAATAACTCTCCGGGGAAACTACCCACCCAAAGCCGTGTCAATCTTTGCAACTATACCTTCAACTACCTCTTCAAATCCTGATCCACCAGCAGTCTCATTGCGCCGGAGAGCAAGATAGGACTCTGTTATGTTAAGCAGTGTCAACAAAGTTATCAGCGGCTGATCTGCATTGGGCAACGATTGTGCAACTTCAGCAGCCCGTTCATTCAGATAGGCTTCGACTTCACGAACAGATTCAGCGGTAGCGCTACTTTTGACCTGAATCTCACGACCAAGAATCCTGATCCGGTGGGAAGTTTTCACTAAGCAACAGTTCCGTCAAGCTTATCGATAAGACTGTCAAGGCGATCCCGGAAAAGAGCTTTTTTTGACTCCATCTCTGCAAGCTTATCACGCAGCTCCCTGTTTTCAGCCTTGAGCTTGCCAAAAGCGGCCAAAAGACGATCAACCCCTGCATCAAGCTTTTCAAGTGAGCTAGCTTCCATAAATCTCCACCTTGCGGGTGCTAACAGTAGTAAATAAACCCTCAAAAGTCAATTGTTTATTAAAAAACTGACAGGTTGTACAGGCAGAATCATTTTTGTTAGCCGAGAAGACTCCAGCAGTGTCGGACTAATTGACTTTGTTCTACCTGTCTCCTATAGTGCCCCAGCAAAAGCCCTTTTATTTCTGCGAGTCACGGTGCTTTTAACTGGCCTTGCACTTATGTAGTTCAACTCCGCAACTTCTCTTATTCTTTCTGCTTCAGGAGTTCAAATCCACGATGGTCGGAAAACCTTTGCTCAAATGAAACCAATTCAATATCCCGAGGGAAATCATGGTCAAAACGGCACTTTTTGAAACCTTGATAGAGAGCTGCACGGAGAACGGCGACGGCAGCTGGACGTTCACGCTGGAAGGAAAAAGTTATATCATCAAAGATCACCTGGAGATCTCAAAGATCGCCCAGCAGCACGACTACATAATCATCTATTAAAGAACAGGCTGAAGGTTGCAGGCTGAAGACTGAAGTAAAACCTTCTATCTTCTACCTGCCCTTCCTAATCCAGCGTTCTTCGATAGCGCCTGACCCCGACAACAACGGCCAGAAACGCAAACAGCCCGATTTGCCACAGCTGGTGCCAGACCTCCGCAATACCATTCCCTTTAAGCAGTATCCCCCGGACAATTCGCAAAAAATGCGTGAGCGGCAACAGCTCACCGATCATCTGCGCCCAGACCGGCATGCCGCGAAAGGGGAACATGAAGCCGGAGAGGAGGATTGAGGGGAGAAAGAAGAAGAACGTCATCTGCACGGCCTGCAGCTGATTGCGCGCCAGAGTGGAAAAAGTTATCCCCACCGCCAGGTTGGCAATTATGAAGATCATGGCAACTGCCAGCAACAGCGTCAGACTCCCCTGCATCGGCACATGGAAGACGATTTTTGCGGCCAGCAGAATCAGGATTACCTGAACATACCCGACCAGAATATAGGGGATGATCTTCCCGAGCAGCACCTCCAGGGGACGAGTCGGCATGGAGAGCAGATTCTCCATGGTGCCGCGCTCCCGCTCTCTCGTTATTGCCAGGCCGGTTATCATCGCCATGGTCATGGTCAGGACAACCCCCATAAGTCCGGGGACGATATTGTACTGAGTGATGCCTTCAGGATTGTAGCGCGGATGGATTCGCACTTCCAGCGGGTCACCCCCCGGCAGCAGATAGCCAATTGACCCTTTCAGGTCATGTTCCAGCGCAGTTCGTGCCACTGTCCGCAAGGCACTGATGGCGTTGCCGGTCGCGGCAGGATCGGTAGCATCAGCCTCCACAAGAACAACCGGCTGCTCCCCCCGAAGCAGTTCCCTGGAAAACTGCGGCGGTATGGTAATGAAAAACTGCACCTCCCCTCGCGCCAGGAGCTTTCCCCCTTCGGCTTCGCTGTCAACCTGCCTGACAATATCGAAAGTAGCCGCTTGCCTTTAGTGCCTGCAAGAGGGTTCGGCCAATAGGGTCATGGTCGGCGAGCAGAACCGCCGTGGGGAGGTGTTTCGGGTCGGAGTTGATGGCAAAACCGAACAGCAGCAGCTGCAGGAGCGGAATGCCGATCATCATCCCGAAGGTGAGCCGGTCGCGGCGCATCTGGATGAACTCTTTGGCGACAATCGCCCAGAGTCTGGCTGGTGAGAATTCGATGCGGCGGCTCATGGCGAATAGTTGTCCGGGCAGCTCTCCATCAGGCGAATAAAAACCTCTTCAAGGGTGGAATCCTGCGCTATTTCACCGGGAGTGCCGTGGGCAAGGAGATTACCGTAGGCCAGGTAGGCAAGGGAATGGCAGCGCCGGGCCTCATCCATGTAGTGAGTCGAGACCAGTACGGTCATGCCGGTGGCAGCCAGTTCGTGGATCCTGTCCCAGAAGTCGCGGCGGGCCTTCGGATCGACTCCGGCGGTCGGCTCATCAAGGAGAAGGAGCCTGGGTTTGTGAAGCAGGCAGGCCGCCAGCGCCAGACGCTGTTTCCACCCCCCTGACAACTCACCGGCCAACTGGCTACGCCGTCCGCCAAGGCCAAGCTGGTCAAGACTCTCCTCAACAGCGCGTTTGCGGTCGGGAACAGAGAACATCCTGGCAACAAAGTCAAGGTTTTCAACAATACTCAGGTCTTCATAGAAACTGAAGCGCTGGGTCATGTAACCGGCTTCCTTGCGGATCGCCTCGCTCCCGGTAATGACATCGTACCCCAGACAGCTGCCGCTGCCGCCATCCGGCCTGAGCAGGCCGCAAAGCATCCGGATAAAAGTCGTCTTGCCGCTGCCGTTGGGACCGAGAAAACCGCATATCTCGCCCCGGCGGACCTGCAGGTCGATGCCGTTCACCACGGTCTTGCCGCTGAAAACCTTGGTCATCGCTTTTACATCGATTGCGAACCCGGCAGACATGGTCTCAGCGCCCGAAATGAACATCAACCGGCTGTCCCGGATGAAGGCGCGGCGGAGTTTCAGGAGGGAATGCGGCCTCCACCAGATAGACAAGCTTTGCCCGGCTCTCACGGCTGTAGATGACCGGCGGGGTGTATTCGGCCCGGGGAGAGATAAAGCTGACTCTGGCGGCAAGATCCCCCTTCACGCCGTCGACAGTCACAGTAAGCGGATCGCCCGGATGAAGTGCAGCACTCTTCCCTTCAGGTACAAAAAACCTGACTTTAATATTTTCGGGCGGCAACAGTGAGACAACCGGACGGCCTGCGGCCACCCACTCACCGCTACGGTAAAGAGTGTCATAAACAGCTGCCGCTGCCGGAGCCGTGCGGCTTTTCTGGGCAAGTTCCCACTCTGCCCGCGCCAGCGCCGCTTCAAACGCCCCGACATTGGCCTGCGCCGCAGCGATCTGGTCACTGCGGGCCCCGAGGCTGGCGGTCTTTAAGTCAGCTTCAATCCTGGCAACCAGCTGGTGCTGCTGCTCTCGGGCAGCTCTGGCCGCGTCCAGACTCTGAACGGAAACGACAGCTGCACGAAAAAGCCTGTCCTGCCTGCCGTACTCTGTCTCTGCCAGCGCTGCAGCCGACTTCGCCTGCTCCAGCTGTGCATTAAGGGCTGCCACTTCGGTCGGTCGCAGCCCTTTGCGCAGATCCTGCAAAAATGACCGGGCCTGAGACAGCCTTCTTTGCGCCTCATCACGAACATTTCTTTCAGCGTCGCTTTCAAGGGCAAAGAGCGGCTCCCCCTTTTTCACCAGGCCCCCTTTTGCCACCATAAGGGTGACTGTGCCTGGCAAAGGCGAGGCAACATAGATGAATTCACCTTCTACATAACCGTGCAGAGCGTCCGGAGAGGGGCTGCTACAGGCGGAGAGCAGCAGAGATAAAGAGCTGACAAGAACAATTAAGAACTGCTGCGACGCTTTTTCATTCCCAGAAATTGTCAATTATGACTCCGACATAAGTTTTCATTCCAAACGCTGCCACCTTGGGAGTCTGACTGAATAAATACACCTCAATCTTCTTCTGACACCTGCCAAAAGGTGCCGGCAACCTGACCGTCCCGATTTAAAATGATTCAATCGCCTCTGATCGCCGCATTCCCCCATATTGCGAGCCACTGTTCTTGGGGAGTACGGGCATCGCCGTACTGGACGATGACGCCATCCTCCCGTTGATAGGAACAAAACCAGCCTGGCCGGTCTGCTTTGGCAAAAGTTGGATACTCGTATTGATGGTTCAAGGGGTCATAGGGCTCAGAGTATTTGCTCCAATCCTTTGGCGGGGGACAACGCTCATCGCCCCGATAATCACCTGCGGCGTAAACCGATGACAAACTGCAAACTATCAGGCAGGCAACAACCAGAATAACTCTTCTCATGCGATCTCCGTTGCAATCTTTTTTAAATTAAGCTCCTGACTGGAAGCTTCAGTGAAGCCTCTTGCTCTTTAGTCGGTATCTATCTGTTTCGGCCTTAAAAAATACATATCCCTTCGTCCCTCTTCGTTTACGCCAGAGAATAGAACCAGCCACCAAAAGGATGCCAGCCATGACGATACCTTTCGTCAGCACTGAGGTATGCAGGAGAAACATGGCAGCGCCAATCAGGGGCAAGAGCAGCAGCCGCACCAGCGGTTTACACCAGGGGTGGGCATTGATGAAGGCAGCGCCAATGGGACCGTAGCGGTAATACCAGCCAACAAAAGCCCTTCCGGGGGGGTTGGTCAACAGATAGCGGTCGCGGAAATCCCGCAGTGTCTGAACCTGGGGGGCGGAATAATGGCCATAGGCAGCAGTGGCGATGAAGCAGGCAGCCGCCCCGCCACCCCACACCCCATCGCCCCAGCCGATACTTATTGGCTGTACAGCCGGCATGGCACTCATGATATTCGACAGGGCGCTTTCCCGGGCGGTACCGAGATACTGGGCCACCTCCGGCGCATAGCTGCTTTCGTTGCTGACACCGGGAGTGCCACCGCCGGCGTTGAAGGCGGTGACCGTCAGAAAATAGGTGGGCTGGGCAATGGCAGCAACCGCCACGTAATAGTTCACGCCATTAGTGAGACCTAAAAGGGTGACTCCAGAGGCATTGGCGCCATTAACCCGCTTAAAGGTTGCCGGTAATGATGCTGCAGAGAATGATGTGGTGCTGTAGTAGACTTTGTAGCCCGTGGCATTGACTGCAGGGGTCCAACTGACAAATAATGCCTCGTTTGCCGGGATGAGCGCAACGCCGGTTACTGCTGCGGGGGTAGCCGGCGTCACGAGGGGCAGATTACTCAAGGTGGCGCTGTTCACCCCCTGAGCAATCGTCAAGGGCGAATTCCCCTCAGTTGCACCCGTGCCGTGGCGATCCCCGGAGGTCGTTCCGTAGTACAGATGGTAGCCGTTGACCTGATAACCCATGTTCAACTTCCAGCTCAAGGCGACAGCATCGGCGGCGACCCCACCGGTGGCCGTCAATCCAAGGATCCTGAACGGGATGGTGTCGCTGTCCGGCCCCCCGTAGGCGCCCATATCAAAAAAAGCAGGATTGTCCGCGTTGGGGTAGCCCGGATTGCCGGCATTGACGCCGCCATAACTATGGCACGGCGAACCGCTCTGCAGATGAAAATCGTTGTTGGCCGGATCAACAAACAGCGGACCGGGATTAGTGACACTGCTGTTGGGCAGTGAGTTGGCATCCAGGGTGATGGCTCCGTTCGTGCCATTGTTGTGATAGGTATTGTACGTCAAGCGGGACAGATTCGTTGTGGTGGCGATTGCCGTGCTGTTGCCGGCAAAAATATTATTGGTGATGAGACTGTCGGTGTTGATGCTGAGAGCGGTGCCGCTCTGATAAAAGGTATTGTTGACAATAGCGGTTGACGGTGAGCCCTGGACCTGCAGGGCGGTACCGCCGGAACCGACCCTGAATATGTTGTTGGCGATGGTGATCGCGCTGCTGTTGGTTACGGCAATGCCGACCTCTTTTGAATAAATGGTAAAATTCCTGATAGTGACATTGGTGACGTTATTCAGCGAGATGAGCGGGCCTAAGTTGAACTGGTCCAGGTACGTTCGGGATGTTTCGCTGCCGATGATGGGAACATTGCTTATGGGTATAAAGGATTCGTAATAGGGGTTGGGATCAGCCGTTACGATGATCCGGAACGTACTGGTGCCTGGCGGCGTTCCGCTCAATTGACTGCCGGCATAGTCGATAGCGGCCTGAATACTGTAAAAATGTGTGGGGTCGGTCGGACTGTGCTCGACAATCAGATCAATGGCTGCTGACAGCCGGGGGAACAGCAGGACAATGGAAATGAAAGTTGCGATCAAAAACCGCGGATTAATTGGAACTTTCATGGGATCACCTCTAAAAAAAGTTATCACCATGCTCAGGATTGTCAAGCTGTGAACCTTGCAAACTGCTTGCAAAAAACCTCCACCGGAGCTGACAGCGTATCATCATGATATTATTACGTAAAACAGCCAACAAGTTACTTGACACTGAAAATGGAACCGTGTAAGAAAATGAAAAGTTTTTCACTATAATGAATTCAGGAGCGAGAGTGCTGGTATCCGCTATGGGTGCAGACTCCTTAATCAGGGCCGTCATGATCAGCTTCAGGCTTGATCGAGCGGCCCTTTGTCGTTTTGGCGCCAAAAATGGATTCACACTTTTTGGGGAGCTGTTGCCAAAGCGGAAAAACTGAAAGCAGAAAACAGCCGGGAAGATACCGCGCCAGCGTCAATAACTGCGCAAAGGGGACAAAATGGAGACTGCCCGCAAGGTCATTGTTGCCGTACACGGCATTGGCGATCAGACCGCTTTTGAAACAGTCCAGGCAATCGTCAGACAGTTCTGCAAGTTCTACGCTCAACCGGCGACAGTATCTCTTGGTCGCCTCGACAGCGACATCAGGTCAGGCGGGGGCGCCCTGGCGCTCCTCCCCCCACTCGACCCGCAGCTCCCCCTGAACGTCGGCTTTACGGAAGTCTACTGGGCCAATATTGCCCGTGAAGTTGAGACAAATGGCTACCGACTGGAGGATACCCGCCACTGGGCCCGGACGATCATTGAGCGCCTCAAGCTGCACCACGAAAACGGCACCCTGTTTACCCCCCAGGACTACGGCCTCATCAAGGTGGTGCTTGAGGAGACAATCAACGCCATCACGGTTTCAGAACTGGTCATGACCCTCTTCAAGAATGTCGGCTCTTACAGGCCGAAACTGGAGAACGTCCTGACGAACTATCTGGGGGATGTGCAGCTGGTAGCCGAATTCCGGGTGATTCGCGAGCTGATCCTTGAACAGTTCGACAAGGCGATGAACGCCGTTTACGCTAACGATCCTGACGCCGGGATTTACATCATCGCTCACAGCGAGGGGACGGTCGTCGCCTTTCTCGGCCTGCTCCGGGCGCTCCGGAGTCGGGCCAATGGCGGCTCAGCCGCGCAGCATCCGTGGCTCGGCAACATCAAGGGGTTCATCACCCTCGGCTCTCCCATCGACAAGCATCTGGTACTCTGGCCCGAGCTCTGGCACGAGTTCGACTTTCGCGGCAAGGATCCGGGAGTAAAACCTATTCCGTGGCTCAACTATTACGACTTCGGCGATCCGGTCGGCTTCAAGCTCGACACGGCGCGGTTCTGGCTCGACAATATCGGTTGCAACGGCTTCGACTTTCCAAAAAGCAACGACTTCGGCTTCAGTCGCAGCTATTTGCCCGGCAAAGCCCATATTGACTACTGGACCGACACTGAGCTTTTCGGACATATGATCAAGACGCTGATCGCTCCTGAAGCCGATCAACCGAAACCGGCAAGCAAGTATCCGGCCATGCTCACAAGCCGCATTCTCCCCTACATTGCGGCGTTCCTGCCGCTACTGGCAGGAGTTTATCTGCTCTATTGCAGCCTGGACGACACCGCCGCCTTTGGCGAGAACGGGGGGATAATCGGGCGCAACTCATTTTTTATCGCCCTGCTGCTGGCGGGGGTCACGGTGCTGTCGCGGGTTGTCCGCCTGACCAAGCTCCATTGGCTCCGCTTTCTGGCAACGCTTTTCTACCTCGCCACGACCGGCCTCTTTACCCTCTGCGTGTCAAAAGGGGCCAGGGAGAGCATCGGCAAAGGGCTGACAGCCCTGCTGCCCATCAGCAACGACTACCTCGCCCTGGTGACTGCCTCCCTGTTCATAGCCATTTGCGGACTCTATTCCCGCAGATACAGCCTCATCCCGCTCCTCTTGCCCGGTTTTATCGCCGTCGCCTGGGTATTAGCCTGGATCCTCTTCCAGTGCGATGAAGTTTATGCCGTCGGCTCGCTGCTTGTTACCACCATCGGCTTTTTCTGCCTCTGGTGGCTCAGCGCCATCATCTTCGATCTGAGCTTCATCTGGCACGCCTACATCCGCAACAATCGAGCAGTTGATAAACTCCATGAGATGTTTGTGGCGAAGCTGGGGAAGGAATAGCGCGGAAAGAACAATTGGCTACTGATCAAGGCCGAAGAGGCAAATGAGCCGAAACGTCCCAAGACTCTGCGCAGCATCCTCATCATCATTGCCAGCGCTAAGACGCCGGAGAAGATGCTGGCCCTCTATACCAGATACAAAGAGAGCGGCCTGACGTACGGTGACATCAGGAAAAAGACAGCTCCTCTCAAACCGGCTGATGCGCCCATTGATCTGGCCTTTGTGGATCAGTTTTGCGAGCGGCTTGACACACTTGATTTAACCAGGCTGACCGTGGATCAAAAAACAAGCCTTAATCTCAGCCTGGGCAAGCTACGCGGTCTGGCCTACCAGCGGATGAAATTGTTGAAATAATGAGAAAATGAGCGGAAAACAGTCGAAAATCACCGAAATATTTGGCCTGTTTTTAGTGATGAATCGTTGTAAATCAGTTGGTTAAGTCAAAACTTCGGGCGCCGGAAGTTTTATATTTTTTAATGATTAGCGTTGTGCTACAACGACATACTGCAAGAGTTACTTAAGAGGGTTAGTCATTGTGAGGGATAGATTATGCTCAAGGATATGAAAGCATATGCCCACCTGAAGCCGGGGCAGATGGGATAAACAGATAAAAATGTGGTTCGCCCTATGGACTGGTCCGTGGCACAAAGCTCGAAGCAAGAATAATGGCAAGGTAATCCGTAGGCAAAAGTCACTTATATAGGTAATCATGGTGGTTACTTATATAAGCTGCAAGTTACTGGTATAGGTAGCAAGTTACTTATTTACTGAAACCTATGATCAACGAGTTGGACGGAAATATAAATGCGATCAAAGCTGATAATATTTGTGTTTGCCTTATGCATTATAATCCCGTCACTTTTGTTTTGGTCATACCTTACGTGTAAGACCAACGTAGCGTTAATATTAAAGACCAACCCTAAAACAGCAAAGGTAAAATTGATATTTTGTGGAGCAAACCTGCGACTCATACCAATTGGCGATAACAAAATCCGCCTTGGGTGGTCTCTGGGTTACACCACGTCAGAAGATGTTTTTTCTGATCTTTATGTTTATGTCTCTTTGATGGGCAATATTTATTTTGACAGTGGCTCCGTAATAAAAAAACCAAAGATGGATTAGCGCCAGCAGAGAGCTATATCTAGAGCAAAACTTGAGCTGCAATGACGTATCGCAATGAGGATTCATGGAAACAGAAATTGATAAATATGTTGGTAATTGGATAAACGACGAAGGTTGCCGTCTCGTGATTGAAAAGGGACTGAGACAGGAAGTAATCGTTTCATATTTTGCAGGGGAAACGGGTCTTCCAGTTGCCCGACCATACTGCGACAATCTTACTTCGATTAATATGGTCGCTGAATTATCAGAGTATGAATTGTCATTAGATGTTGAATTATGGTGTCAAAACAAAGGCTTTACTCTACATCTTTCTTATGAATATTCATATGATCTGGACAAAGAGCACCGTAATTCGCTTGTCCCAGCATTATCCCGCTATGAGCGTGATGATTTTCTTGACCAGTATTTTTCACTTTTTGGCCATCTAAGACACTATGTTCGTAAAAGCTGATAAATGTCCCAACCAGCCCCATGGACGCCGACCGCCCGAAAAAGCTGGGCGGGCGGGTCATGGGGGCACCCCGTTGAACAGGGAAAACCTGATAAAGACAATAGGAGGACTTTATTTATGAAGCGACTTGTTCTTTCGGGAGTTGTTGTGATGTTGTGGGCGGCGGTTGCCATTGCGGGAGCCGGGGAAGTTAAGAAGGCTAAGGGATTCATAAAGTCGGGACAGTTACCACAGGCTATTGCTCTGCTGGAAAAGGAGATCAACGCCAATCCGACCAGTGCCGAAGCGCACTATGAACTGGGTAATGCCTACATTCTCTCCGGGCGCTACAACAGCGGAGAAGAGCGATTTAAGAGCACAGTACAGCTTTCAACCGCTTATGCCGACAAAGTCGGCATCCTCTACCGTACTGCCGGATTCAATCAACTGAAAGCGAGTAATATTGACGGCGCTGACGCCTGTTTCACCCGTTACCTTGAATATCAGCCGGATGGACGCAGCAAGCTTGCTACTGAACTTTACGATCAAGGCATGAAGGCTGCAAATCAAGGGCACTGGCAACTTGATTTTGCTCCTCTTCTTCTTGCCAGCAAAATCAACCCGAGCCTCAGACCTCAAATTGCAAAGTTCTATCTCGACAAAGGCGACAAGGCAACCGATGAAGAGTGCAGAGCTTTATATTCCAAAGCAAAAACATTTACCGATAATTTTGAAGAAAAGGCCGGACGAAGACTACTTGAGATAGCAAAGCGTTATGCCCGTCAACCGGGGCGAGAAGCACAGAGCAAGGATTTTAAAGATGTTGCTCGCCAGTTTTTGGGAGAAGCCACCATTGCATTGGACCTACCGGACATCAAAAATTATAAAAAAGGCACATACACCTTCAACCTTAATGCTAAGGAACAAACAGATCATTGGATTGTATTGCCAACCGATCAATATGTGAAATACAACGTAACCTCAGCGGATGAATCGAGTTTTAATTTGTTATTCGATGATGGTCAAATTTTCAACGGTGCCGCATCTTCTGTCCCGTTTAGAAATTCCATTAAATTCAAAGTTATTTCAGATAAAAATCAAGTGGTAACGTTAACCGTCGATTGATTTTTATTGCCACTTGACCTTAATCAGGTTTGTTCAAAGAAATGACAAAAAACGTTCAACCAAGCGCAGCAGCGGTGAACCCGCTGTGCTCTCAGCCGTTGTCGCGACACGATGTCGCGTTGATGACTGTCTGGCTGAATGATGATTATTCTGACCAGACCCCGTGTTCCCCCGCGGGTATCCTAGGAAGGCGTGCTGCCATGGTGCATCCATGCTGGTGCGGAGCCCTTCCAACAATGTAGCCGAATTCCGCTGTTGCGGGAGGGGCGGAAACCGTGAGGCGACCGCCCTCCTGGAAGCCTTGATCCGGGTGAGGGCTAGGATTCAAAGGTGATATGGTCAACACAAGTGAACGTTCGCTCGCGCCGTCAAGGGGAGCAAGCCAAATGAGGCTGACAGGCTTGAACCAAAAGGTATGCAGCCGGTCAGGGGATGTAACGGTGCCCCTGCGGGGACAATAGTGCTGCCGGTGTACAGAATGGACCTAAGTCACCCATCGTCAGAGACGTGGAACGTGGAAACCCCGTATTTCCGCTCCGGTAGACTGGAGCAGGTGAAACCGTAAGGCACACTGTCGGGAGTGCGGGAGTAAGAGGCCGGAAGAAGCGAATGCCGCCCTGTAATGGGACGGATACGGGTTGAAACATCACTCGGCCCGAAAGGGAGCTGACGTCCAATGCCGGTGCTCCATTGCGAGATCGTTTGGAGAATCTTCCTTGGGAGGGAAAGCAAATGGCGGCAATCGCAAGATTGACTGGTGCACCCTCCGCCAGCGGCAACGACTGGAAAGCCATAAACTGGCAGAAAGCCCGCCGCGAAGTCCGAAGACTGCAAATCCGTATCGCAAAGGCTGTCAGGGAAGGTCGCCGCGGCAGAGTGAAAACCCTGCAATGGCTTCTGACCCACTCGTTTGCCGGCAAAGCATTAGCCGTCAAACGGGTTGTTTCCAATCGAGGAAGAAAAACCCCCGGCGTGGACGGAGCAATCTGGTACACGCCGAAGCAGAGAATGAAAGCTGTACACACCTTGCAACGTCGCGGTTATCAAGCCCGGCCACTACGGCGGGTCTACATACCGAAGAAGAACGGCAAGATGCGCCCTTTGGGTATCCCCACCATGCATGACAGGGCTATGCAAGCGCTTTACGCACAAGCACTGTTACCGGTGGCCGAGACTAAGGGTGATCCCAATTCATACGGATTCCGCCCGTATCGAAGTTGCGCCGACGCCATCCACCAATGCTACATCGGACTGGCAAAGAAGTACTCGGCACAATGGATACTGGAAGGAGACATCAAAGCCTGTTTCGACGAGATTGGCCATGACTGGCTCATGAGCAATATCCCCATGGATCGTCTTATGCTCCGGCAGTGGCTGAACGCAGGGTACTTCGACGAAGGCAGACTCTATCCGACCAAAGCGGGAACCCCGCAAGGGGGAATCATCTCCCCGCTCTTGGCCAACATGACTCTGGACGGTCTGGAAGCGGCAGTAAAAGCCGTCACCCCTTACCGCACCAAAGTCAACGTTATCCGCTACGCCGACGACTTCGTCATCACCGGGAAGACGAAAGAACTTCTCGAAGAGACGATCAAACCAGCGGTAGAAAGGTTTCTTCAAGAAAGAGGTCTCACCCTCTCCCCGGAGAAAACCCGGATAACGCGGATAGAGGACGGATTCGACTTTCTGGGGCAACACCCGCGCAAGTACAGCGGGAAGTTCCTAACGAAACCGGCCAGGAGCAACTACAGAACCATCCTGACCAGAATCAGGGAGACGATCCGGAAATTCTCGGCAATGAAAGCCGGTGATATGATCCGCGCCTTGAATCCGATCATTCGGGGCTGGAGCAACTATCACCGGAACATCGCCGCAAAAGCCACCTTCGCCGCACTGGACAGCCAAATCTACCGCTACCTGCGGGATTGGGCAAGGAGAAGGCATCCGCACAAGGGGAAGCGCTGGCTGACGAAGACATACTGGCACAGCACCCCCGTGAGCACGTACTTCTCCGTGATGGAGAAAACCCCGGAAGGAAAACGCCGGGTAACACTCATTCACGCTACCAGCACCAAGATCGAGAGACACATCAAGATTCGCGGTGCCGCCAATCCCTTCGACCCGGAGTATGAAGCATACTTCAAGGCGCGAAGAGCCGAGCAACAAAGAAGGCGAGCAGGTCGCGCCGCCCGAAAAGCGGCGTGAAGGGACAACAACACCGAGGAAAGAAGCAGATAGCCGGGTATCCCGAGAGGGAGATTACTTTGGAGGGCTTGAGCCGTATGACGGGAAACTGTCACGTACGGTTCTGAGGGGGGAAAGGAGCCGAAAGGCTCCTGACCTACCCGGTGAGCAAAGAAAAATAAATGGCTGAAAAAGCATTTTTGAAATCATGGTGGTGGCAATCTCTTGCGTCGTTCCTGATCTTGGTGACGGGAATTATCTTTTGGAGGCTTTTTCTCGTCGGATACATCTACGAACGCCTACATATTGGTATAGGACTTGGAGGAGCTGTCTATCCTGCATTATTCGCACTTCCTGTGCTGGGAGGAGCAGCAGTCTGGCAATGCCTGATAAGAAGCAGGATAAAAGCAATTTCAGGCATGGAAATCATTTTCATGACTGCAGTGATCCCATCGATAATCACAATCTGCTGTCTTTTCATATTTTGCCCAACTGATTCCGGTAACTGGCTTCCCGGACTTTTGTTCGTCAAAGGCAAGTAGAAAGATGAGACTTAAGCACCGAGCAATAGTTTGGACAATAGTTGCCATATTTGCATCTTTACTCACATCACTTGGTATTGCCACATCTGTGTATCTATTTAATGCGGTTATTTTAGGTAACCAAGATAGAGGAAGCGCAACAGTCATCGAAGCAATAAAGTTTTGTATTTATTATCTGCCATTTATCCCCAATCCGCAAAACTATTGGGTTAATATAGTGTAACATGCTATAATCCTTCACATAATTGTAGTGAAGGAGCTCACCCGAATGGTGAAAGACAATCTCGGTTTTCAGTATGTAGCAGCCCGACAGACGCTAACTTCCGTAGCAGGATTGGAGCTGCTCACCACCCTCATACGCCGTCTCGATCTGATTCGAGCCATCAGAAACGAAGTGCGGGTCAAGAAGATCGACTACGGCTTCCGGGAAGAGGAACATCTAATCCCGCTGTTACTAAACATTTCCTTACGCCGGACCAGCTACACTGATCTTGCCTGGCTGGCACGGGAAGAGAAACTGCTCAAGAAATCGCTCGGCTTTGGCAAACTCCCCAAAGAGCGAGCTGTTGCCATGCATCTGGAGAAATATGGCAAAGAGGAAATAACCGGTCTCAAGCGGGTCGGCGCAAAGATTGTTTCCCAGGCAACCATCACTGCTGAACCGGGAGCTGAAGGTTACATCCCTTGCGATATTGATCCAAGTATTTTTGAGCAGTTTGCGCCCAAACGAGAAGGTGCTCAAACCACATACAACGGCAAACTCTGCTATACCCCCGTATTTGCTGTTGTAGGTCGCGAACGGTTCTGCATCAATCACTGGCTGTTGCCAGGACGAGAGAAAGCTGTCGAACGGATTGACGAATTCATCAGGGAAACGGCAGAGCTGCTCCCCGAGAAAATAGATCGGAACAAGCTCCTGTTTCGCTACGATGCCGGGCTTTACAGCATCAAAACTGTTCAAGCCAGCGAAGATGCTAAAGCATACTATCTGGTCAAGGCCCGAGCCAGCGGCGCATTGGATCGAGTGGTAAACGAGAATCTCGATGTCGATGTTATGAGCCTCAAAGTCACTGACTTCGGCGGCGAGTTTTACGGAGAATTCGAGTACACCCCAAGCGGCTGGAAAACTCCCCGCCGTTTCGTCTTCTGTGTTCAGATCAAGTCCGTAGACGAAAAAGGGGAGCCACTGCTGATCAATGATGTCCGCTATCACGTACTGGCCACCAACCTGCCCAAAGATGTTACCCCGCAGCGGGCATTCGAACTCTATCGGGGACGTGGAGCGGCAGAGGAGGCAAACAAAGAGCTTAAGCACGATCTGGACCTGGAACGGTTTCCCTCCCAGACCTTCAGTGTCAACGAAGTATTCCTTACATTGGGAACCATGGCCTACAATCTGCTAATTTTGCTGGGCCAGCAGTGGCGGGATGAAACTGGTGATATAGAGACGGACAGTCAGGCAACACCAGTGCGGCGGCGGATCAAGACCATTCAGGATTATCTGCTGCGTAGTGCGGCAATCGTGGTCAATCATGCTCGCAAGAACCTGCTAAAAGTCAACGGCTGGTGGCTGGAGAAACTTCGCCCTGACAGGATTCAGGCAAGAATCGGCAGGCTTCAGCCGGTAACCTGCTAAAGAAAAGCTGAAAACGAGATTGTCAAAGAACAAAAAAGCAAGAACAAGGGGGCAGTTCGTCTTCAGTCCGGCAAAAAACATCGTCTGAAGAGGCAAATAGCGCGTCACTTTTTGAATTTTAGAGAAAATATGTGTTTTCGACTCCCATCAAAGGGAGCTCACTGAAAAAATACCCCCGAACTCACGCTGCCTGAATGTGTCCGGCAGAGATTTGCGGATTCGGGTTTATCGCATTTATCGCCTTCGAGCTGTATTTCTACAGAAGGAAAATAAGGCCAAATACAACGGAAAAGCTCCAATCGGGTAGCCGGGGGTTTTTCTCCCCCAGCCCCCACACCACCCGGCATGCGGGTCCGCACCGGGCGGTTCGATAGAATTACCGGGCCGTAGCCGGGTAGTGAAGCTTCACCCACAGTTCTTTGACAGATAATAAGCCTTGATCCTTCAGACATTTGTTGGTCAAACCGGTATGAGCAGCCAATCTTCGGGACATCGCCCACGGGCCGCTTCTATTCAGGCCCGCTCGGATGGCGGTGCCAAGTTGCGTACCAAGTGCCAGTAGATTCTTGATCTTGGTACGACACCAGCGCCACTGCTTCCAGTAGCAGAGCCGTATCCTGCGCCGTATCCAGCCGTCTATTTCCGGGATTTCACGGTAATACTCCGAGATTCCGAAGTACCCCATCCAGCCACGGAGATATTGAGCCAGTTTGTACATCCGGTACTTCATGGAGACCCGCCAGCTTCTTCCGGTGTACTGCTTGACTCGGCGTCTGAACTCCTTGTATGCCTTGTCAGACCAGATGATGCGGGTTCCGCTGAAGATGAAGCCAAGGAAGTCTATGCGGGATGTTCTTGCTACCGCACTCTTGGTCTCATTGACTGTGAGTTTGAGTTTGCTGGTCAGGAAGGTTTTCATTCCTTCCATTACCCGGTCGCCGGCGCGCTGGCTTTTGACGAGGATGACGAAGTCGTCTGCATAGCGGACGAATTTGTGACCGCGTTTCTCAAGTTCTTTGTCCAGTGTGTCGAGCAGGATGTTGGCTAGAAGCGGCGAGAGTGGGCCACCCTGGGGGACACCCAGTCTGGTCTTTTCAAGACGCCCTTTTACCTCTACACCTGCCCGTAAGTACTTGCCGATCAGGGCTAGTACCCGCTTGTCGTGAACTTTCTTGCTCACAAGGTGCATGAGCAGATCATGGTTGACCGTGTCGAAGAACTTGGCAAGGTCAATATCCACGGCAATCCGGTATCCCTGCTGGATGTACTCCCGCACCTTTCGGACAGCATCTTTTGCTGACCGACGGGGACGGAAACCGAAGCTCGATGCGGAGAAGTCCGGATCGAAGATCGGTGTCAACACTTGGGCAATGGACTGTTGGATCAGCCGGTCAAGTACAGTGGGTATCCCCAGCGGACGGGTTCCACCCGTTGCTTTGGGAATCTCTACCCGCTTTACCGGCAAAGGTTGGTAACTGCCTGTCATTAGCGATTCGCGAATAGTGTTCCAGTGAGAACGGGTATGGTCGGGGAATTGTTCGATGGTGATGCCATCGACGCCGGGTGCGCCCTTATTGGCTTTGACCCGTTTCCACGCTTGCTCCATGTTCGCACTGGAGAGTATCCGCTCCAGTAGGTGCTGCTCAGGGGTTGGCTGATCAATGACGCGCTCCATGGGCATTCCCCCGGACGGGTTCGATATGTCATGAAAGCTCATTGGTGCTACTCCCCTTTGCTATCGTTCGGCCCTTTGGCGGGGTAAGGCTTCCCGGACTCTCCCGGGCTTGTTTCCAGTTGCCGGATCGCTTGCGGCAACGTCCTTCGCCTACTATGGCTTCTGCTGACTTCTGCTCCATCACGGCAGCTGTTACCAGATGCCGCGCCATCAGGAATCAATGGCATGCGGAGCAGATCTCCCCGGATAAGAACGTGAACTGTGGCTACACAACCGCAGCATTTACCATTTCTCCTGAACCCGAGGGACTTCGTCATGTTGTGCTGACTTGCCCGGATGATGGCCTTGTATGCTGTTTCTGTTCGTCGGCTCATAGCTTTGCGCTCCGGCTTCCTCCAGACCCCTCCTCGCGGAGACGCCCTTGCCTTCGGCTAGTACTTGGTTTACGCTGTCATCGCGACAGTGTTGGATTCACCGTACAGGGGACTTGCACCCCATAAGTTCACGCCCATGACGGGCGTACACCAACGCTATGCACCCGTCAAGCGGGTGATGCTATTACGTTGATCAAAAAATGAGGAGAAAAATGAAATATCTCTGCATGCTCCTTTCGATTCTTTTCCTCTGGTTCGCCACGAACGTATTTGCCGCCAATATCCCCTCTCAAACCGAAACGCCTGAAGATGTCGTGAAATTGCTATATCGGAACTTTAGCTGGGAAATCACGACTGACAATAACTCAAAAGCAATTCTAGTGGATCAATCAACAAGTGTGCTGAGGCGATACTTCACCCCAAAATTGGCAGGACTGATAATCAAAGACAGAAAGTATGTAACAAAAACAAAGGAAGTCGGGCACATTGACTTTGTCCTACTCTGTGGCAGCCAAGACCCTGACGGAATCCGCAACATCAGGATAAGTCAAAAGCCAGGAAAGAATATTGTGGCAGTTACTTACGATCAAAACAGCGAAAAAGACATTATGAAAATCGATTTTGATACCGTTAAAACCGAGAGCGGATGGCGAATTTCAGACGTCCATTACAAAAGCAAAAAATCCAAGGCATTTCCTGATGCAGGGGTTGACTTCTCGCTACAAAATCTCCTGTCTCAGCCTTATTAGACGATAGCTACGGAATAATCGAATGATTAACGAGTTGATTTTCAGGGGTGCTAAAGTGATAAATCGAGTTTTATTCAGTAGCTTGGTTCTGATGATCGGTTTCTGTTTGATAGGGAATATTGTTTCGGCTGAAATGCCGGAAATGCCTCTATATGACAAGTACTTGGGCTGTGGAAAAGACAATCTGATAAAATCTATTTCAACATATGACGAAGACAACTCTTCAAAAGTGCCAGGTACATTGGAAGTGACTTCGGGTAAAAAGAAAATTATTTTACCTTATGATGAAATGGTTGCTGAAGGACCTGGTGCATCATGGATGAGGGACTATTACTTTAAAAATGGAAAAGTAATTGCAATTACTTACGAAGGGAGGAGCATTCTCGGAGCAAAAAAGGATTCTGACAACTTCTTTACGTATTTATTAAAAAAACACCGCGATAATGGCTATAAAGTATTAAGGAAATCAGGTAATACATCTGCGGAAATGGAGAAAGGCAAAGTGCATTTCAATTTAATAATTAGCGACAAATATGGAACCAATTCGGAAATGTGGAAAGTTGAATATGGTTATGAATACTTTCTGACTCCTTAAAACATGGATCAATCTCAACCAGACAGAAGCACCGGCCAAAAACCGCCGGTGTTCTGCCCAGCCGTTGGGCAACACAAACATGAAAGGATCAAAACATCATATGTTTCGTTTTTATTTAATATCGTCGATATTCGCGACAATTCTTTATACATCTGGGTGCACAACCTTAACACCACGAGAGAATTTCATAAGCTTTAGAAACTGCGACATCGGCACACATATTAGCCAACTGGGCGTTGGAGATAAGCTTGGAGAGAAAACGCGGACTCTTGAGAATGGAAATGTTGAATATACCCGTGATTATTCGAACTGGCGCGGACGCTGCGTATTTGTAAGAGAGATTGATTCGAAGACTGAGAGAATAGTCGCGTGGCGTACTGAGGGCGACGATATTGGTTGTCAAATAGTTCCTTGATTAACCGAGGATTATCATGAAAATTGGATTTCTAATTTTGTGTTCAATGCTTTTGTTGCCTGGGTGTACAAGCCTATACATGCGTGAGGCTGCTCCTTATCAAAGCTTTAAGAAGAATTTAGGCGAACAATACCCCTCTAGCTCCCTTCCACCCTATTTATCGAAAGAAGTTTGGCTGGGATATGAAATACTGCCAAACGGAAATCAAGTAAACCTAGTTGGTGCAGGAGGGCAATGTGTGTTTGCTTTTGAAGTGGATACAAAAGCAAGACGACTGACAGGATGGCGTTTTGCCAGTAAAGATGCTCCACCGGAATGTATGCCCCGTCCGTGATTAGGTACCAAGCCCAACCACGTCCTTGGACCTGCCCTAAAAAACCGGCAGGTCAAGGCCGACCCCGTTATACCACTGAAAGGATAAGAGATGACTATTATCAAAGATCCGAATGTCGGGGGATCGGCAAGCCCGGCGCTTTTGGCAGGTTTTGAAGAATCAATAGGTGCAAAATTACCAGAGGATTATAAGGCTTTCGTATTGTCCACAAATGGAGGGACGCCTTCCCCAGATACTTACGTCATCAACGACGGGAAGGAAGAATGGGAAAGTAACGTCTTCTTCTATGGACTGCAAACTGGGCCGCATTCTCTTTATTCATTGCCAGCAAATTATGAAGAATACGTCGGCAGAATCCCATCAGGACTGATACCGATAGGCAATGATTATGGTGGGAACTTGATCTGCATTTCTATAGGCACAGAAAGTTACGGGCAAATATTCTTTTCACACCACGACTACTTTTCCTATGACGATGAAGAACCTTCCGACAGTGGAACCCACTTTTTAGCACCATCCTTCTCAGTATTTTATGACAGTCTTCACGAACCAAGTGACTAAGAACAAGGTATAACCAGACAGAAGCAGCGGTGAACCCGCTGTTCTGCCAAACCGTTCGGCAACACAATCGAGGATATATATGAATAGAAAAGCGTGTGTAATCTTATGGCTTCTATTAATGAACGTAGTAAGTAAAGGTTATGCTATTACCATCGTGCAACCTGAGAACAATGCTGTTTTTCATGCAGGGCAGAAAGTAAAAGTTGTAGTTCTTCCTTCGCATGGAGAAAAGCTTAATGGAATGTGGATTAAAACAACAAGAGGTAGTTCGGAAATTCTTGAAGGGCCACCTTTTGAAACTGAGCTAAAATTAGATGATAAATATGTAGGTAAAGAGAAAATTACTGCGATTTCAAAAATTAACAAAGACAGAGATATAGTGGAATCATCAATAAGTATCACAGTTCAACTTCCATCGGATGTGAAACTGGAAAAAATTAAGACTAACCCAATTATGGTAATATACATTGCACCTAAATCGGAGCCATTAAATACAAGTAAAATACAAATTAGCTCATTGTTTTCAGATGGAATTTGGAGAGATCTCCATATTCTTAGCGATGTCAGATTCGCAAGTAGTGATACCAATATTGCTACAGTTGACAAACAAGGCATTGTCACCGCTAAAAATCTAGGTTTAACGACAATATCAATTAACGCAGGCGGTAAGAATGCATCAGTTAAGGTTCATGTTAGCCTTGATATTGAAATAGATGAAGTATTACTCGTTAAACCAACAGATACAGGCATTCAACTAAACTGGAAGCTCTCCCCGCAAGACCCGGAATGGGTCACCGGTTACATGGTATTCAGAACCGAGGATCCGGACGGTGTAATTAAAAGGAAAATTGCCGATCTGCCAAACGGCACGAACACCTATATTGATAGGACTGCGGAGAAGTTGAAGGCTTATTATTACGGTGTGCAAGCTATTTCTACGTCTACAAATGAGCGATCTAGAATGACTAATATGACACCCATGGTGTTGCCTTGAGCGAGAGAGCAAGCAGTTAGCAAGGAAAGACTGCCGAATCGGGTAGCCGGGGGTTTTTCTCCCCCAGCCCCCACACCACCGGACATGCGGGTCCGCATCCGGCGGTTCGATAGAATTACCGGGCCGTAGCCGGGTAGTGAAGCTTCACCCACAGTTCTTTGACAGATAATAAACCTTGATCCTTCAGACATTTGTTGGTCAAACCGGTATGAGCAGCCAAGTCTTCGGGACATCGCCCACGGGCCGCTTCTATTCAGGCCCGCTCGGATGGCGGTGCCAAGTTGCGTACCAAGTGCCAGTAGATTCTTGATCTTGGTACGACACCAGCGCCACTGTTTCCAGTAACAGAGCCGTATTCTGCGCCTTATCCAGCCGTCTATTTCCGGGATTTCACGGTAATATTCCGATATTCCGAAGTACCCCATCCATCCACGGAGATATTGAGCCAGTTTATACAACCGGTACTTCATGGAGACCCGCCAGCTTCTTCCGGTATACTGCTTGACTCGGCGTCTGAACTCCTTGTATGCCTTGTCAGACCAGATGATGCGGGTTCCGCTGAAGATGAAGCCAAGGAAGTCTATGCGGGATGTTCTTGCTACCGCACTCTTGGTCTCATTGACTGTAAGTTTGAGTTTGCTGGTCAGGAAGGTTTTCATTCCTTCCATTACCCGGTCGCCGGCGCGCTGGCTTTTGACGAGGATGACGAAGTCGTCTGCATAGCGGACGAATTTGTGACCGCGTTTCTCAAGTTCTTTGTCCAGTGTGTCGAGCAGGATGTTGGCTAGAAGCGGCGAGAGTGGGCCACCCTGGGGGACACCCAGTCTGGTCTTTTCAAGACGCCCTTTTACCTCTACACCTGCCCGTAAGTACTTGCCGATCAGGGCTAGTACCCGCTTGTCGTGAACTTTCTTGCTCACAAGGTGCATGAGCAGATCATGGTTGACCGTGTCGAAGAACTTGGCAAGGTCAATATCCACGGCAATCCGGTATCCCTGCTGGATGTACTCCCGCACCTTTCGGACAGCATCTTTTGCTGACCGACGGGGACGGAAACCGAAGCTCGATGCGGAGAAGTCCGGATCGAAGATCGGTGTCAACACTTGGGCAATG
Organism: uncultured delta proteobacterium; assembly: GCA_963787125.1. Classification (GTDB taxonomy): domain Bacteria; phylum Desulfobacterota; class Desulfuromonadia; order Geobacterales; family DSM-12255; genus VEOV01. The sequence continues at coordinate 36,004 of CAWBBV010000005.1, forward strand.
GACTGTTGGATCAGCCGGTCAAGTACAGTGGGTATCCCCAGCGGACGGGTTCCACCCGTTGCTTTGGGAATCTCTACCCGCTTTACCGGCAAAGGTTGGTAACTGCCTGTCATTAGCGATTCGCGAATAGTGTTCCAGTGAGAACGGGTATGGTCGGGGAATTGTTCGATGGTGATGCCATCGACGCCGGGTGCGCCCTTATTGGCTTTGACCCGTTTCCACGCTTGCTCCATGTTCGCACTGGAGAGTATCCGCTCCAGTAGGTGCTGCTCAGGGGTTGGCTGATCAATGACGCGCTCCATAGGCATTCCCCCGGACGGGTTCTTTATGTCATGAAAGCTCATTGGTGCTACTCCCCTTTGCTATCGTTCGGCCCTTCGGCGGGGTAAGGCTTCCCGGACTCTCCCGGGCTTGTTTCCAGTTGCCGGATCGCTTGCGGCAACGTCCTTCGCCTACTATGGCTTCTGCTGACTTCTGCTCCATCACGGCAGCTGTTACCAGATGCCGCGCCATCAGGAATCAATGGCATGCGGAGCAGATCTCCCCGGATAAGAACGTGAACTGTGGCTACACAACCGCAGCATTTACCATTTCTCCTGAACCCGAGGGACTTCGTCATGTTGTGCTGACTTGCCCGGATGATGGCCTTGTATGCTGTTTCTGTTCGTCGGCTCATAGCTTTGCGCTCCGGCTTCCTCCAGACCCCTCCTCGCGGAGACGCCCTTGCCTTCGGCTAGTACTTGGTTTACGCTGTCTCGCGACAGTGTTGGATTCACCGTACAGGGGACTTGCACCCCATAAGTTCACGCCCATGACGGGCGTACACAAGGCTTACGACCTGCCCGAAAACCCGGCAGGTCAAAGCCATGCCCGTTATGTGAACAAGGAAAAAGGCATGGAATTTAACGTAGCCCCTAAGAGTCAACGCCCCATTCCCCATTTTTAGACAATGGAGGCCTTTGGCTGACATTCCTTTCTATTTGACTGGCTAAAGCCAATAGTCAAAAACCTGTGACACTCCCAACAACACTCTTGACAGTACTATTAATAGCATGGTTAAATATGCCAAAGCCAATGTTATGGAGGTTTATCATGCCGCAGATATCTGCCAATGATCTTAAAATAAAAGGGGTTTCCGCCATTGAAGCGCTGCTTGCCACTCAGCCGGAAGCGGTTATATCTGTTCGCGGCAAGGAGCGGTATGTTGTCATGGATATGGAGCAGTATCATTACCTGCGCGAGTGTGAACTGGAATCAGCCCTTGCCCGGACCCGTGCCGATCTTGCTGAAGGACGTTTTGTCAAAGGTAGCGCCGAAGATCATCTGGCCCGTCTGAAGGCAGCTTGATGAGCTGGTCTCTGGTTTTTACCGAGCAGTACGAAAAACGCGCCCGGAGTTTTCTGAAACGCCATCCCGAGATTGAAAGACAGTATCTGAAAACGCTGCAACTGCTGGAAGCCAACCCGTTCCATCCCTCACTCCGTCTGCATCCGCTGTCAGGGCGGCTTTCCGGGCTGCACCAAGTCTCAATCAATCTCAGCTATCGTATCACCCTTGAGTTCATTATTAACGATCAGGAGATTATCCCGGTAAATGTCGGCGATCACGACACGGTGTATTGATCCCCAAAAAGGCAGTTGGCCACAGATAAAGGCCGATAACTGCGGATAAAAGCGGATCGTGATAAATTTAAAAGTTTTCAAATTCGGCTGGTAAAAGCAGGCAAACTCATGATAGGTTGCCATTTTCATGAAGCACCCAGCCGCAAGCAGCGGGGAATTGAGCCGTATGAGACTAATACTGGAGAGAGTAGAATGAAAGCAGCGTTCAACGTTTATGCCGCGTTTCTCAACGAGGCTCGAAAAGATGGGAAGATTGTAACGGTTATTTTTCTTGATGGGACATCATGTTGCGGGGTTGTGACTTCATTTGATGACGTGGCCATTATGCTGATTGACCCGAGCCAGGAGAGCCCCGCCATGATATTCAGACACTCTATCCGCCAGATACGCTAAGAGTTCCCGTCAGCTGATAGTTTTAGAGCACCCCATAGGGTCGCACCTACACATTTCACAAAACAACAAAATGCAAACGCCGTAAATCCCGTTACAACAGGGCTTCACGGCGCTTGCACTGGTTTTTGCTTGACCCCTTCCATCAAAACACAGCTCTTTTGGGTTTGAAAGCCCATCGGAATACATCCGGGCCGGTATCCGGCGGCTCCGCTTCGCTACGCACCGTATAAAGTCTTAATCGTTGAACGAACAATACAACCCAAATATATGCTATCAAATTATGATTGCAAATATCATCACTTCATGGCTATAGTCTCCATATGATCAAATCGCATCGAAAAACCCTGAATGATATTTTCTCGCAGCCAGCTCCAGCGACATTAGAATGGCGCCGCATGGAATCGCTTTTTGTCTCGTTAGGCGCAGAAACTATTGAGGGTTCCGGCTCACGGGTTCGCTTTGTGTTGAACGGCATAATTGCCACATTTCACCGACCTCACCCGGCAAAAGAGGCAAAACCATATCAAGTCAGAGACGCTAAAACATTTTTGGAAAACGCAGGAGTAAAGCCATGAACACAATGATTTTCAAAGGATATGCAGCAAGAATTGAATACAGCGATGAGGACGGATGCTTCATTGGTCACATCGCAGGAATTAAAGACGTCATTGGTTTCCACGCCGAATCTGTAAAAGAGTTACGAGCGGCATTTTATGGGGCTGTTGATGACTATTTGGCTACATGTGAAAAACTGGGAAGATCACCACAAAAACCCTATTCCGGCAAACTGATGTTACGAGTTCCACCTGAAGTCCATGCCCATGCCGCAATGATGGCAGAAGCTCATGGAAAGAGTTTGAACCAGTGGGCTGCGGACGTTCTTATGTATGCAAACTGAAAGCTTGAACAAATGAAGTAAAAAAAGGGTCGTGTTTCAACTTCGGAGAATTATGAGTTGGTTCACGGCCCTTATATTTACTACCATGGCAATGGTTCAACCATCGGCGACACCGGTCGAAGGGGCCCTTAAGGGTCAACGCTCCATTCACCGTTTCAGCCAAAGCGGAACGTAACTAATTCCAATTTTGAGATTGATGCTTAAATCAAGACGGCGACAACAAGGCCCTTTAGCCCGCAGAGAAGCTGTAACTCCCCATGCCGTAGGTCGCCCCTTTGCCGATGTTGAGCCGGCTGCCAAGGGAGAGAAAGGGGTTGAAATCCGTCAGATCACCGCGATAAGTCACCGCCCCTTCCACCCCTTGCAACCCGCCACCCCGGTTTACCCATGAAAGTTCCGTAGAGACGCAGCTGATCTCCCGGCTCCGCTCCGCCAGCCATTTGAAATCGTGGGGTAGCTCCTCCTGACCGTAGTAATAGGCCAGGGAAGAGATGCGTCTGAACAACGCGCCGGCAACAGCGGGGAATGGCAGCTCCCGCAGGGGGAGGCCTTTATGGATGAGCCGCACGGGAGTCAGGAAATTAATGGTTAGCTGTGAACAGGCGGCGCACTCGTGGGAGAAAAGTTCGTCAAAAGAGAGCAGCGGCAGGGAGGAGAATTCGTCCCCGACAATCTCTGCCGGGAGCGTGACACGCGTGCCATCCCCTGAGGCCGCTTCTACAGCGGTAATGCTCCAGTTATTGAAGCATCCGGAAGAGGCAAGGATGAATCTCACCGCTTTGATGAAGAGGCCGAGCTGACTGATTGCATCTCCGGCAATGACAAGGGCGAGTTCAACCCCCTTGCGCTCCGGCCGCGTCCCCGGGAGCACCGGGATTTTGAAGGCAAACGGCAGCGGCGGCTTCTGGTAACGGCGCAGCGCCGCCGGATCGGAAGTAAGCGTCTGGTCGAAAACAGCCCGGCAGGGGCAGGCAGGACCGGCGCTGCAGCCGAGGTCACTGGTCAGGCAGCCGGTCACCCGGCGCAAAGCTGCCGGGAAATGCTGCTTTATAGCGAAGAGCACGTGGGGGTTGAGCTTTTCCGCAGGGGTGACCAACTTGAAATAAATCTGCACAAAAGGGGTGTTCATAGAGGGCGATCAGAGCCGGTCGCGGTAATCTTCAGGGGTATTCAGGTTGACGAACGATCTGAAATCTGGAGAAACAGCCGCTATCTCTTTGGCCGGAATTATCCTGGCCTGCATGAGGTCCAGAAGATCGATGATTTTTTTTCTGTCGGTGCGCAGAGCCTCCTCAAGAAAAGGCAAGGCGCTCCGGGCATAAAACGCGTGCAGCGGTTCATACCCACCCGGACTTGCAGGAACAAGGGCGGTCTCATCGCCAAGCTGCAGCGCCAGCCAGCGGACAAGCTCCTGATCCATAAACGGCATATCACAACCGACGACAAAGATCCGCTCCTCCGGCGACCAGGAGAGTCCGGCATGAATACCGGCAAGCGAGCCCATACCGACATACTGATCCGGGATTTTCGGACAGGGGAGAAAAGCGTACTCTTGCGGGGTGTTGGTAACCATGACAATTTTGTCGAACAGCTCGGCCATCGACTGGTACACCGATTCAATCAACGGTTTACCGTGATACGGGAGCAGCGCCTTGTTTTGGCCCATACGGACCGATTTTCCGCCGGCCAGAATTACCCCGACCACCCCGGTAATTTTTTTGCGGGGGAGCAGCAACCGCTGCTGATGGCTGTAGACCTGAAAACGCCCGGCGCGCAGGTAGCCGATCAGGGTAATGCCCGACTCTTCGCAGAGTTTTACCGCCATATCGGTGGGAGAGGTCCGTGACGCAAGGAGGACGATACCGAGCTGGGCCGCCTTGGCCGCCATTTCGGTGGAGATGCGCCCGGAAGTCACCAGCATCAGCCCCTCCAGATCAACCTCCTTCAACAGCGCTTCACCGGCAATCCGGTCAAGGGTGTTATGTCTGCCGAGATCCTCGGCATAAAGAATCATCCGCTCGCCGTCACCGACTGCGGCAGAGTGAATGCCACCATGGGTACGGTAGCGATCAGCCTGCGTGCCCAGCTCATCCATCAAGGCAAAAATCTGCGCCGGACTGTATCTTTTTTCGGAGGAGACTTTTGTGGAGCGGGGGGTGGAGAAGGTTATGCCGGTGCCGCACCCGGAGGTGAGCACCGGTTTGAGGCGTTCAGGGAGTTCACCCTTTATTTTTACACTGGCAGCGCCGAAATCCTGACAAACGGAGAGGAAGTCGAAATCTTCCGGACTGGAAACGAACCCCTGCAGGCGGAGAAATCCGGCTACCAGGAAGTTCAGCTCATGGGGAGAAGCAACCAGTGTGGCAATCTCCCGGCCATTGACGGTGAGAGCCAGCGGGAACTCTGCAACAACCAGACCTTCATCCTCTTGCAGGTCCCCTTTGGCGTAGGTAAAAATCTTCTGCATCAGACTGCCTGGAGATTATAGTGAGCAAGCAGTGACGCTATTTTTACCAGATCGGCAAGATTCTGCTCGGAAAAATCGTCCCCCGCTTCAGCCAGCGAAGTCCCTTTGCGGACGACCTGAAGAACGGCCTTCGCAGTACCGTCAGCGATCACCGGCACACTCATGATCTTCTGAATCGGAATCCGGTCGCTTTTTTCAGCAAGCATGAACTCGAATATGTACAGATGGCGGCTCTTGGCAAAGGAGTTGTCAAGGGTTGTGACCAGCTCGTTGGCAGTTCTGGCGACCAGGGAATTGACGGCGTTGAGCGGAATATGACCGGCGTTAGTCATCCCCTGAGGCCAGAGAAAGGCAATTTCGTGTTTTTTGCGGTTTACCGAGAAGATCCCCACTTCATGCGCCCGTAGCGAAAAAAAGCCCGCTATGTCGGTCGCTATGGTTTTCAGCAGCTCCTCACTACCCTGCAACGCTTCACAACGAACCTTTAGTGATTCAATAAAACTGTTGATCATAAAAAACCCTCCTCACATATCATGATTTTTGCAAAATGGATAATAACGGTAGCGAAAACAATTATCAAGCGTTCTGACCATACGCAAGCTACCCGCAAGTATTACAAGCCGAACGGAGCGCCATACATCTTATTCCACTTCTAAAGCAAAGATGAAATCAAGGCGGCGAGGATTGAGGCGACGAAGCAGTACATCAGTACGCTGAGGAGCCGAAGATAAGCCAACGAAGATAGCGCTTTGATTTAGGATTGGAATTACCGCTCAGCCAGTTTTTGGGCCGCCAGCAGTTTGACCTTGGGCAAAAATGAACTCATGAGCGGGGCGCTCTTCCCGGCACTCTGCGCCCGTGCCAGTTCAGCCCGGTAGAACCTGTCGATGCTTGCCATAATGTCGGCTGTCAGCTCCCTTGCGTCTTCCTCCCGCTGCAAGCCGATAAGCCGCTGCTTCCCGTATATATACTGAGTCGTCGTCTCCATGATCACCAGGGAGGCTCTTGCCGGAGCTTCGCGGCTGATGAGACTCGCCAGATTAATGCTGTTTGTATGACCATCCTGATCAAGCAGTTCAAATTTTATTTTCGCCAGCTCCTTGCCGGGCTGCTTTTTCTCGATCGCAGTGGTCCCGGCAAAAAACTTCCAGGGGGCATAGTCGGCATAATCGGTATCAAGTTCGGTGACGATCTGTTCAAATTCAGGCTCCCCCATTTTCTCCAGCAGGTAAAGCACATGAACTCTGTCAGTTAGCCGGGCGGCTTTATCCCAGGCTTGCCACTGTTTTTGCTGTTCCGGCCGCAGCGCTGTGCCAGTCGCCCGGGTCAGATACGAGCTTACGCTTTCCCGGAAACCGGCAAGACCGGCTATGTTGGCAGCAGTCAGGGCATATTTGCCGATGCTGCGCGGCGCTGAAAACTCCAGATAGAGATTATTGTCGCTGTTAATCCGGGCATCACGACTGTACTGCCTGATACCGCTATCGCCCATGACAAAACTGCTCAACAGCTCCTGAGCAGACCCCATCCCGAACAGACTCAGATCGGCGTGCACCTCTTTTTCATGGAGCCGCCGCTCCAGTTCATGCTCGTCAAGCATGAGCGGCGTGTTGCTGCCGATCAGGACGGCATCCTCTTGCGCATACCAGAGCATGGTATAGCGAAAAGCGCTGGCAAAGGTCTTCATAACCGACTTGATATTATCGGTGGATAGCTCGTAGAGCGGCAGCCACTGACAGGCGATGCCGCCGGGGTTCAAATGCTTTGCAGCGAGCGTGAAATACTCCCGCGAGTAAAGATAGCCTGCCCCGCTGAACCAGGGGTGCACCGGATCGGCGGTGATGACGTCGAACCTCTCCTGTGAGGTCAGAAGGTAGTTGCGGCCGTCATTAAAAGCGATGCGGAGTTTGGGATTGTCGAGCACCTGGTGGTTGTAAATACCGAAGCTGCGGGTGACCCCCATCAGCTGCGGCTCTATTTCAGCCAGGGTTATCTGTTCGACTTCCGGATGAACGGACGTGGCGCCAAGGGTCATGCCGGTGCCAGCCCCGAGGACGAAGACCCGCTGAGGACTTTTGTGCAGCAGCATCGGCAGGTGCCCCAGCATGAACTGCAGCTTCATGTCCTTGATATCGTTAGACGCTTCGATTCTGCCGTTGGTGATAAAGAACTGCTCGCCCCAGTTATGAATGGAGCTCACCAGCGCCTGCAGCCCCTCCCCGTGATATAAAACCTCAAAGTTGTTCAGAACGGTCTGAAACCGCTCGGAGCCGGTATCATCCCCCCGTTGGTAGATGGCAAAGATCTTCGGCTCCCAGAGACTCATGAGATTCGGGAACTGCACCTGTATCCCCACTGACATGAGCAGAAAGGCTATTGCTGCACTCAGAGCAGTTCTGCTTGTCCGGGTGCTGGCGATAACCACCAGCCCCAGACCTATATTGATCAGTATTAACAGCTGGAGGGAACGCTGCAAACCGGCAAAGCTGAGCAGAAAATAGCCGCAGGTTGCCGCACCGATGATATCTCCCAGCGTATTGCTGACAAGAACCCGGCCGATAATGCGGCTGGGAATCTGGCGGCGTTCGGTGAGAATGGCAACCGCCAGCGGAAAAGTGATCCCCATGAAAAACGCGGGGACAAACATGAGCGCCGTAATCAGGGTGAAGGTAGTCAGCTGTCGAATTTCAAAAGAGCTGCCATGATTGAACTTTAGCTGAAGAAAGTTGCCCAGCGAAGTCATGTAAGTTGTCATTTCATCCAGATGACTGGAAGCGAAATAGGCTGACACACCGATGATAATCTGCACCAGGCCAAAAGCGATGGTGGCGCCGCCTGGTCTGGCGGTCAGCCTGCGGCAGAGTTTACTGAGCTCGCCATAGGAGGCGCTGCCGCAGGCAAGACCGGTCAGAAACGCCATGAGCATGAGGGTAAAGGCGTAGACACTGGCTCCGGCGATAATGGAGAGGATCCGGGTCCAGAAGATTTCGTACCCCATGGCACAAAAACCGCTGATACCGACCCCCCAGAGCACCACTCTTTCGGCGAAGTCCGGGGCGGAGCTGCTGACGGTCAGTGAGCCACCGTTAGCGCCTTGGGCAGGAAACTGTTCCCCGGCTGCTTCTGCCTGAACAGTCTCAGCCATCCTGTTGAGAATCAGGCAGAGCCCGCCAACCGTCAGATTAGTGATCAGCGCCGCAACCAGGGCGATAGTGAGCGAAAAGTACGGAATCAGGAGAAAGCCGGCAATGGCCGCACCCATGACTGCGCCAAAGGTGTTAATCGCATAAAGCAGTGAAACGCCGATCCCGAGCTGTCTGCCGTGGCCTGACAACAGATTGGCCAGTACCGGCAGTGTCCCTCCCATGAGGGTAGTGGGGATAATCAGAGCGACGCACGCCAGCGCCACCCGGATGACGGTGAGATAGGTTATGGAGGTGGTATTGGTCTGTGCCAGGAAGATGTAGATCGGTTGATAATAGTGCATCAACCCCAAAAAGAGCAGGGCTGCCAGGGCGATGCCGAATTCAATGCCGGCATAAAGGATAAACAGCCTGGATTTTGCCGTGATTCTAGTGCCGAACAGGTAGCTGCCAAGGGCAAGCCCACCCATAAATACCACCAGCACCGTGGTAACTGCCAGATGGGAACCGCCAAAAATCAGGCAGAGATAGCGGGCCCAGACTATCTGGTAGATGAGCGCAGAAGCTCCGGAAAGGAGCAGCATGGCTGCAGCCAGGGCAAAGAACAGGGGACGGGTTATCATCTGTGGCGAGGATCCTTAATCAGCCACCTCACCCGCTCGACAACCGGCGGATGCGAATAGTAAAACGCCGCATAGAAAGGGTGCGGATGCAGGTTGGCAAGATTTTCGCCGGAAAGCTTGACGAGCGCCGTTGCCATTGATTCCGGATCTGCGGTCAAGTCACTGGCGAATCTGTCCGCAGCATACTCCTGCCTCCTGGAGAGCCAGGCTGACAGGGGGGTTAAGGGGAAAAGCAGCAAAGAGACTACAAAGCCGAGCAGCACCATCCTGGCGGCAAGTGACAGCTCCGTATAACCAAGCAGTCCCGGCAGCCCTTCCCAGCCAAGTGCTTTAAAGGCGCCCCAGGAAGAGATAAAGGCGATCCCTTCGGCGACAACCAGTCGTTTCCAGATATGGCCCAGCTTCCAGTGACCGATTTCATGGGCAAGGACTGCGACGATCTCCCGATGGTTCATCTGCTTGATCAGCGTATCATAAAGCACAATCCGCTTGAGCCGGCCGATACCGGTAAAATAGGCGTTGGAGTGGCCGCTCCGCTTGGAAGCGTCCATCTGCATGACACTCCCGACCTTGAGGCCCGCCTTCGCCATCATCGCCCGGATCTCCTCCTCAAGCCCTGGCTCTGTCACCGGTTCGAACTTGTTGAACAGCGGTTCAATGACATAAGGGGAGATAAACATCATAAAGAGGGTAAAGAGCGCCATGAACCCCCAGACCCAGAGCCACCAATGGCCACTGCTCCACTGAATCAGGGCGAAGACAGCCCCGAGCACCAGTGACAGCAGGATTGCGCCTATCAGCTGGGATTTGAGCAGATCCGCCAGCCAGAGCCGCGGTGTGGTCTTGTTGAAGCCGTAGCGCGCCTCTACCACAAAGGTGCTGTAGAGCGAGAACGGCAGCTCCAGAATCGTCTGGACAAAGGTGAGCAGCAGGAAAAAAACGACCCCCTGAATGATGAAGGAGCCGCTCAGAGTGATGATGAAATGATCAAAGGTAGCCAGCAGCCCGGCAAACAGGAACAGTACCAGGAGGAGATTATCGAAAAGCGAACCCCAGAGCCCGAGACGGCTGCTCTCAAAGGTGTAGGCCGATGTTTTTTCCAGAGTTTCGCTGGTCACCAGCTCTTCAAAACCTGCGGGGACCTCTGAGCCATGGAGTTTCAAATGGTTCAGGTTGATATGGCGGAGCCAGTAGGTGAAGGCGGTGGTGGCGGTGAAGAAACAAAATAGTAAGGCTTTCATAACGTCCTTTTGCTGAAGCTACAGCCGGATCAGATCTACATGCTCTTCCTCATGGGGGTTGATATGAATCATGACATCGCCCATATTGGGGTAACTGTCAAAAATGACTTTTTTAACCGCCGTCGCAATGCGATGGGACTCTTTCACCGTCATCTCCGGATCCATGTCCAGCTTGAGATCAATAATCAGATACTGCCCGGAGCGCCGCCCTTTTATTTCGTGAACATGTTCAACCCCGTTCACCTCTTCAGCCAGCGCTGTTATGGCTGCAAGAACGGTTTCATCGGTCTGACCGTCCATGAGATCATGGGCAGCGCTTTTAAAGGTTTCCCAGCCGATATGAAAGATAAAAAAGGAGGTCAGTCCGGCGGCAAGCGGGTCCATTATGGCTATTCCGAAATAGGCGGCGCTGACACCTATGAGGGTCGCCACGGAAGTGACGGCATCTTTTCGGTGATCTTTGGCAACAGCAAGCAGCGCGGGACTCTCCAGACTGCTGCCGGTCTTCATGGAGAAGCGGTAAAGCCACTCCTTGATAAGGATGGTCAGAAAAGCCGCAACCACGGCAATCATCTGGGGCGGAGAATATTCGGCCCTGATAATCGTCATCACCGAGTTGTATAGAATCCAGCCGCCGGTGCCGAAAATGACCAGGGAGACAATCACCGCTGAAAGGCTTTCTGCCCGGCCATGGCCATAGGGGTGATTCGCGTCGTATGGTTTACGGCCAATCTTGAGAGCAATCATGGTTGAACCTATGGCAATAAAGTCACAGGCGCTCTCCATACCGTCGGCAAAAACAGCTTCCGAGCCGCCAAAATAGCCGGCTGAGAGCTTCATAATCATCAAAAGGGCGTTGACCCAAAACCCGATAGCAATTATCCGGTCCGCCCTGCCGAACCGCTCACTCCTCTCCATCTAAACCTCCGGAACTGCGGATATCTTTAAGTTTCAATTGGATGCTTTCCCGGTTTTTCCAGACATTTATCTCCGGGGTGAAAACTATATCAACAAGCTCGCTCACGGGCAACTTCCCCGCCATTTTAAAACCGATGGCATCGATGACGCCGCCATTGATCTGCAGGCCGAGCTTGAGGTGAGCATCTTTTATCAACCGGGCGCTGACAACCGGCACCCTTTTCAGCAGGAAAAGCGGTTCCGGATTCCCCATCCCATGGGGCTTGAGGCTTGCCAGCATTGTGATGAGCAGCCTGTCAACATCTGCCGGCACCAGTTCGGCATCAATTGCAAGCTGCGGGACCAGATCTTCCGGGGTGAGGTTGGCAGCTGCATAGGCGTCGAAGGTGTCATAGAAGGAGAGCAGCTTTTCTTGCTGAATAGCAACCCCTGCTGCCTGCTGATGGCCGCCGAATTTAAGCAGATGCGCTGCTGACGCTGAAAGCGCATTGAAAAGATGAAACGCCGGAATACTCCGCCCCGACCCCTTCCCTTCTCCATTGTTCAGCGCGATAAGAATAGTCGGCCTGTGGCAACGCTCAACGACACGCGCAGCGACTATGCCGATAACGCCCGGGTGCCAGTTTTCCGACGCCATGACAACCGCGGTCCGGCCGTTAAGAGTTGCGTCACTCTCCAGCCGCTCAAGGGCTTCGGCCAGGATCTCACGTTCAATCTCCTGCCGCTCACTGTTGGCTGCATCAAGTTCACCGGCAAGCGAATCGGCAAGCTGAATGTCTGCGGTGAGCAGCAGCTCCACCCCTCGCTTGGCGTCATCCAGGCGACCAGCCGCATTAAGCCTCGGCGCCAAACGGAAGCCGACATCGACGACGCTGATCTCCCCTGTGACGGCAGAGACTCTCTTCAAAGCTTCCAATCCTGCCCGTCCGGACTTTGCCAGCTCTTTCAGTCCGAACAGGGCAATTACCCTGTTCTCGCCGACGAGCGGCACAAGGTCGGCAATTGTCCCAAGGGTAACCAGATCGAGGTACTCTCTCAGGTTCGGTTCCGGCTGCTGCGCGAAAAAACCTCTGCTCCTGAGGCGACTCCTGAGTGCCATTGCCAGCTTGAACGCCAGCCCGACTCCGGCAAACTTCTGAAAAGGGGCAGTGCATCCCGGCTGGAGTGGATTAATGACTGCAAAAGCTGCCGGAATTGTTTCTCCTGGGGTATGATGGTCGGTAATAATCAGATCCATACCTGTCTCGCTGCAATACTGCGCCTCTTTGACCGAGGTGATGCCACAGTCGACAGTAATCAGCACCGTTGCACCAAGCCGTTTGGCTTCGTCAACCCCCTCAAAAGATAAGCCGTAACCATCTTCCAGCCTGTTAGGAATGACATAGCAGACCGGAATATGGACTGCTCTTAGAAAAGCTGTTAAAAGCACTACCGCTGTGACGCCGTCGACATCATAATCGCCATGAATGCAGACAGTTTCTTGAGCTGTTTTAGCCTGGATAAGCCGCTCAACCGCCTGTTCTACGCCCTTCATAAGGAAAGGATCACTCAAGGAGGAGAGCTTCGGGGCCAGAAATTCAGCTGCCTGGGCCGCGGTTCGAATCCCCCTGTTTACCAGCAACTGCGCCTGCAAAGGCGGGATTTTGGCATTTCTGGAAAGTTCTGCAACTATTTCCGGCTCACTGTTTTTCAGGCGCCAGCAACGCTCTAAATTCTGTTTCACGGAATCACTCCTAACCCTTAAAACCCTGATGACACCTCTTTTGTAGGGGTGCCCCTCGTGGGTACCCGCTTTGGTCTTATGCCGGTTTGAGCGGAGATAAAACCTGGGCGGGCACAAGACCCGCCCCTACAAAAAAAATCCCCGCAAAAAGCGGGGATTCTATAGTCTATTTCCAGTTACCTGTTTTTGGTGGGCCGCCACCGGCTTTCAGCTCTTCGACCATGGCCTTTACCTGCTGCCCTTGCGGGCTCATGGCGTCAAGGACAAGATAGCGCTGCCAGGCAGCAATAGCTTTATCCTTCTGCTTGAGGTCATTTGAGTAGACCACACCAAGATTGAAAAGACTCTGGGCATGCTTGGGATCCAGCTTATTCGCTTTTTCAAAGTTTTCCACGGCTTTGTCGAAAAGCCCCATCTTCCGGTACATAACCCCTTGATCAGTCAGCAGATTCGGAGCGCTCTGATTCAGAGGTTCGAGCTCAAGAGCTTTTGCGTAGGCATTGACAGCTTTTTGGGGTTGCTCTGTATCAAAATAGTCGTTGGCGAGTTGAACCCAGGCTTTGTAATTTTTCGGGTCCTGAGTGACGATTTTTTCAGCTTCAATGATCCGCTGGGTATAGTCAGAAGGAGAACCATTACCCATCGGGACTGACGCTGGCGCCTCAGCATTTTTGTTCTTATTGGCAACACTGAAGATAAGAAATCCGCCCAAAAGGCCGACCAGAAGTGCAACAATTATATAAACCAGATTCTCCTGTTTCACGAAAACATCCTCCTTAGCAAGTTGGAAGTTATTTCCTGCGCGTTTGAGGCAGAAAATAACTTCGTTGACACACTTAGCCTGCTTGTCAGGGTCAAGCTTTTGCTTGAATACCGCGCTCTTCCCAGAGAGACACAATCGGACTGGCAACAAAAACAGATGAATAGGTGCCGACAAGAACACCAATCAGCAGAGCAAAGGCAAAATCATGGATCACTTCGCCACCGAACACAAAAAGCGAACATGCCGCCAGAAAAACAGTCAGAGAAGTTACAATCGACCGGGAAAGCACTTCATTAATACTACGGTTAAAAATTACGTGCATCGATTCCTTGAGATTCTTATGCAGATTTTCGCGGATCCGGTCGAAGACAACAATCGTATCGGTGAGCGAGTAGCCGGCGATGGTGAGCACAGCAGTAATGAAAAGGAGATTCATCTCCTTGTTCATAAGGTAAAAGACTGCGAACATCGCCAGGATATCATGAGCAGTGGCAATTATGGCGCCGACTCCAAACTTTGAATCAAACCGCCAGGCGATGTAGATGATGATACCGATCATTGAAATAACAATAGCAGTCAGGGTGTCGGTGCGAAGTTTGTCGCCGATTGAAGGCCCTATTTCGGTAGAGCTTTCAACGATGAACTGATTACCGGGAATCTCTTTCTTGAATGCATCCTCAATGGCATCAGCAACTTTACCGGTTGCAAGGGTCGTTTTACCGACTTTTATCAGGAGTTTATTCGCGTCCTTGATATCCTGGAGGCTTGCATCCTTCAGATTGTGCTTTGCCAGAGCCTCACGCGCCTTGTCAATGCTGACAGCCTGAGTAAACTTGAGCTGGACAGCTGTTCCGCCGGAAAAATCGATCCCCATATTGGCAGCACCACGCGCCATCTGGATAATGCCGATGAGTCCGACTATGGCTATAATTGAGGAGATGATGAAGGATACCTTCCTCATTCCAATAAAATCTATTTTTGTTTTGCCGATAAGTTCCATGGTTCCCCCTAAATGCTCATTCTCTTCACGTTCATTCTATTGAGCGCGAAGTCAAAGACCACTTTGGTGGCCACTAGAGACGTAAACAGGTTGATTATGATACCGAGACTTAAAGAGACCGCAAAGCCTTTGACCGGGCCGGTACCGAACTGAAAGAGAACTGCTGCGGTTATCAAGGTGGTTACGTGGGAGTCCATGATCGTCAGGAACGCCTTGTCGTAACCGGCGTCAACTGCCGCTATCGGCGGCTTGCCAAGACGCAGCTCTTCACGGATCCGTTCGAAGATAAGGACGTTGGCATCAACCGACATACCGATCAACAGGACGATAGCAGCAATACCCGGCAGGGTCAGAGTAGCTCCGAGAGCAGCCAGCGCCCCCATAAGGAAGATGATGTTCAGCACCATGCCGTAGTTTGCCACCAGACCGCAAACTTTGTAATAGATCGTCATAAAAACGACAACAAGAAGAACGCCGATCAGACCGGCTGACAGCCCTTTTTTGATTGAGTCCTGTCCAAGGGATGGCCCGACGGTAACGTTCTGGATAATCTTTACCGGCGCAGGGAGTGAGCCGGCACGCAGAATTATGGAAAGATCGGCTGCATCCTTATCGGTAAAAGAACCGGAAATCTGGGCGCTACCACCTGAGATTCTCTCCCGGATTACCGGGGCAGAGTAGATGGTGTTATCCAGAACGACAGCGAAGCGCTTACCCACATTGGCAGCAGTCACCTGGTCGAAGAGTCGGGCGCCGGTAGAGTTGAATTCTATGGCAACGTAAGGCTGGTTGAACTGGGAATCAATCCTTACCTGGGCATCTGTGAGCAGATCACCGGTAATGATTGCTTTCTTCTTTACTACCAGCGGAATTTCAGAAACGGCACCGGTTGTCGGATCGATCTTCTTCTCAGTGAGAAGCTCATCGTCTTCAGGCACGGAACCAGGAGTGGCAATGGCAGGATTTACATTTTCATCAACGAGCTTGAACTCAAGCCGGGCGGTCTTGCCGATCAGCTCGATGGCGCGCTTTGGATCCTTGATACCGGGGAGCTGGACAACAATGTTAGTCAACCCCTCTCTGGCAATGATCGGCTCGGAAACACCAAACTGGTCTATCCTGTTGCGAATGGTTTCAAGCGCCTGGGAAACAGACTTGTCCTTGCGGTCAGCGGCAATCTTTTCATTCATCCGGATCTGCAGCACAGTGAAACCACCCTCTTCAAACTGGGGCAGGAGTTCCATTTCCGGATACTTCTTTTTGATCATCGCCTGCACTGTCTCAAGAGTCCCCTTGTCATAAAGAGTCATCTTGACCTTGTCACCACCTTCTCTGGCGATACGTTTGAAGCGCAGGGTCTGGGCGGTAAGCGAATCCTCAAGATCCGTGGCAATAAGGTCCAGCGCCCCTTCAACAGCCTTGGGAGTATCAACCTCCATTATGAGGTGGGAGCCACCTTGAAGGTCAAGCCCCAGATGAATCTTCTCTTTCGGCAGGATTCCGCTCCACCAGGACGGCAGTTTGGGGACAAGGGTCGGTGTCATGTAGACAACCGACAGAACAAGGAAAGCGACAATCAAGAGAAAGCGCCAGTTAAATCCTTTTGGCATTCCGGGCACTCCTTTTTTTAGTATAGTGAATATTTACAAAAGGTTTATTTATTAATAATTGCGGCGATATGGCCTTTATTGAACTTGATGTTGACATTGTTGGCAACTTCCAGTGTTACGATATTTTCATCAACAGCGGTGACCTTGCCGTGCATACCACCGGCAGTTACGACCTGATCCCCTTTTTTGAGCGATTCCAAAAGTGCTTTATGCTCTTTTGCCTTTTTCTGCTGCGGGCGGATAAGCAGAAAGTAGAAAATTCCGAACATGATAACCAGCGGAACCATGCTCGTAATCGCCGACTGTCCACTGCCACCGGTGGCACCGCCAAGAGGTGTGCCCATTGCAAATGCCAAACCGATCATTTATTGTCCTCCGAAAAAATATTAGATTCTTTTTTGAATCATGGATATTGCCTCAAAACAGCTCGAATATCAACCCAAATAAGCTTGCTGTTCTCTTTTTGCATAGAACTCTTTTCTGAAGTCGGAAAACCTTCCCAGAGCAATTGCCTTTCTGGCGTCAGTCATCAGATTCAGATAGTAATGAAGATTGTGCAGGGTGTTCAATCTTGCAGAAAGGATCTCGCCGCAGCGAAAAAGATGGCGCAGGTAAGCACGGCTGAAAGTTCGACAGACGTAACAACTGCATTCGGGGTCAAGGGGAGCTTCGTCATCCAGATATTCGCCACGTTTGATATTAATCCGCCCGAATGAGGTAAAGAGCATACCGTTGCGGGCGTTGCGCGTCGGCATGACACAATCAAACATATCGTAACCGGCATAAATCCCTTCAATCAGATCCTCGGGAGTTCCGATCCCCATGACGTAACGAGGCTTATCCGCCGGGAACAAAGGGGCGGAAAACCTCATGACATCAAGCATCCGCGACTTTTCCTCACCCACCGATACTCCGCCAAGGGCGTAACCATCAAAGCCGATTTCAAGAAGCTCTTCCATGCTTCTTTTGCGGAGCTCAGGAAAGATCCCACCTTGAATAATTCCGAAAAGAGCCTGATCGTCGCGCGTTTTTGCCTCCCGGCAACGCTGTGCCCAGCGGGTCGTCATCGCCAGCGACTTTTCAACATAGGAGAAATCGCCGGGCGAGGGTGGGCACTCATCAAAGCACATCATGATGTCAGCCCCGAGCGCTTCCTGAATCTCTATGGATTTTTCCGGCGAGATAAAGTGCCGTGAACCGTCAATATGTGACTGAAACTTCACCCCTTCTTCCGTTATTTTCCGCAGCTCGCCAAGGCTAAACACCTGAAAACCGCCGCTGTCCGTGAGGATGGGGTGATGCCACTGCATAAACTTGTGCAGCCCGCCAAGCTTTTTCACCAGTTCATGACCGGGGCGCAGGTACAGGTGATAGGTATTGCCAAGAATAATACGGGCGCCGACTTCGGTCAGCTCATCAGGAGTCATCGCCTTTACTGTCGCCTGAGTACCGACCGGCATAAAGATCGGGGTCGGGATGGCGCCGTGAGGGGTTACGATCTCCCCGCTGCGCGCCGCGGAGAGGCTGTCTTGAGCGGTTATGGTGAATTTTATTGCAGATTTCAAAATGACTCCGAATTACTGCCTGACAAAGAAAAAGCACCTGCGTATGAACGCAAGTGCTTTGATTATTTGGAGGCGACGGGCGGATTTGAACCGCCGAATAAAGGTTTTGCAGACCTTTGCCTTACCACTTGGCGACGTCGCCGAAACTATGCAGTTTCAAAGAATGCTTTTTATACCCTGTTTGGAAAATGGTGTCAATGCTGAATTGCATTTTCAAGCGGACAGGGCTGTTTTGACTCTTTCGACCCCGGCCTCAATAGCTTTAATATTGGCAGGGATGAACCGGTGATTACGTTCCGGAAGCGTTTTCTTCAAGGCTTCATAAAGCGAAGGCAATTCCAGAGCCCCACTGGCGGCCACGTAGGCGCCACAGGCCACCATGTTGACCATACGGGGATCGCCGAGATCTATGGCAATCTGGTTCATTGGTATCCGGATCAGGGTGACCCCCGGCAGAGACTCCTGTGCAGCTTCAACCAGAGACGAGTTGACGATACAGAAGCCGCCCGGTTTTACCTTGGCGGCATATTTATCATAGGACAACTGGTTGAGGATAAGCGCAACTGAAGGCCGGCCGACAACGGGCGAACCGGTATCGCCATCTGCAAATACAACCGTACACATGGCTGCACCGCCACGCTTTTCAACTCCGTAGGAGGGGAAAAAGGAGACGTTCAACCCTTCGTGAATTGCAGCATAGGAGAGCAGATTGCCGGCCAGTAGTACCCCCTGCCCGCCGTAGCCTGCTATAAAAAGATCATTACGCATCGACACAGCTCCTTGCCCTGAGAGACAGGGTAAGTGCATTAACGAAGCTGCTTTCTGTCATAACCTGTGCAGAAAACAGCTTCTGGCGCACTAAAGGTTTTCGGTGTCCTTATAGACACCGAGCGGGAAGTAGGGGATCATTTCACTGGCAAGCCGCTCGTTTGCGGCTAAAGGCTGCAGGCCCCAGTTGGTCGGGCAGGTTGACAGCGCCTCGATAAAAGAAAAGCCTTTCCCTTCAACCTGATAGCGGAAAGCGGTTTTGATCAGTTTTTTTGCGTTGAGAACGTTTTTAGGACTGTTGACCGCCACCCGTGCAGAAAAAGCGACGCCGTCCAGATTCGCCAGTAGCTCGGCCATCTTGAAGGGGGCCCCATCATTGTTGACATCACGACCATAGGGCGAAGTTGATGTTTTCTGGCCGGGCATGGTAGTCGGCGCCATCTGGCCGCCGGTCATCCCGTAGGTTGTGTTGTTGACAAAAATCACGGTGATATTCTCGCCGCGATTGGCAGCGTGAATGATCTCCGACATGCCGATGGCAGCCAGGTCACCATCGCCCTGATAGGTGAAGACAATGCTGTCAGGACGGGCGCGTTTAACCCCTGTTGCCACGGCTGGTGCCCTGCCATGAGGTGACTCCACAACATCGACATTGAAATAGCCGTAGAGGAAAACAGAGCAGCCGACCGAGGCGCAGCCGATGGTTTTTTCACGAATGGCAAATTCATCCAGCGCTTCTGCCACCAGGCGATGAATCGAGCCGTGATGACAGCCGGGGCAGAAATGGGTCTGCACATCTTTGAGGCTGGGGGATCTGTCAAAAACCTGTCTCATGGGTACACCTTCCTGATCTGCTCGAAAATCTCCTCAGGCGTCGGTAGAGAGCCTGCCCCCGGCGGACGACCGTAGAACGCCACTTCCGCATCACGCTGGACGGAAAGACGGACGTCGTCAATCATCTGGCCGGTACTGAGCTCAATGTCGAGGAACAGCTTGCAGCGTCGAGAGAGATCCTGATAAGCCTTTTTAGGGAACGGCAGCAGAGTTATCGGCCGCAGCAGTCCGACCTGCAGCCCCGCTTCACGGGCCATCTCCACAGCTGTTCTGGCAATACGGGCGGTAGAGCCGAAGGCGGTTACTATCAGCCTGGCATCGTCGGTACAGTATTCCTCCCAGCGGCTCTCCTTTTCACCAAGAAGCTCATAACGGGCAAGCATCTCCCAGTGAAATTTCTCCATCTCGCCATCGCCCAGCTTGAGCGATTTCACCACATTCTGATCGGTACCGGCATGCCAGCCACGCACCGCCCAATTCTTTTCAGGCAGAGCGCAGACGGGACGAGGATTAGGAGATATGGACTCCTTCATCTGTCCAAGCACCGAATCCGCCAGCACCATGGCCGGGATACGATACAGATCCGACAGGTCAAACGCCAGCATAGTCAGGTCGTACATCTCCTGCACTGAAGCCGGTGCCAGCACAATAATCCGGTAGCCGCCGTGACCGCCGCCGCGGGTCGCCTGCCAGTAATCGGCCTGGGAGGCATCAATACCGCCAAGACCAGGTCCCTGACGCATGATGTCAACAATGACACCCGGCAACTCTGAGCCGGCCATGTAGGATATTCCCTCCTGCTTGAGAGATATTCCCGGACCGGAAGAGGAGGTCATTGCCCTGACTCCGGCGGCTGACGCACCAAGAACCATATTGATGGCGCCTATTTCGCTCTCGGCCTGGATAAAGGTACCGCCGACCTTTGGGAGTTCGCGGGAAAGGTATTCGGGAATATCGCTCTGGGGAGTAATGGGGTAGCCGAAATAACAGCGGACACCCGCCTCTATGGCTGCCATGGCAACAGCTTCGTTCCCTTTGACAAACAGTTTATCACTCATGTTACTGCTCCTTGAACACCATAATGGCAACATCAGGGCACATCTCGGCACAAAGAGCGCATCCGGTGCACTTTTCAGGTTCAGAAAAAACGGCTACCGTGTAGCCCATGCTATTCGGGGTATCGCTCAAGGATATAAGTTTTCTCGGACAGGCGATTGTGCAGAGTCCGCACCCCTTGCAGCGTGCCTCGTTGATGACTATTTTTGGCATTTTCTTTTCCCGGGATTTTATAGCTGGAGGGCTACGATTTTTAATTTGGTACAAATTAGCAGAGAGTTTACCTTAGCGTCAACCATTTTATCTCAGCATAATCTGTCTCGTTAGATCAGTCGACTTCAGGGTCGTTTTTTGTTATTGCAACAAGGTTGATAGCTGTCTATTCTGGAAAGATTAGAGTAATCAGGGGGCAGTCGCCGGGCTTTATTCTGACTACTGATTACTGACTATGAATTCAAGGACTTATCCATGTCTCTCTCAATACTTATATCCGCAGCAGAAGCGGTTCCTTTTGCTAAAAGCGGCGGCCTTGCAGATGTGGTCGGTTCTCTGCCCAAATATCTGCGCCAGCGTGGCCACGACGTCAGGCTTGTCATGCCACGCTATTACAGGATTGACAGTGAAACCTTCGACCTCAGACTGCTCCCCGGAGCCCTTGTCGTCCCGATGGGGATTCTGGGCAACGAATACTGTGCGGTCTATGAAGGGCGATTGCCTGAGACGGATATTCCAGTCTATTTTCTTGAGCATGAAGGCTATTTCGGCAGAAACGGCCTGTATGGTGAGGAGAATCTGGAATTCCCCGACAATGACAGACGTTTTATTTTCCTTTCCAAAGGGAGCCTGGAACTGTGCAAGATGCTCGATTTTCATCCGGACATTGTCCATGCACATGACTGGCATACCGCCGCGATTCCGCTGCTGCTCAACACATCCTACCGCCTGGATTCTCATGTCGGCAAGGCTGCCTCTGTGCTTACAATCCATAACATGCAGTATCAGGGGAGCTTCCCGCCGGCAACGATGGAAGTTCTTGACGTCGGCTGGGACCAATTCACGTTTCTTGGGGTGGAAAAGGATGACCGGGTTAATCTCCTCAAGGGGGGGATTTACAATGCCAACATTCTTAATACCGTCAGTGAAGGCTATGCGGCAGAGATAAGGACACCTGCCTATGGCTGGGGGCTTGAAACTGTTCTCAGGGAGCGGGCAGGCGACCTGTTTGGGATCCTTAACGGTGTTGATTATACGGAATGGGCCCCGGAAGCAGATGGTTATCTCGCCGCGCAATACTCCCGAGGGGATCTGCCCGGAAAAAGCATCTGCAAGGCCGACATCCAGAGGGTGATTGGCCTGCCGGTGAGAGCTGATCTTCCTCTTATCGGGGTTGTCAGCAGGATGGTAAAGCAGAAGGGGATTGATTTTCTTGCAGCGGCGCTTCCGGAAATTTTAACGCTCGACCTGCAGCTTGTCATGCTGGGAGAGGGGGAACCGTGGGCTCATTTTTACTTCGGCGGCATGGCTGCAAAACATCCGGACAAGCTGAAAGTCATTATCGGTTACGACAATGCCCTTTCTCACAAGATAGAGGCCGGGGCAGACTTCTTCCTCATGCCCTCAGCCTTTGAGCCGTGTGGACTCAATCAGATGTACAGCATGCGCTACGGAACGCTGCCGATTGTCCGGGCAACCGGGGGGCTGGAAGATAGTGTCGAGAATTTCAATGAGGAGAGATTGACCGGGACAGGGTTCAAATTCAGGGATCTTACCCCTGGAGCCCTTTTCGACACCGTCGGTTGGGCGGTACATACCTGGTACCATCATAAAGACGCCATCAGCAGCTTGGTGTTGAATGCAATGGAGAAAAGATTCACCTGGGAGGTTGCCGCCGAGAAGTACGAACGGCTCTATAACATGGCCATCAGCCGGCTTCGGCAATAACAAACTGCTTCATCTCTTTTTTCAGAAGCTCACTCTGGTTGGAAAGACGTCTGACGGCTTCATCGGTAACCCTGTTAGCGTCGAGCGCACCTTCCGTAGACTGCTGAATTTCGTGGGCAGAGTGCATGATCAAAGCGCTGCTCTTCGCCTGCTCGTCACTGGCAATCTTAATTTTCCGGATCATGACTGAAATACTTTCCGTCGATTTGCCGATGAACGAGCCGACAGTACTCTGCTCACGGGTAGAGTTGCGGACCTGTGAGTTCAGGTTTTTCATCTTCTCCGTAGCAGCAATAATCATATCCGCACCGCGCCCCTGCTGGCCGATGGCAGTCGCAATCTGGGCAGCCATGTCCGAGATTTTTTCAACGGCACTCCTGATCTGCTGACTCTCTTTTGCCTGAGATTCAGTGGTTTTGGCAATCTCAACTATCTGTGAGCTCGACGTTTTAACGCCCGAAACAATCTTGGCAAGCGCTTCGCCGGATTGGTAAGAAAGCTGCTCACCATCTTCGATACTCTGTTCGGCAAGCGTTATGGATTCAACGGCGCGATGAACCTCCTGCTGAACCGCAGCAATTACCTGGGCAATCTCTTTTGTCGAGCTGCTGGTACGCTCCGAGAGCTCCTTTATCTCCTCGGCAACAACCGCAAACCCCTTGCCATGTTCACCTGCCTGAGCCGCTATGATGGCGGCGTTCAGAGCCAGAAGATTGGTCTGCTCGGCCACTTCATCTATTACCTGAAGGATCGAACCGATATCCCTGGCTTTTTCCGAGAGACTTGAGATTGCCGCAGAAGTGATAATTGATGAATTCTTTATTTCAGTGATACCGGCAATAGTAGCCTCGACCGACGCTCGCCCTGTTTCGGCATCACTAAGAAGCCCTTCCGAAATTGCGGCGCTTTCGGTGGCATTCTGCTCAATCTGCCTGATGGAGATATCCATGGCAGCTACCGAGCTGGCGGTTGTCATTGAAGAACCGACCAGACCGGCGACATTATTGTCGATTGCACGGATAGACGCCGCCATCTCGGTTATCGAGGAACTTACCTCTTCAACTGCCTGTGAGAGCGTCTCCACATTAAGCGCAACCTCTTCGATGCTTGCAACCAGCTGCATGGTAGATGACGAGCTTTCCGAGGTAGAGAGGAACAGGCTGTCAATCGCCTGGGAGATGCCGTTGATGGAAGAGTTCATTTCTGTGATAGCCGAAGTTGTCTGGAGAACGCTTCCGGCCTGAATTTCAGCGGTTGTCACATTTTTCTGGGAACCGTCACGGAGAGTTGCAGTGATATTTCCCAGCTCTCGGGCAGATAGCTTGATTTTGCTGACCATTTCCGACAGCTTTGACGCCATCAGATTGAAGTCACAAACAAGGGTCCCTATCTCGTCTGTCGAGCTATCCTCCAGGGTTACGGTCAGGTTCCCTTTTGAGCCTTCAGCAAGTGCTTCTGCCATTTTTTTAATTCTGTTGACAATACTTCGGGAAACAATGGTGCCGAAAGCTATCGCTGACAGGATTGCGCAGATGATTACAATGATAAGAGTGAGCTGGGCGTTACGCTGGATGGAGGTGGCATCACTGTTGGCCTGTTTCATCAGGCTGTTTACCGTTACCAGCAGTTCATCGACCGCTGTTGCGACCTGATCGGTTTTCTCCGGGAGTTCGGTTTTGATTATTGCCGCTATTTCGCTATCTGAGGTGGTCACACCTTTACCTTTGCCAAGTAGCCCCTCTTTACGCTCTAAAAGTTTCTCACCCGTAGCGCTGAACTCCTTAAACATTGCGACAACCGACTTTGCCCGTTCTTCGAGTGGCGACCCTTTTTGGGCAGCAGGCAGTCCCAGCTTTTCATTGCCTTTGAGGATGATGTCCAGATAGCCGTTGAGTCGATCCCGCTTTGACTCATAATCGCCTTTGATAAGTTCAAGATCGTCAATCTTTGTGACGGATGCCGCTTCGACAAGATGGAGACGACACTCCTGCAAGGCGGTCTTCATCAGCACGACCTGATTTGACTGTGTTGAGCCGGTCATGATGACATCCTGGATGGTATGCCCAACCTTGTTCAGACTCAAAATGCCGAAAAATCCGGTTATACCGACGATTAAAGCCATTATCAGGAAGAGACCTACAAGCTTTTGGCCAAGCTTGAGATTTTTCATAAGCGACTCCGTAAAATGAGTGAATTATTTGTAAAACTATTTATTAAACAGTCGATTAAAAGCCTGATATTTATAGCAGAGACAACTGATCAGCTCAAGACTAATCGATGTATCTTTTTATAAGTTCCTGATAGGAGTCTGTCCGCCGATCCCGCAAAAAAGGCCAGATCCGCCTTACAGCTTCGCTCCTTTCACGCTCCAGAGCAACAACGACAACCTCTTCGCTGGAATGAGACGAGCTGTGGAGAATCTCACCCTGGCAACCGGCCACGAAACTATTCCCCCAAAATTCGATTCCACCAACGCTATCTGCCGGATTAGCCTCAAAGCCGACACGATTAACTGCTACCACCGGTATGCCGTTGGCAATGGCATGACTTCGCTGCACAGTGATCCAGGCGTCAAGCTGCCTTGCCTTCTCCTCTAACGAGTCAACCGGATCCCAGCCGATAGCGGTCGGATAGATAAGAAGCTCTGCGCCTGCAAGGGCCATGAGCCTTGCGGCCTCAGGGTACCACTGATCCCAGCAGACCAGCACACCAAGCTTGCCGATTGATGTCTGTACCGGTTTAAAGCCAAGATCCCCGGGGGTGAAGTAGAATTTCTCATAAAAGCCCGGATCGTCAGGGATATGCATTTTGCGGTAGATTCCGGCAATGGAGCCGTCACTCTCTATGACAACTGCAGTGTTGTGATAAAGGCCCGGAGCACGCCGTTCGAAAAGTGAGGTAACGATGACAATACCGAGCTCACGGGCAAGGGCGCCGAAACATTCGGTTGACGGCCCAGGAATCGCTTCGGCAAGATCGAAGTTAACGGCAGCTTCAGTCTGACAGAAATAGAGCGAGGTATGAAGCTCCTGGAGGACCACCAGTTGAGCGCCGCGCTCTTTGGCCTCACGGATCATTGCGACGGTTTTGGCAATATTTGCGGCCGGATTGTCGTAGCAGCGCTGCTGAACCAGAGCTACAGTCAGAATATTCATGCAAGTGCCCCTTTTGGCAACTGCATGGTGAGGCAGTGCAGTGAGCCGTGCTGAAGAATTATGCTACGACAGTCGATCCCGATAATCTGCCGGTCCGAAAACGCCTGCTGTAGCGCGGCAAGAGCTGCTGCGTCGCTGTCATCGTTATATGTCGGCACAAGTACGGCACCGTTAATGACCAGAAAATTCGCATAAGTCGCCGGAATCCGCTCCCCCTCCAGACCATGACAGGCCCGGGGGAAAGGGAGCGGTATCAATCTATAGGGATTGCCTGTTCTGGTACGGAATGACTCCAGCTCACTCTTCATGGCAGCAAGAGCTGCATAATGCTCATCGGACGGATCATCGCAGGCAACATAAAGAATGGTATCATCCGGGCAGAGACGGGCCAGAGTGTCGACGTGAGAGTCGGTGTCATCTCCTGCCAGGTAGCCGTGATTAAGCCATAAGAAGCGATCAGCACCCAGTTGCGCTGCAAGCTCAATTTCAAGCTGCTCCCTGGAGAGATGGGCATTTCTGTTCCGGCTCAAAAGACATTCTGCGGTAACCAGGAGTGTTCCCGCGCCATCGGCTTCGATGCTGCCCCCTTCAAAAATAAGAGGTAAGGTCAGGAGATTACCGTTAAAAACCTCTTTTTCTGCCAGCAGACTGTTCAGTTGGTTATCAAGGTTGGCCGGGAATTTTAAACCCCAGCCGTTGAAGCCGAAGTCGAGCAGCAGCGGCTCGCCGTTTTCGTAAACTGTTATCGGCCCGAAATCCCTTGCCCAGGTATCGTTGGTCGGCAGATTGACGAAGGTTACGTTTGGAAAGTTTGCGCCTGCGGCGTTTAACATACTGTCAGCTGCCCCGCTTTCGGGAACGATCAGAATAACTCGCTCGAAACCGCTGATGGCAGCTATTATCGCGGCAAATACCGGTTCAACCAGGTTAAGGACTGAGTCCCAGTCACTGTTTTGGTGCGGCCAGGCCAGCAGGATTCCGTCTTGCTCTTCCCATTCGGCCGGGAGCCTTCTTGTTTTTACAATCTCATTATTCATAAGAGGAGATTATAAGGACGGAGTTGCCACGGGTCAATTTTTTCGTCGGTTTACAGATAAAATAAATGCGGTAATATTTCATACAGGCTTAAATTAAAATAAAGATTCGCTAATTTTAACGGAGGTAAATTTATGAACGATTGTGAAATCAAACAAAATGCGATGGTTGGCGGGATAATGCTGATAGCCGGCGGGCTCCTTGGCGCAGCAGCAGCGTTGTTGTACGCACCCCAGTCGGGCAGGCAGACAAGGCGGGATATTTCCCGCTACAGCCGGAAGGTCAGACGGCAGACTGAAGACATTGTCGATGATTTTGCCGGAAATGTTAACGGGATGGTGGAATCGATAGGCGAGCGCGCCGAAGACATTCTCGATAAAGGCAAGGATCTTGCCCATGAGGCTAAAGTAGAGCTGATTAAAATAATTGATGAGGGCCAGGCAAAACTTGAAAAACAGAAAGCGCGGCTGGCTAAGATTATCGGATAAAAATTTCCACTTTACAGGAGTTTATGGTACAAACCCCGTTAGTACATGCTATTAGCGGGGTTTTTATTGTCTGAGAAAAAGAATATCGCTCGTGCCGCCGGTGTTCTCGGCTTTGCCACCATCCTTTCAAGAATCATGGGGATGGTACGTGACATGGTTGTTTCGCGTCTTTTCGGCGCCGGCTTTGCAACCGACGCTTTTTTCGCCGCCTTCCAGATACCGAACATGCTGCGCCGCTTTTTTGCTGAAGGGGCTCTCACTTCCGCTTTTGTGCCGACCTTTTCGGAGTGCTATACCCAAAAGGGAGAAGTTAAGGCACGGGAGCTTGCCAACACCTGCTTCACTCTTTTGACAATCACCATGGCTATCGTGACGATCCTCGGCATCCTGTTCTCACCGCAGATCGTCAAACTGATGTTCCCCGGTTTTGCGGCAGAACCGAGCAAACTTGAACTGACCATCTTTCTCAATCGCCTCATGTTCCCGTATATCTTTTTTGTCAGTCTGGTTGCGCTCTGCATGGGGATTCTGAATACACTGCGCCATTTCTTTACCCCTGCCATTTCCACAGTATTTCTCAACCTCACCATGATCTTGTCTGCCCTGCTGCTCCATAACCTGTTTGCGGTGCCGATAATCTCCCTTGCTGTCGGTGTACTGATCGGCGGGCTGTTGCAACTTCTGCTGCAGCTACCGATTCTCTGGCGAAAACAATTCCCTTTACGTTTCCGCTTCGATTTCAGCAATCCGGCGGTCAGGCGGATTGCGCTCCTCATGGGACCGTCCATCTTTGGCGTCGGCGTTTACTACCTTAATATCACCGTCGGCAACATCCTCGCCTCCCTGCTCCCCCAGGGGAGTGTCTCCTACCTTTACTATGCCCAGAGACTCTTTGAGTTTCCCCAGGGGGTTTTCACGGTTTCAGTTGCCCAGGCGGTTCTCCCCTCCATGAGTCGTCAGGCTGCAGCAGGTGACATTGATGCGCTCAAAGAGTCGCTCCAGTTTGGACTGCGACTAATGCTGTTTATCACCATCCCTGCCATGGCAGGCCTTATTGTCTGTGCAACGCCCATTTTCAGCCTGTTATTCATGGGTGGAGCATTTGATTTTGCCAAGGCGGTTGCATCCGGAGACGCCCTTGTCCAATATTCGCTAGGCCTTGCAGCAGTTGCAATGATCAGGGTGCTGGCCCCGGCTTTTTATGCATTAAAAGACACAAGAACCCCAGTTGCAACCGCATTCATCGCCTTTATTCTCAATCTTGTCTTCAGTCTGATGCTTATGCGGACCATGCTTCACAGTGGTCTGGCACTGGCGTCATCGCTATCTGCGTTCTGTAACATGCTTCTGCTGCTCTATCTGCTCAGGCGCAAAATAGGCCCATTTGGCGGAAAGAAACTTCTGCTCGTAACCGTGAAGGGGATCTGCGCGGCTCTTCCGGCAGGAGCCGCGGCCATGGCCATTCTTCAGCTCGCTTATTGGGGGCACTCCGGTGAAAAGCTTTTAAAAGGGGGGGTACTTGCAATCGCCATTCTTGCCGCAATAACAATTTATGCACTTTTGTCGCTACTTTTAAAAAGCGAGGAAGCCCGGGAAGCTCTAGCGCTTGTCAAGAGAAAGCTACGAAAAGGCGTATGAGCCCGTAATGATTCCGCTCCGTTATGAACAGTAAAATATAAATTGACTGAATTTATACATAGAAGACTAACCTGATCTGGTTGTAACTGGCTGATTTAACGATGATCAGTCATAACATGCTGTAATTACAGACATAACATATTGCCTAATAATTGAGCACTGAGCAAAAACAGGTGGATAAAATATCCCTTTAGGCTTCTCTCCACAAGTTTGTCCACATGTTATCAACAGATTTTGTGGAGAACCTTCTAGTTGCCTGAAATAGCGTACTATTTTCTATATAATAAAATTTATTCATTTATGGAGACAAAAATGGATCCGGAACTTGAGCAACAGTTGAAAAGGGTTTTGACAGCAGTTGAGAAACTGCTTCCAAAAGCAATTGCGCAAATTGACTGGAGAGTTTCCAAAGCAGCTGTCTGGCGCAGACACGCTCTGAGCGGCCATCTTGAGGCAGTCGTTGAAGGTCCCGGCATGCAACTTGACGATCTTCTCGGAATTGACCGTCAAAAAGAGACCCTGGTGGACAATACCAGACAGTTTATCGCCGGTTTTCCGGCGAACAATGCCCTTCTCTGGGGAACCCGCGGCACCGGCAAGTCGTCTCTCGTTAAAGCGATTCTACACCGGTACGCAGACGCAGGCCTTCGGGTTGTGCAGGTAGACAAAAATGATCTGGTTCATCTGCCTGACATTGTGGCTGAAATCAAAACTGAGCCTTACCGGTTTATAATTTTTGCTGACGATGTATCTTTCGAAACCGGCGAATCGAGTTACAAGATGCTCAAAAGCGTCCTTGACGGTTCAGTCTATGCTCCGCCTGAAAATGCGCTTATTTATGTCACCTCCAACAGGCGGCACCTGCTCCCTGAATACGAAAATGATAATCGCGGCGCAATGCTGGTCAATAACGAAATCCATCATGGCGAGTCGATTGAGGAGAAGATATCTTTGTCGGGCAGATTTGGTCTCTGGGTAGGTTTTCACCCGTTTACTCAGGATCAGTACATCGATGTTGCCCGGCAATGGACCGAAAAAGTGGCAGAGCGCAGCGGTTTTGATTTTGAATGGAGTAAGGAGATTGCCAAAGAGGCGCTGGACTGGTCTCATGTAAAAGGTGACAGAAGCGGCAGAATAGCCTGGCAGTTCGCCAATCAGTGGGTCGGGCGGGGGATGCTGAAAGGCGGGAACAGTAAAACCTGAAGGCGGGATTCGGGATCAGAAAAGTCTTTACAATTATCGGTTCCCAGTTCCCTGTTCTCGCTTTTTTGCCTCTTCCCACAACCTTTCCATTTCGGCAGTCGAAGCGTCCTTCAGATTTACCCCTTGGGCGTGCAGGGTATCCTCGATATGGCTGAAGCGGCTTTCGAAGCGGTTGATGGTCTTCCTGAGCGCCTCTTCCGGGTTCACCGAGATGAATCTCCCCAGATTGACAATGGCAAAAAGGAGATCGCCCAGTTCGGCCTCCATCCGCTCCTGATTACCTTCCTGCATAGTCTCCTCAAGCTCGTGCAACTCCTCCAGCACCTTGGCATAGACCTGATCAGTATGTTCCCAGTCAAAGCCGACCCTGGCGGCTTTTTCCGTGATCTTCTGCGCTTTCATCAGCGAGGGGAGGTTTGGCGGCACACCGGAGAGGGCTGATTTGCGCTCTTCCCCTTTTTCCTCTTTCTTGATCTTCTCCCAGTTGGCTACCTGCTCATCACTGGTTTTAATCTCCTGGTCGCCAAAAACATGGGGGTGACGGCGCACGAGTTTAGCAGAAAGTGTTTCCAGAACGTCAGCCATTGTAAAGGCGCCGCGCTCTTCAGAAATCGCAGCGTGGAATATGGGCTGCAGAAGCAGATCGCCGAGCTCTTCCCTAAGGTAGCCTTCGTCACCCTTGTCAATCGCCTCTACGACCTCATAGCACTCTTCTATCAGGTATCTTTTCAGCGAGTCATGGGTCTGCTCCGCATCCCAGGGACAGCCACCGGGGGCCCGCAGGCGGCGCATGATATTCATGACAGTAGCAAAAGCATCAGCTTCATTCTTAATTAGCATATTACTTCACACCGAAATTCCTGATTACAAATGATTATCATTTTTTATCCTTGAGTTCATAATACTGGACTGCCATTGCTCGACTATCTGGATGAATATCCATGAGCTTTTCGAGAATATCCTGCAATAGTCCGGTCTGGCTAGGGTGCTGGGCAAAGACGGCATCTTTGAAATCTGCACCAATCAGATCTATGTCATTCCGAGTTGCCACTACCAGAATGGCTTCTTTAGCTACCGACGATTTAGATGACTTGAACAGCTTCATCTTTTTGCTGCCCATAGTCATTGGATCCGGGAAAATCGCCTTTTCGCCTCGCTTCACAAAACGATCCAGCTTGAACTTGTTCGGGAGCAGCACAGTCACCTTGTCATCTTCAAGGATATTGAAAACAGTGATATAGGCATCCTTGCCTGACTGCACCGAAAGCTGCATTTCGTCTCCGGAGTGATAGGAACTGCGATTAAGCTCCAGTTTCAAAGGAAACCCGCTATCCCTGTCTCTGTCCACCGCGACCAAACCTTTGAGCCGGACACGATAGATATGCTTTGGCAGTTCACCAGCCCTGCCAGTGACATCTTCGTACTCCCACTTGACGTCACTGGTTTTTTTCACCCAGGCATAACTCTGAGCGCTGACAAAGTCAGCAAGCATTGTGGCATCTTTGACAATAGTTTCATTGAGGATTTTTTCACCTGCCACCTGTTCGATGGCACGCGCTTTAGCCCTGGCAAGACAGAGTTTTCTGGCTGCTTCCGGAGTCATCTCTTCAACGACAACCTCACCCATAACTTCGTCGCTCCAGCGCTCTTCAACGGGCTGCTTGGCACCACAAATCATGAACGCTATAACAGCTATGAACAGCAGTAATCGCACGTTCACAGAGCCACTCGCTTGCTAATGATCAAGCCTTTGCCATTCCCCTGAATTACCGGTGTCTGCGGCGCATTGCGCTGCTTGCTCGCAATCGGAGGGACTTCGGCTCGCAGGTAGCTGTAAAGCTCGTCTACATCGACCATGCCGTCACCGTTTTTATCAGGAGCCGCGCCATTCATCCCTTTAAGCAGATAGTAGGTGAACAGTCCGTGCTTTTTCTCATCGTAATCCCAGCTTGCCTCCTTTGCCCCGCTCGCATTAATGATGACCGCCTCAGTCGGGGCATCATCGTCATCAGCCCAGGCAACACCACGGCCCCCCTCTGGGGTCTCTGAGCGACCTTCTCCGGTATAACAAGCGTCAAGGGCAATCAATACCCGCTTAGTCCTGAATTTATTAACCTCTTCTTTAAGTTTCAACACGGGGAAGCCGGTATCATCAACCGCCTGTGGTTCGCCTTCGTAAGGGAGCAGATAAGGGCGGTGACCAGCATCGGCAACACCATGACCTGAGTAATAGATAACTACACTGGATTTTTCCTGGGCGTTTCTGCGAATCCAGCCAAGCTCTTTTTGAATACCGCCAATAGTAGCCTGTTCGTCAGCAAGCATCCGGATATTCTCACGAGGAAAGCCGCCAACCTTTTCCAGATATTCACGCATTGCCTGCGCATCATTCTTGGCAAACTGAAGCGGCTTGACACCAGCTGACTTGTACTGACTGATACCAATCACGAGAGCGTAACCGTCACGCTTGTAACCGGACGCACGCACATCATCAATATTTTCACCGGCAACAGGCAGACTCTTATTGCTCAGCACCTTGGGGGACACAGCAGCGGCTACAGTAACATTGGCATCCATAGAACCGGCCTCAAGAATTGTCTTGCGGCTCACTTCTGCTACTTTGAGCGCAAAAGTCTCCTCAACAGCATTGACAGTAAAACTTACCTGCCCGGCACTCCCAACAGGAGCTTTGAATTTAAAAAGAACCAGCTTCTCTTCCCCCGGCTTCAGATTTGCCACCTCCTGCTCCGCAGGGCTTATGCCCAGTCGTGATACTGGTTTGTCTGAAACAAGTGAGACGTTGACCCTGTCAGCTACCATAGTCCCGCTGTTGGCAATCCGCACCTGGACCACAATTCGCTCATCTTCCTCAATCTGACCGTTGCCGTTACCACTTGACTGACCATCTCGATCGTTGCCGTCAAAATAAACTACATCTGCGATCTTGATGTTAGGCTTGTTAAAACGATACTCCATGCTGTAGCTCTTCTGCGAAGGCTTTCCGAGAGGGCGCTTATCGGCAACAGCCAGGGAAAACACAACAGTGGGAATATTTTCGCCATATCTTTTATCAAACTTGAGCGTGAAGGGGATTTTCTGGGTAGATTTGGGGGCAATATCACCCAGGTCAAATGAACTGCGGGAGGGAGTAACTCCCTCAGGGAGATTCACGAGAGTAACCTTCACCCCTTGCGCTTCACCTATGCCGTTATTCACAACAGTGGCGGTAACATCAACAGAGTCATTGTTCTGCGGTGTGCCGGTATGACTTATTGCATCTACATAGAGTGCAGGCCGGTCAATGGCCCTAATAGCGATGGGAGAGATTTTCAACTTTTTGCTATCCTGACCAAACTCTTCTTTTGCCTGTAGCGTCAGGTTGAGCTTGCAATCTACAGCGTCAAGCCCGGCGCTGATGGGTACATTTACAGTCTTACTCTCATTGGGCTTGATATCACCCACAGAAATATTGTCCGCAAAGGTTACCTCTTTACATTGATCACCTGTAACCTGCAGACGAACGCCCCAGGCAGAACCTTCCTTATCCAGATTGGTAATGGTGACATTGAGGCCACCGTTATCGTTGCCGCTAAGAACGCCTGTTTTCAGCCCCCCGTCAAAAGAGAGATCCTTGGCAATAGCCAACTGTGGCGGTTTACGGGACGCCAATGCCTTATCAACATCGGCAGTAGTGATTTGAGACTTTTTGCTCGCACCTTTATAGCGATACTCGACATAGGCTTCACCGCTGGCGGGGAAGTTACTCTTAATTTTGGCAAGGTCAAGTGTGGCCGTGCCGTTACTGTTTATTGGAAGCTCATCGGTATAAATCAGATTTGAAGCTGATTTGGATAGTACATCAGATGCTTCAGCAGCCTGAACAGATTTATCAGGTAGCGCCTTTTTAACTTTTTTCGCCTTCTTTACCTTTTTTTTGGGGTTTTCATCGGTGCTGACATTAGAAATCTCACTAACACTGTTTTGAGCTACTGGCTCTGCCGGAACCACACCTGACCTTATGCTGGCGATTACCGTGCCGCTGTTCAGCATTACCTCTTTTATTTTGACGTCAGTATAGACACTCTCAGTTACATATTCGCCTTCAACTACAGATTTGTCAGTCCAGTAAGTGCACTCATTTTTATTGGAATCTTTACTGCAATTAGGAAGAGGGCCGAATAACATCTTGAACCACCCTACTGGATCTACAAAGGCCAACGGGAACGTGGCTAAGAGGAGGGGTCTTAGCACAACATTATTAAAAATTGAATATTGTAAACCAACATTGCCTTTTTTGCTGTATTCAACTTTTTCGTGATACTTCTCGACCTTCTTTCCGTAAGAAACTTCTTCGTACACCTTTAAACTGGTGGGTGAGTTGAGAGATATAACGGTTTTCCTCTCTTTTTCAGAGACAGAATCACTGACAACCTCTTTAACAAAGTTGCCCTTCTTGAACTCCGTACTGATAACTTGGCTACAGCCAGAACATAAAAACGTAAAAGCTATTAACCACAATAGAGACGACCGCATAAATAAACCTCTTCGCATTAAATTTGACAGCCTGTATGACTTATTCGCTGAACATTGGCAAATAGTGCTTCAATCCCGTGAGCATCTTTTTAGCGGAACTCCCCTGGTACACCCGCATTCTCGGCAGCTTCTGTGAGAGCCTCAAGCTTTTTCCTGGCTTTGCCGATGCGCACATCGAAATCACGTGCAGTATTCTGGAGGGCAAGGTACTCGCCACGTGACAGCTTGCCGGCATCTGCCATCCGCTCCTTGATCCCTGCAGCCTGGTCTTCAAGGGATTTCAGCTCATATTTCTGCCGGGCAAAATCCTGCTTCCAGGCAGCGCCATCCTTGCCGTCAAAAAGCGGTGCGTCTTTACCTTTTGATTTTTCGGCCCCGACAGCAGTCTGAGAGCCCTTCCCATCAGCACCTTTTTTGACACTCTTGTCAGGTTGGCTATTTTCGATGATCTCTACAGCCTGGTCCTGTTTTTCAGTGACAGCGGCATTATCCCGATATTTTTTGGGAACCTTACCCAGATCATCCGAAAAGCCTGTCTGCCCCTTTTCATCAACCCATTTATATATTTCTGCAGTACAGAGTGCAGGAACTGCGAGCAACAACACTGTTACAATGAAATTTCGCATGTTAATCCTCCATGTTTTGTTTAAGTAGCCAGTATCCGTTAATCAGTAGAAAAGCGTCTGAGTCATCGGTTTCTATTCTGACTACTGGCAGCTGCATACTGTTTACTGCCCCCTGTTCTCAGCCCGGCGGCCAGGCAAGACTTCTTCCGGCCAGCAGATGAAAATGGATATGAAAAACCGACTGTCCGGCATCACCGTTGTTGTTGGTTACTATCCTAAACCCACTTTCAGCAAAGCCACGCTCAGTGGCAATCTTCGCGGCAATCCGGTGGAGATGGCCGATAAGTTCATCGTTTTCAGGTAACAGATCAAGGGTATTAACGATATGCTTCTTCGGGATCAGGAGCAGATGCAGAGGTGCGGCAGGATTTATATCCTCGATCACCAGCAGCTGTTCATCCTGATAAACTATTTTGGCAGGAATCTCACCATTCGCAATTTTACAAAAAAGGCAGGACATAGTTTCAAACCCCCTTACTCAATAAAGTTTTTTCAGATAGACGAGAAATTCCCGGTTCCCTTTCGGTCCGGTGATTGGCGACTCTGTCACCCCGGCGACCTCAAGATTCAAGCTACCTGCCTGTTCACATACTGATTTAATCACGGCATCATGTTTCTCAGGATCCCTGACAACCCCTCCCCTGCCGACCTCACCTCTCCCCACCTCAAACTGCGGCTTGATGAGAGCAATGACCGTTCCAAAACTCTTAACCAAACTCAAAGTATTGGGAAGCACTTTGTCTAATGAGATAAAAGATGCGTCAATAACCGCCATATCCGGCGCAAAAGGGAGGGTTTCCGGCTGCAGATAGCGAATATTGGTTTTTTCCAGCGAGAGCACCCGTTCATCCTGCTGCAGCTTCCAGGCTAACTGACCATAACCGACATCAACGGCAAAAACACTTGCCGCACCCCGCTGCAGGAGACAATCAGTGAATCCTCCGGTAGATGCGCCGACATCCATAACCGTAAGACCGGTGACATCAACAGCAAACTCGTTAAGAGCTTTTTCCAGCTTGAGTCCGCCACGGCTGACAAAAGGGAGATCATTTTTGATTCTGACCTCAAGAGCATCGTCCACAAGTTGACCGGCTTTCTCGACCTTGTGCTCACCGATTATCACCTGCCCGGCCATGATAAGCGCCCTTGCCCGCTCCCGTGAAGGGACAAGGCCACTTTCTGTGAGGAGCTTGTCCGCTCGCACCTTCATTGGTGAGCTCCCTGCAAACCCATTACTCCCACCCCATGGCAACCCGCTTTACCCCGGCAAGAGCTGAAAGGACATGGACCGGATTGTCAGTAAGATCCTTGGAGTTATACTTTACCTGGTAGACAAGATGCAGCTCAGTGGTGATATTGTTTTTTTCGATACTAGAGTGCAGAGGGTGGACCTTGCATACATCCAAGAGCTCTTCAATCTTCTGCATCTGTTGGGGCAAATCTTCAGTCCATATTCGCAGATATACGTAAGTATCGCGCTTAAGCATACTCTCCACTTTTTTAAGAAAAAGCAGACTTGCCAGAGAGATCAGGGTAACAGTCATGGAGAGGCCAAAAAGACCGACTCCACAGGCAATGCCGATTGCAGCAGCAAGCCAGAGGCAGGCAGCCGTAGTCAACCCTCTGACTGAAAATCTTTCCCTGATAATGGCGCCGGCGCCGAGAAAGCCGATACCGGTCACTACCTGGGCAGCAACCCTTCCCGGATCAACTCCCACCGGTTGAGTGCCGCTGAAGTTGCCGTACAGGGTGTAAAAATGGATTGAAGTGATCACAAAGAGGCAGGAACCAATGGAAACGAGCAGATGCGTCCGAAATCCTGCCGGACGGCCATGTACCTCCCGCTCCAAACCTATCATCCCTCCGAGAAAGGCGGCAAGCAGAAGCTTGCAGAGGGTTATCATGTCGAAAGTCATTTCCATAAGGTCAGATTGACACTGAAACTGTCACCTTGAAATCAGCGCTTTTCCCGCAAGGCCCCCCTTTGAGCCTCAACGGAATCATAATTGTGGCGTTGTCGAGCATAACCGGATTTCCGGCCGTTTCAACTGATAGGCCGGGGCCATCATCCCCGCAGTGATCGAAGGCTTCTTCGGGGTCAGCTGCCTGTTCTTCAGATTGGGCCGAAGGAAGATCAACTTCAGGACTACCACAAATGCTTTCCAACGAACTCTCCTGCCCCAGTTTATCCAAAACTTCCCGGGCAACAGCTTTCAACCCTTCCAGAAGTCCTTCACCGGTTGCAGCTGTCACCGGAAGAGGATTACTGTCTCCTCCGGAAAGAAGCTCAGAGCCAATGACTGCAAGCGGCAGCGCCCCCATAAGATCTCTTTTGTTGCACTGCAACGAGAAGGCAACGTCACTCAGTTTTCTGCCATAATGGGCAATAGAATCCATTAAAACAGCACAGGACTCCAGATTCCCGTACATACGGCCATCACTGGAATCAGCGAGAAGGACAACTCCGTCTGCCCCTTTTAAAAGCATTTTCCAGGGTGGCGGCGTACCTTCTGCTGCAAGTATCGTATAAACATGGAAACGTACTGCATAGCTCTCAGCTACGAGTGGCGCCGGATAGGCAAAATCAAAGAAGAGCAGCTGATGCTCGCCAATTGCCATGCTTTTAAGCTCACTGCGCCCCTCCGGCTTCAGCTTACTGTAGATATAACGAAGCGCAGTCCCCTTCCCGGCCCCTTTTGGGCCTATATAAACGATCTTTGCATTGATCTCTCTTTTTGCATCATTAACCAGTGCCATCAAAATACTCCTAACTCTTTTTCTTAGCTGACAGCATACGCCTCGCCTGATTGGCAAGCACGCTTGAAATATTTTTACTCTTCCCCATTGTTGCAAGATCCTTTTCTATCAGGAAACTCATGAATCTGAGCGCCACGGGCAGCGGAGTCTTATGGTTCCACACCAGAGCCTTGCGGATCTCATAATTTTTTACCCACTCTTTGTTATGGCAGATAATACGGAGGATCTCTTCATTCTGGATCACGGACTTGGAAATGGTAAGAACCTCCGGCTCAGTAATCCGCGGATTTTTTACCACCGCACCGTTAACCAATTTATTCGAGTCCTTGATCAAAAGCGAACGCCATTCCTTGTCACCAGTGAGAGCCATCTTTATTTTTTCACCGACACCCATGATCTGCGCCAACTGGTATTTACTCTTGAACTCCTCGGTTGCGGGCTCGTCCTCGGCCTCTTCCTCTTCTTCAACTGGGGACTCCACATCAGCCTCTTCAAGTTCCTCGTCAGACAGTTCAGATTCGTCCGGTTTCTCTGCTTCAGGAGTAATCAAAGGGGCGACCATGGGAGGGTAAAGTTTACCCAAAAGGTCATTAAGCCTCGGGTGAGTATCCGGCGAAATCGATATCGCTGTAACAAGGTCGAGCGGCAACCGCTTCATAACAGCAAGTGCCGCCCCTTTTATTTCCGGATCCTTGTCATAGCAGAGGAAGAAAAGCAGGGTCACCCGGTCGGTGGGTGTTGCAGCAACCTCACCGCTAATTACCGAGAGTTTCCCTTCCAGCGGAGCATCAGGTCTTATGAAGGCAGCCAGATGTGCCGAGATTTTAATGCTGACTTTTTCTGACATTTAAGCTTATTTTCCTTTTGGAACAACCGTAACTGCCAGCCCTTCACCCTTTAATCTGGCAGCAGCCTTGTCAGCTTCACTCTTTGAGGAAAACTGTCCGGCAGTTATTCTGACGGTGGAGAGCGCCAGGACAACCGGCTGAACCTGCAAGGTAACCCCTTTTGCGGATAGATCCTTTTTCTCTTTTTCGACTCGCGCCTTTGACGAGAATGATCCGGCGTAAAGATAGTATTTCCCGTCCTTCTCAATGCCAAATGCACCTTTGGCTGACTGCCTGAGCTTGTCGAGCTCCGCCGAATAAACGTCATAATCGGTGTACGCACCGTAGAAGAGCCTGTTCATCTGCGTGCTCTTTTTCTTCTCATACCGGGTGACCGGTTTTATAGCCAGCTTGGCAATCTTTGCTTCTGCCGCAGCGGTCTCTTCTCCGGCGGGGAACTCTCCGGCAAAGATAGTGTATGCTTCAGGCTTCTTCCTGGTGACAGGCTTGTCAACAGCAGCAGGAGTTTTTACCGCTTTTGGCTCCTCTTTCTTTGGCGCTGGCGGGGCGGCTGGTTTTGCCGCCTCTTTTTTCTCCGGTGCAGCCGCTTCTTTTTTCGGCGCAGGAGGAGCCGCTACCGGTTTCGCCGCTGCCTGGGGCGCAGCTGGAGCAGGCTTGGCAACAGGCGGAGGCTGCACTGCAACCGGCGCAGGTACGACTGCCGGCTTGGCAGCAACCGGTACAGCTACAGGGGCTGTCACAGGCTTTGCTTCTTCAGCCTTTTTAGCAACAGTCGCGGACCCTGGAGGCTGGGCTGACGGCTTCGGCGGCATACTCTGCTTAATCTCCGGAGCCCCTGCCGGAGCAACAACCGGCGGCGCTTCATGAGTGACTATCAGGCTAGTGAAAAAATATAGATAGGCAAATCCGCCCAGAAGGATCAACAGGACTAGGAGTGCCCCCCTGTTATTTGCAGGACTTTCTTTTTCCTGATCGTCATATTCGGCTGAAGACTTCTTTTTAAAGAGGCTCACTTTGCTTTCTCCTTTTCAACTCACTAAAATATTTCAGCAACCTTTTGCAGCAGTCACCTCTGCAATTACCTTCTGCATCAGATGGGATGGCACTTCTTCATAATGGGAAAACTCCATACTGAAAAGACCCCGGTCACTGGTCATGGAGCGCAGATCGTTGGAGTAGGCCAGCACCTCTGACATCGGCACGACTGTGCGGATGATCTGGGAGTTGGCTTTTGGTTCAACACCGATAACTTTGCCGCGACGGGAGTTAATATCGCCGATAACATCGCCCATATTTTCGTCCGGAACGGTAATTTTCACATTCATTATCGGCTCAAGCAGTACCGGCTTGCAGGATTCCATCGCCTTCTTGAATGCCATTGAGCCAGCGATCTTGAACGCCATCTCCGAAGAGTCAACCGTGTGGAATGAACCGTCGTAAAGGGCAACCTTGAAATCAACCACCGGATAACCGGCGAGAAAGCCGTCAACGGACGCCTCCTGAATACCCTTGTCAACCGCCGGGATATACTGTCTGGGGACAACGCCGCCGACAATTTTGTCTTCAAAGAGGTAACCTTCGCCTCGCGGCATGGGACTCATCTCGATCCAGCAATCGCCGTACTGACCGCGCCCGCCGGACTGCTTCTTGTATTTACCCTGGACCTTGACACTACTGCGGATTGTCTCAAGGTAAGGGATCTTGGGCGTCTTGAGCAGGACTTCAACATTGAATTTACGTTTAAGCTTCTCGACAATGACATCAAGATGTACCTGCCCCATTCCGGAGATGATAAACTCCTTGGTCTGATCGTCCCGGTGCGACTCCAGAGTCGGCTCCTCTTCGATCATCTTATGGAGGGCGCCATGAATTTTGTCCTCATCGTTCTTGGTTTTCGGCTCGATGGCATAGGAAATTACCGGTTTAAGCAGCGGGGCCGGCTCAAAGAGGATCGGTTTGGCGGCATCGCAGAGAGTATCTCCGGTAACGGTCTCCTTGAGTTTGGCAACAGCAACGATATCGCCGGCAACAGCCTGCTTGATTGCTTTCTGCTTCTTCCCTTCAAGCTCGTAGATCTGCCCGATCCGCTCATCAACACCTTTGGACGAGTTGTAGATTGTAGAGTCCGAGTTGAGAACCCCGGAGTAGACCCGAAAGATTGAGATCTTGCCGGTGTAAGGGTCGGACGTGGTCTTGAATACCAGCGCCGAGAACGGTTCTGATTCCAGCGGAGCGCGCTCTTCAAGAGCCTGGATCTTCGGGCTGACGCCGACAGCCTTGGTCCGGTCGAGAGGCGACGGCAGGTAGGCGCAGATCGCATCCAGCAGCTGTTTCACCCCGATATTGGCGGTGGCGGAGCCGCAGAGGACGACAGTGAAGGTGTTTCTGATCGTTCCGACTCTCAGACCGTCCAGGATCTCTTCTTCGGTCAGGTCACCGGCTTCCAGGTATTTTTCGGTCAGCGCATCATACGCTTCGGCAACGGTTTCAACCATCTGCTCGCGCAACCGGGTCGCATCGTCAAGATACTCAGCCGGGATAGCAATCTCTGTATAGGTACCGGAACGATCCTTCAGATAGCGGTACGCTTTCATTTTGATAAGATCGATAACCCCTTCAAAACCGTCCTCAATACCGAGAGGTATCTGGACGGCGACCCCTCGCGCCTTGAGCGCCTTTTCCATATCGTCGATTGCCCGGAAGAAGTTGGCACGTTCCCGGTCGAGCTTGTTGACAAAGGCGATTCGAGGGATTTCGAACTCGTTTGCCCAGGCCCATACCTCTTCAGTCTGCACCTTTACCCCGGAAATAGAAGAGAGGATAATGACCGCGCAGTCCAGCGTTCTCATGCAGGCACGGGTGTCAGCAATAAAATCACCGTAGCCAGGGGTGTCGACAAGATGAATGGAATAGTCATTCCAGTCGCAGTGATCAAGGGAAGAGGTTATGGAGATCTTCCGCTTTATCTCTTCCGGCTCGAAATCCATCGTGGACGTGCCGTCATCAACCCTTCCCAACCGGTCAATCATCCCGGTGTCAAACAGGATAGCCTCTGAGAGCGAGGTCTTGCCTGCGCCTCCGTGAGCGATGATACCCAGATTACGGATCTTTGCAGTGTCGTACTTTCCCATGATACCCCCTCTTTAAGTTTGGAAACAGGGCAGAACTCCTCTCAAACGGGGGAGCTGACCTGTGCTACAGACTTTCACAGTTGCGACCGTAGAGAATCCTTAGCCCGTCAAGGGTAAGAAACTCCTCGATCTTATCAATGGTACGCGATTCGGGGGCAATAACCCCTGCCAGCCCTCCGGTCGCAATTACAACCGGGTTTTCCCGGCACTCTGCCTTCATTCTGGTCACAATTTCGTCCACAAGACCGACGTAACCGTAATATATCCCTGCCTGCATGGAATTGACAGTATTCGTAGCCACCAGCTGCGGCGGCTTGAGAATCTCCACCCGCGGCAACTTGCTCGCCTTCTGAAAAAGAGCCTCCATGGAGATCATCAAGCCCGGAGCTATGGCTCCGCCGCAGAACTCTCCCTCTTTATTAACAACATCGAAAGTAGTGGCAGTGCCAAAATCGACAATAATGAGGGCAGATCTGTATTTCTCAAAGCCGGCAACCGCATTGACGATGCGATCAGCCCCGACCTCAGCGGGATTATCATAACGGCTCACCATACCGGTCTTGATACCCGGTCCGACGATAACAGGTTTGAGGCTGAAATACTGCCGGGAAAGTTTCTCCAACAGCCCGGTCAGCGCCGGGACAACCGAAGAGATGATAATCCCTTTAACATCCTCGAACGGAATGGCGGCAAGCCTGAAAAGATCGTGAACAAGGACCGCGTACTCATCGGTCGTTCTGGTCCTGTCTGTTGAAATCCGCCAGGTTTTCAACAGGAGGGTCCCATCGTAAACACCCAGCACAATGTTACTGTTGCCGACATCAATTACAAGCAGCAATATCACCTCCGATGACGACATCTCCGGAAAGGATCTGTTCGCCTGAATCCAGAAGCAGCGCCCCGTATTCATCAATTCCTGCCACCCTGCCGGTTTTAACCTTGTCATGATCCGTCACCGTCACAAGGACACCGGCAAGCCTGCTTCTCTCCAGCCACTCTTTTCTCGCCGGTGCGTACCCCTCCCGGAGAAAGGTCGCATAAAGGTCATCCAGTTCCTGCAGCAGTATCCGGGTAAAAGCAGTACGGTCAACCTTCTTACCCGTTTCTATAAACAGTGAAGTCGCCGGATGACGGAGATCTTCCGGAAACTGCACTAAGCTCATGTTCAGGTTAACACCAATTCCCAGGATCACAAAATTAACCTTGTCAGTTTCGGCACTCATCTCATTGAGGAGACCGGCAACCTTTTTCCCCTCGATCAGGATATCGTTGGGCCATTTGATCCGGGCCTGCAGGGGGGTAAGTTGCTCAATCGTCCGGGCTACCGCAATTACCGAGAGAAAAGTCAGCTGCGGGGCGGCAACCGGCTGAATCGGCGGACGCAGGATAACGGAACAGTAAAGGTTCACCCCCGCCGGAGACGCCCACTTCCGGCCGAGCCTCCCTTTGCCGCCACTCTGGCACTCCGCAATAACGACACTCCCCTCTTCGGCCCCCTCATCAGCCATTTTAAAGGCAACGGCGTTGGTTGAAACCGTTGCAGACAGAGAGATTATCTTTCTGCCGATCCGCAGGCTCTTGAGCAGATGACTGACAGAAGAAGCATGGAGGCTGTCAGGCGACGCAAGGAGCTTGTACCCGCGCGAAGCTTCGGCACTGATGGTGAACCCGAGCGCCCGCAGTGAGCTTATCTGCTTCCAGACAGCACTGCGGGAAACATTCAGCTGCCGGCTGAGCTCTTCGCCGGAGATGAAGGCGGTGTCTGACTCATAAAGAAGCGCGAGAATCTTTCCGGCACTTTCTGAACAGACGTTGGCGCCGTGCGGAGATTCGCTCAAGCACCCTCCAAAAGCATTGAGATATCCATGGATGGCGCCGAATGGGTCAGGGCTCCCACAGAGATGATATCGACTCCGGTTGCGGCAATCCCTCTGACAGTAGTCAGGTTAACCCCTCCGGAAGCCTCAACCGTAGCCTGCCCGGCAATGATGGCAACAGCTTTTGTCATGGTTTCAATATCCATATTATCAAGCATGATGATATCGGCGCCGGCGGCAAGCGCAGCTTGCACATCAGTCAGAGACTCGGTTTCGATTTCTATTTTCAGGGTATGGGGAATATATGCCCTGGCGCGGCGGATCGCCTCACCAATGCCGCCGGCCGCGGCAATATGGTTCTCCTTGATAAGAACGCCGTCATACAGACCGGTGCGGTGATTAATGCCGCCACCGACCCGGACCGCATATTTTTCCAGGATGCGCAGACCGGGCGTGGTTTTACGGGTATCAACGATCCGCACCTTTGTCCCCGCAACAGCGCGAACATATCTGGATGTCAGAGTAGCAACACCGGACATCCGCTGCATGAGATTGAGAGCAACCCGCTCCCCCTGAAGCAGCAGCGAAGCGTCACCGGACATTTCGGCTATCACCGTGCCTGCAGACACAAAATCGCCGTCAGCACAACGGGGCGTAAAAACAGAGTCATTGTCCAAAAGCGCGAAAACCCTGGCAGCAACATCCA
Organism: uncultured delta proteobacterium; assembly: GCA_963787125.1. Taxonomy (GTDB): domain Bacteria; phylum Desulfobacterota; class Desulfuromonadia; order Geobacterales; family DSM-12255; genus VEOV01. The sequence goes on from CAWBBV010000005.1 coordinate 80,506, forward strand.
GACCGCAAACGATCATATCCTCTTTTGCTTTCAGGATGCCGGCTATCCTGCCTTTCTTCAGCTGCAGCGCCTGGGTAGTGATATCGCCGGTATGAATATCTTCGGCCAATGCATTTTTGATTATCCTGTCAATCTGTTGCATTTGAACTCTCTCCTCAACAATTTCCCAAAAGTTGTATAACACATGAACAAATGTGCCGCAATCGCTAACAAAAGCGCACTGAAAATATGGATTTAAGATTGACGCTCCAGAGGTGGATGTGTATATTATCTCCTCTTAGCCCCCTTAATCTATTCCAACATTTGAGGAGTGATATATGAAACTGTGCCGTTTTCTGTTGTTAGCCTTAGTCCTGCTGCTCCCTGTTGTCTCACAGGCCAAGGAGACAAAGGACATATCCTTCCCTTTTAAAAACGCTGAACCGGTTGTCTTCAGCCACGATTTCCACCTGGAAAAATACAATAATAACTGCCGCATCTGCCACAATGCCATCTTTAACATAAAGCAGAAAAAGAAGTACACCATGGCAGACATGGAGAAGACGAAATCGTGCGGCGCCTGCCACTCAGGGATCAAGGCATTTAGCGTCAAGGACGAAAAACAGTGCACCAAATGCCATAAAGGCAAACCGAGAACCGTAACCTTCAAAGTGAAGGGCGCCCCTGAAGTAGCCTTCAGCCACGATGTCCATGTGGGGAAAGCCGGACTTTCCTGCCGCAGCTGTCATGACGGCAAGATTATCACCGGCACTGATCACAATGTGACCATGGCCCAGATGGAAAAAGGGAAGACCTGCGGCGCCTGTCATAATGGCAAGAAAGCCTTTACTGTTGCCGGCAACTGTGGCAACTGCCATAAAGGGATGAAGCCACGCGAAATAACCTTCAAACTCAAAGGTGTGACTGATGCGGTTTTCAGCCACCAGGTTCATATCGGCATGTTTAAATGCCCTGACTGCCATACAAAAACCTTCCCCTATAAAGCAGGCGCACTCAAAGCGACCATGGCCAGCATGGAGAAAGGCAAGTCGTGCGGCACCTGCCACAATGGCAAGGACGCCTTTACTGTCGCCGGCGAGTGCGACAAATGCCACAAAGGTTACAAGCCGGCCAACATTCTCTTTAAGACTGATGGGGGCGAGGCCAACTTCAGCCACGAATTCCACCTCGGCATGTACAAATGCGCCGACTGCCACACCAAGATCTTCCCTTTCAAAGCCGGCGCGCTCAAAGCAACCATGGGCGACATGGACAAGGGTAAATCCTGCGGCGCCTGCCACAACGGCAAGGACGCTTTCATAGCTTCCGGCGACTGCATCAAATGCCATAAGATGTAAGTTGCAGTTACATACAGAAACAGAGAAAGGCGGCCGATTGGCCGCCTTTCTCTGTTTCTACGGGAAGTTTTTATTGCTTACAGCCGCCTTAACTAAAGCCGCCCCGAGCGGATAATCGAAACTATAAGCCAGAGCCCGAGCACTGCGGCGCAGCCGAAAACAAAGAACCCCAGCACTGAAAAGCCGTAGACCGAAGGACCGACCTTCAAAGCATGCATGATGGCGGAGCTGAGGAGGGTGGCGCTGATGATCATCGCCACAGCAATGCGGTTACTGGAACGGTCAACATCCCGCGCCAGCTGATCGAGCCCCTTGATGGAAAATTTCAGGTTAAAATCGTCCCTGATAACCTTGCTCATGATCCGTTTCAGCTGCATCGGCAAGAGCTTGATAAACTCCGCCCCCTCGTGCAGATGTTTAATGGTCTTTTTGGCGATCCGCTGAGGATTGCTACCGTCACTGGCCATTTTATCCAGGTATGGCCGTGACACTGAGACTATATCGAAGTCCGGATCAAGGGTGGTGCCGACCCCCTGAATAAGGAGCAGCGCCTTGTGGATCAGGAGAAGGTCGGACGGGACCTTCATCTTGTGCTTGATAATCACCTTCAGAACCGTGCCGAGGTACTCGCCGAAATCCACTTCATTCAGAGGGACTCCGTGCAGCGGTTCCATGAAATCGGCAAGATCCTCCTTGAAGTCCCGCCGGTAAGTGTCGATATCCACATCTTCCGGGATAAAACCCATCTCCACGTGCTGATCCACCAGCAGATCGAAATCGCGGGTAATGAAGGCGAGGAAAATATTCACCAGGATCGCCTTCAGCTCGTCGGTAACCGTACCGCACATGCCGAAGTCAAGGAAACCGATATCGCCGTTCTCCGTCACCAGAAGGTTGCCTGGATGGGGGTCGGCATGAAAGAAGCCGTCTTCCAGAACGCTCTTGAAATAGGCGTTGACGCCAATCTGGGCAAGGCGCTTGCGGTCGAGGCCCATGGCGGTTATCTCGTCCAGGTCATCAATCCTCACCCCCCGGATCCGCTCCATCACCAGAATCTTGTCTGTAGTAAATTCATTGTACAGGCGGGGAATCCTGACTCCGGGAAAATCCTGGAACAGCCGGCGGAAGCGGATACAGTTCCGCCCTTCATCGCGGAAGTTCAACTCTTTGCGAATGGTCTTCTGAAACTCCACCACAATACCGACCGGATTGAGGAAGCGGCTCTCGGGCAGATGGCTCTCGATCAGCCGGGCCACAGTGAAAAGAATTTCGATGTCAGTTTCGATCTGGGCGGCAATATCAGGACGCTGTACCTTGACGATAACCTCCGTGCCGTCAAGAAGCGTGGCGGTATGCACCTGACCGATGGAAGCCGCCGCTATCGGAGCCAGATTAAACTCCAGAAATATCTCTCCAGACGACAGGTTCAACTCCTCCTCAATGATCCGCAGCGCCGTCTCGCCGGGAAAGGGGGGCACCTGATCCTGCAGCTTCTGAAATTCGCTGGCAAAGCGGATGGGGACCATATCGGGGCGGGAGGCAATCACCTGGGCAAGCTTGATGAAGGTTGGCCCCAGCTCCGCAAACGCCGTCCTCAGCCGCTGCGGGGCAAAGGGACCACGGAGAACATTCGGCCAGCTGCGAAAAGCATTGAGCCTTTTGGTAAAGGGGATAAAGTTGCCGAGATGGAGCTGGTCGATGAGGTTGCCGAAACCGTGACTCAAAAAGACATTGACGATCTCCTTGAGCCGGCGGGCAATACGGTAGTTTTTGGACAGCTGGAATATGCTCAAAAGGTAACTCCTTGCCACGAAGTATGCTGCCTGTTACGGGGATACGTCGGCTAATCCGCAAACAAATTTAAATAAGACATGCTTGATTTTATTGAATCAGGTAACTGCTGAGAACACAGCGGCGGCGGATTTTGCCGTCTGTTGCTGCGATTGTTGAACCTTTCATCTGTTATCATATATTTTATTGCGAGTACTTGAGATAAGTGGCAGGTGGTTACGGAGATTGTTGAAAATAGCTCTTAACTGCCTCGACAAAATTTGATGCTTTGTCGATCTCTTCTTTTACAAGTTCTTCGGGCATTGTTGGTCGCACCTTGTAGTCTGATGATTGCCTTAGTTCAAAAGCCTTGTGAAGATTTTTCGACAACTCACGGGGAAAAATTCCCTTCATGACATACTCTGTGTCGAATAGGCTGATAATGCCCGAGTGCTTGGTCGGAGCCTTGCCGATGTCCTGCAACAGGGCAAGCGTGGCATAGAACATGGCATAGTAGCAACGGTTGACGATACCTTGCGGACTACGCCCACCAGCATTCAGGTAGTTTGCATCGTCCAAGGCAATTTGAGCTTGTTCAAGCCGATAACCGATTATGGTGGTCTTGTCTTCCTGTTTCACAGGAATACTCCTTCGGTTCTGATGTTGGCAGCAAGCAGGGATTGGCTCTCAATGCCTTCCCATTCTGACTTTGAATAAGACACCGGCACAACCACAATGCCGCTCCCGAAACCGGACTCCCAAGCGCAATCGCTGATGTAATCCGCTGTAGGCGTATCCAGATGATCTACTACCACCAAAACATCCATATCAGAATAACGTCCGGCATCTCCTCTTGCCCGTGAACCGAAAAGAGCAAAAGTATTCAGATGCACCCTCTGTTCCAGCATGTTCTTGAATGTTTCAAGTATCTGCTTCTCTTTAGGTTTCATGGGGTTACTATACCATAAGCGCTTATATCTACAAGTAGCATATAGTGGATGCAGTTAGCAGCAGAACAATCCGATTCCCGTTTACTTAAAGTTTAACCCGTTGATTTTTTGAGAAGCCATTTTAAAGTAGTAGCTGAATTTGCTGGTGTGCCTTTCCTTCTGTTGCCCAAAGCTTCGATTTTAGGAGTGTATGTGGGGTCTTGAAAGACGGCAGGATGATCGTTAAAGAAAGGACTTTAAGTTGCAGTCTTTCAGGCCTGTCCCCACTTCCCCATGTTTTCTCGCTCCAAAAGATCTGGAACATGCCAGTATCGATGACAGCTCGATAATTCAAAAGTGAAATCATGGTGAACTGATTTTTTGGAGATATAGAGAAATGTTGCCTTGAACGGCACTGCTTAATGATTTGTTTACACGAGTTTCACCAACGAAATCAGAAGCATGACCAGTACTTTCAATAACATGTTTATCTATTTGCTCTCTCGTCTTACGGTCTGAAATAATATACTCGGAAACAGCGCTTACGTCATATGCCATTACGCCTGGGTCAAGCGTGAGAATTAAGACGTCAAGATTGAATTTTTGAGAAGAGTCTTCTTGAAATATTTTGGAATTGTCTAACGCCTTTTCCAGTGCGCTTTTCCAGTTTGTTAAAATTGCGGCCTGCATTTCTGCAGACCATGGTATTTCGTTACCTGCAAACCTGACTGATACCAGCTTGAGTTCTCCATTCAGTATTTTTGTAGCTGGCTGTATATTATTCACATCGAATGATACAGGCACAGTGGTGCAGCCGTAAATTGAAATACTAAATAAGAGCACTGTTAATAATTTCGTTATGTTGTACATAAATTAGTCCCTTTCGCGCGTGAAATACAAATCGGTGGAGCTATCTAATTCAGGTTTCTAGACCTTATTTCTTGGATCGTTCTCTAATTTGCACGTGCCCGATTCCCACATTCCGACTTGTTTTTCTATGCCTCCGCTGGGCGTCCAATATATGGGGCCGGTGTATTTATAGTTTGGCCCAATATACCTATATTTGCCCCTCTCAATGCGAACAAATAACGGAAAAACAAACGAATATGACGCTTTGTTTATAAGGTTGTAGCAATAATCTGAGATATGAACGCTTCCTGGCGCGTAATTTCCCTTAATTTCAAGTTCACCTTCAATGATTGATCGTGGTATGGACTCGTCACCATACTTTTTCTGAATATGCCGACCTACTTCGTCTAACGTTTCAGCAATTCTTGTCCACTTACTCGACTTACTTGCCGCAACGAACAGCTTTTTCATCATTTTCTCCTGGTTCAACATCGTTGTTGACCGGTTCACGCGCACGCACGCGTGAACCGGTGATCTGCCTAAATGGAACATTTAGCCTGTGCCAATGAACGTTCAGTGACTATCTTCCGATCGCTTCCAGCAACTCTTGTAACATACCCATAAAGATTAAAATATCCAAAATTCCGCCATGGCAGAATTCAACAGAAACTCAGTATAATCATTCAACCTGGAAAAAGAATTCGACCACGGGTCCACACGGATAAACACTTATAAATCAAGAATATACAAGCAAAAAGCCTTAACCCTGCTGGTGAAAGCCATGCCTTAGGGTTCTTGGGTTTTATCCGCAGTTATCGGACTTTATCTGTGGCCAAACGCCTTTTTTGATACAAGCTTTCTAACCGATTTCACCGGCAGAACAGCGCCAGCTCGCACATTTTTCAGTTTGACGGATTCATTGTCAGGCAGCATTATGATTTCAGCAGTTGCTATCATAATGTCATAGGTGAGCAGATGATTGAATTTGAACAGAAGAAAAAAAGCACTGATAACACAGATCTTGACCATCTGGCCGGAACCTGGAGCGAACAGGACGCCGCCGAATTTGCAGGGACTATGGCTGAGTTCGGCAGGGTTGATGAGGAGATGTGGAAATAAACCGAATGTAGGGCTTAAGGCCAGTAACCTTAATGGGTCTGATCGATAGGAAGCATTTCAGCAAGGAGGGTTTCAGGTGCGATATCCTGTTCGTTTGGCCACGTTACAGCGCCAAATAGTATTCCGACACGATTGAAGTAGTGTATGTCTTTCAGTTCACGAAAAACGCCCTTATCCAGATAAGGTTTGAGATCAAATATACCTTTGCGGCCATCCTCAACTTCAATATAGATACGATAGTCAGTCATTGGTTTAACAGTTTTCACATCCCAGTACATGGCAACCTCACAGTGGGGTAATTTTGTAGGGATTCTCTCCGGCCACAGCCAGTTCCCAATCGGCATGTAGCTCATCCCGGTGAAGTTCAATCCACGCCTGCACCAATCGCAACTGCTTACGGGGCAATTCTCCCGCCAAAACTTCACCATCTTCAATGCGAATAGACGCTTCAAATTCAGCATACTTAGCGTGAAAGTGAGGCAGATTGTGGTGCTGGTTGTCAATAAGATACATGCGGATAATAATCCCGTAAAACATAGAAATTATTGGCATAAGCTACACCCCTTTGTCTTTGATTAGTAAGTCTATACATTCTTGCAAGTGTAGTCAATTGGGACCTGTCATAATTCTATCTTTCAATTTTTCTAAAGAAACACACCGACTGCATGTCAACTCGCTAACATTACTACCAGCAAATCGGCTTTTGCCCCAAAGCGGCAAGTTTATCATTCACTTGTGAAAAGTGGCCGCAGCCGATGAAGCCCCGGTAGGCAGACAGCCCGGAGGGGTGCGAGGTAGTGAGTATAGAATGGCGGTCGGTATCGATAAGGGGGATTTTCTTCTGCGCATCGTTGCCCCAAAGGAGAAAAACCAACTGCTCCCGACGGCGACTCAAAGCACGAATAATGGTGTCTGTAACCTCTTCCCACCCCCAGCCGCGATGACTGCCTGCCTTGTCCGCCCCGACAGTGAGAACGGTATTTAACAACAGCACCCCTTGCTGCGCCCAGGCAGAGAGATCATTTGATCTGGCGCCGGCTGGACCAAGATCCCTGTCGAGCTCCTTGTGAATATTGCGCAGCGATGGCGGCGTCTTGATCCCTGGGGGAACCGAGAAGGCAAGGCCATGGGCCTGCCCTGCCCCATGGTACGGATCCTGCCCCAGGAGCACCACCCGCACTTGATCAAAAGGGGTGAGTTGCAAAGCAGAATAGACATTTTCCGCCACCGGATAGACAATGCTTTCCCTGCGCGCCGCCGCAACCTTTGCCAGTACCGGATGGGTTGCAAGCTCGGGGATTCCCTTAAACCAGCTCTTCATATATTCTCCTGCCCGGCTCTGCACCGGGAGTTTGAAAAATAAACGGACGTCCCCGTTTCATTCGAAATCAGTGGCCAGCATACAGCCGCTCAATTTCGGCGCCGTACTGCCCAAGAAGCTCTTTGCGGCGGAGTTTGAGGGTTGCGGTCAGCAGGCCGTCCTGTATTTTCCAGGGGTTCCGACTGGCGTGGAGCCGCAGAATGCGGGCGTAGCCAGGAAAGCTGGCCAGTCGCGGGGCGATCCGCTTCAACAGCACCTCTTCAACGCGGCTGCTCTCCAGCACCTCATCACTCTCCCCGTCAACCGCCAGTGTCGCGGCCAGCTTGAGCCATTCGGCTTCATTAAGCACCAGCAGGGCGATCAGATAGGGTCTGCCTTCGCCCACCACCATGATCTGTTCAAAAAGGCGGTCTGCAGCCAGAGCCATTTCCAACTCACCCGGTGCGACCTTCTCTCCGGTGGACAGGACAATAATCTCTTTAAGACGGCCGCTGATGATGATATGGCCGCTGGAGGTGATGCGGGCCTGATCGCCAGTATGAAGCCACCCCTCCTGATCGATGATCGCAGCGCTGGCCACCTCGTTGTGCCAATAACCGGCCATGATGTTACTCCCCCGTGCCAGCAGTTCACTGTCGGCGCCGAGCCTTACCTCGACTCCGGGGAGCGGCAGTCCGACGGTTTCGGGTCGATTGTCGTCCTCCGAATTAACGGCAATCACCGGGCTGCTTTCGGTCAGTCCATACCCCTGGAGCAGGTTGAGTCCCAAGGCGAGAAAGAAACGGGCAATCTCCGGGCTCAAGGGGGCGCCGCCGCTGATGGTCAGGCGCAACCGGCCACCCAGCGCTTCCAGGATCCGCTTTGCCACCATCCTGTTCAGCAGCGGCCAGAGAAGCAGGAATGGAGACCAGCCCCCTCGCCCCTGCCTGTAGAGGAACCGGCGCCAACCGGTAGCAACCGTCAGGGCGAAAAGTTTTTGTTTCCAGACGGGACCTGCTGCCAGGGTAGCGCTGATTTTACGGTGGACACGCTCGAAAATACGCGGCACGGAAACGATGATTGTCGGCTTGATGGTGGTCAGGTCTTCCGGGAGTTGGTCGAGGGAGCGGACATGGGCGACACAGGCGCCGGTCATAATGGGTATGTAATAACCGGCAGTCCGCTCCAGAGTATGGGACAGGGGGAGAAATGAGAGAAACAGGTCGTCCGGATAGATTGGCACCCGGCTGACTCCGGCATAGGCATTGGTGAGAATATTGGCGTGAGAGAGCATGACCCCTTTGGGCCTGCCGGTAGTGCCGGAGGTGTAGACAATCGTTGCCAGCGAGTCCGCAGACCAGTTCCCCGGCGTGTAGTCGGCGCTGCTCTCCCTCAGCCATTCTGCCAGTAACGCCAGGCGGAGATCACAATCATGTTTGCAGGCAAGGGTCAGCGATACTATCCGCTGCAGAGAGTCAAGCCGGCCGCTGACATCGCGAATCCGCTCCCACTGTTCAACCCCTTCGATCAGCAGCAACCGGGCGCCGCTCTCCTTTATAATCAGGGCAAAATTTTCCGGCCGGTCGTTGACGAACAGCGGCACAGTTACCAACCCGAGCCCCAGGGCCGCCAGATCAAAGAGAACCCATTCCAGACTGTTCTTGAGCATAACCGCCACCCGCTCGCCCGGCTGCAGCCCTTCCCGGCGGAGCGCCTCCTGCCAGCGACCGGCCAGTGCAGCAGTTTCAGCCCAGGTAACGCATTCGCAGCAGCGCCCCTGGCGATCGAAGCGCCGGTAGGCGCATTCATCGGGAGAGCGCCTGACCCGTTCACTGAAAAGCCCACCAAGAGTCAGCGCGGTTTCAGCTGAAATAATATCGCTCTGTCTGTTCATGATCTCCCCCCTTTATAGGTTCGGCTGCCTTTGCCGGGCCGGTTGACGGCTGCCTGCTCTTCCCCTGCATGGTTCCATGGTAGCACATTTCAGCGAGCTATGGTGGCAACTCTGGTGGCTTGAAATGATGGAGTAAAGGCAGTTTCACCTGTTGGATTCAGAATAAACCTTTGCGTTCTCCAAACTCCCGACATTTAAACAGATAAAGGCGGCCAATCGGCCGCCTTTATCTGTTTCTGTTCTATTCAAATAAATCTGCTACTCAATACAGCGGGTCATCTTCCGGAACTTCTGATAGCGCTGCTCAACAAGCTCCTCTCCCGAAAGATCCTTCAACTCAGCCAGGTTACGACTCAAGGCTTCATGCAGGGTCGCCGCCATGGCTTCATGATCCCGGTGAGCGCCGCCGACAGGCTCTTTGACGATCTCGTCGATGACTTCAAGGTCGAGGATATCCTTGGCAGTCAGCTTGAGTGCTTCGGCGGCCTGCTCCCCCTTGGTGCCGTCTGACCAGAGAATAGCGGCGCAACCTTCCGGTGAGATAACCGCATAAACCGAATATTCAAGCATGAGGATCCGGTCGCCGACAGCGATTGCCAGAGCGCCGCCCGAGCCGCCTTCACCGGTGATAACGACAATAATCGGCACTGTCAGGCTGGCCATTTCCCGCAGGTTTCTGGCGATAGCTTCGGCCTGGCCGCGCTCTTCAGCCCCTATACCGGGAAAAGCACCGGGAGTATCAACAAAAGTTATGATCGGCAGTTTGAACCGCTCGGCCATCTCCATGAGGCGGAGAGCTTTTCTGTACCCTTCAGGGTTCGGCATGCCGAAGTTGCGGAAGACCTTCTCCTTGGTATCCCGGCCTTTCTGATGACCGATTACCATGACCGGCTCGTTGTCAAGCCTTGCCAGTCCGGCGACGATGGCATGATCATCCCCGAAGTTCCTGTCGCCGTGAAGTTCGGTGAACTCGGTAAAAATCAGGTTCAGGTAGTCGAGCGTGAAGGGACGGTTGATATGCCGGGCGATCTGGGCCGTCTGCCAGCGGGAGAGATTGTTGAAGATCTCGCTGCGCATCTTGTCCACCCTCTTCTCCAGCTTGGCAATTTCCGGTGAGAGATCCATCGACTCGGACAGGACGCCAAGCTCAGCTATCTTCTTCTCCAGCTCCATCAACGGTTTTTCAAACTCCATATAGACTTGAGCAGCCATTTAATTATTCTCCTAAAATGTTTTTATTAAAAAACACTGTCACTCGAAAGTGACGGCATTATACCCTAATAAATCTTCGACTTCCATAGATAATCCCTCTGTCGGCGCAACATGACACTCCTGAGGTAGCTTGACGACCGCAGTGCAAAGATCCGGCAGGACAATATGCAGCCGCGTCTGACAGTCGCCGTGATGCCGCTGCAGAATCCCCTTGAGGCTTTCCAGGCGCGCCGTGTCGAGATCGGCACTCAAGACTTTGAAACTGACCGCTTTTGTTTCCCGCTCGCTGACCGCACGCAGCGATTGGATAGAGGAGGCAAGTATCTTGTTCGACTTCTCGCCCCGCTCAAAAGTTCCGGCAACCAGAAGCGGTTCATCACTCTTCAAAAATTCCGCCACACTCTGAAAGATATTCGGCAGGACAACCAGCTCAATACTGCCGACCAGATCCTCCAGAGTTACAAAGCCCATCCGCTCACCTTTTTTGGTAATGAACTCCTTCAGGGCGACAACAACGCCGCACAGCCGCACCTCTGTCTTGTCGGAGATCTCGGCAAAACCGGCCGTATCATACGAAGAGAAGCGCTTCATCTCGGCCTGATAACGACCAAGCGGATGGCCGGTCAGATAGAACCCGAGGCACTCCTTCTCGAAACCGAGACGCATTTTCTCGTCCCACTCCCGCACCTCGGGGAGATTGCCATGACCGTTACCGTTGTTTTTCACAATTTCAGCAGTACCAAAGAGCGATACCTGGGCACTGTTACGCTCATCCTGAATCCGCTGGCCGATATTGGCCGCATCCTCCAGCACCGTATACAGAGCTGATCTACGCGCGCCGGTAGCATCGAAGGCACCGCATTTGACCAGAGACTCCAGCACTCTTTTGTTTACTTTGCGCAGATCCACTCTTTCGCAGAAATTGAAAATATCGGTAAAAGGCTCGCCGTTTCTGGCCTCAAGCATTGCAAGAATCGCCGACTCGCCGACATTCTTGATCGCCCCGAAACCGAAACGGATCGATTTGCCGATAACCCTGAATGACAGCTCCGATTCGTTGATATCCGGCGGCAGCAGCTCAATTCCCATCTCCCGGCAGTCGTTGATGTTCTTGACAATCTTGTCAGTGTTACCCATATCCTCGGTGAGGAGCGCCGCCATGAACTCCACCGGATAATGAGCCTTTAAATAAGCGGTCTGGTAGGCAATCAGAGCGTAGGCAGCCGAGTGGGACTTGTTGAAGCCGTACTCGGCAAACATAGCCATCAGATCGAAGACGGCCTCGGCTTTTTTCAGATCGATCCCCTGCTCTTTGGCGCCGGCAAGAAACGGAATCTTCTCTTTGGCCATGACCGAGGCATCTTTTTTACCCATGGCCCGGCGCAGCAGATCGGCACCGCCAAGGGAGTAGCCTGCCAGGGTGCGGGAGATCTGCATGACCTGCTCCTGGTAGACAATGACGCCGTAAGTATCTTTTAGAATCGGCTCCAGTTCCGGCAGATCGTAAACAACCTTTTTACGACCATGCTTGCGCTCGATAAAATCCTTCACCATGCCGGAGTTCAAGGGGCCGGGACGGTAAAGAGCAACGGCGGCGATGACATCCTCGAAACAGGATGGTTTGAGGTCGCGAAGCATCTCGCGGATACCGCTGCTCTCAAGCTGGAAAACGCCGGTGGTGTTCCCCTCGGAAATCAGCTGATAGCTGAGGGCATCGTCATCGGCAAGCAGCGCGATATCGAAATCAGGATCCTTGCCGATCCGGATCAGCTTGACGGCATTATCAATAACCGTCAGGTTTTTGAGTCCGAGAAAGTCGAACTTGACCAGGCCGATCTTCTCCACATACTTCATGGAATACTGGGTGTTGATCAGGCCGGTCTTCTGGTCCTTGTAGACCGGACAGAACTCCTCCAGCATGTCCGGAGCGACAACCACCCCGGCGGCGTGGGTGGAGGCGTGGCGGGCAAGCCCTTCGAGACGCAAGGCTATTTCAATGAGTTCTTTCACCTTTGGGTCGGCAGCGGCCAGCTCTCTGAGCTTTGGCTCCTGCTCCAGAGCTTTTTGGAGGGTAATGCCGAGGACTTCAGGAATCAGCTTGGCGATCCGGTCCACATCACCGTAACTCATGTCAACGGCACGGCCAACATCCCTGATAACGCCGCGGGCAGCCATGGTACCGAAGGTGATGATCTGGCAGACCTTGTCACGACCATACTTCTCGGTTACGTACTGAATGACCTGCTCCCGCCCTTGCGTACAGAAGTCCACGTCAATATCAGGCATGGAGATACGTTCCGGATTGAGGAACCGCTCGAAGAGCAGATTATAGGGGATCGGATCGATATCAGTGATCCTGGTGGCGTAGGCGACCAGCGAACCGGCAGCAGAACCCCTTCCCGGGCCGACCGGTATATCCTGCCCCTTTGCCCAGTTGATGAAGTCGGCAACAATCAGGAAGTAGCCGGGAAACCCCATCTGCTTGATACACTCCAGTTCCAGCTGCAGCCGCTTTCTGTAGAGCTCTTCATCGGCAGAACTGAAATCGGGTTTTTTCTTCCGGATGGCATCAAAGCGCGCCTCAAGCCCCTTAACCGCATCATCCTCAAGCATGCGATCAAGAGTCATATCCGGTTCATGATCGATCTTCGGGAAGTGATAGGTACTGAAATCGAATTTCACATCACACCGCTCAGCTATGGCCAGGGTATTGGCAACCGCTTCGGGGGCGTAGGAGAAGGCCGCGGCCATCTCCTCGGGAGACTTGACGTAAAACTCCTCCGCAGAGAAATGCATCCGGTTGGGATCATTCATCGTCTTGCCGGTCTGGATGCAGAGCAGGACCTCATGGGCCTTGGCATCGTCCTTGTTCAGATAATGGCAGTCATTGGTGGCGACCAGCGGCAGATTGAGGTCGGCAGCAATCTGAATCAACCGCTTATTGACAAGATCCTGCTCAGGAAGGGTATTCTCCTGGATCTCGATGTAGTAGCGGTCAGGAAAGATATCCGCGTACCAGCTGGCAGCTGCGGCAGCCTCCTCCATCCGGTTACGACCGCAAAGCCAGGCCACCTCCCCTTTCAGGCAGGCAGACATGGCGATCAGCCCCTCAGAGTGCTTTGCCAGGAGTTCCCTGTCGATGCGCGGCTTATAGTAGAAACCGTCCTTGTAACCGGCGGAGGAGAGTATAGAGAGATTTTTGTACCCCTGAAGATTCATGCAGAGTAAAACGATATGGAAATTCGAGACACCGTCAGCCCCGCCACCCTCTTTAAGGGTCCTTGAGCCGGGAGCGATGTAAAGCTCAGCGCCGATAATCGGTTTGATCCCTTCAGATTTACACTTTGTATAAAATTCTATTGCCCCGAACATGCAGCCGTGATCTGTGACAGCAACGGCCGGCATGTTAAAATCCTTGGCCTTTTTAACCAGGTCGTCAATCCGGATAGCGCCGTCAAGTAGCGAATATTGAGAGTGGAGATGCAGATGGACAAAAGACATATGTAATACGACTCCAGCGAAGATATCTGTTCAGAGGGTCAGAAAAGAAGGGGAACATTTTTACTGTAGCTAAAACTTCAAGTGATTATGCCTTGAATCGCTGCCGTTGTCAACGATCAGACCGGCTCACGATCAGACCGGCTCAGGGTGCGGATGGATTCTCATCATACCCATTGATAAGGCTTCATTTTAGCGTTATTCTCCCCTGATAAAATCTAAAAGTGCAGGACATTAATTCCCGCCGGGGCGATTCACCTCACAATGCAAAGGAGAGTTACACTGAAAGCTGTTGTTTATCGAAATTTAGCAATCCTGACCTTACTGGTTGCGGCAATCTTTGGCAACACCCTCGGGCACGGTTTTGTCTGGGATGACACTCTCTTTGTACCGGATGGCGAGGTGTACAGAAATTTCGACATCCGGGCCATTTTCTTCTCTCTCAAGGCGAACGGCCTTGAATACCTGCCCGTTCGAGACCTTAGCTATGCTCTGGATTGCGCTCTCTGGAAGGATAATCCGGCAGGCTATCACTTCAGTAATCTTCTAATTTTCTGGTTGACCATTCTTGCCATTTACTTTTTTGTCCACAGACTTGCAGAGCGCTGCGGGGAGACAACTCCGGCCAAGCCGCATAAAATCGCCTTTCTTACTGCCGCGCTGTTTACGGTGCACCCCATTCACAGCGAGGTGGTCAGTTTTATCACTTGTCGCAATGTCCTTTTGTCGGGCCTGTTTCTGTTTCTTGCCTGCACTGCCTGGCTTAACTACCTGAACAGCAGCGGCACACGGCGGGCCGTGATGTATGCCGCAGCCCTGCTCTGCTTTACTCTTTCCCTGTTTTCCAAGGCAACCGGCATTATCTTGCCCCTGATTCTGTTCTGCATAACCTGGATGACCTGCAGGACCTTCTCCCGCCGCCATCTGCTTGAGCTGACACCGTTTTTCATCCTCTCTGGAAGCGCTTATTTCCTTTTCACGACAATCGCCCGCAAAACCGATGTGTTCCTGCGGGAGCCGTACAGTGCAACCATGTTCGCTAAAATTGTTCTGGCGGTGCAGATCCCTTTTTTCTATCTGGAGAAACTTATCATTCCATGCGGCTTTTCAGCTGACTACGGCACCGAACAGTTCTCTCAAACCCTGACAGCTCCAAGCGTCGGCGGCGCACTGCTGCTGGTCTTACTGAGCGGGCTCAGCTGGCGCTACCGGAACAGTGCAGGGCTGTTTGCATTTGCCTTCGTCTGGTTCCTGATAGCTCTCATCCCGGCGCTGCATCTGTTTCCCACTCTCCCGGTCGTTGCCGATCGTTATGCCTTTCTGCCATCCTTTGGCTGCTGCTTTCTGGTTGCACTGGCAGGGGCGCAACTGCAGGGGCGACGCTTCTGGTTTGCGGCAGCGCCGCTCGTTCTGGTGCTTGCCGTGCTTGCCTGGCGGCAGAATCTTGCCTGGAAAAATGACACGACTTTGTGGGAAAGCACTCTTGCGGCCTCGCCCCGATCAACAACAGCCCTTGCTGAGCTTGGCCGGATTTTCTTCTGGGAGGAAAGGAATGTTCAAAAGGCGATGGCGATGTACCGCAGGTCGAGCGAAATCGACCCCAGCGATCCGGCGTTCGACATTTTCCAGGGGCATTTGTCAATGATGAAAAAGGATTTCCCTAACGCAGTTGCCGCTTTCAGGCAGGCAGTAGCCAAAGATGAAGGGAACATCGAAGCGGTTTTGAATCTGGGGCGGGCTTATCAATCAACGGGGGAACTGGAGCGGGCCAGGGAACAGTATCGGCGCGCCGCTTCGCTGCCGGAACTCGATCCGCGGCGAAACATGCGCGGCCGGGCGATGAAATACCTGCAAGACCTGGGTTCCTGACAGAAAAAGTGTCTTTTTTTTGAAAAATACGGGAGTAGAACTGATGTAAAACAGATAGATACAAGAAATTCCGCCGTGGCGGAATTTCTTGTATCTGATTAATGTTGTTGGGCGATTCGCAATAAAAACAGGTTTTAACCAACCCCACGGTGTCAGTGATATGTAACCTCCAGCAAAGGCGCCTGAGCGTTTGTGTCGTTTATTTCTATAAGTCCCCGAAAAGCGAAAAAATCATCCTCCAATATGCGGACCTCGAAGTTCGCCAGTCCCCTGAACTGGGCTTCTACCATCAATGAGGTTACATCTATTCTGACATGGCGGAGAACGTCGGCACTGAAAATAGGTGGAATGATCGTCTTAAATTTCAGGGGCGGCAGGAAATTGCGATCGTAATACGATGGCTGCAATGTCTGGGGAGGGTAGGAGACCAGTTCGATACGAATAGGAATTGAACTGGCCGAGGGGTGTAAAACAATGCTTTTGATGAATATATCGAGAGTTGCCGAATCAATATAGGCGTTTCCGGGGACACCACCTGCACCTGTCAAGGGAAATGCCAGGAAGGCACGGTATTCATCATAAGGAGTAAAAGGATCTATGCCGGCAAACAAGCTTGAGGAGTTGAGCGGCGATACAGTGACGCCGTTCAGGATATCACCATCGAACGCCTGGTTGCTGGCTATCGACGTCACAATAAAAGGCGCCGGACTGCTGCCTCCGCCACCGCACCCTGAAATTGCCAGCATGAGAGAGATCAAAACTGCCGCAAAGTGTATCTTTTTCATAGTTAATCTCCCCGTTGCTTTTACCTTAAAATACTTGTCAGCCTGCCTGAAATTTTAGTTATGACATTTCGGCAATCGACTGTTCAGCGGTCTTAACCACTTGAAGGATACAAAGCAACAAACGCACCATAAAAAATCTGCGGATATTGCGAGTGCAACGATCTGATTATAAAGGGTAAAATGGTATGGTGGGCTGCAGGGCGAAGGAAAAACTGTCAGCAATATACGGTCATATTTAACATAACTGTCATAATCGAAGGTCGCCCCCAAATGCTCTCGTGACAAGGATCCTCTGCGGTTAAAGGGGGATTGACATTGGCAGGTGACTCGGGGACGCCCTGCGGATATTCGCATTTACAGGTATCAATCACAAACTGTGGTCGAATGTAAATATATGAATGGCTTCCTGTAAGCAAGGCAACTCAAGTAAACCGTGATCAGTACATTTCACACGATCAACCTCTCCGGCAACCCGTTAGCGCCCCCCGCACACCAAACTCCAGGCTTGGCGCCGCTCAGTAAAGTCCGTGCAGCGGTCCGCCAGGTGCGGCAAGCGCTTCAACCCGGCGCACAACTGCCGGGTCCTCTACCAGAGGTGGGGCGTGATGCGCCTTGATACGGGCATCTATGACCAGTGAGCCGCTGCAGCCCCAATGTTTGCAGTCAACTGAAGCACCGACTCCGTAAATATCCGAGGCAGGGTTTGAACGGGTAAAAGTTACCCAGAGAAAGTTGTCAAGAGTCCGCGCCGTAAACTCGCTGTCATCCACCACGACAATTAACGGAAAACCAGCCAGCCCGAGGCGTCCTGCAAAAAACCGGCACAGCTCCTCCAGCTGCGGATCGACACTGTTTCTGCCGCTGGTGCAGACAGGAGCTGACAGCGCCAGTACCCCCGGCAGACAGACATACGGTTTGCCGAAGCCGTCCGGCAGGCTCAAGTCGGCAGGCAACTCGGTCGCCAGCGTCCGCCGCTTCTCCCCGGCAGCCGCAATAACCACTTTCGACCCTCTGTTCAGGCCGCTGCCGGAATAATCAAGAGTATCAACAGTCGTGGCAGTCTGAAAGTGCAGATCCCGCCGCCAATCGGCACGCTCCAGTAAAAATTGCAAGAAGGCGGCGATATCATGGATAGGGGGTGGGTTGTCATTTTGAGCCGCTATCAACAGATACTTGGCCAGCGAGAGTTGACCCTGCCCAAGGATCGCATTTGCCTGAGTCAGCAGCTCCAGCGGCTCGCGCTCAGTTGTGTACGGCAGATAGCGCTCGCTGCCGATTGCCAGAAGGAGCGGATGTACACCGGCCGCATCAACCGCGTGAACCGCCTTGATACCCGGCAGCACCGTCGGTATCAGTTCGCCGGTCAAGTCATGAATGAAGGCGCCAAAGGAGGTATCCTCCTGAGGGGGACGGCCGACCGTGGTAAACGGCCAGATGGCGCCGTCACGATGAAAGACCTCTTCGACCCGCACAACCGGGAAATCGTGGGCCAGGCTGTAGTAACCGAGATGATCACCAAACGGCCCTTCCGGCAGGAGCTTGTCAGGATCAAGCGTCCCGGTGATGCAGAAATCCGCCTCTGCCGGCATTGGCAGTTCGCCGCTGCGACAGACCATTGCCAGGCGATGCCCGCCCAGAAGACCGGCAAAGGAGAGCTCGGGCATCCCCTCAGGCAAGGGCATAACAGCAGCAACCGTCATTGAAGGCGGGCCGCCGACAAAGATATTCACCTTGAGCGGTCCCCCCCCGGCAATCGCCTCGGAATGGTGCACGCCGATGCCGCGGTGAATCTGATAGTGCAGGCCGATCTCCCGGTTCGGTTCATAACGGTTGCCGGAAAGCTGGACGCGGTACATGCCGAGGTTTGAACCTCTGAAGCCGGGCGCAGCAGGGCTCTCCGAATAAACCTGCGGCAAGGTGATGAACGCCCCGCCATCAAGGGGCCATGATTTCAACTGTGGCAGCTGATCTATGGTTGTCCGGTTGGCAAGGATCGCCCCGGTCGAGACTTTTCGGGGGAGCAGAGACAGAGCGGCCGGAATCGTCGCTGCGAGAGAAAACGGGTTTTTCAGCGCCTGGGCTGGATTGATTTTGAGTGCCACCAGCTTTTCAATAGCAGCAAGGGTGTCGCGAAAGATGAAACGGGTCCGCTCTAAAGTTCCAAAGAGATTACCGAGCATGGGGAAACGGCACCCTTTGACATTGGTGAACAGCAGCGCCGGTCCGCCCGCCGCATATACCAGGCGCTGAATGGAGCCGATCTCAAGGTCAGGATCAAGTTCTACTTCAATACGCTTCAGCATCCCATGCCGCTCAAGATCGATAACGCATTCCTGAAGATTTCTGTGACCCATACTTTTAGTTCTCCGGATGCGCTTGAAATAGCCTGCCAACCCTTTCGGGGTCTTGAATATATAAATAATGCTCCTGGCTTGTCCAGTTGTTTTAAGCTGAACGCCCCTTGTAATTATTACTGACGAGATCCTTTACACAAATAGCTAGTTTGCTGATGTCACAAAAAAACTAACTGTTTTAAATCAGCTAGTTGCAATATTGGTTATTAATTTGCAATATTGGCGTAAGGCCAACGAGTGCAGAAGTATATGTCAGTTCAGGTCACGGTGGTTAGACGGCAAAATTTATGGGTGGGAGATAATGTCATGACACTTGACTTAAAAAACCGGGTCAGTTTTAAGATTCCTGGCTTATGCCTGTCAATAGCTATCATAGCTTGCAGCGGCGTAGCCGCTTTTGCTTTGCCAATCGATTATACCCTTCTCACCCAGAAGAGTTTTATCGGCAAAATCACCGACTTCAGCTACTCCGGTGCGGTGCAAAACAGTGGTGAAATCCCTGTCGGCAGTCAGGTATCCGGCACATATGCTTTGGGTTCCTATCAAAGTGAGCCAACGAATTACCTTATGGAAACTTCCTCCTCAATCCAGGGCAGGTCAAACTCATATTCTTCCCAGACTAATTCTGCCGCTTGGCAACAGTTGTCATTTTCTGCCGACCTGAAGGATTTACATTATGCATGGCTGAATGGATTTACTACTGATCTTTTTCCCCTCTATTTTAAATCAACCACCGGTGCGGATGGCGGTACAGTCAGTTTCGATATAAAAAATTATGCTTCAGATAATTTCCTCGGCACGGGCACGCTCTATTATGAAGCCTACAGTACCGACAGTGGACTCTCCAGCTTCAACCTGGCGTTTACGGTTGAACCAGTCTCCCCAGTTCCGGAACCCGCAACCATCCTGCTTCTTGGTGTCGGCCTGGCTTGCCTCACTGTTCACGGCAGGAAAAAAATACGGAATTGAATCGGGAATATTTACACCTTCTCAAAAGGGCCATTCTTTTCGGATGGCCCTTTTCTTTTGACATAGTTAACAGAACAGGGTGATTATTGGTGAAAGGCTCGACTGCCGCCTTAAAAGCCATTAACCACGAACTTTTCTCGCCATAGGTACTGCGCTACTGATGCAATCATCTCAAGATCTGACAGAAAAACCGGTTGGCCCGCTGATACGGCAGATTGCCCTGCCGGTCGGCATCGGCTTCTTTTTCAACACCATGTTCAACGTGGTCGATACCTGGTACGCTGGCCAGCTTTCCACCCAGGCCGTGGCCGCGGTCTCAATGTCGTTCCCGCTCTTCTTTCTCATTATTGCTGTCGGCAGCGGCATCTCCACCGGGGCTACCGCACTGATGGGGCATGCTCTCGGAGCCGGCCGGCGGGAAGAGGCCGAACTTTATGCCGCCCAGACCATCACCTTCGGGCTGCTTCATGGTCTGCTGCTGACACTTTGCGGCGTGGCGGCCACTCCGGTCATTTTCAAACTGATGGGAGCTCAGGGGGAATTTCTTTCCCTTGCCATTGCCTACATGGGCGCCATGTTTTCCGGCTCCATCTTTTTTGTCGCCAACTACGCCCATAACGCCATCCTCAATGCCACCGGCGACACCAAAAGTTTTCGCAATTTTCTGGTGGCAGCGTTCCTGCTCAATCTTGTCTACGACCCGTGGTTTATCTTCGGTGGTTTCGGCTTACCCCCCCTCGGTCTGGCCGGCATTGCCTGGGGAACAGTAACCATTCAAGTAGTCGGCACGCTCTATCTGCACCACCGTGCCCGTCAAACCGGTCTATTGGGAAGACTTGGCTGGCAAGGCTTCAAGCCCCGCCGCAAGATGTTTATAGAACTTGTCCGTCTGGGATTCCCGTCAAGCATGACCATGCTGACTGTTGCCATAGGTATTTTCGTGATCACCTGGTACGTCAGCCGCTTCGGCCAGGAGGCTGTAGCCGCCTACGGCATTGCCACCCGCATTGAGCAGCTGGTTCTGTTACCGGTTATGGGGTTAAATGTGGCAACCCTCACCATGGTGGCCCAGAACAGCGGCGCCAGGCTCTATTCCCGGGTTGCAGCAATAATCCGCGCGGCCCTCACCACCGGCATTATCCTTATGTCCTTTGGCACCCCACTGGTTTTTTTCGCTGCCGCCCCTCTGATGCGCTTTTTCACTGTTGACCCGCAAGTTATTGCCATCGGCAGCGACTACCTGCGCATCGCCGCCTTTGTTCTCCACGCTTATGTGGTGCTGTACATCAACTCTTTTGCTCTGCAGGGGTTACAGCGCCCCCGTTTCGCCCTGTTTCTCGGCATTTTCCGCCAGTTTATGGCGCCGATACCGGTATTCTGGCTGCTTGCCATTGTTATGGGCTGGGGCGTGGCGGGGGTCTGGTGGGGGATCTTTGGCGTCACCTGGCTGGCAGCCGGCATGTCAATGCTCTATATCAGAAAAACAGTTCGGGAATTGCCGCCGGAAAACGCGCTTACGTGATTGGCGGCTTTGGCGACAGCAGGTCACTGCAGCACCGTGACGCATGGCCATTATTCCGCTTTGACTGCGGTAAAGAGTATCCGGCGAAAAGTAAAAAGAATTGGGCCGGCCGGCAGCTGCTGCTGCAACAGCTCCCGGTACCTGGCGAGAAAAGGCTCATGAAGCTCCTGTGGCAGCCGCTCGAAGTAAGGCACAAGCGTCGTCCCTTTTGTCCATTCAGCTATTGCAGCAGCCTCCGGCAGATAGGTCGGATAGACCTTCTCCATGACCGTGAAATCGACCGCGCCGCAACTGTGGAGCAGCCGGGCGTACTGATCGATCTCAAGTACCGGGGAATGTCTGACCCAGCCGCCGAGCGCCGTCCGATAAGGCTCTTCTGCTGCCGCGGCAATGATGCAGGTATGGGAAGGATGGCGATGATTTGACGGAATCTGCACAGCAAGTTGCCCGCCCGGTTTCACATGGTTCCAGAGGCAAGGAATCAGAGCCTCATGATTGTCAACCCAGTGCAGCACCGCATGGGAAAAGAGCAGATCCCACGTGCCACTCAGTGTTTCAACATCGCCAGGGACAAATTCGACCCTGGCGACGCCGCGCTCTTGCGCTTTTGCCAGCATCTGTGGTGAGCTGTCAACCCCCGTGACACGGCTCCCCGGCAGCTTCTCTGCCAGGGCAGCTGCCAGTTCACCGGTGCCGCAGCCAAGATCAAGAACCGAGAGCCCGGAGCCGACTTTGATCAGACTGAAGAGATCATTAAACGGCGCCAGCCTGTCAGCTTTGAATTTATGATACTGCTCTGGATTCCACGACATAAAACCTCCACTCTATTTAGACTTGAACATCCGGAGTAACAGCCGCTATTATGCCGCAAATCTGTTAACGAGAGAAACAAAGATGATTGAGCTGGTTACATATATCGGGGTTGGGATTGTTGCAGGCCTTCTGGCAGGGCTTTTGGGCGTTGGTGGCGGTATTGTCATCGTGCCGATGCTGACCTTCACTTTTGAGCTGCAGCGGCTCCCCCACGAGCATATCCAGCATCTGGCCCTGGGGACATCCCTGGCGACCATAATCTTTACTTCAGTCGCCAGCCTGCGGGCTCATCATGCCCGGGGGGGGGTAGATTGGCCGACCGTCAGAAATATTACCCCGGGGATACTCTTTGGCACCTTTACAGGGTCATGGTTCGCAGCGGCGCTGAGCGGTCATTTTCTAAAGGTATTTTTCATCATCTTCACCTTTTTCGTAGCCTGGCAGATGCTCTCCAACCGGCTGCCAAAGGCGTCGCGGCAGATACCCGGACGGTTTGGGCTTTTCGGCACAGGGAGCATCATCGGCGGCATCTCCAGCCTGGTCGGAATCGGCGGCGGGAGCATGTCCGTGCCGTTTTTAATCTGGTGCAATCTGAATGCCCGGATAGCAATCGGCACATCTGCTGCCATAGGCTTTCCGATTGCACTTTCCGGAGCAGCCGGTTATCTGCTCAACGGACTAAAAGTTGCCGGGCTGCCAGCTCACAGCATCGGCTACATATATCTGCCGGCCCTTGCGGGAATAGCCATTACCAGCTACTTAACGGCTCCGCTCGGCGCGAAACTGGCACACAATCTACCGATACCGGGACTGAAAAAAGGTTTTGCGCTGCTGCTCATTGCCACCGGGCTCAAGATGCTTTACGGGCTGCTCTAACCCCGCCACAGGCCGGACAATCCATATTCCGCCGAACGCCAATCTCCCTGAATTTCATGGCACTGGAGTCATACGTCAAAAGCCTTCCCAGCAGCAGTTCGCCAACTCCGGTCAGATATTTTATGGCCTCTGTTGCCTGCAGCGTCCCGATAATGCCGGGGAGCACGCCTATTACTCCTGCCTTGGAACAGGCCACGGCATCAACAGCTTGCGGCGGCTCTGGAAAGATGCAGCGGTAACAGGGTGATTCTCCCGGGATGACCGTCAGCGTCTGGCCGTTGTAGCGAAGAATGCCGCCATGGGAATAGGCCTTACCGGCAGCAACACAGGCGTCATTGATAAGAAACTTTGATTCGAAATTATCTGTAGCATCAATAATAAAGTCATACGCTGCTATCAGTGCCGCTATGTTCTGCCTGTCAACCCTGGCGGGGTATGTGGCCAAGTCAACTTCAGGATTGAGCGGTTTCAGAATGGTTATTGCCGATTCCACCTTTAACTGACCGATTCTATCCGTTGCGTGCAGCACCTGCCGCTGCAGGTTTGAAAGCTCGACAACGTCACTGTCAGCGACTCCGATCCGGCCGACACCCGCTGCGACCAGATAAAGCAGTGCCGGGGAACCGAGTCCGCCGGCGCCGATTACCAGCACACTGCCGCCCATCAGCTTCTGCTGGCCCTCTTCACCAACCCCTTCCAGCATCAAGTGCCTGGCATAGCGCTCTTTTTGTGCGACTGTCAACATGGTGTACCTCAATAAAAAAAGGGGGAGATTTCTCTCCCCCGATTGTCAGTTTACCAAACAGATCTTTAAACCGCTACAACATCGAGCATCAAAGGGGTCAAAAGGTTTTTCAACTTCTTTCTCGCCCCTTCTTCAATCTGTCGAACCCGTTCGCGGGAAATCGAAAAATACTCGGCGATCTCCTGGAGCGTCTGCGGCTCCTCGGCAGCAACCCGCTGTTCGATTATATAGCGCTCTTTCTCATTTAATGTTTGCAGAGCTTTGCCGATCTCACGCTGGAGAATCACGGCTTCCTGATGATCGCCAAGCATCTCCTCCTGGTTTTTACTGCCGTCAGTAAGAGAGTCAAGCATGGTAAGCCCTTCACCGGCAACGATCTCTGCATCAAGAGAGTATTCGCCCCGCATGCGCTGATCCATCTCGAAGACTTCCGATTCCTTGACATCAAGGGTCAAGGCTGCTTCCTGAAGGTTGTCATGACCGAGCATATTCTTGATGGCGTTTTTAGCCTGATTCAGCTTGAAGAACAGTTTTTTCTGTGCCTGCGTTGTCCCGATTTTAAGGAGACTCCAGTTGGAGATGATGAAGTTCTGAATATACGCCCTGATCCACCAGACTGCGTAAGAGATCAGCTTGATCCCCTTATACGGATCAAACTTCCTGACAGCCATCATCAGACCGATATTCCCCTCCTGGATCAAATCCAGCATCTTCATGCCGTAAGCACGATACTCCATGCAGACTTTGACGACAAAGCGAAGATTAGAGGTTATGAGCGTGTGAGCAGCGTCCAGATCCTTTTCATCAAAATAATTGAGGGCAAGCCTCTTCTCCTCATCGGCACTCAGGAGCGGAAATTTGCGAATCTCTGCAAGATATATGGTGAGACTGTCAGCTAATACCGGCAAATTCATTGTCATCTTGAAAGCGCCTCCTGAACAAAATACAAAAATTGGCACTCCCTGAATGGGAGTGCCAACAATATAACACCACTACTGATAATTTTCAAGGGGTTGTATTATTTTTTCTCGTACATCAGCACCGTCATTTCAGGTCTTTTCGGTGCATAGGCGAAAGTAATTTTGGAAGACTGATCCTGCCAGCGATAGACAACCATATGTGGCGCACCGCTGCGATCAATCGTTCCCTGGCCATACAGCTTCTGCTGTTTGGCCAGGAGCTTTTCAATGCCGTTCTTGGCTACATAAACCGGATCCATGGTTACTGAAACGGCTACAAGCCTGTTTGCGACAAAGGCAAAAGTCCGCTGCTTTATTTCACCTGAAGGCTTAAGCTGCTTGTAAACGTCCTGTGTTCCAAGTTTCGCCATCTTCCCCTTGGGGTAAGCCCGGGTAACACTCTTTAATTCCGCTCCCCACGGCTGCTTACCGTAGCCGGCAAATATCTGGGCTGCAAATGCTGCGGTAGCGAATAGCAGGAGCGGCAGACAGAGCAGATAAATCAGTTTTCTCATAGAATCCTCAGTATGATCATTAGGTGAACTTAGTTTTTATACTTCCTAAGATTAACCCTGTCAAGAACGATGCATAAACTGCCTCTAAATGCTTGCCGCGCAGGTCAATAATATGCTAATTCTTCAAAGTATAAAAAAGTTTTACCAATGGAGGCTTCAGCATGAATATCCGCATTCTTCCGCTCCCTGATGAGAAAAAGAAATTGAAATACAGCGACGAAACACAACTCGGCTTCGGCAAAATCTTTACCGACCGGATGTTCATAGCTGAATGGAAAACAGGCCAGGGGTGGGTTGATGCCCGCATCGAACCGTATGCCCCCTTTTCCCTGGATCCAGCCTGCCTGGTGCTCCATTATGCCCAGGAAATATTCGAAGGGATGAAAGCCTATAAATGGGAAGATGGTTCCATAGCCCTGTTTCGCCCGGAAATGAACGCCCGCAGATTCAACCTTTCCGGAGACAGAATGTGCATGCCGGAAGTCCCGGAAGAGCTGTTTCTCCAAGGGGTGGAACAGCTGGTAAAGCTTGAAAGTAACTGGATTCCATCGTCAGCCGGCACTTCGCTGTATATCCGCCCTACCATGATAGCGGTAGAACCGGTTCTCGGCGTCAAGCCGTCAGACCATTTCTATTTTTACGTCATCCTCTCGCCGGTAGGCGCCTACTATGCCGGCGGCTTCAACCCGGTAAAGATAATGGTCGAGGACAAATATGTCCGCGCAGTTCCCGGTGGCACCGGTGAAGCCAAGACCGGCGGAAACTATGCCAGCTCCCTCAAAGCTGGGCTTGAAGCAAAAAAGAAAGGCTTCGATCAGGTTCTCTGGCTCGATGGCATGCAGCGCCGCTATATTGAAGAAGTCGGCGCCATGAACATGTTCTTCGCCTACGGCAACACGGTGGTAACCGCTCCGCTTGAGGGCTCAATTCTTAACGGCGTTACCCGCAACTCTGTCATCAGCCTGGCCGGAGAACTCGGTTTCACTGTTGAGGAGCGAAAGATCGATATTGACACGATCATGGCTGACATCGGCACCGGCATGATTACCGAGGCATTCGGCAGCGGCACCGCCGCAGTTATCACCCCGGTGGGAACTCTTTGTTACAAAGAGCAGAACGCCGTCATCGGCAGCGGCGGCGTCGGCTTCCTGACGCAGAAACTATACGACACCCTGACCGGAATTCAGACCGGGCATATTCCGGACAAATTCGGTTGGGTAAGAAAGCTTTAGCCCTGCACCTGGCCATGAAACTCAAAGAAGACGAGACAAACCGCCTCTGCAGGTCGTGCCGGCGTAAGTGCAAACAGACGGCAATGGCACTGATCGCCTCATGTCCGCAGTATTCACCGCTGCCACTTGACCTGCGCACCAGCTGGAAGCAGCCGGAGCTGCCTTTATGGGGAAAATCACGCTGACACTCCCTGCAAGCCCAACGGCAACACCTGTTAACACGAGATGCAGCGGCTGCGGTCGCTGCATCTCAGCCTGTCCGCAAAAGCTTTACACTCTGGAAGTCGCCGGCTACCGAAAGCAGGCGGTAAACTTAAACCCGGCACAATGCACTCTTTGCAGAAGATGCAGCCTCTCTTGCCCTTTGGAACTCCTTCCCGACGGAGCAGTTTAAAACCACGTATCACATCGCAGCAGTTCACATCCGTATATCCAATGAGAAGACTCTAGCCAGCCAATAATTTCAGCGATGCCAACTTACATAGTAAATCCTAATTAGAAACACTGCCCGAGTATTTCCCAAAGACTTTCAAGCTTAAAGTCAACTCATTAGACTGTCCCTAGCTGTAATTTCTTTCGTATCAACTGAAAGCAGTCACCTTTCACCCCCCGATTGTCAGGCGTAACTAGCTATATCTGCAATAAATTGCAGATAGCCACCACTCTGGCACTAATTGTGCTTTTGCCCTATCGGCTCTTTACGACTTTTAAATCTACCAGATTTGTTGCAGTGAATATAAAGCGCTTACGTATTATTTTATTTTTTTCATTAGCATAAGAACGTCATTTTACTTAAACCCTGCGTGCTTTAGCGTAAGCTCACTATTACTATATTAACTATTTTTAAAGTTACGCCTTAATATCTGGTTTGATGGTAAACGTCAAAGGGAGATGCATTATGGGTCAGCTTAGGACCAGTGACCGTGACGACACAAAGAAGGCGTCCCGGCTACAAGCAACTATAATGGCTACAGCGACAACCTGCTTCGGGATCGGCATTTTCCTGACAATATGCTTGACCTCAATGACTTGTCTGGCCGCTATCCCGATGATGCACAATAGTGACAATGTTGGCACCAAGTATGGCACATGGGGGACAAGCTATACCTGCTCAACCTGCCATTCAAGCAGCGCAGTAACCCCAAACATCAAGCAGGTGCTCCCTGCAATAGCGACCCCTATCGGTTCACGGCCGGTTGAATTCAGGCGAGTTGAAGCATTTGACCATACATCATCCGGTGTACTGGGAGACGACCAGCGCACCTACAAAATAGACACATCAACCAACGTCTGCGAAGTCTGTCACCATAAAACCATGTACCACCAGTACAGCTCCAGCAAACTTCAGGATAAAGTTCATACGCAGCACAAGGACTTCCAGAAGGAGTGCCTTGTCTGTCACAGCCATAGAGTGGGCTTCATGCCCCCGCAGGTTGGCAACTGCACCGATTGTCACGGCTATCCGCCGACAAAGGCAGCAGATCTCTTCACCAAGATCATGGGAGCCTCCCCACCTGCCAATGGCGGCGCCCACGGCATTCACCGCCTGGAAGAAGGGATGCAGTGTAAAGCCTGTCATAATAACAACCAGCATGGACTGCTTGGCAACGACGTCATGGAGTTCGGCTTCAATATTTACTCGGGCAGCTGGCCGAGCTTCAGCGGCAGGGTAACCTCCGGAACCATCAACATCAGTAATGACCCGAGTATCACCTGGACAATCGGCCCGGGGCAGCCAAATCTCGGCACAATCGTTAACCGGGTCAGCGGCACTGGGGCAACCTGCAGCATTTACTGTCACGGTGACAACTGGAACTACCCTTCAGGCTACAGCAGAACCGGCCCGATATCATGGGCGAACGGGCCTTTGGGGGCCTGCAGTAATGCCACCTGCCACGGCACCACCCCCACCAATCCGCCTACTCCGGTAATCATGGCTAACGTCTCCACCGGCGCTCATAAGCGCCATGTCGGCAAGAATCAGTATCTCTGCACTGCCTGTCACGACAGTTACGCCACGCCACACATGGTCAACGGCAGAGTCAAGTGGAACCTGAGTCAGCAAGGAACCAGCGCCACTTATAAGGGCTTTAAAATATTTTCAACAAGCTATATGGCAACAACCGGCGCCTACGGTAGTTGCAACAACATCGCCTGCCACTCAACAGTTCAGAATTCAGACGGTTCCGGCATCAGTGCGGTTGTCTACCAGAGCGTCACCTGGGGCGGCGGTGCGCTTGCCTGCAACAGTTGCCATGCAAGCGTGATGACCAGCGGCAGTCACAGCAAACATACCACCGGTTATGACGACCGCTTCTCCTGCAGTGACTGTCACGACGGCGCAGGTAAAGACAATCCGGCCAAGCATGGCAACGAAAACATTGATGTCGTTTTTAGCGCCACCTTCGGCGGCAATTACAGTCAGACAGTAAATGTTCCGGGCGATGGCTACGGCACATGTTCAGCCAACTACTGCCACAGTGACGGCAATGGCGCAACCCGGACAGTTGCATGGGGAGCTGCCGTCAACTGCAGCAGTTGTCATGGCGGCGACGCCGGCAGCGGCACACCGATCACTAGCGGCAAACATGGCGCCCATATCAACCAGGCCGGCACTCTCGGCTCGAATTACGGCTGCATTGACTGCCATGCAAAAACAGTCAGCGACAACAACACCATCAGCACCAAAGCCAACCATGTCAATAAGTTCAAAGAGTATTCCGGGATAAAGGCCGGCAAGAGCAGCAGCTACAGCAGCGCAACCGGCGTCTGTTCCGCCTCCTACTGCCATACTGACGGTAAGGGAACCCAGAAAGATCTGAGTGCCACCGGCTGGAACAGCGCGGCAACATTCGATTGCACCGGCTGCCACGGCTCTGATGCTGCGCCAACCTTCAGCAGCATTGCCGGCGAACCGAACTATGCCAATCAGGGTGCAGGCCAGACCCGGGCAAACAGCCATCAAAAGCATATGGGTGGCGTGGGTGCCACAAGCTGCCTTTACTGCCACGGCAATACCATGAACAGCGGCGGCACGCTCATTGTCGCCAGCACTACTCATACCAATAAAATTATTGACGTCGCCCAGGGCGGCGGCAAAAGCTTCAGCTATACTTCCGGGACAAAAACCTGCGGGGCCATCAGCTGCCACGGCACAGGCTCTCCCCAGGCTCAATGGGGACAGACCATGCCGGCCGACTGCAGCGGTTGTCACGGCGGCAACGCCACAGCTGCAACGATCATCGCCACCGGAAAACATACTGCCCACATCAATAATGCCGCTGTCATCGGCGACAACATCGGCTGCAGCGAATGCCACGCCAAAACTTTATCGGCTGAGCGGACCATCGGCAACAGCGGCAATCATGCCAACGGCTTCAGCGACTATTCGGGGATAAAGGCAGGCAGCAGCAACAGTTACACAGCTGCCACCGGCGTCTGTTCAGCCAGTTACTGCCATACCGATGGCAAAGGGAGTCTCATCAGCATGGCAACTGATACCTGGAAGGGGACCACCACCCTTGGCTGCGCCGGTTGCCACGGCCGGGACGCTACCCCGGCATTCACCAGCGTCGCCGGTGAACCGAACTATGCCACCAGCGGCGGCAACCTGCTTCGTTCCAACAGCCACCAGGGCCATACAACCAAGGTTTCCGGCTATACCGGCGCCTCATCCTGTGATATCTGTCACACCAACACGGTCACCACCAACGGCACTGCTATCAAAGCCGGCTCAAGCCACCTGAGCAGAGGGATAGACGTTAATTTCAATGCAGCCAGAGCAACCGCCAGCTGGAACCCATTAACAAAGACCTGCAACAATATTTCCTGCCACGGTGGACAGAATGCCACCTGGGGCGACATATCCTCAGTCGCCTGCATTGTCTGTCATGGCAGCCTCTCCGCTACCCACGGTATTCATATCAGTGACCTTTTAACCAGTGGAGCAGTGACCTTTTACAACTTCACCGGCATCCGCAATTCCGGGACCGCCTACCGGATCGGCTGCGCCAACTGCCACCCGACCGACCCGTCCAAACACCGTAACGGCGTTGTCGACTTGACCATCAACAAGAACAAGGTTGGCGCCAACTTTGTCGCCACACTCAACTCTCTGGCAACTGCCGACGGCATCAACATAGCAAACAGCGGTATCAGCGGCACAGCCGGCTCCAACGTCGTCTGCGCCGCGGCCTACTGCCATTCAAACGGACGGATTATCCCGCTCGGCGCCGGCGACTTCAAGGCTTCACCCAACTGGTATGCAGCGTCAATAACTACCAACCGCTGCGGCATGTGCCACGACAACCCGCCGCAGTATGCCGGTCAGTCTCACTATGTTGCCACCTCCAGTCTGGGTAATAACGGTGTACCTCCCTATGCCGACAGTGGCCATATGGTCGGCATCCATTTTAAAACCACCGCCAAAGGGAACAATGAAAACGGCTTCCTCGGTTTCTCCTCCAGCGGCAACGTGGCTCATGGCAACGCCGCCGTAGCAACCACCATCAGCTGCTACATCTGCCATAGCGGCATTGTCAGTCCGGCCACCATCGACACCTACGCCATGAACGGCAGCACCAGCAAATTCCGCTGCGGCTCCTGTCATACCGGCAGTAGCCGCACCCGGCTGCAGAACGGCCTGATTATCAACACCGCCCTGCATATTAACGGCGTCAAAAATGTTGTTTTTTCCCCTACCAGTATCAAAACCAAGGCGCAGCTTGCCACCGCCGGCAACGCCCTTGGCTGGACACGTAATGGAATTTACAAGGCTGCAGACTCCTATGACAGCGCTGACCTGTCGGTTTCGACCTGGGATTCAGGCACAAAAACATGCCTGACAGCCTGTCACGTCAATCAGCCGAACATTATCTGGGGCGCAGCACTGCAGTGCGTCAGTTGTCACGCGAATCAATAATTTATGATGATTTCAGGATAATTCGAAGAATCACAATTTAAATGGCGCAGGATTACATCAGAACATCAAAAAGGTGGGACTATCATGAGAGTGATGCTAAACGCGGGTTCAAGTGAAAAAAGATTCTGGGCTAAGAGCTGCTGGTTACTGGTGCTCCTTTTGGTAATGGTGCTGCTGCCGTCAGGGAAAGCAGCTGCCGTTGACCTGATGCACAACAGCGTTGACACCGGCTCCGGCACTAAAAAGTGGCCGAACGGCTGGGGGGTCGCCGGCGGCAAGTACGGCCAGTTTATCTGTGCCACCTGCCATGAACCTGATGGCATCAATCTCAAGAATGTCCGTGGAGTTATTAACTCCATGAACGGTGATCTCTTGCCGAACGGCACAACCGCCGTCAATGTCTCTTTCCAGAACCAGACCGGTATGGGTGATGACTCAAAGAGCCGCACCTCTTCAAACCGGATCTGCGAAGTCTGCCACAGCCAGAACAAGTTCCATAACTTCAGCACCACCAGCAACATCAGTCATGGCGGCGCCATGAACCATCCGACACCAAAGCAGAACTGTATCAACTGCCACAAGCATAACACCGGCTTTAAAGCTGCCTGCGGTGGCTGCCACGGCAATCCACCGACAACCGCAGCCATTGGCGGCGACTACGGACTGATCGGCACTCCGCGAGCCTCCAACACCATGACGCCGGGTGAGATTGGCGCCCATAACAAGCATGTCAATACCCATAACATGGTCTGCGACACCTGCCACGATATTACCAATGGCGGCACCAAGATGCCCAACCAGAGCGGCACCATCCAGATCGGCTTTTTCGGCTTCGGCGGTAAGGTAACCTCTGGTACCTACACCCCCTACTCCTCGACAAGCCGCGGTTTCAGCTTTGCCCCGGGCACCGCCACTACCACTATCGCCCCGAGTCAGACTGCTTACGCCAATGCCAACATTTGCTCCAATGTCTATTGCCATGGTGGCGGCGCACCGGGTAAAGCACCGCTGACCGGCGGCGTACTTACCACGCCCCGCTGGGATGCAGCCAATCAGGACGCCTGCGGCAACTGTCACGGCGCCACCAACGCCACTCCGCCGACCATGGGCAGTCACACCATCCACGCATCAAGTGCCAGCGGCTACAATATCAGCTGCGATATCTGTCACCCGCAGAATGCCAACAATTCCCATGTCATGGGTTCGGTTCGCTGGCAGCTTAAAACCACCGACCCTAAAGTCGGCGCCAGTGCTACCTATAAAGGTCTGGCCACCGGCTCTACCGGCGGCCTGGCACCGAGTGACACCTACGGGCAGTGTTCCAACATTGCCTGTCACACTGATGGTAAGGGCGGCCCGGCCAATGTCGCCTCTCCGACATGGGGACAGACCTTGGACTGCTCCGGTTGTCACGGCGGTGCTGTCGGCCAGACAGTCCTGATAACCACAGGCAAGCACGCAGCTCACACTAACAACGCCGCAGTCCTGGGCAGCAATTACGGCTGCGCTGTCTGCCACGCCAAAACTGTTAGCAGCGATACAGATATCAGTTCCATAACAAACCATAACAATCAGTTCGTTGACTACTCCGGCGCAAAAGCCGGCAAGAGTGTCAGCTATGTACCGGCTACCGGCATCTGCTCATCTACCTACTGCCACAGCGACGGCAAGGGGACTCAAATTACCATGACCGGCAGCGGTTGGAACAGCACCACAACCCTCGATTGCACTGGCTGCCACGGCAATGCCGCAGTTCCCGCTTTTACCAGCGTTGCCGGTGAGCCTAACTATACCAACCAGGGTGCCGGTCAGACACGGGCCAACAACCACCAAAAACATGTCGGCACAACCGGAGCCGTCACCTGCGCCTACTGCCATGGCGCTACCGTCAACAGTGGCGGGACAATTATCAACGCCAGCACAACTCATACGGACAAGAACATTGATGTTGTCCAGGGTGGGAGTAAAACTTTTACCTACGTAGCCGGCAGCAAGACTTGCTCCAACATCAGCTGCCACGGCGCCACAGCCTCCGCTATCCAGTGGGGGGCTAGCATGCCGGTAGACTGTAGCGGCTGTCACGGCGGCAACCTGACCGCTGCCACAACTATCACGACCGGCAGACACACCGCCCACGTTAATAACGCCGCTGTTCTTGGCGACAACATCGGCTGCGTTGAGTGCCACGCCAAGACTGTCACTGCTGACCGGACTATTGCCGGGGTAAACTCTCACATTAACGGCTTTGTCGATTTTTCCGGCGCCAAAGCCGGCGGCAGCAGCAGCTATACTGCTGCAACCGGGGCTTGCTCTGCCACTTACTGCCATACTGACGGTAAAGGTACTGCTGTCAGCATGATCGTCAATAACTGGCATGCTGGTACCAGCCTGACCTGCGCCGGTTGTCACGGCAGTGATGCAACCCCGGCTTTCACCAGCGTTGCCGGTGAACCAAACTACGCCACAACCGGAGGTAATCTGCTCCGCTCCAACAGCCACCAGAACCACACCACCAAGGTTGTGGGCTATACCGGCGCAGCTTCCTGCGACATCTGTCATACCAACACGGTCACCACGAACGGCACTGCCATCAAGGCAGGTTCAAGTCACCTGAACAAAGGGATCGACGTTAACTTCAATGCCGCCAGAGCGACCGCCAGCTGGAACCCACTAACAAAGGCCTGTAACAATATCTCCTGCCATGGCGGGCTGAATGCCATCTGGGGTGACATGGCATCGGCCGGTTGCAACGTCTGCCATAGCAACCTCTCCGCTACCCACGGCGTCCATATCGGCGATCTCTTGAGCAGTGGCGCAGTGACCTTCTACAACTTCACGGGCATTCGCAACTCAGGAACTGTCTACCGGATCGGCTGCGCTAACTGTCACCCGACCGACTCTTCAAAACACCGTAACGGCATCGTCGAATTAACCATCAACAAAAATAAAGTCGGTGCCAATTACGTTGCCACTCTCAACTCTCTGGCAACTGCCGACGGCATCAACATAGCCAACAGCGGTATCAGCGGCACAGCCGGTTCCAACGTTGTCTGCGCCGCCTCCTACTGCCATTCAAACGGCCGGATTATCCCGCTCAGCGCCGGCGACTTCAAGGCATCACCTAACTGGTATGCAGCGTCAGTGACCACCAACCGCTGCGGCATGTGCCACGACAACCCGCCACAGTATGCCGGTCAGTCCCATTACGTAGCAGCTTCAACCCTT
Organism: uncultured delta proteobacterium; assembly: GCA_963787125.1. Taxonomy (GTDB): domain Bacteria; phylum Desulfobacterota; class Desulfuromonadia; order Geobacterales; family DSM-12255; genus VEOV01. The sequence goes on from CAWBBV010000005.1 coordinate 115,199, forward strand.
GGCAACAACGGTACGCCGCCATATAAGGACAGCGGTCACATGGTCGGCATCCACTTTAAAAACACCTCAAAGGGAAACAACCTGAACGGCTTCCTCGGTTACTCTTCCAGCGGTAACATGGCCCATGGCAACGCAGCTCTTGCCACTACCATCAGCTGCTATGTCTGTCATAGCGGCATTGTCAGCCCGGCCACTATCGACACCTACGCCATGAACGGCACCTCCACCAAGTTCCGCTGCGGCTCCTGTCATACCGGCAGCAGTAGAACCAAGCTGCAAAACGGCTTGATTGTCAACACCGCCCTGCATATTAACGGCGTCAAGAATGTGGTGTTTTCTCCCACAAGCATCAAAACCAAGGCGCAGCTTGCCACTGCCGGTAATGCCCTTGGCTGGACCCGCAACGGTGCCTACAAAGACGCTGCTGCCTATGACAGCGCTGACCTGTCAGTGTCAACCTGGGATTCCGGCACAAAAACCTGTTTGACAGCCTGTCACGTCAACCAGCCCAATATTATCTGGGGAGCAGCACTGCAGTGCGTTAGTTGTCACGCGAATCAATAATGCGGGGATGGGTCATGCAGAGTGAAATCATTACAGAAGGTGAGAAAATGAACTACAAGAGGAATATTGTGGCGTTATTACGCCGCATCAGCCCGGTGACACTGGGGCTGCTGGCTTTTCTCGCCTTCTGTATTGCTCTGACTGACCCGGCTGCCGCAGCTGATCTGCTCCACAACAGTAATGATACCGGCTCGGGCACCAGCAAATGGCCAAACGGCTGGGGTATTGCCGGTGGCAGATACGGCCAGTTTATCTGCGCCACCTGTCATGAGCCGGATGCTGACAACGAGAAGAATATCAGGGCAACCATTTCGTCCATGAATGGCGACCTTCTGCCGAACGGTTCAACCTCGGTCGCCATAAATTTCCTGAATCAAACCAGCATGGGTGATGATTCAAAACCGCGCACCGCCTCCAACCGGATTTGCGAAGTCTGTCACAGTCAGAATAAATTCCACAACTACAGCACCACCAGTAACCTCTCCCATGGTGGCGCGCTGGGGCATCCAAATCCCAAACAGGTCTGCGTCAGCTGTCACAAACACAATACCGGCTTTAAAGCAGCCTGCGGTGGCTGTCACGGCAATCCGCCCACATCGGCAAGCCTTGGCAACTATTCCGGCATGATAGGCACTCCGAGAGCTTCAAACACTCTCACTCCCGGCCAGCCAGGCGCTCACAGAGCCCATGTCAGCGACCATTCACTGGTGTGCGACACCTGTCACTATATCGACCCCCAGAGTGGCCAGTCCAGAATGCCTAACCAGAGCGGCACTGTCCAGATCGGCTTTTTCGGTTTTGGCGGCAAGGTCACCAGCGGCACATTTACGCCCTTTACCTCTGCCACAAGAGGCTATCCCTTTGCCGCAGGTAGCGCCGGCACCATTATCGCTCCCGGTCAGACCAGCAACGCCAATGCCAACATCTGCTCGAATGTGTATTGTCACGGCGGCGGCGCGCCGGGTAAAGCGCCGCTCACCGGCGGTACCAATCAGACACCACGCTGGGACGGCAGCGGCCAGACCGGGTGCGGCAGCTGTCACGGCGCATCCCCGACCGCGACCACCATGGGTAACCACCAGATCCATGCCGGTTCGGCAACCGGTTACAGTTATGCTTGTAACACCTGTCACCCGGCCACTGACAGTTCACATGTCCAGGGGAGCGTTCGTTGGCAGTTCAGCACCACTGACCAGCGGGTTGCCGGAGCAAAATACCAGCCAGCCGGGGCGGCAACAGCGGAAAACTCCGGCGCCACCGGCAATCTGGCTCCCAGCAGCAGCTACGGCAGCTGCAGCAGTATCTACTGCCATTACAACGACACGCCTCAATGGGGAAGCAGCCTGGCGACCGACTGCAGCGGCTGCCATGGCGGCGATGAATACTCGGCCAGCCCGATGGTAAAAGATGCCCACCGAACCCATGATTTTAACCGCAGCGCCCGTTTCGATCAATTTGACTTCAAATGCCAGGACTGTCACGCCAGTGTGGTAGATGCCACGAACAGGGTAATCACCAATAAGGCCCTTCATTCCAACGGCACCAAGGAAGTTGTTTGGAGTGCTCTGGTCACCAGGACCTCCGGAACGGTGGCCTATAACAACAATGATGCCAACTGCTCCACAACTTACTGTCACTCCAACGCTCTCAATGGCGCGCCCAATGTCACCAGCCTTTCCTGGCTTGGTACCCCGAGCAGTCAGGAGGGGACCTTTACCTGTAACTCCTGTCATGGTGGTTTTGCCGGCGTGTTTAATCCATTAACCACCAACAGGCATGCTTTTCACCTTAACAACCAGTATAAAAACTCAAATATCCCGCACGTACCGGTTACCTGTCATGTCTGCCACGACAACACCATCGGCCCGGACGGTCAGTCGATCAACCATAGTAACGGCCTGCACATTAACAAAAGCTATAATGTCACCTTTGCCAGGTTCGCCAACCGGTCGGGGTACTACACTCCAGGCACACTGCCAGCTAAAGGCACCTGTCGCTCGACATACTGTCACGGCAACAATAATCCGGTCTGGACCTCAACAACACTGCTTACCTGCGGCCAATGTCATGAGGCAAGTAACCGCAACAACACTTTCTCGCTCTCTTCCAGCCATATAAAACATTACAACACTACGACCCGGCCTACGGCAGCAAACGGCTGGACGAATGTCAATAATTCCACCGGCACCACCAACCGGTTCATGTGCGGGGTCTGCCATGCTGAGGATCCGGCAACTCACCACGTTAACGGCCAGGCCATGCCGAACGGCGCAGCCGCTGATTTGCTGATCAGTCTGCCGTTTACCGTGACCCCTTCCAGTCGCCAGTACCCGGCCGACGGTCTGCCGGTGATTACCAGGGGGACCACGGTAATTCCTGACCGTGGCAATTATTTCTTTTCCCGCGAGACCACCTGCCAGGTCTACTGTCATAGTAACGCCCGCGGCGGCCCCCCGGTCAACACCATGTACTGGGCTAACACCACCACTTCGTGCGGCAATTGCCACAACAAGGCCGGAGACGCCGACCCGACCTGGTCCGGCGCTCATACCGACCATGAGACATCCCCGATAACGACGGCGATTACCTGCCAGGCGTGCCATTCAGCCACAGCCTCAGGAAACAATACCCTTGCCAGTCGCCGTGACCTGCATCCGAATGGCTTCATTAATTTGACCGGCACGGTCAACACTTCGTTCCGCTGGAACGGCACCAACTGCACCAATAACAAGTGTCACTATGGCGGCACCACCCCCAACTGGGTGGGAGGAGTCTTTACCACCAGCCACTGCATCGGCTGTCATGGCGGCACCGCCTCCACCACCAATCCTATGAACAAGATGGGGCATGGGGCCCACATCAACAACCAGAGCGCCAAATTCGGCTCGCCCAGATACAACTGTAATGAGTGTCACAACACCGTTGTTTATGCCAATAACACCTCTATTCTTGGCCCGACACTCCATGTCAACGGCACCAACAATGTCTCCTGGGGTCCCTTAAGCACCGGCGGCGGCGCCTACAATGCCGGCGCATGCGCCACAATTTACTGCCACAGTAATGGCGCTGCCACCTTGACCTATAAGGCGCCTACCAACTGGCGCACACTTGCCGACGGTACTCAAGGGACGGTACAATGTGACTACTGCCATAACGGACTGGTAACCGATACAGCCCCGATGAGCAGTAACCGCCATACCAACCATATCAACTCAAACCCGGCTGGCGGCATCAACCATATGGCAATTGCCTGCGATGATTGCCATGATAATACCGTGGCGGCAGGCGGCACTTCCATACTTGCCGGCAACAATAGTCACATAAACAAAAAGGTCGACATTAATTTTGCCAAGTTCGACAATCGTTCCGGCTCGTACAGCGGCACTGCTACCAAGCAGTGTTCCAATACCTATTGCCACGGCTACAAGACGATGACCTGGACAACGACCACCGTGAATGTCTGCGGGGACTGCCATGCCGCCAGCAATACCTTCTCCTTCGGCCTTTCCTCAACTCATCGCAAGCATTACAACAGCGGCACCAACGCAACCAACGCCAACGGCTGGACCAGCAGTCTCAGCCAGACCACGGCCACCAATTTTGTCGCCAACTGCGGTGTCTGCCATAATGTCACGCCTGGTACCAACCATGTGAATGGTCCGGTCAGCGCCTCGGCTTCCGCTGAATTGTCGTTCAATATTCCTGTGGTGCCGTCCGGAGCGGCACGGCCCAATACGCCTGTTTACGGCAGCACCATCAGAACCGACGGTGGTGGCTACTTCTTCTCCAGCGGCACCACCTGCGATGTGTACTGCCATTCGGACGCCCGTGGCGGCCCATCCAAGACACAGTTTGTCTGGTCCAAGACCACCTTTTCCTGCGGCAAATGCCATAACAGCGCCAAAGACGGCGACCCGAGCCCGACCTGGAGCGCCCCGCATACCAAACATATCCGGACCTATTTCGAGGCGGGCAACAGCAATATCGGTTGCTACGCTTGTCACAAGTCGACCGTGTTTGCCCAGAGCAGTTCCATTGCCGACAAACGCAAGCATGTCAACGGTTACCGCAACGTCTCTTCCAGCAGCTTCAGCGGCTTTACCTATGTCGCCGCTACCAAGGCCTGCAATACCGGCTACTGTCATTCTGACGGCAAATTGAGCGGCTCCCAGTACGCCAGCCCGACCTGGACGGCCATTGCTGCCAACTGCACCGGCTGCCACGGCAGCGCCACAGCCAACTCCACCGGGGGTTCGACTCTCTCCGGCAGACATGCCAAACACTTGAATCCTGCGAGCAATCCGATGATCGGCACTGGGAACGGCTTCAAATGCGCCGACTGCCATGCTTTAACAATTACTAACGCCGACAACCTGACCATTACTGACGCCGGCAGGCACGTCAACAAGATCATCAACTACTCCGGCGCCAAGGCCGGCGGTTCGGCAAAATACAACACCGGCACCAAGGTCTGCACCAACATCTATTGCCATTCCAACGGCAATCCGAATGCACTTGTCTTTGTCAGCATGACCGGCAGCAAGACCTGGACAACATCAACATATACCATCACCACTTGCAACAAATGCCATGGACGCAGTAACAACCTCGGCTATCCTGATTACACCAACGGCGGCGCCAACAAAGCTAATTCAAACCTTCATCCGGGTCACCTTGTCGGCATGACCGATACCACTGCCTGTGCCGACTGCCACCGCAAAACTCCCGACGCATCAGTCCCTTCCCAGTACCGGCCATACTCGACCATGCATTTGAACGGTACGCCGAATCTTTATTTTAACACTGACAAGAACTATGTCGGGGCAAAGGCAACAGTTGTCCAAAACGGTTATCAAGTGACCTGCAGCAACGTAGTCTGTCACGGTCAGGGAACACCGATCTGGGGGAGCCAACCATCAGGGCTGGCCGGGGTAAGAACCTGTACGAAATGTCACGGCACCAAGACAACGGCTGACTACCTGAATAACTACTCTTCAGCTATGATCGCTCCGGGTTACAACGGTGAAGGTACAGATACCACCATGAACAAGGCTCTGCCGACCGATCCGCGAGTCGGCGCCCACCAGCGCCACCTGGTTTCAAATGTTATTACAGCTGTTATCAAATGCGGCGAGTGTCACGTAACTGTTACCAACATCCGTTCCGGCAACCACTGGAACTACTCAACCGCGACCATTACTTTCTCCGGTCGTGCGACCACCAATAATCACACCAACGCGGCAGCTTCCCGGACGGACGGGATCATGCAGTGCAGCAATACCCAGTGTCATACCGGCAAATCCAATTCAGGTAATTATGTAATACCATTCTGGACCTATACCGGACTTATCAAGGAAAGCACCCTGACCGTTGCCTCTTGTCAGAGATGTCACGGTTTCCCGCCGAAAACTGTCGGTTCCGGCGGCACGGCCCTTTCCTATGACCACACAGCCCTGGCTGACCCAACGTCCTTCCCGGTTACTAACTGTTCAGGTTGTCATACAAACATAAGCTCGACCGGCACTAATTATAACGATATATTTACGACCAAAGCACTCCACATTGACGGCGTCATACAAGCCAGCGGCGGCCACTCCTTCCCCAATCCCGGCTCCATTCATAATACCGCTACAGGATATCCGGCCTTCTCCAGTTGTGTAAACGGTAGCTGTCACACAAATGGCTCCAACGCAACTTATCCGGTCCCAGCCCTCACTGCTCCTGATTGCACCAGCTGTCACAAGCGACCAAGTAACGAAACTTCCTTCGGAATCAGGACCAGTGGCGCATCCTCCTGTTATGACTGCCATGGCTCCAGTTCAACAGACGGTCGTCCGAACGGCAGCGCCTTTCCAAACTACAGCGGCAGCCACACCAAGCACGTTGTCACTCAGAATCTAAGTTGCGCCACTTGTCACGGACCTTACGGCGGCGGCGTGGGTGATACCAAGCACGGTTTCAGCAACAGAACTGCTCACAACTACACCTTTGTCAATGTGACATCCACATCGGCACAGTTCAAATTCAGCTGGACAGGTAAGGGCACCTGCTCCACCAACAGCTGTCACGCAACAGCCGAATGGGGTGTCAGCAAACTGCAGTGCAACAGCTGTCACAGTTATGACTCCAGTGATCCCTGGAATTCCACCTACGGGATCGAGGGTGTCGGCGCCCATAAGTTGCATATTGACTATATCAAGACCCGCTGGAACCAGACCCTTGATCCGGCCGGAGATCTGTTCGGTTCCGGTGCGGCAGCAGCTGTCTGCGGTGTTTGTCACTCAACTGACCCTGCCGACCACAGCAAAAGCAAGGCTGTTAACAGCCGCAATATTAATTTTGGCGGCAGCACTACCCGCCAGTTCGGCACCATCACACCGACCTATAACGGCACCAGCGGCACGTCTTCATCAGTAAACCCGAAATCGTGCATGAATACCGATTGCCACTACCGGACCTCGCCAATCTGGTCGACGTACTAACATGAAAGTAATAAGGGGAGTAAATGTTTAAACGGTTTTTCTTTGGAACTGGACTTGTACTGATGTGCATTTTTCATGCAAACTCAGGCATGGCGCAGGAGTGTAATCCACTCTCCATGACATCAATGGCGGCGCCGCCAGGGACAGTCGGTGTTGCCTATAAGCACAAAATTCAAAGTTTTGGCGGAAAAGAGCCAATCAGCATGATACTGACTGCAGGGGTACTGCCCGCGGGGCTGTCGCTTTTTGACAACGGTGAAATATCCGGCAAACCAAGAGAGTCCGGCTCCTTTACGCTGATCATAGAAGCTGCTGACAGCTGCAAACCGCAGCAACAGTCTGCAACCCGAACCATGCAACTGATCGTTTCTGCTTCCGGCAAAATCAGCCCTGCCAACCAGTCGGCACAGCTCCGCAAAGTCCCTCTGAAAGTAAAAGTCATCACCTCTCCATCAACGTTCAGCATCCCGGCTGTTGGCGCTGTTGAGCGAAAGGTGAGCTACACACTGACCTCACAGCCGGCGGAAACCGCAACCCTTAACTCTCTTGGTGGCACCTTTACTGTCGCCGGAGCGGTAATTGAATCGGTCAAGACGCCCCTCACTGCCACTTTTATCAATGGCAAATCCGCCCTGACGGAAACCATAATCATTCCGCCGAAAGTACTTGAGCAAGCCCGCAGAGATAAAGGCGCACGAATCGTCTACAGTCGGGCCTTTAGCGGTCGCGGGACGACTGCCCTTGGAATTGTCGAATTCAGGATGATTTTTGAATAAAGGTAACCTTGAATGATCAGCAATAGCAGGTAGAAACAGTCAACTTTCATAACGAAGCTTTCTCCCACAAACCTTTAACTTTCTTAACTTTTGCTATTTTAACTTTTTTCTCTTCAGCAACTACGCTCCCGTCTGCTGCAAAACGCCGGCTGTCAACTTTAGCCATGATTATGCCGGCTTTTTCTCTGGCAGCAAGCTTCTTATTGTAATTGTAGGTGATCTGCTCCACATTCATACCGTCAGCTCTCAGTTCTCTCAGCGCCGCACTACTGATAACCTTCAGCTCACTGCAGCCGGTAAGAAGGGCTATTAAAAGTATGACCAGAACAGATCTTAACATGGCGTCCCCCTTGTGCATCTCTCTTCCTATCCATCTTTATTACCAGATACGTGCCCATCTCAATTAGCCGCTAACCTGCTGTTTTAATTTGTATTTAAGAGGGATAAGCCTGCCAGGGGGATGATCTGAGAGTGAACAGCGCAACGAGATCCATGCTGTAACAAGCTGAAATCATTGGATGCATTGCAACTGCCGACTGTGCAACTATTGAACAGCAACCCTATTTATCGTCTCTGCCTTGACAAGAACAGAGTGAGATACCTATATTTTTCCCACGGAGGTGATTATGCCCAGACCTGAGAAAATGACGATAAAGAGCCAGGAAGCCCTTGCCGCTGCTGTCAATGAAGCTACCAGCCGGAAAAGCGGGGCAATTGAACCGGAGCATCTGCTGCTGGCACTTCTCGACCAGGAAGGTGGCTTGGTAACACCGCTGTTGCAAAGAGTCGGTGCAGACCCGGCAGCTGTCCGTGCAAGATTGGTGGAGTCGCTTGGTAAACTTTCCCAGGTGAGCGGCGACAACAGTCAGCCTCATCTCTCGGCAGAGACGAATCGTCTTCTGGAATACGCCGAGAAAGAAGCTGACGGGATGAAGGATCAGTACATCTCTACGGAGCACCTGCTGCTGGGGTTTCTCTCCCTCAAAAACGGTGCAGCAGCCAGAACTCTGAAGGATAGTGGGGTCAGCCGAGACTCTCTGCTCAAGGCGCTCGCCGGGCTGCGCGGCAGTGAGCGGGTGACCGATCAAAACCCTGAAGATAAATACCAGGCGCTGGAAAAGTATGCCCGGGATCTGACAGAACTGGCACGCAAAGGGAAACTGGATCCGGTAATCGGCCGGGATGATGAGATACGGCGAGTGATCCAGGTGCTTTCCCGCAGAACCAAGAACAATCCTGTCCTGATTGGAGAGCCCGGAGTCGGCAAAACAGCGATTGTCGAAGGACTGGCAAGCAGAATCATTGCCGGTGATGTACCTGAAACCCTCAAAAACAGGCGCCTCGTCGCCCTTGACATGGGGGCACTGGTTGCGGGCGCCAAGTATCGCGGTGAATTTGAAGAACGCTTGAAAGCGGTGATAAAAGAGGTTGAGAAGTCCGAAGGCGAGATAATACTTTTTATTGACGAGCTGCACACCCTGGTAGGAGCAGGCGCTGCTGAAGGGGCAATGGATGCCTCAAACATGCTCAAACCCGCTCTGGCGAGGGGAGAGCTGCACTGCATCGGCGCAACCACACTGAACGAGTACCGCAAACATATCGAAAAGGATGCGGCTCTTGAGCGCCGCTTTCAGCAGGTGTATGCAGGCGAACCGTCTGTGGAGGACACCATTGCCATTCTGCGCGGCCTCAAAGAGCGCTACGAGAATTTTCACGGCATCAGAATCAAAGACAGCGCCATAATTGCCGCTGCCACCCTCTCCGACAGGTATATTACCGCCCGCTTCCTCCCTGACAAGGCCATAGACCTTATTGATGAAGCAGCATCGCGCCTGCGGATCGAGATAGACTCGCTACCGACGGAAATTGATGAAATTGAGAGAAGAATCATTCAGTTGGAAATCGAAAAACAGGCCCTCTTGCGCGAGCAGGACAGTCATTCAAAAGAGCGCCTCAAAAAGCTGGCGGATGAACTGGAAGAGCAAAAAAGCCGCTCAGCCACTCTGAAGAGCCACTGGCAAGGGGAAAAAGAGCTGCACAACCGGATCAGCACTCTCAAGAAGTCGCTGGAAGAAAAAAAAGAGGGGGCTAAAAGAAGCGAGAGGGTCGGCGATCTGGCAAAGACCGCAGAAATACGTTACGGCGACATTCCACTCCTTGAAAAACAGATTGAAGAAGTCCAGGAAGAGCTGCGACTGAAGCAGCTGGAGGGGCGGATGCTTCCGGAAGAGGTCGATGCCGAGATGGTGGCGGAAATAGTCGCCAAATGGACCGGGATCCCGGTAAACCGGATGCTGGAGAGTGAAACTGACAAGCTCGTGCGAATGGAAGAGCGGCTTAAACAAAGAGTCGTCGGCCAGGATGAGGCTCTCGTACTTGTTGCCAATGCGGTCAGGCGTTCCAGAGCCGGACTCTCCGACCCGAACCGGCCCATCGGTTCATTTATCTTCCTGGGTCCGACCGGAGTCGGTAAAACCGAGACAGCACGAGCCCTGGCGGAGCTTCTCTTTGATGACGATCAGGCGATTGTCAGGATCGACATGAGCGAATATCAAGAGAAACATTCGGTTGCCAGGATGATCGGTGCACCTCCCGGTTATGTGGGCTATGAAGAGGGGGGGCAACTTACCGAAGCCGTCAGGAGAAGGCCTTACAGTATCGTGCTCTTCGACGAGATCGAAAAGGGTCATCCGGAAATTTTCAATGTTCTCCTCCAGGTGCTTGATGATGGCCGCCTGACAGACGGCCAGGGGCGAACGGTCGATTTCAGGAACTGCGTTATCATCATGACCAGCAATGTGGGGTCCCACTGGATCCAGCAGCAGAGTTCAACTGATTATGCAAAAATGAGGAACATGGTGCTGGAAGCGCTGAAAGAGAGTTTCAAACCTGAGTTTCTCAACCGTATTGACGAAACGATCATCTATCACCCGCTCGAAATTGCCCAGATCAGAAAGATTGCTGCTATTCAGCTGCAGGAATTGACGAAAAGGGTTGCCGCAAGGGATCTGACGCTTAAGGTTACTGATAAAGCCAGCGAGTATCTAGCGACCCAGGGGTATGATCCGCTCTATGGGGCAAGACCGCTGAAGAGAACTATTCAACGGCTGATTCAGGATCCGTTGGCGCTCTTGCTGCTTGAAGGGAAATTCTTGGCTGGCGATACTTGCCTGGTGGATCTGGCAGGAGATGGTCAGGGGCTGACGATAAGCGCGCCTGAGAGGTGAGGGAAACTTATTTCTTTTCTTTGCCTTCCAGCAGATAGGCAAAGAGATTGCGGCACATCTGCAGCCGCCTCAAGTAGACTTTACGAGGAGTCGCTTCAAGCGCTTCTATCTGGGGCTTGAGGGCATCGCACTTCTCCAAAGCCTTTTTCAGCGCATCTATCGACATTTCCGCCGCAGTGTCACTCTGGCCGCATAGTCGGTCAAACTCCGCCTTCCATGACTCGCCGGTCTCGGCAGAAACGGCTGAAGTAACGCAAAGTGGTGGTAGGTTCCATGACACGATGACAGCAAGCAGAAGGGTAATAACCAGTCTCTTCACAGCTACTCTCTCATTGCCGGATGACATCTTTTGCACTCATCCATCGGAAAAGCAACCGACACGTGGCATACGCCGCAGAAGTTACCCTTGAGAATCTCTACCATGGAAAAATGGGTTCCCTTCTTCTTGATATTGAAGAGATCGGGGTGACAATTATCACAATCCAGCCAGGCTGCATGGGCTTTGTGCGGAAATATCGCCGGCGGTATAATTGTCATTTCCGCTTCCAGCAACAACTCTTTTTCAAAATTCATATCCTGCGATTTTTTCTTGATGTACGTCTGCGGCTTTATCGCACCGCTGGCAATCCCGACGGTCCAGTTCACGCCATTGCCGACCGGAGTCATCGGCATCGACACCTTGAGCATAAATGCGTCAAACTTGCTATTGCTGTAGCCAATCTCACCGTTATGGCATTTATCGCAGTTGCCGTTGTGCCGGAAAGCGATTTTACCGTTATGGCAGGCGCCGCAAAACTTGCCGCTCCGGTTCGCCCGCTCAGTAATTTCGGTAGCATTAGTCTTCATCAGAAAATCAAGCTCGCCATGACAGACCCGGCAAGTATATTTGGTCCGGTGCAGCCAGTGAGAGAAATTAACCGGCAATTGATCATTGGCAGTTGACGTCCGGTTGATCAGAATATTGCCGTACTCTTCCCGGGGAGGCAGCGACGGCAGGTTGAAATTCGCTCCGGCTTCAGCAGAAGCAAAAAGTAAAATCATCAAAACAAATATAGGCATCACTGAACCTGTTGTGTATGGCATCTGCGACAGTCACTCTGGGGAAAGGCAATCTTGCCGTGACAGGCCCCGCAGTATTTCCCTGCGAAAAGATCTATCATGCTGTACTTCTCTGTCCCCTTTTTCACTCCCACAAAAATATCCGGGTGACAAAGTTCGCAACCGTTCCAGACAGTATGTTTCTTATGGGAGAATATTATCGACGGCACCCCGTCAACCTTGGCGCCAAGAGTGAAATCTTTCTGGTTAGCCATAGGTGGCCGCTTTGTTGAAAGACCTTCGACATAGTCGATCAGCTTTATTGCACCTTCACGTTCTGCCTCTTCCCAGTTAATGCCGTTGCCACCCCGCTCTTTGGGCATCTTCTCGGCAAAAGCCCGGAATGCCTTTTCTCTTTGTTCACGCCTCACTTCCCGCTCCTGAGGAGACTTATCCTGACTATGACAGCGCAGACACCGCTTCATATCCTCTTTGGAAAAATTATCACTACAGGCAGCAAAGAGTTTTTCACCACCAAAGATTGACTTGCCGTTATGACAGGCTCCGCAGTAGTACCCCTTCATATTATCTACTGAGCGGACGCCACCTTCATTTGCCTTCATTGAAAAACCGATGTCGACATGACAAACCCGACAGGTAAAGGTTTTCCGATGGACCCAATGCTCAAATAGCACCGGATTTACCCCTGACTTTATCGAATTGACATCAAGGACGACATTGCCGTAATCCTGCTCGAGAATCTTTTTTTTCTTCACACCACCGGCAGAAAAAGCAAGGCCCGCAAAACCGAATACAAGCAGAATTACGATCAAAATACGTTTCATATAAAGTCTCCCTGAGATACAAAATGAGGCGCTCATTATCAGTCCAGCAGCCAACTTTGTCAACGGAATATAATTAGCCAAACTCATTAAACTAATGCAATAATTCTCTATTTTCTTGCTACAAACTGCCTAAAAAGCAATAATCGTTCAAATATGACCAATAAATCCTTGATAATAAATGCCGATGATTTCGGCATCTCGGAAAGTGTCAACAGGGCTGTCATCAGGGGGTGGCACGAGGGCCTCCTGACCTCAGCGTCACTCATGGTAACCGGTGATGCTTTTGACGATGCCGTTGCACTGGCTCGAAACAGTCCGGGGCTGCAGCTCGGACTGCATCTGACCCTTGTGCAGGGCCGCTCAGCAACCATTCACAGAGGGTTTCCGGCCCTGACCGATCATCCCGGTGATTTCCCTAATGATCCGGTCTTTGCCGGGATGAGAATGTTCTTTCTTAAACCTTTACACAAGCAGATAGAGATCGAGATCGTTGCACAGATTGAGAAATTTCTTGCCACTGGCATACCGCTGACTCATATCGACGGACATCTCAATATCCATATGCATCCGACAGTATTCGGGATACTCTGCAAGCTGATGCCGAAGTACGGAATCAGTACCTTTCGCTTAAGCCGTGAACACCTTGGCCCGGAACTGCGTATAGCTCCGGGAAGGAGATACGGTAAAGCTGTGGAGGCTTTCATCTTCGGCAAGCTTGCAGAGCGTTGCCGGCCTGAACTTGTGTTGCGCAGAATCAATTTTGCCAATGCGGTAAAGGGGCTGCTCAACTCCGGCAAGATAACCGAAGACTATCTCCTGAAAGCTCTTGACACTGTTCAGGAGGGCTTAACCGAGATCTATCTGCACCCGGCAGACAGTGATAATCCACAGATGCCGGACTACCGGCAAAAAGATGAAGCAGCAGCGCTAACAAGTCCAAAGGTCAGGGAAAAGATCAAGAGCATGGGGATACGACTCTGCAATTATCGCGGCGAGGTAAAGGATGTTTAAGACTCTTCTTGTAATGCTTCTGGCTGTCAGTGCCGGCACAATCGGCGACATCCTCCTGGCAAAAGGGATGAAAGAGATGGGGGATGTTTCGGCGATGAATCTGCGCGGGATTCTCGAAGCAGCATATCAGGCGCTGACAACTCCAAAGCTGGTGATCGGCACAGCAATGCTGGCGATATTTTTTTTCCTCTGGCTGGCAGTCCTCTCCTGGGAGGACCTGTCGGTCGCTCTGCCAATGCAGGCGCTCAACTATGTTCTGGTAGCTTTTTTATCGCAGTACTTTCTGGGGGAGACAGTTTCGCCTCTCAGATGGGCGGGAACAGTGCTGGTTTGCATCGGGGTAGTTATGATAACTAAAAGTAGCGGCAGTTAAGCAGGTTAATTCTTTGGCGGGATAGTCAACTGCCGCCGTACCAGCGTAAAGTTATAGGGTTTTATCTCGCCGGGGCGGCGAATTTTTATCAGTACCTTTGTTCCGGCTCTACCGCGCAGCCGGTATTCGACCATTTCATTAAAATTACTCCCTTCGGTTGCCTTGCCATCAATGTGAGTGATGACGTCTCCCACCTTTATTCCCGCCAGATGCGCCGGACCACCTTCCACCAGCTGTTTGATAACAATCCGGCCATCTGCCCATGGGGCACCGTCAATACCGATTCCGCCGAAGTTTTTAGCGGAAACTGCGCCAAAAGCGGCAAAAGCAGTTTGAATAATAAGCATAGCTGCAATGAGGATAATTTTCATAATGCGTTAAATATAGCTTAGGCAGCAAACAAGGTCAACAGGCAGCTAAAAACAACCGCCAAGTCAATATTTATCAACAAAAAAGGGAACTTCAGAGGTTTGATCCGAAGTTCCCTTAAATATTTATTGGCGCGCCCGGACCGATTCGAACGGCCGACCACCTGGTTCGAAGCCAGGGACTCTATCCAGCTGAGCTACGGGCGCGTACAAGACACAGTACTACATTTATTCGACTCAAGCAAGCAGAGGCTGCTTCCTGAGCTTTTTCTGGTATTTACAGACAGTTTTGGTGTATAACCTTCACGCCGTTCTACTTTAAATATTAAAGGACCTCTAAAATGCACGAACTTATCAACTCACTCCTGACGACCATGAACGCCATGGGGTACCCGGGTATTTTCATTCTCATGGCTATGGAGAGCTCTGTAATCCCGGTCCCAAGCGAACTGGTCATGCCCCCGGCTGGCTATCTCGCCCATCTGGGGCAGATGAACATCTGGGTCGCCATCCTCATGGGGACAGTTGGCAGCCTTGTCGGTGCGTATGCCAACTACTTTACCGCCCGCTGGCTGGGACGGCCACTGGTACTGAAGTATGGCAAGTACGTCTGGATAACTGAGGAGAAATTTGCCAAGGTGGAGCAGTTTTTCCTGAAACATGGTGAAATTTCAACTTTCATCGGCAGGCTGTTGCCGGTTATTCGCCACCTTATTTCCATCCCGGCTGGAATCGCCGGCATGAATCACCTCCGCTTCTCCCTTTATACCGTTGTTGGCGCCGGCATGTGGTGCACTATCCTGGCGTGGATCGGCTACTTTATCGGCGAAAAACAGGAACTCATCATGAAATACTCACATCAGGCAGTTGTTGGTGTGATCCTCTTCAGTGCACTTTTGATAGCTGTTTATATCTGGAAGCAGAAAAACAACAAGGCTGATGCTTAGAAATTGCAGCAATCCGACAAAAAATAGCCACTTTTCGGGCAGGACCCAAAAAGTGGCTATAAAGTATATTTAACAAAAAAACTCTACTTTGCCTTATAGGCGCTATAGGACAGAATCTGGGCAACTAACACAAAAGACGAAACTACCAATAATCCTGCGATAATTAGTGACATAAGAATTCTCCTTTAGGTTTGGATTTTAATTTTAATTATTGCTTGTTCCATGCCACAAATCTGGAAACTTTGGATTTTAATTAAAATTAGCGCCTGCCTATCTAAAAACAGAATCATATTCACGCCCTAACCTTACTCATCCCATCATTTCAATAAGTTGCACAAGATACAATTTGGCTTATGACAATCAATCGACCACGGCCTAAATGATGATGATTTATCAATAAACTGGTTCAAATCTGTTTTATGCGAACTTATGCCAAAAAACGTCATTTCAGCTAAAAAACGGACATAAACCGTTTTGAGACACTTCCCGACTCTAAATGTCCTATCGGCATGCTACCGCTAACAACAGATTAGAACCTGTATAAAACAAGAAAAGGCGAGGGGTAAACTCCTCGCCTTTTCTACTGCTGCCGATGTTGTCAATGATTCTATTTTGGCACTTTTTCCCAATCCTCAAGAAACTTCTTGATGCCGGCATCAGTGAGCGGATGTTTGGACAGCTGCATCATAACGCTGTACGGAATGGTCGCCACATCAGCACCGATAAGAGCAGAGTCCAGCACATGGATCGGATTGCGAATGCTGGCAACGATGATTTCGGCATCGTAGCCGTAATTATCAAAGATAGTCCTGATGTCATCGATAATCCCCATACCGTCCTGCGAAATATCGTCGAGACGACCAACAAACGGAGACACATATGTTGCCCCCGCTTTTGCAGCCAAAAGTGCCTGCATCGCAGTGAATATCAAAGTAACATTAGTTTTTATCCCCTTTTCCGTCAGGGTTTTGGTTGCCTTGAGCCCTTCGGCGCACATCGGCAGCTTGATGACAATATTCTTGTGGATCTTTGCCAGCTCAAGCGCCTCAACTATCATACCGTCGTGCTCAAGAGAGATAACTTCGGCAGAGATCGGCCCGTCAACGATACTGACTATCTCCTTGATAACATCTTCAAATTTGCGTCCCGATTTTGCGATAAGAGATGGATTTGTGGTTACTCCGTCAACCAATCCAAGTGCGTGAGCTTCCCTGATCTCATTAACATCCGCAGTGTCGATAAAAAACTTCATAAATCCTCCGTAGTTCAGTTTGATTTGCTTTGCAGTTTTTCCTGATATTTCTCAAGGCAGCCAATAGAGCAGAAATAAATTTTTTCACCTTCCAATCGCCCGACCGTGGCATCTTCCGGCAACACGTACATGCCACAGACCGGATCCTGAAACGCTTCTGAGTCTTTAAGCGGCTTTGCAGCTGCCTCTTTATTGGCACAAAAGCCTTTAACGATCCGGTAGCCGATGTAACCTAATAAAAGCCAGAGAATAATTCTCAAATTGGATCCTTTAAATTTTCCTTACCTGTGAATTCTCATCCAGACCGGCAAGTAATTCGCTGATGGTTTTATGTAAACAAGGGTGACAGTAATCAGAAGCAATCTCAGCAAGCGGTGCCAGCACAAATCTCCGTTGGTGCAGCCGTGGATGAGGGATCACCAGAGTCGGCGGCCTGTCGATCAGCGCCTCCCCGTAAAGCAGCAGGTCGAGGTCCATTCTGCGCGACTCTATTCCGGAAACTCTCTCTCTGCGGAAAACAGCTGTCTCGATCCGCATCAGCTCATTCAGCAGTTCATCCGGGCTCAAGGAACTTTCCAGCTTTAAAACCGCATTGAGGAAATTTTCAGCGGACTCCATGCCGACAGGCTCGGTGTCATAAAATGACGATAGCGCCGTAACCTTTGAGTCAGGCAACTGCCCGATTGCAGCAACCGCCCGGAGAAGATTCCCTTCTCTGTCACCAATATTCGAGCCAAGGGCTATATAGATATCCTTTTCCACGATCAGGTATTAGAACATAGTCGCAAGGGATTTTCAACGCCTGAAGAATTAAAGCATTTGAACTGGAATAAGTTATCTAGAGGGTTGCGACAAGCCAGCCGTCACCTGACCTTTCCAAATATACGTAGCTTGTGGCCGTCCTTTCTGACGGGCAAAAGCTCCAGTTCACAGCAAGATAAACATTTCTCAGCAAAGTTGACTTATAACTGATTGAAAACCTGACTCACAGAAGGTATCATCCTGAAGAATAAACGTTTAAACTATCTGCCAAGAAACAGGAGATACCCATGAGCAGAGTCAGCATGAAAGATGTTGCGACGATCAAAGAAGGGATACGGCGTTGCGAGTTTCTTGTTTCCGAAGAGAACTATGCGAAAAACCCGCTCCTCCCTGACTTCAGCCAACTGCTCGAGCTGACAAGGGAAAGTGTGCAGTTGGCCGAATTAGCTGCCAGGGATATTGATCGCCTCAAGACCCAGCTTGGAGAAATGACCCGGTCTCTTGATCTGGCTACCAGAATCGACCCGCTGACCGGACTGGCAAACAGGCGCGACATTTCTGACAAGATAGATCAGGAACATAGCCGTGCCCTACGCCATCAGCGGACATATTCGATCATTATGGCCGATATCGATAACTTCAAGCAGGTAAACGACACCTATGGCATCAATCACGGTGACGATGTCCTGTTCGAGCTTTCGTGCCTGCTACGGGAGTGTGTCAGGAGTGAGGATTTTTGCGCTCGCTGGGGAGGTGAGGAATTTCTCTTTCTCCTCCCGGAAACCGGCATCGATGGGGCGCTGTCCGTAGCCAATAAAATAATCCAGTCTGTGGCCATGACCGAGTTCAAGGCAAACAAACCAGGCATCCGGATCACTGTTAGTCTTGGAATCTGCGAATACCGGGCAGGGCAGACTGTGGATGATTGCCTCAAAAACGTAGATCAGGCCTTGCTCCAGGCAAAAAATAACGGTAAGAACTGTTACAGCGCCGCCAGTTAGATCTAAATCTGACTGGCAGTTTTAAACCGCCAAGTACAGGATAATAAAGGCCGCTCCCAGGGATCAGGGAGCGGCCTTTATTGTTTTCATTATGCGGCTGCGAATTCTACACCGGCTTCACCTTTGGAATGAAGATCTCATCAGGATCAAGCACCTCGTGAATAATCCGCAGCTCCTCGCGGGTCGGCAACTCGGTATCACCTTTTACCCTTGAAATATCCAGCTCGAACTGGCAAAGCCCCTTGATCTCTTCAGGAGTTTTCCCCGGGTGGCAGGTATCGAGATACATCAGTCCGCTACCTTCATCAAAACGGAATACCCCGGCGGTACTGATGACCGCTGACGGTCCGCCGCGAAAAGCAGCGCCGTAAAGTTCACGCCGATGGACAAACTCACCGCCGGGCCACTTTTTAACCCGCCAGCCGGGGCTGGTGATGTAGCTGACCTGCTCCACAAAACGCCGCTTTTCATGCACCATGATAAAGACTGTCCGCCTGGCAAAGGAGTTGATATCCGGGTTACCGCCACTGCCGGTAAGTCGCAGTTCCGGGTTCAGATAGTCGCCGATACAGGTGGTATTGACATTGCCGTACATATCAACTTCAGCGCCGCCGAGAAAACCGAGATCAACGAGACCTCGCTGGGCAATACTGAAGGCATCATTAAGTCCGGAGGAGCGGGAAGCTCCCATCTCGCAACGGGCATCGCCAACTGACGTCGGTAACTCAGGTGGCCGTCCGTCCAGGGTTCCAGCTTCGAAGATCAGTTTCAGGTTGGGGGCATGAGTCTTTTGTGCCAGCATGATAGCAACCATGGGCAGGCCGGTGCCGGCAAAGACTATCTCATTGTCCGCCACCTCGCGGGAAGCTGCACAGCAGAGCAGGTCAGCAAGACCGAACTCTTCAGGTTTCGCATACTCTGACATATTATTTACCCCCCTTCTTCTCACGCGGGCTGTAGTTCAAGGCAGTATTGGCCTTCAGCTTCAGCATGCGCGGCCACCCAAGCTTCTCCAGATAACTCATATGGTCATGACCGTGAATCCACTCTTTGGCAAAATCGTCAAACCCTTCCTGGGTGCGGGTTCTGCCATAAAAATCTTTCAGGAAGTTGCCATCTACATCATAGCGGCCGAACATTCCGGTCGGATGGCCGCCAAACGGGCACTCAAGGATATAGTCAACCTCAAAACTCGGGATGGTATTCTGGTCGGCGTTACGGCGCAGATACTCCTCCGGCACTATCTCCTCCGCTATGGCAATCGTTATATCGGCAGTGCGGGCTGCCTCAGGGTCCGAGTAATACTGGCCATTGACTCTGACAGTCCCTTCATCGCCAACCTGCTGAACACAGAGAATTGCCACATCGATCTTCACCGCCGGGATCAGCACCTGAGCACCGGCATCAAAAAACGGATCTTCCGTAAAGACATACTTCTGCTTGGCAATCCGCTTACCGTCACGCAGCCCGGCCCGGCCAAGCATATCATATTCAGGATTGTGGATATCGGTGCCAAGGGACGTCTGGGTGACCGCATAGGCGGCCCCCTGGGCGGCAGCGGCGAAACGGAACATCATTTCGGCATGGCTGTAATCCTCGACAATGATCTCCTTGTTACCGACCTTACGGGAAAGATTGGCGCCGTATTTGCCGTAAAGCTCATGGCCGACCCAGCATGACTCCCAGATATCGACGCAACCGGCTCCAACCAGAAATTCTGTCTGGGGACCGCCGTTCACTTCGATGAGGTGAAGATTTTTCCGCTTCTGCCGGATCAGTTCGTAAATTAGAGCAAATGGTCTGCGCCAGATCGTAAAGCCGGAAAACGTTAGACTGGAGCCGTTCTTGACTATCTCGGCCGCCTGTTGCAGGGTAATACGCTTATCGGTACTCATCCATTCCTCCTTGCAACCTAATTGAAGTTTCTCAAAATCTCCCGCGAAATTATCAAGCGCTGGATTTCGCTGGTTCCCTCGTAAATGGAAGTTATCCTGGCATCCCGGGTAAACCGCTCAATCGGGAAGTCCTGGGTGTAGCCATAGCCGCCCAGCATCTGCATGGCACTGTAACAGGCACGGTTGGCTGATTCGGTGGCGAAGAGTTTGGCCATGGAGGCCTCTTTGGCATAGGACTTGCCATTCTCCTTGCGCCAGGCGGCACTCATGAGAAGGAGTCTGGCCGCTTCAAGCTCAGTGTAACCATCAGCCACCATCCACTGCAGAGCCTGAAAACTGCTGATCTTCTGCCCAAACTGAACCCGCTCGGTCGTATATTTTGTGGCATAATCCATTGCTGCCAGACCGACGCCAAGACCCAGTGAACCGATGCCGATCCGTCCACCGGTAAGCTCTGCCACGGCAATCCTGAAGCCGTCATTCAGTTTACCCATCATGGCACTTGCCGGAACACGGCAGTTGTCGAAGATAAGCTCGTTGGTTGCCGAAGCGTGCTGTCCCATTTTGTGTTCTTCTTTGCCGATTATCAGGCCGGGCGTACCGGACTCGACCAGAAAGCAACTGATACCTTTCCCCTTCGGCGCATCTTTATCGGTAACCGCCCAGACAACAAAAACACCGGCATAGGGAGCACTGGTGATAAAAATCTTGGCGCCGTTCAGGATGTAAAAGTCGCCGTCCTTAACAGCCTGGGTCGACATCCCTGACGGGTCGGATCCAGCACATGTCTCAGTCAGTCCGAAACCACCGGCAGCATACTCACCGGAGCAAATCTTAGGGATATATGCAAGCTTCTGCGCTTCAGTGCCGACCGCCTGAATTACCTCGCAAACCATATTGTTTACAGAAACAGTGACGGCTGTGGACGCGCAGACCCGGGCAATTTCGGTGATTGCCAGACTAAAGGCGATAACACCTGCCTCACTGCCACCATACTGCTCCTTGACGTTAAGCCCCATAAAGCCGAGCTCGGCAAGTTTTTTCAGGTTCGCCAGCAGCGGCCCGCGGTCGCCCCCCTGATCAAGCTGGCTGGCAACCGGCTCCAGCTCTGTCTTGGCAAAGTCACGGGCAGTCTCCTGAATAAGCTTCTGTTCTTCGGTCAACTCCAGATACATGCGTTTACCTCCTTTTGAGATCACTTCACGGCAACTACCGGCACATCCTTCTCCTGCCCCCACTTTTCCCACTCTGTAGCCGTTTTTGTTTGAAAGACCGCTTGATATTCGTGCACTGTTGAAATTTCGAGCTCGCTCTCCAGCCGGCTCTTAAAGTGCGGTTCAAGGGCTGCAACGGCAACCCAACCGTCTGCAGCCTGATACATACTGTATTCAGGGATCCCCCCGCCAAGAATTGCACCTTCAGCCGTACAACCATAGCGAAGCGGCTCACTCATCCATTCGGCAGCGGTGGAGAGTGCAACTTCAGCGTAACCTGCCTCTTTGCAACGCTCCCGCCGCAGCAACAACTCCAACGCTGCAGAAAGCGTCTGCTCGGCGCCTGCCATATCAGCCATAAGTGTTCGCGGCATATACGGAGGCGTAAGCAGTCCCAGCGATGCCTGATAGGTCAGATCGTGCCCCGCCTCGTTCTCCCGGGGCGCCGGATAACCGGTAATGGCTACCTGACAAAGGCGCGGATACTTACTTTGCAGCTCAGCCCAGCCAAGCCCCAGGCGCTCCATGGCAGCAGGTCGTGTGGCACTGATGAGAAGATCTGCGTGGCTCAAGAGCCCATCGAGAATGTTCCGACCTTCATCGTTCTTGAGATCAATTCTTACCACTTCATGACCTGCTGCCATATCCCGGTACCAACCGGCATGATAGAGCTCCATGGGGTCGCCAGATGGTGGCTCGACCTTGACTACAGTGGCACCAAGCTGAAAAAGACGCATGGCTGCTGCCGGCCCGGGAAGGTTAACCGCCAGATTTACCACCTGTATGCCGGTAAGACTCTTCATTACCCCAGTTTCGCCGTCATGGCCGGGACAAACTGCATGACATCGGCAACCACCAGCACGTCGGCTATCTCGCCGATCGGGGCATCTTTGTCTTTGTTGATGGCGATGATGAAGTCAGATTTCTTCATCCCGGCCAAATGCTGGATGGCACCGGAGACACCGCAGGCGATGTACAGTTTGGGGCTGACGGTCTGGCCGGTGGTCCCTACCTGATGGCTGTGCTCGACCCAACCGGCGTCGACGACCGGGCGACTGGCACCCAGTTCGCCGCCAAGGGCTTTGGCGAGCGCCTGGATGGTGGCGACGTTGTCTTTTTTACCGATCCCCCGGCCGGCGGTGACGATGATTTCGGCTTTAGCCAGGTCGACGTCTTTGGCTTCGGCCGGTTCGTACCCCTGAAATTCCAGACCGCTGGCGGCGGTGGCGGTGAGTTTTTCTATCTGCGGGACGCCGCCGGGGATGAGGACGGGGAAGGCGCCCGATTGGATGGTGAGGACGGCGGTTTTTGTCTGGGGGGTGACGGTTCGGCGCATTTTGGCGTTGCAGCAGCCAACTTCAAGTTGCCCGTCTTTGATGGCGGTTATTTCGGAGATCTGGGCACTTTTCAGGCTGGCGGCTATGCGCGGTGCCAGGTCCCAGCCGTAGGAGGAGTGGACGAAGACGATGTAGTCGGGGTTTTCTTTGGCTATGGCCTGGAGGATGAGCGCTTTGTGGAGGTCGGGGTTGTATTCTCCGGCGGCGGCTACGTCGGCCAGGTAGAGCCTGCTGCTGCAGGCGGGGAGTGCCGTTTCGCTGCCGACGAGGAAGAGAACGCTGTCGGCGCCGAGTTCTTGGGCAAAGCCGAGGAGTTCGTAGGTGGTGTCAAGGAGTCTGCCTTCACGGGTTTCGCCTATGAGTAATGTTTTCATGATTGTCTCCTTAGAGTCTTAAAACCTTGATAGAACGCGGATGACGCGGATTGAGCGGATAAGAACGGATAAATCAAATTCGTTTTTTGGGTTAAACTTAAAGTCTTTCAGGTTTTAATCTCCGTGTAAATCCGCTAGATCCGCGTCATCCGCGTTCTATTGCCTTTTGATTATTTTTTCTATCGCAGTACTGATGTTTTCTCTTTCAGTATGGTAATCACTTTCGCAACGAGTTCACTGACGTCCCCTTCGAGTACGATTCCGCTCCCTTTTTTGGCGGGTGGGTGGAAGCTGGCGGTGGTGGTGAGGGCTGTGTCTTTTAAGAGGTCGGCTACGGGGATGAGGGTGATCTCTTTCTTTTTGGCTTTCATGATGTTGGGGAGGGTCGGGTATCTGGGGGTGTTGAGGCCGAGCTGGCAGGTGACGACGGCGGGGGTTTTGAGTTTGACTACCCCTTTGAGGCCTCCTTCCAGTTCCCGTTTGGCGGTGATGACGCCGCTCTCATAGGCAAAGCCGATGAGGGTGGTGGCACAGCTGTGAGCCGAGCAGTTCTGCAAGGAGGACGCCGATCTGGGCTGAGCCGCGATCTTGTGATTGCATGCCGGTGAAGATGATGTCGTACCCCTGGTCTTTGGCGTGGGCGGCGATGATGGTGGCTATCTGCCAGGGGTCTTTTCCGGCGGCGTCCTGGTCCTGGATATGGACGGCTTTGTCAGCGCCCATGGCGAGGGCTTTTTTGATTGACTTCGACTACTCGGTCAGGGCCGATGGAGAGGACGGTGAGTTCGCACCCTTCGCCCTGTTTTTCTCGCAGTTTGACAGCTTCTTCGACGGCGTATTCGTCGTATTCGTTCATCCGCCAGGCCAGGTCGGTTTCTGAGTACCAGGTCCCTTTGGCGTCGGGTTTGAATCTCGATTCCATGTCGGGGACTTGTTTGATGCAGACCAGTAGTTTCATATTGTTTCCTCCTGTTAAAATCTAAAACCTTAATAGAACGCGGATGACGCGGATTGAGCGGATAAAGGCGGATAAAGGCGGATAAATCAGATTCTTTTTTGGTTAACCCCACCAAGCTTTTGCACTCAAAATCCGTGTAGATCAGCTACATCCGCGTCATCCGCGGTCTATTATTTTTGTTTTTTAAGCTGTTATCCTCTCAGCCACA